>CAYOWQ010000018.1:0-15803 GCA_964407695.1 uncultured Isosphaeraceae bacterium | reverse complement strand
GATTCGAAATCGCTTTCGAGAAATCCAGCAGCCGCTCCAGAATCTTCTGTTGGCTGGCGACGTTGGCCGCAACCTGTTCCGCCGACATCATCTGTCGCTCGTTGTCACGCCCTGATGGATCACCGATCAAGCCCGTTCCGCCGCCCATCAGCACGATCGGGGTATGGCCGTATTGCTGAAGGTGCATCAGCAGCTTCACCGGGATGAAATTACCGATGGTCAGACTGTCCGACGTCGGATCGAATCCCGCATAGCCGCTTCGCTGACCCGTGCGAAGAAAATCGTCCACGAGGGGGCTCGTGGATTGATGGAGCATGTTCCGCCATGTCAGTTCGCTGATAAAACTCATCCATCATTCCCTTCCGCTCAATCGGCGCCGACCATGCCGGGCCCGGCGACCCGCGAACCGGCGATGCTACCATCTTGAATCCATGATTCGGACTGCCGCAGATCCCTCGCTGCCCCTAACCCGAAGAGACGCTATCGCCTTGGTGGGTGTCGCGGCGGCCATGGCCCTGATTTCGGGTGTCGCCTCAGGCGAGGATCTTCGCGACGATCCGCCAGGCAATGCCGGGCTGACTCCGACCGAACTTGGGTGGGATCCGATTCGGCGGGAGTTTGTTCTCCCACCGCTCCCGTATCCTCCGGAGGCCCTCGAGCCGGTCCTCGATGCTCAGACCGTACGGCTTCATCACGACGTGCACCACGCCGGGTACGTGAAAGGACTGAATGCTGCGCTGGCGGCGCTGGCGTCCTATTCGTGGAGTGAAGGCCAAAGTGCTGGACACCAGTCCACGCTTCGCGATCTCTCCTTTCATGCGTCAGGACACTTCCTGCACGTCGTGTATTGGCGCAGCCTGCTCCCGGGCTCAACGCCCGCCTCAGCCCCCTCTGATCGCCTGGGGGCTGCGATCGATCGCGACTTCGGCAACATCAATCGTTTTCGGGCCCAGTTCGTGGAAGCGGCATCAAGCGTCGAAGGGAGCGGCTGGGCCATCCTGGCGCACGAACCTTTAGCTGATCGCCTGGTCGTTCTGCAAGCCGAAAAGCATCAGGACCACACCGTGTCGGGGACCGTCCCATTGATTGCCATCGATGTTTGGGAACACGCCTACTACCTGCGTTATCAGAACAATCGCCGCAAGTACGCCGAAATGTTCGCGGACCGGATCGACTGGTCGTGGGCCTCTCGTCTCATGCCTTGACAACCCAGGCCGCACAACCGGCAGGGGCAACCCTGCCTCGCGAGATTGCCCGGACCGCATGGTTCGGCCGGGTCGACATGAATTGCCCCTCCTGCCGTTGCGTTCCCCCGGCGCAATTCGACCCTTGCACAAGCTGTTTCGTGGATCTGGAAAGGAGTGCAGCCTATGCGGTCTCATCTCAACAAGTCAGGAGTGCATTGCCGATGGCGGAGCGTCTATCCGCTTGTCGCAATGGCGTGCATGTGCAGCGCTGCCCCGGCCGCCGCAGATGAGAATCCCGCATTTCACGTCTTCTCCTGGGGCTCGGTGCCCGAGAGCTGCGACCACATCACCCGTGTCGTGTCCGTCAGCAAGGCCGACACCATCCAGGGTATCTACAACAAGATCGTCAAGATTCCCAAGGGCCTCCGATGCATTCTCGGCTGGGACCTTCACGACGAACTGACCATTCACCCGCAGGACGTCTGCAAGACGCAGGGCGGCACCCCCACCAACCAACTGGGCATCTGGCCCGATCACGGTTCCGAGGAGACAATTGCCAATTACGAGAAGTTCTTTGCCGACTTCGTCTACATTGGCGGTACCGCCGACGTCATGCTTCTCGATTATGAGAAGAACTATCACAAGATCTCGATCCAGTACAACGGGGGCAATCCGCGGTGGGCCGCCATTGAAGCCGATCCTCGCTTTGCCGCCGTGGCGACCAAGCTCGGATTCAGCGACATCACGCCTCTTCCCTTCAACTCGCCGGAGTACCTGAAGTGGAACTCCGTTGCCGGCGACATCTTCGATACCGCCATCGATGTCTCTGTCTACGACGTCGCTAAGAATTTCTTCCCCAACATCGAGTTCTCCAACTACGGAAGCTACACCGTCGATCAGGCCGATCCGATCTATAACTATTCGGGCGACATCGAATTCCGCGAGACCTCTGGTTGCGGCACCCACGACGCCCGTCGCTTCTATGGCCTGATGGACGAGGGATTGGCCAAGAAAAAGATGGATGGCAAGAGTGCGTTCGGAAAGTCGGGCTGGTCGGCGTTTCTTCTTGAAACCTATGACGTCAAGACGATCCGTCGCGCCACCTCGCGGCCGCTGCACCCCTGGATTCCGACCTATTCCTATAAGTCGGAGATTCCCGGGCGCGACGCGATGCTCAGCAACTCCCCGTATTACGACGAGTTGGTTCGACAGCTCGCGATGCACGCCTGCAATCGAGTGGTCTATTGGAACCCGGCCGCGTGGGCCAGCGGCCAGAACCCGGCTGATTGGAACAAGCCGGAAGACGCCGTTCACCTCAACGACCTCGCCGACGAGTTGAACAACAAGCTCGCCGGAGCCTGGATCGGACCGATGACCATTGCCGCGTTTCCATGGGATACCAAGATGGTGGCCGGCGGTCTCAAGTTTTCCAACAAGACCGTGTGGCGATTCTCTTTCGCGCCCGACGTGCAGGCGGTCAAGGTGTACATCGACGGCAATCCCAAGGTTGTTGCCGCTCCCGAAGGTGAAGCCGGCGCCTGGCTCGTCCTCTCTCCAAGCGAATCTCTCGATCTGGACGCCAAGGGTCTGCCCAAATTCGAGGTGTCGGATCCCGCGCTCGCCGACCCTGTGGTTGAAGACATCGTCGGTGGCGAAGGATTCGACCCCGACTATGACAGCCAGATCGTAACGGGCGATGTCGGAGGCGGATTTGAGATCGTCGTCGTACCCTCGAGCGGTGGATCCTCTGGAAAGTCGAGCTCCAAGTCTGGCTCCAAGTCGAGCTCCAAGACTGGCTCCAAGTCAGTCGCCAAGGCCGGAAAGAAGGGCAAGGGCGGCGGTGGTGGCGGCAGCGGCGGCGGCGGCAGTTCCGCCGGTTCCAGCAAGTCGAAGGGCAAGCTCGCCTCATCCAAGAAGTCCGGCTCCTCGAAGTCGGCCAAGTCGGGAGGCAAGTCGTCGAGCTCTTCAGGCTCGTCGTCGGTGGCGTCGTCAGGCAAGGATGGCGCTGCAGCCAAGTCGCCGTATTCCGGCCCGATCAAGGTCGTCATCGTCGATGTCTCCGCACTGCGAGACGGCACCCAGAACGCCGACGGAACCATGGTGGTGATCGAGGATGCGGAAGACGGCGTCGAAGCTGAAGGCGACCCCTCAAGCTATGCCTCAGCCGAGTCGGAGGACGAGTAGCTACTCGGGCAACAGAA
This sequence comes from uncultured Isosphaeraceae bacterium, assembly GCA_964407695.1. GTDB lineage: Bacteria > Planctomycetota > Phycisphaerae > Phycisphaerales > SM1A02 > CAYOWQ01. The sequence goes on along the minus strand of CAYOWQ010000018.1, from coordinate 12,415 downwards.
TCATATCGTCGATCCTGTGTCCCGGAAAAACCTCCCTAAGGTCCGCCCCCGGACTATGCCGCCTCAACAATGGCGCGAGGACATCCCGGTAGTTGATCGCCGCCGGAACGTCCCCCGGGCCGATCAAACTCTCGACCGACAGGTCTCGCCATCCCGACACCACGCGGCCGCCAAAGTCCGTTCTCTCTCCCAGCACCATCATCACGCCGCCCGAACCGTGATCAGTGCCGAAACTCGTATTCTCCGCAACCCGCCGGCCGAACTCCGTCATCGTGACAATGTCAACCCGCTCGCGATGCAGGCCGAGATCGTCGAGGAATGCGGCCAGTCCCTTTCCAAGCGCGTCGATCGGTCCCAGCAAGACCTGATTCTGGACGAAGTGTGAATCCCAGCCGTCGAGGTCAATGGTGGAGACTGACAACCCAACTTCTGCCTTGATCAACGTCGCGAGCTCACGCAATCCGCGCCCGAACGCATGATCCGGGTACTCCATACCTCCACGGCCGTACCTGGAACCGGTCGCAACCGACTGAAGTCGTTTCAATGCCGCAAGCGTGTCGCGGCCGGCCTGTCGAAGCGGTGGCTCAGCACACTCATAGAGCGCTCCCAGCATCTCGGTGAACCCGGCATCCTCACTCCGCAGGACAAACTCACTGGCAGATTGCATGACCGCGCACGCCGGAGCGCCGAGCAACGACTCGGGCTGCGTCACTCCGATGGCCACGGTCTCCATCGCCGATGATCCGGTCCCGCGAGAACGCATGAATCGCCCCAACCAGCCGCCACCGACCAGGCCACCATGTTCCATGAAATCCTGGGCTTCAAAGTGCGATCTCGTCGTATCCTCCGAGCCTGCGCCGTGAATCACACCCAATCGGCCGGTGTCCCAGTGCTCAAGAAGCGGCCGAAGCCCCGGATGGAGGCCGAAATGGCCGTCAAGATCCAATGCGTCGGATGCAGAGACCCGCACCGTCGGCCGAGCACGGTGATAGGCGTCGTCACCGACGGGCGGTACCAAGGTAAGCCCGTCAGCACCGCCTCGCAGGAAAACGACCACCAGGACGCGCTGGCCGCTTGACTCGGCAAAGTAATGTTGCTGCATCCTTCGCTCCTCAGTGCCATTGAAACGCCGGGCACGCCATCGAGAGCGCCAACGGCTGCTGCGTTGCCAACAACGCCGAAACCTCGGTCTCATTCCCGACTCGTCCCAGCAGATGCGCCAGAAGCGCCTTCCGTCCGCCAAGCTGAGCGAGAAGCCCGTCCGAGTCGATCCGAGTGCCCTTCAGGCGCCCGGCAGCCAGATCGATTGCGAAATTCCATCGCCACAGCAGGGTCCCCATCCACGGCGCTGACTCCAGGGGATATCCATCCGGCGCGGGATACGAAAACGGTGCATGGCCCATTCGCTCAAGGGCCTGCTGGATCGGCCCGGCGGCATCGCTTCGCGCATCCGTCGCCCGCAGCGCCGACACAACGAATCGCTGCGGCCGCTTGAACAGATTCCCGCGCCGCGATCGAAACTCGTCGTGGAAGAAGATGAGTTGCAGGACGTCTGCGATCTGGCCATCAGAACTCAGAAATCGCTCCGCTGCCTCGTGAACCAGTTCCTCCGGCGCTGGATCAGACACAAAACACCGGCACAATTTCATCGCAATGTGCCGCGCTGTGGAGCGGTGTGAACACGCAAGCGAGATCACCGCGTCAAGCTCCTTGCGTCCATCCGTCTCGGAGATCTCCGTTCCCAACACCTGTTTGGGGCCTGAATCGTGGCGCGCCGGGTCGAAGTCCACCACCGAACTCAGAAGTCCGCGGTATTGTGAACCATACGTCCAGCCGCTCAGACATCGAGCCGCCTCCATCACATCCTCCTGCGTGTATCCGCCCCCCACGCCGAGCGTGTGCAATTCAAGAAGCTCGCGGGCATAGTTTTCATTCGGCAGATCGCCGGGATGGATCACCTTGTTGTCATGCCCGTCGAGATACACCAGCATGGCCGGACTCAGCGCACTCGCTCGAACCAGGTCGCGAAATCGCCCCAGCGCGAACGGCCGAATTACTTCGCGATCATCCGCGACCTTCATCCACCGGCAATCGCCCTTGTTTACGGCGATGTTGAAGTGGTCGCTCCAGAAGTCGACCATGACCTCCTGCAGTTGCCGTCGGCTGTAGATCGCCCGAAGCAGCTTGTCGCGTCGAAGCTCGTCGATCAGCACGCGCGAATCCTCGCTGTAGAGTTCCCCGCGCGGCTGGTTGATGGACTCCAACTCGGCCGTCTTGAGGTCGCACCCCAGATCCATGATCGATTGGGGTTGCAGTTGTTCCTCAATGAAGGCGTCGACACCCTGAAACGCCACATTCGCACGATCACCCGGCCGTGGCCCGAAGGTCATCCGGTTCAGGACGTGCGTCTCAAGGTCGATCGTGTGACCGGTCGGCGGCCGAACGTCATTCCGCGACTCCGGCGAAAGAAGCTGCGCGACGAGGTCATCAGCCTGTTCACACCCCGCCAGTGCAGCCAAGGCGCCAAAGGCTCCGGCCGCGAGAAATCGGCGTCGAGAGGTTGACATCATCTCACCGCGGCAGACTCGACCTCAGTCAACCGGGGTGCGCGTTCGCCCGGCAGACCAAGAATGAAGCACCCAACGCCGGTCGCAATCGTCAACGGCAGCACAAACAACCAACCGACGAGGGGCAACACCCACGTCAGCGCGAGCATCAAGCCACCGCGCGCGGTCGTTGCCCACGTCGTGGTGCCGCCGCTCGAACCCACATGCTGCGCCAGGCCGGCGCCGCCCGTCATTCCCGCCAGCAACCAGAGACCGATCAATACACCTGCCGCGATCCCCGTCACGGGCCGCTGGAACGAAAGCAGAAGCAAGGCCACGCCGATCCACGGTACGGAGAGCAGCACGCCCACCAGCATCGCCAGCCAAGGTCGGCGGGCAAAGCGGGTGCGGGCGCGCACCGTGATGTTCGGCATCATCGCCGCACCCACGGTGTAGTACGCCGCGGCGATCAGGATTACGCCGATGTGAATCAGGGCGATCGAATAGACGGACGCGGTGGTAAGCATGACGGTTCTCCTTGAGATTCCCTGTCGCGCGGGCGCGCGACCATCCGCCATCATGCTATTTGGGCAGACCACCGGACGCCTTTCAGAAACGGCGAAACTCTATGAACCCTTGGCGGAATCACAGCCCATAAAGCGGCTTGAGCTTGCCCTCGAGATACGTGATGAGGTGATCGGGGCTGAGCGGCTGTCCCGTCACGACCCTGCAGAGATCCGCAGCCATGTGGCGCTGTCCATGAGCATGAATCTGGGTGTTAAGCCAGTGCTTGAGGCTTGAGAAGTCGCCCCGTGCGAACTGAGACTCAAGGTCCGGAATCGTCCGTCGCGCAGTATCGAAGAACTGCGCTGCATAGAGATTCCCGAGGGTATAGGTCGGAAAATACCCGATCGCCCCCATCGACCAGTGAATGTCCTGCAGGCAGCCGCGTCGATCATCCGGCACATGGAGTCCAAGATAGTCCTTGTATCGACGGTTCCATTCCCCGGGCAGGTCCTTGACGCTCAAGGATCCATTCATCAGCCCGCGCTCGAGTTCGAATCGCACCATGACGTGCATGTTGTAGGTCGCCTCATCCGCTTCAACACGGATGTACCCCGGCTCGACGATGTTGGCGGTGCCATAGAGCTCGTCGAGGTTGAATCCATCGACCGCGCATCCGAAGAACTCCTTGAGGTGCGGCATACACCATTGCCAGAACGCGCGCGATCGACCCACTTGGTTTTCCCACATGCGGCTCTGGCTCTCGTGGATTCCGAGGGAAACCGCCTCGCCCATGGGCAGGCCGACGTACTCCATCGGCAACCCCTGCTCATACATGCCGTGGCCGGCTTCGTGCATGGTCGATCCAAGGGCATCGTTGAGGCATGTCTCCGTGAAACGCGTCGTAAGCCGCACGTCGCCCGGGTGGGTGCCGTTGCAGAATGGATGTGTTGAACGATCGAGTCGGCCGCGGCCGAAATCGAATCCGATCTTCTCGGTCACAAATCGCACGAACGCTTCCTGCTGGGAAATCGGCAGCGCGGTCTCGTTGAACCGATTGCTCGGATGCGTCGTGCTGGCCAGCAATTCGCCGAGCAGCGTCTGCAGTCGCTTCCGAAGCGGAGTGAACACCTTCTCGACATCGGATGCCCGACACCCGGGCTCGTACAGATCGGCCAGCGCATCCCACGGCTCGCCGCCTTCGGGAATTCCCAGGCACGCCGCTCGGCGCTTGGTGAGATTGAGAATCTTTTCGAGCGCCGGCGCAAAACGCGAGAAATCAGAGTTCTTGCGGGCTTCGGCCCATTCGTGCTTGGCGATGCTGGTCGTGCGGGAAAGTTCTTCGACCAGTGACGTTGGTACGCGCCGATCCCGCTCGAACTCTCGGCGAATCTGGCGAACATTCACCGCCTCCGGCGACAGAGGGTCGCGCATCAGAATGCGATCACCCTCGCAGGCCTCGAGCAACTCCTCGATCTCCGGGTGAGTCGCCTCCTCGTGACGAAGCTTTGACAGCAACGCCAATTGGCGCGCCCGATGCATCAGGCCGCCTGCAGGCATCATGGTTTCCTGGTCCCAACCGAGCATGCTCGCCGAGCTTCCCAGCAGATGCGCTCGCCGCATTCGCTCCATCAGGCGGTCATAAGGTCGAGCATCGGTTTGAGTCTCCGTGGCGGTCAGGGTGGTCATGTCGGCATGGTAGCCTCGTTGGCAACCGAGCCAAAAATGAACCCGCTCGTCTCATCGACGAGCGGGTGGTTGCGAATCAGATTGAACTCTCGAGTTGAGGCGACCAGTCGCGATCAGTGCGTCGAACCCGTCGGAGTAATCACGGGCTGCGGACGCGTGGGCGCTGGAGCGTCGGCCTTGGCGATGTCGGGCAGAATTCCCTCAAGGAACGACACCACTTCCTGCTTGGCGGGGTCGCCCTCGTCACGCAGCTTGGCCAGATTCCACGCGCTGTTGCCCTGACTGTCTCGGGCATCCAGCTGGGGCTTGGCGCCGACCACGGCCTTGAGCTTCTCAATGGGACCGTTCGAGGCGGCGAGCAGTAGCGCTGTCGCGCCCAGCCGATTCACGGCGTTCACGTCGGCGCCGGCGCCGAGAATGGCCCGAACGCTTTCAACGTTGCCCGTTCGAACGGCACGCATCAGCGGAGTGTCCTTCGACAACTGATCGGGAATGTTGACATCGACCTTCTTGGAGATCAGGAGTTCGACGTTCTTGGGATCGCCGATCGCCGCCGCCCAATGGAGTGGCGTCCAGCCGTTGGTGTCCTTCACATTCACGTCGGATCCGGCGTCGATGAGTACCGTGAGGACCTCAGGATTCTTCGCACGGCCGGCGGCCCAAAGCAGCGCGGTGCCACCAATGTGATCCGTAGCCTTCACGTCAGCCTTGGCGTCGAGGAGTGCCTTGACCATGTCAAGGTTGCTCTTCTCGGCAGCAATGATGAGCGGCGTCTGACCGGCCTTGTCGCCGACATTGACGTCGGCGCCGGCCTCCAGGAGCAACTTCGCGATTTCAACATTGCCTTCATCGGCCGCGGTGTGGATCGGATACTTCCCGAGGCGATCCGGCGTTTTGACCTGATCCGGATTGGCCGCGATGGCGGTCTTGACCTTCTCGACATCCTTCGACTTCACCGCCAGAACGATGGCATTGATCGCCGTCGAATTAGGCGTTCGATTCGGGTCGTTCGGTCCCAGCGGGGGACCCGGCGGCCGCTTGATGATGACGGGAACATTCGGTCCCTTGGGATGGTCGGTTCGCATGGTCACCTTGACCGGGCGAGAAGCCTTCATCCACTCCTCCCAGGAAATATGGACTGTGATCTCGGTCGCAGGCTTGGCTTCTGGGTCGATGTCCAGAATGATGTTGGGATTGACGTCGAGGATCCGGAACGGAGTGCCGTCGCCGGAGGTCAACTTGATCTCACCTTGTTCGGCCTTGGCGATTTCTTCATCGCGGGGGCCTTCGATCAGGTCCGGCTCGGCCATGACATAGGCCACAACGTTGCCCGTGAGTGTCAAGGTCGCCGAGGGATGGCCCTCGATAAGGTACGTCACCTTCTTGTGAAGGGTGGTGGGAGCCTTCGAACCCGGGCTGAGACGAAGCGTCGAGATGCCGCATTCACCCGGAGCAATGGGGTCCTTCGGATAATCAGCCACGGTGCAGCCGCAACCGGGTTTGGCAGCGGTGATGGTGATGGGCACATCCAGGATGTTGCAGATTTTGACCGTCAGTGTTTCCGGCGCATCAATGACCATCTCGCCGAAATCCGCCACCGGGGGATCGAACTTGATCGCCGGCGGCCGATCGTCCTGACCTTCACGAACAGGGCTGACCGAAGCGCCCGGTGCGACTCGAGGATTGCCTTCCTGGGCATTCTCCCGAGCTTCGCGCATCTTTCGAACGATTTCCTCCCGGCTCGGGCGATTCGGGGCGGTTGCCCCGGTATCCGGAGCCGCCGACGGGTTGCCCTGAGGCGACGCGGGAGCATCCTCAGGAGAGGCATTCGCACTGGTGGCGATTACCGCCCCGAGCGCGAAGGCCGCCACAGTCGCCAAAATGTGATTGAATTTCGCTTTCATTTCAGTGTGCCTCCAAAGATCCGTTCGCATTCAACTGGCGTGCAGGGGTAGGGCCATGACAGCAGCCGAATCATTCCCGACGGCTGCAATTGATCAAGTCGGGTCTCGTTGTCGTTGAACGCTCCAGTATACTGCCTCATTGCATCGACCGATTAGACTTCAAGGTCGAGGTCTTTCTACCTGTTTATTAGCCTTTCAAAATCCAAACCGGATGTCCCCACCGGTGTGAATACACTCTCCCCATGCCTGACCCACTTCTCGAATCGCTGCCCCCGCACATCCGCCACCCGCACCTGAGGCCGATCCAGCCGATCCCATTCCAGAAGGACGGCAAGACGTTTATTGCCCTGCGGGACCCGTCAACGCTGGTGAAGGAAACGATGGTGGTGACTCCTCCCGCGTTGAACCTTTTCCAGCGATTCATGGGTCAGGAGTCACTTGAAGACATCGCGAAGCACTTCCAGACGGATGTTTCTCAGTTGTCATCGCTCGTGGAGCAAATGGACCGCTTTGGCCTTCTTTGGGGCCCGACGTTTGAGACGCTCGAGCAGCAGCTCAAGGATCGCCTGGCCGGCCAGGGCGCGATCCCGGCCTACATCGCCTCCGCCGGCATGGGTCAGACCGCCGAGGCCTGCAGGGAGGCGATGGATCGATGGTTCGAACAGACGGAGGACCCGGAACTGGATGGAGAGGTGGCCGGCCTGATCGCCCCGCACCTCGACTACGCGCGCGGGTGGCCCAACTACGCGGCCGCATATCGGTGCCTGGCAGACACCGACGCCCCGGATCGAGTCGTCATCCTGGGTACGAATCACAACGGACTTGGCGATGGTGTCGTTCTAACGCCATACGGATTCGACACTCCGTTGGGACGTTGCCCGGCCGATGAGAAGGTGGTCTCAGCCCTGACAACACGTCTGGGCAATCGCGTAGTGGTCGATCATCTTGACCACGTCAACGAGCATTCCATCCAGCTCCATATCCCTTGGCTGCAGTATCGGTTTGGAAACGTGCCGCTTGTGTCTGCGCTCGTCCCTGATCCGCTGCGACCCATGATCAAGAGTGACGGCGAACGTGTGGGATTCGAGGAATTTGTCCCCGCCCTGCAGGAAGCGCTGGACGCCGCGGGAGGCCGAACGATTTTTGTGGGATCAAGCGACCTGAGCCACGTCGGGCCGCAATTCGGCGAGCCGAGGCCGGTGGATCAGCAGCGAAAGACTGATGTGGAGCGCCACGATCGCGAGATGATGTCGAAGTATCTCAGCGGCGATGCCGACGCGTTTCTTGAAGCGATGCGGTGGAACAAGAATCCCACGCGCTGGTGCTCGATCGGCAACATGGCGGCTTCGCTGATGCTCGCCAAGCCGGAACGACTGGAGTTGCTCGACTATCGGCAGGCGGTCGACGAGAAGGGAATCTGCATGGTCACGAGTGCCGCCATCGCGCTGATCAGTGCCTGACCTGCACCATCACCCCGCCATCACGATGAGGTGCCCGAAGTGATCGCGGTCGTTCAGCGGGTAAGCGCAGCAAGTGTCAGCGTCGAAGCCACGGGCTATCAGGCCGCAATCGACCACGGACTGTGTGTCCTTCTGGGTGTTGAAGCGGGTGATTCGGAGGCCGAGGTGTCTTGGGTGGCGACCCGGTTGGCGCGGCTTCGCATCTTTGCTGATGACGATGGAAAGATGAACCGAAGCGTCGTCGATGTCGGCGGCTCGATCCTTCTTGTCAGCCAATTCACCTTGCTGGGCGACTGCAGCAGAGGGAACAGGCCGAGCTTTGTTCGCGCTGCGGCGCCGGACGTTGCCCGACGTCTCTATGACGCAACCCAAAGACAACTCGAACAGGAGGGGATTGCAGTCAAAACCGGGGTGTTTGCCGCTTCGATGCAGGTCTGCATCCACAACAATGGCCCGGTCACGCTGATCCTTGAACGCCGGCCGGCACCGGATACACAAAAATAAAAAGAGCCCGTCGCGGCAAAGCCGTCAGACAGGCTCCTCGTGGGGGGCAGGTTTGGGCCGATGCCAGGCATCGACGCTCTATTCTTCGAGCGCATCCCCTCTGGGGTTTCGGGAATTTGATTGTTTCGACAAGATTTTTTATAAACTATTGATAAAAATAGACTTACAAGACAATCCCGAGTTCGGCCATGACCATTTGGAGGTCGGACCAGACCTTCATCCGGGTGTCGGCCGTGTAGTTCCGAAGCAGATAGGCTGGGTGGAACGTGGGCATCACCCGGACCGTCAGGTCTCCATCGTTGTAGCTTCCCCAGATCCCACGAAGCCGGGTGATTCCCGTCTCAACCGCCAGCAGCATTTTCGCGGCGGGACCGCCGAGTGCGACCAGCACTGATGGCCGAATGATTCGGATCTGGCGGGCGAGATAGGGACCGCATCGCTCGATTTCAGATTGGAGCGGTGTGCGATTTCCGGGGGGTCGGGCCTTGAGCACATTGGCGATATAGACATCCTCGCGCCTCAGCTTCATGGCCTTGATCATCTCTTCGAGCTTCTGGCCAGCCCTTCCAACGAATGGTCGGCCTGATTGATCTTCGGTTTCGCCGGGTGCCTCGCCGACGAACATGAGCCGAGCGTCGGGGTTGCCTTCGCCGAACACAAGCCGAGTGTGGCCCTCAGCGGTGGTGCAATGTGGACAATGGTGTTCGTGCTCCTCCCGCAAGGCATCCAGCGCAGCCTGTTTCTGATCCGGATGAAGCTCCGGTGAGAGCGGCTCCGCCAAGGTGAAAATATTTCCGGATGTCTTTGCGGGGGGTTGGATCGTTTGTGAGTCTGGAACTTCTCTCTCGACGACCGGGGAGATCACCGCCCGCACAATGTCGTCTCTGTCCTCGCCTCTGTTCTCCGCGCAAACCTGTTCGGGGGCGGCGGTTGGTATGAAATCCACGCCGAGAAGTTGCAGCGTCTTGAGCTGCTGTCGAGCCACCATGGATTGCTTCGTGTCGGTTACAGGCATGATTGATGCACTCTATCCGCCAGCGTCGAGCATGAGCATCGCCACGCCCGCGACAGATACCAACGCACCGATGACGGCCCGAGGTGAGATGCGCTCCCTCTCGATCCAGAACGAGAAGGGAAGGATAAACACCGGCGTCAGGGCCATCAGAGTCGTGGCAATCCCCACCGGGGCATGCTCCACTGCCACCAGCGAGAAGTAGACCCCAAGCGTCGGCCCCGTCAACGTTCCAACCAGGATGATGGGCAGCGTTCGAACCACTGCCCTGCCGGGTGGAAACCTGCCGATTAGCGCAACCATCATGATCACACCAAGAAGGCCGGCCCCCATTCGGACAACCTGCGCGGCGAGTGTTGAAATCTGCGGAGACTCAGCGTCGGTCCGAGGCGAGAGCACCTCGTGGGCGAGCACCATGCCCGCAGCCTGGCACAGGGCCGCGACGACGCCGTAGAAGATGGCCACCCGGCGAGAACGGGGCGGCGAAATAGCCACATCGGACGAGGGGGCGGCACCTGCGCGCGGCATCGGCCGCTCGAGGATCACCCAGACGATCCCGCCAAGCGTTACCGCCATGCCGGCAATCTTGAGCCAGCCGAGCGACTCACCGAGGAATGCGGCCATCGCTGCGGCGATGACGGGAACCGAGGTCATGATGAGCATTGCGGATCGGGCGCCGATGGCCGCGGCCGCGGAGAACAGGAACTGGTCGCCGATGGACAGCCCGATGAATCCGGAGAGAGCCATCATGATCATGGCCGAGGCAGGAAGATCCGGCCACAGGGAATGATGAACGATCGCATGAGCGGCCATGAGGCCGACAAGTGCGAGCAGACTGCGCACCAGATTCACGGTGATGACGCCAATTCGCCTGGATGAAATCGCGAAAGCGAGTGACGAGCCGACCCAGAGCATGGATGTCAGAACGGCGGCACATTCGCCAATCGGCAGGCCTGCAGAGGTCGCTTCCCCTTGATGGATCATTTCATGGCGGCCGCGGCGACCAGCGGGTCAATCATGGACGATCGCGACGCGTGCCGCGATTGCCCGGCCTATTGCCGGGCTTCCGCCCGCGCTCTTCGCCGCCAAGCTCGCCGCCATAGCCGCCATACTTCTGACCGTCGCTCCAGACGCCGCGGAAACCTTCGGGCACGCGCGGGCCGCGACGGCGGATGCGCCCATCGGGCAGTTTGACGATCTGGGGGCCGAGTGAGGCCTTCTTTTTCTTGCGCTTCTTCGCCGCTTCGTTGACGACGATCGCGCGGCCCTCCCAGCGGAGGTTCTTGAGGGCATTGACGGCCGCCTTCCCAGCGCCTTCTTCGCGCATCATGACGATGGCGAATCCGCGGGATTTGCCAGTATCCTTGTCCTGGGCGATGGCGATATCGGCAACTTCGCCGAAGGGTTCGAAGAGCGCCTTGAGGCGTTCCGCGGTAGCGGCATACCCGATGTTGCCGACGTAGATTTTATAGATTGGCACGGCGCAACGATTGTAGAGTTGAAACAGGCGTGGTGAAACGAAAAGGGCCCTGCAGGGTGTCCCCAGCAGGGCCCATCAAGTCGGCGATGACCTACTTTCCCGCGGTGCAGTATCATCGGCAGCGAAAGCTTAACTGCTGTGTTCGGGATGGGAACAGGTGTTTCCTTTCGCTTATGGTCACCGACAAGCCATCGTTGCGGCGTGAGCCGAAACGACAGTGAAGCGCTAACGCGGCGTGTTGGCCAGGTTAGCGGATGAAATCGTGATGTGTCGCACGAAGACTCGAAACGAACATTGAGTGGATCGAACGTGGAAACCGAATCGGTCGGTGCGCCTGGAGGCGCAACGAGCCGGAATCCGGTCGGCACGATCAAATCTTCGACCGTTAGTACCGCTATGCTAAGCAGATTTCTCTGTGTACACATGCGGCCTATCAACCCGGTCATCTTCCGGGGGTCTTTCGTCGTAAGACCAGCAATATTCATCTTCCGGTGGGCTTCCCGCTTAGATGCTTTCAGCGGTTATCCCTGCCGCACTTAGCTACCCAGCCGTGGACCGAGCGGTCCAACTGGCACACCAGGGGTGCGTCCTTCCCAATCCTCTCGTACTAAAGAAGTCTCCGGTCAATATTGCAACGCCCACGGCAGATAGGGACCGACCTGGCTCACGCCGGTCTGAACCCAGCTCGCGTACCACTTTAATAGGCGAACAGCCTAACCCTTGGGACCGCCTTCAGCCCCAGGATGTGATGAGCCGACATCGAGGTGCCAAACCGCTCCGCCGCTATGGACGCTCGGGAGCGATCAGCCTGTTATCCCCAGAGTACCTTTTATCCGTTGAGCGACGACCCTTCCACACGGGATCGCCGGATCACTAGAGCCCTCTTTCGAGACAGCTCGTCCTGCATGACTCGCTGTAAAGCCGGCTTATGCTCTTGCACTCAAGGCACGGTTTCCAACCGTGCTGAGCCGACCTTTGCGCTCCTCCGTTACAATTTGGGAGGAGACCGCCCCAGTCAAACTGCCCAGCATGCAGTGTCCCCCGCCCAGTTTCATGGGATTCGGGGTTAGGCCACAAATGAATTCAGGGTGGTATTTCAACGATGGCTCCATCCCGGCCGGAACCGGGCTCTCAAAGCCTCCCACCTATTCTACGCAGAACACATCCGTAACCACTACAAGCCTGCAGTAAAGGTTCACGGGGTCTTTCCGTCTTGCCGCGGGTAGGCGGCATCTTCACCGCCACTACTATTTCACCGAGTTGGTCATGGAGACAGGGCTCCAGTCGTTACGCCATTGATGCGCGTCGGAACTTAC
>CAYOWQ010000017.1:0-35042 GCA_964407695.1 uncultured Isosphaeraceae bacterium | reverse complement strand
GATTCACCCACCACCAGGTGCGTGAATCCATCTCGCCGCAAGATACAAGGCTGTGCACCGCACACCTGACCATCCTACAGCTTGCCCTTGGTCGATTGAACACCAAAGCCCGCCGAATTCGAACGCTCCCATTGGCCTGGAATCGGCTGGTATCCCCCAGCCAATTCTCGTATACTCCTCCCTCTCGCATCCGCCCCTGAAGAGGCGTCGCACAGAGTTGGGCCTGCGGCATTCGTCGCGGCCGGCTCCCATCGGCGCCTCCGGCATGCTTGGCCGCGTCGGCCGGGCCTCTGACCGAAGTCGGGCGCTTGGTAAGGAGTCTGTATGGTTGTTTTGCGTCTGAAGCGTATGGGCCGAGCCCACCGTCCGTTCTATCGCCTTGGTGCGATGGACAAACGTTCGCCGCGCGATGGCCGCGTGATCGAGCAACTGGGCTGGTACGACCCGATGGGTCCGGCCGACAAGCAGATGAACCTGAAGGTTGACCGGATCGACTACTGGCTTTCGGTTGGCGCTCAGCCGTCGGAAACGGTGGCCAGCCTTTTGAAGAAGGCGGGCATCGAGCCGAAGCCGGGCAAGAAGGCCGCGGCGACGGCGTGATCGTGCGGACGGTGTGTCTGCACGTCCGCTCGACCGCACTCCCGGTTTGGACAAGCATTCGGAGTGCTGCACGACATGGCGGCCCTTCGAGTTGACATTCTGACGCTGTTTCCGGCGATGTTTCCCTCGGTGTTGGAGGCGAGCATTCCCGGAAGGGCTGTTGCCGGCGGCTTTGCGGAGTATCACCTCCATGACATCCGCGACTGGGCCGACAACAAGCACCGCAAGGTCGACGACCGGCCTTTCGGCGGCGGGCCCGGAATGGTGATGATGTGCCAGCCCCTCTTTGATGCGGTGCTGGCGGTTGAAGGAAAGGACTCGCGGCCGGCCACGCGAATCCTGCTCAGCCCGCAGGGCGAGCGCTTGACCCAGTCGCGGGTCGAATGGCTGGCTTCGCGTGAACGGCTGCTGTTGATCGCCGGTCACTACGAAGGTGTTGATGAGCGAGTGATCGAGGAGCTTCGGCCCCTCGAGCTGAGCGTCGGCGACTACGTGCTCAGCGGTGGCGAGATTCCCGTGATGCTGCTGGTCGATGCAATCGTCCGGCTGCTGCCCGGGGTGCTCGGCCACGAGGACTCGGCCGCGGAGGATTCGTTCTCGCGGCGGAACGAGTCGGGCAAGCCGCTCCTGGATTGCCCGCACTACACACGTCCGCGCGACTGGCGCGGGCGCGAGGTTCCGGAGGTGCTGCTCAGCGGCGATCACGCCGAGATTGCTGAGTGGCGCATGAAGCAGATGGTCGAGCGGACGCAGTTGCGCCGGCCCGATCTTCTGCGAGAAGGCGACCCCTGAGGGCTTCGGCCGCTCATGTCGCGAGTCCCGACCGGTTGCGGCACGTCGCCGCGACTTCGAGGGAGAAATCAGGGCGAAGACGAATCGCCCCGGCCCACGCGAGATCGCAGCGGCCGAGCCCGGAAAGGAACGCCATGAACCGAACTGAAATCATTGAATCCGTCGTTGAGAAGCAGCTCAAGCCCAAGAGCGAAATGCCCAATTTCACCGTGGGTGACACGGTGGATGTGCACTACAAGATCGTCGAAGGCGACAAGGAGCGCATTCAGGTGTTTCAGGGCGTGTTCATCGCCGAGCGCGGTCGCGGCGTGAACAAGATGATCACGATCCGGCGCATCGTGGCGAACGAGGGCGTGGAGCGAATTTTCCCGCTGCATTCGCCGCGAATTGCGAAGATCGATGTGGTTCGTCGCGGCGATGCCCGCCGTGCGAAGCTGTACTACCTGCGAAATCGCGTTGGCAAGAGCCGTCGTCTGCGCGATCAGCGCCGCGGCCTGAAGAACGTGGAAACCGCCTCAGCCGAATCGGCGGGTTGATCCCCGCCGCGGGGGACGGTCGTCGGGCAGGGTAAAGCCTTGCAGAGAATAGACTCCTTCGTTCATGCGCATCCGCCTGATCAAGCAGTTCACCTTTGAGGCAGCTCACTGGCTGCCCACGTTTCCCGATGGCCACAAATGCCGGCGCATGCACGGCCATTCCTTCCGCGTTGAGGTTGTGGTTGAGGGTGACGTCGACGAGGCCAAGGGGTACCTGATCGACTACGGAGATATCGGGCGTGCGGTGGATCCCGTCGTGCATCGACTCGATCACTATTGTCTCAACGAGATCAAGGGCCTCGAAAACCCGACGAGCGAGATGGTGGCCCGATGGCTTTGGCGCGAGATCAAGCCCGCCCTGCCCATGCTCGCGATGATCATCGTGCACGAAACCTGCACCAGCCGCTGTGAGTATTCCGGCGCATGAGCGCTGCCGTTCGATCCCTCTGGTCGATCGACGGAGATCGAGTCGTGAACGCTACGGGTGGATTGGAAGCATGTCTGTTTGCGGGCAACATCCTTTCGGAGTCCTCCGGCATTGAACGCAGCTTTTCGTCCGCTGCGCCGCGAATCCTCTCCTGGTCCGGCTCGTTGGGCGACGGCCTCTTTGAGCCGACGCCGCGCAACTGGATGATGCCCGGCCGCGAAGCGCTGCGTGGCGTGCTTGATCGAATCCTGCCCGGCCTGGAACATGCGGGGAAGCGGCTCATCCTGCGGCCGCATCGGCATCAAGTCTTGAGCGATCTCCAGACCTGCGCGGGCCTCTTCCGCGAGCGCGCCGGCGGCCCGATCGGACTCGCCCTTGATCCGGCCGCGATGCTCGCCGCGAGCATGCTCGCGACCATCGAAGACCACCTGCAGCGGATGTTCGAGATCCTCGGGCCGATGTGCGAAATGGTGGTTATTCAGGATAGTGTGGCGATTGAGGACGATCTGGCCTCGGTTCCGCTGGGCAGCGGCCTCATGCCGGGGCGACACGTGTCCGCGTTGATCGAATGCCACGTTCCGCCGGGAATTCCGGTGGTGGTGACGACGCCCGATATTCCCCTCGCGGCCGCGTGGTTTGCCCATTCGCCTGGTGATTGATCGGCATTCATCAGGCCGGCGCGCCCGCACAATCGGACGCCGATTGTCGCCTGACGAGCCTTCCTTCTGGAGCGGTCGTTGATTGAATCCGATGCTTCAGACGACTGTTCTTCCACGAAAGAAGGGACACCACCGTGCCAGCCTCACGCTCCCGGACGATTGAATGGAAACGCTGCCTGCAGCAGCTTCAAGACCGCAACGGCGCTCTGGAGATTGCCATTGCGTCCTGCTATGACGGCCACGAGACGGCGGCCAACGACCTGATCTGGCGGGTCCGGATCCTTCAGCTGAACGATACCGACCTGGTGGTGGAATGCCCGCAGGCGCTCGGGCGAGAGCTGGAGATTGAGCAGGGAATCGAACTGATCGCGGTGATTGCCATCGGCCAGAACCGCTGGATGTTCCGCACGGCCAATCTCGGTACCGTCACTCTCGACGGACCAGGTCGGCAGCCGTCGCACGCGATGCGCCTGGCCATGCCCGACGGTGTCGAGCGGTGCCAGCGGCGAAACTTCTACCGCGTGCAGGTGGCTGCGATCTCTCTTCCCGAAGTTGATGTGTGGCCGCTGCTGGACCCGCGAAGCGTGGTCGTGGCCGAGCGAGCCAATGAGCTTCGCGGTCTATCGCCCAACGCCGCCGCACCGTCCGACGAATCGCCGGACTCGCTCACGCTGCCTGAGGTTGGTCCGAAGTTCCAGGCGCTGCTGGTCAATATTGGTGGCGGCGGTGTCGGCCTGGCCATTGAGCCCGCGGATGCCGGCGTTCTGCACCGGCACAAAGTCCTTTGGGTGCGCTTCAGCCTGACGCGGGAGATTCCCGCGCCAGTCTGCGCCACGGCCAAGGTCGTTCATACCCACATCGACTCGACGCAGCGCACCTATGCGGGTCTGTCCTTTGATTTCAGTCACAATCCCGCGCATCAGAAGTTCGTTGTCGATCAGATCTGCCGCTATATCTCGCTCCAGCAGCGGGCGCAGCTCAAGCAGTCGGCGTGAAAATCACGTCAGAAGGCGTGCCGGCTGAGCGGACGGGCTTGGGCCTCGCGGGATTGGACCTGTGTCGTCAATTGTCGAAGTACCGCAGCTTTCGCGTGGCATTCCTCAAGTTCGCGGGCAGGATCGGAATCCGCCACGATTCCGCCGCCGACGCCGTAGCGAACCTGCCAGGAATCTGACCCGGCGCGGGTCAGGACCAGCGTGCGAATGGCGACGTTGAAGGTGAAGCCGCCGTCGTCGCCAATCCAGCCGATCGAGCCGCAGTAGGGGCCCCGGGCGGAAGACTCCAGTTTGCGAATGATTTGCATGGCGCGGATCTTTGGCGCGCCGGTCACCGAACCCGCAGGAAAGGTGGCGCGGATGACATCGTTGAACGCGGCCCCGTGCTGAACCATGCCCGAAACCGTGGCCACGCCATGGTGAACCGTAGGGTGCGTCTCGATGGTGCGCGGATCATCCACGCGAACGGTTCCAATCTCGCAGACGCGGCCGAGGTCATTTCGCATCAGGTCGACGATCATGGTCAATTCAGCGCGGTCCTTGGCGGAGCGCTCCAGTTCAGCACTCGGAATGGTTGCCGGTCGCGTCCCTTTGATCGGCCGCGTGGTGAGCCGCCGCGTCGATGCGTCGTGATGAAGGAAGAGTTCCGGCGAAAGCGACAGAACGATCCGGTGATCGTCCAACTCGAGATAGGCTCCATACCACGGCTGGGCATGTTGAAACGCGCACGCGGCCAACGCGCGTGGGCAGCCATGCATAGCGCCTTCGAGCGGTTGCGTGATGTTGGCCTGAAAGATGTCGCCGGCGCGGATGTACTCGATCGTGCGAGCGACAGCGTCGAGACAGTGATCGGCAGGGATTGCCGCCTTCAAGGGTTCGAGCTCGAACTCGCGTCTATCGGCAGGCCGGGCAAGATGATCGCGAAGGCTGCGCGATGGCTTTCCGATGACCGACCAGGAGCCGGTTTGTGCGTCATGCAGAAATCCGTGATCAATGCGAATGAATTCGAGTGCGGGCCACGTGGAAGGGTGTGCCGGACCGGCCGCGGGCTCAAGCTGGTGTCCCAATTCGTAGCTGAGAATTCCGATCCAGCCACCGCCGATTTCATTAGGCAGCGATGGAAGATTGTCGCGCTGGACTGAGATTCCGGGCTGAGCCACCAGCGTCCACCGCGCCCATCGATCGTGCGGGCGGGCCGAGTGAAGCATCATGACTCGCTGATCTCGCGGCCAGCGGGTGAGCAGCTCGATCGGTGTGATGGATCCTTTGAACGGCACCGTCGAATGATACGAGGCCTGACGGTCAGGGCTTACCAGCGCGGTCTTACCCCGACGCGCCGGCCACCAGTTTCTCGTTGGTCTCGTATCGCTTCAGGGCCCCCAGCAACTGCTCGATCTGAACATGCGGCGGAAGCGACATGAGCCGCCGGCGCAGCGCGGTCACGGTTTTCAATTCCCGCTCGGACATGAGCAGGTGCTCCTTGCGGGTGCCGCTGGCCGCGAGGTTGATGGCGGGGAAGAGCCGCTTCTCGGAGATCGATCGATCGAGAATGAGCTCCATGTTGCCGGTGCCCTTGAACTCCTCGAAGATGACCTGATCCGCGCGGGAACCGGTATCGACAAGACAGGTGGCGATCATCGTGAGCGAGCCGCCCTCCTCAGCCTTGCGGGCAGCGCCGAAGAGCTGCTTGGGTATCTCCAGCGCTTTGGAATCCAGTCCGCCCGACATCGTCCGCCCGCTGGAGCCATATCGACGCGAGTTGTTGAAGGCTCGGCCGACTCGAGTGAGCGAGTCGAGCAGCACGACAACATCCTTGCCGGCCTCCACCATGCGCTTGGCGCGTTCCACGGCGAGGATGGCCAGCGACAGGTGTTTCTCAAGATCTTCATCGTTGCTGGACGCAAGGACCTGTGCCGGAACATTGCGTTTGAAATCAGTCACTTCCTCCGGCCGCTCGTCGATCAGCAGAGCCACCAGTTCCACGGCCGGGTGATTGTGCTTGATGCCGAACGCGATGTTCTGCAGCAGGATGGTCTTGCCAGCCTTGGGGGGCGCGACGATCAGGCCGCGGGTGCCGAACCCGATCGGGCAGAAGAGATCGATCAGTCGACACGCCGGCGGGCAGCCTTTGTGCTCCAGCGCCATGCGCGGCTGGGGGTCGAGGGCCACGAGGTCGGCAAACGTCTTGCGCCCGACCAGCAGCTCCGGGGCAACGCCCTCGATCTCGATCACCTTTTCCACCACTCGTCTGAACTGCTTGGGACCGCTGCGGCGACGCCGCGGTTTGCGGTTGACCACCTCGACGGTGACCTTCTGTCCTTGCCGAAGGGGGAATTGCGCGAAGAGCTGTGGAGGTACGAAAGGATCATCGGGCTGCTCGACAAGCCCGTCATCCATCTGTCTGATTCGACCCTCGCTGCCCTTGGGCAGCTCAAGGATCCCGCTGATTGTCGCCATCGAATGATGCACCGTGAGCGGATGCGAACGCCACGCTGTGGCCGCCCCGTTGTGAAGCCTGAACGGACGTGGCTCCGATTCGGGCTTCGTGTGCGCCCGATGAAGTGCGGCAGATCTTGAGCCGCGAACCATCGTCCTGCGTTGTCAGGTGGATGCCGGGACACCCGGCACAACCAGAGTGTTGCGTGCAGATCGACGAATGTCAAGGCGCTGGACGCATGGAGAGGTATTCTAGGGGCGTGATTCGATACATTGCCGCCGGCGTAGTTCTGGGACTGCTGATGACGGCAGTGTTCGCAATCCTGCCCGTCAGCATGGCTGCCTTTGGAGACAAGGCTGAATTCAGTGGTGCCAGCGATGGACGGCGAGTCTGGACCTATCAGCGCCGATGGGGCATTGGGGTGGAGTGGGTGAACGTGGACCTTCAGCAGGAGTACCCTGTTTCGTCGGGTGTCGCGATGATGGACCACCTCCCAACCTGGGCCCGGCCGCCGCACGTTGCGGATTCCGAGGAGTTCTTTCGCAAGGCAGTGCTGGTGGTGGGCTGGCCATGGCCGTGGCTGTCGCGAGAATGGGAGGATCAGGGGGGCGAGAAGTCGTTTCCGCCGCCGGCGACGTATGACGAGGACCGACGGGCGCTGGACCGCGCGTGCTGGCTTTTCCTGAACGAGCCCGAGATGAAGTCGATGGGGGTGCTCTGGACTCGTTTGGCGGCTACCGCGGGATTCTGGCTGGCAATCTGCGTGGTCCCGGCGTGGATCTGGGGCATGAAGGCCTGCCGGCGGCGCAAAAAGAACGCCCCCGGCACGAGGCCGGGGGCGAAGAACATCTGAACACGGCCAAGCGTCAGCGGGCGCGCTTGTAGGTGATTTCCATCGTCTTGAATTCCTTGCCGTCCTTGCCCTTGGTATGGAATTCAAAGACAAACGTGTTGTCGTTGACCCAGGTGTCCATGGAGCGCATTTCCGTCGGCTTGCCATCCATGCAATTGTTGCACATCCAGGTCATGGAGGTGTCCTTGGGGTTCGGAGCGCTCTCGCCGGCCATGATCGAAGAGCTCATCGAATCAAGCCAGACACCGACGTATTTCTTGGCCGAATTGTCGTATCCGGTGTAGCCGACACCCTGGAACGGCATGTCCATCATCGTGCCGCTGAAGTTCTGACGAACGAAGAGACCGTTGAAGACGGGCTCGAACGTCGCCGTACCCGAGCTGATCTGCGGCGCATCACCCGCGTTTTCCCACCACTTGGTCTCGGTGGTCCACTTGCCGACGACCTTGGCCAGTTCGGCATGGTGCTCGCCCGGGGTCATGTGATCCTGCCACTTCTTCATCATTTCCTGCATCTCGGGCGTCATGCCCTCCATGCCCTGCATGCCCTTCATGTCATGGCCCGACGCCGGCTTCTTGTCGTCAGCCATGAGCAGCCCGGTCGCGCAGAGAATGGAAGCGCAAACCGCGCCGATACCAGCCCAATAGTGCAATGCCTTCATTATGAACTCTCCTTTGAGTGAATCACCGCTTCGCGGCCCCACGGCCGCCGGATGAGCGAACGATTCTATCAGAATCCGAACAAACGGTCAAATTCTCGGACCACCGATAAGCGTGGTGGTGCCCCGCCTAGTGATACAGGTCCTGCGAAAGCGAGTTGCCCAGCATCGCGGCGAGTTGGGTGGTTGAGTCGTCGGAATCTCCACGACTTCTGGCCTGATTCGCGGCATAGAAAGCGGCGGCATCGTCACCCAGAATGGTGTTGATGGCCGCGATCATGAACAGGGAATCAAATTCCTGATCGGTCCGGCTGGTGCGCTGCTTGTAGACATCGGCAAGATCGCGCAACCGGGTCGTGAGGGCCTCAGTTCGGGGAACGAGCCGGAGCATCTGGGGGTCACGGCGAACGGCGCTGCGGACTGCCGCCGCCGCGGACTGGTGGTACCCCATCATGGCGTTGGCGAGGCCATAGCCGAGAGTAGAAAGTCCGGGGCCGAGACCTTCGGCATCGGCATGCTGCATCAGGGCTGCGAATCCTTCGAGTGCGTTGCGGTCGAGCCCATAGGAAAGTTGATTCCACGTTTCACCCATCGTCGGCATCGGCGCCGGAGGTGTAGCGCTGGAGTAGATGACCGTCGGGCTGCTGTACACCGGGGCGGGCTCGTCCACGTAATAGACCACGGGTGTATAGGTGTATCGAGCCCACCACGGGCCGAGGCACGGCTTGTAGACCGGCCCGACATACACCGCATCCCAATACCACGGCCGATAGGTGTAGTAAGGCGAGCACACGTAGATCGGGGTATAGCAACCGGCGTAGTAGCTCGAATGGCAGCTACTCCAGGAATACCAGGGCCAGCAGCCGGAAGAGTAGGAGAATGAGGAATAGCCGCTGCTCCACGAGAACGAGAGACTGAAGCCATCACCGCACGACCACGGGCTGCACCAGTTGCTCCAGCAATTCCCCCATCCATAGGTGGAATTGCACCACTTCTTCGAGGAGTACCATCCGTCGTACGCACAGACATACGCCGGTGCTGCCACAGCCACCACATCGGGTCCATCCGTCACGACGACGCCGATTCCGCCGCCACCGACACCCACGGCGACAAGGTCCGAGCTTGTTGATTGTGGCGGAACGCTCTTGGGTCCTCCACCAACCATTCGAGTACCGATGTCATTCACGACCGGGGTCGCGGAGGTGCCGGTCTTCACATAGCTGTTCGGGGACTCAAGGAATTTGTTGACGCTCAACGGGTCCTTCATTCCGTCGCGGCGATGGATCAAATCAGGGGTGTGAAGGTCGCTTCGATCGGGTGTCGACGGTGTCAGCCGCGGTTCAGACTTGCGGCGAGTGGCCAAGGAACTCGCCGGGTCTGAGGTCGGCGCAGATCTGACGGCAGGGGTCGACGGTGCATCGATGCGTCGAGGACTCGAGGGGTAGACCACGGACGGTGATGAGGGCTGCGTAGCGATCCGTGTGGGTTGGCTTGGAGAATTGGAGCGAGATGGAGTTGAAGGCCGGGAAGGCGCAGGAGTCGAAGGGCGAGCCGGCTGTTGATACGCAGGGCCGGACGGTCGCGCCGGTGATCCTTGGGTCGGCTTGCTCGGGGTGGAGGGACGACTCGGCATTGAAGGTCGCGAGGGCGGAGCGCTGGGTCGGGGAGTGTCCGCTGCCTTGGGTACAGACCGGCTGGGGGCGGCCGGTGCCGAGGGCCTCGAAGGCGATGACTTGGGAGGCGCTGAAGGTCGGCTCGGCGCGGGTGCCGAGGGCCGACCCGGTGCGGGTGATGAAGGACGACTCGGTGCGGGTGCTGAGGGCCGGCTCGGAGGTGCTGCGGGACGACTCGGCGCGGGTTCGCGCGGGGCTGCCGGCCGGGGGGGCGCGGGCTCACTTCTGGCGGGCGGTGTTCGGTCAGCACCGGAAGGGCGACCTCCGCCCCGATCGGCGGCGTTGGCGGCTGGAATGCCGGCCCAGACGAGCGAAACAAACATGGCCGCAAGAATGGCGCGCTGTGACTGTCTATTGCTCTGTCGATTTCCGCGCATGTCCAATACCTCCTGGACGAACACCATTGTGTGCCGAGAAAGACACCCGCCGCGGAAAATTCTTCCGATTATGACGCCAGAATTTTGAGTTATCGGACCCTACGGATGCCACATCAAATGTGGTCGCCTTCCGGTGCGTCGCCCTGCAGGATTTCGCACAAGGCGATTCCTGCAACGGCTCGCAGGGAATCAGGCATGGCCGTGTCGTTGATCATTTCCCGCAAATTCCGCTCCAGGGCCTCATTGGATTGCCGGCTGATGCGGCGGTGGTGGCGGGCCAGGGCGGCCGCGATCGACGCCAGGTAGAGCCGGGCGCCAAGCCGGCGATCTGCGGGTGCCTCGCCGACAATTCGCATGGTCTTGTATGCATCCTTGGCCCGGTCGAGCGTATCGAGCGAGACCTTGGGATCTGAAAGCATTTCAGTCGCTGACTGATACGAAGGATCGATATCGGTCGCGAGCCAGTCCGCCGCGGCCCACTCCGGGTCGCGCCCATCCTCAACAATCCAGTTCAAGGCCAGGGCCAGGCGGGTGGCGCCGGCCGTCGTTCCGTTGAGGTCAGAAAGCGGACTTCCGTTGGCACCTTCCGCCTGTTCTGCGGAGCCCTGCGGCAAGTGTGTCCATTTGAGGGGATCGGGCATCATGAATGAGCCTCCAGCGCACGAAGTAGATCGTGGATTTCAGCCTCGACCTGAACCGGATCCTTCACGGTCAATCCAATTTCAGCGATCAACGCTCGGACGACGCGACGTTTCACGGTGATCAGCATGTTTGCGGAAACGCCGGGCGAAACGAGACCGAGCCGATGAACCAGGTGATCGTGGGGGATTGGCTGAGCGCCGGTCAGCATGGGAAGCACGACCCGTGCTTCAAAGACTTCCCAATGCGGGTCGAGGCCATCCTTCTGGCAACCCTCACGAACATTTCTCAAGACGGTGTGAACGAGCGTGGCCGCCCAGCGAGCGACAAAGGCGTCCGCCGCCGCAGCGCCATCGCCGGTCGATATCTCGCGTTGGCGCCCCTGCCGCGAGAGCTTTCGTCGAAAATCGACGACATAGTTGCGAATCGCCTCCAAAAGAAGGCTTCGGACTCGGCCTTTCTCGGGGTCAGCGCTGTGCAGCAATCGGCGGCCGAGGATGACGTCGGCCACGAACCCCTGAGTGACGTCGGAAGCCTCATGAACGTCGAATCCATCGGCACGCACATACGCGAAGATGGCCGGCCAATAACGGCGAACCAGGCGCTCAAGGGCGTCGGCCGCGAGGTTCTCATCATTGGCGTGCAGATCAGCGATCATCGACCAGTCGGTTCGAGATGCGAAGTTGGGGTTGGCCATGGGCGAAGGCGGCACTGAAAAGTGTAGAAACGCGGTCCATGACAGATACGAGAAAACCGGGTGGATCCTGCGCTGACGCTGGAGGAAATCCCGGGAAACTACTCGTCGAGACGAAGCTTGAGCACTACTTTGTGAACCGGAGCGGGGGTTTCGAGTGCCATTCCGGGTCGATGGGCGTCGCTGGGCAGGAAGAGGGCAAACCAACCCGGGCGAAGGATCAGGCTGAGGGGGGAGGTGTCGTCGAAGGGGCGAAGCTTCACCAACTCCCGCTGGGGGTCGTAGGGCTCGACGATGTGGGTGCGCCGGCGAGGGGTCCAGTCGATCCGCTCGGCTCCCGAGATCATGATCTGGACGTCGGCGTGCAGGTTGTGTGCCTCCCAGAAGGTGTCGGCGGGTGGCAGTGTTGTGTAGTGATTGACGACGGCGAAGACCCCTTCGTCGAGATCATGGCGGCCCGTCGAAAGCAGGGTCAGTGATACGGGTTCGAGGAAGGGAATCGCGCGATCCAGGGTTGGGTGGATGCCACGATACAGTCGAGCATTATCGAGAAGATCGAAGATCATGCGGGGGCCAATTGGCGAAGGAACGGATTGGTTCGGCGCTCTCGCCCGATGGTGGTCGAGGGACCGTGACCCGGCAGGATGGTGAAGCGGTCATCAAGCGTCAGGAGTCGGCGCAACGACGCCGCCATGTGGGCCTTGTTGGATGTCGGAAAATCAACGCGGCCCATCGAACCGGCAAACAGCGTGTCGCCGACGATGGCCTGACCGGAGTCATCGTGGATCAGGCAGATGCCGCCGGGGCTGTGGCCGGGTGTATGCCAGATGCGCCAGCGAGAATCGCCGAGCGTCAGTTCGTCGCCATCCTGAATGGATTGTGTCGGCGCGGTGCAGGTCACGGGAGGCGGGAAGAACTGGGAGAGGTTGAGCGCTGCATCGGTGCAGAATTGATGTTCCAGCGGATGGCAAACGAGGGGAATTGATGGGTACCTCGTCAACGCAAGATCAACCCCGGCCATGTGATCGCAGTGGGCGTGAGTCAGGATCAGGGCCTCCGGCACCAGTCCGGCGGCATCAATGTGCTCGAGCAGCTTCTGGGGGCGATAGCCGCAGTCGACAATCCAGCACGCCGCCGCCGGGGGCAGGGTGACCACGTAGCAGTTGGTCTGAAAGTCGCCAAGGACAAACGGTTGAATGCGGGGCGTGGCGGACACGTCGCTATCGTGAGCCCCCAGCGCCCCGAAGGCAAGTGGCGACGGTCGAGCCTATTGTCATGCAACGAAGGAGATCGCCAATGACGATGACGATCCGTCGGGCCGAGACCACGACGCCCACGCCGGTGACTATGGATGGTGTGAAGGGGGTCTCCATGCGGGTGATGGTGGGGCGGGCCGATGGGGCACCGAATTTCGCCATGCGCCATTTCACCGTGGAGCCGGGCGGGCATACACCCCGGCATTCCCATAACTACGAGCACGAGATCTATGTGGTGAAAGGGCAGGGCCAGGTGGAATATGACGGCTCGATGCAATCGATTCGCGCGGGAGACGTCCTTTGGGTGGAGCCGAATCGAGTGCATCAATTCACCAACAACAGTGAGGCAGCGCTGGAGTTTCTCTGCCTGGTGCCGGTGACCTTTGATTGCGGCAAGCCAACCCCCGGTTCTTAGGACGGAATTCGTTTGACGGGCCCCCAAGGCGGGGCCATCGTTAACAAGGGCCTGGTCGTTCAGGTCGGATCGGAGACAGCCATGACCACTCGTCGATCTTCAAGTCCCTCGCCAGCGCCGGTGGCGGTGATGGGAATTCTCCTCATGCTGGCGCTGGGCTGTGCGGTGACCGGGTGGATCCAGGGCGGCAAGGATGTGGCGTGGGGGTACTGGCTCTTCAGCGCCGGTGTGGCGGGTGTGTTTGCCATCGGCGGCATCGGCGCTGCGGCGTTCATGCTTGCGGGGCTGCTTGGCGCGAGGGGCGGGGATTCATTGAGTGACGGCACGTCGCACAAATTGTTGATGCAGATACATGAACACACCATGCTCTCGGACAAGGCCAAGCGAGTGGTCTATCGAGAGAAGGAGTTGCAACTGCTTCGATCGTCGATCGAGACCGACATCTCCCGCCGCGACTTCGATGCCGCGCTGATTCTCTGCGACGTCATGGCCGAGGACTTCGGCTATCGCGGGGAAGCGGAGCAGTATCGCCAGCGAATCATCGGCGAGCGCAAGGAACAGTACGACTCTCAGGTCCAGGCGGCGATGGGGTATTTTGAGCAGTTGCTCGACCGCCGCGACTGGGGACGCGTGCATGCCGAGGCAGCGCGCATTCGCCGCTTGTTTCCGGAGTCGATGGCGGTGCAGGACCTTGATCGCAAGATCGAGCAGGCCCGCACCCAGCACAAGCGACAGCTCGAGGGCGAATTCATGGAATCCGCCCAGCACGGCGACGTCGAGCGGGCGATGGAACAGCTTCGAAACCTCGATCGGTACCTCTCACGGGCCGAGGCCGAGAAATTCAGCGAAGTGGCGCAGGGGGTGGTGGCTCGCCATCGCGAGAATCTTGGCGTGCAGTTCAAGCTGGCGGTGAATGACAAATCGTGGACGGAGGCCGTCCGCATCGGCGAAACGATCATTCACGAATTCCCCAACTCCAAGATGGCCGACGAAGTTCGCACCATGATGAACGTCCTGCGGAATCGCGCTTCGCACGATCTCTCCGCCGGTGCGGCGATCTAGCCCGCGGGTTGGCCGGGGCGCCGGTGGCAAGTTTCCGTATACTTGCGGCGTGATGATCCGGAAGTGGTGTGATCTGCTCGTGGTCGGTTTGCTGCCGGTTGTCGCCCTGGCCATCGGCGGCTGCGACGCTATCAAACAGGATTTCTCGGGTCTGCGGGAGAGCATCGTGCCTCCCAAGCCCGCCCAGGCAGCGCAGTGGATGCTCGATCCGTACGACGCCGAGAATCGCCGCCGAGGCACAACCCTGATCGCGAATTCTCCGGGCGGTGGGGCCGAGGCCAACGTGCGGCTCTATCGCGATCGGGTCCAGAACGAAACCAATCCACAGGTGCTGGCGATTTCGATGCGCGCCCTCGGGCGACACGGCCAGGCTGACGACGCTCTGCTCATCGCCAAGGGTCTGACTCATCCCGTGGAGCAGGTTCGCCTGGAATCCGCAAAGGCTCTGCAGCGGCTCCACCATCCGGATGTGGTGAAACCGATGTGGTCGCGCCTGGTGGATGAAAATGAAGACCCCGACGTGCGAGCCGAACTGGCCACCGCGCTCGGGCAATATCCCGAAGAGGATGTGTTCCAGGCCCTGGCGACCGCGCTCGACCAGCGTGAACTCGAGGTCAACAACGCCGCACACGATTCGCTTGCCACGCTGACGGGCCAGGACTTCGGTCTGGATCGTGCTTCGTGGCTTCAATGGCGGCGGTCGGCGGGCGATCCTTTCGCCTCCCAGAAGCAGTACCTCTATCCGACCTATCGCCGAAAACTCAGATTGCTCGACCGCCTGAACATCTTCTGGCCGGTTCAGTGGGAATCCCCCGCGCCGCCGGCCGGCCTCGTTCCGCAAGGCACGAGGTCCACTTATGAGGGCAGCGGCGTCTGAATTGGCGGTCACTTTCGCCGCGATCGGAATCCAAGCGTCCGAAAACACCGATGGTTCAGGTATGAAACCGGGTTCGCTCAACCTTGCGCGCAGCCGTGCGCCGGCCAACAGCTGTGCTGCGCTGGTTCGATTCGGGGAGGGAATTCGGGTGGACGTCTCTCCGAGCGAAACACTCGGCGGCCAAACCGGTGAGGACTGGGTCAACATTCGTCTGCTGCGAGGTCTCATCGATGGGCTTGACCTCGCCGCCGGCCGAGGAGCCATGGCCCACGAAGGAATACTCGGTCGCTGCGCGGTGGGTCTTGCCAGCGGTTGCGGGCCGGGCGGATCGGGCGGTCGGGTCGTGGTGTCGCCATCCATCTCGTGCGGCAAGTGCAGCGCGTGCCGAGGCGGCCTCTCCGCGCATTGCGCATCGCAACGGCTTCTGGGACTCGGTGGAACACCAGGGTGTTTCGCCGAGCGATTCGCAGCACCTCGAGCCAACCTCTGCGCTGTGCCCAAGGAAGTTGACGACGACGCGGCCGCGTTTGCAGTGCTCGCCGCCGCAGCGCTTCATGCCGCACAGCGGGCCGCGGTGCATCGCGATGCAATGGTCACGGTGCTCGGCGACGGACGGCTCGGGCTCATTCTTGCCCAGGTGCTGCGTCCGCGCGTCGAGCGCGTCCGCGTCGTGGGGCGGTATTCGGAGAAGTTGTCTCTCGCCGAGCGCTGGGGTGTGAAGCACCGCCACGTTGACGACATCGGCTTGCGAAACGATCAGGATGTGGTCTTCGAGTGCACCGGATCGCGCGCGGGGTTGGGGCTCGCGCTGCAGATGGTGCGGCCGCGCGGAACGATTGTGTTGAAGACCCTCGCGGCCGCTTCAGCCCCCGTTGATGCGGCCGAAATGGACCTGGCTGTGCGGCAGGAGATCACCATCATCGGCGATGGAATTGTCGCCGGGCACGGGCTTGTTCAGGAAGCGCTGGCCATGATCCGGCGCCGAGAGATCGACGTGGTAAGTCTGATTTCTCGACGAATGAGCCTTCGCGACGGCGTTGCCGCGATTCGGCAGGCTGAAAGCCCGGGCGCCCTTGGTGTGCTGCTGATGCCATGAATTCGGTGGGCCGGGATGTCGCATCGGTGAGGGCTACAATCCGCCCTTGTCCAGAGACGTGGAAACCCTCAAAACTCTGCCGCCGGAGATGACCACGGCGATCGATCCGGATTCGCCGATCCTGGACGCAGCCGTCCTGCCGGAAGTGGAGGCGCTGGAGCAGGCCGAAGGCATGATTCGGTCGGGCCGACTCGCCGGCAAGTCGATGTGGCAGGCGATCTGGATACTGGCGCTGCCCGTCTTGTTTCAGCAGGCGATGGCCGCGGGGGTGGGGCTGGTCGACAAGATGGTGGCGGGCAGCCTGCCGAAAGAGATCGTGGTTCCCGCGATGGATGCGATCTCGACGGGCACGTTCGTGGGCTGGTTTATCTCGATTGCCATGGCTGGTTTGGGAATCGGCGGACAGGCGCTGATCGCACGCGGCATGGGGGCGGGCAACATCGCCCAGGGTCATCGTGCGCTGGGGCAATCGGTGATCCTCAGCCTCATCTGGGGTTCACTCGTTGGCGTGCTGATGTGGGCAGTGGCGGGACCGATGGGCCGGTTCTGCAGTCTCTCTCCCGATGGCATCACGTACTGCAAGCAATACGTCGGCACCGTGGCGCTGGGCATGCCGTTTTGCGGCCTCATGATGGTGGGGTCGATGTGCCTTCACGGCGCGGGTGAAACGCTGAAGCCATCGCTCATTGCAGTGATCGTCAACATCGTCAACATCGTGTTCTCCCTGGCGCTTTCCGGCGTGGCCCTGCAGGTGGGCTCGTTGCAATTGCCGGCCATGTTCGGCATCAATCCCGAGGTGTGGGGTGTCTACGGAATCGCCGGCGGCACGGCCATTTCCTACGCCTTCGGCGGCGTCATGACGCTCTGGGTGCTGGTGCGCGGGGTGAAAGACCTCCGGCTCGAGCGGCCCGACCTGCGATTCGACCCTGCGATGAGCTGGCGCATGGTGCGTATCGGCGTGCCCAACTTCCTTGAAGGCGTGGCCATGTGGGGCGTGAATCTGTTCGTCATGAACTTCATCGGCCTGATCGCCAAGAACGCAGGCGCCAATCTGCCCGGCGGCGCACCCGTCGAGGGTCTGATCGGCGCACACCTGATCACCGTGCAGTGGGAGGCAATTTCGTTCCTTCCCGGATTCGCGATGGGCACGGCCGCGGGGGCGCTGGCCGGGCAATATCTCGGCGCCGGCAATGCGAAGATGGCGTCAAGGTCAATTCTCGCCTGCACGGGAATCGCCATCGCGTTCATGGGCACGATGGGCATTCTGTTCATGACCGCGGGCGAGCCGCTGACGCGCCTGATCAGCCGCGAGCCGGTGCATCTTGAGCACGTGCCGCGCTTGCTCTTCATCTGCGGCCTCGTGCAGGTGGGTTTCGCCACGCTGATGGTGATTCGCCAGGGATTGCGCGGCGCCGGCGATGCGATGTGGACGCTGACGATTACGTTCTGTTCAAACTACCTTGTGAGACTACCGGCTGCGTATGTGCTGGGCGTGGCGCTGGGCTACGGCCTTGAAGGGGTGTGGATGGCGCTGTGTGCCGAGTTGGTGGTGCGGGCGATTCTGTTCTCGCTGCGATTCGCCCACGGCGGATGGAAGCGCGTGCGGGTGTAGCACACCGTCGGCACGTTCATAAGGATCCCGCTTCAAGCCCGCATGCGATGGTTGCCAGCCCGTATTGGGCACTGTCACATCAATCCACCTTCAGCGGCGGCCCCAGCACCTTCATATTGTGCGCTTCAAACGTCGCGGCGATTTCCTCGTCTGAAGGAAGCGTCGCATGCGTCGTCGTCTCGCGGATGAACTGCTCGAACGTCCCCACCGGGCTCACCGTGGTGATCAGCGTGCCGGGCGTATCGCTCACACACGCCCACGCATGCGGCACCTGCCGGGGAGCGAAGGCCGAATCGCCCGGGCGCAATCGAAACTTCTGGTCACCCACCTCAAGGGCATATTCGCCCGCGACGACATAGAACCACTCATCCTGAGCGTAGTGCACATGTCGCGGCGGTCCGCCCTTGCCCATACCGGGATGCATGAAAACGAGGAGCTCGCCGCCTGTGTCCTCGCCCGACAGCTTGATCGACAGCGGAATGAGCCCCCAGATCAGGGCGGTATCGTTGCCGTGCCGGTCGCGGCCGGCCGCGACGTGAATTCCCTTGCGCAAGATTTCGGTGTTCACCAGCAGATTCTCCGCATGAAAGCGGGGATGGTAGACACTGGCCACTCCAGGATCGAGGCAAGGAGCTTGCGATCAATTCACTGCTCTGACCAACGCGATGAAGAAGAGAGTAGCGATCACGCCCAAGCCTATCGCGAAGACAAGGCTGATGATTCCGGCGATTCGGGCGGCGATACCGGTAATCTCGAGGGACTGAGAAAGATTGATCCGGCCGCGAATCAGACCGGAAAGGGCAAGGTTTGCCGAGATCAACGTGCCGAGACTGGCGAAGATAATGATGAGGATTCCCACGAGTTGATTCTCCAAAATTCCGTGCGGTCGAGTTCATCGGCCGTCGATGGGCTTTCCCTATTTCTGATGCTCAAACACCCCGCGGCCGCTCTTGTCGCCCAGCCGGCCCGACTGCACCAGTTGTCGCAGGAGCGGACATGGGAAGTACTTCTGGTCGCCCAGTTCGCGATAGAGCACCATCATGATGTCGTGGCACACGTCGAGCCCGATGAAGTCGGCCAGCCGCAGCGGACCCATGGGAAAGTTGCACCCGAGCTTCATGATCTCGTCGATGTCTTCCGGCTTGGCGACGCCGCCCATCCAGGCGTGAAACGCTTCGTTGATCATCGGCATCAGCACGCGATTGGAAACGAAACCCGCGCGGTCGTTGGCGGGAACCGGCGTCTTGCCAAGGGCCTTGGCGAGGTCGATGGTGCGCTGGGTAGTTTCGTCGGTGGTGGCGAGGCCGCGAATCACCTCCACCAGCTTCATCACCGGCACGGGGTTGAAGAAGTGCATGCCGATCACCCGCGGCGCTGCATCGCCAACCGCCCGCGCGATGTCGGTGATGGAGATGCTCGAGGTGTTGGTGGCCAGCACCGCCGTCGGGCCGAAGACCTCTTTCATCTCCACGAAGATGCGCTTCTTGATTTCCGGGTTCTCGGTGGCCGCTTCCACGGCCCAGTCCGCCGTCTCGGCATCATCCATCTTCGTGAGGTAGCTGATGCGGGCGAGGGCCGCATCCATATCAGCCTGGGTCATGCGCTGCTTTTCCACGTTTCGGGCCAGCGTCTTCTGGTGATAGGCCTTGGCCCGGTCAAGCTGTTGCTGGCTCACGTCGATCTGCAGGGCCTTGAGTCCGCTGGTGGCGGCGACAAGGCTGATGCCGGAACCCATGGTGCCGGCGCCGATCACGGCGATGGAGGTGGGGGTGGTCATGGTGAAATCCTTTGCTGGCGCGGGGCGGCCATGGTAGCGGAACATTCCCGCGATTGGTCCGACTTTTTGCCTTGATCCGGGCTTGCAATCCACTACAGTGCGGTTCGTGGACAATGGGGTCCCGGGAGGATCGTTATGAAACGCGGAATGAATTGGTATTGCAGGGGATGGGGTATTGGAATGATTAGCGGGGTCCTTAGCATCACCCTGACAATGCAGGGATGCACCGGGGATGATGCAGATGACTCCGAAGACGCTGCGCCGATGGCCGCGGCTCAGGATGCCGGAGCATATGGCACTCTAGATTCGATCGTAAGTGCGTACAACACAATTGTTGCCGAGCGTATTCCCAATTGGTCTGCTCTGGCAGCATTGCTCTATGCCGAGAACGATCGACAGAGCGTCATTGTGGATGAAATCAAGGCGATGGGCCGAATGACCGAGCTATTAAACCTCTGCAAATCCAAGTTTGGGAGTATGCCGTCCAATGAATCATTGGATGCGATCACGTTTCGCAATTTAGTCAACGTGTCCGCGTCGCCCGCAACGCTGGGTGCGCGTATGGACCGTCGAGCTGAGGCGACGTATCGCAATGATGCTCGAAAGCGATCCGAAACGCTTCACCTGGTTGAGGTTGGAGGAAGTTGGTGGATTTCTGCCATGTCATTTGATCCGCTGGTAGGCGAGCATGGCGATCCGATGGCCCTCGCGTTGCTTCTCAAAGAGGGTGAATCCGCGGGCATGATTGCAGATGAGTATTTGCCCAAGGTCCGAAATGGTGAGATTGCCTCTCTCAAGCAGCTCGAAGACCAGATCAAGACGTTTCGCACGACGATGAGGGGCAAAGTGTCCGCCCGGATTACAGAGCTTGAATCGCGCTTGGGGCTGTAGGGTTAACCCACCAGTGCACAATTTGCAGACAGACAGCAAGAGGTTGCCATGAAGCTACGGAGATTTTCGGTCCTTGTGTTCTCCCTTGCGGCGGCTGTCATCGGATCGATGTACTGCCTCGGATGTTCGGGCCAGGACGAGCCGGAGCAGATTGCGGCCCATGTCAATCCGTATCCAACGGCCGATTCGGTCCTCGCGGAATACAACCGGATTGTGATGGCCAGCCCCGTCGACTGGAACGCTATGTTGGCCATCATGTATCCGGAAACGGAGATGCAGAAGGCATTTCTGAAGTTGATGACTGCGGGATTTCGCACGGCGGAACTTTGCAATCTGCTGAAGGATCGCTTCGGCCGCTTGCCACCATCCATGGAAAAGGATGCCAAGGAGCTTGAGAACATGACCAATCCAAACCAGGAAGCGGCGGTCATGAGTCGGCGGCTCGACAGAAGGGCCGAAGCCACTGCAAAGGTTCAGGGCTCTGGAAAAACTGAAACGATCCAGATGGTCGAGATCGGTGGCCGCTGGTGGATTTCCGGCTACACCACGGAGCAGTCATTCGACGAGTGGGCCAAGAAAGATCTCAAGAGATTCGGTTCTTCCGCAGCTGATACCGAGCTGCTGACAATCTTGGGCGAAGAGATTGAACGACTCACCAGCGACTTAATTGGAAGAGTTCAAAGGGGCGAAATCACGACCATTGCGCAATTTGAATCAGAACTCAAGTCTAAGCAGCTAGAGAACACTGGCCGCGTCATTGAGAGAATCCAGAAGAGCAGAGGCGGGACTCAGCGTTGAACGGACCAACGTTGAATGCAGCTGTGCTGATCTCTCGTCTCGAAGTGTTCCCTCCGCTGCTGAAATCGGCCGCCGCCCTCGTCAACCCCGACGACGCCCGATGGAAGCCGGCGCCTGAGCACTGGTCGATTCTCGAGATCTGCTGCCACCTGCTCGATGAAGATCGCGAAGACTTCCGCATCAGACTCGAATCCACGCTGAACCACCCGAAGAGTCCCTGGCCTCCGCTGTTGCTCGATGGCGTCTCTGAAAAACGCGGCTATCTGAGCCGCGATCTTGAATCGACCGTCTCCGAGTTCGCCGCCGCTCGTGCTATCAACATCGCATGGCTCCGCAGCCTCGGCGCTGCCGATTGGTCGATCGCCCACGACCATCCGCGCTTCGGCCCCATTCGCGCGGGCGACCTGCTGGCCGCGTGGGCAGCGCACGATGCGCTCCATCTGCGACAGATCGCCAAACGCCTTCACGGCCTTGCGGGTCGCGATGCGCCGGGATTCACGACGCGCTATGCGGGAGATTGGTAACGCAAATGTGTTTTGCCATGATCTTCATGGTTCAATCTGGTTGAAAGGGAAGCTGTATGAATCGCGTTATTCACTTTGAAATCCATTCGTCAGATGTCGAGAAGTCCATGAATTTCTTTCAGTCCGTCTTCGGCTGGAAGTTCACCAAGTGGAACGGGCCGGAGCCGTACTGGCTGGTGGAGACCGGCGATGCGAAGCAGCCCGGAATCAACGGCGGATTCATGTCATCACGTGACGGTCAGCCGCGCACGGTAAACACGGTTGCCGTCGAATCCGTTGATGAGACCGTGAAGAAGGTCGGCTCCGCGGGCGGAACGGTCGTGGTGCCCAGGATGGCGATACCTGGCGTGGGTTGGCTTGCATATGCCATGGACCCGACGGGAAACCTCATCGGATTCATGCAGCATGATTCCAATGCGAAATGAGATCAGTCGTGCCGCGTGTGATTCGACACTACGTCAAACGGTTCTACTTCATCAAGGTCGTCGTGCTGGTTGTCGTCCTTGCCATCGGCGCGTTTCAGACGCTGCCGATCTACTTTGCATCGATTCCTTCCGACCAAACCTACACCAGCGAACTTGCTGCACTCATCAATGAAGGGCAGCCCTCCGCGGCCAATGCATGGCCTGAATTTGCGAGCCTGATCAACCAGTTCGATGTTGAGGTGAAGCAGATACGCCGTCAGGATTGGAAGCACTATCAGGAGTTCGTCGGCGACTTCGATTTCTCAAATCTGCTGGAGCCTGAAGTCAGTGCCCAGAGGTGTGAGAGGGAGCTCGCCGCGATGAAATCGCTCGAGCAGCAGGGGTTCTTCGAACGCCTCAGACCACTGGTCGTCGGAAGTCGTCTGAACAAATGGGAGATCGAGCCTCTCCCCGTCGTCGATTCAGCACCGGAGTTGGCGCCCGCACGGCGACTTGGTCGTGCCTTGTGCGCCCGCATGCGGTTTCACGCTGAGGAGGACTCCGGCGAGCGGATTCCGGCAGACTTCACCACATTGATGGGGCTGGCGGACGCATTCTTGAGACAGGACCTTGTGCTGTTTCAATTGATTGGCATGAGCATCGAGGCCGAGGCGATGTCTGAACTAGGTCACCTCCTCCAGGAGCAATCGTCCAATGACCAAATCCTGGAAGAGCTCGATGCAGCACTACGAGGTCGCATTGAGGTGCGAAGCATTCTGCCGGCCGTACACGGCGAGCACTTCAATGCACGCGCCACGATCCAGGCGACCTTCACGCAGAATTCTCGCGGCGACGGGTACTTTCTTCCGGATGCAATGGCAGAACTTGGCGGCGAAGCATCCGAACGCACTCTCCTCACAGCGATCGCGTCACGTTATTACCTGCCCAGACGACTTGAAGTGCTGAACCTCGTTGATCAGTGGTATGCCGCATGCACAGCCGCCGCTGCATCGGGCGACCCCGCACAGTTCCCTAGACAGA
This sequence comes from uncultured Isosphaeraceae bacterium, assembly GCA_964407695.1. GTDB lineage: Bacteria > Planctomycetota > Phycisphaerae > Phycisphaerales > SM1A02 > CAYOWQ01. Next base: position 11,949 of record CAYOWQ010000017.1, on the reverse strand, counting down.
AAGAGTCGGCATCCTCGGCAACGCAGACGCTCACAGACCTTCTGAACGTGGAGTTCGAGCAGGCCGCTATATCGGCGCGATATCGAGCTGCCCATGCTCGTGCTCTGCGGCTCATGGTGAGGGCCCGACAGCTAAGGAATTCCGGTGAATCTCCATCGTCGATCGATCAGTTGGTGGAGCACGATGCGTCGTCGGCGGCCGTGCCCGGATCCGACCAGCCCATTCGGTATCGTGTCGATCGAGATCAAGCTGGCCGCGAAGAGGTCTTTATCTGGGCCGTGGGGGAGAACGGCGTTGACGACGCCTGCCAACTCGATGATGACGTGTTCGTGGCGCCCCGGAACTTCGTGCAGGATTGAATCCGCGCGCTGGGGCGGCCCGCACTATCATCCGCCCCATGCCCAGCAAGACCAAAGAGAAACTCCCCCCCGGATTCGGTGGCCTGCCCAAGGAATTCCGGCAGGCGAAGTCGGCGGCCATTGGCGTGCTCCCTGTTCCCTACGACGGCACCAGCACGTGGAAGAAGGGCGCCGACAAGGGCCCCGCAGCGCTCATCGATGCCTCCGCCAACATGGAGCTCTACGACATCCCGACCGGGTCCGAGGTCTATAAGCGCGGGATTCATACGCTTCCACCCATCCGCCACCGCGGCTCGCCCGACACGTTGGCCAGGAAGGTCGAGAAGGCCATGGGAGCGCTGTGGGATCAATCAAAATTTCCGGTCCTTCTTGGCGGCGAACACTCGGTCTCGATCGGCGCCTTTCGCGCTGCGGCCAAGCGACATTCCGACCTGTCCATCCTGCAGATCGACGCCCATGGCGACACTCGTGAGAGCTACCACGGTTCACCATGCAACCATGCGTGTGTCATGGCCCGCGCCCGCGAACTCTGTCCGATTACGCAAGTGGGCATTCGCGCCATCGATGTGGAAGAGGTGCCCGGCATGGACCCCAAGCGAGTCTTCTGGGGCCATCAGGTTGCGGGGAACCCGAATCACGCATGGATGGATGCCGTGGTCGAGCAACAATCCGCTCAGGTCTATGTCACCATCGACCTCGATGCCTTCGATCCGGCGTTCTGCCCGGCCACCGGCACCCCTGAACCGGGGGGTCTCTCCTGGAATGAAGTCAACGAGTTGCTGCTCAAGCTGACGTCCCACCGACAGGTGGTGGGCTTTGATGTGGTTGAACTTCTGCCGAAGAAGGAGCTTTGGGCCAGCGACTTCCTCGCGGCCAAGCTCGTCTATCGATTCCTCAGCATGATCTTTTCCACCCGGGCGTAATTCGCTTAACCGTGCCTGGCGGTCGAGATCATCGCCATGGCTCGATGATGCTGCCGCGTGGCGGCTTCGATATCCACGCCGGGACTGCCGATCTTCGAGCGGGCCTCGGAAAGCTCTGCCTCCGCAGCGCTCACGTTGATTTTTTCCGCCGGGATGGCGCGATCGGTAAGCAGCGTTAACGAATTGTTCTGCATCTGGGCCACGCCGCCATCAAGGTAAAACCACTTTGCCGACCCACCCTGCATGTCCAGTCGCAGGGGGCCGACGCCAAGCTGAACCAGGAACGGCGAGGACCCGGTCATCACGCCCTTCTGCCCATCCCACGCCGGCAGGCTGGCATATCTCACCTCCTCGTCGAGGACGGAGTCGGCAGGGGTGACGATGGTGCAGCGGAATGTTGATGCCACTTCGGGGGTCCTTCAGTCTGATCAATCTCGCAAACGGGCTGCGGAGTGTAACGGCCGCGTACCCCAGAGGCAAAGCCAGCTCCGCCGTCTGCCCAAGAAAAAAAGGCCCGGCAGAGGCAAGCCTCATGCCGAGCCCTTCCGGGGGTCAAAGTTGAGATAGAGAATAATAACCAATCCTGCGGCGGAGGCAAGTTGCTCTGGAGACATTTGAAACACATCGTTCAGATCGCTCCCAGGGCCTGCCCCAATTTTGGTCGCCTCATTGTGGCAGCCGTAAGTTCTTGGAGGCGTTTGGGTTGCACGATTGTTGATATCGATGTGGACAATTCGTTCGAAAGTCCCTCTCCGGCAGTCACTCTTCCCCTTCCGTTCGCTCGATTTCGCTGCTAGCCTTGCAAGTCGATGACAGAGGCCACCTCGTCCGATATCCCCCCGGCACTTGACCAGACCGACCTGAGAAACGTCGTGGAAATCGACCTCCAGGGCGGTCCACCCTGCCATGATCTTCCTCTCGCAACCCGGATCGAGGCGCTCCTACTTGCCTCCGACCGCCCCCTGAGCGATGGACGCATCGCCGAGGTGCTGCAAATCGGCCTTGAAGACGGCGGCCTGGACGCCATCCGTCAGGCGATCACGGATTTGAACCGAAGCTATGAGGAGACCGGGCGCGTGTTTCGCATCGAAAGCGTGGCCGGTGGACGCCAGATTCTCACCATCTCGTCGGTCGCCCCGGTGGTGCAGCGGCTACGGGCTGCCCGGCAGCAGACCCACCTCTCACCGGCAGCTCTCGAGACGCTGGCCATCGTGGCCTATCGCCAGCCACTGCTTCGAGCCGAACTGGAAGCCATTCGCGGCGTCGCCTGCGGCGAGGTGCTGCGAAGCCTGATGGAGCGCAAACTGGTGCGCATTGTCGGGCGTGCTGAGGAACTCGGCCGCCCGATGCTTTACGGCACCACGACCGAATTCCTTCGCGTGTTCGGCCTTGCCACCCTCGGCGATCTTCCTCAGGCGAAGGACCTCAAGGACTGATCGTCGGCGCTAATCGATCACGCGTGCCCCAACCAGGATTCCGTTGCCGACGGGCAGCAATGTGCAGACGAATCCAGCGGCCGCGGCAAACGCTCGATTCACTCCGTCCATCTGATCGGGCTTTTCGCCTGCGGGTATGGGGTCGGAGACCCACCGTCCCGCATTGAGGGCATTGTCGATGGCCACAGCGCCGCCGACCCTCAGCAGCGAGCGCACCGTCGGAATCAGATCGATGTATTCCGAGCGCTCCGCATCCAGAAGAATGAAGTCCACAGAATTCGGTCCCAATTCATCGAGGATCTTGCGCAGCGTTTCGCCGCCCTTGCCGAGACGGAATTCAACCCTGTCGCCAAGGTTCGCCTCGCCCACTTCGCGGCGAGCCACCTCAAGGTGCTTTTCATTGGCATCGATCGAAATCAGCCGCCCCTGGTCGGCAAGGCCGCGAGCGATCCAGATGGCCGAGTATCCCGCGAGGGTTCCCACTTCGATGGCCGTGCGGGCGCTGGTGAGTCGCACAAGAAGCTGCAGAAAGAGCCCGGACTCAGGTCCGACATCGATATCGGGAAGCCCGGCCTCGATCGCTCGGGACATCAGCGTCTTCAGGTGGTGGTCCTCCCCGGCGAAATGCCGACGAACATAGTCAACCGTCCGGCTCCATCGTTCGGGTGTCATCTCCATGGTTCAGGGTAGACCTTGCCGCCGGGGTCGGTCGCACCTCCGCGAAACCAAGCCGCGAGTGGACCGGGCCTCGGTGCCGCCGATATACTGCGGCCGTTCTGATGTTTGGGCTGTTGGCGCAGCTGGCTAGCGCGCCTGCATGACACGCAGGAGGTCACTGGTTCAAGTCCAGTACAGCCCACTTCGCCGCGATCTGGTGGTTTCCAGATCCGGATGCCGCGAATTTCAGATCTCCGGGACGGCCATGGCAGAGAGAGGCTCAGGCGATCTCGCCGTCTTCGTTCAGACGGCGATGTTTCATGAATCAAGCGGACAGGCCGGGATTCGAACCCGGGATACAGGGAATACCCCGTATAACGGTTTAGCAAACCGTCGCCTTCAGCCTCTCGGCCACCTGTCCGGCGATCGCATCATTGCCGCCCGCGCGGCTGACGTCAAACACGGCGAGACGAGATTCCTGCGCAACCCTTACGACCACGACGCCAGCAGAAGGCCGAGATCGGCGCCGTTGGTGGTGCCGTCGCCGTTCAGATCCGTCGGACCGGCTTCTCCCCAGCCCGCGAGCAGGAGACCGAGATCTGCACCGTTGACGACCCCATCGCCGTTGATGTCGGCAGGGTCGGAAATCGAACCGCAATCGTCGAGGAGACCGTCACCGTCGTTATCGAGTCCGGGGTTCATCAGAATTTCCACCAGATCCGTGGTTCCATTTTCGTTGCAGTCCTCCACCGTTCCTTCATAGACCTTGAGGAACTCGTCCACGTCGGCAAGGTCGACAAAAGAGTCTCCGGTGATGTCCATCATCTCGTAGCCGGGGATGAGTCCTGCACCAAAACACACCTTGAGCGACGCAAAGTCCGCAATCGTCACGTGGCCGTCACCGTTGGAATCACCAAGCCGCGACGGCGGATACATCGTCCAGTCCAGATTCGACGGCAGATTGGTTACGGTTCGCATCGTCTGACCACCGGGCCATGAGATCACGACTTCGTCGGCCGCAACGGCCTGGTCGAGCCCGAAATGCTGCACCTGCGTGTTGGCGCCAAGGAACCCGTTTCCTCCCGTCAACACCTCGCGCATCTGCCACTGAGTGCCGGTGCGCACGTTGACGTGAGCGCCGATCGCATTTCGGTTCTTCCCTTCCCCGACGATCCGCAGCTTCATCCAGTTGCGTTTTGTTCCTTCATGGTTCACATAAAGCAGCACGTTGCCGCCCATGTTGTTCACCAGCAGGTCCAGATCACCGTCGCCGTCAATATCCGACACCGCCGACGAGAACGACGCCTTCTGGAACCCCGTCGTTCCGGCCACGGCCGCTTCCGCAGTTACATCGGTGAATGGCGGTACGCCCGCGTTGTTGCGAAGGAGACGATTGGAAAGGAATTGGTTGTTGACAAAGAGATCCTGCCAGCCGTCGTTGTCAAAATCAAAGAAAATGCTGCCCCACCAGCTGCCGCTGGTCGTCGACGGGGGAATCGGCGCCAGGTCCAAGCCCCAGGTCGTGGCGGCTTGAACAAACGTCCCATCACCCTGATTGATGTAAAGCGGATTGATCCCGCCGTTGGGCTGATTGACCGTTCCGATGTTGGTCACGTAGTAGTCGAGGTCGAGATCGTTGTCGATATCCGCCGCGCCCACACCCATGCCGAAGAGCTTCTCGCCGAAGCCGGACGTCGCTGACACATCAGTGAACGTCCCGCCGTCGTTGCGATACAGGAGGTCACCCATGAAGAGCGGGCCAAGGTGGCCGCGGTCCTGTGAGACAAACAAGTCAACGTCCCCGTCGTTGTCATAATCGCTCCACACGCCCTGGAATCCGTAACCTGGGCTTGCCAACCCAAGCGTGCGTGCAACATTCGTGAATGTACCGTCCCCATTGTTGTGATAGAGCACGTCAGGCTCGTTCGCCGTGTCGGGCTTGATTCCGTCGTAGTTCGGGATGAACAGATCCAGGAGCCCGTCGCCGTCATAATCGCCCCAGCTGCATCCCTCGTTGGCGCCATTATCAGTGATTCCCGCGGCGGCCGTCACATCCGAAAACGTAAAGTTCCCGTCGTTGCGCATCAACACCGTTCCGGCCGCCAACTGGGAGAAGCAGATGTCAAGATCGCCGTCGCTGTCATAGTCTCCGCAGGCAAATCCGGAAACCTGGCTCAGCACCGGAATCCCGCTGGTCGCCGAACGGTTGGTGAAGAAGCCAAGGCCGTCATTCTCGAAAATTCCAGCCGTCTTGGCGGCGTTTCCCAGAACGATGATGTCATCATCGCCATCGTTGTCGAGATCAGCGAATCCGCACCCAAAGCCGAGATAGCCGTACGACTGGGCGGAATTGATCATGGTGTAGGTGAGCCCGCGGCTGGCGGCCTCCTGGACGAACGGAGTCAGCCGACCCGCTGTAACGATTCCACTCAATCCCAGGGCCAAAGCTCCCGCCGTCACACACGTCTTTCCGGGCATGATTCTTCCTCCACAGGTGCGGCGCTGCCCTGATGGCAACGCTGTTCCAATGCACACTCAAATACTCTAACACCTTGGGACGCTGAGGAAACCCGGAAAGATCAAATTGTCGGTGTTTGACGGGGATTATCCGGTCCAACCGGAAAGCAGGATTCCGAGATCGTCGCCCGCAACTGCCCCGTCACCGCTCAGATCGGCCGCACAGCCGGAGCACTCGCCCCAGCTTCCCATCAACAGGCCGAGGTCAGCTCCGTCAATATCTCCGTCCCCATTGAGGTCAGCCGGTGAACCATCGGTCAACGTAAAGGAGAAGTGCTTTCCTTGAGGAGCAGGAATGGTCACCTGCTTGCCGTCGGGGGCCACGATCGAGACCTCCGCATCAGCGTTTCCCAAGTTGGAAACGATGTAGAGTCCGACCCCATCGGCCGACATCCCCGACCACTGCACGCCGCTCGTCTTGTCAGTCTCAAGGTTCAGAACGGTCGGCGATGTGGCGGTCTCGAAGAATCCGTCAAACTCCTCCCATGCGGCCAGCAGGTCCAGCCGAAGTTGGTCCGTCGGGTAATCCTCGAGATAGCTCAGCAGGAGGTAATACCCATCAGCACCCCGCAGGCGGAGATGTTGCACGATCGCAGAGGCATCCTCCTTCGGTGGTGGCGGAACATCCGGGAAGTTCGACCATGGCAGAAAATTGGTCACCCAGGGAATGAGCACGTGGCCCTTCGGCAGCGCTTTCTTGGTAATCGAATGCCGGGTAATCGGCGCCCAGAAGAGGGCGCTGCGAATGTTCGGAGCCACATTGTCTCCCCAGAGGACGGGGTTCACGTGCGTTGCAAAAAAGGCGTACGGGTAGCAGTTCGGCATGGCCACCGTGAGCCCGCTGTTCAGATAGAAGTCGGACGCTGCCTGGCGATTGACCTGGAATGGATAGGCCGCGGCCGGGTCCATTGGCCCGGGGAAATAGGCATAGGCCCCGATCAATGCCGAAGAGACAAGCCTCGAATCGGCCGCCTTGACCTGCGCGACCATCGCCAGAACGTTCTCGTTTTTCAGCGGCGACTCGAAGTCCCCAAAGACATAGTCCATCTTCACCGACCATGAGAGCACGGTCTGCAGCGCGAAGGGGTCTATCGTTCCGTCCAGCGGGGCGGTATCGCCGCGGAGCATGATGCCCACCGGAAGTCCTTCCGCAATGAGTTGGAGTTGAAGGTCGAGATACCCCGCCCAGGCTGCAGGGAAGTCTGCGCCCGGATGCGGAATTGGAATAACCGGCAGGTCCTCCGGGATTTTGTTTCGTATTGACCAGTCGAGCAGCAGTGGTCGGTAGTCCTGGGTCTGGGCATGGGCCGGCGAGCACCCCGGTCCACCCTCGACCACGCCACCTCCGACTCCCAACCCAAGTATTCCCAACAACGATACCCCGACAGCCGCAGAACACCTCGGGGCCATGACCTATTCTCCATCGTCGATGGGAAACTCGCGGCGGGCTGCAATCACCGCGACATGCAGTCCCGCCGCGACGAACACACCATAGCGAATTTCACATTCAATTCAAAAGGGTCTGGCGGAAATACCTTGGACCCTTGGATTAATCCCGGTCCTGGTCGCTCGAAAGTGAGGATGAATCGAGTTGGGGCGACTCGTATCGTCCTCCGCTCAGGCCGGCCAGCCCGGGAATTGGGGAATGCACATAGAGAAGTTGATTTCTGCAGAGGCAGGCCCGCAGGCATGACTTCGTTCCGTCCAGGATCTCGATGTGGTCGAGGCCGTCCGTGCTCGAAGTCTCCATGCTGGCTCGAAGGTGCAGGATCTCAATTCGATTCGATCCGGCGTCGATCCACGCATGAAGTATTGCCCCATGGGCATCTCCATCCACGCGGGCGATCAGTCTCCAGTCGCGGTCGGGCGAAGCGCCTGAAGTTTTCGAGGCCAGTGCGACGGACGGAAACGTCCACGAGAGACGCAGGCGTACTCGCGTTGAATCAGGCGACGCCGGGGGAGACGGCCATTGATGCTGTCTGGTGAGTGTGGTCACGACGCGCCACGATCCGTGAACTTGCCAAGCAGCTTGGCCGCGGTGAGAAGTCCCTTTCCTTGCGGGCTGACAAATCGCTCGGCGATGGCGTTGAGCGTGTGGATGAAATGCAGCATGTTGTCGAGCCGCTCGTTGTGGTTTCTCACCGTCTCATCGCGTCCGGCGTTCTGCTCGGTCAGAAGCCGGCACTCATCAAGCGCATCCAGCAGTGGGTCGAACTCACGGCGCTTCCGCTCGCGCACGATGGTTGTGAACATCTTCCACACGTCCAACTCAGCGCGGAAATATTCCTTTCGGTCGCCCTTGGCGTGCACCCGGCTGATCAATCCCCAATCCAGCAGTGATCGCAACGTCATCGAGGCGTTGCCGCGGCTGATGTGCAGCCGCGTCATCACTTCGTCCGTGTTCATCGGTTCCCCGCTGATGAACAGCAGGGCATGAGCCTCGGCCATGGTTCGTGGAATGCCCCATGTCGAGCCCATCTCGCCCCAGAGGGAGATGAATCGGTCCTGCGCCTGCATCAGGCGGCTGAGGTCTTCCGAATGGACGGCCGGCGTGGTCATGACTTCAGAGAACTCTATCGAACCATTCGAATCAGGGCCAGAATGATTTCAGAATATTCTGAAATAAATCATCAGTAACGCGCATTTTGTTAGCAAAATGATTGGGTTCATTCACCCATCCGATGGGCCAGAAGCAGGAAGATTGAGTACATCGGGGGAAACGCCGCGATCGCCAACGCAACCAGGATGAGCGATCGAGCCGTTCTGGGACGCACCCGGTAAATCACCTCGCACGACACCACCACAAACAGCGTGAGTGCAAACTTAAACCCGATCGCGCCCTGCAACCCCCAGGCGCTGATCACCAGCTTGGCGATCGGGTTCACCTCATCGCCTCCCATCTTCAGGATGATCCACGTCAGCAGAACGTCCGCGCTCGAGAACCCCACGAAAATCAGATAGAGATAGGGGAATCGTAACGGCGGCAGGCTCAGCCAGTCGTCGTCCTCCTCCGCATCCGATGAATTCGTGGGATCGTCCGACACTTCGTTCAGTGTACCCAGCAATCGCCCATACACTAGCGCGGTGCGTCCGCGACTCCTGAAGTATCTGACCCCCGTGGTCCTGATTGCCGCCATGGTCGGGGCCGTCACCTGGCTCGACGACACGCGACCTCGGGCCGATGTGGTCTTCGTACACCGGGTGGACGTCTTCACGCTCGATCCTCAGAAGATGAGCTACCAGCAGGACCTGCGCGTGGCCGGGGCGCTCTATGAAGGGCTCGTGGCGCTCGACAATCGCGACTGTTCCATCATCCAGGGTGTGGCCGACCGCTGGGAAATCTCCCCCGACGCCAGAATCTACACCTTCCATCTTCGGCCCGATGCACGCTGGTCCAATGGCGATCGGGTCACCAGTCACGACTTCGTCTACGCCTGGCGCAGAGCGATTCTGCCTGATACGGCCGTCGAATACTCCGGCCTGTTTCTCTCCATCCGCGGAGCAAAGCAATTCTTCGACTGGCGCCTCAACCAACTCGCCGCCTTTCAGAAGGACTCCATGAACGCCGGCGCATCCTACGAGGAGGCGAAGTCGCATTTTGCGGCGACGGTGGGACTGAAAGCGCCCGACGACGACACGCTGATCGTCGAGCTCGAGCATCCGGTCGCCTACTTCCTCGACCTTTGCGCCTTTGGTGTGTTTTCGCCCGTGCATCGGCCCACACTGGAGCGGTTCAGTTCTCTGGATCCCGCCAGCGGTCGTCTCGAGGAAGATCCGGAGTGGACTCGACCCGATTCGATTGTCTGCAACGGGCCGTATCAACTCGTGCAATGGCGGGCGAAGCGCAACCTGCGGCTCGAACCCAATGAGTTCTACTGGAATCGCGCCTCCATGCGCAACCAGTCGGTCTCGATCGAGACCGTGGAGGACGCCAACACTTCGGTCCTGATGTGCGAGCGCGGCGAAGTCGACTGGCATACCGATGTCATCGTCGAATACCGGGCCGACATGCTCGAACAGCTCAACCGTTACAAGAACCGTTATGCCGCCGAGATGGCGTCGCTCGCGGACCAGGGCCTCGATGAGGACCAGATTCTCGCGCGGCTGCCCGCACCCCAGCGCGGCGAACGGCGAAACATCCGCGCGTCTCCCACCTTCGGCACCGATTTCTATTCCTTCAACTGCCGACCCAAACTCTCCGACGGCCGGGTGAATCCGTTTCACGATGCCCGCATTCGCCGAGCGTTCGCTCTGGCGGTGGACAAGGAGCTCCTCGTCACCCGGATCACCCGGCTGAACGAACGGGTTTCCTCCACGATCGTTCCTCGCGGGTCGATCCCCGGATACGAGAGCCCGGCGGGGCTCTCGTTTGACCCGGGGCGGGCCCGCGAAGAACTCGCGGCCGCGGGATGGGTCGATCGCGACGGCGACGGCTTTGTTGAGAATGATCGCGGCGAGCGCTTCATGACGGTGACGATTCTGTATGCCGCGGGCAACAGCCGGTATGAGGATCTTTCGCTGGCGCTGCGCGACATGTGGCGGCAGGCGCTGGGGATTTCGTGTGAGGTGAATGCCCGCGAGGCTCGCGCCCGCAAGGATGACCTCATCTCCGGAAACTTCATCATCGGTTCGGGCGGCTGGTATGGGGACTACGGCGACCCGACGACGTTTCTCGATCTTTCCCGTACTGGCGACGGCCAGAACGACCGCGGCTATTCCAATCCGCGTTTCGACGAGATGCTCTCCCGCGCCGCCGGCGAGATCGACCCCGCCAGGCGCCTCGCCATCCTCAGCGAGGCTGAGCGATTCCTGATGGAGGAAGAAGTTCCAATCCTGCCGCTGTGCCAGTTTGTCACGGTCTACATGTATGAGCCGGGGAAGCTGACCGGCCTGACGCATCACCCGCGGTTGGAGCAGTTTGCGCATCTGTTGAGAAGAGAGAGACTGAGAGACTAAGAGACTGAGAGACTGAGAGACTAAGTGGGGGAGACTGAGTGGGGGAGACTGAGTGGGGGGGACTGAGTGGGGTGCAGGAAAGAGTCTTGCCCGGTCGAGGTTGGGTGTGGCTTTGGCCGCGGTGATGTTGGCGGGCGCGGCATTTGGATGAATCCTGCCCTTCGTGGTGTGTCGCCCGCCGGCAACCTAGCGCCAGAAACTTGCCAGGGCCGCTCCGGCCCAGACCGCCGCGAGGCTGAGCACCACGCTGGCCCCCACATAGAAACCCGCCTGGCCCCATTCGCCTTGCTGTGTCAGGAGCAGCGTCTCGCGACCGAAGCTGGAAAACGTCGTGTAACCGCCCAGCACGCCCACCATCAGCAGCAGCCGCAGCGATTCGCGCCCATCCTGCACCACACCCGAGCCCGCGACAGCGCCGGCCCCAACGCCGCTCCCGCCTCCGGCCCAGAGCGCCCCGAGAAACCCCATGACCAGACACCCGCTGACATTCACCAGCAGCGTGCCCAGCGGAAACCCGCCCGAGAGAACCCCCGTGGCCGCGGCCGACCACCACCGCTGCACACCGACGCCCACCCAGTAGCGCAGCAGGCCGCCCAACCCCGCGCCGATGAAGATGAGGACCGAGGCGTGCATGGGGGGGGAGTGTAACCGTGTGCGAGAGACTGAGAGATCGAGAGACTGAGAGACTGAGAGACGAAGGTGTCAAGGGGAAGAGACTGAGAGACTGAGAGACTAAGAGACTGAGTGGAGGGAGGGCTTTGCCCTTGGCGACGGCGCATCAGGGAGTCGGGTGAGCGGAGCGGCAGGATGAATCCTGCCCTACGGGATCTTGGCTAATGGGATTGGAGACCGTTCGAGAGAGGAAAGGTCGGCGGGCCAGGGGGATGGGAGAGGTACGCTGAAGGGGCGGGGTGGTGGGCGGTTGTCGATTCGCCGGGATTTGGATCGGCGGCGCTGGGCGAAGGTGTCGGCGGAATCGTGATCGGTGGCGCTGGGGTCGTGAGCGTCAACTTCGCTGGCGTCGGAGGTGCGCTGAGTGTTTGAGTTGTGCGGCTTGGCGAGGTGGAAGCGGGTGATGATGCGGAGGAGGTCGGTGGCGGA
>CAYOWQ010000016.1:0-43975 GCA_964407695.1 uncultured Isosphaeraceae bacterium | reverse complement strand
GATTCACCCACCACCAGGTGCGTGAATCCATCTCGCCGCAAGATACAAGGCTGTGTACCGCACACCTGATCAACTCATCAGCCTCGACTTCCAAACCATGCAGGGCTGGCTGGAAGGCATGCAGTACTGATCGCGATCGAACGTATCGCCGTTGCCCTGTTCTACGCCTGCTTCCGATCCAGCAACCGATACCCCACCGCCTCGCTGACATGATGCATCTGCACATCGGCGCTGCCTTCGAGATCGGCGATGGTGCGCGACACCCGCCGCACCTTGTCATAGGCCCGGGCGCTCAGGCCGAGTTCGCTCATCGCCTGACCCATCAGCGTGGTGCTCTTCTCATCCAGGGCGACGAACTTGTCGAGCGACTTCCCCTTGAGCTCCGCGTTGCATGACGCCCCCTGACGCGAGCGCTGCACGTCGCGCGCCCGCATGACATCGCCGCGGATCTTCGCCGAATCCGTCCCTCGCGATTGCGAAGCCAGTTCGCGAAACGGCACCGCCGGCACCTCGACGTGAATATCCACGCGATCCACCAAGGGGCCCGAGAGCCGCGCGAGATACCGATTCTCCTCCCGCTGGCTCATCTCCTTCACGCTGCCGTTGCCGTTGAACGTCGGGTTCATCGCGGCCACCAGCATGAACCGCGCGGGAAACTTCATCGACCCCTGCGCTCGCGCGATGGTCACGTGCCCATCCTCCAGCGGCTCGCGCATGCTCTCCAGCACGTCGCGATGAAACTCCGGCAACTCATCGAGGAACAACACGCCCCGATGCGCCAAGCTCACTTCGCCCGGCCGCGGCACAGTGCCGCCGCCCACCACCGCGGGTGTCGATGCCGTGTGGTGCGGGGTGCGCACCGGGCGCTTGCTGATCAGGCTCGCCCCCCGCGGCACCGCGCCGACACTCGAATAAATCCGCGTCACCTCCAGCGCTTCCTCGCGGCTCATGACCGGCATCACCCCCGGCAGCGCCCGCGCCATCATCGTCTTTCCCGTGCCCGCCGGGCCGATGAGCAGGATGTTGTGCCCGCCCGCGGCCGCAATCGTCATCGCCCGCTTGGCCGCCTCCTGGCCGCGCACATCGCCAAAATCAACTTCGGGAATCGCCGCGGCGATCAGTGACTCGATATCGATCGTCGGTAGCGCGTTGAGCGTGGTCGTACCGTTGAAGAAGCCGACGACGTCGGCCAGCGTCGATACGCCGTAGACCTCGACGCCATCCACCACCGCCGCCTCGCCAGCGTTCTCAGCCGGCAGAATCACGCCGCGAACCTTCTGCTTCTTCGCCAGCATCGCGAGGCTGATGGCCCCTTTGATCGGCCGCACGCGCCCGTCGAGCGCGAGCTCGCCGGCAATCAGAAACTCATCAAGCTGGGGCCGATCGTTACCCGGTGAAGACTCTTCGATGATCTCCTGCGCTCGCAACATGGCGGTGGCCACGGGAAGGTCATACACCGGTCCTTCCTTGCGCAGGTCGGCGGGCGCGAGATTGATGGTGACGCGATGATGGGGGTAGCGATAGCCCGCGTTGTAGAGCGCGGTGCGCACGCGTTCGCCGGATTCCTTCACCGCGGTATCCGGCAGGCCCACCATGGTTGTCTTGGGGAGGCCGGCGGGGCTGAGATCAACTTCGATCTCGCACGGCACGGCGTCGATCCCCTGCAACACGAAACTATGCACCCGGCTGATCACGAGGCGTGATTCTACAGAATACGGGCTCGTTGTCAGGCGGGAACCATGTCGAGTCCGGCGAAGCAGCTATAAGGCCCTCGGCCTGGAAGCAGATGCAACGATGGGATCGGGCCTGTCCCTAGTCGCAGGGGCCCCATGATGAAAGCAGGATCCCCAGATCAGCGCCGTCGATGGCGCCGTTGCAGTCGAGATCGCCGGGTCCGCCGGTTTCTCCCCACGATGCCAGTAACAGGCCCAGGTCAGCGCCGTTGACAGCACGGTCTGCGTTGAGATCCCCGGGGCATAGGACGTTGCCGCCGCAGAGAGATAAAGACAACTCGACCAACGCGGACCCATCGCCGAAGGAGAGTTCGCTGGTGAATCCATTCGCGAGGGCTCGCATGGAGAACGTGTACGTACCGGCGGGCAACTCCCCCGACTCGCTGGGACTTGAGGACTCGCCTCCAAAGCCGTTGGCGAGCGCCTCATGGAGAAACACGATTCCTTTCGGCCCGATCAGCTTGACCTGGGCTAGTGCGGATACCGATCCGTCGAAGGAACCGAATCCATCGGCGCTGATGAGGCCAAGAAGCGAGTATGACGTCGCGGAATCGAGCGTGAACGTGACCTCAAGATTCGAGTCGGCGGACCAACTGCCGCCGTCACCGCCGCCCTCACCCGAGGCATCCATGTGTCCTCCCGTTGATCCGAGCGAAATGATCGTATTCTGAGAGGCCGATGCGTGCGACGCGGTGACCGATGCCCCCGCACCGTCGTTCCAGAGGCCGGGACTATCAAAGGTTGCGCTGTTGGATTCATTGCCTTCACAGAATTCACTGCTGCAAAAGGCACTGGCCTTGACGCTGCGAGAGCTTGCATCGATCGAGTTCGCCATGCCCGCCGGGCTAAACAGGTATCCGGGCGCGAACGCTGCCGCCAACAGGCAGGCGCGATTAGCAATGCGTTTCATGAAGGGTCCTCTCCGAGTCATGAGTCATTTTGATTCCTCGATGCCGGTGGATCGATTGATGCGGGCTGGCATCAACCGTCGCCGCTCAAGTCTGATTCTAGGCGTGCGACGTCGCTGACAGGCCTTGCCTTTGAGCGGTATCGTGACCGCAGAAAGACACGTCCCAGGGAAGTCGAGGGAAGGACTGGATCTCGGCTCCGCACGCCGCGAATGCGCCAACGCTGTTCGTTAGCCGGGCGGGGCTTCGAGTTCGTACCGTATGACCGAGCTCGATGGCATGGGCGGATACCGAAGCCGATGTCGAAACCCGACAAACTTCGCCGGGTCCCAGCCGAGCTGATCAAAGACATACTGAAGCATCTCAAGATAGCGAGGCAGATCCGGGTACTCCGCGCCACTCATGCCCGGCTCCAGGGCCACCAGCGGCTCGGAGGTGCGAATGATTCCTTGATCGCGCCCCCCCGACGGATAACGTGGCTCATCGGGCAAGTGCCGATACACGGCGACGACCGGTTCGTCCGTGGAAAGAAAGTCGCGGTGCAGAAAAACGTCATGCAACAGCGCTTCCGCAGGAGTCCGAACGGTGGCCATATATTCGGCGTATCGGTCCGTCTCGGTGCGATACCGCGTGAAGCGGCCGCGACTGACTCGCCCCGTCAGGCAAGTGATCGCGCTGCTCTTGCCGATCGGCCCCTCAGTCATTTCATAATTCGTGGTTCCGTTCAGGCCCGGCGTCGCCTTCAACGTGGGCAATGGTGAGGAACAAAAGTCAATGAGCAGCGGCACACCCTCGGTCGCGCGCGGATCAATCGGATGCAGATCGCGCACGGCCAGCGCGGTGCCATCGTCTGAATACTGTCGCATGGTTGCGACGGTCCAGACTGAATCCCGCCGCAATCGACGTAGGCCCACGAGTCCTGTGACAATCGCCGAATCGATCAGGGACTGATCCTTGGCATTGGGAGCGATGAAGTGGCTGCAGACCTGAACCTTGGCCTGTACGCCGTAGATCGCCCGGTTCCCAAGAAACGCCTGCTTCCGTCCGGCCTCCTCGCGCTCTAACTCTCCGCCGACCATCCCGTGCAGCATCACCTCCAGTGTCTCGCGATCGCCGCAATGCACGTCGATCAGTTGGTCAACATCGGCCAGCGCACCGCGCAACGAAGTGATCGCGCCGGCAGAAGCGCCGGCATCCTGAAGTGAACCGATGGCGATCTCCCAGCCGCTCTTCCCAGGAAGGTGATCAAGCACCGCAATCGCATCCTCTTCGCCGACGATCCTGCTCAACTTCCAGGCGAGTGTCTTATCGAGGCCGAGGCGCCGTGCCAGGCCACGAGGCCGTGTGGCATTGGCCCCAACGGCACTCAGGATCTCCGCCACGTTGCGGCGCACATCCATGAGTGCAGCGCTGATGCCCTGTTCAAATGTTCGGGTGGCCTGCGGCGTCATGATTGGAACACAACTCTACCAAACGTAAATTGAACAGGTCGCCGGCCTCGATCGTCCTGCACTCCAACCAGCTTCTGCGGAGACAATCGAGAATTCTCCCGAAATTCATATCAATCTAGCACGCCACCGTGAAAAAAGAAGATGTTGACATTGCAATTTTGAAGCGTCATAGTGGGATATCTAGATTGTCTCCAGAGACAAGTCGCGAAGTCCTTTGAAAGGGAGAGTTATGTCTGCCCCGCCCACGTGCGCCTTACGCTCATTCACTCTCAGCACCATGCTGATCTGCTGCACTCCCGCGATCGCGCAGTGGTCCCACAACTCCGCTGTCAACTTCGGAATCAGCACCGCAGCATCAGATCAGAACCAGGCCAAGGTCCTTTCCATCGCCGATGGTCAATCATGGGTGGTGTGGCTCGACGGCATCGGAACCGGTTGGAACACCGTCGTGCAGAAGCTCGATGCGGTCGGCCGAAAGCTCCTCCCCGGAAACGGCGTGATCGTCGCCGACACCGCATTCTCGAGCACGCAGGACTATGGCGCTGCCGTCGATGACGACGGCAACCTCTACCTTGCGTATCGCGATGACAAAAACAACGGCTCGCCCGTTCAGATCAAGATCCAGAAGCTCGCCCCCGACGGTTCACTTCTCTGGGGCTCTGGCGTCCAGGTCAGCTCGGCCGCAAACGGCAACGCCCCACACTGCTGCGCCACCAGCGACGGCGGCGCCGTCGTGGCTTGGTCGAACCCGACCGGCGGCGCTCAGGTGCAGAAGGTCAATTCCCAAGGGGCCGCGCAGTGGGTCGCCGGCGGCGTTGCCGACCCACAGCCGACCGGCCTCTACTTCGTCTGCGACGTCGTCTCCGACAACGCCGGCGGCGCCATCGTCTCCTATCACCATCAGACTGGCGGGTTCTCCTCCCCTCGCCATCTGAAAGCCCAGCGATTCGCCTCCCGCGGCGGCGCGAAGACCTGGAACGGCGGGCTGCCGCTGGTGATCTACGATGCGGGTTCATTGCAGCTCGGCGCGTTTCCCGCTCTGGTGGCCGATGGCAACGGCGGCGCTGTCACCGCGTGGTACAACGTCGCCGGCACCCGCAACGCCTACGCCCAACATGTCACCAGCGATGGCGTGGAACTCTTTCCCCATAACGGCGCTGCGGTGGCGATTGACGTGGCCAATCGCATTCGCATCAGCGCTTCTGCCGCGATCGATGCCGACACCGGCGAGGTCTTCATGATCGCCCGCGAGAGCGGGGCCAATCCACAGGGCAACTACAGCATCATCGCCCAGAAGTTTGATGCGGCCGGTACGCGGCAGTGGGGCAACACGGGGGTGCTGCTGATTCCACAGGGCGCCAATCAGCCCGGCTTCGAGCAGGCCGTGGCGGTCTCCGGCGGCGGGGCGATCTTCGCGTGGTACATCGGCGGGAACAACAATCAGAATGTCTTCGCCACGCGACTTGATGGGTCCGGCTCAACGTTGTGGTCGCGAACGGTTTCGAGCGCCGCCAGTGCCAAGGCTCGCCTCGCCAGCACTGGGATGCAGGATGTCGACGGCGTCGTCCTCGCCTGGGCCGACAATCGCACCGACGCCAACGATATCTACGGCCAGCGCGTCAATCTCGACGGATCGCTTGGCACGCCGGGCGATGTGAATGACGATGGTGACGTCGACGGGGCCGACCTTGGCCTGCTGCTGGCGGCGTGGGACGAATGCCCGGCATTCTGTCCCGGCGACCTCAACGAGAACGGTGTCGTTGACGGCGAAGATCTGGGCGTTCTGCTGTCGAACTGGAGCTGATCGAAAGACCATATCGCGGACAACGGTCAACATGACGCGGCTCGGTCCATGAACGACCAAGCCGCTTTGTCCAGGGCTCTGGATGAGATGAATAATGGAGTGTGACCAATTCACCGTTCTCCTCCTGCTTCACCGGCCTCGCCGACGCCTACGCCGCAGCGCGGCCGTCGTATCCGACCGACGCCATCGCGGCCATTCTTGACGGACTTCCTCAGACTGTCCGGGCCGTCGACATCGGTTGCGGCACAGGAATCAGCGCCCGACTTCTCGCGGCCGCCGGCGCTCGTGTCATCGGTTTCGATGTCAATGACGACATGCTTGCCGCTGCACGCCGAGCGCCGCAACTCGGCGACGGCACTCCGCCTGAGTATCGCCGCGGCGGCGCAGAGGCCACCGGCCTCGCGGATCAATCCGTCGACCTCATTCTGTGTGCTCAAGCCTTCCACTGGTTCGAACCCGAGGCGGCCCTGCGCGAGTTTCACCGCATCCTCGTACCCCACGGCCGACTCGCCCTCATGTGGAACGTCCGTCGCCCGCTGGACGAATTGAACACCGGGCTCATTGATCTCATCGATCGCTCAATGGACCTTGGCGAAGCGCGGCAACTGAAGGAACGAAAATTCAAGGCCGATCCGCTCAAGCATTCAGCGTTGTTTGCGAACTTCAGATACGTTGAGTTCCCCAGCCCTCAGGTGCTCGACGAACAGGGCCTTATCACGCGACTGACCAGCGCCTCATACTTTCCCAAGCGCGAGCCGCATCGATCTGCGTTGCTGCGAGAGGCGGCCGACCTCTTCGCACGCCATCAATCCAACGGCCTGATCACCATCACGCAGGTGGCGGAACTCTCAATGGCCGACCGACGCGGGTAAGGGCTCGCGATCCTTGGCCTCAGGTTGTGTTGCAGCGGGTGTCGGATCCGCAGCAGGTCTCGGCTTCAATCGCTCGCCAATGGTTGCGGTCAACTTCTCCTTGGCCGCCTTCGGGTCGATATCAAGGTGCGTGCCGCCAGCACTCTCCGGCTCAAGCGATTCGAGCTCGTGAAGCGCCAGAGTGGCCAGACAGATGAGTCCATCCGCCGTGGGGTGCAGCCGGTCCCATTGCAGCAGGGTCTCGCGCGAACCCGCAGGCCACTTGCATGAACCGATCTGAACTTCCTGATTGCGATTCATCGCCCCGATGAGTTCCGCCAGAGGCGCCACCCTCACACTTGCACGATCCTTTGCCCATTCATGCAACCGCTTGTTCAAGGCATTCAAAGTTTCGGGCTTGGGCACTTGGTTCTCCACCAGCATCAGTCCCACCGCCTGCGACATATCCGGAAAATCGCCAATCACAACCGGGCACTCGAACCGCCCGATCAGTTTGAGGCCTTCCTCCAGAAGAGCCATCCGGGCTGATTCGTCGGCGATTGGTGCTCCATTCTTGTCGTTGGCCCCGTAGCCAAACCAAAACACAAAGTCGAGCGCCACGATGCAGGTGGGATGTCTGGATTCCGCACGCTCCGCCAGCGCGGGGCCGATTTCCATCGGAGATGCAAAAAAGAGGGGGTCGCCAAAGACATCCACCGTGGCCCCGGCGTCGTTCAGACACGCTCGAATCGCATCGCCGAGGTTCACAGGCGCCCGACGCAACTGGCCATCAACTGAGAACTCGATCTTGGCGCCGAACCCATCGGTTGCACTTGCCCCAATCGCCGCGATGTGATCCAACGTCCCTCCAGCAGCCCCGCCGCCAATCGCCAGCACCGCAATGCCAAGCCATCCTCGAAACGCCTTGAACATGGCAACTCCTCTCGGAAACCGATGGATAACAGGCTACCATCGTGATCGCCGATGAACGACCAAGCGAGCTCAAACTCCAGCCTTCCCTTGTTCGACCCGTCGAGGCCATCGAACGGCCGAGTCGTGTTCCTCGAGACCTTCGGCTGCCAGATGAACGAACTCGACAGTGAACTCGTTCGGGGCCATCTCTCGGCCCTTGGGTATGGCTTCACCACCGACCCGAACACCGCAAACGTCATTCTGTACAACACGTGCTCGGTTCGCGAACAGGCCGAAAACAAGGCCTACAGCCGACTTGGCATCGCCGGAAAGCGCAAACAGGCCGGTGAATCTCTGATCCTGGGCGTCATTGGCTGTATGGCAGAGCGCGACGGTGTCGACATGTTGCGCCGGTTTCCGCAGGTAGACCTTCTCTGCGGCCCCGGCGAGCTGGATCGCCTGCCAGCACTGATCGACAACGCGGCCAAATCCGCCGACCTTGACGTCGCCGACCGCGTCGCTCTTCAAGGAGCCCGGAATCGGCGAAGCGCCACGCTCTCGGCCGCAACGGACAACTTGGAGATGCTCGACCTCACGCGGGCGTTCGATCCCGACAAGGCCGACGCAGGCGGTCGATCGGCTTATGTTCGGATTACTCGTGGCTGCAACAAATTCTGTACGTACTGCGTCGTTCCGCACACCCGCGGAGCCGAGGTGCACCGACCGCCCGATGCAATCGTCGACGAGTGTCGCCGCCTGGCGGACGCCGGCGTCATTGAAGTCACGCTCCTCGGCCAGACCGTCAACCACTACATCTATGTTCATGGCCCGGCCCTCGCCGCCGGAGGTGCGGAAGCTCCACAAATCGGACCAGGTCTGTCTGTTCACGGCCGGCCCAAGCGCGACCTTGAAGCATCGCTGGGCCATCGGGTAACGACTTTTGCCGACCTCCTGCACAGGATTCATGAAGAAGTGCCGGCGATTCAGCGGCTTCGGTTTGTAACGAGCTATCCTCGCGATCTGAGCGACGATGTGCTGGACGTTATCGCCGCAAGCCCCAGAATCTGTAGATACTTACATGTCCCAGCCCAGTCAGGTTCCAACCGGATCCTGAAGCTCATGAACCGCGGCTATACCGTCGAAGAGTATCTGGAGTTTGTTCAACGGGTCCGAGAGCGCCTTCCCGACGTTTGTCTTGGGGGCGATATCATCGTCGGGTTCCCCACGGAGACTGACGAGGACTTCGACGCAACGAAGTCGCTTCTCCGGAAAGTGCGATTCAAGAACCAGTTCGTCTTCAAGTATTCGCCGCGTCCGGGAACCGTGGCTATCGAACGGTTTGCCGACGACGTGCCGGAGGACGTTAAACGCCAGCGTAACAATGAGTTATTGGAACTTGTTGGCGATATCAGCGCCTCCGTCCACGCCGAATGGGTTGGCCGGAATGTGGAGGTGTTTGTCGAGAAGGTTACCGGACGTTCTTCATCGATTCCGCAGGCGGCCGTAGAGTTGCGCTGGGAGTCGGGTGGCAGGGACCCTCGAACGACCCAGCTGTCGGGGCGAACTCGAGGCGACCTAATTGTAGTTTTTGACGCCCCGGATGACGTTGCAGGCGACTCTCTCATCGGGCGCATGGTTAATGTTCGGATAGCGGACGCGGGTTCCTTAATCTTGCGTGGTGAGTATCTGGGGCTGGCGAGATTTCATCCTGCGGGCAGTCAACGGCTTGCGTCGACGGTGTAGGTCCGGGAGGCATTCCCGGGAGACCCGGATGTGAAGATAGGGGCCTTCGGAATTGTCCGCAGATACAGAAAAAAACATGAATTCGACGAACCATGGGCTTGACACCTTGAATCGTTGCGGTATCTTCGATGGTGAAGTGAGGGGCGGCTACAGCTGCAAGGGCTGCTGCAGCGTCTCAATCAGGTCGCAGTCAAACGAGACTCAAGAAGAAAGGTCCAAAGCATGAAAGTGAATGTCCTTACTGTCGTGGCGGGCTTTGCCGGCTCGCTCATCCTGTCAGCTGCCGCGTCAGCTGATTTCAAGGGAATCAAGGTCGAGAACGTGTCGGACAACTACGGCGGCGTCGCGAACGGCGTCGTGGTGTTCGAACTCTACGCGAACTTCGACAATCCCAATGACACCCTCCAGAACGTGTTCAATGCGAACATCACTGGTAGCCAGAACTTCTATCACGCCGAGAACAACGACGGCGAGTTCCAGGCCACCCCGCTCTCGCTGAACAACTACAACAACAACGGCAGCGAGCTCGACTCGTTCGTGACCATTGGCTTCAAGTACAGTGGCAAGAACGGCAACCCGGGCGGCGTTTCCAACCCGGTCGCTCTCGACCCCAGCTTCGATGACGTTGCCTTCACGACCGGCAACAGCATCGGCAACAACGCTGGTTGGTTCGCCAATCCGCCGACCTCGTCCGCTGCCAAGGCTGGTACCTTCGGCGACCTCAAGATCCTCCTCGGCCGATTCGCCTTCACCGGCGTCACCGACAAGGCTTCGATCAGCGGTTCGCTCCAGCTGACCGTCAAGAACGGCGGCACCCAGACGCTTCAGACCTCGGTGATCGAGTTCTTCGCTTCTCGCGAAGTTCCGGCCCCGGGCGCTCTGGCCCTCCTCGGCCTCGCTGGCCTCGCCGGCAGCCGTCGTCGTTCGGCCTGAACGACCTGACCTGAGACGCGGTTGCCTGTAGACCGACGTCTCGTCACTGAAACCTGACGCCGTGACCGGTTATCCGGTCACGGCGTTTTTTCTTGGAACTCCCCGTTTGGTTGAGCGTCCACCATCCTCGCCGACATCTTTTTTGTTGACTCCGGCCCCGACGTCTTGTAGTTAGTTCCTAAGTAGAGTCCTTTGGCATGCAGCGCAGTGTGCATGTCGCGCCGAGGACGATCAATCGCCTCCACATCCACCCATGGTCGCGCATGGCGAAAGCCGTGCTGGCGTCCGTCTCGGTCTGCGACGGCTCGTGATTGCGGCCCAATCCTCCACAGAACCACGATGCAGAAGTCCCTCATTCTCTCAGCCCTGGTCAGCATAACCCTCGCCGCCGCGGTCTTCGGTCAGGCTGCACCGATCCAGCAGCCGCTGAAGATCGACCGATTGAAGACCCATCAGGCCTCCCAGCTTCGGCTGCCTCTGAATAACCCCGCGTCGCTCCTGGTAAACATTCCGACTCAGGAGGGAGATCTTCCGCTCGAAATGAAGCTGTTCTCCATGCGGGCTGATAACTTCAAGGTCCTCGTGGACGAAGGTGATGGCCAACTTCACGAGACCGCCGCCCCACCGGTTCGAACATATCGGGGCCGCGTGGCCAATGTGCCGGGAAGCCGCGTGTCGGCCTCGTTGATCAACGGTCGGCTCTGGGCCACCATTTATCGTCCGGGAAAAGACACATTGTTCGTCGAGCCGGTGGAGAGCCTGTTGCCGGACCTGCCGGGCGATTCCCGTCACGTGATTTACCGTCGAAGCGACGTGAAGCCGTCGGGGCTGATCTGCGG
This sequence comes from uncultured Isosphaeraceae bacterium, assembly GCA_964407695.1. GTDB lineage: Bacteria > Planctomycetota > Phycisphaerae > Phycisphaerales > SM1A02 > CAYOWQ01. The sequence goes on along the minus strand of CAYOWQ010000016.1, from coordinate 32,801 downwards.
CAATCTCGACGGCATCCTGCCGATTCAGAATCCCCTCGACGATGCAGGGTTCGCCGTTCCTCAAGCCGGAGAACCTGCGGCCGCCGGGGGCGCTGCTGATGCAACGCCGCCGTCCGACGCCGAAGCGCAGGCCGAGGGCGGGGTCGCCGGAACCTCGATCTCCATCGTCAAGATCGCCATGGACGCCGACTTCGAGTTCTTCCAGAAGAACTCAAGCTCCGTCACCAGTACTGTCAACGACATCGAGAACGTGTTCAACGATGTTGACGGGCTCTACACCAATGATGCGCAGATCGCGTACGAAATCACCACCATCGTCGTGCGCTCGTCATCGGACGATCCGTATACCGAGTTTGATTCGGACCTCCTGCTGTGCGAATTTCGAAACACGTGGAATAGCCTTCCGGAAAGCGATATCGACCGCAATCTCGCCCAGCTCTATACCGGCAAGAACATGACGGGCACGACGATCGGTCTGGCCTGGAATGGCGTGGTCTGCAATACCGGCAACTTCAACGCCTGCGACGGCACCTTCGGCCGCATCGATTACAACATCGTCGAGTCGAAGTTCCTCTTCGCCACCTTCAAGGAACGCATCGCACTCTCGGCGCACGAGATCGGCCACAACTGGAGCGCGCCGCACTGCGATGACGCCGCCGACTGCCACATCATGTGCTCGGTCATCGATCAATGCGATGGTGTGAACGGTGTGAATGACCTGGTGATCGAGTCCGTGACCGTCGACACCATTACCAGCTATAAAAACAGCGTCTCCTGCGACAAACTCCTCCCCGATCCGATCACGCCGCCGTTCATCGACAACTTTCCCCTCGGAAGCCTGAGTTCGTCGAAGTGGATCTACAACGACGGCGGCCTCGTCTCCACGGCGGCCACGAATGAGCCGTCGGCCACCGCATCGGTCAATCTGGATTCAGGCGCTGATCTCTATGAGGATGATCAGATCCGCACGAATTTCATTCTCCTTGGCAACGCGTCCAGCGGCGCCAGCGTGTCATATTGGACCCAGCACAAGGGCGTTGAAGCCGGCAAGACTCTGCTGATCGACTACCTTGACCCCGATGATCATTGGGTCAATCTCAACACCATCACTTCCGACGGGGTTGACCAGACGAACTTCGAGTTCTGGGAGCACTTTGTCGCCGCGACGGAGTTGTCCGATCGATTCCGACTTCGCATTCGAGTCGACGGCAGTCAGAGCAACGACGATTGGTACATCGACGATGTCAATGTCTCCGCGCTGGTCCCCCCCGGCAACGACGACTGCTCTGGCGCAACGCCCGTGACCGTCGGCGTCAACGCGTGGTCCAACATTGCCGCGACAAACTCCTCCGGCGTGCCCTCGGCCTGCGTCGTGTTCAACAAGGACGTCTGGTACACCTTCGCCTATCCCAGCGCGTGCTCCGGGACCGTCACGATTTCCATGTGCGATCAGAATCCGCCCGTGACGGCCGATACCGAGCTGGCGGCCTACACCGGTTCATGCGCGGGCCTTACGCAGGTCGCCTGCAACAACAACAGCGCTTGCGGCAGCCCGGCCTTGATCACGTTTACCGGAAACCCGGGGGTGACCTATATCATTCGGGTCGGTCTCGTTGGGTCCGCAGCCCCGACAGTTGGGGTGTTTTCAATCTCAATCAGTCAGGCGGATGCCGACAACGATGGCACCCCGGACTGCTCGGACGGCTGCCCCAACGATCCCAACAAGACCAGCCCCGGCGCTTGCGGCTGCGGCGTCCCGGATACCGATTCAGACGGCGACGGCGTCCCCAACTGCATCGACGGTTGCCCGAACGATCCCAACAAGACCAGCCCCGGTTCCTGCGGCTGTGGCGTCCCGGATACCGATTCCGACAATGACGGCACACCAAACTGCTCGGATGGTTGCCCGAACGATCCCAACAAGACCAGCCCCGGCGCTTGCGGGTGCGGTGTTCCCGATACCGATTCCGATCTTGACGGAACGCCGGACTGCGTAGATGGCTGCCCGAACGATCCCAACAAGACCAGCCCCGGCGCTTGCGGCTGCGGCGTCCCGGATACCGATTCGGACAATGACGGCACGCCGAACTGCTTGGATGGCTGTCCCAACGATCCGAATAAGACCAACCCCGGGTCGTGCGGGTGCGGTGTTCCCGATACCGACACCGATCTTGACGGAACGCCCGACTGCGTGGATGGCTGCCCGAACGATCCCAACAAGACCGATCCCGGATTGTGCGGCTGCGGTGTCCCCGATACCGACTCCGATCTTGACGGAACGCCGGACTGCGTGGATGGCTGCCCGAACGATCCCAACAAAACGGATCCCGGCGCGTGCGGCTGCGGGATTCTGGACTCGGATTCCGACGCGGATGGAACTCCGGATTGCATCGACGGCTGTCCAAACGACCCCGCCAAGATTCAACCGGGGGCGTGCGGCTGTGGTGTTCCAGATAACGATTCCGACAATGACGGGGTTCCCGACTGCTTCGACGGATGTCCCAATGACCCCGGGAAAACTGACCCCGGCGATTGCGGGTGCGGCGTACCCGAGACAGACTCGGACTCCGACGGCACGCCGGATTGCATCGACGGTTGTCCGAACGACCCCGGCAAGACCAGCCCCGGCGCGTGCGGCTGTGGCGTTCCGGATACTGATTCGGACGGCGACGGTGTCCCCAACTGCATCGACGGATGCCCGAATGATCCCGGCAAGACCAGCCCCGGTCCGTGCGGATGCGGAGTGCCAGAATCCGATTCGGACGGCGACGGTGTCCCCAACTGCATCGACGGTTGCCCGAACGATCCAGGCAAGACCAGCCCCGGGTCGTGCGGCTGCGGTGTCTCCGAGGTTGACTCCGATGGCGATGGAGTTGCCGATTGCATTGACCAATGCCCTGGATTTGACGACCTCATTGATCGCAATGAGAACGGCATTCCGGATGGGTGTGAAGGTACGCCGTGCATCGGTGACATTGACGGAAGCGGTGCTGTCGACGGTGCCGACCTTGGCCTGCTGCTGAGTGCCTGGGGTACGGATGACGCTCAGGCGGACCTTGACGGATCCGGAACCGTCGATGGCGCTGACCTCGGTCTCCTCCTCAGTGCCTGGGGCGCTTGTCCCTGATCGAATCCGAACGACCTGAACGCGATTGAACGCAGCACAGCCAATCGGCTGTGCCATGCGCTGGGTATGGAGAATCCGAGCGCCTCCCCGAGCGTACAATTCACCGCCGAGAGCTGGCGCTTTGGGTCTGGATTACGCGTTTCGTGTGTGGCCGGTCCAATGGCGGCCGGCATCGGCACTTTCGCCTGCCTGTTTACAACCAAGCGGATCACAGAACCGCATCATTTGGGAGCACCTTTCTATGGCACGTCAGCAATCTATTTGGAACGCGTTTACGCGTCGTCCGGCCCGGATCGCCGCTCTGGCGGTTTCGGTTTCATTTCTCGGTTCGGTCTCGCTCGGCGATACCCTCGAACTCAAATCTCCCAACGAGGAAGCACAGGGATTCTTCGGATCCGACGTCGACGGCATCCCCGACGTGGATGGTGACGGCTTTGACGACATCGTTGTCGGCGCGAGCGGCGAGTCCGGCGGCGGCGTTGACGACTCGGGTCGGGCCTACATCTTCTCGGGCGCGACCGGTCTGCTCATTCGCGCCCATTCCTCCCCAACCGACACCGTCGATGGAGCCTACGGCGCTGAGGTGGCGGGCGTTCCCGACATCAACGGCGACGGCCGCGGCGATTACATCATCGGAGCTCCGCTCGAGAACGGTCCGGGCGGCCGGGTCTATGTCTACTCCGGCGCCTCCGGGGCCCTGATTCGTACCCACATCTCCCCGAATGCCGAGGCCGGTGGCCGGTTTGGTCACGCTCTCGATGGCATTCGAGACCTCAACAACGACGGCCGCGGAGATTACGTCATTGGCGCCTATGCCGAAAACAACGGCGGCACCATCGATGCCGGCCGTGTCTACGTCTATTCAGGCATCAATGGCACGCTGATCCGCACCCACATGTCTCCGAACGCGGAATCCAATGGCAACTTCGGGTTCTCGGTTTCCGGCGTCCCCGACGCCAACAACGACGGCCGCGGCGATTACATCGTCGGCGCACCGAACGAAGATCCCGGCGCTTCACCGAGCGATTCCGGCCGTGCCTACCTCTATAACGGCATCAATGGCGCGGTCTCCTTCACGTTCTCGTCTCCCAATGCCGAGTCCGGCGGCCACTATGGTTATGCCGTGGCGGGCATTCCTGATGTCGGCGGAAACGGCTTCGGCGACGTGATCATTGGCGCACCGCAGGAAGACGTTGATAACCCGTTCGAATTCGACGACTGGCAGGATGCCGGTCGCGCCTACCTCTATTCCGGCACGTCCGGCGGCCTGGCGCACACGTTCGTGTCGCCCGAGGTTGAAGTCGAGGCGGGTGACTTCGATAACGGTGCGGCGACCGATTCATTCGGCGCAGCGGTCGACGGGCTCAACGACATCGGCGGCGACGGTCTCGGCGATGTGATCATCGGTGCGCCAGGTCACGGTGCGGGCGGCGGCGAGGCGTATGTCTTCTTCGCTGACGCCGAATTGCTGTGGAGCACGCTCGATTCGCTCGATGACCTCGGAATCAACCAGTCCTTTGGCGCATCGGTCGCGGGTATCGGCGACCTCAATGGCGATGGCCTCGGCGATTACGTCGTCGGCGGATTGGGTTCGGATAATTTCCCGAGAGATCCCTCGCAGGGCGGCCGAGCGTACGTTTATCGCCAGCTTGGCAACGACGGTTGCTCCATCTTCTCCAGTTCGCTCCCGCTCTATGCCGGCGACAACTTCTTCTCGACGATCGGCGCGCTCGAAGGCGGAGCGGAGGACGATTGTCCGCAGTTCGCCGAACCCGGTCCCGACGCATGGTTCTATCACGAGGCTCAATGCACCGGATCCATGACCGTCAGCACCTGCGGCCAAGCGAACTACAACACCAAGATCGCGGTGTATCAGGGATGCGGCTATTCAGGCCTTTTCTCCTGCAATCTGAGTACGCTTCTTGGTTGCAACGACAACTCCTTCTTCTGTCTCGGAGGCACGTCAGTCCTGACGGTGGATGTCGTCGCTGGTCAGTGCTATCGAATCCGAATCGGCGGAGCCAACAATGAATATGGTTCCGGCACGGTCACGATTTCGTACAACTGCGACTGCGTTGGAGACATCAACAACGACGGCTCCGTCGATGGTGCCGACCTTGGCTTGCTCCTGAGCCAGTGGGGTGCCGACGGAAGCGGTGATCTCAACAACGACAATACCGTCGACGGCGCTGACCTCGGTCTGCTCCTCAGCAGCTGGGGGCCCTGCTGATCGTCGGGATCTCAACTCGTAGGATTCAAACCGACCCCATCCGGGGTCGGTTTTTCATTGAGGTCTTATGTGCCGCCGTCGGTGCTTCGGCTGGCGGTGAAGACACTGCGAGAAGCTGTCAGGCATTGGCGCGCTTGCCTGGCAGCGTTCACGAAGACGCAGCGACCTATCGCGTTCACTCCGATTCTCCGAGAGGGGTGGGGTCACCGTCGACATTGAACCCTGGCGAGACTTCGACCATGAGCGCGGCCGCGATCTGGGTGGAGCGCATCCGAGTCTCCTCCACAGCCAGAGGCGCGCCGAATCTAACTCAAGTATTCCAAGAGGCTTAGGCTCAATCTTGGTCAGGCATCCGGAGAATCGTTCGTGAGATCGAATGGAATACGGGCTTGGCATCGAGCGTTTCTAGAGGAGTGAGGTGCGGGCGCACTCCATGGGTTCTTGGAGAGAAGCATGTCGATCGATGCGAAGCTCGTGGGATTCGTCGTCCTGGCACTTGGAGCCGGGCTTGGGGTTGGTATGGGTATTGGTCAATTGCCGGCACACTCATGGAGCACGGTTGAAACGTCGGGCGCAAGCGATGTGAACCGGCCCGCCGGCGAATTGCGATTTGCCTCAATGATGTCGCAAAGGGGCACCCAGGGACCCCCAGGTCCACAAGGTCCGATGGGCCCGCAAGGCCCTCAGGGCCCTCAAGGGCCTCAGGGACCTCGTGGGCCCGAAGGTCCGTCGGGGCCGCCCGGACCGCAGGGAGAGGAAGGGCAACCCGGGCGCGATGGTGAGCAAGGTCCAGAGGGGCCGCCGGGAGACTCTCACTGGCAGGTATCGGATGACTCCACCTTCTATCTGGGAAAGGTTGGGGTTGGTGTGGTCCAACCGTATGCGGGCCTCGACGTTCGGCGTGACAAAGGGTCAGCGCTTCTGGTCGATCGCAATGGAAGCGACGGTGTCCTGGTCGACCTTTACAGAGACGATGCTGCCGTTGCGTCGGTGACGAGTTTCGAGAACATCATCTCGTACAATTCGTTTACCGGGTCCTTCTATGCGTGGACGGCGAATCCTCGCATCGAACCCTATTCCGTCGTCTCAATGACCGGCAAGAACCGGCATCTGCACAACAACCGCCTTGGGACGGTTCTCCTTGGAGTCGAAGAGACGACCGTCGCCAACGACCCCAATGCGCTGGGGGTTTATCTTTCCCGCGAGGAGCCGTCGATTCCGGCCGGCGACAACAATCCTGATGTCGTGATGGCGATCGGAGTGGGGTGGGTGTGTGTTGTGCCCGACGGCGGAGACATTCGCCTTGGGGATGAGTTGATCTCGTCGCCGGTTCGCGGTTGCGCCATGAAGCTTGATCCCAGGAAATATCCGGTGGGATATGTGATCGGACGGGCGGTTGAGAACGTGAACTGGTCGAATTTGAAGGCCGATTCCGACGGAAGGCGGGCGTCGACGATTGCGGTGATTCTGGACCGCCACGTGAGCGTTCGATCGTCCGGGGACGATGCGGCCGAGCAGCAACGTCAGGCCATGAAGGCGCTTCAGACTGAACTGAGGTCACTTCAAGAGCGACTGAGCGAGCTTGAATCCGGCCGCATTGGCGCCGTCGCGCGGTCCGATTGAATCGCGTTCAGGAAGGGTTGGTTCAAAACACGTCGATTCTGGTTGGCGCGATGCCGCGCCGATGCGCGTCGTAGTGGGGAGTTGCTGCTTCGCAACTCCCAGGAGAACAGAATGATCAACCGACGCCGTCTGCCTACCACCGTTGGATTCCTCGTTGTCGGAGGCATCGTTTTACTCGCTTGTGGGACACCTGCCGATGCTGCCGCCTGTCCGTGCAAGGAGGATCTCACCCAGGACGGCGCCGTGGATGGGGCGGATCTCGGGCTCTTCCTTGCCCATTGGGGCCCATGTGCCAACTGTCCTCCTGCCAACGGCTGCGTGGGCGACTTCAACGGCGATTGCAACGTCGACGGAGCAGATCTCGGAATCCTGCTTGGGAACTGGGGCCCCTGTGAAGGGCTTCCTCCAAATGACGACTGCGCTGATGCCATTGTTCTTGGCGGCCTGAGCGGCTCATTCAACAAGTTCTGCACGCTTGGGGCGACGACCGATGGGCCCAGCACGGGAACCTGTTACGCACCGGATGGATCAATTCAGAGCGATGTCTGGTATCGATTCATTGCCCCCATTGACGGAACGGCACAGGTGGGGCTCTGCGCTGACTTCGACGTCCGGGCAGCGGTGTACGGCGAGGGTATCCTCGTGGGCGGCTGCTCGTGCCCAGGAACATTGACGGGAGGCCCGCTCCTCGCCTGCGGCGAGCCGGTTGATTTCCCGGTTCCGTGCGAGAACGCGATAGCGATGCTGGTGCCGATCACCGCGGGCAAGTGCTACACGATTCGAGTCGGCGGCGCGCCCGGCGAGCAGGGGAAGGGTTCTCTCGACATCAATCTGTATTACCCGCCATGTGAGGTGGCATCGAACACCAAGCTTTCATCCTCCGGGATCGACACCAGCGATGAATACGGACTGAACGTCGATATCAGTGGCGACAGTGCCATCATCGGAGCGATCTTCGATGACTATTCAGGGCTGACCTTTGCCGGCAGCGCGCGGGTCTTTGTTCGCAACGGCATTCAGTGGTCGCAGCAGGCCATGTTGACGCCACCGAGCCCGTTCAGCTTCCAGCGATTCGGCATTTCCTCCGCCATCAGTGGCGATTTCGCCGCGGTGGGAGCCGGTGATCTGAGCGTTGACTGTCAGAACGATCCCAACTGCGATACGGGAGAGGTCTTTGTCTTTCAGCGAAACCGGGGCGCCTGGACGTTTGACGATTCGGTGACGCCGATCGGAGGATCGCCGAAGGACCAATTCGGCGGGCGTGTTGACCTTGACGGCACCCGCCTCGTCGTCGGCGCCACCGATGATGACAATGCGAATGGGACTCGGTCCGGAGCTGCGTACATCTTTGAACGAATCTTCTTCTTCGGCAATTTCCTCTGGCTGCAGACCGCCAAGCTGATCGCCTCGGACGGCGATAATTTCGATGGCCTTGGCAGCGATGTCGGCCTCAGCGGGTCATGGGCAATCGTCGGCGCCGACAACGACGAGAACGGCGGATCGGCGTATCTATACAACAATCTCTCCGGACCGTGGATGCAGGCCGCGAAACTGGCTGCTCCGGCGCCTGCGTCCTCCTACGGCCAGACCGTGGCCATCGATGGCGACTTCGCAGTGGTTGGGGCTCCCGGCACGAATTCGAATGAAGGCCGTGCGTATCTGTATCGAAACATCGGCGGAACGTGGACGCTGATCAACACCTTCAAAGCGCACGATGCAACAGCTGGTGCATTCTTCGGAAGCTCGGTCTCAATCAACGGCAAGTACATGCTGATCGGTGCAAGGAGCGACAATGGTGTCGGCGCTGCGTACCTGTATTGGCACGTCAACGGCGGATGGCTTGAACGAGCCAAGCTGGTGGCCGTCGGTGGGTCGCTGGGAGACTCGTTCAATACCGTGGCTGCCGGCGACGGATTCGGTCTCGTGGGCGCCTACCTCGACGATACCCTCGGCGGTATCGATGCGGGCAGCGTGTGCGCCTTCAACGCGCTCTCGGAATGCAACGGGAATGGCGTGGTCGATGCGTGCGACATCAACTCGGGGTCGAGCCTCGACTTGAACGGAGACGCTGTTCCGGACGAGTGCCAGCCGTGATTCGATCGAACCTCGCCTACGGCGTGGCGTCGTTCGATTTCAGTATTCGGAACAGGCTGGTGGCATCGTCGGTCCAGATGGGAACCGCTTCCAGAGGAGGCTTCAAGGGGCGCACGTTCTTTCGCTTGTCGATCTCGCGAAAGCGGGACTCGTCGGGCGAAAGGATGATCCACAATGAATCGATCTGAGCCTTGGCGGCATCGGTGTAGGACCGGACGATGCGGCCCGTCCAGCCGAATTCATCGGCGACCCGGCGAATGACCGGTTCGAGATCGAGATGACGATTGCTGACATTCACGGTGATCAGTCCATCGGGCTTGAGGTGTCGCCGGTAGTGATCGAACGCTTCCCGTGTCAAGGTGTGCACCGGAATCGCATCGCCCGTGAATGCGTCAAGAGTCAGCATGTCGAGATTCAGATTCTCCGCGGCCTCCAGCATCAGCCGGGCATCGCCAGGGATGACGTCGACCTTGGCATCACTCTGGCTGAGGAATGTGAAGTACTTTCGAGCGAGTCGCTCAACCTCGGGATTGATCTCGAAGAAGTGAATGACGTCGTTCTTCTTTCCGAAGGCCGCCATGGTTCCGACGCCGAGGCCGACGACTCCGATTCGCCGGTTACTCCTCGGCAGCATGTCCACCGCCATGCCGATCCCGGTGTCCGAGGTGTAGTAGAGCGTTGGCCGACGCGGCCAATTCAGGACCTGCGCCCCGTGGGAGATATGGCCGTGATCCATCGTGCGAATTGACTGGGCGCTTCCGGGTTCGGTGTATTCCTTGATGCGAAGAGCGCCGTAGAAATTCCTGGTGGCGTCAATCACCTCGCTGGAACGGAAGAATGAGAACACGCCAAGGGTGGCAAGAAGAGCCACCATGACGGCCGCGAAAACCGCACGACCCGTGAGGCCGCCCACCATGGGCCTCGAATCGGTCATCAGGAGGTAGATGAGCACGCAGGTCGCCAGCGCTGCGGCGATGAACACCTCGTGGAATCCCGTGAAGATGATCGGCGCGACGACGGCCACAAAGAGACCCCCGAGGGCGCCGCCGATGGAGATCATGAGATAGAACAGGGTCAGTTGGCTTGGTCCGGGTCGCAAACGATACAGCTCTCCGTGGCTGGACATGGCCACGAGGAAGAGCGAGAGCCCGTACCCGACGAGTTGAACGGTGATTCCGATCCTCAGAATTTGCGATTGAGCGAGTTGCAGCAGAATGAGCGATGCGATGGCGACACCCAACAGGGGCATAAAGATCCAGCGGCGATACCAGGAGGCGCGATCGAAGGCGATGACGAAGGTAAGCAGGTAGATGGCCAGCGGCATGACCCAGAGGAACGGGATGACCGCCACCTCCTGGCAGACCTGATTCGTGATGGCGAGCATCATCATGCTGGCGGCTGCCGGAAGGATGAGCCACATCAACATGCGGCCGAACGTGGCGTCATGGCTGGTCGGGACCTCGGAGGTGTGAGAGGTTTCCGCCTTGCGACTTCGGAACGCGTTCACGACCGCCGCCAGTGCGCAAAGCACCGCGAATACCCGGAACCCGTGCGACCAGAGTTGCGCCTGTTCGATGCGCCCGAATCGGGGCTCGAAGTAGAAGGGATAAAACCCCAACGCCAACATGGAGGCAACATTGGACAGTGCATAGAGGCGATATGGGGATCGCCCCGGGTACACCCGACCAAACCACGCCTGGAGCAGCGGACCGGTCGCGGAAAGGGCAAGGTAGGGCAGGCCGAGGGTCACGGTGAGCAGCGCCAGGATTCGCCAGACCGGTTGATCGAATTCAGCAGGTTTCCACGAGTCGCTGGGGATGATCGGGAGGAGGTAGAACGCGCCGGCCAGCAGCGCCAGATGCACAATTAATTGAAGTCGCGGCTTGAGGAACCGATCGATGGCATGGGCATAGGAGTAGCCGAGTACGAGGACGACCTGGAAGAACAGGATGCATGTCGTCCAGACGCCGTTGGCCCCACCAAACCAGGGGAGGATGAATTTCCCGATCAGCGGCTGAACAAGGAAGAGCAAAAACGCACTGAGAAAGATGGTGGCGGCGAACAGCGGCATAGGACGCAGTGTATGGGCGAGTCGAGCGGTATGCCCGAAGCCTACTATGAGAACGATCGCCCGAAGCCAGGCCAATTCTGATCCCATGCAACATCTGCTTCTCGCCGCGTCTGTGCTGGTCTGCGGATCATTTGCAGCGGGCGACACGACAAACTTCGCGTTCTCGTCAGTGCAGTCGAAGATTCTTCCGACGGACCTGGCGCCAACGCACCTGGCACTCGGAGATCTGAATGGCGATGGGACTGTCGACGTCGTTCTGACCGGGAGAAATGAACTCGGGGAAATCGCCGTGGCGCTGGGCGACGGTGTCGGAGGCTTCGGCGCGATTCAGACGGTTCTTGTCGGCGCCCAGACGGACTGGTGCGAGCTCCACGATCTCGACGGCAATGGAACACTTGATGCCGTGCTCGCGGTGCGAAGTCCGGTCGGCAATGTCGTCGTGATGCCTGGGGACGGCAACGGGGGATTCGGAGCGCCGACGTTCTACGCCGCAGGTCGAGAGACCCGCGGCGTGGCGGTGCTGGACCTGGACGACGACGGCGACCTGGATATCGCGGCGATCAATCACCTTTCCGCCGACATCACGACATTGCTGAATGTCGCCGGCACATTTGCGGCGGGTGGGCGCCTTGCAGTGAATCGGTTCAGCGGAGCCGTGGTGTTTCCGCAGCAGATTCTCGCGGGAGACCTGAATGGAGATGGACGCAAGGATCTGGTGGTCAGCGCCATCGGTGGCCGGCGCGTCAATGTATACCTCGCCGAAGGCGGCGGCGCCTTTGGGTCTGAGCATGCGTATGCGCCGCCGTTCTTCGAGGATGTTCAGGGGTCGGTGATCAATTCGACCCTTGGCGATGTGGATGGAGACGGTGACATCGACATCGTGACCAGCCTGCTCTTCGGCACCCTGTATCAGCAGTTTTCGGTGCTGCCCAATGACGGCACCGGCGCCTTCGGAGCGCCTTCGATCTTCATGGGCAGCTTTGACGGCTTTGCATGGGCGCCGGCGCTGGGCGACCTCGATGGCGACGGCGATCTCGATGTGATCATGGCCAACGCACTTCCGGGATGGATTTCCATTGCCGAGAATACCAGTGATACCGAGGGCCTTGCATTCAAGACGCCGCAGATGATCGGACCAAAGAACTTTCTCCGGGATGTGGCTGTCGCGGATCTGGACCACGACTGTGATCTCGACGTGCTGAGCATCGAGTTCACACTGGATCAGCTCCTGGTCTATCGCAATCTGACGGTGCAGCAATCGGGTTGCGGAGCCTTGGCAACTGACGATGGAGTGTTCCGTGAGGCTCGTCCCTTTCGTCCGGGCCCGAGGCGACTGCCGGCCGTGCTGCAAGGGGTGACAGATGGGGCTGAGATCGCACGGATTCTGGGGGACATGCGATGAGCCGAGGGGTCTGGATCATCGTCGCCGTTGCGTTCATGGGGTCGGGTGCCTCTGCCCAGATTCAGTCGTGCACCACGACGTCGGGCGGGTGTTTTGAGGCCAAGACAACGCCGGGTTGTGAACAGCCGGAATGCTGCGACATCATCTGCAACGACTTGGGAGAGATCTCCTGCTGCGATACCGCCTGGGATCAAGCTTGTGCGGACGCGGCGAAGCAGCTTTGCGATCCCCCGGCCTGTCCGGGGGAAGGGAGCTGCTTCACAGCGCATGACACGCCGGGGTGCGACGACGAATCCTGCTGCTGGTTCATCTGTACGTTTGACGGTTTTTGCTGCTTCGCATCATGGGATACCTATTGCGTGACCGAGGCGATCGATCTCTGCGGGCGGCCCGCGCCGGTCATTCTCATTCCGCCGGACGCTCAGTTCGAGGTGGAGGCCTGCGGCGAACACCTCAACGACGGCTGCAACGTCGAAGGCGCATCGTTCGATACCATTCCCTGCGGTGAGGTGCGATACGGATCGTGCTCGACGGATCAGCCGCGGGATTCGGACTGGTACCAGGTGCACGTGGACGGCGAGTCACGATTGGCGATCTCGATGATTGCCGAGTTTCCGGTTCAGGTCCTCCTCCTTGAAGGCGATTGTCTTGGCGTCATTGTGACCCGGGCGTCTCTCACACTTCTGCCGGGAGCTTCAGAAACTCTTGAGGCGTGTGTGCCGGGCGGGGATTACTGGGTGTTCGTTTCCGCCGGCGGTCAGGCCAGGAACCTTCACAGCGGTATTCCGTGTGAAGGAGACCCCGACGCCATCCCGGGTTTCTATGGGAATCACTATCGACTTGAGGTTGGCTGCTCCGGCTGCACTCGCCCGATTCCCGGAGATATCAACAACGACGGGGTCGTGAACGGTGCAGACCTGGGCCTGTTGCTTGCAGCCTGGGGAGGGACTGGGTCCGCGGACCTTAATGGAGACCGCGTGATTGATGGGGCCGACCTCGGTATTCTGCTTGCCAACTGGACCGCATAACCGGTTTGGTCGATGGAGGGGGAGAGGAGCCCACGACGGATGAGTCAGACTGTCATATCAGATCCCGAAACCCAGCGATTGGTTCGAGAGGGACTTCTTGCTCTTTCCAAGTCTCAGTATTCGATGGCCTACAGCCAGCTCAGGCAGGCTGCGGACCGCTCCCCGAATGATGCCGTGGTTCTGGGCCAGTTCGGCCGGCTCTGCGTGATGATCGGGCGGTCGGAGGAGGCCAAGACGGCGCTCGAACGGGCGGTGGCCATCAAGCCGGACCACGCGATCAGCTGGTTCCTGCTGGGTATGTCCTATCAGCAGCTCAATGTGTTGCGAAAGGCATTTGAGTGCTTTGACAAGGCACTGGCCCTCAAGCCGGGCGACGAAATCATTACGGCGATGAAGGCGAGTCTGCATCAATTGCAGAGAGAGCATGACGATGCGCTGAGCCTGATTCAGCCTCTGTTGGCTCGAGACCCCGTACATCCTGCCATCGTCACCGTCTTCCTGCGGTTGGCCAAGCACTTTGGCCGGGAAGAGGAGGCGGTGGCCCTGGCACAGAAGTGCCTGCCCACCTGCGATCGAGAGAATGCCATTCATCTCCTCTTTGCCCTGGGCGACTTGTTTGACAGCATGGAGCGTTATCACGATGCCCTCGCGGCCTGGTCGCGCGCCAACGTGGCCAAGAGTGCGACGTACGATCCCGCCACGTTTCAGACGGCCGTCGACGGGGTCATCGCGGCGTGGAATTCCGAACGACTGAGGTCGATGCCGCAGCCGGGCATCCTGAGCGATCGTCCGGTCTTCGTGGTCGGGATGCCGCGTTCGGGCACTACCCTGGTTGAACAGATTCTCGGCAGCCATCCTGAGATTTTCGGGGCGGGCGAATTGCCCACACTCCCGAAGCTCGTTCGTGACCTCACCGGCTTCGCGCCCGCCGGCGTCCCGTTGATCGTTCATCCGGAGGCGTACACCGCCGATGTGATTCGACAACACGCATCGGAATACATCGGGCTCATTGATTCGCTGGCGCCAGTGGCAAGAAAGGTGATTGACAAGATGCCAATCAACTTCTCCTGCCTCGGGTATATCCAGACGCTCTTCCCGCAGGCCAAGGTGATTCACATCACCCGAGATCCGCTGGATACCTGCCTCTCGTGCTATGCCCAGCACTTCACGGGGTTCATGCCATATACCTACAACCTCATTCATCTCGGCCATTTCTATGGCCAGTATGTTCGGCTGATGGAACACTGGAAGCGAGAGCTCGCCATCCCGATTCTGGATGTTCGTTATGAATCGCTCGTGGCCTCGACGGAAACAGAAGCCAAGAGACTCCTGAAGTTCCTCGGACTGCCGTGGGACCCATCGGTCCTTCAATTCCATCAGCGCGACGATGTGGCCTTGACCGCAAGTCACGCGCAGGTTCGCCGGCCGGTCTACAGTTCGTCGGTGGGCCGCTCTCGACGTTACGGCCAGGCGCTTGACCCGTTGCGGAAGGCGCTCGGGCCGCACTGTCCTTCCAATTGAGGCGATTCGGGAGGGTATGGGCCCTCAATCGCTGGTACAATCTTGACGATGACTCGGGGCAGGCGTGCCCGAGCTTTTTTCATTGAGGAACCGATCGCATGGCCAAGCTCCAGCAGGAACAGTTGCTCTTTCAGGCTCTCCTTCGCAAGGCTCAGGAGTCGACCGCCATGGGTCGTGCCAGCGAAGCGCTCAATATCTACCAGAGCATTCTGAAGAAGAAGCCCGATAACGTTCAGGCGCTGAATCTCTGCGGGCAGCTCTGCGTGAGCCTGGGTCGGGCGGATGAAGCCCGGCGTTCACTCGAACGTGCCTCGCGCCTGCAGCCGACCAACCCCAACACCTGGTTCTACCTTTCGATGGCCTATCGAATGATGAGCCAGTATTCGAAGGGCCTTGAGGCCATCGAGAAGGCGCTGCGCCTTCGTCCGAGCGATCCTCAGTATGTGGCGTCCAAGGCGGAGATGCTCATCTCGGCGGGGCAATTCGATCAGGCGGAATCGATCCTGACGCCGCTGCTGTCCTCGCAGGCGCAGAATCCGTTGGTGCTGGGTGTCTACGGACGCCTGTGTTCGCGACAGGGGAAACCGAAATCGGCCATCGATCTTATTGAAGCCTGTCTTCAATCAGCCATGCACCCCGCCCAGGTTCGGGCGATGCTGGGCTACATCCTTGCCGAGTTGTACGATCGATCCGGCCAATACGACAAAGCCATGGATGCCGCCCACCTCGCCAACAACGCCAAGGGGGCGAGGTTTGATCCGGTGGCCTTCGAGGGTGTCATCGATGCGATCATTGCCGCGTGGACGAGACCCTACATCGCAACGATTCCGCGGCCCGACATCTCAAGTGATCGAACAGTGATTCTGATCGGCATGCCGCGGTCCGGCCTTCGGGTGGCGGAGCAGCTTCTCGGGGCACATCCCGATGTGTACATCGCGGGAGAGCAGCCGCTGCTGGGCCAGATGGTGCGGGAATTCACCACCCAGGCGCCGGCGGGGCTTCCGGTGATCACCAACCTGCGGCCGATCAACGCTCAGGTCACCAACCTGCACGCGACGACCTATCTCAACGCGATGAAATCGCTTTCGCCGAATGCCAGGCGAGTCGTCGATCGCCAGCCGCTCAGCTTTACGTCGCTTGGCTATTTCAACGTGCTGTTCCCGGGCGCTCGAGTCATTCACGTCACCCGGGATCCGCTTGATACCTGTCTCTCGTGTTACCTGCAGAGTTTCAGTGGATTCCTGCCCTATGCGAACAATCTCAACTACATCGGGCATTTCTATGGTCAGTATCGAAGGCTGATGGATCATTGGAATCGCGTCCTGGATGTCTCCATGCTTGAGGTCTCTTACGAAAGCATGGTGACGGACACCGAGGCGCAAGTGCGCCGCATGCTTGATTTCATCGACCTGCCGTTCAATGCGGCTTGCCTCAAGTCTCACGAAGCGCGGCGGCATGCTCATGCGGTCGGTTCGGAACTCCTGCTCCGCCCGATCTCGGCCGAGCGTGTCAATCACCACCGGCATTACGACAAGCATCTCGAACCGCTTCGAATGGCCCTGACCCCGCCACAGCCTGCGGCGGTCTAGCGATCACCCATTGCCTGTCTGTTGGAACCAGCCCCGCAAGCCCCTATGACGCAGACCAATCCATCCTTCTCCCTCCCCGGCAGCAAGCCTCAGGAGTATCAGCTCCAGATGAACGAGGCAGGCGCCTATCTGCGATCAGGCCAGCCGGGAAAGGCGCTGGCGGTCCTGGAAGCGATGCGCGCCAAATGGCCCGAAGACGTGCACCTCATCTCCACGCTTGGGCAGGTGAATATCAAGCTTGGCCGCGGCGCCGTCGGGAAGCAGTTCCTCGAGAAGTCGCTTGCCATGCGCCCCGATGACATTGAGGACCTCCGGTCGCTTGCCTCGGCCTGGCGCGCGGGCGGAAAGTTCGATGAAGCAAATGCCTGTTTGGATCGCATTCTTCAGCTTCGCCCCGATGACTTGAATGCACTCGCCCACAAGGCCGAACTGCTGGTGTTGCAGGCTGACGAGGCGGCCGCCGCCGCGATGATCGAGCCGGCGCTCAAGCGCGACACCGTCGACATGACCATCGGTTGGGTGTTCTCGCGGGCCGCGCCGAAGGTCGGCCGCGTCGAGGAAGCCCTGCAGTACCTCAAGAGAGTCGAGGTCAATCCACCCAAGGATGCACAGAGCCGCGCCAGTCTTTTCTTCTGCATCGGTGACATGCTCGACCGGCTGGGTCGGTATGAGGAGGCCTTTCCGTACTTTCATCGGGCGAATGAACAGGTCCAGTATCGATATGAATCCGAGGCCGTCGAGGCTGCGTTTGATCGGGTCATCCAGGTCTGGACGCGCGAGACCATCCGACGCCTGCCTACCTCCGACATTGATGACGAGTCGCTGATGTTCATCGTGGGCATGCCAAGATCCGGCACGACCCTGGTGGAGCAGGTCCTTTCCTGTCTGCCGGGCGCGTATGCCGCGGGTGAACTGGGAGGGATTCCCGCGGCCGGCATGAGCATCATGGGGAAGGCCATTGTCGGCCTTCCGCTGATTGTCTTCCCCGACCTCGTTACGAAGGAGAAGGTCGTCTCCAATGCAACGAAGTACCTCGAGTTTCTGCGTGAATTGGCGCCGGAAGCCACTCGCATCATCGACAAGATGCCGCAGAATTTCGCGATGCTGGGCCTGATCCAGCTGATGTTCCCGCGGGCGCGGATCATCCATTGCATGCGCAATCCGATGGATACGTGCCTCTCGTGCTACATGCACATGTTCTTCGGTTACATGCCCTATGCCTATCGCCTGTCCACCCTCGGGCATTTCTATCGGCAGTACGTGAAGATCATGGACCACTGGAAGAAGGTCCTCGACATCCCCATCATCGACATGCCGTATGAATCCGTGGTGGACGACTTCGAAAGCAAGGCTCGAGAGCTCGTGGCATTCACCGGATTGCCGTGGACCGACGACTGCCTGCGGTTCCACGAGAGCAAGCGGCTCGCCATGACCACCAGCAACGCTCAGGTGCGCAAGCCGATCTACAAGACCTCCTCGGGACGATGGAGGAACTATGAGAAATTCCTGGGGCCCCTTCGCGATGCCCTTGGGCCGCTGGCGCCCAAGTAGGTCACGACGGAATCAGCACTCCGTCAGGTTCCACGGCTTCCTCCCGGTGCGCTGAGCGAACGCTTGTGCGATACCCGGGTCGGAGAGATGCCGATGACCAGGATCCATCAGGCTTCATCGCCAGAAACGCGACTTGGTGATGCGGAGCCAGTGAATATGACTTCGCGATCCGCTCCAGCACTTTCATGGCTGCCGAGAAGGGATCCATTCCTCCACGCATGAACTCCACGCAGAGGAACGACCCACAGACGCCCATGATCAACTCACCCGCGCCGGTCGCGGTGGCGGCCCCCGCCGATGGATCGACATACAGCCCATGACCGATGATCGGCGAATCGCCGACGCGACCGGCCCGCTTGAACGGGGTTCCGCTCGTCGAGCACGCTCCCGCAAGTTCGTGCTGCACGTCAAGCGCCAGCACCCCAATGGTGTCGTGGTGTCGCCAGCCGGCCTCGTCCCCGGATGCGCGAAACAGCGGTCCCGATCCGCGCCCATCAGCGCTTCCTCGATCCATCGGCCGCGGCGGCGCATACCCGCGATCTCGAGACTGATCGACGGGCCAGGGGTTGTCGCGCCATTTCTCCCAGGCGGTTCGGGCGGCCGGCGCCAGCAGATCGTCGCGCTTGAAACCCTGCTCGACGGCAAATGCTTCAGCCCCGTCGCCGGCGAGCATGACGTGGCTGGTTTGCTCCATGACTCGCCGGGCAATGGAAACCGGATGAAGGAACTGCCGCTCGAAGCACACGCTTCCGCACCGGCCCGGCGATTGCATGATGCATCCATCCAGGCTTACCCGCCCGCCGGCGTCCGGAAGGCCGCCGTAACCGACCGAATCAACCTCCGGGTCGGCCTCCACGGCTCGGCATGCCCGCTCGACGGCGTCAAGGCTTGATCCGCCACGCATGAGGTCCGGCCACGCCGCGGAATTGGCACGCATTCCAAATGACCATGTGGAAACGATGATTGGCGCAGGCATGACGCTGCATTATCGCATCAATCCGGTCCTTTCGCGGCCGGGGCTGCCGCTTGAAATCCGGTGTCGATCCGGCTGGATTCTCAAAGGCCCTTGACTCATGATGTTGGCATGGCCGCATTTCCATTCGTTGTAAACATTGTGGCGATGATCCTGGCTGGCGGCGGGGCCGGTTCCCTTGCGCCATCAGCCGAGTCTCTTCGACAATTCCACCAACTCCTCGGGTCAGAACCTCATGTGGCGGGAACGCCGGGCGACGAACGAACCATTGAGCGAATTCGTGCTTCCTTCGACGAGATGGGATTGGAAGTGGAAGTGCACGAAATCTGGCCCTACCTCTGCAGGCCGATTGATGCCCGCCTCGAGATCGTTCGTCAGAACGAGTCCGCACCAGCTCCGGCCGACCAGCAGAACCCGTCCGGCGAGAGGCGAGGAGTTGTCTCCCTGCCCATTCGAGAAGACAACCTTCTCGAAGATCCTGCATCAGCCCATCCCGGCTTGACCTACGGATGGAATGCGTTTTCTGGTTCAGGAGACGTCACCGCCGAAGTTGTCTATGCCAACTACGGCACCCGGGCGGACTTTGACCAGCTGAGGAATCTCGGGATCGATTGCCGGGGCAAGATTGTCGTGGCGCGCTACGGCGGCAACTACCGGGGCTTCAAAGCCAAGTTTGCCGAGGAGGCTGGCGCGGCGGGTCTCATCATCTACACCGACCCTGCCGACAGCGGGTTTACCAAGGGACTCGTGTATCCCGAAGGCGGATGGGCCAATGCATCGTGCATCCAGCGAGGATCATTGCTTGAACTTCCATACGTCGGAGATCCGCTGACACCAGGCATTCCCGCAACGCAGGACGCCGTGCGGCTCGATCCCAAGGATGTCGGATTGCCCACGATTCCCGTTCAGCCAATCGGCTACGCCGCAGCGCAGGCCGTCATGTCGTTGATGAGAGGAGACCCTGTCCCCCAGGGCTGGCAGGGTGGATTGCCGTTCACCTATCGAATCAGTGGGGGCCCTGATCTGCAACTGCGGCTTCGGGTTCAACAGGAACGATTGGTGATGCGAACGGCCAACGTCATCGGCCGAATTCGTGGCTCGGTGGAACCCCAACGCGAGGTCATCATCGGCTGTCATCATGATGCCTGGGGATTCGGGGCCTCCGACCCCCTTGCGGGCACGATCTGCCTGATGGAGGCGGCCCGCCTCTGTGCGGAACGAGCCAAATCGGGCTGGCGACCGCGCCGTACCCTTGTCTTCGCGGCGTGGGGCGCTGAGGAATTCGGCATCATCGGCTCATCGGAGTGGTGCGAAGCCCATGCCGAAGAGCTTCATCACAACGCCGTCGCCTATCTCAATCTCGACATGGCCGCGATGGGTCCGAATTTCGGCGCATCCTGCAGTCCATCAATGCGGGGCGTGCTGCTGGAGTCGACACGACACGTCCCGACCTGTGCAGGAAGTGAGTCGATCTTTGATTCCCAAGCCTCATTGGCTGCCGCCGGCCAGGATGCGCCTTCCTGCGATCTGGGCGAATTGGTCGCCGGAGCATTCGGTGAGCTTGGCGGCGGAAGCGACCACGTCGGCTTTTACTGCCACCTTGGTGTTCCCTCCTGTGGCCTCGGTGGGTCGGGGAGCGCCGGCAACTCGTACCACTCCAATTACGACACGATCGATTGGTACCGGCACGTGGTGGGCGACGACTATTCGCCCGCCGTCATGGTGACGGGAATGACGGTGCAGGCCGCCACCCGATTGGCAGACGATGAAATCATTCCGCTCGAACCTTGGCGGACGCTCATCGGCTTCAAGAATCAGCTTGAGGCGCTCGAACCATCGCTTGCCGAACACGGGCTCAAATCAGAAGTCCAGCAATTGATCGAATTCATCGCAGTGACATCCGATGAATATCGAACCCGCCTGGACGCGATGACGGATAGCGAGCAGCGCAACGAAGAAATCATGAAAGCCGATCGTCGGTGGTTGGGAGATGGTCTCCGGAACAGGCCTTGGTTTCGCAACCGCTATGCGACCACGGACCCCAATTCCGGCTATGCAACGCTCACACTTCCTGAACTGCGCGAGGCGCTCACGGTCGGTGATATCGCCCGGGCGAAGGCTGCTCTCGATAACTACCGGATAGTCGTCGAATCCTATCAAAATGCAAACAAAAACTCCGATTGACCGGGGTTTCAGCAGAAATTCCTTGTCGCACCGTTTCGCGTGGGTTACCCTCAGGCTGCGAGATGCCACAAACCGCAGGGTTTGTGGGAGTCGTGGGTCCCGGCTGGCTGCCCGGCATCGCGTGAGTTTGGCTTTGTCGTGACATCAGTGTGAGTAAGACCACCTCGCAAGCGGCCGCATGTCGGTCGCCCGCTCCAGCACCATGGGAAGGAACAGAATGATGAAGTTGTCAATGATGATCGCCTCGTTTACATGCCTGGCGACCGCCGCGATGAGCTCTGCCGGCGTCGGCATTGA
Source organism: uncultured Isosphaeraceae bacterium (assembly GCA_964407695.1). Lineage (GTDB taxonomy): Bacteria > Planctomycetota > Phycisphaerae > Phycisphaerales > SM1A02 > CAYOWQ01. The sequence goes on along the minus strand of CAYOWQ010000016.1, from coordinate 11,111 downwards.
GCCACTGAAGTCGGATCGCATCGCCACCGGGCTTGCGTTCCCCACGATGGTCACCCATGCTCCGGGCGACGCTGCACGGTTGTTCATCGTGGAAAAGAAGGGCGTCATCAAGATCCTGAACCTCGCCAGCGAAACGGTGAACGCCACCCCATTCCTGAATATCGATCCCATCGTGGTCGGCGGTTCCAGCACCAATGATGAGCAGGGCCTCCTCGGACTGACCTTTCACCCCGACTACGCCAACAACGGCTACTTCTTCGTCTACTACACCGCGACCTCCGGCGGGGGCGACACCGTCGTCGCTCGCTACAAGGTCAGCGCTGATCCCAACATCGCCGACGGCACCAGCGGCGTCACCATCATCACCTTTGATCAACCCCAGGCGAATCACAATGGTGGCTGGATCGACTTCGGTCCTGACGGGATGCTCTACATCGCCACCGGCGATGGCGGCAACGCCAATGACATGGGTACCGGCCACAGCGAGCCCACCGGCAATGCTCAGGACCTCACCTCCAACAGACTTGGCAAGATCCTTCGACTCGACGTCACGGGCGCCGATGGCATTCCCGGCACCGCCGACGATGACGATTTCGCCGCGACCAACGCCAACTACCACATTCCCGGGGATAACCCGTTCGTCGGAATCGCGGGCGATGACGAAATTTGGGCCTACGGAGTTCGCAACCCCTGGCGTTGCGCGTTCGATCGACTGACCGGAGAGCTCTACATCGGCGACGTTGGTCAGAACGCGATTGAGGAAATCTCCTATCAACCCGCCAATGAGATCGGCTCCATGCCCGGCGATGCCGGCTATATGGGCGGCCGCAACTATGGATGGCGCTGCAAGGAAGGCAACAGCTGCACGGGCTTCACGGGTTGTACCTGTTCGGATGCCTCGTTGATCGCGCCCATTCATACCTACAACCATCCCGGCGGCGGCTCCCGCTCGGTCACCGGCGGCACGGTCTATCGCGGCTGCGCCATCCCCTCCCTCCAGGGCACCTATTTCTTCGCTGAATACGTGGTCGGCACCATCTGGTCGTTCTCATACAACGGCTCCTCCATTTCGAATTTCGCCGTTCGCACCGCCGAACTGTCGCCTTCAATCGACGGATTCACCGCCAACCAGATCGTCAACTTCGGTGAAGATGCCAATGGCGAGATCTACATGGTTGATCACGGCGGCGCTGCCTCCGGCCAGATCTTCAAGATCATTCCCGCCACGCTGACCGATTGCGACAGCAACGGCATTTCGGATTCGTGCGACATCGCCGCGGGCGCTCCGGATCGCAACAGCAACGGCGTCATCGACACCTGTGAGGCCGTTCCCGGCGATCTCAACGGAGATGGAAATGTCGACGGTGCTGACCTCGGGCTTCTGCTCGCGGGTTGGGGCGATTGCCCGGGTCGCGGCGATTGCGTCGGCGACCTCGACGGCAGCGGGTCGGTCGACGGTGCAGACCTCGGCCTCCTGCTCTCGTTCTGGACCGTCTGACCCCTCGCATCGTTCTTTCTTCTGGAGATCAAACATCGCCCCTTCATGGGGCGATGTTGTTTTTGGCACAACCCAGGATGATTCGGATCGGCGATTCGCTTCGTTGCATCACGTTCGAAACATCGATCGGCCAAACCCGACACCGTCCTGTCAGGCGAGCGATCAGATGTCTGCATCGTGGTCTCGCCGTCCTTGGCCGCCGGCAATTGGTCCCATTCGTCGCCAGCACGGAGGAGAGGGACCATGGTGTTGTCTCGTCCCGCAGTGACCTGCCTAGACTCGCGAATGCCATTCCGCACAACCATGTCAATCAGCGCCCTCTGCATCGTGGTCGCTGCATTCGCCCTTGCGGCCGCACCTCCCGCGTCGCGCCCGGCCAACCCGCCGCGTTCGCGTCCTTCCGCAACACAGCCCGCGTCTCGCCCTTCAACCCAACCCGCGTCCCAGCCTTCAACGCAGCCGGCCAGTCAGCCCGCCGCCTCGCAGCCGGAGACGAAGGAGTGGCGCGAGCGATTCGCCAGCGGCAAGCTGCGCGCCAAGTGCCCCATGGTGCGTGATCCGAAAAACCCCAAGCGCTGGGTGAAGCACGGACTCTGGCAATCGTGGTTTGAGAACGGCAAGCTTGAAAAGGAAGGCAGATACAAGCACGACGAGATGGACGGCGAATGGAAGATCTGGTTTCCCGGTGTCGAGAAGCCGCTCATCCAGATGTGGAAAGATGGAAAGCGAATTCAGTGATCAACGGTCGTGAACGCACGGCACGTCGTTGGCCGCCTCGGCCAGCCGGCAGTACGTCTCGTTGAGCAGCTGTTCATAGAACGCATCAAAAGTCTGCCCCGCCGGCACTTCCGTCGCAAAGCGCTCTCGGATGCGATCCCACCCGGTTCCGGTCTTCAGGAAAGCACCGTCTGCGTTCCGTTGGTGGCTCGAGGTATACCAGTACCGCTCCTGTCCCCACGCCATGATGCCGTCGATGCGGTCTGAGTTGTACTCGGTGTGAACCAGATTTCGAACATGGTCGACGAACTCGTCGCCGGGAATGCGTTTGAATCCCCATTGTGGCGTGCTGTCGTGATAGCGATGCCAGACAAATGGATACACCGGCTTGCCGTCGGCACAACGCAGCGCTAATCGCATGATCGTGGCGAAGGCAGCCTTGTCCCGCTCGGGGTTCTCTCCGTAGAAGTCATAGGCCGAAGGAAACAGCGCCGTGGACTCCTTATAGATCGGGTGCAGCGCCAGCATCCGATCCTGGTAAACCTGGTCCTGATTCCAGTACTTTGTCTGTGGCAGCGCGTAGTACCCGATCTTCGCCTTGGGTCGTTTGGACTTCACAAACTGAAGCAACTGCACCATCTCGGTGACCACCGGTTGCCATTCAGGGTTGTTCTCCGGCCCCTTGGAGAGTATCTCCAGAACGTCATTCTCCCAATCAAGGCAGATCGGCCCGTCGAAATCCTCGGGCACGTTCTTGCCGAGCCAGCGATACGTCAGATCCTTCGCGGTCCAGCGGTTCGTTCGTTTCGGGTCGATGTCGCTCTGGTACATCACGTAGGCCTTGCGAACGTTCCATTGATCCCATTTCGCAACCACCGCGGCAGGATCATCCGAGGTTGAATAGATCGGAAGCAGCCCCTTCAAAGTTGGCGCTGCATGCGGCGAATCGGCAGGCTTCGTTCCCGACTCCGGCGATGTTTCGGGGGTGCGCCGGGTCGTGGCCTTCGGCGTGCCAAGCAGGCTGGCCGAACAGCCGACAATGTTGAAAACGAATACGGCCGACATCGCCGTTACCAACGCCTGAAGGACAACACCAGTCGCGCGTGGCATGATTTGCATCACCGATCCTAGGGACCCCCTACACTCACGACATGCTGCAGATCGGCCCTTGCAGACTGTCGTCACCGTTGCTCCTGGCTCCGATCGCCGGTCATTGCGACCTGGCCTTTCGGCTGCTCTGCCGGGAGCTCGGCGGCGTTGGTCTGGCCAGCACCGACCTTCTCAATTGCAGGGCCGTCCTCCGTGGATCGCCAAGATCCCTCGAACTCGCGGCCACGACTCCTCAAGACTCGCCGCTTTGCATGCAACTCTATGGCAACGATTCGGATCCTCTGCCGGAGGCGGGGGCCTGGGCCGTGGACCATGGAGCCGCGGTCGTTGACATCAATATGGGCTGCCCGGTCGATAAGGTCGCCAAGAAGAACGGCGGCTCTCTTCTGCTCTGCGATCCGTGCGGCACGATTCGGCTCGCTTCGCGGATCGTGGAATCGGTTCGTAAAGCGTCAGGGGGTAGCGTTCCGGTGACGGCCAAGATGCGATTGGGATGGGACTCAACCCGAATAGTCGCGCCGCAGCTTGCCCAGGGGCTTGAAGACGTCGGGATTGCAGCCGTCACCGTTCATGCCCGTACGACCGAGCAGCGGTTTGGCGGTCTGGCAGACTGGAAGGCCATTGGAGAAGTGGTATCGGCGGTACGCAGGATTCCGGTCATCGGGAACGGTGATGTGACGGAACCGTGGCATGTCCCGAAGATGATGAGGGAGTCTGGATGCTCGGGTGTCATGATCGGCCGGGGAGCCATGCGAACCCCATGGATCTTCGCCCAGGCGCTGCCTTTATTGAATGGCGGTGTGCCGTGCGGCGACCCTTCGAATGTTGCGAAGATCTTGATTATTCGTCGCCACCTGGAACTGCTCGTTCAATATGCCGGTGAATCCCAGGCGGTCCAATGCCTTCAGAAGCGGATCAGCTGGTATGGCCGCACGATGGGTCATATAAAGTGGCTCAAGGAAGCGATTCGGACATCGCGATCCGCAGCGGCGATGGATCGACATCTCCGTGACGCCTTGGCCAGGTTCTCGGATTTCGCAGATTCAGGCAGATCGGTAACTGGTCGGGATGCCGACCGTTTTGAGCACATTGAAGCGACTCTAGGTTATGGGACCTCGGAAGGTTTTTGTTCTAGTTTCAGATGTCCGTCAGGTTCGGATGTTGATGATTTTCTGCTTTTCGCGAATAATCGGCTTGAAAGTCTCCGGAGTACGTGTTAGTCTGCTCTGACCACAGTTTGTTGCGACGTCATCGCGTCGCGGTTTCGTGCATCGTCTATTAGCCGGCTTCTACACAAACCGGCACAATCAAGAGAGGCCTCAAGGAGGAAGAGGTATGTCAGAGTTGAAAAAGACTTTCCTGCGTGGATCGGTCGCCCTCTGCGGCGTGGCAATGCTTGCCATGGCCCCAGTCGCCGCGGCTGATACCGATGTGATTCCTGCCCTCAGCATGACCTGGGGTGTTGGATCTACTCAGTCGTCGTTCCTTGCGAATGACGCTGGCATCGCTGTCAACAACAAGAATGGCACCTTCTCCTACTTCGGTAGCAAGAAGAGTGCGGTTGGCGCGCCGAACAAGTGGAACCTGGCCTGGAGCATGACGGTCAACCCCGATCCGTTCGTGATTGCGAACATCGTGGTGACCAATAACTCCGCGTTTACCCAGGATTTCACCCTTACGGTGAGCCTGCCGATTGGTGCAGTCGTTCCTGCGTCGCTGACTGGCGGCTCGGTTACCGGTACGGTGACTGACCTCAACGGCAACGGTGCGACGCTCGCCAATGATTCGAGCGGTGCCCCCATCTACACTTCGCTGATCGACGGTGGAGCGTGGCAAACCCTTTTGAATTCGAACTCGGTCAGCTCCGGTTCGTTCCTTTCAGCGACGATCGGCCCCGAGTCCTTCGGCGGTCCCTCGATCCCTTCGCTCCTCGGACCGGCCGTGGCCAACACCATTGGTATCACCCTCAAGTTCAGCCTCACCGCTGGCGACTCCGCCTCATTCACGAGCATCTTCGTGGTTGAGCCGGTTCCTGGTCCCGGTGGCGTGGCCATCCTGTCGATCGCCGGCCTCCTCGGTTTCGGCCGACGTCGTCGGACGGCTTGAGAGTAGTTTCACCGCCGCTTGGCGGATGATTCCTCCCGCGGATGACTCAGTCATCCGTGAAAACTGAAGATACTCTCCCCGCCGTGCATGGCAGGATTCAAGAATCCTCCCATGCACGGCGGTGATTTTGCCTAATTTGCCATGTTCAAACGGTCGACATTAGAGTTCTGTCAGGCAGACGTAATGAATGGGTAATCCCCGCTGGATTTGCGGAATTATCGCTTCCCTCATCCGGTTCGGTGTGGTAGACTCAAATGTCGTTATAGGCGATGATTTTCAAGGCTTGATGGGCTTCAACTCTTGCATTACGCCTCTAACGTGATATATTCCAGCAACTGTCGGTGGCGCTTTGGCGGCGCTGCGACTTGAAACCAACGATCCATCCTGAGAGAGGATCGAGAAGAATTAGGAGGGAAAGCATGACTTTCTTCGGCTCAAAGATCGGTAGCATCGCTGCAACTGTGGCTGTCGCCGCAGCTGGCGCTCTTGCAACCGCGACCCAGGCGGATCCATTGCTGATCAACGTCTCGGTCAACGGCGTGAATTCATTCGGAGAGTATTCGCAGAACGGCGATCCGCTGGGCGGCGGCCTCTTCAACTATCAGGCGGATGGATTCTTCCTCAATCCGTTCTGGAACCTTAACTACGACCTCAATGCGGGATCGGACGCCCTGAGCGCTCTCATCTCCGGCAACATCACCTGGACCAATAACACCGGTTCAGCTCAGGATGTCTGCATCTCCTTCGTCCTTCCCGGCGTTGCCCTCGGCCCCGGCTCGGTCCTCGGCGGTTCGGTCGCCCTCGGCCTCACCGGCGATGGCGACGGCGGAAGCCTCGGCAGCTTCGGCGGCCTTGACGTTTGGAACGCCCTCGTCGACGGCTCCACGGCCGCTTCGCTCCTTGCCGATCCGCAGTCGATCTCCGTTGATCCCTTCTTCAGCGGCAACGTCGGCTCCGAAGCCTTCGGTCAGCCCATCCCGAGCCTTGCCTACAGCGCCATCGCCAGCTCGATCGGCATCAAGCTGAACTTCACCGTCGGCGCCGGCGATCAGGCCTCGTTCACCAGCGTGTTTGTCGCTCAGGCTGTGCCCGCTCCGGCCGGCCTCGCCATGCTCGCTCTCGGCCTCGTCACCCGTCGCGGCCGTCGTCGCGCCTAAAGACGAACCGCGTCATCGACAGTAACGCAACGCCCCGATTCTCGGATCGGGGCGTTGTACTTTTTGCTTTCAACCGTTGTCTGATCTCAACCCTATCCCGCAGCGATGGCGGTTCGCGACTGCTCCCCGGTCCGGGAATTCTCGACCTCATAGCATCGCTTCAGCCTCGGGTTCAATCGGCACAGCATGTCATGGGGAATCGTTCCTGCAGATCGGGCCACCCGGCACAGCGAATTCGGTGCAGTACGGTCCGCTGATACCAACTCCACCTCAGTCCCAACGCCGATCGATTCACCCACACCGCCCGGAAGAACCAGGTCCGTCAGATCCACCGTGATCTGATCCATGTTCACAGCCCCGATCACCGGCGCAAACCCGATCGATCCGTCAGCCAACTTCACCCCGACCTCCCCGGATTCCGCCGCGCAGCCATGGCTCGCTCCAACCTCCCTCCGGACCGGGTATCCGTCGGCATACCCCACCGGAACCAGGCCGATCATGCTTGGCCGGTTCGCAGTCCAGAGCGATCCGTAACCCACGGAAACCCCTCGCTCAATCCGTTTGATCTGAACGATCTCGCTCGTCCAGCACATGACCGGCTGCAGCCGCTCGCCTTCGACGATCACCTCTCCACCCTCGATCTCTTCCAATCCGTAGCCGGCCCAGGCCAGCCCGAATCGAACCATGGATCGGTGATATCGCCGATGCCGCAGCACCGAATACGTGCTGGCCACGTGGATCATGCAGTCATTGGGAATCTGCGAACCCGCTCCTTCCACCAGCCTGTCGAAGGTCGCCATCTGGGCCGACGTCCGCTCGGCATCGGTCCGCGCGTTCGAGAAGTGGGTCATCATCCCCGCCAGGTGCAGCCATCGCGTGCCCGCGATACGCCGGATCATTGTTGCTGCTGTCTCCGAATCCGTCCCGCCCCGGCTCATGCCCGTATCCACCTCGAGGTGCACCGGGATCGTGCATGCAAACCGTTCGGCCAGCCGGATCAGGCGATCCAGATGGGCTTCATCATGCACCGTCAGGTGCAGTCTGCCCGAGACCAGCCAGCGATACAGCTCGTCATTCCGAGAGATCTCATGCACCGGCATCAGGATCAGGACCGGCGTCGGCACCGCCGCCCGCACCAGCCCGACCGCCTGCTCAGGCGAAAACACCGCGAGGAGATCGGCCCCCGAAGCCGCCAGCCTCGGCGCCACCTTGGCCGCCCCCAGCCCATACGCGTCGGCCTTCACAATCGGGCACAGCGCGCACTCCGGCCCCACGATTTTCCGCAGAACCGCCATGTTGCGGTCGATGGCGGTCAGGTTCACATGGATCCGGCTGGTGTCGTGCATCAATGACCTTCCTGCAGCATGACATCGGAATTCCCGATTGTCACGTGGTTTCGCCTCGATATCGACCATATCCTAGACAGAGAATCAAACTGCTCGGGAACACATTCCGCACAGGGCGGAACCTCCACGAGCCGATGATCTAGATCAGTCGCCGGCCGCTCTCTTGGCGGGCGTGTGCTTCCAGACCTCATCGCCCGGGCCTTGGTCAAGGCCCGAACGACGACGTCTCGCGGCCACGCTCGCCGGCGGATCGACTCCGGCGCGGAGACCGCACGAATGAGCGATACGTTTGATACCAGTAAAACCTTCGGGGACCTCGGTCTGCGCGCCGACCTCCTGTCCGCCGTCACCGACGCCGGATTCATCCACCCCACCCATATTCAGTCTCAACTGATTCCTCCGGCCATGACCGGCCGCGATGTGCTGGGCCAGGCCAAGACCGGCTCGGGCAAGACCGCGGCGTTCGGCCTGCCCATCCTTCAGCAGGTCAAGGCCTCCGATGCGCTCAGCGCCCTCATCCTCGTGCCCACGCGCGAGCTGGCGGTGCAGGTGGCCAAGGAGCTGCACGATCTCGGCAAGCATGCCGGCATCCATGCGGTTCCCATCTATGGCGGCCAGAAAATGAAGGCCCAGGTCGCCAAGCTCAAGAAGAACCCGCCCGTCGTGGTGGGCACGCCCGGCCGCGTGATGGATATGCACGCTCGCGGCCTGTTGCCCTACGACCGCGTGCGTCATGCGGTGCTCGACGAGGTTGACCGCATGCTCGATATCGGCTTCCGCGAAGACATCCGCAAGATCCTCGGCAGCCTGAAGACCCGGGCGCAGATGATCTTCGTCTCCGCCACGATTTCGCCCGAGATCGAGAAGCTCGCGCGGCAATACATGCGCGATCCCGAAAAGATCGTCACCAGCGCCAAGAGCCTCACGGTGAGCCAGGTGAAGCAGAGCTATCTGAGTGTGCAGCCGTGGGATAAGAAGCGCCTGCTGCTGCACCTGCTCACGCATGAATCACCGGCGCTGACCGTTGTCTTCTGCCGTATGAAGAAGACGGTCGATGATGTCGCCACCTTCCTGCACAAGCACGGCGTCGATGCCCACCCCATGCACGGCGACATGTATCAGACCAAGCGCAACAAGGTGATGGATCGCCTGCGCGACGGCGACCTCAAGGTGCTGGTCGCCTCCGACCTCGCCGCCCGCGGGCTCGACGTTGAAGATATCTCCCACGTCATCAACTACGACGTGCCCGAAGACACCGAGGTGTATATCCATCGCATCGGCCGCACGGCCCGCGCCGGCCGCGAGGGGGTCGCGTGGACGTTTGTCACACCGGATCAGGGCGAGCTGCTCACCAAGGTGGAGATGCTGGCGAACATCGAGATTCCAGCGCTTGAGTATCCGGATTTCGTGCCGAGTGAGCCGCCGGCCGAGATCAGGGCGCGAATGGAATCGGAAGAGCGCCGCAAGCGCGAGTACGCCGAGAAGGTGTCGCGGCTTGCCACTCCGCCACCCACCGCGGCCGAGACCAAGGGCGGAGTGGATGAGACGAAATTCCCGGGCGGCCTCGTGCCGATCGCCCCGCCGGCTCGGCGCATGGGTGGTCGGGTGAAGACGGGGCGGCGGTAAAGCAGCACCTTTGGAGGGCAGGGTTCACCCCGCGGGATTCAACGATGAGAGCAATGTGTAGGGCAGGGATCCACCCTGCTTGAGATGTTCGTGTCTTGCGCGCACGCGGCAGCGTGAGCCCTGCCGTACGGCCGTGCAGCCTACGACGTCCAGTTGCTCAACAACAGGCCGAGGTCAGCGCCGTCGACGGTGGTGTCGCCGTTCAGGTCGGCGGGGCAGGGGGGTGGTTCGGTGGAGCGACCTCCATCGGTGGGGCGGCCGTCTCGGCCGCCGCGATCCTGCTGCGGCGCCACCGCGCACTTCCCCCACGCGGCCAGCAGCAGGCCGAGGTCTTGGCCGTCGACGATCCAGTCGCAGGTGAGGTCGCCCACGATGGGGGGGATGGGGGTGAGTAGGATGGAGTAGTCGATGATGGTGTCGGCGTCGGTGACGGTGAGGGCGATCTGGCCCGCGTTGTTGATGGCTCTGGGTCGAGCGGCCACAAGCGTCATGTCGGTGTCGATCATTTCTTTCAGCTTCATCATGACGCCGTCTTTCCAGACGAAACCGACGGCCCCACCATTTGGGTTGCTGGATTCGCCAACGACGGTCCCATCGTCATTCATGTCGAAGACATCGCTGTGGAATTTGCCGGGCAGGACGCCGAGATCGATCACCTCGCCATCCTTCCAGAGCGTGCCCCGGCGAATGTTGCCCAGCTGGCCCTCAATCGGATAACGACATTCGCCGCAGACATGCCCGTGTTTGTTCACTGCGATGCCCTCGCAGGCGATCGCGCCGGGCGGCATCGCCAGCGTTTCAGCCGCTCCATCTTTCCAGAGAAAGGCCCAGGATGGCCCTGAAGCTTCGCTTGACCCCATCCAGCCGCAGATATGACCGGTATCGCTGACATCGGCAGCTCGAGAGTTGGGACCGATGGGTAAAGAAAGTTGGGTGATCGTTCCGTCGAACCAAGCGACAGCGCGGCTCGGTGACCGGACGAAGCCGACGACGGTTGCTGGTTCGGCGTCGTTGATCGCGAGCGCAAGACTGCTTGAGAACGATTTCAGCGTTCCGAGGTTGACCACGGTACGGCCGTCATAGAGGAACGCCCGGTCATTCATTCCGGTCATCTCGGGCCACATCCGCCCAACCACCATTCCCGCCGAGTTCACACCCCAGGCCTCGCCATACTTGTGCGTCACCGGCATCGGCAGGAGCATGAGGCCATCGTCGTCGATCAGGAATGGGAAGTTGTCATCCACATCGAGGCTGCATTGCCTGTCCCCTGCAACCAGTCCGTTTTCGCTCAGCGCGCGCGTAGAGAAGCTGCCGATGGGGCAGTCCTGCGAGGCGAGAATCTCCATGGAGTAGCGCAGGCAATCGGCGAATGTGTACGAACAGACACCGAGCACTGCCGGGGTGATGGAGAGCCATGGGCATGCTTCGGGTCGGGTTGGTCGGCGTGCAGCACCCATGTCTTCAGCCTCAGCGACGTTGGTCACGCAACGCGCCGCTTCTCTCCCGTAGCGACTGTCTTGCCTGTCAAGCCTCGATGGGCATGTTTCGCCA
>CAYOWQ010000015.1:0-50624 GCA_964407695.1 uncultured Isosphaeraceae bacterium | reverse complement strand
CATCGTCGCCGCCGAGGTCGCCGGAGAGAATGGTGGGCGTGTTGATGAAGTCGCGAAGGTCGGGATCAACGGCGCCGTAGCCTGCGTAGCCGCCGCGCAAGGCGATACCGTTCACAAGCATGAATGACACGGTCTGGTCGTCATCGTCCGGAGTCCAGATCCAATTCGGGTCACCGGCAACGCGGATTTCATCGGTTCCTGGAGTGAGACTCGCGATAGCGATTGCTTCGAAAATTGAATGGACTGCGTCGGACCAATCCTCCGCACTGCCATCGTCAGGGAAGAGTGTGCTTGGATCTACACGAATCGTGTCACCCACGGCGGTTGCACTTGTGACGGGCAGTAGACAGCAGATAACTAGGATGGAATTTCGCATGAAGTACCTCGCGGTAGAATGTTGCAGAGTTAGGTGTGCCGAGTGATTTCGCGAGCCAATTCCCTATCAAGGCTTGTCCGAACACCGATCAGGGTGCATACTTTTCTCGAATGCATCATCCGATCGGCAAGTATCCGGTTATTGGCCCAACACTTGCGACTTGCTGTCGATATTCGCTAGTCTTTGGGGCGATCGCTGGGATCTCGGTCAGTTCACATGCCGAGTGCCTTCGATACAGCGTTGAGACATTGTCTCTCGACTGTGCCGCCGCACAGACATTTGGAAACGGTGTCAGTCAGAACGGTATCGCCGCCTGCACGCTGCAATGCCCCATGAGTGACATCAAGTTTGCATTGACGTGGGATGGAACCAACGGTTCATTGATTACGCTCCCTGCGCCCTTTGTGAACAGCCACGGCTTCGCCCTCAATTCGAGCGGCGCTTGCGTGGGATCAATGTGGCAGTCGAATCTCAATCCAGGACCGACACAGGCGTTTCTTGCTGAAAATGGCAAAGCGTCGTTGCTCCCAACCCTCGTCGACGACATCGGAGCGATCGCAACATCAATCAACGACCTTGGGGTGGTCGTCGGCTGCTCTGACAAGAATGGAGAAACGGCAGTCCGCTGGATTAACATGGTTCCGGAGGCACTCGCTGTTCCCATCGGCCCCAACAGTGTCGCCTTGGATGTCAATGCCAAGGGTCAGATCTGCGGCTGGATGGGATCCTCACCAACTCATTTAGGCGCAGGGTCGCATGCCTATCTCTGGACTGATGGAACGTGCATCGACCTTGGTTCCTTTGAGGATGGAGCGGTTGCAAGGAGCCTGAACGACTTCGGCGATGTGGCCGGCTACGGATTCCTTCATACACAAGATCCACTCGTTCCGCTGGTGCGCGGGCTCGTGTGGTCGAATGGGAGGATGATCGTCATCGAACCCTCGTCCGGCTATGTTTCCACGCAAGCCGTTGACATCAACGGCGAGCGAAGGGTCATTGGACGCCTCCTCGACGCAGACCTCAATGAGGTCCCATTTACATGGAAAGATGGCGAGCTACGAGTTCTTCCGACGCTGATCGAGCCTTCTCGCACCATTGATCTGTGGTTCGTATCCGGTATCAATGATGCAGGTGAAATCGCCGGCACTGGCCTTGATGAATCCGGCAATGCTGTCGCCATGCTCCTCACCCCCATCCCGCCCATCGTGGGCGACCTCACCTGCGACTGGATCGTCGATGGCGAAGATCTCGGCCTGCTGCTCAGCGCGTGGGGGAAGTGCGCGGTGGCGCCCCAGCAGGATCGCGGCGGCCGAGACGGCCGCTCCACCGACGGAGATCGCCCCACCGAACCACCCCCCTGCCCCGCTGACCTGAACGGCGACACCACCGTCGACGGCGCTGATCTCGGTCTGTTGTTGAGCAACTGGACGTCGTAGATGGTCAGGTGGGCGGTGTACAGCCTACGGGAGAGAAGCGGCGCGTTGCGTGACCTACGTCACTGAAGGTGATGGAATCGCGGGCAAAGATATCCCGAATGTGCATGGGAGCATCCTACGCGACACGGCCGCGGATGAGAGGATCAACGCGGCAGATCCCGCCTCACCCGGCTCACCAGCCCGCAGATTCAATGATCTCGCCGAGGGCGGCGTTGGCCTCGCTTGGGGAGGTCTGCTCCAGCCACGCGATCAGGTCTTCGGCATCTTCGAGACTGAGACCGGCGAGAAGGATCGGCAGGTAAGGATTACCGGCGTACTCTTCTTCGCCGCCACCAAATGACTCTTCGACATCACAGTCGCGGGGAAATTCGTCGGTGCCCGACCAGCCCGCAAGCAGAAGTCCCAAATCAGCGCCGTCGACGCCACCCTCGCCATCAATGTTGCCGGGTCCGCAGGTGTTACCCCAATTCGCCAGAAGAATTCCGAGGTCGGCCCCATCAACATCGCCATCGCCGTCAAGGTCTCCCACACAACGCGCGATTGGCTTCAACAGGATGGCGCGATCTTCGAAGGTGGTCTCGCCGGTTGCATAGCGTCCGATGCCGACGATCCAGCCTGCATTGTTGATATCGCGGGCTTCTCGCAGGGTCCAGCCGCTGGCGCCGGGAATGTAATTGTTGAGGTCGTAGACGGTGCCGGGGCTGCCGGGATAGTAGATGAATGCGCGGCGGTGCGTTCCCACGTCGTTGGGTGAGCCATAGTCGTCATCGTCGTCCGACCAGCCGACGATCACATCGTTGTCATTGATGCTGTAGGCATAGCTGAAACTGTCGCCACTAAGCAATGGCAACACCGTCAGGCCGCTACCGTTCCACATCGCGGCGCGGAGCTCCACCACATCGCAGGTCGCAAGGTCATCGGAATTGACGCTGCCCACAATGACATCGTTATTGTTCACAGCATATGCAAAGCCGCCGTTGTAACCGGTGTAGTCAAGCGTCGTCACCGATGACCACGTTCCGCCGCTCTTGGTCCATTTGCCGGGGCGGTAGTAGTAGCTGCCGCTGAGATTTCCCCACGTCCAACCGACGACGAGATCGGAGGAGGCGTTGATATCGTTGAGGAGACCATGAACAGATACGTCAATAACTGTTGGGTCCACGGTCGTACTTGCAGACGACCAGAGTGCGGGTCGCCATGTTCCACTTCCACATCCAGTCGGTGAATGGACGCCACCCGCAATCACGCCAGCATCATTTATCGCTCGTGCACGGCCATTGTTGTAGCCCGTGACCTTTAGCGGCTGCAGGGACCCCGATCCATTCCAGAAGTAGGGCAAATCGTCGGTGATATGATTTGGAATAGAAATTCCGACGGCAATGCCACTGCTGTTGATGTCATCGAAGCTCCACGAAACAAGATTCACGGTCCCGCTGGTGACGGCCATCGCTGGCGTCCCGCTTGTGTCATCTCAAATGAATACCGGTGCCGCGGAGTAAAGTTGTTCCTCCTGTCCGCAGACAAAGCAACCACTTGTATCAATGGACTCCCCAGCGCTGTTGTCCAACAATCCGCTCTGTGCGGAATGAATGTCCACAAGTTCATAAGTCGGTGGCGCACCAACGGCTGTCGACCCAAACGCAGTGATTGATGACACCATCAAGGAGAAAGACGTTTGATTGATCATTTTGTGCTCCGGAGAAAGTTGGACGATGGCAGACACTACCGCCGATACGATCAGGCCGTCAATGGGAGAGATCGACATGGCCAGCAGAATTCACGCCGTCTTCACGATTGCTTTTCTCGTTCTTTTCACCCCGGCGGTGTGGGCCGTGGGGGATGATCATGCGTGCACGGTGACAGAGGACGATCAACTTGTGTCACCTGAGGCCGAGGTGCAGCAGTTCGCGGGATGGCGACTGGCCGTCGACGACGACACCCTTGCGGTGTCCGTGTTTCGCGGGCTTGATCCGAACGCTGTCGACCGGGTGGACATGTATGACAACACCGATGGCCGATGGCAGTTGTCGCAGACGGTGGTTCCCTCTGATTCGACCTTCGTCGTCAACTTCGCTGACTGTGTTTCCCTTGATGGAGACACCCTGGTCGTCGGGGCGCGCGATGACGGCACCTTCGGACAGAATGCCGGCGCTGCGTACGTGTTTCATCGCGAAGGCGGCCAATGGGTCGAGCAGCAGAAGCTCTTTGCTTCAGACGCCGCCGCCGCGGCCAAGTTCGGCGATGCGTGCGATGTGGATGGCGATGTTCTGATCATCGGCACCGCCTTCACCCTGCCCGACGGCGCTGCCTACATCTTCCGATACAACGGCGCTGAATGGGTTGAGGAACAGAAGCTCACCTTTCCAGAGGGGCCATATAGCGGAGCGTTTGGCTGGTCTGTCTCGATTCAGGGCGATGTCGCGGCGGTCAGCGCGCTGAACCTTGTCTACGAGGGCGGGTGGATTGTCGCCGATGCCGGTGCGGTGCACATCTATCGCTTCGACGGGGCGCAGTGGAATCACGAGGCCATGTTCAGCCAGGGCAATGGCAAGACCTATTCCGGCGGCGGCTGGGTGGTTGATCTCGACGGTGACCGGCTGGCGGTGTCTGCGCCATACGCCTCGATCGGGCCCGACTGGGCCGGGGCGGTCTATCTCTACGAATGGACGGGGCGCGAGTGGCAGCCGCACAGCACCGTCTGGGGCACGCCGCCTATTGGCGGGTTCGGCTGGTCGATGGATCTTTGCGGCGATCGACTGCTGGTCGGCGATATCGGCGACAGCGCCGCCGCCAAGAACGCGGGAGCGGCATTCTTGTGGACCGTGGACAACGGGCAATGGGTGATGAATGCGGGCCTCTATCCGGAGGTGGGCCAGCCGACGATGCAGTTCAGCGAGGATGTAGCGCTCGCCGAGTCGCACGCGCTGGTGGGTGTTCCGATCGCCAATATCGACGGAGAGCAGGCCGCCGGCGCGGTCTACGTCTACACCCTTCCCGCCTGCCCCGACGCTCCGGACACCCCCGCCGACCTCAACGCCGACGGTGCGGTGGACGGCGCTGACCTTGGTCTGCTGCTTTCCGCCTGGGGCGAAGGGGAATCAAGCGCTGACCTCAACGGCGACACCACCGTCGACGGCGCTGACCTCGGCCTCCTCCTGGCGGCGTGGAGTTCCGGCTCGGAGTGATCCGGCGATCTCGCCGATAGACTCTCACCGCCCACCGGAGGATTGATCATGGCCCGCACCGTTCAGACCGCGTTCATCTCGGCTCTCTTCGTGCTGGCCGCCGCTGCGGTGTCGGCTGCGGGGGATGATGAGCCCTGCACCACGACTGAAGGTGACCAATTGATTTCCCCATTCACTGCTTTTCAGCAATATGCCGGCGCGCATATCGCCGTCAGCGGCGGGACGCTGGCGCTTGGAGCGGCCGCCGGGTTTGACACCGACGCCCTGGATCGTGTTGAGATCTACACCCTTGAATCGAACCAGTGGGTGTACTTGCAGGCGGTGATGCCGGACAATCCAACCATCCCGAAAGCGTTTTCGTCTTCGATCAGCCTTGACGGCGACACGCTGGTGGTTGGGGCGCGGGATGATTCCACCATCGACCAGCATTCGGGAGCAGCGTTCGTGTTTGTGCGCTCGGAGGGCCGATGGTCGCTGCAGCAGAAGCTGCTCGCCTCCGACGGCGCCATCATTAATGACTTCGGCAACGCCGTCGATGTGGACGGCGATGTGCTGATCGTCGGCGCACCGTTTCACAATGTTTCGGGCGCTGCATACATCTTCCGCTTTGACGGCGCCCAGTGGGTTGAAGAGCAGGAACTGTTCCTCGCCAACGGGACGCCTAACGACGTGTTCGGCGATTCCGTGTCGATACAGGATGATGTCGCGGTGGTTTGCGCCCGCGAGGTGGTCTACCGGGGCGGCCCGTGGCCGGTGGCGCTGATCGGCTCGGCCTACGTCTATCGCTATGACGGGAAGGTCTGGAACCTCGAAGCCCACCTGACCGCACCCGAAGAGAATAATCCCGCGGAGTTCGGCCAGTGCGTCGACCTTGACGGCGACCGGATCGTCGTGGGCGCTCCAGCCGCTGCGAAGGATGGCGAAGCGCCGGGGGCGGTCTTTATCTTTGCCCGAAGTGAACAGGACTGGGTTCTGGAGGGCAGCGTCTGGGGAACGCCGCCGATCAACGGGTTCGGCTGGTCGGTCGATCTGGCGGGCGACCAACTGCTGGTCAGCGACCTCAACGACAGCACGGCGGGAAAGTATTCAGGTGCTGCCCATCTCTACACCTTCGACGGCGGACAATGGGACAAGACCGCATCGCTCTATCCGTCCACGGGCGAGCCGTTCATGGGCTTCGGAAACGGCGTGGCCCTTGGTGATTCGCATGCCATCGTGGGTGCGCCTGGCGCCAATGCCGGAGGCATCCACACCTCCGGCGCGGTCTACGTCTACACCCTTCCCGCCTGCCCCGACGCTCCGGACACCCCCGCCGACCTCAACGCCGACGGTGCGGTGGACGGCGCTGACCTTGGTCTGCTGCTTTCCGCCTGGGGCGAAGGGGAATCAAGCGCTGACCTCAACGGCGACACCACCGTCGACGGCGCTGATCTCGGCCTGTTGTTGAGCAATTGGACGTCGTAGGCTGCGCTGGCCTACGCACTCCACGCGCTGAGCAACAAGCCCAGATCCGCGCCATCCATTTCGCCATCATTGTTCAGGTCCGCCGGGTTCCAAAGCGCCAACCCCGAATTCCCCCCTGCCGACCGCGAA
Organism: uncultured Isosphaeraceae bacterium; assembly: GCA_964407695.1. Classification (GTDB taxonomy): domain Bacteria; phylum Planctomycetota; class Phycisphaerae; order Phycisphaerales; family SM1A02; genus CAYOWQ01. The sequence goes on along the minus strand of CAYOWQ010000015.1, from coordinate 44,034 downwards.
TCGCGATGTTCCGGCCGAGGTTTCCCCCGCGCCGACCTCCATCCGCACCGTGCCGACCCGGCTCGGGAGTGCGCCAACTCCGGTCCCGAAACGGGAAACTCGAGTTTCCCGGGTGGCGACCGCAGGTTGCTCGCCTCTCCTCCCAAGGAGACGGTCGGTCCTGACGAGGAGCTTCGCCGTCCTCGGAGGGAGATGGTCGGTCCTGAGGGGGAGAAACGCGGTCCTCGGTGGGAGCCTGCGGGTCCTCGGGGGGAGATGGTTGCTCATCACAAGGAGACGGTTGCTCCTCGCGGGGAGAGACTTTCTCTCAGCGAAGAGAACCTTCCTCTCCACCAGATCCCTCCAGCATTTGCGGAAGGCGCTGCGTTCGGTCGCCGGGTCGCACCGTTCTTTGGCCACGCCCCGCCATTCCTTCGCCAGGGCGACACATCCATTCAATACCGCGACAAGGTCGGTCGGCAGGGGCATGCTTGCGGTCAGGCGATCATCGCGTCCGTCTCCGCCCGCCGCGAGACAGCCCGGCAGCGCCGACAAACGCGCCCAGCACACCCGGCGCGGGGATTGGGCCGCCGAAGTGGAGATCATCGATGACCGTGAGGCCAGCGCCGCCAGCGACCTCAATAACGACCTTATTGAATGCCACATTCGAAGCTACACCGAAGAATTTGTTTCCAACCCCGGGAACAAACGTCCACTTGCTGTCGATGGGGACATCTCCATCATAGAGAGTGAACTGGAGTGATCCCAAGTAGTTGGCTGCTATCCACAGCTGTGGCGTATCGAACTCCACTGTAACGGAGCCCCCACCACAACAACTTCCCTTAATACCGTAACCATCGAGAAAATTATTCTGTTTGATCCCGTAATCATCTCCATCTGTGAAGTGAACTCCAACGGCGGCATGCTGCTCCGTCACGAACTGCAAGTAGTCGCCGGTGAAGCCGATCGTGGTGAACTGATTACTGACGAATGAAGACCATTCATGCTTGTCGGTCGACGAAAAAATGATGCCCGCAACGGCGGCATCGGTCGGAACGCCAAGCACCACAAGGGCCGCAATGAAGCGCACGGCGATCATCGCGTTCGTCTCCGCCCGCCAAGAGACAGCCCGGCAGCGCCGACAAACGCGGCCAGCACACCAGGCGCGGGAATTGGGCCGCCGAAATGGAGATCATCGACAAACGGAAGCCCATCTCCGGTGTCAGAAAGGATTACTTTGTTGAACGCGACGTCGGACACCACGCCTTGGAACTTATTGAGAACGCCAGGCTGAAAGATGTCCTTTGAGTCGATGAAGACATCATCCATATAAAGTGCGATCTTGAGAATCCCCAGGTAGTTGGCCGCCACCCACGTCTGCGGGGCATCAAATGTGACGGTGATCGACCCTCCACCACAGCAATTCCCCTTGATCCCAAAGCCATCAGTGAATTTAGAGTTGCTTACGCCGTAATCGTCGCCATCAGAAAAGTGTACGCCCAAATCCGCGTACTGTTCTGTGACGAATTGCAAGTAGTCACCGGTGAAGCCGATCGTCGTGAATTGCCCGTTTACAAAGGACGACCAATCGTCTTTGCTTGTGGGCGAATAGATGATTCCGGCAACGCCGCCCTCAGCCAGTGCCAGAGCAACGGCCAGAGCGAGAACCGGTGAGAAGGCGAACGGCTTGGATTTCATCGCACTCATGGAATCGCAGCCCAATCACGCCTGCCCCCATGTGGAGGCTGGCGAATGCGAACATTCAATACAACTCCTGGAAAAATACGCCCGAAAGACCGAAATCCTGCACACGCCGTTGAAAAAATGTTACCGCCAGTCAGCCCATCTTCACGCAACGCGGTCGTAGGGCAGGGTGTACCCTGCCGCGTGCGCGAGAGAGACGAACAATTCAGGCAGGGTGGATCCCTGCCCAACCCACCCGGGCGCGCAACAAGCGGGGTCAATCGCAATGAATTCCGCATCGCAGGATCTCCATCAAAGGGAGGTTCGACTGAAATCGGTCCGAGGGCGTTGAATTCAGCAGGTTCTTCCTCCTCCTTCCCTCGCGGGTGGTAGAGTGAATTGACACCGTCGGCTCTCGGCCCCTCAATGCGCGATGACACCCTTTTCCTCCATTCGCCTCGCCCTTGCAGCAGCTTTCGCCGGAGTTTCACCGGAGTGCCTGCGCTATCAGGTGTGTCCGTTGGTGGAAAAACCGGCTTGTACGATTTCCAATATCCAGACGATCGGCATCTCCTCTGTCGGTGCCATTTGCGGTGAGTATGACTGCGGCCTGGGCGACAAGTTTGTGCCCTATTTTCACGATGGGAATTCCCTCACCATCGTGCCCCTTCCCCCGCAGAACCCGTATGGCCTCATTTCGGACATAAACGACGCCGAAGTGGCGGTGGGGTACATGCACCTGGAGAATCAAGGGCTCAAGAACGTCGCTTTCGTCTACGCTCGCGGCGTCACCACCGCTCTCCCCAACATACCCGACGGCTTCTTCAGCCGCGCCTACGCTGTGAACAATGCCGATCCGCCGACGATCACATCGTTGTCGTTGATGCTGTAGGCATAGCTGAAACTGTCGCCACTAAGCAATGGCAACACCGTCAGGCCGCTACCGTTCCACATCGCGGCGCGGAGCTCCACCACATCGCAGGTCGCAAGGTCATCGGAATTGACGCTGCCCACAATGACATCGTTATTGTTCACAGCATATGCAAAGCCGCCGTTGTAACCGGTGTAGTCAAGCGTCGTCACCGATGACCACGTTCCGCCGCTCTTGGTCCATTTGCCGGGACGGTAGTAGTAGCTGCCGCTGAGATTTCCCCACGTCCAGCCGACGACGAGATCGGAGGAGGCGTTAATGTCATTGAGAAAGCCATCGACAGTATCTGCATCTATGAACGTTGGCGAGAGATTAGACGTCGGCGAGCTCCAGATCACCGGTCTCCAATCTCCGCTTCCGCAGGAGTTCGCGGTAAACACACCACCGGCCAACGTACCGTTGTCATTAATCGCGCGGACTCGGCCGTGCTCGTAACCGCCTCTTCCGAGGTACGCAAGAGATCCGGTTCCGGACCAAAAGTATGGTCTATCTTGCAATGCCTTGCAATGCACCCATTGGGATAGAAGAGCCAACCGCGATTCCCACGTTGTTTACGTCTTGAAAATCCCACGATTTACTCGTGGATGTATCTTCGTCATTGATGTACATCACGGTGGGAGAACCAGTGTCGTCCCATATGAAAACTGGCGCCTGTGCGACAAGGTTTTCTTCCTGTCCGCAAATGAAACAGCCGCTGGAGTCGATTGATTCGCCAGCACTGTTCGCTAGCGTTGAACCGCTTTGAAATGAATGGATATCAACCAGCGTGTAGTTTGGTGGCGCGGCCACGGAGATGGTCGCCACAAGAGAGGCAAACGAACTACCCAGCCACAGTCTGTGCCCGATGTACATGTTGAACTCCGGAGTTGAAGTTGGACCGAGACACTTCATACTGTCGATACGGTCTGGTTGTCAATAGGAGATTTCAACATGCAGCACTGTCTTCACCATTTCTTAGTGGTATGTTCGCTCTTCTTACTGAGTTCAGAGTTGGTCGCTGACTCAAGAACCTCCTGCGTGGTCTTCGAGGACCAGCAACTTGTTTCGCCCAAACCCAAAGTGCAAGAGCTTGCCGGTTGGCATCTAGCCGTCAGCGGAACGTCGCTTGCCGTCGGGGTGGGAAACGGGCTTGACAGGGTCGGGGCTGAGCGGGTTGAGCTCTACGAGCTTTCGGATGGCCAGTGGTCGTTGGCGCAGACCATCACGCCGCATGATCCCAAGAGCTACGCCGTGTTTTCCGGATCGCTCAGCCTCGACGGCGACACGCTCGCGGTCGGCGCCTGGGGCGACGACACGATCGACCAGTATTCCGGGGCGGCGTATGTCTTTCGTCGGAAGGGCGGTCGGTGGGGTGAGGAACAAAAGCTGGTTGCGGCCGATGGAGCGCTGCTCGATGAGTTCGGCCAGTCGATTGATGTCGACGGCGATGTGCTGATCGTGGGCGCCCCCTATCGCGATGATGACGGGGCGGCCTACATCTATCGCTTCGACGGCTCGCAGTGGGTGGAGGAGCAGATCCTCTCGTTCGATGACGGCACGCTCGGCAGCAGCTTTGGCTACGACGTCTCGATTCAGGGCGATGTCGCGGCGGTGAGTGCGCTCAACACCATCTATCAGGGCGGCTGGCCGGTGGCCGATGACGGGCGGGTCTACCTCTATCGCTTCGACGGCGCCCAGTGGAACTTGGAAGCTACGTTTGACCAGACGGTCGACATGGATTCCGGTGGTTACGGCTGGGTGGTTGATCTCGACGGTGACCGGCTGGCGGTGTCTGCGCCATACGCCTCGATCGGGCCCGACTGGGCCGGGGCGGTCTATCTCTACGAATGGACGGGGCGCGAGTGGCAGCCGCACAGCACCGTCTGGGGCACGCCGCCTATTGGCGGGTTCGGCTGGTCGATGGATCTTTGCGGCGACCGCCTGCTGGTCGGCGATATCGGCGAGGATGCGTGTTATCAATTCGAATTTGCGGTGGCCAAGTGGAAGCAGAGCGCAGAACTGAAGGAGAGCGATGGTAAGACTTCGGAGTTAGGCAAAGCGGTAGCGCTAGGCTCTGAACACGCCCTCGCAGGCGCGCCCGGAGCCAGCCCGGGAGGCGTCTTCATCTCCGGCGCGGTCTACGTCTACACCCTTCCCGCCTGCCCCGACACTCCGGACACCCCCGCCGACCTCAACGCCGACGGTGCGGTGGACGGCGCTGACCTTGGTCTGCTGCTTTCCGCCTGGGGCGAAGGGGACTCAAGCGCTGACCTGAACGGCGACACCACCGTCGACGGCGCTGACCTCGGTCTGTTGCTTTCGGCGTGGACGGTGTAGCACCGCACCGCAGCCGCATCCATCACCCGGCGGGCGAGACCCTCGACACCCTGATGCCTCCCCCGGGGGAACCCCTCGACACCTCTTTCCGGGGGACACCTCCTTCCGGGGGACACCTCGACACCTCTCTAGAGGAGGGGCTCCCCTCCGCCCCGGTGATACACTCAGGCTGTGTCGCCCTCGCCGCGATCCCGCATTTCGCGACCCACCGCCAAGCGGCTGAGCCTCTACCTGCGCGAGATCGAGTCGCTGCAATCCGCGGGCCGCGCCACCGTCAGCTCCAAGCAGCTGGGGGCAGCGCTGGGGCTGACCGACGCCCAGGTGCGCAAGGACCTTGCCTGCTTCGGCCAGTTCGGCCACCCCGGCATCGGCTATCGCGTCGACGACCTGATGGAGCAGCTCAAGCGCATCCTCGGCACCGACCGCAACTGGAACGCCTGCGTCGTGGGCGCGGGCAACATCGGCCGGGCCCTGATGGCCTACCAGCGCTTCCGCCGCAAGGGCTTTGAGATCGTCGCCGTCTTTGACAGCGACCCGCAGGTGGTGGGGAAGAAGATCACCGGCCACCGCGTGCGGCCGATGGGCGACATGGCCCAGTTGATTCAGGAGCGGGAGATCAAGATCGGGATCGTGGCCGTGCCCGCCGAGGCTGCGCAGGATGTGGCCCAGCAGCTGATCGACGCCGGAGTCGTGGGCATTCTCAACTTCGCCCCCAAGAGGCTGGAGGTGAACAAGGCGGTCAGCGTGATGAGCGTGGATTTCTCGGTGTCGCTCGAACAACTGGCGTTCCAGGTCTCGCTGGGGCTCAAGGGCTCGCTGGATGAAGAGGATTGAGTTGAGCGAGGCTGTTGATGGCGGCAGCGCTGGCCGCAGTCTGCATGGCGGGTTGTCAGCGTGCCCATGACTGATGTGGCGCTCGAGAATTCGCTGCGGGCGAGGTTCAACCTTCGCGAGGATGCGTTCGCCCACGGCCGGCACCAGTGGCGACTGTTGCGGCCCGCCGATGCCGAGGTGCTCATTGATGAAGAGGCGTTTGAGGCCGATGAGCGATTGCCCTACTGGGCCGACCTCTGGCCCGCGGCCAGGGGCCTCGCCCGCCACCTGCTCGACCATCCGCCGCGGGAACCCCGGGCGATCGAGCTCGGCTGCGGGGTGGGACTGGTTTCGCTCGCCCTCGCAGTCAACCGGATCAGTGTGCTGGCGACCGACTATGAGGATGCGGCACTGGAATTCGCCGCCGCCAACGCCGCCCGCAATGCGCTGCCCGGAGTGACCACGAGCCGGCTCGACTGGCGGGCGATTCCGGAGGAGTTTACGCGATTTGATCTCGTGGTTGGGGCCGACGTTCTCTATGAAGCCCGGCTGGTTGACGTTGTGGCGAAGGCGCTGGGGCGATTGGTGGCCGAGGGAGGTCGGGCGATTGTCGCCGGGCCGGGGCGTCGCCATGAGGCAGCGTTGCCAACGCTCCTTGAGGGCTTGGGATGGTCAGCCAGACTCATCGACTCTCGCATTGAATCGCAACCCAACGCCGCCGAAAGCACCATCTCGATCCACGAGCTTCGTCCGCCGGCGACGCATTAACCGGCGAGGCAATCTGACGAAGGTCCCGAAAAATCTTGTTTCCGGGTTCAGGTGGTCGGATTTCTTGCCGATCCAAACCCAACGCGTATGATTCGCCAGCGGCGGATGGCCGCGCTTTTTTTGAAGGGTGGATGAGCATGGATGTCCGCAGTCTGTTCGCCCCAACGCCGGCCGAGGCCGGTGTCATGCAGTCGTCGCCCGGTGCTCTTCCGCCGGATATGCGGGCTGCGATTCAGTATCAGCGCACCCGGGAGATGACGATCGACGAGCTCTTGCTCGAAAACCGCGTCGTCTTCCTGATCGGCGAGATCAGCTACTCGTCGGCCGCCCGGGTCATGATGCAGATGCTCTATCTGGAGAACCAGAAGAAGGGCCAGGACATCAACTTCTATATCAACTCGCCCGGCGGGTCGGTGGACGACACGCTGGCCATTTACGACACCATGCAGTTCATTTCGTCGGAAGTGGCGACCTACTGCATCGGCCGGGCGTATTCGGGCGGCGCGGTGCTGCTGGCCGCCGGTCAGCCCAAGAAGCGCTACGTCCTTCCCCACGCCAAGGTGATGATTCACCAGCCGTGGGGCGGCGTCACCGGTCAGACGACTGACATTCAGATTCAGGCCGAACAGATCATCAAGGCCAAGCGCCTCCTGAACGAAATCATCGCCCGCCATACCGGGCAGTCGATCGAGCAGGTGCAGAAGGACGGCGAACGCGACAAGTATTTCACCGCCGAGGAAGCCAAGAACTACGGCCTTGTTGACGAGGTCGTCAATTTTCCGCCCAAGGGCGAACGCAAATAACCCCGAAGAACCCATTCGCCCATGACACTCATCCCCATCGTTATTGAAAAAACTGGTCGCGGCGAGCGCGCGTACGACATCTATTCGCGCCTGCTCAACGACCGCATCATTTTCGTCGGCGGCCCGATCACCGACGAACTGTCGAACCTCGTCGTGGCCCAGTTGCTCTTTCTTTCGAATGAAGACCCCAAGGCCGAGATCTCGATGTATGTGAACTCGCCGGGTGGAAGCGTCACCGCGGGCTTGGCCATCGTCGACACCATGCGGTTCGTGCCCTGCGATGTGGCCACCTACATTATGGGAACGGCTGCATCGATGGGGTCGGTCATCGCCTGCAGCGGGGCGAAGGGCAAGCGCTTCACGCTGCCCAACGCCGAAAACCTGATGCACCAGCCGCTGCTCTCGGGCGTGATGGAAGGCCAGGCCACCGATCTTGAAATCGAAGCCCGCCACATTCTTCGACTTCGCGGCTCGATCTATCAGATCTATGCCGACGCGACCGGTCAGCCGATTTCGCGCATCGAAGAAGACTGCGAACGAAACAAGTGGCTCAATGCTCCTGAAATGCAGGAATACGGCCTCGTGGATCGCGTCGTCGAGCACTTGCCCCAGAAGTGAGCCCGCTGATTCTCTGAAATGAATTGAATCGCGCGACTTTTCGCCCTTGGCGCTTCGGTGTGCCGACGATTATGGTGTCGTCCACACACGCGATCTCCACGGGTTGATGGTATGTCCTCGCACGATTCCCCCAGCGTCTTCTCGCAGCTGAACCGCCGCCATTTCATCTTTGGAATGGCCATGGCCGCCGTGCCGCTCCTGCTGCCCAGCTGCAGTTCGCAGGTGATGACGTCGGACCTGCCCATGCCGACCGGCGATGGGGTGCTCCCGCCACCGGGCAACACCGCCGCCGCATCGTCGGCAACCATCCGCCGCCCCATGCCCGAAACGCGGTCTGCACTTCCCAGTGCTGAGCCTCTTGTTCGAGTGCGGTTGACCCAGGCCGACCTGAGCCGTGGCCCGGTTCGCGTCGCCGGTTCGGGGTGGGTTCGTGCGCATCAGCCCATCGCGGGGCGACTCGGCCGCGTGGTGAAGGCCCCCGTGACGGTGGCGATGGCCCCTCGCGGATGGGAAGTGCGCGATGCCACCGGGGTGCGGCTCAACTTCGACGGCTTCGACATTCTCGAGATCGCGCCGGCCCCGAATCAGCCCCAGGAATTCGAGCTCGATGGATCGACGTATTCGGGCACAATTCGATTTGTCTCCCGATCAGACGTATCTCCCGGCACCGTCGACCTCGTGAATCACGCCATGATGGAACAGTATCTCCCGGGCGTCATCGCCAAGGAGCTCTACAACAATTGGAAGCCACACACGCACATGGCCCAGGCTGTCGCGGCCCGTTCCTATGCAGCCTCTGAAATTGCCTACTGGGCCAATCGCCGCCACTTCGACGTGGTGGCCGGCCAGGCATCGCAGGCCTATGTCGGCCGCAGCGAACACAGGGTCTCCAACGACGCGGTTCGCCAGACCCGCGGCCAGGTGCTCGCCTATCAGAACCTGCTGGTGACGGCGTATTACAGCAGTTGTTGCGGCGGCCGCTCGGCCAGCGCCAGCGATGCATTCGGCCCCGGCGTCATCAACGCCATCGCTCCACTGGAGGCGCGGCCGTTGAACGAATGCTGCCGCTGGGCGCCGATGTATACCTGGCGCGTGGAGCGATCGAGCAGCGATGTTTCAAGGCGGCTCAGCGCCTGGGCCCTCGACGACGGTTCCTCCGAGATCGCCCGACTTGGCGATGTCGCCTCGATTGAAGCAGGTGCGGTGTATCAAAACGGCCGGGCCTCGCGCTACGTTCTTCGAAACTCTCGCGGCCAGTCCGTCGAAATCGGCGCGGAGCGATTCCGGGAGGCCATGAACTATCGCGATCGCGGCCTTGGCTCCCCCAGCGGATCGCTCAAGTCGGCCGATATAAGCGCCACGGTCGGCCGCTCCAGCGTCACGTTCAACGGCCGCGGCTTCGGCCACGGCGTCGGTCTGTGCCAGCATGGGGCTGAGGGCATGGCACGCCAGGGCACGGATTATCGGACTATTCTGGCCCGCTACTACCCGCAGGCCTCGATCGTCGCGTCATATTCCTGAGCAGCTCATTCCGCGCGAACCGATCGCCCGATCGCGAGGTCTAATCCAGCGTGACCGCATGGACCACATCCTGCGCTGAAGACATCGCCATGGCTGCGGATTCCGCATCCGATACTGATGAGGCCCTGCTGAAGCGATTCACTCGTGGCGATCGAGCCTCGCTGGAGCAGCTGGCCCGCAGATTGGAGCCCCAGCTCATCGGCGCTGCGACCGGCCTGTTCAACGGGCGAAGCGACCTGGCCATGGATGCGGTGCAGGAGACCTGGCTGCGAGTCATTCGCTATGCGCCAAGGTTCCGCGGGCGGTGCTCGGTTCGCACGTGGGTATATCGAATTCTCGTGAATCGATGCAGCACCATGCGCGGGCGGCTTGCCCGTCGCCCCGCGACGATGTCGGAGCACGCCGCCGAGATTGCAACTGCGGAACCCGATGAGATTCGCTCCATGCGAGCCGCCGTCGCGACCTTGGCTGAGCCGAGGCGCACGGCGCTGCTTCTGTGTTATCACGCCGGCCTCAGTCATTCGCAGGTCGCCGAAATCCTCCGCATACCTCTCGGAACACTCAAGTCGCGGCTTCATTCCGCCTTGGACGAACTTCGTTCGAAATTGAAAGAGTCGTCGTCATGACCTCTACCACGCCAGACAACATCGAAACACGTCTCAGCGCGATGACCGAATGGTCCGGACCGGACCAGCGACTCTGGGAGCGAGCACTGACCGCGAACGATCATCGTCGTGGAATGCCCATTCTCGGGCGCATTCGGCCGCGATCCAAAGTGATTGGCGCCATCGCGGCCGTGCTGCTTCTGGCGACCAGCCTGGTCGTCTTGGGGCCCCTCTTTTCGGGCCAACTCGGTCCGGTGTCCGCTCAACTGGGATCAGCCCCTTCCTATAAGGGTTCTGATTCGAGCAGTGATTGGACTGTCGTGCGAGATGAATTCGCCGTACATGGTGCCAGAGGATCAGGTGGCTTGGCAGGCCCGACTCAATCGTCCGGGCTGACTGTGGCGGCACCTTCCCCAGACCCGGCGACAGATTCGACCCAGCGATCGGTCGTTCGCAAGGCAACCATTGAACTCCGTGCGGCCGATGTTCGTGCGGCCTACATGATCGCCATGCATGTAATCAGCGAAGCGTCCGGTGAATTTGTGCAGGACTCCTCGCTCACCGGCGAGGACTCGACGGCCCTCGCGACCTTGACACTTCGAGTTTCATCATCGCGCCTCTCGGAAGTGCTTCAGCAACTGCGCGATCTGGGAACGGTACTGGTCGACAGATCAACGGGCGAAGATGTCACAGCGCAGATCGTTGACCTCGGCGCTCGGCTTCGCAATGAGCAGCGGGTCGAGAAGGAGCTACTCGAGCTCCTTGAAGCCAGAGATGACGCCCCGCTCAAGGAAGTTCTGGAACTGCGCGATCAGATCAGCGCTGTTCGCGGCCGTATCGAGTCGCTCACTGCACAGCAGCAGCAGTTGTCGCGCCTCGTATCTCTCTCCACCATCCTCGTGATCATTCATGCCGATGATGCCCCGGCTGCGAAGGAAGAGTCGATGGTGAACTTCATCGGCACATCCTTCTCCGAAGCGATACACGACGGAGCAAGAACATTGGTCGAAACCTCCGCCGGCATGGTTCAGGTGCTTCTCGGTGGCCTCGTCTGGTGGACCCTGTTTCTGGTGGTGATCGCCGTTGCGATTCGATCGTTTCGTCGCTACGTCGTGATGGATTGATCGCCAACGGCGAAGCCTCAGCGCAGCTTCTGCACGTCGATCCAGTACCAGCCGCCGATATCAACGCGGCCAAGCCGTAGCGCCGACTTCAACGAAGCGTGATTGTCCGGAACAATGGTGCCCCAGAAGAAGTCGTCGGGCTCGAGCGGCAGCATGCGCAGAAACGCCCACAGCGCTGCCGGCCCGTAGCCCCCACCGCGGTACTGGCGCGAAAAAATCCGCTCCTTCATCATCCAGCCGCGAAGGCCGTGCTCACATGCGGGAGTGGCCGCCATGACACCGGCGAGAATTCCGTCGATATTCACCAGCGCTACCACGCCTTCAGCCTGGAACCCCCGCAAGTCATCGGGCGACTCCTTGCGGACGTGATCGACCAGGTCCGGAACGTCGGCGTGGAAGTCGTCATACATTTGCGAGTAGTCGTCATAGAAGGCAAGATCGTCGGCCTTGCGGATGACGACATCGTCGGCATGCTTTGGTGTGGCGGCCAGAATCTCCGCCGCCGGAGCGGCCAAGTGTCGCTTGTATGGAATGACCGCCGCATGCGTGGCGATCTCGTCTGTCGAGTCATGCGGCCCGGAGCGAAAGAAACCAACTCGCTGAATGTCGGCATCCTCTCCGCTTGCAAGAGACGCAAGTTCCCGCAGATCCTGCGGATCATCGACATGAAACGATCGGTGGTGCACATACAGGTGCGGAATCGGCATTGCATCGATGAACTCGTGTCGACTGGTCAGTACGGTTCGCCCCGGGCGCAGCGCCACCCGCCGACACTTCGCAGCCAAAGCCCGCTCTATTGACTCCATCACATTTCGCCGAAGCGTCGGCTCCGTCATCCATTCTCGCAGAATGGGCGCAGCTTCCGACATGGCGATGGCGCACCATGCCGCAACGTCGATCGCCTCGGGTCGGGAGGTCGTGGATCCGTCAGTCATCAACCGAGTCTACAGCCCCGCCGCCTTGAGTTGGTTCATCCACTCGTCCGTCCAGCGCATGATCGCGTAGCCCAGAATGGTGCCATGATCGGCGCCATCTCGGAGCCAGATCGAGCCCGGACCTTCAATCGGTCGCTCCGCCTGCATGCGGTCAACGAATTCCTTCATCCGCTCCACCGCGAGGTTCAGGTAGAACGTGTCGCGCGTCCCGCAGGCGATGCGCACCTTCCGGCGCATGATCGGCCCGTAATGATCCCAGTCCGACGCAACGATTCGGCGCATGTCATACCGTGCCCAGGCATTGGCCACGTCGTGATCGATCTTGCCTGTCGCCGGATCAAACAGCCGCTTCGGCCTGCCGGTAGCCGGGTCCTTCGGCGAGAAGATCGCGTCGTAGGTCGCCAACTGCTCTCCAGATGCACCGTCGGGGTCGATGACATACTCCACCAGCGCTTCGTCGCGCGTTGTCATCATCACCCGATCGTCCTTGAGTGACGCCATAATCCGCATCGACGGATAGGGTGACCCATCGGCCGCGGTGTAGTAACTCTCATCCTCATAGATGTTGACCGTCTGAAGCCGTGTGAAATCCACGGGGTCCGGGGCGCTCGACCAGCATCCGCCAAAGATTTCCGGCCAATGCAGCTGAAGCCACAACACCGTCCACCCTCCGGATGAATGCCCCATCAACAGTCGCCCCTCGGGCCTCGGCGCCAGTTTGAATTCCTTCTCAAGTGCTGGAATCAACTCCGTGACCAGTGCGGTCCCCCACGGCCCCGTGTTTTCCGAATCGGCAAATCCATGATGTCCATACGGGCAATCGGGATCGAGGACGATGTTCAAACACTGCGGCACGTTCTCCACCGTGGTCGGGTCGGCCATCAATTCCGCATATTGCCGCGCGTGTCGCCACGTGCCGCCGAATCCGGGCACGATGTACATCGCGGCCCATTCCTTCCGTTCATCGTAGTGCTGCGGCAGCACCACCCCCGCCTTGAGATACACGTCGTGTCCGGCAAAGGCACTCAGCTTCTCGCTTCGAATCGAGAACGCCTTCAGGTTCGGCCCCTCCGTGAATTTCGGTTCGGGAATCACCGTGGTGAGCCGAAGTACAACATGATCATCCTTCGACGAGCTGACCGTCACACTCTCCACCGAAGACTTCAGGTTGCCCGCCGCGTTGTGGCCGCGTTGAAGACGATCGCAATCGAATACCGCCTGGACTCGAAACGTTCCATCCAATGAATCCAGCGGCCCGGGATACGAGATCGCGCTGTTGTCGATCGTCACCGCCCCCGACTCCGGCCAGTTGTCGATCTTTCCCGAAGCAATCGGCTGCGGGCTCTGATAGAACGGCGCCTGCCGCGGCTCAGCACGACCAATCCCGCTGCCCTCGCCAATAAAGAACAGGATGAGTCGCCCGCTTCCGTTCGCCGGGCGTATCCCCTCATCCATGGTGATTTCATAAGTATCGGCATGGACCGCCGAGAGACCCAGGCCACTGCAGGCCGCCACCAAGGCCCCCGCGCACCGCATCCCATTAATCCAACTCGCTCGCTTCATGTCAGCATCGTATCGGCCACGGTCATCTCGATAAGGCAGGGCAGTCACCACCGGCGACGCCATACCGGAGATCCCCAAAAATGAGGAAGCCGCCAACGGCACACGACCGAAGACGGCTTGGGTGAGGCACACGAGTTGCATAATGGTCAACCGCCCCCCGGCCGAAATCATTCCCAAAGATTCCTTCATCCGAAAAAGTTGAGGCCGGGCCATCCCGCGGCCGAGTCCATCGCCCGATACAATCGGCACCAACGAACCATGACCAAACAAAGGACGATCTTCCTCATCCTCGCCATTTTTCCGATCCTTTGCGGGGGATGCACCCGCGACTGGGTGGGAGACGGCATCCTGCATGTCGAGATGCCCCTGCCCGTGGTGCACACCGAGCCGAATGACCCCCCGCCGCCACCCATCATCCGCGATGTGACCCATGTCGACATCGAGAGCTTCGGGGGCGATGTCGTCATTTCGGTCGATCCCACGCGCGAAAGCCTCGACGTCAGCCTCCGCCGCGAGGCCGATTTCCCATGGGGCCGCGAGAAGGAAGAGAAGGGCGCCCTCGAAGCGATCAAGGCCGACGTACAGGAAGCCGTCGACGAGTCTGGCCATCACCTCACCATCCGCGCCACCACCTCCAGCCCCGAGCCTTACTACCAGCGCGCCCACCTCCTTATTCAGGCACCGGCCATCGGCAACGTCAAGGTACAGACCAGTCACGGCAAGGTTTACGTCACCGACTTTCAGGGATCGGTCGAGATCAATAACAATCACGGCGATGTCCGGCTCATGACCTCCTGGCCGATCACCAGCCCCATCACCGTTATCAATAGCGACGGCAGTGTCGATTATCGTGTTCGCGCCGAATCCCGCGGTGATATCGACGCCCAGACCGTCTTTGGCAGCGTGCTCTTCCGCCAGACCTATGGCAAGTGGGCCATGAAGGAATCTGCCTCAACGCAGCATCGCCTTCGGGCGGTGCTCAACGACGGAGTCAACCCGGTCATGCTGCGCACCAGCCATGGCGATATCCGTATCGCCATCGTTTCCAACCCCACCGAAGTCGGCCACTGGATCGTTCAGCCGTGACCGGCAGGCCCGATCGCTCCAACAGGCGCGACAACGAGAAAAACCCATCCATGCGCCGGGCTGGTGGCCCCAACCGTGGTGGCAAGTTCAATTCCTCCGGCCGCTCTGAGCCCCGTAACCCCCGCGGCCCGCAAAAGTCCACCGCCGCCAAAGCTCCGCTCCGCCTCTTTCCCACCACGCTCTGGGAATACCAGAGCCAGCACTACACCGCCCCCGGAAACCCCGAGTCCACCGAACAGGGCGATCGCGATTACGTCGGCGCTACGCCAAGCTGGATCATCTGGCAGTTGCTTCAGCGCTACACGCGCGAGAAAGACCTCGTCGTCGACCCCATGTGCGGTTCGGGCACCACCCTCGACGTCGCCCGCGATCTCAACCGCCGGGCCCTCGGCTACGACCTCGCCCCACCCGCTGAACGCAAAGACATCTTCCGCGCTGATGCCCGCAAGCTGCCCCTCGAAGACGCCAAGGCCGACCTCGTCTTCATCGACCCCCCCTACTCCACCCACGTCGACTACTCCGACGACCCGCGCTGCATCGGCAAGCTCGACGCCGGCGGCCCCGATCGCGGCCAAGCCTACTACGACGCGATGGCCAAGGTCTTCGACGAGATTAAGCGCATCCTGCGGCCCGGCCGCGTGATGGCCCTCTACGTCAGCGATTCCTACCGCAAGAAGACCGGAGTCGATCGCCGCGATGAGCGCGACCCCGCGGCCGGCGAGTTCATGCCCATCGGCTTCGACCTCTTCGCGCTCTTGCGGCAGCGGTTCAAGCCGGTCGACATCATCTGCGTGGTGCGCAAGAACCAGAAGCTGGAAAAGGGCAACTGGCGCGCCGCCGCCGAGCGCGAGAACTTCTACCTCCGCGGCTTCAACTACCTGTTCATCTTCAGGAAGGACGAGAGATAATACGCGGGTGCCACACACCATCCCGCCAGGGTGGTGTGTGCGAGCGTCCGCTTGCGTCAATCCAATGGCCCACTGTCGGGGTGCCACACACCATCCCGCTAGGGTGGTGTATGCGAGCGTCCACTTGCGTCAATCAACGGGTCCGCTGTCGGGGTGCCACACACCATCCCGCAAGGGTGGTGTGTGCGAGCGTCTGCTTGCGTCAATCAACGGGTCCGCTTTAGGGGTGCCACACACCATCCCGCTGGGGTGGTGTGTGCGAGCTTCCACCTGCGCCGGCTTCCATCGTTTGTGCAGTCCACCGCGCGTTCCCATACACTGCGTCAGTGTCGTTTCGCCGCACGTTACGCAGATTCGAGGGGCAAGGTCACGCGCGATATCTGACGTGTTCATGTTATCGGCGTCTACCGCTGTTCCAGAACGATCGAATCAAGGACGCCTTTGCAACCCATCTTGATCTCGTGCAGCGGGTGCAAGGGTTTGATCTCTTCGCGTGGGTCATCATGCCGGAGCATTTCCACATTCTCCTGCGTCCGGCAGAACCCAATCAAACGGTACCGGAGATTCTTCGGCGACTGAAGAGCCCGTTTGCCAAGGGCGTGATCGAGCGCTGGCGCGCATGCAACGCGTCGATTCTGTCTCGAATCTCGGACCGGAATGGCCGTCATCGATTCTGGCAGGCCGGCGGCGGATATGACCGGAGTATCGTGACGGAGGACGAGTTCTTCGAGAAGATCACGTACATTCACGATAACCCCTTGCGTCGGGAACTGGCGGTTTCTGGCGTAGAGTATCGCTGGTCATCCGCGGCGTTCTATGCCGAGCCATCATCCTATTCCGGACCGACGATCACGCGTCTGAATCCATGATGGATTCAGTCAGCAATGGCATCAAGGACGAACGTCCCTCGACGCTCGCACACACCACCCTATCGGGATGGTGTGTGGCACCCGACAGAAAACACTCACTACCCCCTCCACGACCCCAGCAACACCTCCAGATCCGCCTCATCCACCACACCGTCCGCCGTCAGGTCGGCGGGCATCGCGGCGTCGTGATCACCGTCAACAATCGCGGCCGCGATCACCGCCTCGATCCGAGCGAGTTCCTGAGCCGTGACAGGTCGAACCGACCCGCCATCTCCCCCGTTGCCGCCATTGCGGAACTGATTTCCAAAGCCGTTCACACCGATGCCCGCCCGCCCGGCATTGCCGCCGATGAGCGCTCCGCCCCCGGTCATCGACCCTTTCCGCGAAAAAATCACATCTCCTCCATCGCCGCCATCACCCGCGGGCCCCGCGTTGCCGCCGTTGCCCGCGCGCACCGAACCGGTCGTAATCGAGATCGTCTCGGCGATCAGCATGACCGATCCGCCCGCCCCGCCCGCAGCGCCCACCCGCGTCTGGTTCACGCCCGGGCCGCCAGCGATTGATCCGCGAACCGTGATCTTCGATGCTTTGAGAACAAGCACGCAGCCGGGCGCCCCGGTCAACGTGCCGTCGATCACGATCTCCTTGCTGCACACCAGATACACGTCGCCCGTGGCCCGCGCGCTGTCGCCCGACGCAACCACCAGCGTGTCGGAGCGATTCACACCCGAAAGCTCGATCTCTTTCGCGGCTGCCACCTGCCCGCCGCCCAGGGCCGCAACAATCGCCAGAAATGCCATCAGGGTCGTTCTCATTCTGGTGATCGCCGCTGCTGCGCCCCGCCCGAACCCACGTCGAAGTGTCATGAGATGCTCCTGCCTTTCGGCAACCGGAATTGAATCGAGATCGACCACGATCAATCTGCTACGGCTCAATCGTAGCGGTGTTCGCGTGGAACAACACTCACGGCCCCGTCCACGAACTGAGCAACACACCGAGATCAGCCCCATCCACCATCCCGTCATACGTCAGGTCTGCAGCGCTTGGTTTGACACCCCATTCGGAGAGCAGCAGGCCGAGATCAGCGCCATCTACCTTGCAGTCACCATTCAAATCGGCGGGGCCGGGAACCGGCCGAAGCACCAATTGCGAGACCGGGCCGTTTGGCAACTTGTAGGAATTGGCCACGAGCCATCCGGCGTCATTCGAGATTGCAAAAATAGAGTGGTATCGGTCTGGTCCAAGGATGAGGTCGGCCAGCTTAGCGGTGCTGGTGAGGTCGGTGACATATTCATCGAGATTGTCGGAGGCGCAAATCACGCCTGAGGCGCTCAGGCCGTCGGCGATGAGCGGTTCATGGTCGGGCAGAATCGGCGTCATGATGCCGTCAGACCACAGGAAGGAATGAAGGTTGAGTGATCCGGTCTTCCTCGCCTGGATGATTGCGTCTCCCGCCGAGTTGATCGTGGTCACCTCGGCGTAAGAGTAGCCCTTGGGCTTCGGGACGATCGTCAGCTCTCCGTCGTGTAGAAAGAATGGGGTCATTTCGGTAAAGAAGTTTGTCCCGAACGATCCGCCGATGAGACCGTCGTCGTTCACCGCCATCGCCCGGCTTTCGGGAGGATTGCCCAGCAGGCCGCCGATGTCGATCAGTGTTGAGTTCTCCCACCGGCAGGCGGAGAGACCGAACGATACCCCCGTCACGCTGTTTCCCCACCGGCCCACGATGGTTCCATCTGAATTCACCCCTGCCACGATGGAGTAGTTTCCACCTGGCAGCGTACCGAGCCCGATCCACTGGCCCGATTCGTCGATCCGGAAGCCCTCGATCCCGGAGACGTCGCCGAAGTCGTCGTACCATGTGCCCACGATTTCACCGTCGTCGCTGATATCGATGAAGACCACCTCATGCACGCCCTCGGGCAGGGCGGGCAGCACCACGCCCGTCTCTTCGCTCCAATAGAAGGGCTTGCTCTGGCCGATTGTGCAGACCGCGTACGACCCGACAACCTCGCCCCGGTTGTTGATTGCGGACGGCCCGAGTATTTGTGGCCCGAATTCGCATGGGGCAATCTTCAGGTCCGCCACGATCTCATACCCGCAAGGCAGACCGGCGAAAGCCGAGCCTGCAAGGGTGATCGACAGGGCCGCGGCCGCGAGCAATTCGACAGCCCCGCCCCGGCCCGCGCGCCCTTCGCAACCGGCGCTCATTCGAATCCATTCGAATCCCTGTTCACTCATCCGGAGACCTCCCTTCGCGCCAAAGCGTAGCCGCCGATCACCCATTCGGCCGCCGGCGCTCTGGCCTCTCTCGATACGATGCCCCCATGCCTTCCGACCACCAGCGATACGCCACCATCCTGCGCGCCCGCCATCCCCTCGTCTTCATCTCCACCTATGAAGATGACCATGCCCTCAGTCTCATCCTCGATACCGCCCTGCCCGAAGGGCTCGACCTGCTCACCTGGTCGGCCGTTCGCGGCCTTGCCGATGGCAGATTTCCCGCCGCGCCCGGCCTGCCCGACACCGAGCACGCCGCCGCAGCGCTCTATCACATCGCCCGCCGACTGCAGCGCCCCACCGTCGTCGTGCTCAACGATCTCGTCGCCCATCTGGGCGAGCCGCGCACCATTCGCGCCCTGCGCGAAGCCGTCGACGCGGCCAACCGCCACCATCACCAGATCATCGTCGTCGATCCCGAGCCGCGCTTACCTCTCGCCGCCGCCCATCTTGCGATCGAATTCCCCATCAGCCTGCCCGGCGCCGAAGAAATCGAAAAAATCCTGCGCAGCGCGGTCAACCGCGCCCATCGCGACAACCCCGTCGAGATCACCGTCACCCGATCGGTGCTTGACGCCATCATTCAAAACCTTCGCGGCCTCACCCGCCGCCAGATCGAGCGCATTGTGATCGACGCCGCGGCCACCGACGGAAAATTCAACGTCGCCGATGTCGCTCATATCGTCGCCATGAAGCGACGCCTCCTTTGCGGCGGCGATGAACTGCTCGAGTTCGTTGAATCCCCCGCCTCGATCGACGATATCGGCGGGCTGAATTCGCTCAAGCGCTGGCTCAACCACCGCTCCGATAGCTTTGATCGCAAGGCCCGTGATTTCGGCTTGGTGGCTCCGCGCGGCGTCCTGCTTCTCGGTGTGCAGGGGGCGGGCAAGAGCCTCTGCGCCAAGGCCATCGCCACCGCGTGGAAGCAACCGCTCCTGCGGCTCGACCCCGGCGGGCTCTACGATCGCTACATCGGCGAATCGGAACGGCGCCTGCGCGATGCCCTGCACCAGGCCGAGCACATGAGCCCGATCGTGCTCTGGATCGATGAGATCGAGAAGGGCTTCGCCTCGGCCGCGAGCCGCTCGACCGACGGCGGCCTTTCGCAGCGCATGTTCGGCACGTTGCTCACGTGGATGCAGGAGCACAATCAACCTGTCTTCCTTGTCGCCACCGCCAACGACATCGAGGCTCTTCCGCCCGAGCTTCTCCGCAAGGGCCGATTTGACGAGATCTTCTTCGTCGACCTGCCCACCGCCGATGCCCGCAGGATGATCTTCGAGATCCACCTGAAGAAGCGCAAGCGCGAGCCGACGAAGTTTGATCTCGCCGCACTGGCCTCGGCGTCCGAAGGCTACAGCGGAGCCGAGATCGAGCAGGCGGTCATCGCCGCCATGCACGACGCCTACTCCGCCGGTGCCGATATCGACTCCGCCCGGCTCCTCACCGCCCTGCGCAGTTCCCCGCCCCTGTCGGTCACCATGGCTGAACGCGTCGACGCCCTCCGCCACTGGGCCCGCGGCCGCTGCGTTCCGGCGGATTAATAGAGGATTGAGCCTTCGATTCCGCCGACTACAATCCTGGATTCGCGCGGAATCAGACCCTCCGCCGCCAGAGACACCATCAAGGATCATCCATGGCCACCCCCGGCCCCAGTTCATCGCCCACATCCCACCCGCCGCACTCCGTCAATGCCTGGAACGCCGAATTCATCGACGACCTGTATGCCAGATGGTCCGATAACCCGGAATCCGTTGAGCCGCAGTGGCGGCAGTTTTTTCAAGGCTTCGAACTCGGCCTCACCAAGGCGCCTCCGGAATCGAAAGCCACCCACCGAGGTGGCGGGGCCGTCTCGGCCACGCGCGAATCGAGCCCGACCTCGGCCGCCCTGCCCTCCGGCGCGCCGGTTCCCCCCGTCGCCAACACCCTGCAGGCCAAAGTTGATTCGCTGATCTACCACTATCGCGACATCGGCCACCTCGCGGCCGATCTCGATCCCCTCGGCACCATCCGCCCCTTCCCCGACATGCTCACGCTCGAATCCTTCGAGCTGGCCGACGAAGACCTCGACAAGACCTTCGACCCCGGCGTGCTGCCGCTGGAAAGCCCCGCACCCCTCAAGGACATCATCCAGCTTCTGGAAGACACGTACTGCCGCCACATCGGCGTGGAATACATGCACATCCAGCAGCGCGACCGCCGCCGCTGGCTCCAGAAGCACATGGAGACCACGCGCAACAAGCCGCCCATGCCGCGCGAGCTGCGCCGGCAGATCCTCAAGAGCCTCATCGAGGCCGACGGCTTCGAGAGCTTCCTGAAGAACCGCTATGTCGGCAAGAAACGCTTCGGCCTCGAAGGCGGCGAATCGCTCATCCCCATGCTCGACCAGATCATCGAGCTCGGCCCTGCCAATGGCGTCAAGGAATTCTCGCTTGGCATGGCCCATCGCGGCCGCCTCAATGTCCTCGTCAACATCCTCAACAAGACCTATGCCCAACTCTTCACCGAATTCGAGGAAGCCTGGACCGAGGATTTCATCGATGGCGGCGGCGATGTGAAGTATCACGGCGGATACTCATCTGACCACGTCACCTCCGGCGGCCAGGCCGTGCACCTCACGCTCGCTTCCAATCCCTCGCACCTTGAGTTCATCAACTCGGTGGTGCTCGGCCGCACCCGCGCCAAGCAGCGCCTGTATGAAGACACCCGCCGCGAAGCGGTCGTGCCGATTCTCATTCACGGCGACGCCGCGTTCCCCGGTCAGGGCATCGTGGCCGAATGCTTCAACATGATGCGGCTCGACGGATACACCGTCGGCGGCGCGCTTCATCTGATCATCAACAACCAGGTCGGCTTCACGACCAATCAGTCGGATTCATTCAGCGGGCGCTACTGCACCGACCTCGCCAAGATGGTCGACGCCCCGATCTTTCACGTCAATGGCGACGACCCTGAAGCCTGCGCCTGGGTGGCGCGGCTCGCGCTCGAATATCGCCAGACGTTCAAGAACGATGTGGTGATCGACATGTGGTGCTATCGAAAGCATGGCCACAACGAGACCGACGAGCCATCCTTCACGCAGCCGCTGATGTATCAGGCAATCAGGAAGCAGAAGCCCGTCCTGCAGAAGTATGCCGACCGGCTGATCGCCGAGGGCGAAATCACTCGGGATGAGTTTGAGGCAACCAACGAGCAGTTGATCGCCGCGATGGACGCCGCACAAACCAAGACCAAAGAGAATCCCGTCGACCCCAAGGTCGATCCGTTCGCTCGCCGCTGGGAAGGTCTGACCGAAGGGTATTCATCCGCTCCGGTGGAGACCGCTGTATCGCGAGACCTTCTGCTCAAGGTCTGCCGGGGGCTCGGTTCGCAGCCGCCGGGCTTTACCGCGCACAAGGTGGTGCAGGGTCTACTTGAATATCGCGCCGGCGCGGTCGAGAAGAACCAGCCCATCGACTGGGCGCTGGGCGAACTCCTGGCCTATGGAGCGCTTCTGCTTGAAGGCCATGCGATGCGACTCACCGGCCAGGATGTCGAACGCGGCACATTCAGCCACCGCCATTGCGTCATCTTCGACCAGCGCGACGGCGACGGATACTGCGCCCTTAATCACCTTGGTGAAGGCCAGGCGAAATTCTGTGTACATAACAGCCCGCTCACTGAAAGCGCCTGCCTCGGCTATGAGTATGGCTACTCACTCACCGACCCCAAGATGTTGCTGATCTGGGAGGCCCAATTCGGCGATTTCGCCAACGGCGCCCAGGTGATCATCGATCAGTTCATCGCCTCGGCCGAGGCGAAGTGGAACCGTTTCAGCGGTCTGGTGCTGTTCCTCCCACACGGCTACGAAGGCCAGGGGCCGGAGCACTCCTCGGCACGACTCGAGCGGTTCCTTCAGCTCTGTGCTGACAACAACATCCAGGTGGTGTACCCCACCACGCCCGCCCAGATCTTCCATGTCGTACGCCGGCAGATGAAGCGCAACTTCCGAAAACCGCTCATCGTCATGACGCCCAAGAGCCTCCTGCGGCACAAACTCGCCGTCAGCACCGCGGCCGAGTTCACCAGTGGCCGATTCCAGCGCTCAATTGATGACGCCGCGATCAAGGATCCGCAAAAGGTCAACAAGATCCTCCTGTGCACCGGCAAGATCTATTACGACCTCATCGCCCGGCGCGAAGAAGCCAAGCGCGACGACGTCGCCATCATCCGCATCGAGCAGCTGTATCCTTTCGCCGAAAGCGAACTTGGCGAAATCCTGAAGCGCTATCGACGCAACGTCGAGATCGCCTGGGTGCAGGAAGAGCCGCGCAATATGGGCGCCTGGTGGCACATGCGGGCGAATCTGGAGGAAAAGATGAACCTCGTGGTGCCGTACATCGGCCGCGAGGACGAACCCAGCCCCGCCTGCGGCAGTGAAAAAATCCACAAAAAGAAGCAGGCGGAAATTCTCGCAGCGGCCATACCGGCCTCCGCCGCATCTCCGGCCGCAGCGCCAAAGGCTGCAGCCGGAGCCAAGGCTTGATGTTGCCTCGCTCCATTCGGAGGGCGCTACGGCTCCGGTCCGTCTGACCATGCGGCCAGCAGCAGCCCGATGTCGGATCCGTCGACGATGCCGTCACCATTCAGGTCGCCGCCGCAGGCATACCCGATCGGCGGGCACGCGCCCCACTGGCTCAGGAGGAGGCCAAGGTCTGCGCTGGCGATCACACCGTCGCCATCGAGGTCGCCGAGCGCGCGGGGCGGGGTGTAGCTGAAGATGTCGTGGAAGCCGTTCACGTCGTTGGGTGTAAGGTTGCTGGCGCTGCTGTAGAACGCGACCGCTGAACCATCGGGCTTGATCGCCGGCTCGATCGGGGCGCCGCCGGGGCTGCCCCAGGGTCCGCGCGGGCTGGCCATCGTTGTCTTCCCGGTGAGAAGATTCTTGAGATAGACATCGTGCACGGTGGTGGTATCGCTGGGATCGAGATTGGTCGATGTGCTGACGAATGCAACGACACTTCCGTCGTATGAGATCGATGGATCAGAGCTGATACCGTTGGCCTGCGACCCATCCGAGGCCAGACTGATGCGCGTCGTCTGCCCACGATTCAGATCATGGAGGAAAACATCGGCCATGCCATTCGAGTCGTCGCCGGCAATGTTGGTGGCTAGGCTGTAGTAGGCAACCCAGCGACCGTTGGCGGAGATGGTGGGGGCGAAGCTGGCTCCATCGGTCGGCCCTCCCCTGAAACTAAGGCTGACGCACGTGGTGGTCTGCTTGATGATGTCGCGCACAAAGATGTCCGAGGATGGTCCGTCCGAATCGCTGAAATTGTCGGCCATGCTCGGGAATGCCACCACCGAACCATCCGGCGACATGTCCACTTTGGCATTGTCGAACCCGCCGCTCATGGCATCTCCCTGGGTGCCGGTTGAGCTCACGCTGACCCGGATGGTCTGCCCGGTCAGAATATCTGTGCGAAACACGTCGGAGGCATTGTTGGTGTCGCCGGTCACGAGATTGTCAGCCGAACTGACGTATGCCACGTAGCGACCATCGTCTGAGATGATCGGCAGGTCGGCGTTCTTGTTGTTGGGAGCGCCGGCGCTGCTCCGGCTCACCATGATCGTCTGGCCGGTCATTCGATCGTGTCGATAGATTCGTCCGAATGAACCGGGAGGAACTCCGGCCACCAGATTCGTTGAATAGCTTCGAAAGGTGACATATCGCCCGTCGGCCGAAACACTTGCACTGCCGCTGGAGCCGTTGCCGGGCACGCCGCTGCTGCTCTTGCTGACCAACTCAATCTGGCCCGACACCTGGTCGCGGACCAACACGTCGAACGCAGGACCGGAAGCGCCCGGAGCCAGATTCGGCGCTCCGGTCGTGAACGCCACGAAGTGTCCGTCGGCCGACCACGCGGGTTGAGAACTGGGACCAAGGCCCGGCTGGCCATCGGCAGTCATGCTCAGGAGTTCCATCCCCGGCGTGGGATCCTGGGGTGTCCCATCGGGGCAGGTGGACAAGGCCAGCTCCGGTCGAAGGTTCAGCAGCGTGGCCTTCATCCGCAGACCCTGCTGCAAGCTGAAGTGATCGCGGCAGTCCTTCGGGGCATAGGAAAGAAAGTTCCCGGTATCCGGGTTGTAGCCGGGGTCGGCGAAACAGGGCGGCGGCGTCGTCCCCACGTAATGACATGTCTCATCCACGTTATTGCTTCCAAGGGTCGGGTCGGCCGGTGTGTCGCAGATCTGATCGCCCGCCCAACTGCAGTTGGAACCGCCGGCGCACTCAACGCCGAAGGCAGTTTCGTGCGTGTGATAGAGATCGAAGTAGTGGCCGACCTCGTGGGCAAGCGTTGAGTCGTTGTCGCCCGCCGCGGTGCAACTGTTGCGCATCACGATGCCCTGCACCGGGCTGTGCGTGAACGACGAGATGCCGCAAAGTTGCAATCCCCCGTCAATCGCAAGGTTGGGCGTAAAGTAGATGTTGATTGCATTGGGAACGACCAGCGTCGACCGCAACAGGTTCACCTCGGCCAGCGTGTCGATTTCGAAGTAGAAGAAGTTGCTGTCAATGAAGATCGGGTTGCCGACTGGGCAGAAGGTCATGTTCCAGCCCAGGAAGGCGTCGTTCAGCTCGAGAACGGACAGATTCAACTCCGCTGCAGTCATGCCGCCGGACCCATCCGATTGGCGAACAATATGAAGCGCGATCGGAATGTGATACACCTCATCACCGGCGACTCCGCCCGGTGGTTCATACAGACCTGCGCGGCGATTGAGCTCCGCCGCTTGCACACCCTGCGCATCAAGAATCGTGCCGCATCCATCCTGTGCCTCGGCCGGCCATGACGTCCACAACATCACCGCTGTGACAACGGAGAACAATCCCCCTGGGGCAACTGACTTCATCAGAAACTCTCCAACCCGCGGCGACCAACGCTCCGCGCAACTTCGGGCGTGCCAACGTATTACCCGCGTGTCGAACTGCCGTTGCAGGGGTTGCGCCGGATCGTCTCGGCCGCGACTTACTCGGGGTGAGCGGGTTGCTCCCGCCTGGAGGAATTATCTTGTCTGATTGGTGCATTCCCGGCAGAATGGGTCAGGCTGAGTCCATCGACCGGTCAAACTGTGCAGGGAGGAAATGATGGGACGAACATGCAGGACGTCGGCGTTGTTGCTCTCGGCGGCGATGGCTGCGGTCTGTCGGGGTCAGTGCGAAGAGGGCGGCTGGGACCTGACCTCTACGCCGGCGGTTTTTTCGGGTGTCGGGATCAACGCGCTTGAGTATGTCGAAGACGTACGACATTCCTGGATCTATGCCGCGGGTGGCTTCGTCACGATTGACGGCGCCGCCGTGCAGAACATCGCCCGATGGGACGCGAATGCTCCTCGCCCTTCGTGGGAAGACCTCCCCGGCCCCGGTTCAGCGGCGGTCGTCAATCCATCCATCCGGGATCTCCTCTATGTCCTCGATCCGCAGAGTCGCGAACCCCGCCTCTTCGCCGGCGGATCGTTCGACCAGATCGGCGGCGTTCCCGGAACGACGTTCCTCGGGCGCTGGAACGGCAGCGCCTGGCAGAGTGTTGGCAATGGTTCGCTGAGCGTGGGCTCATCGATCAACTGTCTTGCGGCGGGTGATATCGGCGACGGCCCGGAACTGTTTGTCGGCGGCGTGTTCTCGTCCATTGCCGGCGTGCCGGCGCTCAACGTCGCGCGTTGGAATGGGACGACCTGGCAACCTCTTTCAGGAGGTGTCAACGGGGCCGTGCATGCGTTGGAGATCATCAGCGACGATGACTTCGACTCCAACTTCCTGCTTGTCGGTGGCGCCTTCGCCAATGCCGACGACCTTCCCTTCACGCAGGGTCTCGCGAAATGGAAGGGTGGATCATGGTCTGAGGTTCACGGCGGACTGGACAATGGCGCTGTATTCGCAATCTCGCAGCCCGCCACATGGACTCCCGGATACTTCTTCATCGGCGGCTCGTTCACGTCGGTCGGCGGAACTCCAATCAAGAACATCGCCTACCTCAATTTCTTGGGCGAATGGGCGGATATGGGTGGCACTGACGCGGCCGTCCTCTCAATCGTGCACTATTCCGATTTCGATCGGACCGATGCCATCTACATCGGTGGAGCATTCTCCGCCGTTGCGGGGCTCCCGTCTCCCGGTCTCGCTCGCTGGAACGGAATCACGTGGTTCCCGGTGAGCGAGGGAGTGTCTGGCGGCCCCGTCAATGATCTCGTCGCCAACCCACAGGATGGCGTGCTGATGGTCGGCGGGAATTTCACGTCGATCGGTGCCTCGCCCGACGGCCATATCGGTGCGTTTCTCGGGCATCAGACCAACTATTGGACGTCCTCTGATTCGATCGGCGATCCGTCCGACCCCGCGTCGTGGGGCTGTGGTGAACTGCCCGACATGGAGACGGATGCGGTGTTCAACGACCAGATCGCGTCGTTTCCCGACCCGCTTTCGATCCTTCCCGGGATGCCACCGGCGTTGGCTACCCTGGTCATCGAAAATGGAAACGTGGAATTTGACGCAGGCCTGGAGAGCATCGCCCTTGTGGAAGCGGGATACGCAATTGATTCAGCATTCCGAGTCGGTCCAAACGCGACGGTGCTGTTCACCGGTCCGCAAGGGTTTGCGCCATTCACAGTGTCCGGACAAGGACTCCAGGTTCACTCCGGATTCGGAGCTGCGGCAACGAGCTCACTGACGATCGAAGGTCCGACTGCAAATCTTGATTTCGAGGTCGCCCAGATTGGCTCAGGAAACGGAACGTCGACGCTGACGATACGCGATCGCGCCACCCTGTCCGGCTCCGTCTCCGTTGGATACAGCACGAACAATCTGGATTCCGTCCTGATCGATACCGGCGCCAGGGTCGAATGTTTCAATTCGTCTGTGTTCATCGGGGTGGCCTTTGGAAGCGGTTCAATGGTGGTCTCTGGCGAGGCCTCACCAACCGAGCCCTCGCGCCTCGATCTTGTCTCGGGGCAACTCTCGATCGGGCTCTATAGCGAAGGAAGCCTTATCGTCGCCGACGGTGCGCAAGTCAGTTGTTCCGGTCAGCCCGTGCGGGTCGGGTCGTGGTCCGTGTCCTCGGTCGGGCTCCTTGAGATCCGCGGTGAGTCGTCGGTCGGTGATCCCTCCCAGTTTGCCTCCGAATCCTCCGTCCTTCTCGGCAGCACCGGCAAAGGAACGATTCGCGTGCTCGACGACTGTTCCGTGTTTGCGCCGAGTTATCAGGTGTTCGCCAAAGGCGCTCTCGTGGGGAACGGACTCATCGGCGGCACAAACAATGGCGCCAACTCGACGGGAGTCAGTTCGTCAGGCGTCATCGACCCCGGAACGTTGAATTCCGGTGGATTGCTGACGATTGGGGGCACGCTCGACTCATCCGGTGTCATCGCCATCGATATGTCGTTCGACCAATTCGGCATGTATACCGGCGACACTCTGTACATCGACAATACAGCCACTCTTGCGGGAACACTCGAGATCCGTCTCAAGGGCCCGAATCCACCACCTCTTCGAGTGCCCGTACCGATCATTCAATCGGGAGCCACTATTGTCGAGAATTTTTCCTCGATCCTCATCCCCGCCGTGCCGGGAGCGGTGGCCAAGGTCGACGGGCCCAGCGCTGGAACGGGCGGCCTCGCGGGCGGCGATTCAGTGACCGTCACGTTTGTTCCGATCGATGAGATTCTCAGCTTCTCGCCGGCGGCCAGCGCACCTCTTCCCGGGCTGCCGAACGCCGCGGAGAAGGGTTATTTTGATGCAGACCCCAGGGTGGATCTGGCCGTGTGCCTGCCGGCAACGGAGGATCAGGATCCCGGCGCCGTCGTTATCCTTCTGAATCTCGAAGTCGTGGACAAAGGCGAGTTGTTCTACGAAGCAGGTGTGATCAAGCCCGTGGGAGTAGGCCCGGTCGCCGTCGATGTGGCCGACCTTGATGGAGATGGCACCGATGATGTCGTGGTTGCCAACCGAGGCAGCGATGCACTGACTCTCCTGTTCAACACCACCGGCACGGCAACATTCCCGGTGGCGTCGACCGCGATCGTCGGCGACGAACCCATGGACGTGCAGGCATTCTCGCCCGGCGCTTCGTTGGCGGGTGGCGGTGAAGTGCAACTCGTCGTGGCGAATGCCGGCGACGACACCGCGTCCGTTCTGGAGCAAACCGGCGCGACGAACTACAGCGAGATCGAGATCCTTGTCGCCGGGAGCGTGCCCTGTTCGGTCGAGCCGGTGGATCTCGACGGCGATGGATTTGTCGACCTGGTTGTCGGCAACTTCGGCAGCAGCGACATCAACCTGTACCTCTCAAACGGCGCAGACTTCCTTCCCGTCGGCGCTGTGGCCGTCGGACCCAGTCCCATGGATGTCCGTGCCGCCAGGGTCACCGGCCACAGCACGCCCGATCTCATCACCGCAGACTCCGGCGCTGACACGCTCACCGTGCTGCCTTCGAATGGCGACGGCACCTTCGGGCCGGCTCAGATCGTGTCGGCCGGCCAGGCGCCGTCGCAAATCGTCGTGGTTGATGTCGACGGCGACGATTCGCCGGACCTTGGGGTTGTCACCAGCGACGAATCCGACGATCGCGTGGTGCGAATCCTCGTGAATGAATCTGTCCCGGAATCGGGCATGGTGATCTTCGGGGAGTTGAGCGATCTCGATTCCCCCGGCGATGTCGTCGCGGCCGTGGAAGGAGATGTGGATGGTGATGGCGAGTCAGACATCATCACCGTGAACTCCGAAACGACCGTTGCCGTCGCGGGCGGTCCAATGGGCACGGTCAGTGTGTTCCTGAACGAATCCTCAGTCATCACCATCTTCGGTGACTTGAATGGAGACGGGCTTGTCAATGGCGCCGACCTGGGGCTGCTGCTCGCCGCATGGGGCTCGGCGGATCCGGATGCCGACCTCAATGGCGACGGTATCGTCAATGGCAGCGATCTCGGCCTGCTCCTCGCCGCGTGGGCGCCGTAGGACCGGTCAATTCCAGTTCGAGAGCAGAGAGCCCAGATCGCGACCGTTCACTTCGCCGTCGTTGTTCAGGTCTCCCTCGCAGGGAAGCGTGCATCCGCAATCTCCCCAGGCCGCAAAGAGCCGCTCGAGATCTCCCATCCCGATGGATCCATCTCGATCAAGATCGGCGGGTCCCGGCCCCTGCAGGCCGATCGCAAAACCCGCCGCCTGCGCCGGCACGGGGATTCGCGTCGGTGAGGCATCGCCGATGGCCCACGACCACGCACCTTCGGTCGCGTCGGTCCAATACATCACCCGCGATGCAGGGTCGAAATGAAGGCGCGAACCGGCGGTGAGATTGTCGAGCACGACCTCGGGTGCAAAGGTTCCCATCGGCGACCGCACGAGCTTGCCCTCGTGCGAAAAGATCAGCCAGTACAGCATCTGCTCCTGCGAATCGATGGCAAGGTCGTCGGCGATGCCGTCGATAAACCCAAGCAGGGTCTGTTCATCGCCGGCGGAGGACCCGCGAAAGAGAATCTGCTCGCTGGATATCCAGTACCAGTCGCCGCTGATCGGATCCCGATCAAACGCCACGGCGAACGGCGGCAAGCCGAACAACGGCGTGTAACCCGTGCCGTCAAGGTTCATTCGCGAAATCTGCGTCGATTCACACAGATAGACGGCGCCGTCGACCTCATCCACCATCAAGTCGAAGATCACATTCGCGGTGGGGATAGGCTCCGACGTCTTCGCATTGCCGAAACCATCACTTGAGTTCAGCCGCGGGCCGGAGGTGGTCGGGTCGACCCACACCACGCGCCCACTGATCCGGTCCGTGTCGATCGCCCAGACCGGGCCGTCGCTTTGCGATGGGCGAACCATCAGCTCGCTGGAGTCAGCGCCCAGGTCGACGCGCCAGATTCCCGAGTCCGGTTGCGCCAGCAGAACATCGCCGGACGAGGGCTCGATCGCCAGCGATTGCTTCACCCCCGACGGCGCAAAGGAAACGGTCGTGAGGTGTTTGCCGTTCGTATCGGAATACAGCAGCTTCGATAATGGCGACACGGCGAAAATGCGCTCTCGTGCCGAATCCACGGCGATCGCGCTGTCGAATTTCACAATGAGCGGCAGCGTGATCACATTCGTTCCGTCAAGCGTCGCCCGGCGAACCTTCAGGTTGTCGATCCAGTACAACGTGTCGACGAGGGGCTTTGCCGTCACCGCGCGAGGAAGCACGAAGCTCGTGTTCGGAAGGATCTCGAAACGTCCATCCGACAAGCTGATGCGGCCAACCCCCTTCGGCATCCAGGAGCCGGTGGTATACAGGCAGTTGTTCAATTCATCCGCGGAAAGTCCGAAGGGCTTGGCCAGTCCGCTCGCAATCGTGGTCTCGTTCCGGCCGTTCAGATCCACACTTCGAATGTCACCGACATCAAACTCGGGCCAATAGAGTCGGCCAAGCGATTCCGAGGCCACCAGCGATTTGGGATTGTCAATGCCCTCGCAACGAAGCAACCGGAGGTCATCTCCATTCAACTCCGACCGATACAGGCGACCGCTGTCTTCATCGATCCAGTACATCCATCCCGCGTCCGCAGCAAGCGCCAGCGTTGAACCGATCGATACATCGCGCACCACGTGGTCAGTCATGCTCCCATCCTGGGAGGTGCTGCGGATGAGCCGCCCGTCAACCGAACCCATATACACATCCACCCCCCCGTCAACGCCGGAAGCCACAATCACCCCCGCCAGCGTTGCACACCTCACGCAGCGTTGAACCATGGTAGATCTCCTCGCACCCGCGACCCGAACCTGGAGCCGCAACATCGACTATCCACCCTGATCGCCGAAATTGCCAGCGAAAAAATCGGGTTGTTGCGCGGATCGACCACTTATCGCCCGTTTGGGCCCATCAACTGCCCGTCCAGTTGCTCAAAAGCAGGCCGAGATCCGCTCCATCGGTCGTGCCATCCCCATCAAGGTCCGCCCCCGGCGAGCCCCAGGCCGCCAGCAGAAGGCCCAGGTCGGCGCCGTTCACCACCCCGTCTCCGTCGAGGTCGCCGACCAGGACGTCCCGCGGCCCCGTTGTTCCTGCAAACAGATACACCTTGCCGGTCCCGCCGGAGTCGTTGGCCGCCGTAATGAGATAATCCGTCTTTCCATCGCCGTTCACATCTCCCATGCCGTTGGCATCGAACCCGAACTGAGCAAACGGGACGTCGTGGGTGAACGTCTGCAGCGGCAGAAACGTCGATCCGCTGATCACATCGGCGCTCCCTGCCTGCGTCCCTCCGCCGTTGTCAACCCACGACGCAAGAATGAGATCTTCATGCCCATCGCTATCCACATCGCCGACGAATCGACCGATCCCGAAGCCCGAGCCCGGCGTGCCGATCAGCGTTTTCAGCAGCAGCCCCGTCGCCCCCGAGTAGATGTGCGCTCGGTTCGTGTTGAAATCACTGACGTAGATATCCGGAACGCCGTCGCCACTCATGTCGCCGCCGTCGAGAAAGCCCCATCCGAAGTTGAACGCCGGCCCCGGCGGCGGAACCAGCACGTAGTGCGCATCGGCCGCATTGATCGTGCCGCCCTGCGCGCACGTCGCGCCCGAGAAAACGTACGCCCGCCCGGTGCTCGAGGGGCCCGCCGTTGACGCCCCGATCACAAAGTCATTGACATCGTCGCCGTTCACATCCCCGACCAGCGCTGCCGCCGAGCCGAAGTGATCATTCGAGCTCTCCCCATTGATCGTGCACATCAGGGAGCCGGTGCTTCCGGAATACACGTATGCCCGCCCCGCAGCCTGTCCGATTGCGTCGTTCTCCCATGCCGTGATGACCACCTCCGGCGAGGCGTCGCCGTTGATGTCGCCGATGCCGGCCACGGCGAATCCGAACTGGTCGCCCAGAACCTGACCCGAGTGTGATCGAATCAGCGATCCGTTGGCGCCGGAAATGATGTACCCGCGCCCCGAACCGGCCGTGGGCGCGCCAACGACGATGTCGGTCACGCCGTCGCCGTTGATGTCGCCGCACGGGTCGACATCCTCACCAAATTGCTGTTGGGCGATGAATCCGGTCACCGGTGGAAATACCGGCCTTCCCGTGGCGCCGGAATACACATAGATTCGGCCCCGCGCCTGGGGACCGACAAATGGCGATGTCACGATCAGGTCATTGATCCCGTCCTTGTCGAGATCGCCCATGTTCTCGGAGACCCATCCGAAGAGTGTGTTCGGTGCTTCACCCGTCCATTCAATCAGCACGGTGCATTCCTCGACGCACTGCGCGGTTGAGAGTGATGCAAACAAGGCGCTCCACACCATCACGGCCGGCACGGACATCAAGCCTCGCATGTGAATCCTCCTTCAGGAACAAGTCATTCTTCTCGGCGACAACGGCCGGGAGGGTTGGTCAGGAATGAGACTCCTCCCGTGCTTGGTGGACCGATCTGGTTGAAATCGCGCTTGGAGAGATGAATGGCGTAGCGCGAGGTGCAGAGACTTCGAGCAATTCTTTGACCGGCTCTCCGAGTGTGGGTTGCACCGCGGCCTCGACTTGGCGCAACTTCGATGCTTCGCCGAAACCAACTGAAAACGTCCCCGCACCGAATTGTGCGGGGACGTCAACTGCAACTTCAGGAAATACCGGCGGATAGACGCTTACGACCAGCTGCTCAACAGGATGCCGAGGTCGGCGCCATCAACGGTGCCGTTACCGTCCAGATCCGCGGTCCCGTCGCTGGTCCCCCACGCCGCAAGCAGCTGCCCCAGGTCTCCACCGTCCACCAGGCCATTGCCGTCCAGATCGGCACGTGGACCGGCCGTCGGAGCGCGACCGGGGATGATCGCCACCACATCGACGTTGTCCGGTCGCGTAACACTGGCGGCAAGGTCTGCAATGCCATCGCCGTCGAAATCGCCGAGGGTGATGTCGCGGACCGCCTGGCCTGCACCGATGTGAACCTGAGGCTTGAACGTCCCATCGCCGTTGTTCTCGAAGATCGAGACATCATTCGCCGCATAGTTGGCGACCAGATAATCCATGTCGCCGTCGGCGTCGACGTCGGTCGCAAGAAGCGACGTGTGCTGCAAGAAGTTCGGGGAGTAGGTGCCCTTAAAGATCGTCGCCGGGGCGAAGGTGCCGTCGCCGTAGGAGTGCATGATGCCCAGCGATGGAATCTGCCCGTTGATCGAGGCGATGGTCACAACGATGTCGTTGTATCCGTCGCCGTCGGCGTCGGACATCACACCGTGCACGGCGGACGCCGCAGCGCTGCCTTGCTTATACACCGGCGCAAAGGTCAGGTTCCCGTTGCCAAGCGCGATCTCGACGCTGTTCCCGGTGGCAATGAGATCGAGATGACCGTCGTGATCGACATCGTCGACCATCACGCCGCCGGCGCCAAACGTGGTGTTCACCACGGAGGCAGTCGTGAAGTTCCCGGCGCCGTCGTTTCGATGCACGTACAGGTGCTTTGGCCCAGCCCCGCCACCACACGCCAGATTCTCGACGAGAACCACGTCGAGGTCGCCATCGGCATCGAGATCCGAGACGACGATCGCATCGGTTCCGATCGTCACGCCGCAGGTCTGAGTCTGCAGCCAACTCTGCACCGCGCCAAACTCGCCCGCGCCAGTGTTGAGGCGAGTGCGGAAGGAGTACGGCGGGTACTTGTCGGCCCACACCATGTCGAGCCAGCCGTCTCCGTTCAGATCCCGCAGCTTGACCGACGAAGCGAACACCGGCGCTGAGAGCAACTCGTACGGAGCCATCGTGCCGTCGCCCTGATTGCGAAGCAATGAAATCCCGCCGTTGGCGCCGTCGCCGTACGTCGCGGCGATGTCGAGATCGCCGTCGTTGTCCACATCGCCCTGGTCGATGTGATACGACCACAACTTGACCGGGAATGACGGCGCGGGTGAAAACTGTCCGTCGCCCTCGTTGAATCGAGACATGACCTCCATCGACAACTGGCTCGTCATCAGCAGGTCCGAATCTCCGTCGTCATCAATGTCGGATGCGGCGAGATCGACCGGGCTCTCACCGGCAATTCGCTCGAGCGACGGAAGGAACCCGCCGCCCGCCGCGGCCAGCGCGATGCTGAATCCGCCGTTGGGGTCGTGGACCCCTGCAATGTCCAGTCGTCCATCACCGTTGAAATCCGCAACCGTCATCTCTGCGAATCCCCCCGTCCACAGTCCGAGCGGGTACGTCACGGGCGTGCCGAAGCTGCCGGTGCCTAGATTGGTGTACACCGCGAACGCAAAGATCGAGCCCAGGGCGCCCTTGTGCAATTTCAGATCGCTGTATGCGATATCCGGATCACCGTCGTTGTCGAAGTCGGCGACCGCCAATGACGGCGAGAAATCACCGCCCGTCGTCAGTGACCCGAGCGTGACCGGTGCGCTGAATCCTCGTGGACTGTTCATCAGCACGCGAACCTGCGTGGTCTGCATCAGTCCCTTCTGTCCTCTCGCAACCACCAGGTCGGGAAGACCGTCTCCATTGAAATCTCCGGCGGCAATCGCCGTCGGGGCCTTGCCCGCCTCGATGACCTGTGGCGACGAAAACGTTCCTGTTCCGGAGTTGGTTACGATGGAGACTGTGTGGCCCGCTGCGTTCCATCCGGCGTTCGCGGTCACGATGTCGAGATCACCGTCAGTGTCCATATCGAGCAGCAGAATCGATGCAGCGCCGGCCGCCCCCAGCGGAACCGGAAATGCAGGAGCAAAAGTGCCATCGCCGTTGTTGATCAGCACCGAAGCGTCCGTTCCGTCGGCGAAATCGCCGGTGTTTGGCGCCACGATGTCCGGAAAGCCGTCGCCGTTCACGTCGCCTGCGGCCACATCTGCCGGCGGCTTGGCAAGGGTGTATGCGGTGGCAGGCGAAAACTTCTCGGCTTCGCTGAGAATCACGCTGATTCGCGGTGCTAGAAGGTTGGAATTGCCGCTATTGGATGTGGCGACGTCGGGTCGTCCATCGCCGTTGAAATCGGCGACCGCCATCGAATTCGGGTACCAGGCCTGGCCCGCCTGGTTATAGATGGCGGTGTCGTGTGCCAGCCACGGCGCCTCGAACCATCCCGGTGCCTGGGTCTTGAAGAACGCGACGTCTTCCGCCTGCGACGCGAACGCAACGACTCCGCAGAGGATGAAGGAAATTGGGTGAATCGATCGGGAATGCATGGGCGTCTCCTGGATAAGAGGTTGATAGCCTCCGCGCACCAAGCAGAGCGACCCACCGTCGGTCTGGATACTTCGAGCCGAAGAATTTCCGTGAGACCGGGGTCGGCGGAGGCCCCCTCGGGACACCCGGGCCGCATCTCCCGTCAGAGCCTCAAAAGGCCGACGTCCCCGCCATCTGGGTGCGGGGACGTCGAGAAAAACGCCGGATTCGATCAGCGGCCGCCCGCCTACGTCCAGTTGCTGAGCAGGATGCCCAGGTCCGCGCCGTCAACACTGCCGCTGCCGTCCAGGTCCGCATCCGCGTCATCACTGCCCCACGCCGCAAGCAGCAGGCCCAGGTCCGCGCCATCCACCAGGCCGTCGCCATTCAGATCGCCCGGCGTCGCCTCGACGATCGGCTGAATGCTCACGTTGTCGATGCTCAGCTTGAAGTTGGTGAATCCATAGAAGAAACCGGGTACAAAGGTCGTGAATTCGATGCGGTCGACGCCCTGGAGCACATTGGTCCAGGTTCTTCCGGCCGGCAGAATCGGCTCAAAGGTCTGCGGATCTTCGTCGCCTGCGCCGTTCCAGCCGGCCGGTAGGGTCTCGGAAAGAACGTCGGGCACATCCGTGGAAAACGTCTTCCACTGCATGTTGCTCGTGAGCACGCCGAGGTTCTTCCAGACCTGGGCCGGCGGTGCGCCGTTGAATGAGTCGTCGTCGTACAGGATCACCACCAGATCGCGAGTGACGTTGGACCCGAAGAACTTGATGTAGTTCACTTGCCAGTCGATGCTCAGCGTCACCGGGCCCTTCTGGGTGTAATCGCCGATGAAAGCGGCATTCGTCTCATTCCGTGCCGACATGCCGAAGTTGTCAACAAAATCGTTCCAGAAGATTCGGTGAGTGGGGTTCCCACCGGTCGGCGTCACGGTATCCCACCCCAGCAGGCTCCATCCCTGGCTGCCCCTGGAAAAGTCAACCAGCGCAGAGTTGGTCTCCGCAACCGCTGATGCAGAAGCCGCCAGACACAGTCCCATCGAACTCAACAACGCTCCATTTCGGGCCATCGCTCATTCCTTTTCTGCCGCCTGCACGCGGCGATTTCGTATCTCTCTTCTTGATTCGGGCTGGCGTGACGCCCAATCCTGTGCTAGACTGTTCAGAACAGTTCCCGGAACAGTTTGGGCACAAACCGGCCCAAAGTCAAGTCAAATCTTCCGT
This sequence comes from uncultured Isosphaeraceae bacterium, assembly GCA_964407695.1. Lineage (GTDB taxonomy): Bacteria > Planctomycetota > Phycisphaerae > Phycisphaerales > SM1A02 > CAYOWQ01. The sequence continues at coordinate 6,867 of CAYOWQ010000015.1, read as the reverse complement.
CTCGTGAGGCTCTTTTTTCTGGCAACATGCCGCGCTGGCCATGGCAGACCTGCTCACAACTTCCCCGTTGCCGACTCGAGACGTTCTTTCTCCCGAGGAAGTCGCCTATGCCGACCGGGTCGCCCGGCGCCTGCATAGCGAAATTCTGGCCCTGCTTGCCGCCTGTCCCCCCGAAGCCCGCAACGCCAGCGGCCTGTCTCGCTACCTCGATGTCGATCGAACCACCTGCCAACGGGCGGTGTCCGCCGTGTCGCGGCCGTATTCCGGACCGGACCTGCTCAGCCGGCTGCCCGGTGTGCGCGGGCTCCAGCAGATGGCGGATGCGGCCGAGTCCGCCTCGCCTCCCATCGATCCCTCCACCGCCGCGAGTTTCTGGGCCGCCATCACTCAGCTGCAAGACCTGATCAGCGCCATGGGGGGTAGTCAGTCGCGGCTCACCCGTCGCCTCGACGCCACTCTTCATCAAGACGCAGGGATCGTCGACCTTGAGGACGACACCCAGCTTCGAACCCGCAAGCGCTTGTTCGAGGCGGCGACCGAGCTGACCGGGCGCCATTCCGGGTGTTGGGTAGCGGTCTATGTCTATCAGTCGTCCGCGGCCGATCGCAGCATGGTGGAACTGTTTCGGGCCCACGGATTGTCGCAGCATGTTGCCCGGGCCGATGCGGTTCCTCTGACCTTTCACAATTTCACCACACGGCTCGACGAGGGCGAAGCTCCCACGCCCGGCCAATTCACCAGCCTCAGGAATGAGCCTGCCACCGGCCGCACACCCCAGTCCGTGCTCACCGAGTTCACCTCAGACCCCCTTCCGATCGTCAGCTCGAAGCAGCCCAACGAGTTTCTGGTTCAGTCGATCGACGAGTCGGCCACCACGGCGGGCCGCGCCGTGGACCTGATGCTGGGCACGCGCACCATTATGCCGCACCCTGCGCAGCAGTCGCCGCCGCTGGAGGAGGCGTGGGCGCTGGTGAATTTTCCCTGCCGGCACCTGCTGTTTGATCTCTACCTGCATCGCGACCTGGCCTGCAGATGCATTCCTTCGCTCGATGTGCACCTGTGGCGACCCGACTTCGCTCAACACTCGGGCGACCGCTGGCAGACGCGATTTGCCGCATCGCCCACGCTGCAAGTGCTCGGCCCCGGCATCCGCCTGACACCCACTCCCGCGTATCCGCGCATGATTGAGTTGACTCGATCGCTCTTCTCTCGTGCGGGGCTTGATGCCGCCGACTTCGTCGGCTTCCGCTGCGAGACCGAATACCCGATCTGGCGCGCCGGCTACTGCGTGAGCTTCGACTTCACAAATCCCGCGGCCGGTGAACAGGGCTGACGCTCGAGATCAGTTCGTCCACTGGGACAGCAGCACGCCCAGATCAGCCCCATCCACTGCGTCATCGCCGTTGAGGTCCTCCGGGCATCCTGCACACATACCCCACGCGCTCAGCACCAAACCGAGGTCGGCACCGTTGACCACGCCGTCGCCATTCACATCCGCCGCGGGCCCCGGCACGACACTCACCGCGATGTCATCGACATCCACTGTCGAATTCACACCGTTTCGCCCGCCATCGAGCACGATCGAGAGCCGGCTCGTCCGCCCGCGAAACTCAACCGGCACCATAGCCGTCACCTTCACAAACGCGCCGCCAAGCGAACCCACCTCCCACATCGCGCCCGGCAGAATCACCGGCGACCGATCCTCCGCCCGCTGAAGTGCGAGCCCCACCACATCGTCGGTCGATCCCGCGCCCACGCGGCGGATCTCCATCGAAACTTCAAGCATCTCATTCGGCAGATACGCCACGTTGTGCGTCGCCATCGGTGCGCCTGCCGTGAGCCGATTCACCCAGTCGCCCGAGATGTTCACCACGTTCGCCCCGCCGCCGCCGTGCGCCCACCAGCCCGCATACGTCCCATTTTCAAAGTCGCCGTTGTAGATCAAGGGCGCTGAACCTTTTTCCGGATCAACACCAGCCGGAATCGCCGGACGCTGCGCAGCGCCGCCTCCGAGCCCTGAATAGAAGAACCCCTTTTCCGTGTACCCCTGCGGCCACCACGTGCTCCGCATCGTCGGCGTGATGTCCTCTTCACCATCGCCCGCATCCGCCGAAGTGTCGATCGTGCCGTGATACCAGAGATGCACATCAAGGTGCGCAAAGAAATACGCACAGCAGTTGAGCGACCCTTCATTCAACTGCGTGCCAAAGGTGTTGACGAGCGGGATGCCATCGAAGTCAAGTCCGTTGAGAATCCCGCCGCCGTCCGCGCGCCAGTAGTTGTCGGCCCATGCCACGTTGCTCCATCTCACCGGAACCGGGTCGCCCCACTCAAGGTCGTATCGCGAGTCGAGCGTGCCATTCACCGGGTGCGGATCGAGCGTCGTCATCTGGTCTACCGGAATTCCCCCCCCGGGCGCCAACGCCAGGCGGCGAATCGCCTCGCTGATCACGCACGCCCCCCGGCTGTGACCGATGAGGTGTGTGGTGCGGCCCTCAACGAGACTTGCAGGCCCACCCTCCGCATAGACCGGGTCGCGCAGCATCGCGGCCAGCGCATCGCCTGCCGCCTGCACATAATTCCAATTCGGTCCGAACGCCGGCTCTGCCGATTCCGGCACCCAGTTGAAGATCAATACGACGTGCTCGCTCGATCCATCGCCGCCTGCCTCCGGCACGATCGTCCATCGGCCCGTGTCGCCCGTGTATCGATACACCGTGCCGACGCCTCCCGCGCGCTCGATCACCGCCGCGGCCATCTCCTGCACCCACGACCCCTTGCTGTCGGGTGAAAAGCCGTGCGTCAGTATCGTCGTCGTCGGCTGGGCAACGACGATCGCGGAGGGCAGGAAGGCAGAAACGAGTGCGGCCGAGGTGAACGGGTAACGGGATCTCATCTGCTGTGCCATGACAGCGCCATGGTAAGGGAGGGGAGGGCGGGAGCGGCGGATTTTTTGTGCCTTCGGTTCAGATGCGCGTGACTCTCCACATCGGAAGGGAACTCCGCGTGGCAGGCCGGGTGGAGAAATCGCCCGCCGAAGAAATGTCTGGCGATGCACGATACCGCTTCCTAGACTGGTGCAGGCGGTTGCCACCGCCGTGGGAGGAAGAGCATGTCCGCGGATCCGCGAAAGTACTGGGCCGGCATGGGGACGATTTCGCGAATGGCATTATCGGCGTCAATCGCCGTCGCCGCAGCTCTTGGGGCCCCGGCCTCCGGCCAGATCAAGAGCTGGAACGTCGCCGATGGCAACTGGGCCACACCCGGCAACTGGTCTCCCGCCGGCGTGCCCGGCCCGGCGAACATCGTCCTCATCGGCAACACGGGCCCGGCCATCAACGGCGGCGTCAACCTCAACGCGAACGCCAACATCGCCTCACTCACGATCACCGACGGCATGGACCTGCACGGCACGGGCAACCACCAGCTGATCGTGCCTGGTGGCATCACCATTTCCGGAGTCAACACCGATCGAGGCTTCGACTATCACTCTTTGCTGTATGTCGGCGACAATGCGTTTCCTCAAGATGTGCTGACGAGCAACCTGACCGTCACCGATGAGGCATGGCTTCTCATGAGCGGCGGCGTGCTCCTCGTCAGCGGCGTTTTCACCCTCGAGGATGATGCGCTGCTCTACGGCGATGGGGTTATTCAGCTCACCGGCAATGCATCCACCGCGATGCTGGTGAACGCGACCATTCAACCCAGCCTCAACGGCCTTACCATCTCCCAGCTGGGCGATGGACTGATCGATCTCGACGGCACCGTCGCAGGCGACGCGGACCTGAATATCACAACCTCGTCCGGCGACGACTCCAAGTTCGCCACGCTCGACATCGTCGGCACCGCGCTGCACGACACCATGGATGATGATGTCTGGCTCTGCCGCGGATGTCAGCTCACCATGGACCTCGACGAAGAATGGACCCTCGGCCCCAATGCCGACATCCTCTTCTTCCCCGATTCAACCACGCCCTTGCCCAGCCGCATCAATGGCAGCGCGATCGCGATCAACGGCTACATCTCCGCGGGCTCGCCCGAAAGCTACGGCCAATTCAACGCGCCTGTCACGCTCGGGCTGACCAGCGGCGCTGCGCTGGGCGAGGGATCGCTGCTGGAATTCAACGATTCGGTGGTGCTCAACGATATCCAGGCGGTGATCGGACTGAGCGCCCAGATTGAATTCAACGGGGACACGGATGTGCATGGCGGATCGTTTGTCGCGTTCGGTACCGACCTCGCCGACGGGGTGGTGGACTTCGATGGGTTCACCGACTGGGACGGTGATGTCACGTTCGGCGGCTATGCGAGGCAGAACGGCGATGCCGCGGTCAACGGACCGACCACGATCTTCGGCGGCATCTTCGACCTTGACGGCTCATCGGGCCAGACCCACTGGTCGATCGCCAACAACTTCAACCTCTTCGTTGACGCCATCGACCAAGCCAACAACACCTTCAACGGCGACATGAACATCTCAGGCGCCTTCCTCGGGAAGCTCATTGTCAACCTCGATGATCCGAATGGGGAGTGGACCAGCGCCGGCACCCTCACACTTTCGGGCGTCGGCGCCATTCCTGTCACCCGCATTGAAGGTTCCGATTTCCGGATGGCCGGCGAGCTAAACCTTTCCAACCGCGTCACCATCACCGCCGACACCACGCTTGACGATTCCGGCACCGTCAACTTCGCCGCGGCCACATCCCGCTTGCGACTCAGCGGTGAGTCGATCGTCGAGAGCGGCTGCGACTTCACCGGTGGCGGGATCATCGAGAATCTTTCCACGGGCGACCTCACGCTGCAACTTGGCGTGAGCCTTGACGGTGCAGACCTCTACAACGCAGGAACGCTGCACCTTGGCAATTCCCCCGGGATCGCCTCCGTCGACGACTTCCTCTGCGAAGCTTCGGCGACGTGGGCGGTCGAAATCGGCGGCCCCATCGTGGGCTTTCAACACGATCAACTGCAGACGACCGGCGCCGCGACACTCGCGGGCACGCTCGATGTCTCGCTCATCGACCTCGGCGGCGGCATCTACACCCCCGGCGAGGGCTCTACCTTCACCATCCTGCAGGGCCCGCCGGGCGGGCTCAGCGGGGTGTTCGCCAACGAGCCGGTCTCCTTCATTCCCGGCCAGGTCTATCTCTGGTCTGTCGGCTATAGCAACGGCGGCGCATTCAGCACGGTCGTCCTCAAAGTGCTCGACATCGTGCCCTGCCCCGCCGACCTCAACGGCGACGGCAAGATCGACGGCGCCGACCTCGGCCTTCTGCTCAGCGCCTGGGGCCCCTGTCCCGGCTGCATCGAAGACATCGATACCGACGGCGACGTCGACGGTGGCGACCTTGGCCTTCTTCTTAGCGCGTGGGGAGAGTGCGTGTACTAGCCCGCCGGAATGCGGCCGCATGGGACACGTCATCGGTAATTGAAATCCCTCCCACGGACGCGGCCGACGGCGGCGATCAACTCGTCCACTGCGACAACAGCACACCCAGATCAGCCCCATCCACAAGTCCGTTGCCATCGAGATCCGCCGCGGCGTTGCCGCTTCCCCATACCGCCAGCAAGAGGCCCAGATCTGCCCCGTTCACCACGCCGTCTCCATTGAGATCAGCGCTTGGCGGCCGCGAGCCGGCCACCGCCGCGGAATCCGGATCAATCAACAGCGATGACTCATCGACCGCTTCAAACCACGAGCCGGAAATGCTCTTGATCGCGCCGATGACGTCATCATCCCAGCGTGGGTCGTGCTCGCCGGTGATGTACCAGTTCGAACCGTTGTCGGCCAGCATCATGCCGTAGGTCTTGAGCGCCTGCAGGATCACCTGCACATCGGGCGGAAACGGCGCGATGTTGAACTCGGTCTTCAATCGAAAACGCGCCCCCATCGGCGGGATGCTCGGGTCTGTGTAGTCGCTCGCGTCGTGCCGCGCGGGCCAGAGGTGTGCCTTCTGCGTCTTCACGGCCGTGAAGCGCAGGCAGTGATTGATCGCACCCGACTTCACCTCGTCGTAGCGCACCAGGAGCGGCAGAATCGGCAGCCCCGCGGCGTCGGCCGAGGTCCAGCCGTCCGGCCGCAACGCATTGGATTCGAGCGACCACACCGCGCCGGAGCCCGCTTCCCACGAACCATCCCGCTGCGGATGGGCGTCGAAAATTTCCCAGAGCGTGCAGGGATCATCGGCGCTTTCCCCCTGCTGCACGATGAGGATGTGCCGATCGCCGTCGCTGTCTTCGCCGCCTTCGATCGGCGCATCCGGAGGAATCGGATACGGCCCGGGGTCGCTCTGCATGGGGTAATAGAACGAGATGTCGACAAGCGGCTGATCGGCGGGCACCACGACGAAGGGGATGCCGATGGGCGAGCCGAGATAGAACGATCCGAAATCGGGATGCAGCTTGCCATTCAGGCCGATGGATGCGACCCACGCATCGGAGAGATCGTGCACGGGCAGGGTGTGGATCGGGGTGTTCCACACGTTGTCAGCGGGGAAGACGGGGCAGGCGTCGATGAGGGGCGGGATCGTGGCCGCTGGAATAAGCGAGATGACAACCGGCACACATGGGGTAGCCATGATCTGCGATCCTCCCAGTTATCGTAGACCGATGCGGCGAAGGGACATCTCGGCTGCGTGCGAATCAAGCAGGCCGACCTTGAATTGGTGGTGCAAGACGACATCAAGTCCCGAACAGGGCGATGCTCCGACGATCGCGGCCGGCCGCGTCTTCGTCAATCCTGCAACAATTGCAGCCAGCCCTGCATCGTTTCGAAGTCGAGACTGATGAGCCAGTCGAGAAGTTCTTCGATGGTTTCATAGCCGAAGAGTTCGGCCATCTCCTGCGGTGTCATCGCGGAGCCACCATCAG
>CAYOWQ010000014.1:14113-99835 GCA_964407695.1 uncultured Isosphaeraceae bacterium | reverse complement strand
CCACGTATCGAAGGCTTCGCAGGCGAGGATCGAGGCGAATGAGATGACGAACGGTATTGGGAATTTCGCGATGGAGGATGGTGGGCGGGAGCAAACATTCAAAACCTTTGTCGTTCTGTGGAGGGTCCGAAGATGCCGGTCCGTCAAATACAATGTTGGATGTGCCTAGCCGGATTCGTCATGAGTTCGAGCATTGAACGGTGCGCATGGCCCAGCCAGAGGCGCGAAACAGATTCTGCGAAAACCAACAGCTCATGTGGCGCCGTTTCCGTTCGTGCTTCAACACAAGGCGGCGTGGCCGACTTTGGCTCGTTGACGCCGATCGATAACAGCAGTGCCTACCCAAACAGTTGCGTGTGTGCGATGCCGCATCTCTGGTCAGATGGAAGCGCGGGGCAATGCAGCGGCGTGCTTATCGATCCGTACCACGTGTTGACGGCGGCACATTGCGTGTTTGGGAATCCGGGAGGATGGGTGGTCGAGGGCTACGCCGTACCTGGGATGTCTTGTTCGGACTGGCCGTTTGGAGCAGCCAACTGGGCCGCGATGTTGCCCGTTGAAGGGTGGCTTGGCGGGTGTTCGCCTTGGCCGTGCGACCTCGATTACGATGTGGCGGTCGTGCGTTTGGACCGTCCGATCGGGGCGTTAAGTGGGTGGCTGGCTTTCGGGTTCCACACGGATTGTGAATGGTTCGAAAGTGGTGTTTGGCAGAAATCGGGATATCCACAGATCGGCGGCAACGAGTGCCAGATGTACGGGACAGCAGGCAGTTACGATGGATGCGAAGGTCTGGGCAACGAGATCTGGTTTGAGAACGAGGACGTCCAACTTGATGGAATGAGCGGTGCGGCCGGTGTGCGTGATGACGTAGCCTGGGCGGTGACGTCGAGCGCTACGTTGGCTGGGAACGCATTTGATGTTCAGATTCAGCCGGAGATGTTCGTTCAATTGTTGGATTGGATACAGTCGCAACAGCCGTCGAGTCCGGATCTCGTACCGCTCTGGCTTCTGCCGCGGAGCGCCATATATGGCCCAGTCGACTACATCGACGACGCCCATTTTCTGCTTCACAACTACTCAACGGCGGCGTGGGCTGGCTGGCTGGAATTTGAAGTCTGGGCATCGAGCGATGGACATCCTGACGGGATCAAGTTGGAGACGTTCCAATGGGGCGGCGAGGTGGGGCCGTTGGGGTCGACGTGGGTTGACTTACCTACATTCTGTCAACTCGGAGAAGGTAGCTCAGATGTGTGGGTGGTGCTCAACGTGGCGGACGCGAACGTTGAGAACAACACCATGCACGTCGAGGACCATGCCGATTGGACATTCCTCGACGGGGCTGACACAGACGCAGATGGTGTGAGCGATCTCTGCGACAATTGCCCGCTGAATTCGAATCCGAACCAATCTGACGTAGATGGAGACGGAGTGGGTGATACGTGCGAGACAGTCCTAGCACCGTACCTCGTGTACGAACACGAACTTGTCGGTCCTGACCGAGTGTGTACCCGTGTATACGTGCATTTCGAGGATGCGAGCAGCGTTGTTCAAAATGCCTTTAAGGCCAGTGCAACTGGCGTGATGTTGCAGACCTTTTCCCCGCAAGGTTTCTGGCAGCATCCGCTTGGGACGGTGCTGCCGCCGAAGGCGAGTCTCATTCCGGCGAATCCAACATTAGCGTACGACAGTTTCGTGACTATTGACCTGACAAGCTCACCAGGGCCGTACCCGCTAGCCGTTGTTCCAGGGTTCAGTGTCCCCGCTTTTGATTTTCTAGGACAGGTGAATGAGGGCTGGTATTCAATGACTCCAGTGCTGCTTCCGCCGGCCGGAAGCGACCATCTCGTGCTGATCGCGCAGCTGACGACGTACACCGTCGATCCGGGCTTCTGGGGAAGTCTGTCGGTGTCTTACAAAATAGGTCCTCAGTTGTTCCAGGCGATCGACATGCCGGTCTGGTGCGTCCCGCCGACGGCGCCAGATTGCGACGGCGATGGCGCTCCGGATTACGACCAAGACGGCGACGGGATTTGCGATCTTGACGATCCATGCTCGAATGATCCGTTGAAGCAGTTTCCCGGCTTGTGTGGTTGCGGCGTCCCGGATTTGGACGACGACGGTGACGGAATGCCAAACTGCATCGATGTGTGCGAGGGTTTCGATGACGCGGCGGATGACGACAACGATGGCGTTCCGAATGGATGTGAAGTTGTGATCGCAGTGAGCGATCTGGATGGTGACGGGGATGTCGATGGTGCTGATCTAGGACTTTTGCTTGCAGCGTGGGGCGCTGATAGCGGTGGTGCAGACATCGACGGCAATGGGACTGTGGACGGGGGTGACCTTGGACTGTTGCTTGGAGCCTGGACGGGATAAGAGCAGAAGCAACATTTTGCCTGCGAAATGTTGAGTAAGGTTGCGCATGAAGCTTGGCGAAGCCTGCCGCATTGCCAACGGGGTCGCGGGTGGCTGACCTCGCATCGGAGAGGAGTGAGAGAATCGAAGATTGCAGAGATTCACCGGCTGAAGTCCTTTTGCATTGGACCACTGAATCATCTACTCAGCCTCTCAGTCTCTTCCCCCGACTACCCGATTTCTCCTCTGGGTGGACGCCACTGCTTCCGCCGCGTAGGAGAGGCATCGAGTTCAAGACTCGCCGCAGATCGCCGAGGCGGCGTCAGCGCAGAAACTGTCCCAGGTGAAGGCACAGCAGTAGCTGTCGATATCGCAGATGGTGTCGCAGCAGTCTGCATCCTCGCAGCCGGGCAGGGAGTCGTTGAAGGTGAAGCAACTGCCGGAGGCGGGGTTGCCGCACTTGGGATAGATGCCGCCCGAGCACGCCGCGGTGAGGTTGGCGATATCCACGCAGATCTGATCCCACGCGAGGCTGCAGCAGGTGGAGTCGATCGTGCACACTCCATCGCAACACTCCGGTTCGCCGCAGCCGGGCGCAGGGTGGACGACGAGGCAATCGCTTGGAGCGCCCTGCCTGCCGCGACCCCGGGCAAGCTGCACACCGCAGTCGAAGGGGTCGATGGTGGGGCAATCGCCCCATGCCGCCAGCAGCAGGCCGAGGTCGGCGCCGTCGACAAGGCCGCTGCCGTCGAGGTCGGCATGGCCGCGACCGCCCCATGACGCGAGCAGGAGGCCGAGGTCTGCGCCATCGACGGTTCCGCTGTTGTTGAAATCGGGATCGCAGGGTGCGGGGCCGACCTTGAGCAGTTGCAGGCCGTTGATGACGCCGGAACCGTTGAAGAATGAGCCGGGTCCAGCGCCGACGACTTCGAAGGCAGCGGTGCCGTTGATGAAGGAGGTTTGGGCAAGGGTGGTGACGCCGACGGTGGGTTGGCCGGTCCAGGGACCGCCGCAACTGCCGGGGAAGAGCGGTGAGCCGCCGAGGAACGCGGCGACGCCGAAGGAATCGGTGGGATAGTCCCAGGCGTAGATGATGATGCGATAGTCGCCGGGTTCGAGGCTCTTGATGGTGATGTGCATGGCGATGTCGGGGCTGAGAGAGAAGAGGGCATCGTTCATCAGCGCGGTGAAATCGCCGGAGATTTCGGCGTGGGGGTAGTCAAGCGTGCCGTAGGCGACCGAGACCACCATGGTGCAGGGGGTGGGGTTGCCGTTGAGATCGACGAGGGGAATGGGGTCGGAGTGCTTCTGGCCCTCGAGGAGAAGGTCAATGGAATTCCAGACGCCGGGGGCGCCCGACGCGGCGAAGGAACTTGGCGGCGTCGAAGCGGATGACCCGAAGTCGATGTTCATGGATTGGCCAAGGGCGGCCGACGCCAGCCCGAGGGCGGCACAGAAGCTCAACGTGTGATGCATGGGTGTTCTCTCCTCGCTCCGCCCTGCGCCGGCGGAGATCGGGCGCACTGTACGGGGTGTCTGGTCGGCGGAAGCTGGAACGGTGAAAATACCGATGGAGAGGGTGTTGGAGTTGGCGAAGTGGAGAAGTTGGGAGCCGGGAAAGGAGGGGGGAGAGAGGGGGACTTTCCCAGAACACCTTGATCCGACTGCTTGGGGACCTGGAGGACCGAGGGTTCTCGACCCGGGGGGCCGGGGACCGTGGGCCCACACGGCAGCGCTGGAAAACAATGCAAGAAACCACGAAATCGACCGATATACTGCAGTCTTCAGCAATGCAGTCCAGCAGACGCCATTTTCGCAGTCCGATTGGCCGCATGGTCTGGCTGGCGGTGTCGCGCGTGTTGACGGTGATGCTCACGGCGTCGCTGCTGGTGGTGAGCCTCTTCGGGGGCACGACGTTTCTTGTCCATCAGCACCACGAGCGCGTATCGCACTGGCACAGCGGTCCGGCCGACGTGATTGCCGAACAGGTGGCTGATTGCCACACGCACCGGTGCCCAGCCGACTTGCCGCCGTGTGATGACGGGGTCCCGATCAACATTCCGGATCAGGATCAGGCGCTGAGCCGGGCGGTAGAGTTGCCGGCCGCGGTGGCGGTTTTTGACCTCGCCGTCGTTCCGGTGTGGTGTCCATCACCGATTCCCGGATGGCCGGGAGAGCCTGGAACGCCGGCGGATGGATCGGGGTTTCCGCGGGGAGCGGCCGGTCTGGTGATGTTGGGATGGTCGCCGGTAGCGCCTCGACATCTCTGTGGGCTTGATGCCTGCGCGCGGTTGATGTGGACGAGCAGCGCCCTTCTCGTTTGATTTCAATCCTGGTGCGGACGCCGGAGAGCTGCAACCTCGCAGTCGAGTTGCTGTGCGCTGGTCAATTCCTGATGTCAGCCCACGCGCTGACCCCTTTCAGCAGGCTAGGTTCATCATGATTTCAGAGTGTTCGACGTCAACAAGGCAACGGGCTGGCGTGCATCGAGTGCTGCCGCTCGGGCTTGCGGTCTCAGCGCTGCTTTCGGCTGGTGTTGCAGGATGCCAGGACTATCGCGAGCGGCCGCTGAGTGTGGCGGAGGTGCGCACGGAGTGGCTGGGGCGGTCGCCCGCCGACCAGAGCGTTCGAGCGATGGCGGCACGGCTGGCGAGCGAAGGCGACACGGCCGCAGCGGAGTTTGATCCGGGGAATGGGCTGACGCTGCGCGAGGGGGAGGTGGTGGCGATGGTCTTCAATCCCGATTTGCGGGTGGCGCGGCTGGAGCTCAATGTGATGCGGGCGACGGCCGAACATGCCGGGCTGTGGGAGGATCCGGTGTTCGGCGTGGACCTGGAACGGATTGTTTCCGGGGCGGGCGGACTCGACCCTTGGGTTGTCGGTTCCACGGTTGGCCTGACGATTCCCATCTCCGGGAGGCTCGACGCTGAGAAACAACGGGCCGGTGCAGCCCTGGCGGCAGAGTTTGACCGGCTGGCCGCCCGGGAGTGGGCGACACGGGCGATGCTGCGTGAACGATGGATGGAATGGTCGGCGGCGACCTGGCGAGCCGAAAGCGCCGAAGCATTGTCGGTCCGATTGCGAGAAATTGCAGAGCTGGCCGCCAGACAGGAAGTCGCGGGCTCGCTGAGCCGGGTCGAGTCACGGCTCTTCGCCGTTGAGCTGGCAACGCGGGAAGCGGAGCAGGTGGTGTTGGAGTCGAAGGCTCGGGAGCTTGAGCACGAGCTTCGCCTGGCGATGGGGCTTTCCCCCGCGGCCACGATCACTCTCGTACCTGTCATGACGTTTCCCGTTCGGGAACTTGCCGCCGAGGAGTACCCCGCCCAGATGGAGGAGTTCAATCCCGAGCTGGCGGCGATTCGGGCGCAATACGAGGTGGCGGACCGGGCGCTTCGCGCGGAAGTTCGCCGACAGTATCCGGATCTCACGATCGGCCCGGGCTACGGCACCGATCAGGGCGATGATCGAGTTCTCCTGGGCGTATCCCTGCCGATTCCGCTTTGGAATCGAAATCAGCAGGGCGTGGCGGAAGCGGAGGCCCAGCGCATCGTGGCCCGCGAGATTTTCGCGACGACGTATGAACATCTGTCAGCGCGACTGGCCATCGCGCTGATTCAGCACCACGCCGGTCGATTGCAGCGTGAAGCGATCGAGTCGTCGGTGGCGCCGATGGCTGACGAGCAGGAGGCCGAGGTCCGGCGGATCGCGGCGATGGGCCGGGTCGAGCCCCTGATCATGCTGGAAGCCATCAAGACGCAGTACGTTGCGCAACTTCAATTGATTGACGCCAGGCTGGCGGAATCGATCAGCGCCATCCGCGTGGATGAGCTGCTCGGGCCCGCTCCGACGGGATCAAACGGTCACTCGCAACTCGACGAGTCTGAACACTCCGGGGATTGAACACCTTCAAGGCAGGCACCATGTTGAACCGTCCAATTTCTTCCATTCTGTTCCTGGCCATCCTCACCGCGCTTTGGGGTTGTGATCGCGGCGGCGGGGAGTCAACCGCAAAGACTGCTGAGCCGACCGCCCCGCCCAGCAACCGCGTGGACATCAATGCATCGGTGCGGCAGAACCTCGGCATCACATTCGCGAGAGTTGAGGTGCGCGAGGTGGCGAGAACGCTGCGAGTTCCGGGCCGATTCGAACTGCTCCCATCCGCCAGACGCGAATATCGCGTGCCCGCCGGCGGACGCGTTGAGGTGCTGGTCACCCAATTCGACACCGTAAGCGAGGGGACGCCGCTATATCGCGTCGACTCGCCGCGGTGGCGAGAGATGCAGCGCGAGTTGACGGATGCGGAAGCTGCGGTGCGGCTTGCACAGGCGGGAGTCGAATCGATTGGCCCGCTGCTCGACGCCCATGAAGCGCACCATGCAGAGATCCAGAATGCGGTTGATGTGTGGGCCGGGCGCGTCAAGACGCTGGAGCAACTGCAATCGGCCGGCGGCGCCCGCGGCGATGAGGTTGCCCAGGCGCGGGCTTCGCTCGCCAGCGCTCGGTCCGACCTGGCGGAGACACTGGAAAAGGAAGCTGACCTTCTGGCGCGCAAGGTGGAATCTGCAGCACAGCTTGACGCAGCGCGATCGCGACTGTTGATTCTCTTCGAGGCTGCGGCGAGTCTGAGCGGCCTGACGGCCGATGAGCTTCGGCAGACCGCAGGATCAGGAGCAGTGCCTCGGTGGAGCACCCTGGGCAGCATCGAGATCCGCGCCCTTGCCCCGGGCGTCGTTGAGCACGTGGATGCGGTCTCGGGTGCAGTCCTTGATGCTCACGAGTCCGTGCTTGTCACCGTGCAGCCGGAGCAGGTCCGTTTCCGGGCCGTGGGGTATCAGAGCGATCTGCCAAGACTGCGAAACGGGCAATCCGCAACGGTCGTGCCTGCTCAGGACGACAACGCACCATCGAGCGCGATGAATCGAATTTCGGGAACGCTGACGCTTGCGCCGACAGCGGAGCACGAACGACGGACGATTGACCTCGTCCTGAGCCCGGAGCACCCCGCGGCCGATGCGGCGCCATCGTGGGCCCGAGCGGGGGTGGCGGCGTTTCTCGAAGTAGTCACGGCGGGGGGCAGCGATGCGGAGCTTGCGATCCCACTCCAGTGCGTGGCCCGCGATGGAACGAAGGCCCTTATCTTTCGCCGCGATCCCGCGAATCCCGACAGGGCGATCCGCATGGAGGCCGACCTGGGCATCGACGATGGCCGGTGGGTGGTCATCAAGAGCGGAGTGGCCGAAGGCAACGAAATCGTGCTCGACGGTGTGTACCAGCTCATGGTCGCGACCAGCGGCACGATTACCAAGGGAGGCCATTTTCATCCCGACGGCACGTTTCACGAGGGCGATGACTAGGCCGCGTCCGCAGGACCTCCCATGCTGAAGAATCTCATTTCATTCTCGCTGAATCAATCGACGCTGGTCCTCCTGATCGCGGCCGCGATCCTGGTCTACACCGTCGTCCGGCTTCCACAGATGCCGGTCGATGTGTTTCCGGAGCTCAATGCCCCGACCGTCGTCGTGCTGACCGAGGCCGGCGGTCTGGCGGCTGACGAGGTGGAACAGTACGTGACGTTTCCGATCGAGTCTTCGGTCAATGGTCTCCCCGGCGTCCGGCGAGTGCGCAGCGCATCGGCGATCTCCCTCTCGCTGGTTTGGGTGGAATTTGACTGGGGCACAGACATCTATCGGGCGCGTCAGCTCGTTGGGGAGCGTCTCGTCGGGGCAAGGGACGCCATGCCTCCCGGTGTTGAACCGGTGATGACTCCGATCACCAGCATCACCGGGGAGATCATGCTGTTGGCGCTGTCGTCTCCGGACCAGAGCGTCAGCGATCTTGAGCTTCGCGCCTATGCCGAGTTTGACCTGCGAAACAAATTGCTGGCGATTCCCGGTGTCTCTCAGGTTGCTGCCATCGGCGGAGAACTGCCGGAGTACCAGATCAATGTCAGGCAGGACCGACTCGCCCTGTACGGGCTGACCATCGCCGACGTGGTGGAAGCGGCCCGAAACGCCCACAGTACGGCAAGTGCGGGCTATCTTTCGGATGTTGACCGCGCTGAGCTGCCCGTGCGCCAGGCGGCACGAGTGACCAACGTTCGCGACATTGCCGCAACGAAGGTCACCATGAAGGACGGATTACCGATCACGATCGGGGAAGTGGCCGAGGTTGTCCTCGGCGGAGCCCCCAAGCGAGGAACGGCCGCCAACCAGGGTGTGCCCGCGGTCGTGCTCACCGTTCAGAAATCTCCCGGCACCAATACCCTGATGCTCACGAGTGCCATCGACCATGCCATCGACCAGGTTGAGAAGAGCATTCCCAAGGGAATCGTCATTAATCGGGAGGTCTTCCGGCAGAGCCACTTCATCGAGCGGAGCGTCAGCAACGTGCTCCATGTGCTACGGGATGCAACCATCATCGTCGCCGTCATTCTGATTCTGTTCCTTCTCAATATTCGGACAACGATCATCACGCTGACCGCACTTCCGTTGTCGCTCGCGGTCACGCTTCTCGCCATGGAATGGTTGGGCCAGACGCTGAACGTCATGACCCTCGGCGGCCTTGCTGTGGCCATTGGCGTGCTGGTGGACGACGCCATCATCGACGTTGAGAACGTCTTCCGCAGGCTCAACGAAAACGTTCGTCTGCCGGAATCAAAGCGTCTGAAGAAGGTGGACGTCATTTTCAACGCGAGCAATGAGATTCGGCCGGCGATGGTCTTCGCGACGGTGATCATCGTCATCGTCTTCATTCCGCTGCTCTTTCTTCAAGGAATTGAAGGTCGATTCTTTGCGCCATTGGCGACAACGTACATCGTGTCGATTCTCGCATCGCTGGTGGTGGCGCTCACCGTGACCCCGGCGATGTGCAAGCTGCTGCTGCGGACTCGTTCCCGCAGCAGCGCCTCTGCACAGAGCTCGTCGAACGAACCCGCCGCTCCGCCGGTTTCAGGGCACCAGGATGGGGTCATCGTTCGATGGCTGAAGAGGTGGTATGCGCCGTCGCTGCGATGGTCACTGCGGCATCGCAGCATGGTGCTCGGGGGAGCGCTCGCTGCAACGGGGCTCTCGCTGCTATTGGCCCGGACCTTCGGAACATCATTTCTTCCTGAATTCAATGAAGGATCATTCACCGTCTTCGTATCGTCGCCACCCGGTACGTCACTCGCCGAGAGCAACCGATCGGCCGAGGCCATCGAGGCCCGACTCATTCAGATTGAGGGCGTCAAAAGCGTTACCCGCCGCACCGGACGGGCTGAGCGAGACGAGCATGCCGAGCCCGTGTCCAACAGCGAGCTGGACATCCTTGTCGCTCCGGGCGGCGACAAATCGGCCATCCGTCGCGAGATCGCCGAGATTGCCACCGCGGTGCCTGGAGTCACCGTTCAAATCGGCCAGCCGATTGAACATCGCCTGTCGCACATTCTCTCGGGCACCCCGGCGGCGATCGCCATCAACGTCTATGGGGAAGACCTGGCAACCTTGCGATCGCTGGCCAAAAGAATTGAAACCGAACTCAAGACGATTCCCGGAGCGCGAGATGTGACTGCAAACCGTGAGGTGCTGATCAGCAGTTTGCCAATTCGGTATCGGCATCAGGAGCTGGCCGCGGCGGGCCTGACCGCCGCCGAGGCCGCCGACCAGGTGCAGATGGCTCTCTACGGAGAGGACGTCGCGGAGGTGAATCAGGGAGTGCGCCGGTACTCGATTGTCGTTCGGCTTGATGCGTCGGAGCGGGAGCGCATCGAACAGGTGAAGGACCTGCTCTTGCGCGGCACCGCTGAAGACGAACGCCCGGGTCCGACCGTTCGACTGCGGGATGTCGCCGACATCGGACCGGAGCGGACGCCCAATATCATCGCCCGTGAGAACGCCCAGCGAAAGGCGGTCATTTCCTGCAATGTCGCCGACGGGTACAACCTTGGCGACCTCGTGCTCCAGGTCAAGGCCCGCGTCGTACCCATCGTGCATCGCGAGGGCTATCTGGTGGAGTTTGGCGGGCAATTCGAGGCCCAGCAATCGGCCAGCCGCACACTTGTGATCGCCGGCGCGGGGATCGCCATCATCATGCTGATGCTGCTGCAACTCTCCACCGGGTCTTTGAAGGTTGCAGCCCTCGTCATGGTCAACCTTCCGCTGGCCACCATCGGCGGCATTGCGGCCATCTTCGTCACCGATTCTCTGCTTCACACCGGACTGCTTCGCAACAGCCTGGCGCTCTTCGGCCTCAACAAGGCGATGTATCAGGCGCCGGTGCTGTCGATTGCCAGTCTTGTCGGTTTCATTACCCTGTTCGGCATTGCTGTCCGCAACGGCATCCTGCTGGTCAACCATTACCGGCATCTGATGGAGATTGACGGAAAGCCCATCGAGGAAGCCATCGTCCAAGGGTCGCTTGAGCGCCTTGTCCCGATTCTCATGACAGCGCTGTGCGCTGCCCTTGGGTTGCTCCCGTTGGCGTTGGCTGTCGGCGAGCCGGGCAGTGAGCTTCTTGCCCCGCTGGCGGTGGTGGTGCTTGGCGGCCTCTTGACATCGACCTTTCTCAACCTGATCGTTGTGCCCGCCGGCTTTGCGCTGGTGCACGGAGTTCGCGCTGAATCAGTTGGTCCGTCCCGGTTGGTTCCCGAAAGCATCACTCACGTCCCCAGGGGTCGTCACGAGGAGGCATCGTGACGCCGATTCCATATCCAGGTCCCAGAATCATCCATAAGGAGATCTCTCATGCGCTCAAATGTTCTTCACATCGCCGCCTTGATTCTCTCGCCATCCCTTGCGTTCACCGTGCTGTCCGGGTGTGGGAAAGAAAAATCCGGTTCGCCACCGGCCGCAGCCAATGATGAACACGGCCACGATCACGCGGACGCTGATGCCCACGACGATCATGACCACGCGGATGCCCACGACGAGCATGGACATGAACATGCCGACGGGGATGCTCGCTCGCATGGCCACGGCGGACGGGTCATTGAACTTGGCACCCAGACCATCGGTTCCTTTACGGCAGTGGCCACTCGTGATCAGGGAGAGATTGTCGCGGGGAAGGATGCCCCGATCGATGTCACGGTGACGGCGGCAACCGGCTCCCAGGTTGAGGTGACGGCATTGCGCCTTTGGATCGGAACCGAGGATGCAAGGGGAAGTGTCAAGGCAAAGGCGGAAATTGAAGACCCTCATGACCCGAACCGGTGGCACACCCATGCGGAGATACCCAGCCCCGTCCCGGCGGGAAGCAAGCTCTGGGTGGAGATTGAAGACGACAAGGGTGGTAAGAGCGTCGGGAGCTTTGATCTGAAGATGTGAGCCACCGGTCGATATCGGGTGTGGTAGTTGGAAAGCGCGGGGGTATGCGCTGGGGCTGATGCGGATTCAGTGCGTGCCTTCGCCGAAGATGTTCTGCGCTGCAGGGATGGCGCGGGCTGCAGCGCGGGTCCCACACACTTTGTTACACTCACCCCCCATGAATGAGATGACTCCCGCGCGCAATGGCGGCAGCTGGGTGATGGTTCCCCTCTCGATCATGATGTTTCTGCAGTATGCGGTGTGGGGGGTGTGGCTGCCGTATCTGGCCAATTATCTGCAGGGGGACCCGGCGAACGGGGGATTGGGGTTCACGGGAGGGCAGGTGGGGTGGATTCTGGGATTGGCCGCGTCGATTGGAGCGGTGTCGGCCCCGTTTCTAGCGGGGCAGGTGGCCGACCGGCTGATGAATGCCGAGCGTTATCTCGGGTTGCTGCTGATCCTTGGGGGTGTGGTGAAATTCCTGACGTATTACGTGCACGATTATGTCACGTTCACAGCGATGTCGGTCCTGTATTCGGTGCTGTATATGCCGACGCTGGCGCTGACGAACTCGATCGCCTTCGCCCATTTGAATGATCCAGCGCGGCGGTTTCCCCAGGTTCGGGTGTGGGGCACGATCGGCTGGATTGTGGCGAGCAATGCGTTTTCGCTCCTGTGGATGCAGACGGATCTCCAGCTGACGCATCTGCCGCCGTTTCTGGCAGGTGTGGCGAAGCCGAATTCCGTGGGATTGTTTGCCGATGCGCTGAGAGTTTCGGGAGCGTTGGCGATCATCTACGGCGTGTGGGCGATGGTGATGCTGCCGAAAACGCCGCCATCCCGAAGCGTGGAGCACCCGCTGGCGTTCCTGCGGGCGTTTCGACTGTGGGCGCGGATGGACATCGTGGTGTTGAGCCTCGGCGCGCTGTTGATCAGCATGATTCACCAGGTGTATTTCATTCGCACGGGGCCGTTTCTGTCGGCGCTTGGGTTTCAGGATGCGTACGTGGGGCCGATCATGTCGATCGGTCAGTTCAGCGAGATCGCGGTGCTGGCGATGCTGGGACTCCTGATCAAGCGACTGGGCTTCAAGTGGACCATGGTGCTGGGGTGTGCGTGCTTTGCCCTGAGGTATGGGATTTTCTCGGCGACGATGGAGGAATCACGGCAAATCGCGGTGTGGGCGATGCTGCTGCACGGGTTCTGCTATGCGTGCTTCTTCGCGGCGTCGTTCATCTATGTGGAGCGGGTGGCGACTGTGGATGTGCGGCATTCCGCGCAGACGGCATACGGCATCATCATTCTCGGCGTGGGGCCGATTCTGGCGGGCGTCTACAACGAATGGCTGGACACCTTCGCTCAAGCCGGCGAGATGCAATGGAAGTCGCTGTGGGGTGTGCAGGCGGGGGTTGGGGCGGCCGCAGCACTGTTGATTGCGCTGCTGTTTACAGCGCGGGTGGCGCCTGAAACCGCCGGCGACAGGAAGGCTTTGGAGGTCCCGACAGAGGCGTAGATTCAGCCGAGAACGCGGGGCAGGCCGAGAGCGCGGCGGAGGTCGGTGATCTGGCCGGTGTGGTTTCCGTTGTGGTAGACCATGCGGAAGCCGAGATCGCGGGCGGTTGTGGAGCCATTGCCCCAAGTGACCGGGTGGGAGAGGAACTGGTCGTCAGCGCTTCGATAGACGGCGGCGAGCCGTTTGACGGCGTTGCGGAAGATCTCAATGCAGCGGGCCATCGGGGGGTATTTTGACGGGTCCGGCTCGGGATTGGAGCCGTAGCCGACGTCGGACCGGCGAAAAGTGCGGGAGGGATCGTCGTCGCTGAAGTCTTCCGGCGGCGGGGCGCCTTTGCCCATCCGTTCGATGCAGAGATGCATGGTGATGGCGAGGTGGCCGAGGTTCCATGCCACATGATTGGGAAGGAAGGGGGCCGTCTTGGTGTGGTTGGAGTCGTCGAACCCGGGAAGGAAACGGGAGAGGAGGGAATCGGTCTGTTCGATAGCGTCGGCGATGAGTTGGCCCTGGGTCATGGGAAAATGATAGTCGGGGTTGGCGAGGGTGATGGTCCAGGCAGCTGAGATGGGATGTGGCGCGTGTGGACGTCGAGGGGAACCGGTACCATCAACCGCGATGTCCGATATCCGCCGCTCGATTCCCAACGCGATCACCATGGCGCGGCTGGCGCTGGCGCTGGCGTTCTTCGTCGTGTTGAGCGTCGAGATCGACGGCTATTCCGAAGTCGCCCGGGGGCGGGTAGCGATCGTGTTGTTCATCGTGGCCGCGTTGAGCGATGTATTGGACGGATATCTGGCCCGACGGTGGAATGCGGTGTCGGCGTTCGGGCGGATCATGGATCCGTTTGTGGACAAGATTCTCGTGCTGGGGGCGTTCATCATGCTGGTGGGGGAGGGATTGGGCCGCGAGTCCGGCGTGCGGGCGTGGATGGTGGTGGTGATCGTGGGTCGGGAGTTTCTGGTGACGACCATCCGGGCAGTCCTGGAAAGCCGGGGCGTGGCGTTCCCGGCGGACTGGTCGGGGAAGCTGAAAATGTATGTGCAGTCGGTGACGATCCCGTTCTGCATCCTGTGTGCCACACATGAAGGATTGTCGAGCGGCTGGACGGAGTCGCGGGATGTGCTGGTGTGGATGACGGTTGCGGCAACGATCCTGAGTGCTACTCCATATTCGATTCGGGCTTGGCAATCGTCGAAGGGGTTGGGGTGGTGACCGAGCTAGAGCGAGGCTCGACGCGTTGGGTGCGGCTGGTGGCCAGCTGCGGGGGGATCGGATTCATGCCGTTCGGGCCGGGAACGTGGGGATCGCTCTTGCCGGTGGCCATCGCAGGTCTCCTGCTGGGGTGGGAGTCGAGCCGGGCGACGTATCTCGGCGTGTTGATGGGACTGGCCGTGATGAGCGGAATCGTGTGCGTCATGCTGGGAGGAAGGATTGAAGGGGCGTGGAGCGGCAAGGACCCTGGGGCGTGCGTGATCGACGAGGTGTGCGGCCAAGCGATCGCGCTGATTCCCGCGTGGTGGGCAGGGGCATTTCGGGAACAACTGATCCTGATCGGGGTCGCGTTCGCCGGCTTCAGGCTGCTGGACATTGCCAAGCCGTGGCCGATCGGTCGTTTGCAGCGGCTGGCAGGCGGATGGGGGATCCTGCTCGACGACGTGGCCGCGGGGGTAGGCGCACTCGTTCCGGTTGGCGTGGCAATGGTCTTGCTGGGGCGCTGAGTTCCGTCAGGGAGCGGAAGGATTCGAGTAGGTGTCGAGGTCGTCGTCCAAGACCTGGCGAATCTTCACCCACGGATCACAGGAGGTCGCGCGAGAATCAGGCAGGAGAGCGATGGCGTCCTGCGTGAGCTTGGCGGCGACCGCCGGCCGGCCCTGCTGCGAGTCGATTCGTGCTCGGAGTCGATACATCTGAACGGCAGAGCTGGTTTCGAAGAGGGTCTCGGCATCGGCGCCGTGGCGAAGTGTGGCCCATTCATCGGAGGCATCTTCGGCAAGCTCTTTCGCCTCGTCGAGCCGGCCGAGATCGAAATAACACTCGGCAACCGATCCGTTGATTCGTGGGCCGGCCTGCCGTGCGCGAACGAAGTAGGGATCAATCTGTGTGATCTCGAATTGCAGGGCCTGCGCCTCGCGAAGCGATGCCTCCGCCGCGGCGAGGTTGCCTGTGAGCATTTGAACGTTGCCGAGCTTTTCGAGGGCGATGGCGTAGCGATATCTCTCATTCGTCGAAGCGCCGGGTCTTGTGGCGGCCTTGGCGGTGATCTCGACGAATTCCGTGTTGTAAGGAATGGCTTGTTCGGCGAGGGAACGCATATCGTCGAGTCGTCCCTCGTCGCGTGCATTCCACGCTTGGTCGTGCCAGGCGTTTCCGAGCACCTCGGCGGCGTCGGCGCGAAGTGAATCCGCAAGGGCCTCGCCAGACCTCTCCTCGGCGAGCGATTGGGCAAGGGTGGCGTGTTCATCGGCGTATTGGCGGGAAAGATCCCAATCACCGGCATTGCGGGCAGCGCTCGCCTGCCACCGAACTGCTTGAATGATCTTGCGGCGATAGCCGGTTCTCTTTCCAGGTTCAGCATTGTTGTCGAGAGACTTCAGGGCCTCTTCCCAAGCATTCCGAACTTCTCCATACCACTTGAGAGCATCCTGCGGGCAGCCCTGCATTTCAACGAAGAATGCAATCTGTTCCTTGGCGATCGCGATCTCTCGCTGGACATCCACTTCATCCTGAATCGACGAGGCATTGCGTCGAAGGCGATCCAGGTCGGCGGTCGCGTCTCGCCAGGCGCGATCCGCTTCATCCTTGGGAGCAAATCGTTGGCCGGCCGGATCCTCACTGAGCCGATACCATCGCTTGCCGAGTTCGATCTGAGCATGGCAATGAAGAAGTTGCGACTGCATGTCGTCTCGCTGATCTCTGACCAGCCGATCGAGCAGTTCCTCGGCCTCCTGAGCGTTCCTGAGTGACTCGGCGGATTGTCCCTTGTCGACCTGTGAGGAGGTCTGAATCTCACTGAGCACCAGCAGGGCCGAGGCCAGGCCCTTGGTGTCTTCACGGTGCTGATCGGCAGCGACATCGGGAAGGTCGTGGACCTTTCTCCAGAGCGATACGGACTCCGTTGCCGCAGCGACGGCATCCTCATGCTTTCCGAGATTTCGACTGTTGTACAGATTCGCGCTGGCGCCAAGGAGGCGAGCTCGTGCACGGTCAAGTGCCGGACCAGGCGGAATGTCGGCTTCGACCTGGCTCAACGCCCGCCGGACCGAATTGACGAGTTGCTTTCGAGCCTGCATTGCATTGGGAATGTCGATGAGCGCGTTGTTCACCGAACCAAGAATGTCGACAGTCAGACCACTCATGATGCCATTGCTGAGCCGCTCGTCGCGGGCCACGGCGTCTTCAAGCGTCCTTTGCTGTGCCAAGCTTTCCAATTCGGCACTTCTCGCACGGCCCCAGTTCACCCCGGCGAGGGCTGTGGCGGCGAGGGCCGCCGCGGCCAAGGTGGCCGCGGTGACTCCGAGGCGGTTCCGATGCACGAATTTACTGCCGCGATACCACAGGCTTGGGGGTCGTGCGGTAACGGGCTCATCGTCGAGATGGCGACGGATGTCTTCGGAAAGCGCCTCGGCCGACGGGTATCGGGCGCTGGGAACCTTGCGCATGGCCTTGAGGACGATGTTGTCGATATCGCCCATCAGGCGGCGGCGTAGCCGTTCCGGGCGGCCTTCGCGGGTGGCCGCGACCGATTCCGGGGTGAGCGTCTTAGTGGCCTTGGTGGTTTCCTGGGTGGTGCGATCGGTGCGGATGTATTCCACTTCGACGCGCTGGGCGACGGCGGTCGACGGCTTGTCGGGATCGACATTGCAGATAATGTCCTCAACTTCCTTGAGGAGTCTGCTCTTGAGCCGATAGGGCCGGTGGCCGGTAAGCAACTCGTACAGGAGGACGCCGAGCGAATAGACGTCGCTGGCGGTCGAAAGTGGTTCGCCGAGGATCTGCTCAGGGCTGGCATACTCGGGGGTCATCGGGCTTTCGCCAAGGAGGGTTGGATCCTTGAGGATCGGCCCCATGTCGGGGTTGACCAACTTGGCAATTCCGAAGTCAAGAAGCTTGGGCTCTCCCTGGGAGGTGACGAGGATGTTTCCCGGCTTGAGGTCGCGATGGATGACCAGGTTGGCATGGGCATGGTGCACGGCGGAGCAGATCTTCATGAAGAGCCGCAGGCGGTCATCGATGTGCAGCTTCTTGCGGTCGCAATAGTCGTCTACCGGCAAACCCTCGATGTATTCCATCGCGAACCAGGGGCGGCCGTCATCGGTGATGCCCCCATCAAGGCAGCGGGCGATATTGGGATGATTCAGTGAGAAGAGGATCTGCCGCTCGAGCTCAAAGCGGTTTCGGTAGCGATCAAGATCGTGCTCGCGTTTGATGAGCTTGAGTGCGACACGATTGTGGAAGCGCTCATCGTCACGTACGGCGAGGTAGACGTGGCCCATGCCGCCGCGGCCGATTTCGCGAACGATTCGATAGGCCCCGATTCGTTCGGGTTGTATGGCTGGTCGGGCCGGCCCGAAGAACCCAGCGCTGGAGTCAATCGGCTTCCGTGGCGATCCCGTCGCGGTATCGATGTCGTCGTGGCGAGGTTCGGGTGTCGGGCGGCGGGGGAACGCGGTTCCGGACGCCTCGGCGTCATTTTTGGACCGTTCGTCGTCGTGCCCGGGCGTACTCATCAGCGCCTCCCATATCGATTCCAAGTCATTCCAGCACAATTAAGGCCCAGGATCAAGTTGCAGGCGCGATGACTGGCGGAAAAATGAGCCGGTTGACGTCGTGGCGCCGCAGCCGGATGATGGCCCTCAGCCGTTGATCAACTCCGTTCGACCTGCGTGATCTGCCCCTACTGCAATGCTGACCATGATCGTGTGATCGACAGCCGCGCTGCGGATGGCGGTGCGTCGGTTCGGCGACGTCGCGAATGCCTGAGCTGCCAGAAGCGATACACCACCTACGAACGTGTCGAGAAGACTGCGCGAATCATGGTGATCAAGCGCGATGGAACTCGCGTTCCGTTCGATCTGCAGAGCATTCTCAAGGGCATCCAGGCGGCGTGCGGCAAGAGGCCAATCTCAGAAGAGATGAAGATTCAGGTGGCCCAGGCGGTCGAAGAAGAAGTGCATCGAGAGCATGATCGGGAGGTTGAGAGCATCGAGATTGGTCGGCTGGTCGCTGCGCGACTCCGCGAGATCGACCCGGTGACCTATATCCGGTATGCGAGCGAGTACTACGACTTCAAGAACGTCGATGATTTTGCCGAGGAGCTGACGGACCTGAAGCGCCGGCCGCGGGTCTTGCCGAATCAGGAAGGGTTGTTCGGAGAGACGCCGCCGGGACCGCGATAGGGCAATCAGTCGTTGGACATCGAGTCGATATCGACGGACGCGGCCGAATCGTCTGCTGCCGCAGGTGTGGGAGTTGACGGAACGGGCGGCGTGCTTGCCGGTGTGGGTGTGCTGATCGATGCGTCGGCCGGCGGAAGCATGGATTTCAACTGATCAAAATACCGATCCGCTTCGACCCAGGCATGGGCCGGAACACCGAAGCTTCGGGCGACAAAAGCGGCGGTTGGGTGTTCATCCTGTTTGAGATAGATTGAGAAAGCCCAGTGCCTCGATTCCAGCATCGGCTTCGACATGGGATCATGACGCTCCCGCATGACGCGCCGATCCACCTCGATTCGATGGGCATCGTCATCGCACCAGACGTTGTTCTCCAGCACATACCAATCGTCGTAGGCGGGCTGGTGGGCTACTGATTTCATCGCGGACCAGACGACGTCGGACGATTGACCGGGATACGCCTTCTGGCGTGACGTGCAGCCAATCTGGGTACCCGCGACGGCAAGTGCAAGAATCAGGACGGTTTTCATTGACGATTTCCCTTCGCCGGCCGCTCGAACAAACTCGGCGCCAACGCATTATCGGCAGAATCCGCGATTGTGCGAGTGGGGCTGATCTGCCTGAGGACTTCATACCATGGCGGATGAGCACCAGGCGCGCGGAAGCTGTCTATGAAGGTCATGTGCAGGGGGTTGGCTTTCGAGCGACCGCCAGGCGGATTGCCGAAGGCTATGACGTGACCGGCTGGGTGCGAAACGAGCCCGATGGGTCGGTCCGGCTGGTCGTCGAGGGGGCCCAGCTTGAGGTGAACCGATTTCTGGAGGCAATCCAGCAGGCGCAAGCCGGGAGGATCACCAGGGTCACCGTTCTCGAGGGTTCAGCGCTCGGGGGGCTTGACGGCTTTACCATCCAGCGAGATCGGGGTACCGCCTGAACCGAATCCGTCAGACGCTGATCAAGCAGATTCCTTCGAGCGTCGGCGGGTGAGATCGGTGAGGGCACGGCTATTGGACACGGCATCCTCATCGATCACGTAGGTGACGTTGGTGTTGTCCATCTCAGGGAGGTGGTACATCATGTCCAGCATCAGGTCGTCGAGGACCGCCCGGAGCGCGCGGGCGCCGGTGTCGCGCTGCATGGCCTTCTCTGCGATGGCCTGGAGCCCGCCGGTGGTGAACTCGAGCTGGGCACCTTCGAGCCGGAACAGATGCTGATACTGACGAATCAGGGCGTTCTTGGGCTCGGTGAGAATCTGGACCATGGCCTCCGTGGTGAGCGGCATCAGCGGAGTCAGGATGGGAAGGCGACCGACCAACTCCGGAATCAGTCCGAATTCAAGGACGTCTTCGGGGGTGACCTGCGAGAGGTAATTGGCCACTTCCTTGTCGTGCGAGAGCACGGCGTTCTCGCCGGTGAAACCGATGCGGCGGCGACCGAGGCGCTTCTTGATGATGTCTTCGAGACCAACAAAGGAGCCGCCGCAGATGAACAGAATGTGCGTGGTGTCCATCTGGATGTACTGCTGCTCGGGGTGTTTGCGGCCACCCTGGGGCGGGACGTTGCACACGGTGCCTTCGAGCATCTTGAGCAGTGACTGCTGGACGCCTTCGCCGGAGACGTCGCGAGTGATTGAGACGTTCTGGCTGGTCTTGCCGATCTTGTCGATTTCGTCGATGTAGATGATGCCGCGCTGGGCATTTTCAAGGTCGTAGTCGGCAGCCTGAAGGAGTTTCAGCAGGAGGTTTTCGACGTCTTCGCCGACATACCCTGCCTCGGTCAGGGTGGTGGCATCACCAATGGCGAAGGGAACATTGAGAATGCGAGCGAGCGTACGGGCCAGCAGCGTCTTGCCGGTGCCGGTGGGGCCGATGAGCAGCACGTTCGACTTATCGAGTTCGACCGGAGCATCCTCGTTGTCGATCTGAGTGAGGCGCTTGTAGTGATTGTGCACTGCGACGGAGAGCGACTTCTTGGCGCCGTCCTGGCCAATGACGTACTGATCGAGGAACTCCTTGATCGTGCGCGGAGAGGGGATACTGGAGAACAGCGGACGGGCGCTGGAAACTCGTCGCTTCTCCTGGCGGAAGATGTTCTGGCAGAGGTCGGTGCAATTTGAGCAGATATAGACGTCGTTGGGCCCCTCCACCATCGGGCCGACTTCGCGCGATGTCTTGCCGCAGAAGGAGCAGGTGGTCACCTTTCGGCCGCGAAAGCCGCCATCACCTCCGGAGCCGCCAGACCCTCCTTCGCCACCACCGGAACCGCCTTCGCTTCTCGCCGGGACACGCCGCCCGCCGGAGTTTCCGCTTCCCGCGGCATTCTCAACAGATCGGTGGCCGCCGGATCGACGTTGAGAGGCGCCGGTAGCTCCCGGGACACCGGGCTGCTGGTTCGAAGCGGGGTCGTGGGGTCGATTGGAGTGCATATCTTCCTCATGGGCGGCGAGCCGCCGGGTTGGTTGGAGGAGGTTGCCGGCCGGGATGGGACAGCCTCACAGGGCCAAGAAGTGTATCGGGGCGAAACGCGCACTTCTTCATCGGAAATCAGCCATCTGACGCGGAATCGGGGGTGGCAGGTCCGCTATGGCTCGGAGAGTGCTCGGATGTCTTCGGTGCATTATCGGAACGAGACTGGCGGACCCTGGAAATCATGATCATTCTGGCCTTTTCGTATTCCTCGTCAGAAAGTTTGCCTTCGGCATGAAGCTTGCGAAGACCGTCAAGCGTAAACGACTCTGGCGGAGTCGAATCCTGGCGAATGGTCCGACGGAGTAAGGCAAGGATCAGGCCGCCGACGATCACGACCGCAGCCATGACGGCCAGCCATGGCAACACCGACTGAAACAGATTTCCTGCGCGGGCGGCGCTATCGGACTGGCCGAGAAGGGCGTGTGTGAGGTTCACGGACATGAGCACCCCACACTCGGCTTATTCCTCGGACTTCTTTGACTTTTTCTTGCCGCCTTCCTTGATGGTCTTCTGGCGCTCCTCGAACTGTTTCATCACCGCGGTGTTCCACTCCTCTGCAGAGACGTCCGTAATGACAGCGCGAGAGATGATCTGGTCTGCCGTCTTGTGTTCGCGGATCTGCAGTGCAACCTCGTTGATCAGCCCATTCTGCTCCAGCTGGGAACGGAGAGCCTCGGGACGCTCGCCGCGTCGAACGGCCATGGCTGCGATGGCGGCATTGACCTCCTGATTGGCGACCTGGACACCGAACTGATCGGCAATCTTCGCCAGGATGAAGAGCAGCTTGAGCCGGTTCTTGGCGAGAGATTCCGATTCCGAGCGATACTCGGCAAGGCGGCGTTCGACCTCCTCGGCGTCAACACCCTGGTGCAGCAGTTCAAGTCGCTGGCGGTGCAGGGTGCGAGTGATTTGCGATTCCGAGAGCTTCTCAGGCAGGGGGAAATCGATGGCTCGAATGAGGTGTTCGTAAATCTGTTCGCGCATTGCAGCGCGTTGCTCGCTGTCTCGGCGCTGCTCGAGAGCGAGGCGAACCTGGCCGCGAAGGTTCTCGACCGTGCCAAGCTGGAATTTGTCAACCACCTCGCCGATCGAGGCGGGCGTGATGCGTTCGGCATCGCGAACAGTGAGCTTGATGGAGAGTTTCCGGCCGCGAATGTCCTCGCGTTCATGGGAGGCGGGGCCAACGGTGTTGACAGTGAACACGTCGCCCACCTTCTTGCCTTCCAGCATCTTGGCCAGGTCATCGACCATGACGCCGAGGACCGGGCCCTTTCCGCCGTCTTCAGTTCCGGGGTGGACCAACAGGGCCTGGTCCGTCTTGAAGAATGGCTCCTTTTCGTCATCGCGAGTGGCCTCCGCATCGCAGAGCAGCCGGTCGTACATCACGAAGGGACCGGTGATACGCTCCGGCTTTCCGTCGCGGAACTGCTGGCGTTTCAATTCGAGATCGATGTGCTCGTCCGCAACGTCGATCATGGGGCGCTTGACGACCAACCCCTCCACATTCGGAAGGTCAAATTCAGGAACCACCTCAACCGTCAGGCTGAACTCGAGGCCCTTGCCGGGAGAAAGCTCCACTTCACGGGAGGTATCGTCAAGTTCCGGCTCACCGACCGGGCGGAGACCGTTGTCCTGAATGGCCTTGGAATAGGCATCGGCGACCAACTGGTTTCGAGTCTCAAGCCGCATGGCGGGCCCGAATCGCTTTTCGAGCAGGGTTCGCGGAACGCGGCCCTTTCGAAAGCCGGGCAGAACGGTCTGGGCCTGCATCACGCCGTACGACTGTTCGATGCGGGCGTCGACGGATTCGGCAGGGATGCTGATCCTGATGCGCTTGCAGGCAGGTCCGGCGTCTTCAATAGTGACGGTGTTGGAGACTTGTTCGGTAGCGGTGGTCATAGCACAACTCTCTTCGAAAAGAAGCGAATTCGGGAGTATATCAAGCGATGGGACCTTCGGCGACGGATTCCGTCGAGATGCGGCCCCTTCCGCTTCTTACCGGAACAGAAGCATCTCTGCATAGGTGGGAAGCGGCCAAAGATCGTCGGGAATCATCTGCTCCAGGCTGTCTGACGCCGAACGGACACAGCGCATGGCGTCGAGGACTTCGGTTCGCATGAACTTGGCATGCTTGTCGAGGTCCTTGTGTGTGGCCTCGAGGCTCTGCTCCAGTCGATCGATGGATTCGAGCAGCAACTCGAGCTGTTCGCCGTATCGCTTGGCCATGGACTCAACGGCTTTGGATCCCATGCCCGCTGTCTGGGCGACGGCGACGCTCTCGCCCAGCTCCGCCTGATAACGAATGGCTGCTGGAACAACCTGGGTGCGGATCATTCTCGTCAGGGTTCTGGCTTCGATGGTCACGACGTCGACGTAGGTCTCAAGAAGTATCTCGCAGCGAGCCTTCAACTCGCGATGAGAAAGGATGTCGTACTTGGCAAAGAGGTCGAGTGCCCGCTTTGACCTGAAGGTCGAAAGGGCCTCAACGGAACCCCGCAGATGTGGAAGTCCGCGGCGTTCCGCTTCCTTGTGCCATTCCTCCGAGTAGCCATCGCCATCAAAACAGACGCGACGGTGCTTGGTCAGAATCTCCTTCAGGAGCGTTTTGACCGCCGCTTCGAGCTTGGCCGGGGTGTAGGACTTCCCGAGCTTCTTCTCGAGCGTGGTGGCCATGAAATCAAGCGTCTCTGCAACGATCGTGTTGAGCACGGTATTGGGCCAGGCGACAGCGGCCGTGGAGCCGACCGCGCGGAACTCAAACTTGTTGCCCGTGAATGCGAAGGGACTGGTTCGATTCCGGTCGCTCGTGTGTCGGGGGATCTGCGGAAGCATATGGGCGCCCAGATCCAGGGATCCGCCCTTCATCGTCTTCTTCGCATCGCCCTTGACGATCTGATTCAGGATGTCCTCAAGCATGTCGCCCAGGTAGATGGACATGATCGCGGGCGGGGCTTCATTGGCGCCGAGTCGATGATCATTGTTCGCGCTGGCGATGGAGGCACGAAGAAGATCCGCGTTCAGATCGATTGCCCGAATCACCGCGCAAAGGAACACGAGAAACTGCATGTTCGTGTGGGTTTCATCCCGGGGATCGAGCAGGTTGACGCCCGAATCCGTGGACAGGGACCAGTTGTTGTGCTTGCCCGAACCATTGACGCCAGCGAAGGGTTTCTCGTGCAGCAGGCATTCGAAGCCGTGATTGGGAGCCACCGTGCGAAGGATGTGCATGGTGATCATCTGGTGATCCACCGCCACATTCGCATTTTCAAACACAGGGGCGATTTCATACTGACCAGGGGCAACCTCGTTGTGGCGGGTCTTGACCGGCACACCCAGTTGGTACAGCCGACGCTCAACATCGGTCATGAATGCCATGACGCGATCCGGAATCGATCCGAAGTAGTGGTCGTCGAGTTGATGACCCTTTGGCGGAGCTGCGCCAATGAGCGTTCGGCCGCAGACCACAAGATCCAATCGCTGACGGAACAACTCCCTGTCGACAAGGAAGTATTCCTGCTCGCATCCCAGGGTGGTGATGACCTGGCTGACTCCTTTGTCGGTGCCGAAGATCTTGAGGATTCTCATGGCCTGGTCGCTGATAGCCTGAATCGACCGCAGCAATGGAATCTTCTTGTCAAGGGCTTCGCCGGTGTAGGCGACGAAGGCGGTCGGGATGCAGAGCGTGCAATCACCATTCGAGGAGTTCAATAGAAAGGCTGGGCTGGTGGCATCCCACGCGGTATAGCCGCGGGCCTCGTAGGTATCGCGAATGCCGCCGGAGGGGAAGCTGGAAGCGTCCGGTTCACCCTGAATGAGCTGGTTACCGGAAAACTTCTCGATGGCGCTTCCATCCGAACCGGGTGTCAGGAAGGCATCATGCTTTTCGGCGGTGAGGCCGGTCAAGGGCTGGAACCAATGGCAATAGTGAGTGGCGCCGTGCTCAATGGCCCACTCCTTCATCGCCTGAGCGACCGTATTGGCGATTGCCGGATCGAGTGGAGTGCCATGCTTCATCGTTCGCTGCAGGGCCGCATAGATCTCGGGGGGCAATCGCTTCAACATGACATCTCCCGAGAATGTCATCGATCCGAAGATGTCCGAAGCGCGATACGGCGGGGTCTTTCTTTCCATGGAGGTCTTGAGCGTAGGTCGGTCGGTGAAGGGCGGGGTGTTCATCGGGGTGGCCGGCAGGAGTGCGCGAGGGCGGCGGCGAGGACGTCTCCCGCCGAAGTGCGGATTCTCGCCAACTTGGGCGCGGCTGCAAGCCGACGATCGTGAACGGATCGGCTACCCTGCTCGACCGCAGGACCGACCCATGCGCATCGACGCCAAGATCGCCTATTTCTCGATGGAATTTGGACTCGACGAACGAATGCCGACCTACGCCGGTGGATTGGGAATGCTGGCGGGAGACATGCTCCGGTCCGCGGCCGACCTTGGCGTTCCCATGGTGGGGGTCAGCCTTGTCCATCGCCGAGGCTATCTTCACCAGGCCTTGGATGCCGAGGGGCATCAGATTGAATCTTCCTCGGATTGGAATCCTGCGGACCGGCTGGAGGACCTTGGCATTTGCACCCACGTCATGATTCGGGGCCGACGGGTGGCGGTCCGGGCGTGGCACTATCGAGTAGAAGGATCGCTCGGGCGTCCGGTTCCGGTGATTCTGCTTGATACCGACGTGGAGGAGAATGATGAGCCCGAGCGGCGGTTGACCGACGCTCTTTATGGTGGGGATGAGGGCTATCGCCTGTCGCAGGAGATCGTGCTTGGCATCGGCGGCGTGCGAGTGCTTCGGGCGCTCGGGCTGAATCACATCCAAACGTTTCACATGAACGAAGGCCACTCGGCGTTGCTCGCGGTGGAGTTGATGCGCGAGTGCCAGGAAACAGAACGCCCCCCAATGCCGTTGGACAGGGCGATTGAGGCCGTCAGGCGGCGGTGTGTGTTTACCACTCACACACCGATTGCGTCGGGGCACGACGTTTTCGGTCGCAAGATGTCGGAGGACTATCTCGGCGATCTGGCCGGATTGGTATTCAGTGCGGTAGGGGAGTCGAGTTCATCACTGAACATGAGCCAGTTGGCCATGCATTTGAGCCGCTATGTCAATGGGGTGAGCTTGAAGCATGGTCAGGTGTCGCGGGAACTCTTCGGAGATTCGCGTATTGAATCGATTACAAACGGCGTCCATGCCGGAATCTGGTCGAGTCCGGCGATTCAAGCCCTTTTCGACCGATACTGTTCGGGCTGGCGTGAGCTGGCTGAAGCGATTCGTCAGATCGCGGAGTGCCCTGTTTCTGACATCCTGAACGCCCATGACAGCGCGAAGAGGGCATTCATTTCCGCTGTGGAGCCCTTGGTCGGCGCGCCGCTGTATCAGCATCGATTCACGATTGGATTCGCTCGGAGGGCCACACTGTACAAGCGTGCGGACCTGCTGCTGGCTGATCCGAAACGGTTGAAAGCCATCGCTGCGCGCTACGGCTCCATTCAAATCGTTTACGCAGGCAAGGCCCATCCTCGCGATTTTTCCGGAAAGGAGATCATCCACAGAGTTGTTGCGGCCGCGAAAGACCTGCTTCCCGAGGTGCGTCTGGTTTATCTTCCCAACTATGACATGCGACTCGGAAGGCTGATGACTGCGGGCGTTGACCTCTGG
Organism: uncultured Isosphaeraceae bacterium; assembly: GCA_964407695.1. Taxonomy (GTDB): domain Bacteria; phylum Planctomycetota; class Phycisphaerae; order Phycisphaerales; family SM1A02; genus CAYOWQ01. The sequence goes on along the minus strand of CAYOWQ010000014.1, from coordinate 73,169 downwards.
CTGAATTCCCCAATGCCGCCCATGGAGGCTTCAGGCACCAGCGGCATGAAGGCGGCCATCAACGGGATTCCTTCCCTCTCGATTCGCGATGGATGGTGGATAGAGGGATGTATCGACGGAGTGACCGGCTGGAGCATCGGGGCAGGGCCGGACAAGATCGATCGACATGACGATGGTCAGTCGCTGCTCGATCGGTTGGAGAGAGACATCCTGCCGATCTGGTACCACCGGCGCGAGGATTATGGCTGCATCATGCGAAACGCCGTGGCGATCAACGGCTCAGTCTTCAACACTCATCGCATGGTGCAGGAATACGTGGCCCGAGCCTATTTTGCAGGGCAAGACTGAGGGCTTCAGGAGATGATCGAGCGGCGACGGGAGAGATAGTCCCAGACGACAAAACGATCAAGGTCCTGGCCACCAGAGAACATCACCCGGCCTCCGGTCTCCTCTACCATGCGTTGTGCAAACTGAACATCCTCGTGTGATTGGCTCCAGTTGGGAAGCAGGATTACGTTGAGCACGATTCCTTCGCGACGACAGAGACGAGCTTCACGCATGGTGGCTTCCTCGGTGCGCGGGTGGGGCGGGTAGAGGAGCAGCAACTGCTCAGCCTCGAAGTGCGCGGTGGGAAGGCCATCGGTCATGAGAACAATCTGGCGATTCGGCGTGTTCTGCACGGAAAGGAGCTGTCGCGCCAGCTGCAGTGAACGTTGAATGTTGGTGAAATGAGGAGGTACATCCATTTCGCTGATGTGCGGGTCGCTCATGTCTGCCCGCAGGCGGATGACCGGATCGAACATCGTGACCGGTTTTGGCATCAGTAAGGGAACCTCGGAGATGTGCCGAGCCTTGGCGAAGGTGTACATCTCGATGAACTGAAGCCAATCGCCGGGGTACTCGCGGCGAACAAGGCCGTCGAGTGCAAGAGCCATTCTTTTGACGTTGACGTAGAGGCCGTCGTACCGCATGGAGCCGGACATGTCCATGATCACGGCGGTGGCACACCGTGGCGTGTTCCTCGTCAGGTGAATTTCGATGTCGTCCGGATTCATTCGCAGCGGGCCCGCTGGGCGGGTGCTGGAGCGGATCATCGTATTGACCAGGCTTTGGGTGACATCCATATTGGCGAGCGAATCGCCGAATTCGTACGCCTTCGTTCGGGTTCGCTCGACAGCTCCTTCACCTTGGACCGGGCCGGTATGCCGGCCGGATCGGGATTCCTGTAAATCAGTAAAGATGATCTCCAAGAGGCGCGACTGGAAGAGCCGAAGCGCCTTGGGAGTCAGGCGATACCCTTCCGGAGTGAACTCGAGCCCCTGCCGCTCGGCCTCGTGGCGAATGTAGTCCTCAACCTGCTGCCGCAGCGCCTTCAACTCATCCATCTGTCCGGGTTCGGAAAATGGTGCCAGGGATTCCAAGTCGATCAAGGCGATGCGGGCGGTTTTTCGCGCTTCGCGGAGTTGCTCGAGCAGTCGATCGATCTCCTCCAGTTCAGCCTTGATTTCAAGTGCCTGCGGCACGGTCATCGATTCTCGGCCTGAGAACGTGTATTTGGCCACAAGCTGGTCGACCTGATATTTGTCGCCGAGCACTGCGATCGTTCGCATGAGGGAAACGGCGAATGGCGATTGGTCGTCACCCTGTTGAAGCCAGAGCTGCTCCAGTTCATAGAGTTGTTCCTGGCGCGTGTGACGGTCAAATGCCCTTCGAAATCGTTCGGGCGGTACCGCGGACTGTGCCGCATCGCGATAGACCCGATTCGCCTCCCGGGACACGCTCTCCGATTCGAAGCGGGCGAGAATGCGGTGCTTCCGTTCTTCAAGCATGGCCATCAGTGCATCAAGGCTGGGACCCAGCCCCTTGATCTGTGACGGGTCCAGATGAACAGCCTGTGCCAGCTCTTCGGGTGTGAGCCGTCGCATCGATCCGTACATCAGCATCTGGTTCATGGCGCCGCTCACCATGTCGGGCGGCGGGCGGCTCGGCGAGGGGAACTCAGCTGGGTTGTAGCCCTGATAGCTGTGGATCACGCCGCCGAGGTCTGAGCCCGGGTCGTCAGGTCTCATACTCAATGCGTCCGTGGCGCTGGGAACGGCTGATTCGATCCGTGGCATACAGTCCGGCGAGCACAAACTCAACGCAGGAAACACGCACGGCGTCACTCTCGGCCGCGTTGACCTCGAATGCCTTGTCCCATGCCGGCGGTACGCGTTTGAGTCGCTGGGAGTAGGCGGAGGAAGGGAGCATGTCGCCGACTTCGATCTTGACGCCCTTGGCGAAGATCTCTGCAATCTCGGCGAGCCCATGCTCGGTGACATACTCTTCAAAGACCGTCTTGATGGCATCGGCGATGATGGAATCGATGACCTGTCGTTCGGACATCTGATGGCTGCCCATCATGTCGAGCTCAAGCTTGCCGATGCAGGAGCTGTAGAGGTGACCGAGATCGCTGATTCGAGGCACCGCCGGCCGCTCGTTCAATCGAATGGCACGGCGGCGGGCGGATGCGACCATGGTGCAATAGTTGGCGATGGAGAATCGGGCGGAAACGCCGGAGGCATGATCGACGTAGCGGCTGGCGCGGGCGGCGATAGAGATCTGCTCGATGACCTCCTCCATAAAGGGTGGAACGGTGACCGGATACTCACCGTCAAGAGAGATACCTGCCTCCTCTCGCATGATGGTGATGCCCTGATCACGCTCTCGCGGATAATGGGTCTGGATCGTGGCGCCGATGCGGTCCTTGAGCTGCGGGATCACCTTTCCGGAGCGGTTATAGGTGCTGGGGTTGGCTGAAAACAGCACGAGCACGTCGAGGTCGAATCGGACGGGGTAGCCCCGAATCTGTACATCACGCTCCTCGAGAATGTTGAATAGGCCGACCTGCACCTGGTCGTCAAGGTCGGGCAATTCGTTCATGGCGAAGATGCCCCGGTGCATCCGGGGTATCAAGCCAAAATGCAACGCCTCCTCCGCGGAGAGGCTCACCCCGGCGGCCAGCTTGGCGGGATCTATTTCTCCGATGATGTCGGCAAATTTGGTTCCCGGAGCTAATCGCTCGGCATAACGAAACTCGCGGGGCCACCAGGCGATTGGGGCATCGTTCCCGAGGCGACGAACGGCCTCGCGACCTTCGCGCGTAATGGGGGCAAACGGGTCTTCATGCACGGGGCAGGAGGGGATGTCGAGATAGGGGATTCTGGCATCGAGAAACCGGGTCAGCAGGCGCATGATGCGGCTCTTGCCCTGGCCTTTCTCACCGAGAAACAGGAGATCATGTCCCGCCAGAATCGCATTGACGATCGCGGGTATGACCGTGTCGTCGTAGCCGATGATGCCCGGAAACAGCGGGTCGCCGCGCTCGAGGGCGCGGACGAGATTGCTTCGAAGTTCGTCCTTCACAGGCCGCGAATGCCAGCCCAGATCGCGAAGGGCTCCAAGCGTTGAAGCGGCCGCTCCGGGTCTTTCAGTTTGACCAATACTCATGGGAGCCTGATGGTATGCCGAGCGCAGGACTGTTCGTCAGGCCGGCGGCACGGATTCACGGTCGATGCGACGTCGGCGTCGGCCCTTAAATCCCCCGATCGAAATCCATCTTCGCGAGACGAAATAGAGCACCAGGCAAACGGCGGTGATGGCCATCAGGAGCAGCGCAAACGGATACCCGAGCGGCCAGTGCAGCTCCGGCATGTTCCAGCCCGACGACTGGGTGTCAAAATTCATGCCGTAGACACCGGCAATGAAGGACAACGGCATGAAGATCGTCGAGATGATGGTGAGCACCTTGATAATCTCGTTCATGCGGTTATTGATGCTCGAGAGGTACAAGTCCATGAGAGATGACGCTACTTCGCGATGCAACTCGACGAGGTCCATCACTCGAACGGCGTGGTCATAGCAATCTCGCAGGTACACGCGGGTTTCCAGATCAACGAGGGCATCGTCCTGCTCGAGCGTGTGAATAACATCGCGCAGAGGCCAGACCGCGCGGCGAACAGCCATGAGATCGCGGCGGAATCGATGGATTCGTCGGACCAGACTGGGGTCGGGACAATCCAGGACCTGAAATTCCAGCTGCTCAAGGCGGTGGCCATACACCTCCAGCACCGGAAAGTAGCCGTCAAGCACGGCATCGATGAGCGAGTACGCCAGATACATCGGCGCTCGGACGCGCAGCCGGCCTCGGCCGCTGCGGAGACGTTTTCGAATGGGGTCGAGGGCGTCGCCCCGAGTTTCCTGAAATGTCAGAACGTACTTGGGTCCGACGAACATGCTGAACTGTTCGGAATGCAGGGGCTCCGAGGAGAGCAACTCGCGGATGACGATGTAAAGTTGATCGTCATAGACATCAACCTTGGGCCGCTGGCCGATATCGAGCACATCCTCGAGGGCGAGGGGATGGAGGTCGAGGACCTCTCCGAGTGATCGGATTGCTTCCGTGTCGGCCAGCCCGTCGACGTCGATCCAGATGACCTCCCACCGATCAATCCAGCTTCGAATCTCTGCGACATCAGTAATGACCGCCTCATCGCAGGCGTCTTTCCCATAGCCCATCAGCCGAATGTGCGTCGGCGCTGCATGCGTATGGGGCACGATCGAGCCTGGCGCCACGTGAAGCACGGGAGTCCGCCGGTGTTCAGATGGGCTCGCTGGTGGTTTGCGGTAGTCATGTGTCATGCTGTGGATTTCGTTGCTCGACCAGGCTCATCGCCTCCGGCAGATCTGCGGCCAACTTCAGCCTTGGGCTCAATTCGTCAAGCCCCGCGCGGGTAAGGACCCGATGAGGTTGCGGTTGCACCCTGGCGAGAATGACTTGAATGCCGGAGTGATTGAGTCGCTTGATCGTGGATTCGAGATTCACCAGGCCTGTCGCGTCCATGGCGTGTACCGACTCCATATCGAGGACAACGGTCCGCAGACCGGCGTGGTCCGCGTCGATTGCACTCATGGCCTTCTGAGCCGCGCCAAAGAAGAGAGGTCCGGCGATCTGGTACAGCAGGACCCCCTGCGGCAGTGGGGTCTTCAGATCCGGATGCTGCTCGCTGACCATGTCCACTTGTGCCACCTCGGCCATGCGACGCATGAACAGAATCGCCGCGAGGAGGACACCCACGCCAACGGAGATCACCATGTCAAAGACGACCGTAAGGGCGAGGCACAACACGAGGACGAAGACATCGCTGCGGGGTGCGATGCGAACCATCCTGACTACATGCTTGGCTTCGCTCATGTTCCATGCCACAACGAGCAACAGGCCGGCGAGACTGGCAAGTGGCAGGTAACCCAGGACCGGGGCAAGCACCAGGACAGACGCCAGGACAAACCCGGCATGGATCATCGCAGAGACGGGTGATCGGCCGCCGGCGCGCACATTGGTTGCGGTGCGAGCGATGGCGCCGGTCGCAGCGATGCCGCCGAAGAACGGGCAGACCATGTTCCCGATCCCCTGGGCAATCAGCTCACCATCCGAGTCGTGTTTCATCCCGGTCATGCCGTCAGCGATGACCGCCGACAAGAGGCTTTCGATCGCACCCAACATGGCGATCGCGAATGCTGATGGAAGCAGCGATCGTACGAGGTCGAGCGACAATGGAGTTGCGGGATGACCCGGCGTGGAGACCAGCCACGGCAACAGCGGCATGGGCGGCAATTGAGGAATGCCGTGATAGGTGACCCCATTGATCGTGGTGGAGAAACGACTGGCGATCGTGCTCACATCGAAGCCGGGAACCCACGCACTCAGGGCCAGAGATGTGAGTGTGGCGACGCCAATGGCGACCAAAGGCGATGGAACGCGGCGTGTAAGTCGCGGCCAGAGTATCAAAAGGGCAATTGTCAGCGATCCAATGCCGGCATCGCCGAGTTGCCACGTGGGCAGGGCGCTAAAAATCGTCTGAACCTTGCCCGGAAAATCGTCGGGCATCGGACCTGTGATTCTCAGTCCCAAGAAATCTCGGATCTGGAGCGTGGCGATCACGACGGCGATTCCAGCGGTGAAGCCCGTTGTGACGGGATACGGAACGAATGTGATCATCTGGCCAAGCCGGGCCAACCCGATGCCGAGGAGAATCAGGCCGGCGAGCATGGTGGCGACCAGCAGGCCGCTCAATCCGTGCTGAGAAACAATCGGCGCGAGGATGACGACGAACGCCGCGGTCGGACCCGAAACCTGGACTCTGGAGCCGCCAAGAAGCGCAATCAGGAATCCCGCCACAATCGCGGTATAGAGGCCGTATTGCGGAGGAACTCCGGTCGCAATGGCGAGTGCCATCGAGAGCGGCACGGCCACGATTCCAACGACAAGCCCTGCCAAAGCGTCTGCGCGAAAATGCGCGCCGGTATAGCCCTCGCGGATGGTTTGTCTGAGCGCAAACATCGGGCCATGCCGCAGCGCGGGCAACAGGTTGGTAACAGACTCAATCCGTCGCCTCATCCGAATCGTGCGGCAGGGGTGCGATTCGCGCCAATGCGCTTTCCTTCGAATGATCGGCTAGACCGGCGGATCAAGCACAATTCCGGATCGTTTTTTCTATTGTTGCTGTGGTGTTGGGTTCAGCCGATGGGTCAGCAGCCACTCCACCACCCCTGGAAGGCACTTGTCAATCATGGTCATGTGACCGGCATTCTCAACCCGCCGAACCTCGAGCGAGAGTCCGGAGGCCGTCGCAGACTCAGTCGCCTGCCGTGTAATCCACGGAAAGACAAGGCCGTCTTCAGTCGCCACGACAAGCACTGCGGGCGGAAGGACATCACCCTTTTCAAACGTTGTTGCTCCGGCCAACGAGGCAACGGCCGCGATGGCGTCGGGCGATTGGACCGCTTCTCGAAGCGCCACAGCGCCGCCGGTGTCGTGACCAACCAGGTAGATTCGGGATTCATCCAGATCATGCTTCGATCGAATCAGTTCAATCAGTCGGGCCAGTGCGCTGGGGTTGTCCTTGATATACGACGTGGAGGGCGCGGCGACCATGAAACCCAACTGGTCCGCAAGGTCGGCGAGTGAGATGTTTGGACTGTCGAGCAGCGTGTTTTCGTCGCTCGCGTCGCCGTGTAGCACGAGTACCAGTGGTAGTTGGGCGTCGGCCTTTGCAACCTTCGGAATGTGCAGGCGAAGGTTGTATGCCGCTGCGCCGTCCCGTATGGCGAACCATTGATCACCGACGGCATGGCTGTAGGGATCAACGCCGGACTCAATCTGCCGGATTTCGTGTTGAAGGTGCCCGGCGATGGTCAGCGGATCACCGAACGCCGGTGAAAACACCGCATCGAAGAACGACTCTCGGAGCATTCCCAATCGCCCCTTCAGGAGCTCACAAGCGGATGACATTTCCGGGCGGGCGGACCGGACCTCCTCAAGACGACGGTCCAGTTCGGAATAAAGCACGGCGGGGTGCTCATCTGACGCACAGAGAACACCCGCTTCAATCTCATGTCCCTCGGCAGCAAATGCCAGCACGTAGCATGTTGGTGACGCCGGATTCGGTTCCAGGTTGAGCGTGACGAGGCAATCAACAATGCCGGTCAAGGGATCGGCGGGCAAGATCAGGGACTCAAAGACCGTTTCCCCGGATTGGCGTCGTACAACAAGCTGAACATGCACGTTCTCGGGCGGGATGCCCGCAACGGGGTAGATACTGCTGACCCGAACTTTGGGTGGATCCTCCGACCCAAGACGCCAGACCAGGGGCCTGCTGGTCGCCTTGATCGATTGCATCACCATTCGCGAAGCCGAAATGGTGGGCTCGTGATGAACCATCTGCCTGATTCGGTTCAACTGTTGAATGGCAGTCCAATAGTTGCGTTGAATCACACTCTTGGCTGCGAGATCGACCGATCGACTGACGACCTTCTGCTCCGAAACAGAGAGCGGTTCAGAGGCGGAAAGATCGGCTTGAAACTGGAGGTAACGCCGTTGGGCGTCGGCCATCGTCACCGGAACCGGCGGCGACCAGCCCATCTGGCCGTGGCCTCGAGGCACTTCGGGTGCCGGATCGGGAAGCCCCTGGGCCATGGTGAACAGGAGCGACAGGACCACCAGGGCAATCTTCATGCCTCACCCCTTTGGTTCGTTCTCCGATACTCACCCCGACGTTCGCCTCGAGAGATCGACACTCAGATGTCCTCCCGCTCCAGATACGTGTATCCGCTCAGGCCGGATTCATAGAGTCGCACCAGCGCCTGGCTTTCTGCAACGCTCATCATGTTGCCTCGAACAGCTCGCTCGCACTCACGTCGAATGCTCTGGGCCAGTCGATTCACGTCGTATTGAACGTAGGAGAGCACTTCCCGCACCGTGTCGCCTTCGACAAGTTCGTCGATCCACCACTGGCCGTTGTCGTCGAGTTTGATATGAACGACGTGAGTATCGCCGAACAGGTTGTGCAGGTCGCCGAGCGTTTCCTGGTACGCCCCGACGAGAAATGCGGCGACAAAATAGGGCTCCGAATCATCGAACTCATGGAGCTCGATGGCGCGTTTGACATCACGATCGTCAACGAATCGGTCGATCTTTCCGTCGGAATCACAGGTGAGATCGGCGATTGTCGCCCGCCGCGTCGGCCGTTCGAGCAGCCGGTGAATCGGCATGATCGGGAAAAGCTGGCTGATCGCCCAGATGTCCGGCAGGCTTTGAAAAATAGACAGGTTGCAGAAATAGGTGTCCGAGAGGGCGGTTTCGAGATCGGCCAATTCCTCGGGCCTTGCCGGTAGGTCCCGGCACTTGTCTCGAATGCGCACGCAGGTGGCCCAGAACAACTGCTCCACCAGCGCCCGATGCTGCAACGAAAGATATCCAACATTGAACAGGCTCATGGCTTCATCACGAGCCTGCAGCGCATCGTGATAGCACTCGAGAAGTCGGCGTTCCGAGACACTGCTATAGGCGTCGATCAGGTCGAGAATCGGTCGCGGCGTATCGGCGCTCGTCACCACATCGGCGGGTGTTCCACCCGGGCCTGACTTGGTCATGCCGGCTGGCGGTGCGAATCGGTCTAGGCGGTTTGAACCCAGGACATCGAAGACAAGCACGCTCTGGTGCGCCACCATCGCCCGACCGGATTCGCTGACAATCGTGGGGTGCGCGATACTCTCCTCGTCGCAGACGCTCATGATGCGATAGACGATGTTGGATGCGTATTCCTGCAGCGTGTAATTCGTCGAGAATTCGAAATTCGTCTGGCTGCCGTCGTAGTCAACGCCAAGGCCGCCGCCGACATCCAGGTACTTCAGCCCGGCACCCATCTTGGCAAGTTCAACATACACCCGAACGAGCTCATTGATGCCCGCATTGACCTGTCGGATGTCGTGAATCTGGCTTCCCATGTGGCAATGCAGCAACTGCAGGCAGTCTTCCATGCCGTTGGATCGCAGGAACTCAAGCACCTCAATGGCTTCGGTCAGCGAAATGCCGAATTTCGCCTTGGCTCCGCTGGAGTGCCTCCACCGGCCGGCGCCAGGCGTCGACAAGTTGACACGGATTCCGATGCGGGGCCGAATGCGATATTGATCCGCATGCTTGATGATCAGCTTGAGCTCGGTGATGTTCTCGATGACCGGAATGATCGTTCGCCCAAGCTTGGCTGCCAGGGTGACAAACTCGATGTACCGATCCTCCTTGAAGCCGTTGCAGATGATGAGCCGGTCCGGAGTGTCGACCGTCATTCCCAGCACGGCCAACAACTCGGGCTTGGAGCCGACTTCGAGGCCGAATCCGAGTTCGCGGCCGTACTCTGAAATCTCTTCAACGACCCTCCGTTGCTGATTGACCTTGATGGGAAACACTGCCGTGTATCCGCCCTTGTAGTTGTTTTCGGTGATCGCGCTGGAGAACGCATCCTTGAGGTCTGTAAGCCGTTGCTTCAGGAGATCGCTGAATCCGATCAGAACTGGTGTTCGGATGCCGCGCTGGCGAAGGCCTTCGACCACCTCGAAAAGGTCGATCTCGCCCTTGGATCTTCGCGGCCGCACCACGACATGTCCTGCAGCGTTGATTCCGAAGAATCCCTTGCCCCATCCATTGATCTGATACAGAGAGGCTGAATCCTCGATCGTCCACGCCGGCTCAAGGGCACTTCGGATCGGCCTTGAACGCGGCGGGGTCACCGGAGTTTGTGATCCGTTGGCGTGGCCCTGAGGAGCGTTGGATGGGTTTGTGGTCGGAGCGTGGGTGGACATGGTTGCTGAGTGTAGAACTTGGATCGGGGCGGCGACTCAAAAGTCTCGTGATTGGCATCGGCATAGGCCGAACCGCCCTTCAGCGCCGGCGAGATGGGCGATGGTGACGCGGGCTCTGTCGACGCCATTGGGAGACGAAAAACCGAGGAAAGGCTATCATTCCGATTGAGGGGCGTTAGCTCAATTGGGAGAGCGCCGCCTTTGCAAGGCGGAGGTTACCGGTTCGACCCCGGTACGCTCCATGACGGCTGTTGGTGACGGTTGCATCGTCCTTGAGCCAGAGGCTCAAAATCGAGGTGCGGCATGGTCCGACCGTGGCTGATTGTGGTGCTTGGACTTGCGCTGGCGGGTTGTCTTGAACGCCGCGAGCGCCTGGTTGTCTCAGATGACGGCTCTGTCCTCGCTCAACTCGAATATACCGCTTCGGATCAATCGGAATTCGGTGGCGCCATTGCAAGTGATGCGATGCCGACAGCCCAGGCCGGATGGGAAATCGAGCAATTCGAGCGGGACCGCAACGGCGATCGATCCTTTGTGTTGAAGGCGTCGCGCGAATTCGGGCCGTATGAACCGCTTCCCCCTAACTTTGCCGGCATCGGCGATCGCAACGCCGACGCGTATCTTCAATCTGAGACGGAAGTGCGTATCGAGGATCGGCCGGATGGGACCTATTACAGTTTCCGTCGGCTCTATCCTCGTCGCGATTGGGCAGAGATCGCCGCATTGAGGAAAACCTTGATCGATGATCCGCTCGAGTCGCTGAAGGGAACATCTCCGGAGCAGATGACCGAGGCTCAGCGCCAGTTGGTGGTGAATGCCATGACGTCCTTTGAGTCAGCCAAGCTGAGGTACGTCGCCCGGCTGGCCTGTCGTGAGGCGGCGTCGGACCTCGCGTTGGATCGATGGTTCCTGGTGGATCACGCGCTTGAAGGGTTGGAAATCTCCCGAGACTCACGCGACGTCGTCGCGGTCCTGTTCGATCCGAAAACCGATGATGATCGGCGCCTCAAGGTCTGGACAGAGGCCCAGGCCGCATTCGAGGCCGACGCCTTCAACGTACTCGATCATGTGTTCCGGGTGCAGTGCGGCCTGCCCATTCGAGTACGCAGGGCGGTTGAGGGCCGCATGCGACTCCTGTTGAAATCGCTCGCCGTCACTGAAGGACTCAGCGACGATTCGTTTGAGATCACGGTGGTCCTGCCCGGCAAGATTGTTGGAACGAACGGACAGGTGGGAGCCGGCCGCGAGGTGCATTTCCAGTTCCGGGGCGATGATCTTCGAGATCGGGACCGCGAGCTTCTGGTCAGCTCCGTCGTGCAAGATCCTGCTTGAGGATTCGACCGCCCACAATCACCATCGGCGCTGATCCGCGGACATTCCAGCCATCAAACGGACAATTCCTGCTCTTTGACTTGAATTGTCTAACGTCAATTGTCCACGTGTGATCTGGATCGATGACGGTCACATCGGCGGGCCCGCCGGCGGTGATGCTGCCCAGGCCCAATCGATCGAGGCCGGTCAATCGGGCAGGTTGAATGGTCATCATCGCCAGCAACCCGGGCCAATCAACGACCCCTCCATCAATGAGCGCCTTGGCGTACAGCGGCAACGCGCAATCCAAACCGATGATCCCGAACGGTGCGCTCTCGAAATCCAGCAACTTCTCGTCGGAAGAGTGCGGCGCGTGGTCGGTCGCCAGAACGGTGATCACGCCTTCAGCCACCGCCTCCTTCAGCGCCCGAATGTCCGAGTCCTCACGAAGCGGCGGGTTCATCTTTGCCTGGGTATTGAAGTCGCGGCAGGCTTCATGCGTGAGAAGCAGGTGGTGGGGTGCGACCTCGCCCGTCACCGGAAATCCGGCCTGTCTGGCTCGCCGCAAGATCTCAACCGATCCGCCGCTGGAAACATGCTGGGCATGATATGAAGCGCCGATCTCGCGGTTGAGCCGAATGTCGCGCTCAATGATGATCTCCTCAGCCTCACGCGGCCAGCCTCGCAACCCAAGCGCTGCAGAGACGGACCCGGCGTGCATGACTGCTTTCTCGGTCATCGAGTGGTCCTGGCAGTGCTGCATGAACGGCCGATCGGCAATCCGGCACATTCGAAGGACCTTGTCCATCATCCCCGCACTGACAATGCAATCACCATCATCTGAAAAACCGACCGCGCCGGCCTTCGCCATGCTCTGCATTGGGGCGAGCTGCTCACCACGACGGCCCACGGTCGCCGCTCCGACGGTGTACACCCGGGCCATGCCTATTTCAGCGGACTTCAAACGGATGTAGTCGACCCACGCCGCTGAATCCAGCGCCGGCGAAGTGTTCGGCATGCAGCAGACGGTCGTAAAGCCGCCATGAACGGCTGCGGCAGCGCCCGTTTCAAGTGTCTCCTTGTGCCCCTGCCCCGGCTCACGAAGATGGACATGAATGTCAAGCAACCCAGGAGCGATGATCAGCCCATCAAGATTGAATGATTGAGCCGCAGTTGATTGGAGCGAACCGGGCACGAATTCAATAGCCTTGATACGACCGTTCTCGAGAAGCAAATCAGCGGTCTTGTCGGTTCCCGAGGCTGGATCGATAAGCCGACCGCCGCGAAGAAGAATCGGATCAGTGACACCCATGCACAATCCATCATAACCAAGTTGCAACCCGGGGCTGAATTCGATCGCACCACCACTCCCCATCTCAATCCTCGCCGCAAGAGCGCAAAAAAAGCCCGCCAATCGGCGGGCTCGAAAACTCAAAATCAATGCCGTGATCAGTTGGTCTTGTTCTTGCAGCAGCCGGACTTCGGGCAGGTCGTGCCCTCTTCCGACACAGCGCCCATGGAGCCGCCGCTGGCCGGGCAAGTCTTGCCTTCCTTGCAGCAGCCGCTCTTGCCTTCAACAGCGCCCATGGAGCCGCCGGAGGCCGGGCAGGTCTTGCCTTCCTTGCAGCAGCCGCTCTTGCCTTCAACAGCGCCCATGGAGCTGCCTGAGGTCTTGCAGCAGCTTCCGGAGCCGTCCTTACAGCAGCTTCCAGAGCCGTCCTTGCAGCAGGCCTTGGAGCCATCAACATCACCCGCGGCCACGTCGGCTTTGGTCGAATTATTGGAGCAGCCAACGAAGGCAGCGGCGGAGATGAACAGGGCGGCGAGCAGAGACAGACGCTTCATGGGGAAATTCTCCAAAGGATCGGGGGAAAGAGACAGAGTCGTTGCAACGTATGTCGGGACCAATGACCCGACCTTGCACACATTTTACCGTCCAACGTACGAAAAAGGCAAGATATTGCAGGAACATTTGGCAATCCCGCGCTCGGGGTGTTCGGCGGATATTCGATTGCGAATAGACTTCATTCGATGCCGGAAAGTCGATCGGATCGTCTCAGCTCTCTCCTCGAAAAGGCCAGGGGCCTCGCCAAAACGCCGGGTGTGTACCTGATGAAGGACGCGGCTGGTGATGTGATCTACGTCGGCAAAGCCCGGAATCTCGCATCCCGGGTCTCGTCCTACTTCGTCCCCAGCACAGAACTGGGAATCAAGAAGCAGCCGTTACTCGAGGTAGTGGAGGACTTTGACGTCATTCCCTGCGAGGGCGAATGGGAGGCTCTTCTGATGGAGAGCCGGCTGATCAAAGACATTCGTCCCCGGTTCAACGTGCGACTGGTTGACGACAAGACCTATCCATATCTGGCAATCACTCTGCGCGACGACTTCCCCGGCGTGTTTATCACCAGGAACCCGACGGATGAACGATTCCGGGGGGCGAGGATCTTTGGGCCGTTCACATCCGTCTCGTCGCTGCGGCATGCCGTGCAACTATTGCAGCGCGTCTTCAGGTATCGCACCTGTGAACTGGAGATCATTGACGGGAATCCGAAAAATCGCCATTTCCGCCCATGCCTTCTGCATGCGATCGGCCAGTGCACAGCGCCTTGCGCTGACCGCATCGGCAAAGCCGACTATCGCGCGGATATCGACCGATTCGCAAGATTCCTTGGAACCAAGCGAAGCCAGATGCTCCGTGAATTGAACGACGAAATGACCGAAGCAAGCGAATCGCTCGAATTCGAACGAGCCGCAGTCATTCGTGATCAGATCCGAGCCATCGAAAAGCTGGATGAGCGGGAGAAGCGATCTTCAGATTCCGTTGATCTCGACTGGCAGCCGGAGGTGACCGTCTTTACCGGCGACCCGGCGGCCGCCCTTCGATCACTGCAGCGCACGCTGGAGATGCAGTCAGCGATCCGGTGCATGGAGGCGATTGACATTGCGCACCTGGGCGGCAACGAAACCGTCGGCAGCAAGGTGTGTTTCATCGATGGCCGGCCGTTCAAGAACGGGTATCGCAGATACAAGGTCCAGAGTGTCGACAACGATGACTACATGGCGATTCGCGAGGTGGTCAGCCGAAGATATCGCGAAGCGGGGGAAGGGAATGAGCTCTATCCCGACGTCATTCTCATTGACGGTGGGCTTGGCCAACTCCATGCCGCCCTCGAGGTCTTTGCGGAGTTGAGCCTCAAGCCGCCCATGGTCATCAGTCTGGCAAAGAAGGAGGAACTTCTCTACGTTCAGCAGAAGTCTGAGCCGATTCGTTTGGGCAGGGAAAATCCGGGCCTCCGGCTGTGCCAGGCCATGCGCGATGAGGCCCATCGCTTTGCCCAGCATTATCACCACATTCTGCGGCGGAAGAGGACATTGGGCGAAGATACGCCCAATCAATGAGACATCGGATTTACCACGTGTCGGCTTCAGCCTTGAGCGCCGGTTGAGCCGTCCAAACAAGCACGATAATTGGCCAACAGATTTCGAGAATCATGGACCCGAGCAGGATCACGCCGAGCAGCGCGGGCTCGAACGGCATCTCCGCTCGCAATTCCGGGTCACTCGCGAGAACGCCGCTCAGGGCGAAGACCATGATCGCGGCTCCGCCTCCACAAACGGCCGAAAGGACGATGCGAACAATCGACCACATTCTCAGATTTCGAACCGCGCCGCTTCGGCGGGTTCGCACCCGATCTCCTGCAATGATCAGCCAAACATACATGGGGATGGGAAAGCAACCAACACCCGCGCCCACGAATGGTTGCTCGGACTGAGCGGCCTTGAATTGACCGGCGATCGAGATGACGATCATGATGAGCCAGAACACACCGACGCCGATCGAGCTCCAACCGAGTGTTGTGGCCCACTTTCCTCCAGATTGAACTGAATTGGGAGTGTTGACAACCCGCGTGCGAATGTCCCCCCTTCCATCAAGGCGGTGGCCGCAGGTGGTGCACAACACGCTGGTCGACGATACCACGGCTCCACAGGCCTGACAGGACGTTGACTGGACACTGGCGGTACCGGCCACGGAATCGAGGAATCCGATATCCGCTGAGTCCATCGCCGGTGAGATTGTTGAGGACGCCGGAGCCAGGAGCGACGACTCATGTAAGGCGGCTTCATGGCAGGCCTTGCAGAAATACCGACCCTTGGAATCCTTGATCCGAGGACGATTGGAACAATCCTGCTTGCAGATGGCACAGATTTTTGACGCAGCCGGCGTTGACATAACGGAAGGGCTCCACGAGGCACAATGCCAGCGCATCGTGGCACAACCCCCCGTGGTCCGTCAACCCTTTGGCTTCAGAATCACGCCGGGCTTGGCAGCATGCCCCCCGAAGGTTCGTCGCCTGGCGCAGGTGGCGCGGGCCGCACCGGTCGAGCCGGGCGGCTGGCTTCAGCGTGGAGCAAATCGGCAATGGTTGGCTTATCCAGCCGTTCGCCGCGCATGAGTCGATCGACGTCTTCCTTCTGCAGGGTCTCGTACTTCAACAGGGCGTCGGCGATGGCAATCACATGCTCCCAATGCTCGTTGATCATGCGTTCGGCGTCGGCGTATGCCTCGTCAATGATGCGGCGAATTTCCTCATCAATGATTCGAGCCGTCTCCGGCGAATAGTCCTTGTCCGGGATAAACGTCTCGCGCGAGTCTTCACCTGAATAGTTGATGAACCCGAGCCGGTCCGACATACCCCATTCGAGGATCATTCGGCGGGCATAAGCCGTCGCCATGCGAATATCCATGGCGGCGCCGCTGGAAACATCGCTGGTCTTTCGCTGTTCGGCGATTCGACCGCCGCAAAGCATCCGGAGCATGGCGAGAAGATATTTTCGCGCGAAGCCGTATCGGTCCTTCTCGGGAAGCGAGATCGTGGCGCCAAGTGCTGCGCCGCGCGGAATGATCGTGACCTTGTGAAGCGGATCTGCATCAGGCAGCAGCGCCTGGATGACGGCATGGCCGGCTTCGTGATAGGCGGTCGCGATGCGTTCCTGCTGTTCCACCTTGCGTGATCGCTGGGCACGGCCGAAGCGAACCTTGTCGCGGGCTTCCTCAAGATCCGACATCTCCACGTAATCTTTGCCCGCCATCGTGGCGATGATGGCCGCCTCGTTGATGACCGCGGCGAGGTCGGCGCCGGAAAACATCGGCGTTCCGCGAGCCAGTCGCTCAAGTTTGACATCGGGCGAAATTCGAATCTTTTTCGCGTGTACGGCAAGAATCTGCTGTCGCCCTACCAGGTCGGGCAGTGGGACATGCACTTGCCGATCGAAGCGGCCGGGCCGGGTCAGTGCGGGATCGAGCACGTCGGACCGGTTCGTCGCGGCGATGACGATGACTTGATCGTTCGCCTCAAAGCCATCCATCTCGACAAGGATCGCATTCAGCGTCTGCTCGCGCTCGTCATGGCCGCCGGTGGTGAAGCCGCCGCCACGGCGACGACCGACGGCGTCAATCTCATCGAGGAAAATAATGCAGGGAGAATTCTCCTTTGCCTGGCGGAAGAGGTCTCGCACCCGTGAAGCGCCGACGCCGACAAACATCTCCACAAAATCTGATCCGGAGATTGAAAAGAACGGCACATCGGCCTCACCGGCAATGGCCTTGGCGAGGAGCGTCTTGCCGCAGCCCGGCTCGCCGACGAGCAGCACGCCGCGGGGAATTCGTCCTCCAAGCCTCTGGAACTTTCGAGGATTGCGGAGGAATTCAACAATTTCCTTGACTTCCTCCTTCGCCTCGTCGACGCCGGCGACGTCGTTGAATGTGACGTTGACCGTGTCCTTCGACGAGATGCGATGGCGCGATTTCCCGAAGGATCCGAGCATGCCACCCGGACCACCCCCTGCGGATCGCATGGATCGCACGATGATGAAATAGATCACAGCCAGCACGATAAGGAACGGCGCCAGAGTCAGAATGAAACCGACCCAGTAGGACGTGGCCGTATCCTCCTGCCACTTCGCTCCCATGGAGTTGAACTGATCGCGAAACCAGGCGTACGACTCCGCGCCGGGACTGATCCGAACCGACACGCGTCGGGGATGGTCTCCGCTGGTTTCATAGCCCTTCGTGCCGGCCTTGACGTCCGCAAGGATCTGCGACTCCTTGATAATCAATGACCCGTCAACGATTTTCCCATCCTTGACGAGGGTCATGAACTCTGGAACCGTGGGAATCACCGTGGTGCTTCCGGGTGAGTTGGTCATGACCATCCAACCCAGGAGCACGAGGACGACCAACGCGGTCAACGACAGGAGCTGGCGTCGAAGCCGCGCCGGCGGAGCCGGTTGCGGAGGCGACGGTTTCCCATCGACCGGCGGCATCCCGCCATCGGGCCGTTCCTGGTCGTCGCTTGAGGGGCGCTGAGATCGGGGGTCAGTCATTGAGAATGCACTTCTAGAGCGAGGCTACCAATCGCTTCGCATCTGATCGACGATGTCGCGGGCCAACTGTTGTACGGCATTGAAGCGGCCAAGTTCTTCGGGTTCGGAATTTGGCTGGGAAGGAGTGAATAAACCATTGCCAACAAAGTTCTTACGCTCCACAATTGTCCGGCCTGAACGCAAATCACGCCAGGTGAAATCTACCGAAAGGCTCAGCACGACTTCCTCTCCAAGACCGGTCAAGGGGGATTTCGAGAGTTGTTGGCGTTCGACCCGAACAATCTTGCCGTCGATCCGAGTCGCGGCTCGGCGGGATGGAACTACTTTGTACGGTGTTGACGCTTCGATTTCCTTGACCAAGGCATCGGCGAGATCAAATTCAACTCCCCGATCATAGGTGCTGTTCTCGAAGATCGGCACCGCGATAGTTGAAATCTCCGGAGAATAAGGCGACGTCATCGAGTAACCGTCCGACGGATTCTCTGCACACGCGGTCAGAATCGAAACGACGACCAGCACGATGGCTCCGAGCTTCATGATTGTGGCCCTCCATTGCTGGAGGATTCCTCGGTCGGTTTGCTGTCGGGATTCTCCTGCCCATCCGGCGCAGACGGTTGACTGGTGCGAGAAATCGTCCCCGCAATTGCCTCATAATCCGGAAGCGTGTTGAGTACAGGCTTGGGCAGCCTTGGAAGGATTCGCGGTATGAGTTCAATCGCTTCCCGGGCTGCACTGGTCTCGGGATAACGCTGAACAAGCTGCCGGATGGTTCGCTCGGAGGAGATCGGATCGCGAGTCTGCAAATACCACCGTGCGTTGACGAGAAGCTTTGCCGCCTCGGATTCTCGAATTCGGAACAGGATCCCCTCGGCGCCGATGCGCTGCGCTGTGGCCGGCTCAATTCTCTGGAGTTGCTGAATCTTGAGCTTCGCCTCATCGAGCCCCGCCGGATCGAACTTCGGTCCCTTGTAAGTGGCTAAGTGGGCCGCAATAAGCCTGATTCGAGCGGTATTCAACTGCTCAGAGTTCGGATAATTCTCAACAAACAGGTCGTAGGCATCAGCGGCAAGTCGCTTCTCGCCGATTCGATCGTAGTAGTCCGCGAGCTCCATCCCGGCCTTCTCCGCAAGTCTGCTGCCGGGAAGACGCTCCTGAATTCGAATCATGAGCTCGATAGCATCGTCAATCGCCTTGACGCATCGAATACCCCAGAGTTTGCGTCGACGCCCGTGAATGTATTGATTGGCGATATCGAATTCTCTCTGCAAGGCGGTGATGAAGACGTCACTGGCTGCATAGAGCCTGGCAATCGCTTCATACTGGTAGAGCGCTTCGTACTCATCATTCTGAGCAACCAGGGCATCTCCCCAGAGCAGGTACGCGTGGGCGACAAGCGGGTGGATCTCGTATCGGTCGATCCAGGTTCGCGCAAGCATCTCTGCACGTTCGGCCTGTCCGTCGACCAGGGCCCGGCGGGCTTCGGCCAGCTGGGCCTCCGGGCTCCCCTCCACGGGTTCACTGACTGGATTCCATAAATCCTCCTCTCCCAGCGTGAATGTTTCCTGAGCCGAAGCAAGGGACGCCAACCAGGCGACGGCCAGAAGCGAGAGCAGGCGTGGAATCATGCGGGGATGGTACGGGGCCTTTCGCCGTGTCTCAACGTGGCCGCGACGACGCTCGTCCATCTCTGCGGATACGCTTTCCATTCTTGGATACCCGGCTGCACGTACTTATTGTCTATAACCCGATATCGGGCGCGGGGCACGCTGCGCGGGCAGCTGTTGAACTTGGCAAGGCTTTGCGGCACCTGGGCCATTGGATCATCATGGTGCCCAGCGAGAGGGCACCAATCGAGGAATGGCTTGAACCGAAATTGCCCGGGGCCTATCTGGTCATTGTGGTTGGCGGAGACGGAGCAGTTCGCATGACCGCGCCGGCCATCATCCGATCAGGGGTTCTCATGTATCACTATCCGTGCGGCACCGAGAATCTTTTTGCAAGGGAATTCGGCATGGAGGCCAATGCCGGAGCTGTCGTGAGCGCCATTGAGTCCGGCACACCCACGCCCGTCGACGTCGGAGTGGCCAACGGTGAGATTTTCCTGCTCATGATTTCGATCGGATTCGACGCCGAGGTGGTTCACGATCTCGCCTCAAGAAGGACAGGATCCATCTCCCACCTCTCCTATGTCGGCCCAATGCTTCGCCAATTCCGCCGGTGGATCCCGCCGCAGCTTCGTGTGTCGGTTGATGACCGCCGCATCGATGACGGAGTCGGAGGCTTCCTGGTAATCGCCAACAGCCGCCAGTATGCGATGAGGATGAACCCGGCATGGAAAGCGAGAATGGATGACGGAGTGCTGGATGCCGTCTACTTCCCAACGCGATCGATCTCGGACCTTCTCGCGTGGATGTTGCGGTGCGAATTCGGATCCCAGGGCGGTGATCCCCGACTGAACTACCAGACGGGTGAGCGAATCGCAATCGAGAGCGACGAGCCATTTCGGTATCAGGTCGACGGCGATCCGCCTCTGAACCTCGACCCCGTCTCGCGCGTTGAAATCGATGTTCGACCGAAAACCATGCGGGTCCTGGTTCCGCTGGAATAATCGTTCCGGATTACCGCATCCGACGCGGATTTCGGCAGAATCAAGCGAATTCGGACTTCAGGGAAACCGATTCTGTCCTAGCTGAGCGCGTTCTTTGCATCGTGCCTCACGGAGGTATGTCATGGCCGAAGGCGAATCGAGCACTCCACCCCCTGCAAAGAAGGGTTCGAAGAAGGCGATTATCGTCACTGCGGTTCTCCTCCTCGTGGAGGGGGCAGGCATCATGGCATTCATGAAGATGGCCGGTGGTCCCAAACCGGTGGAAGCGGAGCAGGTCACGGACCACGAGCCCTCCGATGACGACCGGCTCGTGGAAGTCCTCGCCCTCGAAGACCGGCTTTCGAACGACAAATCCGGAGTGACATACATCTTCCCCACGGAGATCTATCTCCAGGTCAAACAGCGGGATGCCGAATCCGTGGAAGCGGAGCTCGAGCAATTCCGCAATGAAATCCGGGCGGAACTTTCCGCGATCTGGCGCACGGCCGAGCCTCACCACTTCCAGGAGCCCAAGCTCGAAAGCCTCACCCGCAAGGTGGAAGCCCTCATGAAGGACCGGTTTGAAAAGGCCAAACACGCCAAGGAGCCGGTTATTCAGAAGGTCGTCATCGTCTCAGGCACCGGGTTCCGGGTCGATAACTAGCGCCGATTTTCAAGCTCCGGCGGCACTTGCGGCCGATGTCCATCAGGCTTGAACATGTCTTTGGCTCGCCATGGAGGGCGGCCGCACGCGCGTAGGAGGCCATGGATGGCTGATCCCGACGAGAGTCCTGCTGAAAATCCCACACCGCCCCAGAATGCGGAGTCGGAGACGGCGTTTGCAGCGTCTTCGACCGACGCCATGGCGGAGGAAGCCCTTAGGGCGGCCAATGAGGCCGTTGAGGCCATCCGGTCGCAGGCCGACGCAGCCTCGCCGCTCAACCTTCCGGACTTCGGCCGCGGAACGGGGCATTCAACGGAGCCTGAAGCACTCGGCCTGCTCAGCGACGTCAACCTGCAGGTCAAGGTTGAGCTCGGACGGACGCGCATGCTCGTGGAAGACATCCTGCGATTGAGCGCGGATTCGGTGATTGAGCTGGACAAGGCGGCCGGTGACCCGGTCGACATCTACATCAACGGCAGACACATTGCCCGCGGCGAGGTTCTCGTCCTGAATGAGAATTTCTGCGTGCGAATCAGTGAGATCATTCAACCCGCGGAAGGGGTTGCCAAGGCTGGTTAGATGGTTTTCTCGTCGGCGGAGCCGACGTCTCGTGCCAAGGAATGGCTGATGAACGCAGTTGGATGGATTTGTTGTTTCATCTCGATTTCGGCATTCGGAGTCCTTGATGGCCCGACGCCCGATGGTGTCGGCATTAATGCACCAGTCAGTATTGCAAGCACTGATACGGAGCCGGCGGCAACAGCGGTCAAATCGGAGACAGTTGAGACTCCGGAACCGTCGATGGCGGCGTCTATTCCCCTGGAAATTCCGATTCCCGAAAGTGTCGTGACTGCCTCGGAGAGGCAACCGCTCGGGCAACGGACTCAGGCTCAGGCGACCGAAACTCAATCATTTGTCGGATCCGGCCAGACAACGATGGAGGCGGTGAAGACAGCGGGGGCTCTCTCGCTGGTGCTTGGGCTCATCTTCATCCTTCAATACTGGCTTCGGAAGCGAAGTGGCGGTTGGGCGACCGGAGCCAGGCGCCCCAGCGGCGTCCTGGAGGTGCTCGCAAGATTTCCCGTGGGGCGCCAACAGACGCTGGTTCTGCTCAAGATGGACCGGCGAGTCCTGCTCCTTCACCAGAGTGCCGGCGCCATGACCACGCTCGCGGAGGTCAACGATCCTCACGAGGTTGCGTCGCTGATTTCGCGGGTAGAAGCCGGGTCAAAGGACAGGGATTCAGGTGATCCGTTCTCGCGGATACTCGGCGGATGGACCGCTCAGCATGACGCGGCATCCCGGCAGGGGGCCGCGGTCGGCGAAACGATCGATCTGACTCGTCGGCGAAGTCGGCGCCTGCTTCCAACGGAGGTGGCATGACCGATACGCTCAATCCCATCGGCATGCTTGAGCACGCGACACAATCCGTCCCAGCCATGGGAGGCGATCTTTCCACGCCGCTCAACATCCTGCTCTTGCTGACAGTGCTGACGCTGGCTCCGGCGATTCTGATTCTGTGCACGTGCTTCACTCGGGTGGTCGTGGTTCTCAGTCTGCTTCGCCAGGCACTCGGCACCAACACCCTTCCGCCAAGCCAGGTCATCGTCGGTCTGAGCGTGTTCATCACGATCGTGGCCATGTCGCCCACAGCCACGCGAATGTATCAGGAGGGTCTTCGTCCCTATCTCGACGGAGAGCAGACCAACCAAACGCTGGCATGGGAACGGGCCCGTCAGCCATTGCGGGATTTCATGTTCTCTCAGATCGAGGCGACCAACAACTGGTCAGCCGTTTACATGCTTCTCGAATATCGCGGCGTACAGACCGACGACCCTTCCACGCTCACCCGCGCTGATGTCGACATGATCACGCTGGTCCCGGCCTTTGTCATCAGCGAGCTGAAGACCGCGTTCATGATTGGCTTCAAGGTGTTTCTGCCGTTTCTTGTGATCGATATGGTGATCTCCAGCCTGCTCATCTCCATGGGCATGATGATGCTGCCTCCGGTGCTCATCTCCCTGCCGTTCAAGCTGCTGCTTTTTGTCATGGTCGACGGTTGGCAACTGGTCGTCGGCTCCCTGCTCAACGGCATCATGGAGCCGCAAAGGCTCCTTATGCCCGGCGCGACCTAGGAGATTCGCTGATCCATGGACGGACTCGATGACGTTCGCGAGGCTCTGCTCATAGCACTGCTTGTCTCTGCGCCAATTCTCGGCGCCGGCGTGGTGGTCGGGCTCATCATCAGCCTCTTTCAGGCCGTCACCCAGATCCAGGAACAGACGCTCAGCTTCGTGCCCAAGATTGTCGTGATGATCATCGTGGCCGTCGTGCTCCTCGGCTGGATCTCCGTTGAAGTCATGGAGTTCGCGGCGCAGATGTTCACCGCTGGATGACCCATGCAGCCCCTCCTGAACGAAATTCTGCCGCTCATCCCCGGATTCGTCCTCTCAATCTCGCGATTGACCGGACTGGCAATCTATGGGCCATTGCTGGGAGCCACGGCCATTCCCGTGAGAATCAAGGCCCTCATCATCACGATCTTTGCCATTGCGATCACCCTCGTTGCTCCGCGGGTGCAGTGCGACCTCACGATTGCCTCCATGGCCCCGCGAATGGCCTCTGACATGATGCTGGGGCTCATTATTGGTTATGTCGCCAACATCCCCATGGTGACCGCACAACTCGCCGGTTTGATCACCGGCCAGCAGCTTGGTCTTGGTTTCGCCCTGATCTACAACCCGGCGGCCGATACCGAGGCGGACTCGCTCGGCCAGATGCTCTTCTTTCTGACCATGGCGGCATTCATGGCGATCGGTGGCGTCGAATCGTCATTCATGGCCTTGCTCCGCAGTTATGACCACGTCCCTGCAGGAGGATTCCTTCCCAACGACGACCTCCTCGCACTGATCTGTGGGATGCTCGCGGCTTCCGCCGAAGTGGCGCTACGAATCTCAGCCCCGCTGCTGGCGATTGTCTTCCTTGAAACGGTCACCCTTGGCTTTCTCGCCAAGACCATGCCGCAACTCAACATGCTGAATATCGGCTTTCCGATTCGGATTCTCGTCGGCCTGGCCGTGATGGCCGTGGGCTTGCTGGTTATTCAAGAGGTCCTGCTTACTCATATCAGCGACATCCTCGAGCAGCTCCAGACATTCATACGGAGCCGATGACCCATGGCAGAGGACCTCGGCGAACGATCTGAACAGGCCACACCTCGGCGACTCCAGGAGGCGCGCGAGGAAGGGCGCATTGCCAAGAGCACCGACCTTGCCGGCGCGTTGAAATTGGCGGCCATGACTCTGGTTCTCGCGGCGATCGGCATGACGACGGCCACCGGAATGCATCGGTTGCTTGACCAGGCGCTCGCCGACATCGGTCAAACTGAGGTGACGGCCGTTTGGAGTGGCTCGGTGGCGGTGCTCGCCACCGCTGCGGCCATCATGGCCCCCATCCTTGGTGTCGCGTGGCTGATCTCGTATCTCTCGTATTTTGTTCAGGTGGGGTGGCTCGTCAGCGGGAAATCTGTTCAGCCTGATCTTGGCCGCCTCAATCCGGTCAAGGGGTTTCAGCGACTCTTCAGCCTCTCGTCTCTTGTAAAAACTCTGCTCGATGTCGGCAAGCTGACACTGGTCGTGGCGGTGGCCGTAATCATCGTCGTCAGTTTCGGGCCGGAAATCATTGTTCTGCCTCAGCTCGAGCCGCAGCAGGATCTCGCGGTCATCGGCGGCATGGTTTTCCGGCTTGCTCTTGCGGTGGTGCTCGTGCTTCTGATTCTGGGAATCATCGATTTCGTCTATCAGCGATGGAAGTTCCAGAAGGACCTTCGCATGACGAAACAGGAGATCAAGGAAGAGTATCGACAGAGCGAAGGCGATCCGGAGGTCAAGAAGCGGCGATTTCGCATGCAGCAGCAGCTGGCCATGCAGCGGCTGTCGTCAAGTGTGCCTCGCGCGGATGTCATTGTCACCAATCCGGAACACATCTCCATTGCGATCGCGTATCAGCCGAACCAGATGGCCGCCCCCAGGGTTGTCGCCAAGGGGGCCGACTACGTGGCCATCCGAATTCGCCAGATCGCCATGCAGCATGGCATCCCCATAATCGAGCGCAAGCCGCTGGCTCGGGCGCTGTATCGCGATGTCGAAGTCGGTCACGAGATTCCGGAGTCGTTCTACAAGGCCGTCGCGGAGATTCTGGCCTACGTCTACCGTCTGAAGGGAAAGGTCGCCTGATGCGGCACGATGTGATTCGAAAGGGCCCGTCGCGTGGCTAACGACACCATGGTGCCGCCGATCTTTCAGTGGATCGCCGCCAAGCGGCATCTGCTGGTGCCCCTTGGATTCCTCAGCCTCATCGTGGTGCTGGTTATCCCCATGCCGCCCGCCGTCATGGATGTACTGATCTGCGGGAACATTTCGCTGGCGGCGGTGGTGCTGCTCACCACCATCTACATGCAGCGCCCGTTGGATTTCAGCGTCTTCCCGTCGCTGCTGCTTGGCACCACGCTCTTCCGTCTCGTGCTCAACGTCGCCAGCACACGGCTCATCCTGACGGCCGATGCCTCATCGACGGAGGAAGCCAAGGTCATGGCTGGGCACGTCATTGCGGCGTTTGCCAATTTTGTCGCAGGCGATTCGGCCGTGGTTGGCGCGGTGATCTTCATCATTCTGGTGGTTGTTCAGTTCGTGGTGATCACCAAGGGCGCCACGCGCATGAGTGAAGTGGCGGCCCGATTCACTCTCGATGCCATGCCGGGCAAGCAGATGGCGATCGATGCGGATCTCTCAGCGGGATTGATCAACGAGACCGAGGCTCGCCGTCGGCGCGACCAGGTCACCCGCGAGGCCGATTTCTACGGCGCCATGGACGGCGCCAGCAAGTTTGTTCGTGGCGATGCCGTCGCCGGCATCATCATCACTCTCATCAACGTCGTCGGCGGCCTCCTCATCGGCACGCTTGAGAAGGGTTGGCCGATCACGGATTCGCTGAATCTCTTCACGATGCTCACGATCGGCGACGGCCTTGTGTCGCAGGTGCCGGCATTCATCATCGCCGTCGCGTCCGGCCTGATTGTGGCTCGGGCCGGTGATGGTCGCACCATCGGAGACGAAATCCCAGCGCAGCTCGCCTCCCAGCCGGTTGCGCTGTATCTGATCAGCGGCTTCCTCGGTCTGCTGGCGCTGACTCCGCTTCCAGCGCTTCCGCTTCTCACCGCCTCCGCAGCGATGGCCGGCATCGCCTGGGCCATCGGGCGTCAGACCAGAGGAGAGCGAGCGATGAAGGAACAGGCCGCCCGTGCTGAGGCGGTGAAGAAGAGCGCTGAGCCTCCCAAGGTTGAAGACCTTCTCGGCGTCGACACCATGGAAGTCGAGATCGGTTACGGCCTCGTTGGGCTGGTGGATACCTCCCGGCAGGGGAACCTCTTGGATCGTGTCGCCATCGTGCGACGCCAGCTGGCCACCGAAATCGGATTGGTTCTTCCGCCGGTGCGCATCCGTGACAACGTTCAATTGGGCGCCAACGACTATCGAATCAAGATTCGTGGGTCGGTCATCGCCGATGGCACGGTCTACCCCGATCTTCTCATGGCCATGGACTCGGGGCTCTCCTCCGGATCGCTTGAGGGAATTCGCGCCAAGGAACCTGCCTTCGGACTCGAGGCGATCTGGATCGATCCATCGCTGAAGTCACGAGCTGAAACCATGAACTACACGGTGGTGGACGCCACGAGCGTTCTGACGACGCACCTGACGGAAGTGGCTCGAATTCATGCCGAGGAACTGCTGTCTCGCCAGGAGGTCAGCCACCTCATCGATCAACTCAGAGTGAAAGCACCCAAGCTGGTGGAGGACACGATCCCAGGCCTGATCAAGCCCGGAGAACTTCAGAAAGTACTGCAGGCACTTCTTCGCGAGCGGGTGCCAATTCGCGATCTGGAAGTCATTGTTGAGACGTTGGCCGACTGCGCACCTCATACCAAGGACACCGACGTTCTGGTCGAATACGTCCGCAACGCCCTGAAGCGAACCATCTGCGCAGCGTATGTCGAGAACGACGACGCTGGCAGGCCTCGCCTCTATTGCATTACCATGGACCCGGCGGTTGAAGACCGGCTGAGCGGCTACATTGATCGTGGGCCGGGTGGCACCACCGTGTCTGTCCCCGGTGCTCTGGCTATGAAAATTGCACGGGCGGTTTCGGAGGCAGCGTCGCCCCTCAATGCCGCAGGTCGCCAACTGATTATTGTGGCTTCCCCGAGCGTGCGGTCTCCGCTTCGACAGATCCTCGAGCCGCATATTCCCGGCGTAATCGTTCTGGGATACAACGAGATCACCAAGGGGCTCGACGTTGAGTCGGTGGGTCTGGTACAGTTAGCCGAGCAGGAGTCAATGCTGGCAGGGGCTGCTTGATGCCCTCCAGTCTGAATGGATTCGACTCGACAAAGCCAGGAGGGCTTGAACGTGAATCTCAAGACCTATCACGCCTACACCATGGCCGAAGCGCTTGCGGCCGTGAAACGGGATCTCGGAGCGGATGCGGTCATCGTCCACACCCGCACCTTTCGGCGAGGCGGTGTTCTTGGATTGGGTCGGAAGACCATCGTTGAAGTCACGGCAGGAGTCGGCGAGGGGAGTCCACCATCGATCCCTGGAACGCCGAAGCAATCCGCGGGTCGTTCACCAAGGCATGTCAACGCGGGGCGGGCATATCACAAGGCGACCGCGACAACGGAGCCAATTGTCAGCGACGCCGAACGAACCCGCCGCTTGGCCCAGGCGCTCGCGGAACGTGACGCGCGAATGCAGCAAACCCCGGTGCCTGCATCTGCAACGCCATCGGCGGTTCCAATTCAGCCGCAACCCACCGAAAAATCGACCCCTCCGCAGGCCGCCGTGGCGCGCCGATTTGTCCTCATGCCGCCGAAGTCGCAGGATCCGGATCCATCGGTTTCCGTTTCCGCGAGCCAGGAACCCACCCTGCAACCTCAGGTTTCTGCCAATGTTTCGGTTCGCGTCACAGATGGACTAATGAAGGAGGAACTGTCAGCCATTCGCGATGCGGTTTCGCGGGTCCTCGAGGGTGGCTCGGAGACACCGGATCTGCCTGAATCGGGTCGACTTTTCGACCTCTATCTTGAACTGGTCGGCCAGGACCTTGCGGAGGAGCTGGCGCAGCAGGTTGTTGGCGAGGTACGTCAGTCGCTCCGGAAGGACCAGCTTTGCGACGAAAGCTGCGTGCGTCGAGAGGTGTCTGCCCAGCTCTGTCGCATCATTCCCCAGTGTGATGGCGAGCTGAAAGTAGAATCCACCGATGGGCGTCCGGTCACCATCGCCTTCGTCGGCCCGACCGGAGTCGGCAAGACCACCACTCTGGCAAAGCTTGCGGCCGCATATCGGCTGAGGATGAACGCCACGGTCGGTCTCATCACGGCCGATACCTACCGAATCGCTGCGGTTGACCAACTAAGAACCTATGCCGACATTCTTGCGGTTCCGCTTCAGGTCGCCTCAACCCCGGAGGAGATGAAGGCCGCCTGCCGGAGTTTTCGAGATCGGCAAGTGATCCTGATCGATACGGCGGGCAGGAGCCAGAGAGACCGGGATCGCATCGGTGACCTGCGCCGAATCCTCGCGGCGGCTCGTCCGCACGAGGTACACCTTGTCCTCTCAAGTACGGCTGCCGAGCGGACGCTCATGCGCGAGGCGGAGGCCTTTGCAACGGTGGGGGTGGACAAGGTGGTGCTTACCAAGCTTGACGAGGCCGTCGGCTTCGGTACCCTCATCAGCGTAATTCGCCGGGTAGGAAAGAAAATCAGTTTTGTTACAACGGGCCAGGAAGTGCCGGATCACATTGAGCCGGCGGTGCCGCAGCGGCTTGCGGAGCTTCTGTTGGGAGGTGAGGTTCGTGGATGAATGATCAGGCTTCTCATCTGCGCCGGTTGGCGATGGTTGACGCCGCGCAGTCGGCGTCTATCGGCTCAAGCGTGCAGACCGGCCGCGTCAGCTTCGCACCGCAGCGCCCTCGTCCATTACCGGTCGAACCGCCGCCGAAGCTGGCCCGTGCGATTGCCATTACCTCCGGCAAGGGGGGGGTGGGAAAGACGAATTTCTCGGTGAATCTTGCAGTGTCCATGGCGCAGATGGGCCGGCGTGTCTGCCTGATGGATGCGGACCTGGGGCTCGCCAACGCGGATGTCATGTGTGGGCTGACGCCGCGATACACCCTCGAAGATGTGATCTGCCGCGGAAAGCGCCTGAGTGAGACCATGCTGCTTGGGCCCGGAGGGTTTCGGTTGCTTCCCGGAGGATCCGGTGTGGCCCGGTTAGCGGACCTCTCTCCGAGGCAGCGAGCCGACCTGATGACCGAATTGTCTGGTCTGGAACGGGTGGCCGACGTAATCCTGATTGATACAGGGGCTGGATTGGGTCTCAATGTGTTGAGCTTTGCCGGTGCGGCGGCCACAACCGTTGTGGTTACCACTCCCGAACCACCCGCCTTGACCGATGCCTACGCCATGGTCAAGACCCTGTCACTTCGGTCGCCGGAGACTCGGCTGGAAATTCTTGTAAACATGGTGAGAGATCAAGCCGAAGGAGAAAGGGTGTTCGAACGCATCAGTAAAGTCTGCGGGACATTCCTGCGCCGACAGGTGTCGTTTGCCGGTTGGATTCCCTTTGATCCGGCGGTTTCGGATTCCATCCGAGCTCGCCAGCCCGTATCGGTTCTCGCATCGAAATCTCCGGCGGCCCAGCGAATTCGAATGGCGGCCGGCCACCTCCTTGGCCAGCCCGAAGCGTCGTCAAGTGGTTTCTTCAATCGCCTGGCTTCATGGATCGGGAGGGGAGCCCGCTAGTGCGCCCGTCGCTGACCAAGGTCATCGGTGCAGGCTTCGCGCTGGCCGCGTTTTCAGTGGCCATCTTCGCGGGAATGTCAACGGGGAATTCAGCGGTTGAAGTTCTGGGAAAGGCAATTCTTGCGCTTCTTGTCTGTTACGCCGGCGGCCTAATCGTTGGAGGGATTTGTGAACATGTGGTTGACGACCATGTGCGAATGCGTCAGAAATTGCAGTCAGAGGTCATAACGGGCGGGGTTGGAAATGCGGTGGAGGCCGGGGAGGAAGTGAAGCCGGTTCAGCAGATTGGTGCGAAGGCAGCATGAAAAAAAATGTTTTGACTTGAGCGCGGAGCGGCTCTCGGTATAGTGAATGGCAACGGTAGGCCAAGGATTCGGTCAACCGGCAAGACATGAGGGTCAAGGAGTCGACCATGAAGACCAAGGCGCGCGCAGCGAAGAGTTCAACGGTTGCGACCAGCAGCCGGGAATTGCCGATTCAGGAAGTCTGGCGGGAATACAAACGGATTGGTGGGGACGAGCTTCGAAATCGACTGATTGAGAATTATCTTCATCTGGTTCGATACACCGCCGAGCGGCTGCATATGCGGCTGCCGTCGGAGGTCGATGTCGAGGACCTGATGCAAGCCGGGCTGTTCGGGTTGATGGACGCCATCGATGCCTTCGACCTGGAACGCGGAGTCAAGTTCGAGACGTTCTGCTCACAGCGAATTCGCGGCGCCATCTTCGACGAACTCCGGTCGATGGACTGGGTTCCCCGCCTGGTCCGGTCTAGGACGGCGAAAATTGACAACGCAACTCGGAAGCTGGAGGCTCGGGCCGGTCGGAAGCCAACCCAGACTGAGCTCTGCACGTTTATGGGAATCTCGCGGGCCGAATTCGACAAGCTGAAGAAGGACTCTCAGCCGGTCGGAATCGTCTCGCTGAATCGCAAATTCTACGAAACGGACTCCAGTCGCGATGTTCGCGAGATCGACGTGATCCGCGATACCCGACAGGAGAATCCAATTTCGCAGGTACAGCGGATCGATCTCAAGGGGTTGATCACCAAGGGGCTTTCGCGTGCCGAACGACTGATCGTGGTCCTCTACTACTACGAGGAAATGACGATGAAGGAGATCGGCCAGACCCTGGATCTCTCGGAGTCGAGAGTCAGCCAGATGCACAGTTCGATTCTGGCCCGACTCAAGGCTCATATGCACAATCGCGATCGCGAGTTCTGATCGAGCCAAGAATTTGAGTACGCCGGATCAGGAGAGTGCCGTGCGGCACCTTTGACGCCACGCCACGTTCGTCGTGCACGACGGCACGTTTGTGCTCGTTTCTGCCCCTCACGATCCGTCGTCTCCGCGGGGATTCCGGGGTTTGAGTTGAAGTGATTTCAACATCAGGCCGACGAGTTGTCATGGGTGCTGCCTCTGCCCGGTTCAGGGCTGGGCCACCACGACGACAGGCTCGCCGGCGATGAACACTTCGATGACTCAACAGTTCCGATCCGGATTCACGCTGATTGAACTGATCGCGGTATTGGCCGTACTCGTGATCGTTTCAACGGTTGCCGTCCCCCGATACTTCGATGACGTTGCCCGGGCGAGGCTCGCGGTCCTCGACGAAACACTCGGTCAGATTCGCAGGGATATCGCTTCGTATCACGAAGCGTCGGCCTCGACGGGGTCGGCAGTATTTCCGACTCTCGATCAACTCCGGACGGCTGGGGTTGTCGTCCAAACCGAGTTTCCTCCGAATCCCTATAACGGAGACTCGTCCATCAAGGAGTCAATCTGGCGCGACGATCGCCCGATCGCGGATGGGACTACTGGCTGGAACTACGATCCGCTGACCGGGCGATTCTGGGCCAACAGCAATTCCCGCGGAGTGGCCGAGTACCGCCGGTAGGCGCGGGACAAGAAAAAGCCCCGGTCGAGACCGGGGCTTTGTGTTTGAACAAAACTCTTGTGCGGGGCGGCCGTCAGATGACTTCCTCACCCGTGAGGAAGCTCGACAGGCGCTGGCGGCGAACCGGGTGTTGCAGCTTTCGAATCGCCTTGCTTTCAACCTGGCGCACTCGCTCGCGCGTGACCTTGAAGATGCGCCCGACCTCTTCGAGGGTGTATGTGTACCCGTCGCCGATGCCGTAACGAAGCTTCAGAATCTCGCGCTCGCGATAGGTCAGGGTCTTCAGGACATCATTGATCCTCGAACGCAGCATGTCGCTGGTCGCCGAGTCAGAAGGAGACTCCTGTCTTTCATCCTCAATGAAATCGCCAAAGTGCGAATCTTCGCTCTCACCCACCGGCCGGTCCAGTGAAATCGGATGACGAGAGATCTTCATCACGCGACGGGTCTCATCGAGAGGCATCTTGGCTCGTTGCGCGATTTCGTCCATCGTCGGCTCGCGACCGAGCTCCTGAAGCAGATTCTTCTGAATATTGCGCAGCTTGCTCATCGTTTCGATCATGTGCACGGGCACGCGAATGGTGCGGGCATGGTCGGCGATGGCGCGGGTGATGGCCTGGCGGATCCACCAGGTGGCATACGTCGAGAACTTGTAACCTCGCTTGTATTCGTACTTGTCAACGGCACGCATCAGGCCGGTGTTGCCTTCCTGAATGATGTCGAGGAAGGGCAATCCACGATTGCGATATTTCTTCGCAATGGACACAACGAGGCGGAGGTTTCCTCCCGAGAGGTCTCGCTTGGCCTGTTCATAGTCGCTGAAGACGCGTTCAATGGATCGACAGCGTCGCTCCAGCGATTCGGGGGCTTCCATAACGAGCGAGCGCAGCCCGTCGAGTTCTTCCTGCATGACGGCCAGGTCTTCCGGGTCGTAACGATCCGGGCTCTTCTCCGCCTTGGCAAGCCCTCGAAGCAGATCCTTCACCTTGCTGTTGATCGCCATCATCTTCCGCATGAGCGGCTGGATGCGGCCGGTGCGAAGGCAGCATTCCTCGAGCAGCGTCGAGATCTTGCGACGGCGGCGCTTGATCGCTTCCTGGAGAGCGCCTTGTTTGCCGGCCGAGAGCCCTTCGGACTCAAGGGCTTCCCAATCCTCGCGGTTGGCCTGAAGCAGACTGCGAATGGTCTTGAGATTGACGGGGATCCGTGCAGCAATCTTGTCCTTCGCGTTTTCCTCGGCCGTGGAGATTCGCATCGTGCGATCAAACGGCAGGGCACCCTCATGAACCTGCTGCAGGATGTCGACCGCGTGGCTCGCGGCGTAGTCGGACTCCAGCACCTTTCGCCGGAAGACCATCCTCGTCATTTCAATCTTTTTGGCCAGTCGAATTTCCTGCTCGCGCGTCAGGAGGGGGATCGTTCCCATCTGCGTGAGGTACATGCGAATCGGATCATCGATTCGCTTGGATCCCTGTTCGGCCAGCGCCTGCTCAACGGCTTGAGCATCACTCTCGTCGAACGCATCGTCATCGTCCTGAAGCTCTGACGGGTCGGGTCCTGCGCCTTCGTCGAAGGACGTTGCGGCCGCGGCCTTTGCGGGAATCGGTGCCTTGCCTTTTTCCTTGACGGGCTTGGCAACGACTTTGACTTCTTCCGGCTCACGATCCCGCTGGAACTTGAGATTGGTCTGAAGTGGGGCGTCAAACAGTCCCCACGCGTTGCGTCGGACTTCGCGAAGGTCGATCAGGTCAAGTTGCAGCATTTCGAGCTGCACGAGCAGCTCGTCAAGCCGGTCCGGATCGACATATTCGTCCGGAAGCGCGGTGTTCAATTCTTCATAGGCAACCCAGCCTCGCTGCAGACCGGTCTCAACCAGCTGACGAAGCACATCGGGCAATTCCTTCAAGACTTCCTGCACGTGCGGCACTCCTCGATACTCAAACTCGAAAACTTCCCTGCGACACGTCCATGTCGCCACTGACGCAAGTATCCCCTTACGCACGAATTCGCCGCGCAATCGCTGTTTGGTCAGCGCCTCGACGACGAATTAAATCAAGATTGTTGACGGCCCGAGCGAGAGGATCCTCGTTCAAGTCGCTGGCGTCTTTTGCATTTGCAGCCTGTTCCCGGCGATCAAGATGTTCAAGGTCGGCACAGGCCGATCGTAACTCTGTCAATGCATCATCCATGGAATCGTTGAAACTTTTGAGTCCTTCAAGGTACAACGCTGATGCTAGGTCGCGAGCCGATGCCGAGGCAAGGTCAGCCATCAAACATTGGATGGTGACTTCACGCGACGATTCGAGTCGCCCCAGTATGGCCGACAGGACCTCCCGATGCGGCGGATGCCGCATGGACTCCGCCGGATGCGCTTCCGTAATCGGAAGCGAATGCCCCTCACCGATATCGATTCGCTCGCCCGCCAGATGTGGTGAGGCCAGGAGGGCTGCAAGCAATCTCCGTTCCGCAATTCGACGATTTGCCGGGCAGATGATCCTTTCATGGATCGACGAGGATTCGACCTCAACCGGAGACGACGGCGACAGGTCGGCCGCCTTTCGTCGTGAGGCCGACATCGACCTCGCCGCAGCGTCAACTTGTGCCGGTGCCAGACCGCATCGGTCCGCGATGGCACTCACCACCATGGCGCGCCTGACACCGGACATGTCGTTGAATCCGAGCTCAACGAGGTGTCGCAGAAGCGATTCCACCTGAAGCTGGCGGTCAGAGATGCCGGCAGTTCGGCTCAGTCGACTCGCAAAGCGGTCTGTCATGAACGCCAGAATGTCCTGCGAGCGTTCGAGCGCCTCGGAGAATCTGCGGCGTCCATCCTCCTGACGGAGAAGGTCGTCGGGATCCATGGAGTCCGGAAGCGTACAGATCCGAACGTCGATGGTTTCATTAAAGAAGATATCGATCGCCCTATCAGACGCCTTCTGACCCGCTTCGTCACCATCAAAAAGAAGAACTACGGTCGAGCAAAGTCTCTTCAGTACCTTGGCGTGCTCGCGGGTCAGTGCGGTCCCCAACGTTGCAACAACATTGGTGAATCCCGCTGCATGGCAGGCGATCACGTCGATGTAGCCTTCCGTGACGACCGCCGTCCTGGAGTCAATGATTGATCGCCGCGCAAGGTGAAGGCCGTAGAGGGCCTTTGACTTGTTGAAGATCGGGGTTTCAGGACTATTGAGATACTTCGGCTCATCATCCGGATTGAGCTTTCGCGCACCAAATGCGATGGGGTTGCCGATTTCATCCCATATCGGAAACATCAACCGATTGCGGAAGGTGTCGAACCAGCCTTCACCTTCGCGGCGGCTCTTCAGAAGGCCCGCAGCCTCGAACACCGCCGGATCAAGCTTTTCCCGACGAATCCTGTTGAGGAGGTGGTCCCAACCCGATGGGGACGCACCGAGCGAAAACCCGGCAACCGATTCCGAATTGATCCTGCGCTCTTGAAGGCAGGAACGAGCTGCGCTTCCCGCTCCCGGATCCCGAAGACAACTCTGGAACCAACGCAAGGCAAAGCCGTTGGCATCATGGAGGTCGGTCTTGGTCGGACCGGATTGACGGACCTCTGATCGTCGCTCGGAGATTGGTATGCCAAATCGAGCGCCCAAATGGCGAATCGCGGCCGGAAAATCCATGCGATGAAAATTCATCACAAAGTCGATGGCGTTGCCCGAGGCCCCGCAGGCGAAGCATTTATAGAAGGCGTTGCCCTTGTGAGTGACGACATGGAGAGATGGACTCCGGTCATCGTGAAATGGGCAAAGTCCAACGTGTTCGCGGCCTTGCGGTCGAAGGGTGATGTGCTCCCCGATCAGCGCCACGAGATCCGCAGCTTCAAGCACGCGATCACGATCCGAATTCGCGGCTGGGAACGTCAAGACAGGGCCTCTCACTGACGGGGTGAACTAGAAAGAGCCAACAGGCTGCCACCCACGCGGTTTCATCCAGCCGATAGGGCTACGCGCCCGGCCTAATGCCGAGAGACGCTCCCATGTCTCAATCCGATTGCCTAACAAGTACCGGCAATAGAACCAAGTCCGGCCACCATCCAAGCTCGTGGCTAGACTAGACCACCGGCGGAAAAGGTCAAATATCCTTTCCAGATTTTCATGACAAATTCACATCCCGACCCTTGACACCCCTGGGCGGCCTTGATCTCAGGAGGCCTGAGATGCTGTTTCACGCTTCCGCGTATAGGCGTATTTTCGCCGGACTGGCTTGGTAATCAGGCCATTCTTGATCGCCCAAGTGGAAACCTTGATCCGGGTGGGGACCCCATCAATCATGGCTGTTACATTCTGGAGATTGGGCCGGAATTTTCTCTTTTCGCACGAAGTGACCTTCTTGCCGATTCCGCCCAAGTACTTGGCCCGGCCGCGGTAACGTACAATTCGACCAACCGTGGTCCGCTTACCGGTGAAGTAACAAACGCGCGCCATGACCTGAAGCCTCCATCGTCGGGGGGAATCCGGAAGTATACCGCCGACTCAGGCGATGCGGCAAGTGCGTCGATATTCCGTCATTCCACGGGATCGGCATAGAGGATGTAGGACGTCGACGAGGAGAACGCCCGATCCAGTGCCATATCCATTTGTGTAGTAAATGGATACGGAACCTCCGGCCTGGCATTGTTCACTTGCACGGTCGTGCCTCCAACCTGGGCTCCGTTGCTGTCAAAGAAGACAATCGCCACCCCGATGTTTCTGATCTGATTGGATGTGTTCAGGATACTTCCCGAGATCGTCATATGGCTGTAGTCGACGACATACCGATTGTCGGGTCGGTAGAAGAGACCCACATCCGGGTCGTACTTGACCCGGACCGTGGAATCCTTGGTGCCGTAATAATACGACGATCGGCCCAGCCAAACATCGAGGCCCAGGGACCCGAAACCGGCTTGTGAATAGCTGGACAGCCGATCGCGTTCGGCGTTGCGTGCTTTCTTTCTGGCCTGCGCTTCCTCGAATTTGGCCCGCTGAAGGGCCTTCTGTTCATCGCGTTTTCGACGATTCTCCGCAATTTGCTTGCGGCGGGCTTCATCCTCAGCAGCGGCCTTTACCGCCCGGTACTCTTCGTAGCTCTTCCCATACTCTTGGTGATCTCGGAGAAACTGGTTCAGCTCGTCGAGTTCTCGCTGCGATTCGTTTGCGTCAAGGCGGGCATCCGCCAATTGTTCGCGTAGCTCCTGAATCTCCTGTTCCAGGGCGATCATGTAGTCGAGGTAGGCCTCATTGCGATCGAGCATGACCGCTTCGACTGACACCGAAGGCGTCTGGCCGGCTTGCGCCGGCGGGGGAGGGGACACTTCGGCTGGGTCGCCCGAGTAAAGGGCGGCAACGAGAATGAGCCAGTGCATTCAAGGCCTCCATGGAGCAGTGAGACGAGAACAAGGAACGACCAAACACAATAGGTACGTCCAATGTCTTATGAACTTGCGCGCGCCCGGCTGCACAATTTGAAGATTCCGGAGCCCGTCAAACCTGACGGACAGGTCAGTTCGCATCATCCTCGACGGAAGAGACAGGTTCGGTCGGCGGTGGGGGCTCTGCCGAAGCTTGTTCCTCGGTGATCTTGCGAAGATCGGCAGCCCGACTGAGAAGTTCTGGTTCCAAGGAATCAACCGGCATCAGCGTGAAATTCCAGACAATCTTGGCGTGTGGCTCCGCCGGCATGGCCTCGGCCGCAAGGTCCAGCCCCAGAGAGTCCCACCACGGGGCCTTGGCGTCTGCAAACGTCTGCACCGGTTCGTAGCCATCAAGGAAAAGGCGGATGTCGTAGCGACCGTAGAACAGGAAGTCGGTTGTGACCGGCGTACGGCCGATTTCGCGATCGTTAAGCCAGACCAAGGCACCGGGAGGGTCGGAAACAACGGTGATGGTTCGGCGCACACAGCCGCCCTGGGTCGCAATCATCAGGGCCAGAACGATCCAGGTGAATCGAGATCGCATGAAACGGATTCTACCCAGTCCCATTCATACGGCGAGCGGCTCGAGTGGTTTCGACCTCGACGCGGGTCGATCACGGATCCAATGCTCGGTCTTCTGTCGGACGACCGGCCAATGATCGCTCAGTCGCTCTCGAATATAGGTGTCGAAGAGTCCCACAAGTGCTTCGTCGAAGTCGGTGATTCGCTCGAGTCGGGTCTCGGTTTCCTCGCGAATAGTGCGGGCGTTGTCTGATTCGGTCCAGTTGAGCCCTGCGACCGAGAATCGATCACCTTGAAACGTGCAGGAGAACGCTGTGCCCTTGGCGCCGAGCACAAGTCCGATCCGGCGGGGCCACTTGCCGGATTTCAGGGCGACGCCGGCCTCTCTCCAATTGGTCGGAGCATCGCCGGCGAGAGTACATCGGCCGCCGTCCTCCCAGCAACTCTGCGATTCCAGCGTCCGGTCGATGACGATGCCAACTTCACCGACGGGTGTGGAGAAGAATCCCTCGTTGGCGTCAACCCTTGACCACAACCAGATAAGGAATTCATTTCCAAGGTAATCCTTCGGCTCCGGACCACCAGCACACCACGGCACGGCGGGGGAGCCATCGCCTGATTCGGAAGGCGGCGCAGACAGTCGTGCGGGCCGGGCATCCTCAAGGCGGCCCGTCATGCCGCGGGCCGACGACAGGTCCCACGCAAGCCCTCCGGCCGAAAGCGGTTGAAGTCGACATCCAAAAACCCGCAGAAATACCTCGCGCAGGGAAGTCGTCAATTTGTCGCCGGATACGGGCGCGAGCAGGACCTGCCGTTCGAGGTCCCAGAGCAGGGGGGTGAGCCGACTGCGGCGAAAGCGACCTTGAGCCAGTTCCTGCCGACATTTCTCGGCAGCAGCTTCTCGGGCAGCGCGGCGCTCTCGTCGACCGACCGATCCTGAG
The DNA here is from genome assembly GCA_964407695.1 of uncultured Isosphaeraceae bacterium. Taxonomy (GTDB): domain Bacteria; phylum Planctomycetota; class Phycisphaerae; order Phycisphaerales; family SM1A02; genus CAYOWQ01. Next base: position 34,416 of record CAYOWQ010000014.1, on the reverse strand, counting down.
CCTGACTCGGCGGCCTGGGCGGACTCTTCGAGCATCCGATAGGCCCTGGCAATCTCCGGAGGCACCCGATTGACATCGGTACGCAGGCCAAAGAGCAGAAACCGCCCGTAGTTGACTAATTCGGGATCAAATTCCTGATCGAAGACATGCCTCCCGGCCACAAAGCCGGATTCGAGTTCCTGCGGTTCACCAATCTCCGCCGTCGAGAAGGCCCCTGACGAGAGCTTCTTGATGAGGGCTTCGTCGACTGAGAGCGGGGCATCTCCGAGGATGCGAAACCGTGCATAACCAATCCGACCGGAGCGAAAACTCATTGAAGGAGTGTCGTCGGATTCAGGTCAATTCGCGGATTGGGACAGTTTCTCCACGGCCTGTTCAATCGGCGTAGAGCTCAAGTTGGGACCTTGGTCGGCGGAATCGTGTTTGATCAAGGTGTGGGACCGGGCGGTCGAGACCGTGTCGGGCCGCGAAGACGTCGAAAGTCCGAGCGAGTCGCTCAGCATGGGCACCCTCGCCGCGCATCCTGGTTCCACTGGTCGGGTCGTATAGAGCGCCACCGCGAACATCGCGAATAAACGCCTCAACCTTGCGGGCACGCTGGGGAAAATGCTGCTGGAGCCAAGTGAGGAAGAGCGATTTCAACTGATGGGGGAGCCGCAGCATCACCCAGCCGGCGGATGTGGCGCCGGCTTCGGCCGCTGCGGCGAGAAGTGACGGCAGTTCGTGATCATTGATCCCCGGGATCATGGGTGCCGTCAGGACAACGACAGGAACGCCGGCCTCTGACAACCCACGGATGGCCTTGAGGCGTTCCTTGGGATGGCTCGCTCTTGGCTCCATGATTCGAGCCAGTCCAGGGTCAAGTGTCGTGAGGCTTACGGCAACCGACACGAGGTTGTCTGAGGCGAGCGACTGCAACAACTCAAGATCACGAAGCACCAGGGCACTCTTTGTCACGAGGCCCACGGATTGGTTGAACTCCCGCATCACCTCAAGACAGGATCGTGTTATGTAAAAATCCCGCTCCAGCGGCTGGTAGGGATCGGTCACCCCGGACATGACGATCGTTTCGCCCTTCCACGATCGCCGCGATAGTTCGGATCGGAGGAGTTTGGCCGCGTTGTGCTTCACCATGATCTGCGTCTCGAAGTCGATGCCGCAAGTCCAGCCGAGAAACTCATGAGTCGGGCGGGCGTAGCAATAGACGCAGCCATGCTCGCACCCGCGATATGGATTGATCGTCCATCGAAACCCAATATCCGGGCTGTTTCGCGGGTTGACCTTGTTGATGATGGTGGCAGACAGATCCGGGTGCGAAACCGTCGGCAACTGGGGCAAAGAATGATTCCGAATCTCCTCGATCTGCTGGTCCAGGTGGTCGCCATCGGTCCAGATGCGGCCGCGTTCGAAGCGGTTGGCTGGATTGCGCACGACGCCACGACCCTTGGCCGCGACACTTGGAAGGAAGTCTGGATATTCCGGGACGGCCTCGCTCATGGCCAAACATAGACCGATCAGAGGGTCGAAGGCAACTCGGATCGCCGGTTACCTCAACGTCCTATAATACATGTTATGTAAAATGCGTGGCTACGGAACCCAAGCTATGCCTCCCTGCCGCCATCGCCGAGGATCTCCTTGAGGCTTCCCAGCCAGGGGTCGAATCGCCTGTATTTGCCGATCGCAGACGTGTAGATCTGCTGCCGCACCTGATCAATGCTTGCGGTCCGGGCAACACGGGTGTTTTCGTGGAACCTGAGGCAGCGGTCATCCCACGGAATTCCGACAAAATCCAGAATGGCCCGTGCGTGCGGTTCCGGGTCGTTGACGAGGTCTTCATACTCGATGTGGTGCACCGCCCCCGGGTACACACGATCCCAAAGGTCCATGATTCGATCGAGATCGCGGAGAAAGCGCCCGCAATGTTCGAGGTTATACGCAAACGGAATGTATCCATCGAAATGCTGGGTGAAGCATGACACGCAGATGTCGAGCGGATTCCTGCGGCAGTTGATGATGGCCGCCCGGGGAAAGAGCGTCCTAATGAGACCAACGTTGAGCGCGTTGTTGGGAAGCTTGTCGGTCACATGTACCGCATCAGGAGACCATGATGCGAGCCTGGCCAGGTATTGCTGGGCAAGGTCGGGGACATTGGCGCGGCGGAGAGGATCCGGGCTTGTCAGAAACGGCATGCTTGGAACCGTTCGAGGTTCCAATTGCCGGGCGAGAATCGAAATGTCATTCAACTCGCCTGCGCCGAAGACACCCGGAAGACTCGAGAGCATCTGCTCGACAAGAGTTGTCCCTGAACGCGGCATGCCGACGATGAAGATTGGCCGCGTCGTCGCGGGATCGCCCACCGGAAGAGTTGCAACGGCCTCTCGCGTCCACGCGGTCACGGCGGCATCTACGAGTCCGGAGTGTATTGATGGATCCCACGCGATACCGGCGGCATTGTTTGCCGCTTCATACGCGTGAAATGCCTCTTCGTACCGCTTCAGCTGGTCAAGGAGCGATGCGATTCCAAAGAGCAGGTTCAATCGAGAGAATTGATTGGGCGAGGTGGTCGCGATGCACGCGCGGGCTGCACGAATAGCGTCGTCGTGACGATCCTGCTTGGCCGCAAGGCGGAGATACTGTGTGGCGACGACCGCAGATGTGGAGGCGGAAGACAACACAGGAACGAGCGTCGACCAGGCCCGTTCCAGGTCGTTGGTCATCTGATAGAGCTCGGACTTGGTGGCCACACGATTGATCTTGTCGGGCCGCAATCGAAGAGAAGTATCGATCGCCCGATGGGCGTCATCAAAACGCCCCACCATGCGATAGGCCCGGCACAAGTCATGTTGAATATCGTCGTTGGCGGGCTCCAGCTGGGCGGCACGTTCGAGCAGGCGCACCGCCTCTTCGAGCCGCCCGCTTCGACCGGCCATGTTGCCGGCCACGGCGGAAAGCATGGCATGATCCGGCCGCAACTGTGAGCACTTGAGATAGGCCTGATAGGCCAGTGTAAATTTTCCGAGTCGCTGATACTCCTGGGCCTGCTGGAGCATCGCCTGCAAATTCTCGGGTGACTGAAATGAGGTCATACGGGCGAATTCAACCGCGCTTCGAAGCAAGCGTTGATTGAGGCTGCGTGGCTCCGGAGTCGTCGATGCTGCCGATCTGATCGAGACCGAAGGCGTCGTGCACCAGTTGAAGGGCACGATCGCCGTGCTCCTTGGGAATGATGCAACTGATCTTGATCTCGGAGGTCGTGATGTTGTGGATGGGTATTCCGGCGTCGCCAAGCGCCCGGAACATTGACGCCGCGATTCCGGTGTGCGTCCTCATGCCGGTTCCCACTGCGGAGACCTTGGCCAGGCCGATCTCGACAGCCAATTCTCCGGAGCCCATCTGCTCCAGTGCGCGAGTGGCGGCGATCTTGACGTCGGCCAGGTCAACGTGATCGACCGTGAACGAGATATTGGCCATATCGCCAAACTCCGTCTGCATGATGTCGTCGACGATGACATTGGCGTCGGCAATGGCCTTGAAAAGCATTGACTGCACGCCCGAGCGATTCGGCACGCGCCGAAGACTGACTCGACCCAGATCGGGCTTCAGGGCGACGCCGACCACGGCGATATCTTCCATTTCCGGAGTCTCCTTGATGATCATGGTGCCCAGGTCGGGCTTATGGCTGTGGCGCACATGAATGGGCACGCCGTATTTCTCGCCGAACACCACAGCGCGATTATGCATGACTGCCGCGCCAAGGGCCGCCAGTTCGAGCATTTCCTCATAGCTGATGCGCTGCAGCTTGCGCGCCGTCGAGACCTTGCGCGGATCGGCGGTATAGACGCCATCCACATCGGTATAGATCTCGCAGGCGCCACCGCCCTCCGCCACCTTCAGCGCTGCCGCCAGGGCAACGGCCGTCGTGTCCGACCCTCCCCGTCCGAGCGTTGTGATTTCCCCCTTGTCGGATTCACCTTGAAACCCGGCCGCAACGACCACTCGACCGGCTGCAAGTTCCCTTCTGATTCGGGAAGCGTCGATTGAGACAATTCGTGCCTTGGAGTGAACGCCGTCAGTTCGAATGCCCATCTGGATGCCGGTCAGGCTGACGGCATCAATGCCCTGGGCATGCAGGGCCATGGCCATGAGGGCCACGGAGACCTGCTCGCCGGTGGAGAGCAGCACGTCCATCTCTCGTTTGGACGGCGAAGCATTCACCGCGTGTGCGAGTTCGATCAATTCATCGGTGGTGTGACCCATGGCCGAGACGACGACAACGACATCGTGGCCATCGCGCCGGGCGGCGGACACTCGTGAAGCGCATCGGGCGATCCTGTCAGGGTCGGCAACCGAGGTGCCGCCGAATTTCTGCACAACGATGGACATGGGACCCGGAGTATAGCCGTGGCAAAGGCTGGGGTTCGCAGGTTGCAGGTGGGTTTCGCGGAAGGTTAGGACCTGCCGACGGCGCCTGCGGGCCGCTGTTGAACAAACGTGCCGAGGACCGAATCCTTCTCGACCCCGGGGAACTGCAACACCTGGTTGTGCATGGCAACGTAGACGCCCGGCGGAACCAGTTGGACCGCGAGCAGGGCCTCGGTGAGATTCTGCACCGCATCCGTTGAGCGCATCTCCCAAGGGCGAATCGCCCCGGTCAGCACGATGGGTACCCGGATGGAACTGATCCGTTCGACGATGCGATCGCCGGTTCGCGCCAGCCGGTCGGTGCCGTGGACGATGACGATGCCTTCATGAGTGGCGGAGTATCGCCCGGCCGCGGCAGCGATCAGGTCGTGATCGGCATCCGTCATCTCGAGCGAGTCCTTGTTCATCAGGGGAACACGATCAATCCGGACGCCACGAAGTTGGAGCGATGCCAGCATCATGTCGAGCACGCTGACTCGATTGGCAAGAACGCCGGCCAGCTCGTCGTAGGTCTTCTCGATGGTTCCGCCGGTTGAGATCAGCGCGATAGGGTGCATGGGTCAATCATTCAACGCAGAGAGACTTGGAACGAACGGTTCGTCGGAGCCAGGCACTCAAACTCGGTGCATACCTGGTATCGGACGTGGAGATGCAGATCATCGGGCAGCGGTTGGCTTGATTCAAGTCTTACGCCAACCTCGAGACTTCCGCGGAAGATGGACAACCCATCCTCGGTCTGGTCGCCCGCCGAGGGAAATTCAAGTGCGTAATCAATGGTTGAGGGTTCAACGCGGATCTCGAGTCCCTGAAACGCTGACTGACCGTCAGCCGGGGCCTTGAGGTGAAGCCCATCAGGAATCGACAGCGTGACAACCATTCTCGATTTCCTGCGATCCGGGTTGACGCTGATACGGTCAACATGAACGGCGACCATTGGCTCGACTGAACTTGCACACCTCCGCTCTGAGCGGGGGCAATCAAGTCGAACCAGTTGAGCCGTCGTCAGAGCCAGTGAAAGTGGGAATGTGCAGATCGCCGATCCCACCGAACGGATCGCCGCCTCAGCCCGATGGTGATACGTGGCGTCGCCGGTCTGATCTGCGACTTCAAGCATCGAGGCGATCATCAGGGAAGTCCCGCTTGGCACAGCGCCGTCATGAACTGCGCGAGCGCGGCAGAACAGATCTGACCGTCCCGCCTCGTTTTCATAAAACCCCCCGCGACCATCGCCGAAGATTCCATCCGCGGCTTCCAGGAGATCCACCCCCTGCCGTCTCCAGTGATCGTCATGAGTCGCTCCGGCAAGTCGAATCAGCCCGTAGATCATCGCTCCATAGTCCTCGAGCACGCCGCGAGGGCCCACAATTCCTTGGCAGGTCGAACGGTGGAGCGTGCCGTCGCGCCAGAGCCGGTTCAGAATCGCCCCAGCGGCCTTGGCCGCCATGGCCACCCATTCCGATCGCTTCATCGCACTGCCGGCGTCGACAAGGCCGGCGATCATAAGGCCATTCCACGAGGCGATGACCTTTTCATCTCTGCGCGGCTGCGGCCGACGGTCGCGCGCCTGGCGCAGGATTGAGCGCCAGCGATCGAGACGCTGGATGAAATCCGACTCCTTCCATCCCAGAATCGCTGCCAGACTGTCGGGCCGATTGCGAAGGATGAGCACGTTGACCGGAGGGGCATCCGGGGCATGTGGGTCGCGAAAGTTCGGGCCGGCGTCGAGACCGAAAACCTTCAACGCAGCATCCGCATCCTCGTCAAGCGCTGCATCCTTGAATGCGGAGCGAATCTCCCCTGCCGTCCACACGTAGTTGCCACCCTCGCGGGACTCCACCTCGGCATCAAGCGCGCTGAAAAACGCTCCCTCCTCGTCGATCAGCTCGCGGGCTACGAACTCGACGATTCCCTCGGCCGCCCGCCCCAGCACCACGTCGGTGGTTCGCTCATGAGCCCGAGCATAGAGCGACAGCAGCTGCCCCTGGTCGTAGAGCATCTTCTCGAAGTGCGGAATGACCCATTGGGCATCCACGCTGTAGCGATGAAACCCACCGCCGATCTGGTCGTGCATGCCCCCCAGGGCCATCGACTCGAGCGTATGCAGAAGCGCGTTGCGAATTCCGGGATCCTGCCACCCTGTTCGCATGAGGAGTTCGAGATAGGGCGGCTGAGGAAACTTCGGCGCTGAACCGAATCCGCCGTGCTGGTGGTCATACACCCCCATGAGGGCGGCCTGTCCCTGGCGTATCTCATCGTCTCCAACAGAGGCACCCTCGGTGTCACCCGCGAGGTGATTCTTCACCGCCTCGGCGATCCTTTCCGCCTGCTGCAGCACCGCGGGTCGCCGCTCCTGCCATGATTCCTGAATTGACTCGCAGATCTGGCGAAACGACGGCCGGCCGTACGCGGCGATTGGAGGGAAATACGTCCCGACATAGAAGGGCTTGAGCGATTCCGGTTCAAGAAATGCTGAGAGCGGCCATCCTCCACCCGCCCGCCCGGTGGTGAACTGCGAGAAGATCTGGCACGCCGCCATGTAGATCTCGTCCACATCGGGCCGCTCCTCGCGATCGACCTTGATGGAGACAAACGACTGGTTCAGGACCTCGGCCGCGGATTCATCCTCGAAGGTCTCCCGCTCCATCACATGGCACCAATAGCAGGTTGAGTACCCGATGGAGAGAAAGATGGGCCGATTGAGTTCGCGGGCCCGCTGGAAGGCCGATTCCCCCCAGGGAAACCAGTCCACCGGGTTGGCCGCATGTTGAAGAAGGTACGGACTGCTCTCCCGGGAGAGTCGATTCTGATGCTGGGGGGCGGGTTGGGACGGCACAGCAGCCATCCTATGTTCACAATTCTTCTGAAACCCGGACAATTCAGCGCGGTATCATTGATTGGTACGCCCGCATGGTGGAACGACGAACATGAATTCCTGGCAATACTCCGCGGCTCTTCTCGGCTTCGCGCTCTGTTCTTCGGCTGCCCTGGCCTCAGGGCCTCTACAGCCGATTCCTTCCAGCGGTGCGGTGCCGCCGCTGGTCAAGCCGGACCCGATGCTCGACCGCGAATACAACAGCCGGGCACAGCAGCGGCAGTACAAGCAGCAGATCAACGGCATCCTGCACAAACACCTCGGCTCCATGAAGGTTGAGTCGATCCGGAACGAAGGCATCGCGAAGCTCAAGGAGTTTGTCGACCCCGCCGCCTTCCGCGTGATGTTCGAACTCGTCAGCGACGAGAAGGACGATGTGCGATTGGCAGTACTCGACCACTTCGCTGCGCAGGGTGAACCCGGCGCTGGAGCGCTGGCATGGGCTGCGATTCACACCGAAGACGCTGCCATTCGCCATGAGGCGACCAACAGAATCCCTCGCCCGGTGCCGCGATCAGTGCTGCGCGAGGTCGACAACGCCCTTCGCGACCCGAAGCACATCGTGGCCAACAACGCGGGCGTGCTGGCCGGTGCGCTCAATATCGTTGAAGCGATTCCGCTCTTGATCTTTTCCCAGGCCACCGAAGACAGAAACCCTGGGCAGAATGAAGGCGATCTCGCGTGGATCGCGATTCAGACATCCACGGTCTATGTCGCCAACCTCGAGCCGGTGGTGGGCGATGGGGCCGGCGGCTTTGCCCCGGTTCTCGGCGTGCTGCGCGAGGGCGTCCTGATGCGAGTTATCGATGCCGTGGTGGTGAATTATCGCACCGACATTCATACCTCGCTCGTCAACATGTCCAGTTCGGAGTTCGGTTCATCCACCGAACACCTCGGCTACAACATGCCCAAGTGGTATGCGTGGTACAACACCGAGTTCGTGCCCGCCTACAACGCCAAGCACGCCGCTGAATTCGACCCCGGACCCGACTCCACACCTCCCGCGGGCACGGCCAATGCCGCCCCCGCCCCCGGATCCGCCCCCGGCAGTAACCCCAGCGCTGCACCCGGAAATGCCCCCGCTGCTCACTGACCGAAGCTGATCGCCACGCTCAACGCTCGCGGTCGCGTAGGATTCGCCCGATCCGTGGCGAAGACCTCCGTCATCTCGTTGCGCACCCCCATCGCCGAACTGCCCTACGCCGGGCGCTACGCCGAGGCATTTCTCCGGCTGAACATCTCCACCGCTGCCGACCTGCTTCGCCACCTGCCAATGCGCTATGAGCAGCTTCGCGCGGAGCAAACCATCGATGAGGCGTATCGCACCTCGTCGGATACCCACAACAGCGAGGTGAACCTCGCCCTTCGCGGCGAGTTGGCAGCGATCCGCTTTGCACAGGGCAGGAGCGGTTCATCCGCACGCGGTCGAACCGAAGCCACGCTCGAAGATGGCACCGGCACGATTCGGCTCGTGTGGTTCAACGCTCCATGGATGCGGAAGAAGATGCACCCGGGGACGAAGCTTTTGGTGCAGGGCAAAGCCAAGCGCAAGGGCGACTACCTGGAAATGGTGAACCCCAACGCGACCGTCGTTGATGAATCGACCGATCGGCCCACTGTTGAAGCCCGATTGCAGCCGGTGTATCCCGCCACCGAGGATCTGCCGTCGAAGACGATCGAGCGGATCATCCATCACTCTCTCGATGCCTTGGTGAGCCAGATCGAGGACCACCTGCCTCCCCCCTACCGCGAAGCCCGCACGCTTCCGCTGCTCGCCGATGCCTACCGCATGGCCCATCGCCCGGCCGACGAGGATGAGATCAAGGCTGCCCACCGCCGACTCGCCTTCGATGAACTGCTGCTGCTCCAGCTCGGCGTCGCCATGCGCAAGCACGCGCTGCAGGGCTCGGGCCAAGCGCTGAAGATCGACATCTCGGCCGCGCTGCACCAGCGCATCCTCAACCGACTTCCCTTCACCCTGACTCCCGCGCAATCAGAAGCCATCACCGACATCACCGCCGACCTGGCCCGGCCGGTTCCCATGAATCGCCTGCTGCAGGGTGATGTCGGCAGCGGCAAGACGGCCGTCGCGGTCTACGCGATGCTGGCGGTTGCGGCGAAGAAGCATCAGTCCGCCCTGCTCGCGCCGACGGAACTCCTCGCCGAGCAGCACTTCGCCTCGATCTCCGCCATGCTCGCAGGCTCGAAGCTGTCGCTCGCGCTTCTCACCAGCGCCCTGAACGCCCGCGATCGCCGCGATCTCCTGTCGCGACTCGCTCAGGGAACAATCGATATCGTCGTCGGCACCCACGCGCTTCTGGCTGAATCCGTCCGCTTCCATTCGCTGGCCCTCGCGGTGATCGACGAACAACATCGCTTCGGCGTGGAACAGCGGGCCACGCTTCGCAATTCCACTCCGGGCTCCTCCAGCGCTGACCGCCTGCATCCGCACACGCTGGTCATGACCGCCACACCCATCCCACGCACGCTCTCGCTCACCGTCTTCGGCGATCTCGACGTCTCCACCATCAAGGGTCTGCCTCCGGGGCGATCGCCGATCCACACCCGCGTGCTTCCCGGCAATCGCAGCCACGAAGCCTACACCTACGTCGCCGATCGGCTTCACCGCGGCGATCAGGCGTTCATCGTCGTGCCCACGATCGGGGATGATTCGCCTCCCGACCGTCCAGCACCAGCCGACACCGCTTCGGAGCTCAAGTCGGTCACCGCCCACGCGGCGTTTCTCGCCAAGGGCCCGTTCAAGGACATCAAGATCGCCACCCTTCACGGCCGAATGCCCGCGGAGGAGCGGCAGCGGATCATGGAGTCGTTCCGCAGGGGTGAGTTCAGCGCCCTCATCGCCACCACGGTCATCGAAGTCGGCGTGGACATCCCCCGCGCCAACCTCATCATCATCGAACACGCCGAGCGCTTCGGCCTCGCCCAGTTGCACCAGCTGCGCGGCCGCATCGGCCGCGGGACAACGGGCCCCACTTCTTCCGGGGGCGGGGGCGCAGCCTCTTCCGGGGGCGGGGGACCGCATGTGTGTGTGTTGATTGCCGATCCTTCAACACCGTCGGCGGTGTCGCGATTGGAAGTGATTCAGCGCTCGACGGATGGGTTCGAGATCGCCGAGAAGGACTTGGAGATTCGCGGCCCGGGCGAGCTCTTCGGCTCGCGGCAATCGGGCTTGGCGCCGTTCCGCTCGGTGGAGTTCCCGCGCGACCTTGATCTTCTCAACCTCGCCCGTCACGACGCCTTCGACTGGATCGGCAGAAGCCCTCACCTCGGCGATCCTGCGGAGAAACTGCTGCGCCAGCGATTGATGAAACTGCACGGCGCGGGGCTGGGGCTTGGGGATGTGGGGTAGGGTCCGCGCCCCTGACAGCGTTCAATGCGCCTAAGGCCATCACCCGGCAAGAAGGCCGCCGCAGGAGTTCGGGAGGCCGCCGCAGGAGCTGAGGAGGCCGCCGCAGGAGCTGAGGAGGCCGCCGCAGGAGCTCGGGAAGCGTCCGCGGGAGCTGGGGAAGCGTCCTAATCCGCAGCGCCGGTGACCCGACTCACAGCACCGCGATCGCCCCGATTGCCCACGCCACGGGCAAACCGGCTGACTGTGAGGGAGATATCAGGAGCGATTGACAGGAGCGCGCGAGGCCTTGACAGGGGCGCGCGAGGCCTCGACAGGAGCGCGCGAGGTCTCGACAGGAGCGCGCGAGGCCTTGACAGGGGCGCGCGAGGCCTCGGCAGGAGCGCGCGAGGCCTTGACAGGGGCGCGCGAGGCCTCGGCAGGAGCGCGCGAGGCCTTGACAGGGGCGCGCGAGGCCTTGACAGGAGTTCCAGACGCGTGGACAGGAGCTGCCGACGCGTTGACAGGAGCTGCCGACGCGTTGACAGGAGCTGCCGACGCGTTGACAGGAGCTGCAAATGCCCCCCGCACAGGGCCCCCACCGTCCGGATAACCGCCGCGCGGCAGCGCAACGCACCTTAAGGCGGAACCCCCGGAGGCCGATGGATTGGCCCGGAGTTACCAGACGGATGCAATTGGAGCGGAACCTGCGAGGTACGATTTCTCCATGCGGCGGGCGATGAAGCACATCCTCATCTTCGGGTTGTTGGCTTCCGGGGGGATGGTCGCGTCGTTTGTCGCGGCGTGGATCTGCGCCCTGATGCTGCCGATGCCCTGGTCACAGCGGATGGAGAACGCGGGACGCCCTTCGAACTGGGAAGGCGAGCTGGTGTGGTTGGGGTTGGGCGCTGGGCGGATCTGCACCCAACGGTCACGAACGCTGACGGAGCGCGTGGACTCCACCGATTGGCGCGAGGTGTTCGATCCGAATCGTCGCGAACCGTTGCCGGACATGATCGAGGGAATCGGCCGCAACCACACGGTCATGCTGTGCGGGTACGGCTGGCCGAGCATTTCCCATGTCGCCGTGAGAGAGCACATCGTCATTTTCGATCGGGCGGAGGAAGGATTCATGAACAGCCCGCCCACAGCGCAGCCGGGCACAGCCATCCGGGATGGCGTCAGGTTCAACGGCTGGGACGGGTGGTGGCCGCCGTCGTGGGGTCCGGCGTCGTGGCACGAGTTTGGTTGGGATACGCTGGTTCCGATTCGCCCGCTCTGGCTCGGGTTCATGATCAACACGGTGTTCTACGGCGTTGGGTTCTGGCTGCTGTGGTTCGGGCTTTTCCGGGGGCCGGGCATGATCCGCCGCGGGGTGCGGCGCAGGCGCGGGCGATGTGTGAAATGCGGCTACGACCTGCGGGGGAATGCAGCGGGGAGCGCGTGCCCGGAGTGCGGCGTCGCGGGGTGAGTTGAGGAAAGCACGGTCCGCGATGCGGGACCCTACACACTGGATTCCCGGCTCGCTTCCGGGGGCGCGGGATTGACGGTGATGTCGAGGTTCAATCCTCGGAACCAGTCTTCTAGTCCCCCAGTCTCGTCACCCTCAACCTGCTGCCGCGTGGGCGCGCTCACATTCGATCCGCCCGCACCAGCGTCATGTCGATCGGCAGCGGTTCACCCGCGAGGTCCATGGCGATGAGTCTGCCGGTGATGGGGCCGAGCGTCATCCCCATCATCGCGTGGCCGGTGGCGAGGTAGAGCCCCTCGACGCCCCGCGGCCGACCGATGAGCGGCATGCCATCCGGCGTGCACGGGCGCAGGCCCGCCCACTCACTCCAAATGCGGGCGCGATCGAGATGGTGCATGTAGCGCTCAGCCCCCACGCGCAGCATGCCGAGCCGACGCCGGTTGATCGAGGTGTTCATCCCCGCCAGCTCCAGCGTGCCCGCGAGACGAAGTCGGCCGTGCATCGGTGTGAAGGCGACGAAGGTCTCAGCCAGCACACCGCCGACGCCCGGAAGAGGAACTCCCTCTTCCCCCGGAAAAGAAGACTGCGACACCGCCCCCGCCCCCGGACCCTCCCCCTCCCCCGGCCCCGACGCCGGAGCAAACTCCGCGACATCATCAAACGCGAGATCGAGGTGATAACCCTTGGCGGCCTGCATCGGGCAGGCGACGCCGATGTGCTTTGCCAACTCGCTACTCCAGGCGCCCGCGGCCAGGATGGTCAGATCCGCCTCGATCGTCTCGCCGGATTCGAGCGAGACGCCGGTGATCCTGCCCCGCTTGCCGAGATTCGTGCGATGAATTGAATGCACCGTTCCGGTGCGCAGATCCGCACCCGCTGCGCGCGCTGCCGTGTGATACGCCTTCAGGAGATGCGCGGGGCTGCAGCAGGCGCTGTCGACATGATGCAGCGCTGCGTGGACCTCGTTGCGAAAGATCGGATGCGCCTGTCGCAACGCATCGCCATCGAGCGGCTCCACGGTATAGCCGTGATCTCGAATGGCGTCGGCATCACGCTGGGCTTTGTCGAACCGCGCTGGCGTGAGGCAGACCTCCAGCCAGCCGCCGCGGCGATAGTCGCAGTCGCGCTCCGCCCCGGGTGTACTCGGTTGGCGGATGACCTCCTCGATGCACTCGATGGTGAGCCAGCCCATGCGGCAGAGCGTGTGCATGCAGCGGGCGAGGTGGTCGGCGGTGCAGTGGCGGTGAAAGGTCCACAGCCAACCGAAGAGGCCGAGGTCGAATCGCGGCGGGATATACAGCGGGCTGCCGGCGTTGAGCATCCATTTCATCGCCTGCACGGCGAGGCCGGGCTTGGTGAGCGGCGCGTGGCCGAGCGAGAGCAATCCCGCGTTGCCCCACGAGGCGGATTGCACCGGCTCATCAAGCCGCCGATCAACCAGCACAATGTCGTGACCGCGCTTGGCGAGCTCATAGGCGCACGCCGAGCCGACGATGCCGCCGCCGATAATGAGGATGCGCGGGGTGCTCATGCGCTCGTTCGCGAGGGGTGCGATTCAGGCGGCGGGGATTGTACGAAGCGGTTCAACCGGCGCGCGATGGACATGAAAAAGGGCGACCCCGAATCTGGGGTCGCCCATGAATTCATCCGATTGCCGGATCGGCAGCGATCAACCGCCCTGATAGGTCTCGAGCGACTTCTTGAGGTCGTCGGCCATCGGTCCCGGGGGCGCCTTGGCCACGGCTTCCTTCTGAATCTCGATCGCCTTGGCCTTGTCGCCCTTCTCCCAGTACACGCGGGCAAGGGTGTCGAGGATGGCGGCGTCGGCATGATTGGTTGCGGCGGCGGCCTTCGTCGCAGCTTCAAGGGCGAATTCGAGGTTTCGGTCCGTGACGGCCTTGTCGTCAACCACGTACCACGCCACGTCGTTCATGACCATCGGATTCTCGCCGAACTTGGCGACAATCGACCGTCCCATGCCGTAGGCGGCAGCGCTGTCGTGCATCTGGCCGAGCAGAACCTTGAACTTCATCGCCTGCGGGAACGGATTGTCGGGCTGGGCGGCGATCCAGGCGTCAAGCCCTTTCACCGCTCCCGGCCAATCCTGCTTGCGGGCGGCTTCGATGTAGGCCATCTGCAGCTTCTGGCTCTCGTACTCCTCACGCAATTCCTTCTCGAAGGAAGCACGGAACGCCTTTGCATCCCAGCGGTCGTGAACGATCTGTTCGATGGGGCTCTTCTCGCCGCCCTGGTCGAGTGACATCGGATGGCCGATCCACTGGATCGTTCCATCCTTGCCGACGACGAACGCCGTGGGGATGCCTTGCTGTCGGGCGGCATCCATGTAGTCCTTGTACACCGACTTGTCCGGATCGGTCGCGAGCGTGTAGTGCGTCTTTTCCGCCCATTCGGGCTTGTCGAGGAAGCCCTTCACCTTGTCGAGCTCTTCGTCGGAGATTCCGATGAAGGTCACGTTGTAGTCCTTGTACTTCTCCTGCATCTCGGAGATATGCGGCATGCTCATGCGGCAGGGTCCGCACCAGGTGGCCCAGAACTCAACCACGTAGAACTTGCCCTTCTCGAATCCGCCGAATTTGTCACCCTTGATCCAGTGGGCGATATCAAGCGCCGGCGCTTTGTCGCCCGCGTTCAGCTTGATTTGAAAATCCTCATCCGCCTGCGCAGCATGGCACACCAGCGCAGCACCAATCGCGAGGCCCGCGACCATCATCTTCATACGCATCTTTGAGCTCCTTGTTGACGCCGCAAAGCGTGCGGCTGCCCTCTGATGATACCGTCCCTAGAGCGGTTGGGAGCACCTGAAATTGCCCTGGACATTCGGGGAAAACCGCTCGCCGGCCTTGTGAAAACCCCGCCACCCGACCATGATCGGGTCCACTGATGCCCATCCCCCTGGACCGAATCATCGACGGCAAGGCTCTGGCCCAGGCTGTCCGCACCGAGGTGGCTGCAAGAATTCGCCGCCTCGCCGGGCTGAACCGGCCGGTGCGGCTGGATGCCGTGCTGGTCGGGGCCGACAAGTCGGCGTCGATCTACGCCGCCAATCAGGAGAAGACCTGCAGCGAAGTCGGTATTCAGTACAAGCTGCACCGGCTCGACGTCGAATCCACCTATGAAGAGATCGCCGGGCGCATCCTGCTGCTGAACACCGACGACGATGTCTCCGCCATCATGCTGCACCTGCCGCTTCCCGCCCACCTGGCCGAGGGCGACACGGAACGGATCCAAAGTCTCATCGCGCCGGAGAAGGACGTCGAAGGCGTCAATCCGGCCAACATCGGCAATGTCGTCTACGGCCGCCGCAGCCTCGTGCCTTGCACCGCGCTGGCGGTCATGGAGATGATCGAGTCCACCGGTGTCAGCCTTCCCGGGGCGAACTGCGTCGTGGTGGGGGCGAGCAACATCGTCGGCAAACCGATCGCCGTTCTTCTGATGCGGGCTGAAGCGACGGTCATCTCAACGAACAAGTACACCAACGACCTTCCTGCCATCGCTCGCTCGGCAGATGTGCTCGTGGCTGCCGCGGGCAAGCCGGCGCTGATCACCGCCGAGATGGTGAAGCCGGGGGCGATCGTCGTGGATGTCGGCATCAACCGAGTGAAACAGCCCGACGGCACTCCCAAGACCGTGGGCGACGTGGATTTCGACGCGGTGGCTGCAAAGGCTGGAAGAATCTCACCGGTGCCGGGCGGCGTGGGACCGATGACCGTCGCCATGCTGTTGCGAAACACCGTCGATGCTGCGGAACGCTGATTGTTTTCGCCTCGTCATCGCTGGCTCGACGGTCCCGCGGCTACACTGGCAGGCGTTCGAGAAAACCCCATGAATCGAGCCGTTTTGTTTTTCATGGTCGCTGGTGGATTGATTGTGTCCGCCGCTCCGCCAGGTGAATCCCGTGAGGCCGATCCTGCCTGCAATGGTTTCTCGCCTGCGGCCAATGCCTCCCCTATCGCCGCTCCCTCTCCCGATGCCCCCGCGCCGGTCGATCTTCCCGGCCTTTCCAACCTCGTCACCTTTCACGACGGATTCATCTCCGGCAGCGCCCCTGAGGGCGATGAAGGCTTCGAAACGCTTCAGAAGCTCGGCATCCGCACCATCATCTCCGTTGATGGCGCGATTCCCGATGTCGACCGCGCCAGAGCCCACAGCCTGCGCTACGTTCACCTGCCCATCGGCTACAACGGCATGGATGAATCGCGCACGCTCGAACTCGCCCGCGCGGTGCGCGATCTTCCCGGCCCCATCTACATTCATTGCCATCACGGCAAACATCGAAGCGCTGCCGCCGCCGCTGCGGTGGCCGTCACCCTCGGCCGGCTCAACAACGATTCAGCCATCGCCCGCATGAAGGTTTCGGGCACCGCGACCGACTACACCGGTCTCTATCGCTGTGTTGAAGTTGCCGTCCCCGCCGCGCCCGATCGGCTCAATACCGCCCCGAGCGATTTCCCGGAGGTCTGCAAGCCCAGCAGCCTCGTGGATGCGATGGTCGAGATCGACGAAGCGCTCGACCACCTCAAGGAGATTCAGGGCGCGGGCTGGACAACCCCCGCCGATCACCCCGACCTTGTCCCCGCGGCAGAGGCGGGCCGACTCGCCGATCTTCAGCGCCTGCTCCTCGCCGATGCCGAGGTGCAATCCCTGCCCCAGGACTTCGCCGAATGGCTGGCGCTTGGCGCGAAACACTCTCAATCGCTTGAGGATGCCATCATCGCCAGCGCATCCGCCGCCGAGCTCTCGGAGCGGCTGAAGAAAGTCTCAACGTCCTGCACCGATTGCCACGCGCGATTCCGCGACCCCACGACGCCTCATCGCTCTACAGCCCCGCGCTGAACCCCCGCGCTGAACCCCCGCGCTGAACCCCCGCGATGAACCCCCGCGCTGAATCTCAGCTCAGCCGCTTGATCACCGCGTCGGTGAATTCCCGCGTGCCCAGCGTGCCGCCGAGATCGCGCGTCTTCTCCCCCGCCACCAGGCACGCGTTGTAGGCATCGCGCACGCGATCGGCGATCGTCGTATACACCGGGAGGTTCCGCGATGCCGCGATATGCCGAAGCATCATCACCGCGCTCATGATCATGGCCACGGGGTTGGCGAGGTTCTGCCCGGCGATATCCGGCGCGGAGCCGTGCACCGCTTCAAACACCGCGTGCTCGTCGCCGAAGTTGGCCCCGGGCGTCACGCCCAGCCCCCCCACCAGTCCCGCGCAGAGATCGCTGATCAGATCGCCGTAGAGATTCTCGCAGAGGATCACGTCGTACTTCGTCGGGTCGCTCACCAGCCGCATGCAGCCGGCGTCGATGATGTGCTCTTCGTACTGGATGTCCCGGTACGCCGGGTTCTTCTCGTGCTCTTCCTTGGCGCAGCGGATGAAGAGGCCATCGGTGAGCTTCATGATGTTGGCCTTGTGGAAGACCGTCACCTTCCTGCGCTTTCGCGACACCGCATACTCAAACGCGAAGCGGGCGATCCGGCGACACGCCTCCTCGGTGGCCACCTTCAGGCTGGTCACCACGCCGGGCGTGATCACGTTCTCGATCCCCGAATACAGACCCTCGGTGTTCTCGCGCACCACGATGATGTCGACGCCTTCGTACCGCGTCTTCACACCCGCCAGCGAACGCACCGGCCGCACCGCACCATAGAGATGCAGCGTCTTCCGCAACGCCACGTTGATCGAGGCGAAGCCGCCGCCGATCGGCGTGGTGCACGGGCCCTTCATCGCCACCCCGTGGGTGAGGATGGCGTCCATCGTCTCCCTGGGCAGCACGGTGTCGGCCCCGCGCTCGAGCGCCCCCACCCCCGCGTGGCGTTCGATCCACTCGATCTCCGCGCCGGCAGCCTTCAGGATCCGCACCGCAGAGTCGGTCACTTCCGGTCCGATGCCATCGCCGGGAATCAACACCGCGGTCTGCCGCTGCACCTGTTCTTTGATTGCGCTGGTCGCCATGGGGCGGATGATAGACGGGGGGAGAGACGGAGAGAGACTAAGAGACTAAGAGACTGAGAGACTGAGAGACTGAGTGGGGGTTGGGGTCGGCCCCCGCCCCTGATTGCGAAAGGCCTGATCGTGAAGAGAAAGGAGCC
The DNA here is from genome assembly GCA_964407695.1 of uncultured Isosphaeraceae bacterium. GTDB lineage: Bacteria > Planctomycetota > Phycisphaerae > Phycisphaerales > SM1A02 > CAYOWQ01. Next base: position 16,197 of record CAYOWQ010000014.1, on the reverse strand, counting down.
CGGCAGTTCGCCGGGCTCCACACGTTCAATCAATTCAAGGTCCGGACGTTTCCTCACGCCGCCTTCAGCGCGGGCTGCACGAACTGGGCGGTGATGCTCTGAACCCCAACACCCGAGCCCGTTCCCGTTCCAAACTGCACCACGAGGGTCTCCGACCAGTCGCCGGTGGTCTGGCCGCGAAGGCCGCGGACGCGATACTGCACCGTGGCTGCGCCAAACGGAATGCTGCTGTCGATGAACAGCTTCTCGCCGCCGGTGGCCATGAGGGAGAAATCGCTCTCGGTCGCCAGCTTGCGCCAGGTCTGATAGACGACGTTGGATGATCCCGGCGGGTTGTTCGACTTCCAGCTCACCTTGACCGACCCATCCACCGTGTCCACCGTGGCCTTCATTTCGCTCGGCGCTCCGGGCGCGGGCACGGGCGCGGGCGTCTTGGGCGAAGGAATCTGGGCGGTGTTATAGACGACGGTCGGGTCCGCCTGCGTCTCGGCATACGCCTTGATCACCGCCACCAGTTCGCCGGTCATCTCCAGCGCCCGCTCCAGCTGCGCATGCAGGGTGCGGGTGGCGTTGGTCGAGGCGGTCTTGGCCTCGCGCTGGCTGGTGTAGGCGTTGTTCAGCGCGGTCGCCAGCGCGCTATAGGCGGAGGCCTGGGCGCTGGACAATCCGATCGCGGCGAACGATGCGCTCCACTGATCGGCGTGATTGACGACGAAATCTACCTGCGCTGGAATGGTGTTGGGAACGACGCTGGACATGATTTAGCCTCCTGTGAATGGGAACAGGAGGTGCATCGGCCCGGTGGGGAGGTGACTTGAGGACGATTGAAATAAATCTGCATCTTCTCGCGCGGGATGAAACCAACCCCCCCACTCCCCCTCCCAACGCCAACCAGCTCACGCCTGAAATGGAGCCACATCCATCGATTTATCACCTCTGTGTTGTATCATGTGCAATGGGGCTGCCGCTGCGATGGCCGACCCCCGCATTGAAGGCTTCGCTCGCGAGGATCGAGGCGAATGAGATGACGAACGGTTTCGGAGATTCGCGACGGAAAAAGGTGGGCGGTGCCCAGCCTACGCGGGGCGGGACTGAAGTGCATGACTTACGTCATTACGCGGGACGGGACTAAAGTGCATGACCTACGTCACTTATATCAAACGAATGCACGACGGGCGTGCAGCCGATGCACATGGCAATTATGTTGACCCAATTTGATCGGGTGCCGACATTCCAGCTTCGGAGTGGCTTGATATGATTGGCCCAGGAGGCGGCTCGTGATTGCACGAGAGGATTGGATTGCGTTAACCGTCGAACTTCTTCGACAACTGTCGGATCCTGAATACCAGGAACGGGTTTGGGTACGGGCCGAAGGGCCCGAGGTCGGATCTTGGGACGAAACTGTCAACCTGTTCCTGGATAACGTCAATCCTCTAGGATTCATGGACGATTATTCGCAGACATTGGGGCTGACGAGTATTGCTCGGAATTCGTTGCTAAATCTCGAGCGTGCACTGAGCGAATATACTCCGCCGAAAGATGCGCGAATGGATCAAATTATCGTCGATCAACGGTGGCGTCGTATCCAAGATCGGGCAGCGCAGGCATTGGCTGCTGTCTCAAGATGACGTTCCAAATGTATCATTTGGTAAGCGACGTAGGTCATGCACTTCGGCTCCGCAGCGCGTAGCCTGGGCACCGCCTACCTTGATGGTCTCCGCGGTGGCTGCATCAGAAATGTCCGATAGGTGCTGGAATGACGTTGCCCGGAGGTGAGAGTCGGTTATCTGACGTTCCTTTCCTCCTGAAACAGCGGCGTTTCCGGATAATCCGGATCCGGACCTGATAACCCGAACATCGACCCGGTGGGAACGATTCTTTGTCATGGCTGCGCCGATCTTTCTCATGGCTGCGCCAATCTTTCTCATGGCTGCGCCGATCTTTCTCATGGCTGCGCCGATCTTTCTCATGGCTGCGCTGATCTTTGTCATGGCTGCGCCGATCTTTCTCATGGCTGAGTCGTCCAGCTTCATGGCTGCGCCGATCTTTCTCATGGCTGCGCCGATCTTTCTCATGGCTGCGCC
>CAYOWQ010000014.1:0-14013 GCA_964407695.1 uncultured Isosphaeraceae bacterium | reverse complement strand
TCATGGCTGCGCCGATCTTTCTCATGGCTGCGCCGATCTTTCTCATGGCTGCGCCGATCTTTCTCATGGCTGCGCCAATCTTTGTCATGGCTGCGCCGATCTTTATCACGGTTGGGCTGTCCTCTCGTGGGTGTGAGTCGGCAGGGTTTGCGCATCCATCGCGAGCCCGGGCGGTTCTTATCCGGACCCCCCGACCCCCGGCCCCCCGGCCCCCCGGACCCCCACTCTGTCTCTCAGTCTCTTCGTCTCTCAGTCTCTTCGTCTCTCAGTCTCTCCTCTCCCCGCTACACTTCCCCCATGGTTCGAGAAGAAGATGACGGCGCGTGGGTGACGTTGAAGGAGACGATCGCGGTGTCGCACGAGGATGTGTTTGAGTGCTTCACCACCGCGGGGGGATTGACGCGGTGGTTTCCCGTGGGGGCGAGGATGGATCTGAAGCCGGGCGGCGAACTGGTGCTGGCGTGGGATGCGGAGTTTGAGAAGACCTCCACCATCGCCATCCTGGATTACGACCCGGGCGGGCGGATCGTGTGGGACTGGTACGCGGGGCCGAGCGATGTGCACGCGCCGGTGTATTTCACGGTGACGCCGATGGTGGAAGAGGGAGCGAAGGTGATCCTGCGCCAGGGGCCGTTCAAGACCGACACGGAAACCCTGATCGCCATGGCGGAGGAGGCGGAGAGCTGGCGGTGGTATCTCTGCAACCTGCGCAGCGTGCTGGAGGCCAAGCACGACATGCGCGCGGTGCGGCCGATGTAGGGGGGGAAAGAGACTGAGAGACAAAGAGACTGAGAGACGAAGTGATGGGGTATTGATCCGGGCCTGACCCCACTCAGTCTCTCAGTCTCTCAGTCTCTTAGTCTCTCCCTCTCTTAGTCTCTCCCTCTCTTAGTCTCTCCCTCTCAACCGTCATGCTCACCGACACCCCGCGCTGGGCGAGGCCCTTGAAGATCAGCTCGGGGATGCCCTTCATCGCCGCCAGCGCTTCGGGCGGCAGCACGCCGGTGGTGCGGATCTTTCCCGCGAGGATGAGCCGGGCCACGATGGTGGCGGGGAACGCCGTGGTGCGCGACATGCTGGTCTGGCCGGTCGATTCATCGAAGTGGTCGAGGAGGTCCCAGCGCAGGGTGGCGTCGATTGAGTTCGCTGCGCTGGTTCGATTGTTGGTTCGCTTGCCGGAACGTGATGGCTTCTTGCCCAAGGGTCCTTTGATGCTGCCGCCGATTTGGCCCCCGATCTGGCCCCCGATCTGGCCGCGAGCTTCCACGCGCATCACCGTGAGGTCCTTTTCGCCGGGCTGGTACTGCCAGTGCGGGAAGATCAAGTGCTGCGTGAGTTCCCGGGGCGCGATCTCGGCCCATTCGCCCGCGGTGGTCTTCACGCGGATGGGATCGGTGCTGAAGAAGCCGGCATCCTTGAATGCCCGCATGAGGTCGGCGTGTCCCGGCCAGCGCAGCGTGCGCTCGCGCATCCAAGGGACCTTGAGCGTGGTGGCGAGGCTGCGCAGGCCGTCGGTGTTGAAGGCTTCCACGCTGCCCACGCCCGGAAGGATCACCGGGTCGATCTCGGAGAGTGCTTCGCGGATGACGATGCCGCTGTTCTCAACCTGCCGCGCGGGCCGGGTGTATTCCTCGATCACATCGGCGGGGCTGAACGCCGCCTTGTAGTCGAAGGGGCCGATGCGCACCTGCGGCAGGCCGCCCACCATGATGTCGATCGATCGGCACGGCGAGAGCGCATCGGCCGCCATGCCCGCCATGAGATTGGAAAGGCCGGGAGCGACGCCCATATCCACCACGGCCAGACAGCGCTTCCGCTTGGCGAGGGTGTTGAGGCTGGTGGCATCTTCCGACATGAACGAGATGTCTACGACGTTTGTTCCGCGCTCCAGCAGCGTCTTGAGCGCTGCAAAGCCCAGGTGCGAGGGAAGCGCGCCGAGCACGATGTCGGCCTCGGCGGAGAGCTTGGCGAGTTCGTTGGCGCTGGAGAGATCGGCGCTGATGACCTTGATTCGATTCTTGGATCGTTCGCGAAGCCGTTGCAGCGGCGCTTCGGCGACGTCGGCGATGGTGACCTTGAGCGATCGATCCCGCACCAGGTCGAGCGCCATCACGCCGCCCACCATGCCAGCGCCGAGGATGAGCACGTTGCGGGTTCGAGTCACGCGAAGCTCCGGAAAAGGACTGAGGGAAACCGACTCAAGCGCCTCGGTCGCGATAGGTGGGCGGGGCTGCCCAGCGCATCTTGTCCAGCAGCGTCTGCCAGTAGGTCGTCTCGGGGTTGAGGACGAAGCGCACGGTTCGCATGTCGCGGGCGATGATCAGCCGGTGGCCGCTCACGAGCGGGAAGCTGACCTGCCCGTCGAGCACCAGCGAGGTGCCCGCGTTGGCCCGGATGATGGAGATCTCAATTCGGCTGTCGGAGGAGACCACGATGGGACGAAACGCCAACGAGTGCGGGGCGTTGGGGGTAATGGCGATCGCCTCCACCGCAGGATGAACGATCGGCCCGCCCGCCGAGACGTTGTAGGCGGTGGAGCCGATGGGAGTGGACACGATGACGCCGTCGCCGGTCAGCGATGGTCCCGGTTCGCCGTCGATCGACATGTGAAGTTCGATCATGCGAAACGGCGGACCCGCAGCCACAACGGCGTCGTTGAGCGCCACCGCCTGGTGCACCACCGCTCCCCCACCGTCGAGCACCGTGGCGGCGAGAACCATGCGGCGAACCATCGGCGCTTGGCCGCCGAGCACGATGGGGAGCTGGCGCTTCAGCGCGGGCCAGTCGAACGCGGCGAGAAAGCCCAGCCGGCCGAGGTTGACGCCGACCAGCGGAATGTCGTGGTCGATAAGCCGCCGGGCCTGGCCGAGCAGCGTTCCATCGCCGCCGAGCACCAGCGCCAGGTCGGGGTTCAGATCGTCGGGCAACGGGGAACCATCAGCCTCCAGCTCGCCCGCCAGCATCGCATGCGATGACACCACGCGACGAACCTCTTTCAGGATGCCGGCGACCTCGGGTCGCGCGTGGCCCGCGAGCAGGATGACGCTTGGCCTGGCGGTGGATTTGGCATGAGGAGCCTCGGACACGCGTGCAGTGAATCCGCGCCGGTGGGAAAAGTCAATGAGAGGCGGAATTCGCGGCGTGTCTCACCGCGTCGGCTTCGCTCCAGCGGGCGATCTTGGCGAGCTGAGCGGCAAGTTCTGGTGCGATCGCGGGCCGAAGCGAACCGGAGGCGTCAAAGGCCACCCGCCACGACTCATCAGGACAGGCGGGGAAGCCGAGGATCGCGTGCTCGAGAAAGAAGTCGCCGGAAGCGCCGCCATAGAGCTCATCGCCGCAGAGCGGTGCTCCGATGTGGGCCAAGGTAGCCCGAATCTGGTGGTATCGCCCGGTGTGGAGCCGGATCAGGGCATGGCCGACACGTTGATCCGTCGGCGATGGTCGCACATCGATCACGTCGAGGGATGCCGGCTGGCCTCCGGAGCGCACCACGTCGGCCCGCTTGCCCCGTCGCCGGAGATAAAGATGGTGTCGGCCAATCAGTTGCAGCGGCCGGCCAGGCCATGGCAAGGCAGCAAGGTAGATCTTGAGCCAGCGCTTTTCGGCGGCCATTCGATTGTGGAAGGCAACGGAATCGGTTCCCAGCGCTGCGAGCACGATTCCACACGCCGGGCGATCCAGCCGGTGCGGAAGCTGCACATCCTCGCGTCCCAGAGAAGCCCGAAGCTCTGAAATGACGCTCTCGCCCCCGCCCGGCCGTTCGGTCGACAGCCCCGCGGGTTTGAGCACCGTTGCCTGATACGCATCGGCATGGAGGATTTCGATCTGTCGATCGGGCACGGTGCCATTCTCTCCCCCACGGAGTTGTTCCACCAGCCCAATCAACCACATTCCATTGTGGATGACCGCCACAGCGGCGGACACCTTGCGAAAAGAGAGTTGGGACCCTATCTTCCTCGCTTCAGCGACGCCGCGACCGGTGAGAGGACGCCGAGGCGGCGACTTGCTGTGGAAATCGGTGGATGGCCGCCTCGAGTCTTTACATCGCCAGCATCATCAGCGCGATCGGCTTGTATCTGGTCATTCGGCCGGGAACACACGCGATCCGAGTGCTTGGCATGCTGTTGGGTCTTGGCGGCCTCGCGGCCATCGTCGCCTCGATCATCACCGCCTATGGGTCGCCCAATCCCGGTGAATCGTTCGGGTATCTCGTGGTCTTCGGCCTGATCGCGGTCTGCGGGGCCGGCCGCATGATCAGCCACCCCAAACCGGTCTACGCAGCGCTCTATTTTGTCTTGGTTGTCGTGGCTTCGGCCGGACTGTTCCTGCTCATGCAGGCCGAGTTCATGGCCTTCGCATTGGTGATCGTCTATGCCGGGGCCATCCTTATTACATACATGTTCGTGCTGATGCTGGCCCAGCAGGCGGCGGAGAACTCCGATGTCGAGTTCATTGCCGACTACGACCGCATCCCTCGTGAACCCGCCGGGGCTGTGTTTGCAGGCTTCCTGATGCTGGCGATCCTTTCCTCGTCAATGTTCGGGCCCAAGTCGCAGTTGGATTTCCTGGCCCCGCCTTCGGCGACGGCCGCCGCCTCCCAATGGGACACGTTGGAGCGGCTACCCCGGAAGTTGGACGAGGCGATTCGTGCCGTTGAGCCGCGTTTCGAGAGCGTCATCCATCAGGAAGGCGGCACGCTTTCCGTTCACGGTTCGGTCGCCGATGTTCAGGTTCGGCTCAAGGATGGCTCCACGACGATCGTCACACTCGGCCCCGACAGCCTTCCATCGAATACCGATCTGGTCGGCTCAGCGCTGGTTGGCCGGTTTCCGGTGAGCCTTGAGTTGGCGGGTGTGATTCTGCTGATGGCCATGTTTGGTGCAGTGGTGCTTGCCCGCCGCCAGATCGAGCACTCTGAAGATGAACGCCGCGAGGCCGCCGGCATGCCGCGCCTGTATCACACCGACGACGCCCCCACGAGGACGTCACCTGCCGCGGCGAGGTCGACAACATGATGTCCACGTCTCTGATGCTCGGCGTCGATGCCATGAGCCGCTCATCGTTGTCGATGTGCCTGCTGATCAGCGCAGCCCTCTTCACGATCGGACTGGTCGGCTTTGTCAGCCGGCGCAACATGATCATCATGTTCCTGTGCACGGAACTGATGTTCCAGGCGGCGGCTCTGGCCATGGTGGCCTTCGGTCGATGGCATCTCGACGTTTCCGGTCAGGTCTTTGTGATCTTTATCCTCACCGTCGCTGCGGCCGAGGCGGCGCTGGCTCTTGGTCTTGTGGTGCTCTTGTATCGCCGCAAGGAGACTTTGAGTGCAGAAGCCTGGAATGAATTGAGGGAGACCCCGTGACCAGCCTCCTTCCGCTCATCTCCTCGATCAGCGCGATGCAGGGCCATCACGCGGGCCACGAAGCCCATGCGGCGGCCGGAGAAATCCTGCGGGCGCAGGGCGCCTCGCAGTACGCATGGGCCGGCTGGATTCTCTGGCTTCCGGCGATTGCAGCGGTTCTGTGCGGGCTCTGCGCTGCCCTGCGGATGAAGAACAAGCTGCCCGCATGGATCACGGTGGCGTTTCTGGGTGGTTCCTTCGCCACGGTCTGTTCGCTCTACGCCCAATTCGATCCCACCGGCGCTCCGCTTTCCATTCCACTCTTTGAATGGATCCACCTCGCCTGGGGAAGTGGTCCCGGGCAGTCGCTGACCGCAAACTTCACGTTGTACGTTGATTCGCTCACGCTGCTCTGGATGCTCTTTGTCACCGGGCTCGGCACCCTGATCGCGCTCTACGCCAGCGAATACATGGAGCCCGATGTCGGCAAGGGCTACGCACGGTTCTTCGCCGGTGTCAGCATCTTCCTTTTTGCGATGAGTTCGCTCGTCATGGGCGACAATCTCGTCATGCTCTATCTGGGATGGGAAGGTGTCGGCTTCGCGTCGTATCTACTCATCGGTTACTACTACACCAAGCCCAGTGCCGTCGCCGCCGCCAAGAAGGCGTTCATCATGAACCGCATCGGCGACCTCGGTCTTGCACTGGGCATCTACCTCATCTGGAGTAACTTCGGCTCGGTTCAATATGACGCCCTCTTCGCGGCCATCTCCACCGCGAACCACGACGCTGCCTACGGCGGCTGGTCGGTCCAGGCGATCCCCTTCCTCCTGATGCTTGGGGCGTTCGGCAAGAGTGCTCAACTGCCCCTCTATGTCTGGCTTCCCGACGCCATGGAAGGCCCGACCCCGGTTTCTGCATTGATCCATGCCGCCACCATGGTCACGGCCGGCGTGTATCTCATTGCCCGGATGTATCCCTTCTTCGAACTTCACCCGGCAGCGCTTCCCACGGTCGCGTGGGTCGGCGGTCTGACCGCATTGCTCGCGGCCACTATCGGCATGGCCCAGTTCGATATCAAGCGGATCATGGCCTACTCGACAGTGTCGCAGCTGGGGTACATGTTCATGGGGCTCGGCATCACCACCTCGGTTGGTGCTGCGTATCACGTCTTCACTCACGCGTTCTTCAAGGCGGTGTTGTTCCTCACCTGCGGCGCCATCATGCATGGATTCGCCGGTCAGCTCGATCTTCGCAAGCTCTCGGGCCTTCGCCGCATGCCGGGTTGGAAGATCGTTTCATACACCATGCTCATCGGCTGCCTCTGTCTTGCGGGTATCCCTGGCACCAGTGGGTTTTTCTCGAAGGACATGATCCTGTCGCAGGCGTTCGTCACGCCGAATTTTCGTGCGCTCGGCTGGATTGCGATCTTCACGGCAGGACTCACGGCGTATTACACCTTCCGCGTGTGGTTCCGGGTGTGCGCCGGGCCGGTTCACTACGAACCAGGTGACGAACATCATGGGGACGACCACGCCCACGACGACCACGCCAACGGCCATGCCGGCGCGTCATCGCACGCTCACGCCGACTCTCACGGTCATTACGAACACTTCCATCCTCATCCGCCGCGTCTGGCCATCAACCTCGTTCTCGCAATCATTGCCCTGGGAGCACTGCTCGTCGGGATGCCGTACTTCTGGAATCACGACAGCGGCTGGATCTTCTCAATGGTCGGCCATTCCTCGGCGATGGCCGGTATGCCTTCGCATGACATGCACGGCGATCTCTTCGGCTTCGACCCGCACAAGGCCATGTATGTGGTTTCGGGCCTCGTCGGCCTCCTCGGGATCATGGTCGCGGCGTGGTTCCACCTGATCAATCGAAGGAGCGCTGACTCTCTTCGGGCAGCGCTGCTGGCCAATCCGGTGACTCGCTGGCTGCCCACCGCCATGGAGAACAAGTGGTACGTCGACGAGTTCTATCACATCGTCGTCCGTGCTCCGTTGTGGCTCCTCGGTCACATCCTTGCGTTCATTGATCGCTACCTCGTGGATGGTGTGCTTGTGGATGGCACAGCACGAATTCCTCGGACTCTCGGAAGGGCGTTCCAGCCGCTTCAGAATGGCGTGTTACAGGCCTATGCGATGACCATGGCCGGTGGTGTTGCCATTGTGCTCTTCTTCATCATCTATCTCGAAGAGTTCCGGACGTGGCTTGAATGGATTCGCCCCGGAGGGCAAGGCTGATGAATGCCTTTCTCCTCCTCCTTCTGCCGCTCGTCGGTGGCGCTGCCGTGGCCTTCGGGCCCGCACGGCAGGCTAAGTGGACCGCGCTGGTCGCGTCCCTCGTCACCCTGGGTGTCGCCGTGGTCGGGGCCATGCTGTTTCCCAACTGGTCCAATGGCGAATTCGGCCTCCATGCCACGTGGGATTGGCTTCCATCGTTGGGAATCTCGGTCCGCCTCGGCGCCGATACCATCGCGCTCTCGTTGATTCTCCTCACGGCGGTGCTCATGCCGCTGTGCATCTGGGGCTCGTTTACCGCCATCAGCGATCGCCTCAAGGAGTATTACGCGTGGCTTCTCATTCTTGAAGCCGCGATGCTCGGCGTCTTTCTCGCCCGCGACGTCATCTTCTTCTATACATGCTTCGAGTTCACGCTCGTCCCGATGTACTTTCTGATCGCCATCTATGGCGGCGCCAATCGGGAGCGAGCCGCGATCAAGTTCTTTCTCTTCACGTTCACCGGATCCATTCTCACGTTGGCCGGATTGGTCTACATCGCCTGGCGCTACTCGCAGATGGCCGAATGGTCATTTGATATCCAGATACTGACCCAGTTCGCCGTCAGCAATCTCTCCGCCACTGAACAGGCGTGGATCCTCCTCGCCATGATGGCGGGCTTTGCGGTCAAGGTGCCCCTCTTTCCGGTCCATACCTGGCTGCCGCTCGCTCACACGGAAGCCCCCACGGCCGGCTCTGTCATCCTTGCCGGAGTCCTCCTCAAGCTCGGCACCTACGGTCTCTACCGGTTTGTCCTCCCGATGACCCCCCTGGCGTGCGCGGAGTACGCGCCGTTCATCGCCGTGCTTTCGATCATCGGAATTCTGTACGCAGCGCTCATCTGCTGGGTCCAGAACGATGTCAAGAAGCTGGTCGCCTACTCCTCGGTCTCACACCTTGGATTCTGTGTGCTCGGCCTCTTCGCTCTCAACCCGATGGGGGTTCAGGGGTCGGTTCTCTACATGCTCAATCACGGTCTCTCCACCGGGGCGCTCTTCTTCTGCATCGGCATGATCTACGAGCGTTACCACACCCGCGACATGGATCAAATCGGCGGACTGGCCCGGCGAATGCCGGTCTGGGCGTTCTTCATGGTGTTCTTCACGCTCGCTTCGGTCGGCCTTCCCGGCCTCAACGGCTTTGTCAGCGAGTTCCTGTGCCTCATTGCGACATTCGCCGCCAGCCCCGATGCCGTTTCCTACCCCGGCCGACTCGGCCCCTGGTATGCCGCCGTCGCTGGAATCGGCATGATCTTCGCCGCGATGTACCTTCTCATCATGGTTGGCAAGGTTGTCTTCGGGCCGCTCCGCGAGCCGGGAGGACATGGCCATCATCACGGGAAGGACTCGGGTTCCCTTCCCGCCGACCTCACGTTTCGCGAGATCGGTGTGCTCACCCCCCTTGCCGTGTTGTGCGTCTACCTGGGGTTCCAGCCAACCCCGTTGACCAACAGCTTCGAAAAACCAATCGAATCCGTGCTCGCCGCACACGCTGAAACCCCGTCCGCCGCAATGGCGAAGCCCGCGTCAGACCTCACATTGGTGGAAGGCGGCCGCCATGATTGAAAACATGAGCGACCGCATTGTGCTGCTCATTCCGGAGCTGGTGTTGTTCACCGGAGCGGTCGCCACAGCCATGGTGGGCCTCTCGCGAAGTCGAACCGTTCGTTCGTCCGTTCCCGGTGTGGCTATCGCCTTCCTTGCCGCAGCCATCGCGGCGGTGATGGCCTTCCATACTCCCGAGCGTGCAGCGCGGGTCGGGCTCCTGATGCCGATGCTGGGCTGGTATGTCAAGATCGTGCTCTACGCCATCGGCATCACGCTCACCATGCTCTCCGCCGGGTTGATTGATCGCCAGATCGAGCAGGCCTTGGCTGCAGGACGGGCGCCGTTTGATGCCCTCCGGGTGAATCGAGGCGAGTACCACGCCTTCCTCCTCCTGAGCCTGACCGGCGCATCGCTGGTCTGCAACGCCAATGACCTGATCTGGCTGTTTCTCGCCCTCGAACTCACGAGTCTCCCGACGTACATCATGGTTGCGGTCAGTCGGCAGTCTCGCCTCGCGCAGGAATCCGCGGTCAAGTACTTCTTCCTCGGAGCCATGGCGGCAGCCATCTTCCTCTACGGATTCGCTCTGCTCTACGGCGCCACCGGAACCATCGTGCTCGCCGATATGCAGCAGGAATTGCTCCAGCAGGCGAGCGGCGGCGGACTTTCCACTCTCGCACTTCTTGGAATCATTCTCTCCCTCATTGGAATCGGGTTCAAGATTGTCGCCGTGCCCATGCACTTCTACGCGGCCGACGTCTACGAAGGGGCTGCTGCTCCGGTCACGGCGTTCCTCTCGTTTGTTCCCAAGGCTGCGGGCATGGTGTCCATTATTCTCGTGCTCTCCATCCTCGGCTGGACTGGTCATACCATCGCCTCGACGGATGCCTTCGGTCTGCCCGCAAACGTTCCTGTTGACGGCCTTCCCGCGCCGGTCCTGACGTTCCTCTGGATGGTGGCCGTTCTCACCATGACGCTCGGCAACGTCGGCGCACTGCTTCAGAAATCAATCAAGCGTCTCTTCGCGTATTCATCGATTGCCCACTCCGGCTACATGCTCATCGGCGTCATTGCAGGCCCCCACCATCAGGGCATCAATGCGGTGCTCATCTATCTTCTGACCTACGGAGTGATGAATACCGCTGTCTTCGCAGTGCTTGCCGGGCTCGAGCGTCGAGGCGAGGAAATCGAAACACTTGAAGACCTTGCCGGACTTCGCCATCGCCATCCGTGGATGACGCTCGTGCTCGCGATTGCGGCCGGCTCGCTCATCGGCCTGCCGCCCTTGCTCGGGTTCTGGGGCAAGCTCTACCTCTTTGCGGCGGGTATCGAGGCGCACCAGATTCAGCTCGTGGTCATTGCCGGCATCAACTCGGCAATCAGCGCCTGGTATTACCTCCGATTGGTGGCGCTTCCCCTGCTTGCCTCGCCCAGCGCCACAGGCGACTCGATCAGCAAGACTCCCTCGTCTTGGCCTCGTATTGCGGGAATTGCATGTGCGATTCTCATTGTGGCCGGCCCCCTGGCCCTGGAGCACGCCTTCGAAGCGGCGGAGATTGCCACCTCTCCATCGGTGCAGTCGCAGACCAGCATCAAACCGGTGACACCGCCCGTGGACGCCAAGGCCCTGAGCCTCGCGGACGAATTGAACTCTCACTGACGTCGCTGGTCGGAACTATTTTGCGGGCTTTGCCGCTGGGGCGCGATTGCGGCTTTCCTGCAGCACGATTCCCATCACGCCCGCCATCGCCACCAGCAGCGGAATGAGCATGTGGTTGCTCTGAAGGTGACCGCGAATCGGCTCCTGCCACGCTGGAACCTGCAGCAGAATGCAGATCGTTCCGAACACGATCATGGCCCCGCCGCCCACCGACGTAAACATCACCACCGTCAGGCGAAAGAGGATAAACGACGTCAAGGCAAGAATGATGAACCCCATGGCAGCGCCGGCCCAGCTGTTTTCCGGAGATCCGGTGGCCAGTGCAGCCCACGCATTGGTTCCAATGAAGGCCCCGGCAAGCCCGCCGAAGACCGCAACCGTCACTCGCATCATCGGCGTCGCAATCACCGCACAGAGCAGACCTGTCGCCGCGGCGATGACCGTGGATTTCCCGACATGCGCGCTCAGAATGTATCCAAGTCCAGCGCCGAGCATCAGCGCCAAAACCACGATGACCCACTTGTGCCAGCGATATCCGTTCAGGACGCACAGCACACCAAGCGTCACCAGCACCGCCGCCATGATCAGCGGCATCGACGCCAGTGAATTCATCAGGCCTTCCGGCTTCTGAACGATGTTCATTCGGCCGAATGTTTCGCTCACCACGGCGGCAAGATCACCGCGCGCTGCAGCGTCCTGTTGAGCAAGAATCAGGTTCGTAGCCAGGCTGGACATGGAATTTTGTGCTCCGAGAACGATGAATCGGAAATCCGCATCGGGCACACCATCCAGCCCGTGCAGAACTCCTAATCGTTCTTATCGGCACGTTTCGCCCGTCTCTTCGCCTGAATCACGAGCCCAAGGCATGAAAATCCGATCCACACGCCGATGAGGGCGGTCAAACCCTTCGGATTCGTGAAAAAGTCACGCCCGCTCGCAATCTGCGCAATTCCTGCGCCGCCGAACACGAGGCCGAGACTGCCGAGCCCGGCCGTTGCCAGCATTGCCGCCCAACTGGTGGCCAGCAGGCCCCCAAGAAATCCGACAAACGCCCCCGCCGCAGCGCTCCCCAGCAGCAGGGTACGCATCGGTCCGGAACTTGCCTCCCACCGCGCCCGAAACCTGTCGGTGGCGCCGTCGGTCCACTGCCTGAGATTGCCGATCCAGCCGGTCTGCTCCTCGGGTTGTGAACTCGCCGTCAACGCGTCGAATTTCTCCCTGGCATCCTGAATCGCCTTGCGGATCGCATCCTTGGTGACCTCGGCCGAGAGCGACGAACCTCCCGATTCGTCCGTTTCGGCCCCGAGCAGGCTGTCCATCTCCGGCATCGATGGAACCTTGCTGCTGACATCATCCAGCATCCCGTGATCACCAAGGGCAATCACGATGGCTGGAGCCAGGGCCCCCAGCGCAACCGCACAAACCGTGGCTACCGCAAATCGATATGCCAATGTCGCCAGCACCGCCATTCCCAAGGCCAGGATCAACGCCGACAGCCACGCCGGAATACCGACGTCAAACGCCGAACCCAGCATGAATCCCGCCAGCAGCCCACCCGCAAACCCCGCCGCCGCGAAGCAGGATTTCAGCATTCGATGGCCCCAGAGCCAGATGATTCCGCCGATCAGCACCGCCCCCACCAACCATGCCAATGGGCCTCCCGGGCTCGTCTGCAGGGTTGACCAGATTTCGTCCATGTGGGTCTCTTCCAGGGCCGGCCTCCGAGGGCCGGAGTTTCCTTCGGTTCGACCCTCCTGGTCTTTCAACCGATAACAGATGCTATCGTCCTGCCCCACTCAAGGCCAAATGAGTCTGAATCCCTCGGAATCTTCCTCCCCCCGCTCTCTCGACGAGCTCCGTCAGCGAATTGACGACCTGGATTCGCAGCTGGTGGCCGCGTTGGCCGAGCGGGCCCGGCTGGTGGTCGAAGTCGGCCTCGCCAAGCAGCGGGATGCCGTGCCGATCTACGTGCCCCATCGCGAACGCGAAGTCATCCGTCGGGCCATCGAGCGGCATCGGGCCGCCGGAGGGCCCCTGCAGGATCGCACCATCGAGGCGGTCTTCCGCGAAATCATGTCCGGCTCCTTCAGCCTCGAGCGGCCGTTGCGCATCGGCTATCTCGGCCCGCAAGGTTCCTTCAGCCACGTCGCCGCCGTTCGCCACTTCGGCTCCAGCGTCGAAATGGTCGATCTCCACGAGATCCAGCACGTGTTTCAGGAAGTGGCTGCGGGCCGATGCCACTATGGCTACGTTCCCTACGAAAACTCCACCGGCGGCGGCGTCACCGACACGCTCGACGCCTTCCTCGAACATCGCGTCACCATCTATGCCGAAGCCCTGATCGAAGTGAATCATGCCCTGCTCGGCCACGGCCCGCCCGAGGGGATCCGCCGCGTCTATTCCAAGGCCCAGGCCTTCAGCCAGTGTCGCCAGTGGCTGGCTCGCCACTATCCCAACGTTGAGTTGATCGAAGAGACCAGCACCTCCGCCGCCGTCCGCCGTGCCGCCGAAGAACCCAGCGCTGCCGCCGTCGGCTCCGCCTTTGCCGGCGAGTTGTATGGTGTTCCCGCCCTCGCCGAGCGGATTCAGGACAAGCCCGACAACATCACGCGCTTTCTGGTGATCGGTCAGGACGCCGCCAAGCGAACCGGCGCCGACAAGACCACCATCATGTTCATCACCGCCGACCGGCCGGGGGCGCTGGTGGATGTGCTCGCCGCCTTTCGCGACGCCAGTGTGAACCTCTCCCACATCGACAAGCGACCCAGCGGCAGCCAGAACTGGGAATACACCTTCTTCATCGACGCCGAAGGTCATCAGGAGGATGAGAAGCTGATCAAGGCGCTTGCCGGAGCGCGAACCCATTGCGTCTCGCTGACGGTGCTGGGCAGCTATCCTCGGGCGGCAAGAATCCTCTCATAGGGCCTCTTGGCGCACCCTGGCAACCGCCCATTGTGAATACTCGCCGGCTTCCTCTGTCTCACGCTTGTCAACTCGCGGTCGGTATGATGTGCAGGTGATCGTGAAGCACCACGGCCGCGAGAAGTTCGAACGGTTGTTGTCGCCGTTGGATGGAGAACGCGGTGCGGAGCCGGTCGACGTTGGTGTCGTCGGCGAAGATCGGTGTGACCTGCCCCCCGAAATCTGATCCAGGTGCTATGAGAGTCCCGTCGGCCGCCG
>CAYOWQ010000013.1:0-121149 GCA_964407695.1 uncultured Isosphaeraceae bacterium | reverse complement strand
GGATGAGCGGGTCTGGGTGCGGAGGTTGAATGGAGTTGTTCGTGTTGGGTGTCCATCCGTCATCCTCAGCGGATTCCGTATCGAAAAGAGTGGTCCGTGGGTTGCGAGGTTCATAGCACGGTCCGCAGTGCGGGACCCTGCGGATTCGGACAAGCGGTCCGCACAGCGGGACCCTACGGATTCGGACAAGCGGTCCGCACAGCGGGACCCTCCCTCGATGCATCCTCTGTGCTCTCTGTGGCCTCTGTGGTTCAATTGGTTGCCCCCTGGATTCCCGCGTGCGCGGGAATGACGATGTATGGGCGTTCGACGCGGCGACACGCGGTCCGCACAGCGGGACCCTGCGGATTCGGACACGCGGTCCGCACAGCGGGACCCTCCGGCGATCGCAACATCATGGGCAGTGCGCATCCTCCGTGCCATGGCGCGTAGAGACGCTCGACATGATTTGACGCTGGGCCGGTCGACGCTGGAGTGGCGACCGGCTTTGGGCGCCCGTCATCACGACATGGCATCCGGCACACACACATCACTCTTGCGGATTGATGTGCGGCACCCGGCGGATAATTGAAACCCGGCCGTGCGATTGAACTCCGAAAAGAAAAACGCCGGGCGATGGCAAGCCACACGCCCAGCGCTTCCGGGGGTCAGAGAGAGGGGGAACCAACCTTCTGAAAGTTTTATCGGCGCGGAGGGGGTGGATCTTGAGGTGAGATTCAAAAAAAGAGATTCTGCATTGCGGGTTGCCCCCGAACGGGTCGAATGCCGCACCCGCCAGCGATTCCACCCAGCAAAGTGGGTGCACCTCTGACGCCATGGATGCCTGTCGTTTGCCAGTGCAGGGTGGGTCAGCGAGGCACCCCACGCTCCCAATCCGTCAATTCGCTCCGCCGCGGCGGATTCTCACCGGGAGCGCCATTCGTGCCGTTGGTTGGGGGTCGAAGGCATCGATGTGCTGCGGCAGATACTGTTTCCGCCATGAAGCCGGACATTGTGCAACTCCAAACAACAGAGGGGTCCTTGGTGCGAGTGTGGGCGGAGATGCGAGCAGCACTCTGGCCTGATGAGGACGCTGCAGTGCTTCGCGCGGAGGCGAGCGAGCTGCTCGGCGGCGGTGCTTGCACCGTGTTCCTCGCCCGACACGATGACCGACCAATCGGCTTTATCGAACTGACCTTGCGCTCGCATGTCGAGGGGTGCGACTCGTCGCCGGTCGGGTACGTGGAGGCGTGGTATGTGGCGATGGAGTATCGCGGCCGCGGTGTGGGCAGAGCACTGATGGGCGCAGCGGAACGGTGGTGCCGCGAGCGAGGGTGTTCGCATCTCGGCTCAGACACTGAGGTCACCAACGTCCTCAGCCAGGCGGCGCATCGCGCCCTGGGCTTCAGCGAACAGCCGCCCATCATCTGCTTCCATAAGTCGCTGGCATCGCCCGAGGGAACCGCGTGAGGTCGGGTCAGGCTCCAGCCCCCCCGCGCATGGTCGGCCGCTTCAACTCTCTCTGTGGAGGTCGGGCCTTAGTTCCGCAGCGGGCACGGGCCCCAAGCGGCGAGGAGAAGTCCGAGGTCGGCACCGTCGACGGCGCTATTGGGCGAGAGGTCGGCGAGGCAGCCATCGCACGGGCCCCAGTCGGCGAGCATGAGGCCGAGGTCAGCGCCGTCCACCTTGCCGTCGCCGTTCAAGTCGGCGGGGCAGGGGATGATGTCTTCAACGGTGATGACGACGACGTCGGCCACGCGGGTGGTGTTGTAGCTGACATCCCATTGATAGACCCAGCCGGGGATGAAGGAGATGGGGTCGTTGGCGAAGGTTCCCTTGAGGGTGAGGGCCGGGGCGGTGAGGATGACGAAGGCGTCGTTGACCTCGGGCATGTAGAACCCGTCGCCGATGTCGATGAGGTCGACGTCGAGGGCGCCGGCGAGGAAGTTGGCAGGGCCGGTGGCCTGCAACTGATCGTGCTGGAGGCCGGGATTGAGGCCGCCGACTTCGACGTGATAGGTGGACGTCGGCTCAAAGGTGAGCTGATCGGCGAAGGCGAGACCGGGGGATGAGCCGACGTCGAGGAGGCCTGCGTTGACGAGGTCGGTCGAGCCGAGGCTGGCGTTGTTGGCGAGGATCAGGTGACCGGAGGCGAGGTTCATCAGTTGGCCGCCGCCGGTGAAGGTGGCGCCGGCTTCCACCAGCGTCTCGCCGCTCATGCGGAGGTGGGCGGTAGCGCCGGCGAGGCTGATATCAGCGGCCGGTCTGAGCCGGGTGTCGGCGGTGATATTGACGCGGTTGGTGATGTTGAGGAGGCCGTCGACCCACACGGGAGAGCCTTCGATGCGGGTGACGGGAATCGCGGCGACGCCGCCGAGGTTGGCGGTGCCGCCGATGGTCCAGTGATCGGAGGGCGAGGTCAGGTTGATGGTGAGCTTGCCGAGGAAGCCGCCGGAGATGGTCACGATTCCGTCGAAGCTGTTGCCGGCGGTATCGACGCCGTCGGCATCGACGACGAGGCTGTTGGCGATGGACCAGTCGCTGAGCGAGGTGCCGTCGAGGTCGAAGCGGTCGGCGACGATATGGGAGGGGCCGGTGACGGAGGCGTCGCCTTCCTGAATGGCGATGCCGCCGATGAGCACATCGCCGTCCCAGGTCGTGTCGCCTTCAAAGCGGACGGATCCATCCGACGACGAGGTGCTGAAGGTGGAGAATTCGCCGCCGTGAACGGTGGTGGGGCCGAGGAAGCGGACGTTGGCGCCCTGGTCGAGGATGAAGGTTCCGCCTTCGATGGTGGTGGCCTGGGTGAATTCGAGGGTGTCGCCGGGGGTGAGGACGGCGGCCATCTGGGGATGAACGGTGACGGGGCAGTTGAAGCGGCCGTAGGCATCCGAGAAGGAGAACTCGAGATCGCCGAAGAGGTCGAGATGGGAGCCGATGACCCGGGCAACGCCGTCGAACTGATTGCCGAAGAACGTGAGGGTGGCGCCTGAGCCGAAGGTCCAGCCGTCGTCGAGGTCCATGGTGAGGGTGCCGCCGCCGACGAGCCAGATATTGTCATCCATGGCATCGGCGAGGGCGGTTCCGTGGATGGCGAGGTCGGCGAAGTCGGAGCCGTCGATCTTGCCCGCGGTGATGTTCAGGGTGTCGCCGGCGGTGGCGCCGTCGAGATCGATGAGACCGGCGCCATCCTGAAAGATCGAAAGTCCTTCGGTCGCAACGCCGATGCCGCCGTCGTTCTGCAGGGCGATGGGCTGATTGGACTGGAGCCGGACCACGCCGCTGCCGCCAAGAGAGAAGGCATCCTGATTGATGGCGCACACGCCGTTGATGATCAAAGTGCCGCCGTCCATTTCGAGCCAGCCGCCATCGCTGAGCGTGAGGGAGCCGAGGATGGCGTCGGAGGCGCTGGGGCCATCCTTAATCGAGAGCCGGGAGGGATAGATGGTGTCACCCTCATCGTTGAGGCCGGAGAGGGTGGCGGCGTTGAGCACGACGAGTTGCGAGTTGTCGGTGACCAGACCCATGCCGTCGGTGATGGTGAGCGCGGAGATCGCGGTGTTCACATCGAGGAACACGAAGGCGTTCTCAGCGGCCGCGGTGTTGCCGATGAAGACCAGATTGCCCGCGCCGGGGAGGCCGATGGGTGACCACTTGCCGGCCTCGGACCAATCGCCGGCCGCGGCGTTCCAGTTCTTGACTTGTGCCAACGCGGGGGCTGCAGATACCAGCAGCACGCCGGCTGAGAGCAGGGCGAGGTGCAGGGCAGCGCTTGGACGAACTCTCCCATTCTTCATGGATCTCTCTCCTCTTCGCGGATGGCGATATGCCCTGTTATAGCGGATTGCCGCTCGCCGAGGCAACGAGGTTTTCAGATTGAATTGGGTCCGGAAGTGGTTATGGGAGGCAGAGGAGCAGAAGGAACAACGATCGAAGGCCGACGGCAGAATGGTCCGCGGTGCGGACCCTGGCCGTTCCTAGAGCAGCGAGCCGCCGTAGACAGCGCATTCGCCGAGTTGATCGGCGATGCGGAGAAGCTGGTTGTACTTGGCGGTGCGATCGCTGCGGCAGGGGGCGCCGGTCTTGATCTGGCCGCAGTTGGTGGCCACGGCGATGTCGGCGATGGAGGAGTCTTCGGTTTCGCCGGAGCGGTGAGAGAGGACGGCGTTGAAGCCGGCCCGCTTGGCCATGTTCACGGCGTCGAAGGTTTCGCTGAGGGTGCCGATCTGGTTGACCTTGACGAGGATGGCGTTGCCGCAGGATTCGGCGATGCCGCGGGCGAGGAATTTGGGGTTGGTGACGAAGAGGTCGTCGCCGACGAGCTGGGTGGTGGGGCCGAGGCGCTGGGTAAGTTTCTTCCAGCCGGCCCAGTCATCTTCGGCGAGGCCGTCTTCGATCGAGCGGATGGGGAATTTGCCGCACCAGGAGGCCCAGAGGTCGATCATCTCATCGCTGGTGGCGATGCGATTGGGTTCGGACTTGAAGAAGCAGTAGCCGGTCTTGTTTTTCTTCTTTGCTTCGTTGGCCAGTTCGCTGGTGGCGGGGTCGAGGGCGATGGCGATCTGTTCGCCGAGGGAGTAGCCGGATTTTTCGACGGCGGCGGCGATGAGTTCGAGGGCTTCCTCGTTGCGCTTGAGGTTGGGGGCAAAGCCGCCTTCATCACCCACGGCGGTAGAGAGGTTCTTGTCGTGGAGAACGGTCTTGAGGGTGTGGTAGATCTCGACGCCGGCGCGGAGGGCTTCTTCAAAGGTGTCGAAGCCGATGGGCTGGATCATGAACTCCTGAAAGTCGACGGTGTTGTCGGCGTGTTTGCCGCCGTTCAAGATATTGAGCATGGGGGCGGGCAGCACCTTGGCTGCGCAGCCGCCGAGATAGCGGTACAGCGGCTGGCCGCTGGACTGCGCGGCGGCGTGGGCCACAGCCATGGAGACGCCGAGGGTGGCATTGGCCCCAAGCGTGGACTTGTTGGGGGTGCCGTCCATTTCGACGAGGAGTGTGTCGATTGATTCCTGATCGCGCGGGTCGAGGCCGAGCAATTCGGGGCCGATCTTGACGTTGACGTGGTCGACGGCGGTGAGCACACCCTTCCCGTTGTAGATCTTCTTGTCGCCATCGCGGAGTTCGACGGCTTCGTGTTCGCCGGTGGATGCACCGCTGGGTACGGCAGCCCGGCCGAAGGCGCCGTCGGTGAGGTAGATCTCGCATTCAAGGGTGGGATTGCCGCGGGAATCGAGAATCTGGCGGGCGTGGACGTGTTCGATTTCGGGGTGCATGGGGATAGGGAACAGGGGAAGTGGGAAGTTGTCAATCGGGTGCCGGGGGTCGGCTGGACGATGGCTCGTGATTCTGGAAGCCGGAGGGGATGGAGAAGCTGGGGCAGCGGTCGTGGGGATGGGAGAGGTTGGGAGTGGTTGAATATGAGGCGTGAATGACGCGGCAGGCAACCGGTTGGTCGCGCGTCGGTAAAGCCTTGTGGCACACGGAGGTTGATCATGGGACTGGAAACGATGATTGTGGCACTGGCGCTGGGGGAATGCCCGCCGACGGAGGGACAGATGATTTTGCCGGTGGCTGCGATAGAAGAGGGTGGATTCGGCTCAGCGATGGTGCTGGCTGATCCGATGCTCTTGGTGGGTGAGCCGCTGGGTGATGTCGATGGAGAGTTGGCGGGTGTGGTGCACATGTATGTGCGCGAGGGGCAATCGTGGAACCATGCACAGACTATTGAGCCGCCGGTTTCGACGGGGATGCCTCGATTCGGGGGATCGATCGCGTTGACGATGACTCCGACGCCGACGCTGGTGGTGAGCGCATCGGCGGATGACAGCGATGTGGTGGATGGCGGCCGGGCGTACGTTTATGAGTTGAAGCAGGACCAGTGGGTGCTGGCGGCGACGTTGACCGCGCCGAAGCCGGCGATCAAGCAGTTCTTCGGATGGTCGGTGGGGATCTCGGGCGACTGGATCATCGTTGGAGCGCCATTGACGGACACGGACGAGGGCGGTGCGGTGGGGGTGGCGTATGCGTTCAGGCGAGATCGCCGCGGCGCGTGGACATTTGCGCAGAAACTGCATCCAGCGCTGGGCGTCATTCGCGACGGCGGGGGATTTGGTTCAACCGTGGCAATGGACGGCAACTTCGCCATCATCGGCGCGCCGTATCTGGCCGCGGAGTTCTTGCCGGGGCATGTTTCGTTTTTTCAGTTGACCAAGGGCGTCTGGGTGCACGAGCAGACCAATGGGGCGCTGTTTCAGGGGCCGCGCGATCGATTCGGGAGTTCGGTGTCGATCCTTGGCAACGTGGCGGTGGCGGGAGCGCCGAGGGACCTGCCGCCCAACATTGGGACCGTGGTGATCTATGAGCGCAATGGAAAGGACCCGAGTGCGCCATGGGAGGCGATGGACCAGATTGCCTCGACAACGCCAGCCCCGTTCGATCGATTCGGTGCTGCGGTGGGCCTTTCGCCGGGGATGCTGGCGGTGGGGGCAAGCACGCAGAATGATTCCGGGATGGTTTATCTCTATGAGCGTGCGGGCACGTCGATCGGCGAGGAGACACCGATTGAACCCGCAGATGGTGGAGAGTTCGACCTGTTTGGAGTCAGGGTTCAAGTCGATGCGGAGCAACTGATCGTGGGCAGCCCACAGTTTGACGGCGATGCCCTGAACTCGGGGAAGGTGTACACGTTCGGGTTGAACGGTCCTGTTGGTGATCTCAACGGCGATTGCGCGGTTGATGGCGCGGACCTTGGGTTGCTGCTTTCGGACTGGGGACTGGGCGGATCGCCCGCCGACTTGAATGGTGATGGAACCGTTGACGGCGCGGACCTTGGGCTGTTGCTGTCGGGCTGGTCGGTTGGTGTATGAAGCGAGCTCGCTGTCGTTCGCGAGCCTGCGCTAGGCCGAGGCCGGCTTGACCGGGAGGCTGAGCACGAACACTGCGCCGCCGGCCGGGGCGGGGGCATAGGTCAGATCGCCGCCGAGTTGACGGGCGAGTTCGCGACAGAGTGCAAGACCGAGACCGACGCCGGGGGGTGCGGGATGATTGGCTTCGGAGTTGTGAGCATCGCCGCGTTCGAACGGCTTGAAGAGGTTGCGAAGCGCGCTGGGCGAAACGCCGGGGCCGTGATCGCGTACGCGGATGGAGATGGTTCGATCGTCAGCAGACGCTTCGAGATGAACACGGTGATCCTGAGTCGTCGCGGAATGGTGGTTGACGGCGTATTTGGCCGCGTTGTCGATGAGGTTGGCGATGATCTGGCCGACGGCATCCTCATCGACATGAATATCAACATCGGTCTCAACGGATGTGAGCAGATCGAGGTGGCCCTGGCGCACGCGAGGGTTGAGACGATCGGCGAGCCGATTGATGAGGGCGCTGAGAGTGGTTGAGGAGAGATGGGGCTGAAAGCGCTTCTGTTCAATGCGGGCGAAGGAGAGCACATTCTCGACGAGGGTGGCGAGTCGGCCTGATTCCTGCTGCAGGGTGCGGAGATAGCGCTGCCGCTGATCGGGGTCTTTGATCATGTCGTCGGCGAGCATCTCGGAGTACAGCTGGAAGGTCGTGAGCGGGGTGCGAAGTTCATGGGTAACGGTGGAGGCGAAGCGGCTGCGTTTTTCCGCATAGAGGGCGCTGGCGCGAATGGTGAACCACGACGCGACGAGGGCGCCGGCCGCGGCGAGCCACACCAGGATGAGGGCAAGGCGGGCGGGGGTGAGCCTTGATGAGATGTCGCCCTGAGCGTCGCTGGGCGCGGGCGACGCGATGAGCCGGGCGGGAACGGCCGCGAGCATCGTGGAGTTGTGGGCGTCGGCCTCGGACTCGGTGCAGACCGGTTCGAGGGAGGCGTTTTCCACAAGATCATCGACTTGCGTCAGGAGCGATTGCTGAAGCGTTGGCCAATCGACGATGAATCCTTGATAGAGGGTGGTGTTGTTTACGCCGACGCGGCGGACATAGGCGAGGGTCTGGCCTTGATTCAACCAGACCGGAAGGAATTGGCCGACGTCGATGACATCGGGCGCGTTGGGGGCTTCCACATCGGGCATCGCTCTGGCTTGCTGGAGGAAGATGTCGGATTCAGCCTGTTGCAGCGATTGCGCGTTGTAGTTGGATGCCTCGGAGCGTTTCGCCCAGTCGGCCGATCCTTTGCCGGTTTGTGTGGCGGATCTATCACCTGATTGGTCCGGGGTGCGAGTCGAGGTCTGGCCGGTCTGGACCGGCGGCGGCTGCGGTGTTGGAGGGCGGGAGGTCGGGTTGGCGGGCGCAGCCGTGGTTGCCAGGGAGTCGATCACCGGCGCAGCGTCGGCGAGTCGGAGGTCGGCGATCTCCGGCGGAGAGATCGAGCGGACGAGTTGTTCCGTTCGCTGGATGCCCTGGCGCAGGTCAGTGATGGAGAGGTTCGGAGCAAGGTGCTCAAGCTTCTTGCGGTGGGCATCGATGAAGGTTGGATCGCTACAGCAGGTCTGGGCAAGGTCGAGTTGATTGCCGACAGGGGCCTGTGGAGAGGTGAGCACGCCTTCGTCATTGATCTGGAAGTGAAGGGGAATGAGTTCCGAATTGAAACTCAGGAGAGGCGACGGGGTGAGCACTTCGCCCTTTTCGATTTCGTTAAGGATTCGCGTGTAGGCCCGGTCCTGCGGGTAGAAGGATAGGTATTCGAAATAGGGGCGGACGGATTCGGCCGCGATGCGGGGAGCAAGCCATGAATCCATGCGCCACAGCGAGAGCCGCATGGTTTCGAGGTGACGAGTCATGGCGACGGCCCGGCGTTCAGACCGTTCGAGGGAGAGAAGGATCCAACTGACGCCGAGAAGGGCCACGATGACCGCGGCCACCCCGGAGATGAACAGGAGAGTGGAGACCGCCGGGCGCTTCATGTGGGCGGCTCGCAGGTGGCGGATTCGCCGAGCATGTATCCCTTGGCTCGTACGGTGCAGATCAGCCGAGGATTGGCGGGATCGTCGCCGAGCTTTTCGCGAAGGCGAGCGATATGCATGTCGACCGTGCGGGTCTGCAGGCCGCGTGGATCGAGGCCCCAGACATTATGAAGGAGTTCGAGCCGATCCACCGCGCGGGAACGATTGGAGGCGAGGTAACGAAGGATGGCTGCTTCGCGATCGGTGAGTGTGGCGATGGAGGCATCGGGGAGCGTGGCTTGGCGGCGGGAGAGACTGATGCAGATGCCGTCGAGGCTGATGAGATCGACATCGAGCGGCCGGCCGGGCGATCGACGCAAGACAGCTTCCACACGCGCGAGGAGTTCGCGGGCAGAGAATGGTTTGACCACGTAGTCGTCGGCGCCGGAACGAAGGCCGCGAATGCGGTCTTCCTCGGAGCCGCGAGCGGTCAGCATGATGACGGGCAATGTTGGTTTGGCGGATCTGATGCCCGCCAATACATCGAATCCGTTGCGTTTGGGCAGAAGCACGTCGAGCAGGACGAGATCGGGCTGGGTCTCGAGTGCCTTGGAAAGGCCGATGTTTCCGTCACCCGCTTCGTTCACGTCATACCCGGCGAAGGTGAGCGCATCCACCACGCCGCGGCGGATCGGTACGTCGTCCTCAATGACAAGAATGGAAGCGGATCCGCTCATCACATCGAACAAGTATCGGGCCCAATGGGAAGTGAGTCGAGTCAAGGCTGCCCCGTTGATACACGATTGTGACAGATTTCAGACCGCTGCGAAGGCTCTTAAGGCCTTGGTGGCACGTCGTCGGGGAACATCGCGTCGAGAATGTTCATGGCGATGGCCCGGGCCTTCGGGCCGTTGGCCTTGTCGTCGGCTTTGATGTTCAGGGCGAAGATACAGGCGCCGTCGCTGCGCTCCACCCAGCCGACGAACCAGCCAACGGTGGCCTTGTCGCCCTTGCCAAGCGTGCCGGTTTTGCCCATGAGACGACCGTGGGCGGTTTCCGGCTGCAGCAATATCTCTCGAACTACGTCGATGGTCTCGGGCTTCACATCAAGTTGCCGCGAGGCGAGTCGGCTCAGGAAGCGGACCTGCTGGTCGGCCGAGATGAGCAGCGAGCTGCCGAGCCAGAACTGATCGATGCCGCCGGAGATATCTCGGTTGCCGTAGTCGAAGGCGTCGAGCTGCTGCTGCATCTTCTCTTCACCAATCTTCCGAGCAAGAGTCTGGAAATACCAGACGACTGAGTCTTTCATGGCAGTGCGCAGGGTGTGGTCCTTGTTGAGCGATTCGCGCGACCGCTTGATGCCGTCCCACGTCAGCAGATGTTCAGCGCCGTTGACCACACCGGCGTCGAGGGCGATGATTGCATTGGGGATCTTGAATGTTGAGCAGGGCGAGAGCTGCTCGCGGCAACGCTTGGAGTTGTAGCGGGTCCACTCGCCTGTGGACTGATTCAGCATGGCGAAACAACCGTCGAATCCTTCAAAGTGCGCGGAAAGATCGATTTCCGTCGCGGCAGACTCTTCGACTTCTCCGTTCTGCGTCGCGATCAGTTCCGAGTTGAAACCTGCGAACGCAGAGAACACCAGTACCAACACCGCCAGCCGCCAATGCGTCATTGCCAGACCTCCTGACTTTCAGGGACGGGAGATCATCGGCCGCCGGGTACCGCCGTCGCGAGAAATCGAAGAATTCGACTGAATCGGCTGCGAAACGATGGCTGAGAGGTTGACGGGTCCGGATGGGTGTCATACTCTTCCGATCCAGATTGCGGGGTAGAGCAGCCTGGTAGCTCGTCGGGCTCATAACCCGGAGGTCATTGGTTCAAATCCAATCCCCGCTACTTCCAGGCCGGTTGCGAAAGCCGCCGGCCGACAAGACCTCGCAAGACGCCGCCGAGAGATTTCGGCGGCGTTGTTGCTTTTTGCGGCTTGTATTGAAGAGTCGGCGAGCGGGGCGCGAGGAGCGGCGGGGGAGGGTGGCGGAGCCGGTGATAACCAGAAGTCTCTGCTGTCGGGGGGCTTGGGCCGAAATCGGGCAATTGTCTCTTTGTCTCTCCCCGAGACCATGTGCGGGTTATCTGGGGGTCATGATCGGTCGAGGGAGAGTGACCAGGGGGTTTCGCGTCCTATCGGGGGTTGACGGTGTTCGAATCATCGCGCGACCAAACTACGCTGTCGTTCTACGCAGTCTCTCACCTTGCCTCCCGGTCATTCCTCGAGGATTAATCACGCTCTCATACTCCATGAGAAGCGCGTACTTCATGGCATATTCCCGGGCAAGTTTTCTAAGAGTTGACCGGTGTCGGACGACGCGCGCTCCATCCCGAAGTATTAGTTTCTTGATGTCAACCGTTGTCGGAGGAAATGCACAATAACGATGAGTCGCCCTGACAAACTGATAGAACCTGCCATCGTCGTGCAGATCGCCGGTGTGCCAAGTATCGCAGAAAATCCAATGCTCGAACCTCCTCCGAATTCCAGGCGTGAGCTCTCGAATGCCTGAATACGCACTCACGGGATGACGATACCGGATCACTGAATTTTCGGCCAACAGCCACTGACTGTCAGGTTATGAGATTCCGGGCAACCTCCCCTGCCGCGGCATAGAGAAGAGATGGCGGACCACCGCCATTGGAGGCTTCCTGTGGATTGGACGAGACATCCAGACACCATGACCGTGGCCGAGCGAAGGGCAGAAGTGGCCGCGATCTTTGCACGGGGCCTTGATCGCGCTCGTCAACAGGCGAATAGGGAGGAGTGCCCCGATTCCGGGGAGTGTTCGGATTCGTCTCCGCCATGCCTTGAACTTCCCGGTGAATGTCGGCTCCATGGTGCTCAACGCACCGCGGGTTACAGCCTCGGTGCCAAGGAGGATGAGCATGCCGACCGTTGAAGACGAGGTGGAAGCCCTGCAACGAATGAAGACTGGTGAACTGGCCGACCTCTATGAACGCCTGCACGGGCAGCCGTGCCGAACCCGCCACCGTCAGTACCTGATCCGCAAGAACGCCTGGCGCATCCAAGCCAACGCCTATGGGGACCTATCCATCCGGGCACGGCGACGAGCCATAGAGCTCGCCAACGATGCGGATATCCGGGTCATGGCCCCCAAGACCATGATCAGCCCGCCGCAGCATGGGGTGACAACGGTGGCGATACTCAGGGTGCCGACCGAGCCGCCGCGTGACTCCCGCTTGCCGCCTCCGGGATCAGCCCTCGTGCGCGAGTACAAGGGCATGAGGGTACGGGTGGTGGTGTTGGCGGATGACCAGGGATTCGAGTGTGGGTGAAACCCACGCCGGTCTTCGGCAGGGTCTTCTGGCACTTCCGTCACGAGCCCTGCATGATGGGTTGGAAGAAGGGCTCGCAGCCCGAACACGACAGCGACCACATGTTCAACTCGGTCTGGGAGATCGACTGGGAGGGCAAAGCGCGGATCGTGGGCAACGAACACCCTACCCAGAAGCCGGTGGAGATCTTCGCCCGGCCCATGCGCAAGCACACTCAGGTCGGGGATATCTGCTTTGAACCGTTCTCAGGCAGCGGCTCACAGATCATCGCGGCCGAGACGCTGGGTCGGCGCTGCTTCGCGATGGAACTCGAGCCCGCGTTCGTTGATGCGGCGGTGCGCCGGTGGGAGGCGTTCACGGGGGAGAAGGCGGTGCATTCTGGTCCATGATTCGTGCGATGAGGTCCCACAAGGAATTCGCCAGAGGCACAATGACCGCCGCTGCAAGAGTGACCGCAACAAAAGATGCAATCAACGGATGCGACCGGACCCTCTTGGAAATCACCTCCCCAAAATCTGGCTGTTCGGCTTGGCGCTTGAGATATTCGCGATACACCAAGGTGCAACGGGGCTGCAACTTTACGAGCATGAAATCCCCACTTCGCTCCACGCGGACGACGTCGAGACCTTCGAGGGCCTTGAGAAGCAGAAACGCACGTTCCGAACTAACACCAATGGCATCGCTCACAGCGTCGAGTGTAGATACAAGCTTTTGGTGCTCATATCGCTGGGCTAGGCATGCCAGTACTCTGCCCTCTTCGTCAGTAAGGTTGGAGAGTGGATCCACGAGTCAACATGCTAGCGGTCCGTACGAGAGGCGCTTGGATGAAAAACGCCCCGAACAGGTGCGGGGCGAATTGTGCGTGCAAAATGGATCGAGCCCATCCAGATCACGGCTTCTTGTTGTTCGCGACAAACAACCCTCGATCGGTCTTCTTGAAGCGCGATTGGCTGCCCTTGGCGGCGATCTCTCGGATGATGGCGGCGTAGATGGTGGCCGCCGGAGTCTTGCCCTGCGACGACCACAGCCCCTTGGCGACCATCGTCTCGACCATCGTGCTACAGGTCATGGGTTCCTTGGCTTCCGCCAGGACGGCCGCTGCCGCGTTGAGGCCGCTTGGGCGCTTGGGCTTGGCCGTCTTGGGGGCCTTGGCCGACTTCGCGGCCCGTGGCGAAACGGGCGGCGACGTGGGGGTCGACGCGGGGGTCGACGTGCCGTTGGTGGCGGTCGGTTTCTTGGCTACGGCCTTGGGGCTCTTCGTGGCCTTGGGCTTGGCGTTCTTGGTTCGGGTGCTCTTGGCCTTGGGGGACTTGCTGGTCTTGGTGGACATGCGGTGCTCCTTTCAATGGAAGCGGTTCTGAAAACAAACAACCCGCCACGCGGCGGGTCATCGAGTCTGGGTCTTGGTCTGGGTCTGGTACACGTTGGTGCAGCGTCGACATTGGACGCTGGCGGGGTAGATGCCCTCGCGGGGCAGACGATCTCGTGTGGTATTGCGGCTCGAGCCGCAGTGTGGGCAGCGAGGCATGCGCGGAGTTCGGCGGCGCGTCGCGATCTGTTGCGTGGTCTTCGTCGTCATGGTTCAGCACCCCGCCAATCGTTCGATCTCGCAGCGGACGTCGTAGATCATCGAACCGGTGCAGTTGGGTTGGCCGGGGATGGAACCGAACCGATCGTGGTGCTGCACCGCGCCGTAGATGGCGACGGCCACCTTCGTAGCCTTGGTGCGTCGGCTCTCATCGGGTTCGTTCGCCCGGTACTCGCAGAGGATGGTGTTGCCCTGGGTCACCAGCGCACCACCCGCGATGCGGGTGATCTCGACGTCCGGGCCGGTGTGGGCTTCGATCGTGATGGTCTTGATGGTCATGGATTCTCCTTGGCGGGCACCCCGCCCGCGCGGTCACATGACTACCTCGACGGGGGGGAACATCAAGGTGAAAACGGCTTGATTTGCAGCATTTCTGAGCGACGCGCGTTTTCGTTCCTGCTACCCACGGGCCACGTTGGCGGGTGGGCCGCGACGGTGCCCCACGTGGCGTTGCGACTCGCGTCGGAGGGGGATAACCGGGTCAATTCTCTGGAGCCTCGGGACCGTAGACCGTCCGTGGGCGTCTCTTCACGCGTGCGCGGGTTTTGATATAGGGGGGGGCCCCATTGCTGCGAGCAACGTATAGTCTGGTGATTCCAGGGCCTTCTTCCGAAAGGGGTACATTGACATGGGACGACGAGGACCCGCGCCGCTGCCGAGCAGTGTGCTGCGACTGCAGGGAAGCCGACGAGCCGATAGCCGGGCGGCAACAGAGGTGCAAGGCCCGGTGGGCCGACCGAAGTGTCCGGTCTGGCTGGATGTCGATGCGCGCAAAGCATGGCGGCGATTGATTCCGCTGCTTGAGCAGATGAACGTGCTCACCCGCATTGATGGGAACGCACTCGCGAGGTATTGCCAACTATGGTCGCGCTGGATTCGGGCCGAACTCTTCATCCAGAAGCACGGCGACACCTATCCGATCAAGGATGAGAAGGGCAAGATCCGCTGCCTGCAGCAGTTCCCGCAGGTGGCGATCGCCAACAAGGTGGCCCAGCAGCTCACGCGGCTGGAGCAAGAGTTCGGGTTGACGCCGTCGGCGCGGACGAGGGTGCAGGCGATACCCCAACCGCTGGTGCCGAGTGCGAAGGCCAGGTTCTTCACTTCAGCATCGTGAGGCAGGACGGTATTGACTCCTCGGGCTTCGCAATGCGGAACGCGACGATTGGTAACGATCCACAACGCCGACCTACTTGAGGAGAAGAGCCACCATCGGGGCGAGAGACAGGTTCATCCTGAGGACAATTCGATTCGTTCAGCGCTGTTCAAATGAGACCGGACGCTTCCAGCAGGGCAGAGATCTGCCCGGGTCACTTCACCAAGCCATTCAACAACGTCGGCAACCGTCTCAAATCCAATCGTCTCCGCCGATTCCTCAAGGCTCACGGTGGACACACTCATTAGGGACTCGGCGCCGGGGCACTCACACGGACAATTCTCGTTCGCGGTCCACCCGGCGAGAAGCAAGCCGAGATCAGCACCATCGACTTCTCCATCGAGTTTAATGTCTTCAAGACAGGGTCCCGAGAAGTCGCAGTTCCCCCACGCGGCCAAGAGCGGGCCGTTGTCGGAATCCTCGAGCGTATGACGATAAGGAGGCTGCCGGCACCAGTTAGGGGTGGAGGGAGAAACCCACCTCCGATCAGAGAAACATAAAGTCCCATACCCATGCGTGATGTGGAATCCGTCCAGAGTCGTCGGATCATGCACATCCTTCCTGGTCACTATGCAAACGGCATTTTTTGTATGACCGGCCATGATGTCATTCTCACTGTCGCCTCACGCTACCTTCATCGGTGACGGGAAGGATGATGACGGAGGAACTCACAATGGCACGACCACGACCGACTGTATCGCCAACACGGGTTGGAGAAGGGGCTGGTTCGCCCACGACGCGATACCAACGTCCACCGTTTCCAGAGCAGCACCAGTCTCAGCCGGGGATCGAAGCAAAGATGAAGCCCGCACCGCGCTGGCGTGGCGATCGCTATCGTCCGGCGGGCAAGCTGAAGGGAAAGACAGCGCTGATCACGGGCGGCGATTCGGGCATCGGCCGCGCGGTGGCGTATTTCTTTGCCCGGGAGGGGGCGGATGTGGCGATCGTGTGTCTTCCCGAAGAATCGGTGGATGCGGCGGCGATTCAAAGCGCGATCGAGGAACTGGGGCGGACGTGCGTGGTGATTCCCGGCGATCTGACCGAGCTGGCGTTCTGTGACGCGTGCGTGGAGCGGACGGTGGAAGCGCTCGGCGGGCTCGATATTCTCGTGCACAACGCCGCGCACCAGACGCGATCGGCCGATGTGGAGGATGTGGATGAGCAGACGCTTGACCGGACGATGAAGACCAATGTGTACGCGTACCTTCGGCTGGTGCGGGCGGCGCAACCCCACCTGAAGCCGGGCAGCGCCATTATCGCGACCGGGTCGGTAGTGGGCCTAGAGGGCGCGGAGGAACTGCCGGATTATTCGGCGACCAAGGGCGCGATTCACAGCCTGACCAAGACGCTGGCGCGCAATCTGCTGGCGAAGGGCGTTCGCGTGAATTGCGTGGCCCCCGGACCGGTGTGGACGCCGCTGAATGTGGCCGATCCGGGACAGTCGGAGAAGGATGTGAGCGAGTTCGGATCGGAATCTGGTGACAATATCATCGGTCGGCCGGCGCAGCCGGAAGAGCTGGCGCCGGCGTTTGTCTTTCTGGCATCGGACGCTGATTCAAGCTATATCACCGGCGCGATTCTGTCGGTGACGGGCGGACCGGTCTGAGCCGGACGGAGCATCATGCCGCGGGCCATCTGGAAGGGACATATTTCGTTCGGGCTGGTGAACGTGCCGGTGCAGTTGCAGTCGGCCGAGAAGCGGACGGACCTGCAACTGCACATGCTGGACAGCCGCAACTTCGCCCGGGTCCGTTATGAGCGGGTGAATTCGGAGACGGGGGCGGAGGTGCCGTGGAACGAGATCGTGCGCGGCTATGAGTACAGCGATGGGAACTACGTGACCCTGAGCGATGAGGAACTGAAGCGGGCAGCGCCGGAGGCGACGAAAGCAATTGAGATCGAGGCATTCGTGGAGGCGGATCAGATCGACAGGCTGTATTACGACAAGCCGTATTACCTTGAACCGGGCAAGGGGGGCGACAAGGGTTATGTGCTGCTTCGCGAAGCGATGGCTGAGGCGGGGCGGGTGGGGATTGCCCGGGTGGTGATCCGCACGCGGCAGTATGTGGCAGCGCTGATTCCGCACGAAGATCTTCTGCTGCTGGAACTGCTTCGGTATCCGCAGGAGCTTCGCTCGGCGGACGATTTGGATATTCCCCGCGGATCGGCGAAATCTCACGGCGTGACCGCGCAGGAGCTGAAGGTGGCGAAGACGCTGGTGGAGAGCATGGCGGCGTCGTGGGACCCGGAGAGCTTTCACGACGAGTATCGCGAAGCACTGATGACGTGGGTGGAGAAGAAGGTGAAGTCCGGCGAGATCCATGAGCCGCTGGAAGGCCATGACGCAGAGGCCGAGGATGAACCGCCGGCGCCGATCAACTTCATGGAGCTTCTCAAGAAGAGCGTGGCGAAGAATGGGCGAAGCGCAACGGCCAAGAAAGCGCCGGCGCGGCGGCCAGCGCGATCGACGAAGAAAAAGGCGCCGACGGTGCGGCGGCGAAAGGCGGGCTAACCGCTCACCATGTCGCTGCAGACGTACAGGCGCAAGCGGGATTTCCGAAAGACGTCCGAACCCAAGGGCGGGGGAAGATCTCGGCGAGGAAAGCGGACGGGTCTGCGCTTCGTGGTGCAGAAGCACGCGGCGACGCGGCTTCACTACGATTTCCGGCTCGAACTGGACGGCGTGCTGAAATCGTGGGCGGTGCCGAAGGGGCCGTCGCTTGATCCCGATGAGAAGCGGCTGGCGGTGGAAGTGGAGGATCATCCGATCGACTATGCGGATTTCGAAGGTGTGATTCCCAAGGGGCAGTATGGCGGCGGCACGGTGATGGTGTGGGATCGGGGAACGTGGTCCACGGAGGACGCCGACCCCAGCGCAGCGCTTCGCGCGGGGAAACTCTCGTTTCAGCTGAAGGGCGAGAAGCTCACGGGTGGCTGGACGCTGGTGCGTCTGAAGGACAAGGGGGAGAAACCAAACTGGCTATTGATGAAGCAGGATGATGATGAGGCAACCGGGGAGAACGTGCTTGAGAAGTTTAAGAGCGCGAAGACCGGCAGAACCATGGCGGTGATCGCCAATGAGGCCGACGCCGTGTGGGATGCAACGCGAAAGGGCAGCAACGACAGGAAGCCGCCGACGGCATCAAGGCCGAAGCGGAATGTGCTGCCGTCACGGTCCTCCGGGATCAAGGGCGTGGATCCGGCGCACGTTGACGGGGCGATGAAGGGACCCGTGCCAAGGGGACTGTCGCCGCAATTGTGTACGCCGGCGGAGACGGCTCCATCGGGGCCGGCGTGGATCCATGAAATCAAGTTTGACGGCTATCGACTGCTTGCCTTCAAGACCCGGGGGTCGGTGAAGCTCATCACCCGCGCGGGAAAGGACTGGACTGCGAGGTTTCGGCCCATCGCGCGGGCCGTGGCGGAGATGAAAGCCGCAAGTGCAGTGGTGGATGGCGAGGCGGTGATCCAGGACGCCAAAGGAAGGACATCGTTTCAGCAGCTTCAGCAGGCCATCAAGACGAAGCGGTTCGACCGACTGACGTTCATGGCGTTCGACCTGCCCTATTGCGATGGGTTTGATCTGACGCGGACGCCGCTCTTGAAACGAAAGGCGATCCTGAAGACACTGATCGGCGAGGGGAACGGCGTCCTGCAGTTCAGCGAGCATGTTCGGGGCGAAGGCGGCGAGATGCAGCGGCAGGCATGCCGGTCGCATCTGGAAGGCGTCGTGTGCAAGAGAATCGATGCGCCGTACGCATCATCTCGGAATCGCGACTGGCTGAAGGTGAAATGTTCAAAGCGACAGGAGCTCGTTGTTGTCGGCTGGACCGCGCCGGGTGGGGGCCGCAAGCATTTCGGGTCGCTCTTGCTGGGGGCCCATGATTCGAAGGGACGGCTCGTCTACACAGGGCGGGTGGGCACGGGGTTTTCGGCGGCGACGTTGAAGGATCTGAAAGGGCGCATGGCCCTGCTGGCGACGAATGAATCGCCGCTTGATGTCTTGCCGACGGCGGCGGAGTCTCGCGGAGTGCACTGGGTCAGACCAGTCCTGGTGTGCGAGATAGAATTCACGGAATGGACCGATGACGGCCGCCTGAGGCATCCGTCGTTTCAGGGACTGCGCGAGGATAAATCGGCCGCGACTGTAACTATCGAATCAAAGGCGCCGATTCGACTCCGCACGCCCGCTGGAGAGGAATCCATGCCGAAGAAAAGAGCACGACCGGTTTCAATGTCGGCGGCCGGAAAACGTCAGAAACAGGAAACGCCGACGGTTCATGGGGTCGTCATTACTCACCCGGATCGGGTCGTGGACGAAGCCGGCGGTCTGACCAAGATTGATCTGGTGCAGTATTACGACGCCATCGCCGATCGGATTCTGCCGTTTCTGGTCGACCGACCGCTGAGTACGGTTCGATGTCCGACCGGGCGCAATGGCGGCTGTTTCTTTCAGAAGCACATGGGGGGCACCTTCTCTGCTCCGGTGAAGTCCATTCGCGTGAAGGAGAAGTCGGGGCAGGCGGACTACATCGCGATTGACTCTGCGGAGGGATTGATCACCTTGATTCAATTCGGAGTGATTGAGCTTCATCCGTGGGGATCGCGCAAAGGAACGATTGAGAAACCCGACATGATGAGTTTTGACCTTGACCCCGGGCCGGGCGTCGGTCAAAAGACAGTGATTGCGGGCGCTAAGCGTGTTCGGGAGGTCCTCGGCGACGCAGGCCTCGAATCCTTCGTGAAGACGTCGGGAGGCAAGGGTCTCCATGTGGTGGCGCCCTTGCAGCCGAAGGCCTCGTGGGACACCGTGAAGAACTTCGCCCGCGCGGTGGCGACGTTCCTTACCCGGGAGGAGCCGGAAAACTATATCGACACGCTCTCGAAGGCAAAGCGAGAAGGGAAGATATTCATTGATTATCTTCGCAATGGAAGAGGCTCGACATCGGTGGCGCCCTATTCAGTGCGTGCCCGGGAGAAGCTGCCGATTTCATTGCCGGTGGCCTGGTCAGCTATCGGTCGCCTGCATTCCTCTCATGGGATAACGATCGCGGATATTCGGAAACTGACTCGCCGCGCCGACCCATGGGAGGACTTTTTCAACGTGCGGCAATCGCTAGAGGAATCACTCGCGAAGGGATTGCGGGACTCGGCCTGACGCCGACGTTGATAGGCTTGGCATCCAGCTGCAGATTAGGGCTATCGCAAGTACTGCCGTCGCACTTTCCCTACACGACCAGATGCGCCAGCTCTGATCATTACCATCGACCAGTATTCGGATAATTCGAGCGGACCCTACCAGATTGGCAGGAGCGATCTTGAACAGCTGCATCATCAACATGAGTGGGATCAACCTTCCAGGCCAATTCAATAAGCAACTCAATGTGCCAAATCCGCCAGGGTGGATTCAACACGATTCAGTCGAATCAAACGCCACACTCATCGCTGGTTGGAGGTCTGTTTGCATCTATTGGACTCGCGGTCATACCTTGATGCTCTCGAAGGTGCAAAAGGCGCTCAACGACTTCTATGGAGACGGAGCATACCTAGCGTGGCCCAACCGGTTCAATCGTCTGGAGCGTACCGCTTTGCAGTCGAGCTCTGAAGGCGTTCAATTGACGAGCAAGACCGTTGGGCCCCGTTAGCGAGGTCACTCGCGCGCCTTCCATCTCCACCAACTGATTGGTCAAGACGAAGACCTCGCGATCCGATCGCATGCCGGTGAACGCTGGAATTCGTTTCGCAAGGTCGTCGAGTGAATCTGTAAGCCACACGCCTGCACCATCCAGCATTGCGGGATCCCGCTCAATGACTTGGAACCCCGCAACGTTCGCCAGCGACACTGCGATCGCACGGTCTCGAGGATTCGCAATGGTCACAACAATCGAGACTTGTAGTGTCTGCTCCTGATCGGCAATGGGGAGTCGAAACGAGAATGTTGACCCGCTCTGAGGTGAGCTCTTCACGTCGAGCGTGCCGCCAGCTGACTGGGCGATTCCGTGCACTAAGGAGAGTCCAAGTCCGGTTGTCAGTCCACGGGACTTCGTTGTGAAGAATGGTTCCATGCAATGGGCTAGCACCTGGTCCGACATGCCGGGGCCGTTGTCGCTGACGCCGATGCGTATTCCTCCCCCATCGCGTGCCGCCCAGAGCCTGACCACTCCATCCTGACGATCTCGCAAGACCTCGCCAGCGTTCTGGACAAGGTTGAACACCGCCTGGGCAAGTCGGTGCGGCGCGATTCGTACACCCGGAAGATTCCCGTCAATATCGATCTCAAGATTCACCAGTCGCGGAATCGCATTTCGCAGAATGGGTCCGATCTCATCAACCCACGGCCCCAGTTGGACAACTGTTGTTCCGCCTTCATTCGACGGATCGAGTGAAACGAGTCGAAGTCCGCTCACCAGTCGACGCATGTATTGCACGCAGGATCTCAGGCTCTCAACCCCATCGCGATTTTCAGGGGGAAGATCGTCTGGATCAAGGCGATCTAGCCAGACGCCAACCGGGAAGAGCAGGTTTCCCATGTCGTGGCCCAGACCCGCGCACAGTGTTCCGATCGACGCCATTCGTTCTGATAGCCGCAATTCTCGTTGGCTCTGCTCTAATTCGCGAGCCTGCTCCTTCAGACGCTGGGCCTGTCGACGGGCGTTCTCCGTCTGGCGGTGAAGCTGGACAAAAACCGACACCTTGGCTCGAAGTACTTCTGGAACAATTGGAGCGCAAATATAGTCGACGGCGCCAAGGGAATAGCCCTGGAACTCATCTGCCTCGTCCATATTCACGGCAGTTACGAAAATGATCGGCGTCGATGCGGATCGTCGACGCGACCGGATCATGCGCGCCGTTTCGAATCCGTCGAGATCCGGCATGTTCACATCGAGAATGACCGTCGCGAAATCTCGAGTCAACAGATAGTGCAGGGCCTCGCGGCCGGATGTGGCCATTACGAGTGTTTCGCCAATTGGAGCCAGTACGCTTTCAATGGCCATGGCCTTGCTTGGGTTGTCGTCTACGATAAGGATCTCTACGGGCGCCTGACCGGGTCCCCGCGAATGTTCACCGTCCGACGCGCTGAGAATCGCTGATTCAGGCATCGGCACACTCCGGCTCGTCCACCCTCGGCGTGCAGCCGGCCCACGCGCACAGCACGGACAGCAACTGATCCGGCGCTACCGGTTTTGGAACATAATCCGATGCACCCGCTTCGATACATTTTTCGCGGTCGCCCTTCATGGCTCGCGCTGTGAGCGCAATAATGGGAAGTCGGGCGAATTGTTCGAGAGAACGGATTTCATGAATCGCCTGAAAGCCGTCCATGTCGGGCATCATGATGTCCATCAACACAATTTCAATCGATTCAGTTTCCTGAAGCATGGTTATGGCATCACGTCCGTTATCGGCAAACAGGACTTCGATTTCGTATCGTTCCAGCAGACTTGTGAGAGCAAAGATATTGCGGACATCATCGTCCACTACCAGGACGCGTTTTCCAGCCAATTGAGCCAATTCGGCCGGTTCAGCCTTCTTTAGCTTCGCATCGTGTGCCGCAGTAGAGACGAATACGGGTGGCCGAAGCAGGCGGCCTACCTCGTCACACAACCTCGCATGATCATCAGTGATCTGAACGCGGGGCCGAAGTGCGGACTGTTTAAGCGCCGAGAGCCGTTCGTCGGGTGTGTCCGCGTCCGCTGCGATAAAGATCAGTGTCCGCTGCGCGTTGGGTGTTGCACTTAGCCTGTCGATGAGCTCCTCGGCAGGCATGTCGGACAATTCTGGCGGAATAATGATGCAGTCGGTCAACTCCTCGCTCGCGCTCGCCAGCACTTCAGCGCCTGACGCAACGACATCGAGCCTGCCATCGTGCTCTTCTACCAACGGTCCAAGGTCCGCAATGTCCTCCGCGATCGTGCTGCCTACCACAACGCGACGACGGCGGCCGGCAAATTCAATCTGAGACAGGAGTTGCTTCAATGCGCTGGCATCGACTGGTTTCAGCCAATACGAAGCCGCTCCGAGGTCAATCACGTGCTCATAACCTTCCGTCACGCCCGAGATGACATGGACGGGAATGTCTCTTGTCTCCGCATCGGTCTTCAGCTTCTCAAGTACTTGGTCGCCGCTCATATCAGGCAAACGAAGATCAAGAGTCACGGCTGCGGGCTTCAACTGACGGGCAAGGGCGAAGGCCGCATCTCCCCGCGTCGCCACCACCCCTTTGAGACCGGCCTCATGCGCGAGTTCAATCAGGATCTGCGCAAACCGGGTCTCGTTCTCCACAATCAGGATCAACGGGTGACCCGCATCGACAGCAACAGAGTCATCCGTCGTCTCGATTGCCAAACGCGGAGCCGGTAATGATCTGCTCCACGTTCCGTCATCCGCTCCGGATTTGCCGGGAAGAAATCGTGACCGGGACGCCAGCGATGGATGCTCATCAGGTATGTATAGGGTGAAGATCGAACCCTCGCCCGATCGGCTTCGAAGTGTGAGTTCACCGCCCAAGAGGTGCGCGATTTCACGACTGATCGAAAGCCCCAGGCCGGTGCCTCCGTATTTTCTCGCCGTCGATCCGTCGGCCTGCTGAAACGCCTCGAAGATGAGCCGCTGCTTTTCTGCAGGAATGCCAATTCCGGTATCGGTGACCGAAATCGCCACAACACCGCTCGCGGCGTTCAGCGATGCATGATCATGGCTCCAGCCCGATGCGACGCGCCTGATGGCGAGTGAAACGCGCCCCTTCTGAGTGAATTTGAACGCGTTTGAGAGTAGATTCTTGATGACTTGGCGAAGCCGCTTTGAGTCTGTCGTGAGCAGGAATGGCAGATGTTCGTCAAGCTCGATTTCGAAGACCAGGCCCTTGTCATCGGCCACGTGGCGGAAGGTTCGATCGACAAACTCCCGCAGGTCTGAGAACAAGACCTCATCAATTTCGATCGTGACGGTGCCTGACTCGATCTTAGAGAGATCCAG
The DNA here is from genome assembly GCA_964407695.1 of uncultured Isosphaeraceae bacterium. Classification (GTDB taxonomy): domain Bacteria; phylum Planctomycetota; class Phycisphaerae; order Phycisphaerales; family SM1A02; genus CAYOWQ01. Next base: position 97,247 of record CAYOWQ010000013.1, on the reverse strand, counting down.
AATGTCGTTGATCAAACCCATCAGATCCGTGCCGGAACCATGAATCGTTCGGGCGAACTTCACCTGTTTCTCGGTCAGATTGCCCTCGGGATTGTCCGATAGCTGATGTGCGAGAATCAGCAGCGAATTCAGCGGCGTGCGCAACTCGTGAGACATGTTTGCGAGGAACTCGGACTTGTATTTCGATGTCAGCGCCAGCTGGGTTGCTTTCTCCTCAAGCGCGACCTTGGCCTGTTCGACTTCGCGGTTCTTCTGCTCAACTTCCGACTTCTGGTCGGCCAGCAGTCTCGCCTTCTCCTCGAGCTGCGCATTGGTCTGCTGTAATTCTTCCTGCTGGCTCTGCAGTTCTCCTGCAAGCGATTGCGATTGCTTAAGCAGCTCTTCCGTGCGCATGTTGGCCTCGATCGTGTTGATCACGATGCCAATTGATTCAGTCAACTGGTCGAGGAACATCTCATGCATCGCATTGAATCGCGAGAGCGATGCAAGCTCGATCACGGCCTTGACGTGGCCTTCGAAGAGGACGGGCAGCACGATGACGTTGACCGAGCCCGCCGATCCGAGACCCGAAGAAATGTGCAGGTAGTCGCACGGAGCGCCCACCAGCATGATGCCCTTACCTTCGCGGGCGCACTGGCCCACCAGGCCCTCGCCCAGCGCGATGGTCTGGACCGATCCTTCCTCGCCGTACGCATATCCGGCCAGCAGTCGCAATTGCGGCGACTTGCTTGACGAATCCATCAGATAGAACGCGCCCTGGTGCGCGCCGACCAGCGGCGCCAGTTCGGAGAGAATCAGTCGTGAAACGGGAATCAGGTCGCGCTGGCCCTGCAGCATGCGAGTGAAACGGGCCAGGTTCGTCTTCAACCAATCCTGGTCGGAGCTCTTTTGCGTGGTCTCACGCAAGTTGTCGATCATTTCATTGATGTTGTCCTTCAGTGCCGCCACCTCGCCCCGTGCCTCGACGCGAATCGAACGGGTCAGGTCGCCCTTGGTTACGGCCGTCGCGACCTCTGCAATCGCTCGCACCTGCGTTGTCAGGTTTTCCGCCAGCTGATTCACGTTGTCGGTCAGCGCCTTCCAGAAACCTGCCGCCCCCGGTACGCTCGCCTGGCCGCCCAGCTTGCCTTCAACACCCACCTCTCGGGCAACGCTCGTGACCTGATCCGCAAACGTGGCCAGCGTGTCGATCATGCCGTTGATCGTGTCGGCGAGTGCTGCGATTTCACCCTTGGCCTGCAGTTGAAGCTTCTGGCGAAGGTCGCCGCTGGCCACACCTGTTACCACGCGCGCAATGCCGCGCACCTGCTCCGTAAGATTCGATGCCATCAGGTTGACGTTGTCTGTCAGGTCCTTCCATGTGCCGGCAACGCCCTTGACCTGCGCTTGGCCACCCAGCTTGCCCTCTGTACCCACCTCGCGGGCCACGCGGCTCACTTCGTTGGCGAAGGCATTCAGTTGATCCACCATCGTGTTGATGGTGTCCTTCAACTCAAGCATTTCACCCTTAACGTCCACCGTAATCTTCTTGGCTAGATTGCCGTTCGCCACCGCCGTTGTCACGGCGGCGATGTTTCGTACTTGGCTCGTGAGGTTTGATGCCATCAAATTGACGTTGTCGGTCAGATCTTTCCACGTGCCCGCAACACCGAAGACGTTCGCCTGTCCGCCGAGTCGACCTTCCGTACCCACCTCACGGGCCACGCGCGTGACCTCGCTGGCAAACGATCGAAGCTGGTCCACCATCGTGTTAATGGTTTCCTTCAGCTCCATCATTTCACCGCGAACGTCGACGGTAATCTTCTTGGATAGGTCGCCCTTCGCTACGGCCGTGGTCACCTCGGCGATGTTGCGCACCTGGCTGGTGAGATTCGACGCCATGCTGTTCACGTTGTCCGTCAGATCGCGCCACGTTCCGCTGGCGCCCTTCACATCCGCCTGGCCGCCCAGCTTGCCTTCCGTACCCACCTCGCGGGCCACACGAGTCACTTCCGAGGCGAAGGCATTCAACTGGTCCACCATCGTGTTGATGGTGTCCTTCAGGTCGAGAATTTCACCTTTCACATCGACGGTGATTTTCTTCGACAGATCTCCGTTGGCTACCGCCGTCGTCACTTCTGCGATGTTGCGCACCTGCGCCGTCAGGTTGCCCGCCATCAGGTTCACGTTGTCGGTCAGGTCCTTCCACGTGCCCGCAACGCCCTTCACGTCCGCCTGGCCGCCCAGCTTGCCTTCCGTACCCACCTCGCGGGCCACGCGCGTCACTTCCGATGCAAACGAGCTGAGTTGGTCCACCATGGTGTTGATGGTGTCCTTCAGGTCGAGAATCTCGCCCTTCACGTCCACGGTGATCTTCTTTGACAAATCTCCGTTCGCCACCGCCGTCGTCACCTCGGCGATATTGCGCACCTGTGCCGTCAGGTTGCCGCCCATCAGGTTCACGTTGTCGGTCAGGTCCTTCCACGTTCCCGCAATGCCCTTCACGTCCGCCTGCCCGCCCAGCTTGCCTTCCGTACCCACCTCGCGGGCCACGCGCGTCACTTCCGATGCAAACGAGCTGAGCTGATCCACCATGGTGTTGATGGTGTTCTTCAGATCCAAGATCTCACCCTTCACGTCCACGGTGATCTTCTTGGACAGGTCGCCTTTCGCCACGGCCGTGGTCACCTCGGCGATGTTGCGTACCTGTGCCGTCAGGTTGCCCGCCATCAGGTTTACGTTGTCCGTTAGATCCTTCCATGTACCGGCGACGCCGGGAATATCCGCCTGGCCGCCCAGCTTGCCCTCCGTGCCCACCTCGCGGGCCACGCGAATCACTTCGGTCGTGAACGCGTTCAGCTGGTCCACCATCGTGTCCACAGTCCGGGCTGCACGCAGGAACTGCCCCTGCAACGGGCGACCGTCAATGTCCAGCGAAACGCTTTGTGTCAGATCGCCGTTGGCCACCGCGCCGATGACACGCGCCATCTCCATGGTCGGCCGCACGAGGTCATCAATGAGCGCGTTAACCGACTGCTCAAGTGTCGCCCATGAGCCGGTCACAGAACCTAGTGATACCCGATGATTTACCTTGCCCTCAACGCCAACCGCGAGGCTGATTCGCTCCAGCTCTCCAGCGAGTCGCGCGTTTCTCTCGATCACCTCGTTCAGCGTGTCCGCAATCTTGCCGGCCGTGCCCGTCCAATGCACCGGCAGCCGGACTGAGAAGTCACCCTTCTTTAGGGAGACCAAGCAGCGAAGCAATGCAGCCGAATCAACGACATCAACCTCAGCGGTAGAATTTGTCATGGATTTCCTTCACTCACTGATGATCCTCGCGGCGGATCAGAACTGGGCCATCGCCGATTCACGAACGATTCATTGTCGTCATGCCAATACCAGTCCGCGTGGGCTCTAGCATAAAGGCGTAGTTTGATCAGTCCTCATGAAACTACGTTCATTTCACCCATGGCTCACGAGTCCCGTTCACAGAGGGCGCGAATCTCCGGCGACATCGCGAATTGACCGGCAGCAACCTCGCGGATCCCGTCCAACAGCGCTTGCTCGCCGTCGCTCTTGGAAATGTAACCCCACGCACCATGGTCGATCGCACGATCAATGAGCTCGCGGCGAACAAAGCCGCTGAAGATGATCACCCGACAGTTCGACCCTCCTTCGGAGAGCTCTGAAAGAATCTTCATCGGATCGGAATTGGGAATGTCAAGATCCAAGAGCAGAATTGATGGTGAACGATCGCGAATAACCTCAGTGAGCCCCTCTGTCGTATCGAGGTGGCCGATACAAACGCAATCCGGCGACGAATTCAGCTTAGCGGTCACCGCCTCCGCGACAAAGTGGTTGTCGTCGACACAGAGGACTCGCACCGAATCCGGCTTGATCTCCTTGGTGTAGTTTGGAGCCAAACATGAGCCTCATGCAACATTGGGAAAGTAAGGTTCACCACGAGCGACGCCCCGTACCACGTCAAGCACCTCCATCGGCGGCATCAACTTATCCACCAGACCCCATGCTCCGGCCGCGAGAACTGCCTGGGTGGTGTTCGAATCACTGTGCCCGGAATAAATGAGAACCCTGCAGGGCGATTGTGCATCTCGCAACTCGGAAACAGCACCAAGCGGATCTCGCCCGGGCATCGAAAGATCCACCAGAGCCACCGATAGCTCATCGGGAAGATTGGCCATGAACTCATCTGCTGACGCGAGGACACTCCGTAGCTCCATGTCTGGTTGCTGCCGGATCAATCCTTGCCAGGCGACTCTGATGCGCGGTTCATCATCCACAAGAATGACATGAATCGAATGCACGCTGACAGCTCCTTGTCTCACGTTCGAGTTCAAATTGTGTTGGCATTGAATCCAATAAGCATTTCAGCGTGGTTTGATTCGCTGCGGGGCTCCACAATCGCCCAACTCCATCTGGCGCCATTGGCATCGACGTCAATGTAGAGACGCGTAGCATCTAGGTCAATGAGGACAGCCTCCAACCTGAAGATGCGGGGCATGAATGAGATTTCATTCATTGATCTCGAGTGAATCTCCACGTATTGCGACGTGTCACTTCCCAGCCCCGTCGATCGTTTGTCCGCCTGCGTTATCGGTCGATCGTGAAAGTGCGTGCCACAGGTGTGTGGGTTCGCAACTGACCCAAAAAACAGTGATTTCATTGACGCCATGCAATCGAGGTGACTCTGGCTCGGCGAGTCGCAACTCTGGCAGATGACAGGGACTCCCGCGACCGCCATGGGCAGAACTCTACGACTCCGGACACCGTTGCGCCTTCTCTATTTCAGGGCCGGTTGCGAAGGCAGCCGGCCCTGTCTGTTTTTGGGGCACTGCCGACGCTGAGAAGGGATCGTTGGAGATTTCCGGGCTTCGGGTGGGCTTTGTGCATGGGTCGATGCGACGTTGCCGATCCTGTTCACGATGACCGCCGTACAACCATTGGTCACCGTTGGGATGCCGGTTTACAACGGTGAGCTGTACCTGGCTGAGGCGATCCGCTCGATCCAGCGGCAGACGGTCTCAGGATTCCGCATGGTCATCTGCGACAACGGTTCGACGGACAGGAGCGCGGCGATTGCGGCGGAGGCGGCAGCGGCGGATGCTCGCATTCATCTGGTGAGGTTTGAACGAAATCGAGGGGCGGTGGCCAATTTTCTGGCCGCGGCGACGGATGTTGCGACGCCCTATTTCTGTTGGGCTGCCCACGACGACCTTCGGCATCCGACCTTTCTGGAGCGGCTGATCGGGGCGCTGTCGAAGGATTCGAGACTTGCGCTGGCGTTTCCAACGGTGCGGAACATGAATCCAGATGGGTCGGCTGCGGAAGTGCGGCCGGAGACCGCCTCGCTTGCAGGGATTGAGATGCTGCCGTCCCCAGCGCGCATCGTTCAGTATCTGGATGAGTGTCCCGGGACGCCGTTTTATGGTGTGTTTCGAACGGAGCACCTTGCGCCGTCGCTGGATCTGTTGAGGCCCTTCGCCGTCGCGGATGGACCACCCGGGCTGGGGCTCGACATGGTGTTTTTGGCGTCGGTGATTCGCCGCCATCCGGTCGTGTGGGTTGACGAAACGCTTCTGCACTTTCGTCGGGGGGGATTCAGTCATCGGCTCGGTGTGTACGGGACGCTCTGGGGATTGTTGAGGCAGTGCGGACAGTTTGCCCGGTTGCTAGCCAGCGAGACCCGGGTGCCGGATGCAACTTTCGTTGAACGACAGCGCATTCGGCGGGCGCGATGGGATTTCATCCTGCGGTATCTGACGAGTCCACCCATGCAGCGGATGTTCTGGCATGAGGTGGTGGAGGGTCTGCCGGTCCTGGAGCGGCTTCGTGCGTCGTGTTGGGTGGCCACGAGGACGCCGTTTCGCAGGTTGCGTCGGCGTTCGACTCGATGGCGACGGGGTTCGCGGGTGGTGCTCTTCGGCGCGGGGAAACACACCGAGCGCAACCTGGGGGTCATCCGGAAGGCGCTGGGCGGCCGAGGGACGGTCGTGGGTATGGTCGACGACGAGGCAAGGGGCGCGCGTGAGATCGATGGGCTTCCGGTTCGATCGCCAGCGGAATTGACGACGTTTGACCCCGACCTGGTCCTCGTGTCATCTGATACCTACGAGAGGCAACTATTCCATCGAGCCACTGAGTGTGTTCCGGACGGTGTTCCGGTATGGGTCATTTACGACGTGGAGATTGAAGCGACCCGGGATTGCTCCATGGACTCGATGCCCTCAAGAAACTCTCTCATGTCGCCGAGCGAAACGCCGGAGTCGCCCGATCGTGGGCGCGAGGCAGCCTGAAGCGAATCGAGAAACCGAACGCGAGCTTCAAGGTGTCGAAGAGGGGAACAGGCTTCCAGCATTCGCCGGCGCTGTTCGATGGCCTCGGTTCGTGCGCGACTCGGATTGGTGAGCATCTCGATCTGTCGATCTGCCAGATCGTCGACACAGCCCGCGATGCAGGTCGGTATTCCTGCAACGTGCTGGGCAATTCCGACTTGGTCGGTCACCAGCACCGGGCAGCCGCAGAGCAATGCTTCGGCCGCGGCGAACGAGAAGCTCTCGAACCAGCTCGGCACGACCAGAAGTGATGCTGAGCGAATGGCGGCGAGTGTCTCGTCGTGGGGCATGGATCCGGCGAATTGAACTCGTTCACGGATCGCATGATCCAGGAGGGACACGGCATGTTGCTGCATGCTCCTGCCATCGGGTCCGGTTGGCGTGTCAGGGCCGATGGCCACCGCCCGGGCGTTGGGGCATCGTGCGAGCACCCGATTGAGGCTGGTGGCCCAGAGGTCTATGCCCTTTCGAGGTTGCAGCGAGCCCACGAACAGGACGAGCGGCGTTTCACATGAATTCAACGATACCGACGCGGACGCGGCGATGGGGTAAGGGATGACGGCAGAGCAGCGATGTCCGGGGAGTCGATCAAGCAGATCGCGGCTGGTTGCGATCAGCCCGTCGGCCGATTGAATGGCCTGTCGCTCCCACGTGTGATAGACATTTCGCCCGAACCGCGAACAATCCGCGCGAGCGAATGATTCCTCCACGAACATCGGCGTGTGCGCGTGAATGACTTGCGGCGTTGAATTCCATCGTTCGTGGATTTCTCGACTGCTCAGGGAGACGAGGCCCTGCGCCTGAACATCGGGGAATTCAATGCAATCGAACGGTCCTTCCAACTCAAGGAGGCGTTCCGCCACCGCGAGCGACCAACGCCCGTATTGGTATGGGCGGATTCGCTCGATCCTTCGAAGCGAAGTGATTCGTTCCGGGGACAGTGGTTCAAGTTCGACGATTTCAACATGGATTCCAGCCGGAGTGCTGGGCCCCATCGCGGTGATGAGGGTGACATCCCATCCGGCCGATTGGGCTGCTTGGCAGAACCGACTCACATAGGTTCCCACACCGCCCTGGTCCGGGTGATGTTGGAGACTTACGAGCAGCCAGCGCATGAGATGCCGACCTCCCTGCGGCTCAAGTTGGAATCAGACCAACTGGTGAGAAACGACTGGATGATGCGGCGAACCAACGTGTCGTAGGTGTCATGCTCCAGGACGGAAGCACGCATCGGAACTGAAACGGCACTTCGGCCCGGAACGTCGTCGATGAAACGATCCAGAAGGTGGTGCAGTGCGGCCTCGGATTCAAAGGTAACCGATCGAAAGCCGGGAAGGTCGCCCGCAGCTCGATGCGGGAGATAGCGCATCTCTCGAAGCAGCGCCAACAGGCCTTCGTCTGATTCAAGTTCGGGAATCGGATTTCCCTCGCGCATGATCCTGGCATGGGCCGCCCTCCTCGCATCGGTCAACGGTCGAAGGACGGCGGACGTCAGGAGTTCAGCGTCGCAACAGATCCGGTCGAGGTCGCGATCGGAGTCCCGAGCCATGCCGAATTCTGCAAGTGAGGAAATCTGATCCCGCTGAATTCGGCGCTGGATGGCAAGAAATGGATCCCTGACGAAGTCGGCAGGGTTGAACCTCGCCAGCATGAAGGCGCCGGCCGCAAGACCGTCGAGGAGCCGCTGATGGAGCGAGCCGTAGCCATTGGCCTGAAGGCTGATCGAACTTGCCTGATACAGGCAGCGGAGGTCGTAGCCACTTTCAACCTCGCCCTGCGCAAACTCGGCAAATTCGGGATGTTTCTCCCAACCGCGGCCATAGAGCCGGAACTCGCGGCCATGTCGACGGGCCCATGCCGCGGTCCACGCGATGGTCTGGTGACGAAACACCCGATCATAGAGTGATGCGGCGGCGGGATAGATCGAATTGCGTCGAAGTGTGGGGGTGAGAGGCGGGTGGCCGCTCTCAGTTTCGGCCTGGATCATCAGGGCGACAAGATCCTGATTGGTGAGCCAGCCCTTGGCGTGGATGCCTTCGCGGATGAGTTCGAGGAGTCGGGTCAGGCAGCGCTTCAGCAGCGTGCTTTCACCGGCGATGCTCTCCATGAGCTGTTCCGGCGACGCCGAGCCATGAGAGACGTAGGAGATATCACATTTGAATCGCGTGAGATCGGCATCGGGGACTCGCGATGCGGAATAGGTTGATGGGTCGGTGAGATTGCTGCTCGCCACGAAGCGATCTGCCGGATAGCCGTAGAGCGAGTGCATGACTTCCGGCGAGTGACCGACGATGACATCGAACGGGCCGATTGATCGACCAGCCTCAGCGGTGCAAAGCTGGCTCATGTGGTCCTGAATCCAGCCGACGTAGGGGAGGTTTTCGGGGAGCAACTCGCTAAACTCGAAGCGCAGATGATCGATGACGGCGATGATGTCGTATGGCTTTGCCAGAAGTGCTCCGGCGACGTCCACTGATTCAGAGTAGTCGTCGGGCTGCATGACGAGATCAAACTCGCAACCCGCGCGAACGAATGCATGGCCAAGATCGCGGAGAGAATGCTGCAGAACCGTTGAGAATCGACTGGTCAGCCCCAGCACACGGAGAGGCGGGCCCTGCGCTGCGGCCTGGGCGAAACGGCGACTCCAGTACATCGAATCGCAGGACCCGTATCGATCAATCAAGCGCTGACTATCCTCTCGCATTCGCTGACGCTGTGCGGAAGCGACGCGAGAGGGCAGCTCAGCCGCAGGTCTCGGAGGATTGAAGCCGGAGCGTGGCGTCGAGAGAAAGACCGCACGGGAACCGCGATGCCGGCTCTCACACCAATGGGCGGCATGCAGTGCGACGCAATCTGGGCCGAGGAAGATGTTGATGCGTGCGGGTTCGAGCAGGGTCGGATGATCGATGAGCGCGATCCAATTCGTGAAGACCTGAACATCTGTCTCAAGGATGTCGATCGGGGGCCGAAAGTGATCAGAACGAATTACGTCTACAAGCCGCTGCAACGTGGCGGGATGCGGAACGCCGGAGAGCACAAACGCGTTGCATTCCGCTGGAGGCGGCAACGACATTGATCGGGCTCGCGCCAAATGGTCGTGCAGATAGAGCGGGAAAGTCAGCTTTCCGTCGGGGTTCACTTGAACGACCTGCAGGTTGCCGGCGCGACTCTCAAACACTCGCCAGGAAGGTGAACGAGGCGGCAGGTCGTCGATGAGGGTGCCATGCAGCCGTTGGCTTACGCGAAGTCGGGCGCCGATCCAATGGGCCTGAAGCTGAGAGCTCGGGATTTCGCCAGAGGGAAGCGATGCGATCGTTCTGTGGAGTTCACGGACGTCGTCGGCGTGACTTGAAAGTCGCTCGAGCAGCATGAGCGCAAGCCCTGCCATGCCGTGACGAACAAGTGACTTCAGCGTAGCCAGGAACACGCCGGAGTCGCTTTCGGATGACAGATGGCGCAACGCCTGGCCGAGATACTCCTCGTCGCCGCGATCGAGTCCCCGTATCAACGGGGCGGATGATGGGATGGCAGCCATGGACATGGGCGAAATGACAACAAACCCCCGGACCTGATATCGGCCGATACGCGTCCCCGCGTGTAGCCACGATTGAACCTTCCCTAGGAACGCCGCTCAAACACGGCCAGCCCCTCAACAAGGCATTTCATTTCAAAGCGAGGGTCGTGCAGAACCTGTTCCACGATGACTCGGCAGACACTGTAGATCTGAGGACACACGTCGTGGAAGATCAGTGCTCCACCGGGGGCAACCAGAGGGGAATACCCCAGGTAATCTCTTTCAACGGCATCCAGGGTGTGAAGGCCGTCGATCATTACGACACCGATCTGTCCTGCGAAATCTCGGAAATCTGAACGTGCGTCGTCGCTGGTCTTCACAATCTGTCGCAGCCGAGGGCCCCAGTCTTCGCGGTCAAATGCAAATCGCATGATGTCTCGAGTGGAGACCTCCGGATCAATGGAATAGAGAGGCTTCGTCGACGAGTCTGTGGCAGCGGCCATCAGCAGGCCGCTGCCGCCATACGCCGAACCGATTTCGATGATCGGAGCGTCCTTGGCGTAGTGGTTGGCCGCGATGCCCAATATGGTTCTCTGGGCGGGCGTTTGCATCGTTGAGCCAATTTCTCGCCCATCGAGGTGGGCCTTGAGGAGGCGCTCGAGCGAGGTCTGGCCGAGATCTGCGATGTGCTGCGAGGGGAATACACGTTCGGTGGCATCGCGCCAGAGCCGTTCACCCAATCGTCGTGCGGCGAAGAATCCGAGATCGGCTCGATTGCGCAGGGAAACGGTGGTTTCGATTCGGGAGACAAACGTGGAGTCACAGTAACGGCGAGACCGATTGGGGCCGTTGAGCGCGGCGCGATCCGACACGCCGGCCAGACTTGTTGGCGGCTCAGCATCCAGCATGATGCACTGGGTGTTGCCGAATTGGCGCTGCTCCAGCACCATTGAATGAACGACCACCGGCAGGTAGTGGTGACGAAGTCGAATGGAGTCGCTGTCAATCTGAAGCAGACGGTCGGCCGCCCGGTCGAAAAGACACGAGCCTTGCTTCAGAAAGTGTTGATGATTCGCGATGGATCGCACGGAATTGTCGAAAACGGGCAGGGAATGCCTTGCAGCTTGCCGAGCGACGGTGTGCAATCGTTCATGCCGCATCTGAGGCGAGTACACGACTGCGCTGACGTCACGCAGCGGCTGGCGCTCTGCTGCAATGGAATATCCCAGCGTCCTGGCATTCAACTGTGCGGCCGGATTCATGTCCAGCACCCGCAGTTGACACGGATCAACGCCGACCTGCATCGTGAGGCGCTGCGCGAGGCGCCTTCCCTGGTGGCCGAAGCCAAGCAAGAGCACCGGCAGCGTGGGGTTCAAGGAATGAGCGAACTCGTCAAAGCGAGCGAGTTCCCGCTCCTCGCTCAGTCGGAGAGATTCGACCGTGGCGACGTGTTCGTTCATGACTGCGCCGCTCCGGAGGAGATTCCGAAGAACCGGCGACGATTCCTCCGCAAACACAAAACACACTCCCGGGATGGGTTGAATCGCCGAGGCAGGCCAACAGGGCAACACCGATTCAACCGTGCCGCGATGATCAGGTCCAGCCACAGTATCCGGTTGGGGACAAACGAATTTCGCCACCGCATGTGCAGTGGGCTCGCCAGGCAGTTCCCCGAGTTGTTCGATCGGCCCGCAGAAGACGACCACCGGAATCTCGCCAAGCATCAGGGGGTGGCGTGAATCGAAGGGCGAGAGGACTTGAGGCGTGGCCGCGGCAATCGACGGCGACCTCATCGAATTGTCTTTCGGTTCACGCAGACTGGGCATATGGAGGCCCTGCCAGAATCGGAAGCGAAAGTGTGCGTCGAGATTCACCCGGCTGGATTTCTTTCAGCGATTGCTGCGCCATGCGTTCGATGTCGGCCTTCCACTCCGGATGGCCCAGGTGTGGGTAGTACACATGAGCGCCGTAGTTCATGCAGGTCTGACAGATGGAATGGCCGTACTTGGCGCGCTGCAGCGCCGGCCAGTCCATTTCAAGGTAGTTTCCGATGAAGTTGGCCTTGGCGTCGTAGACAGCGCAGCAGAGGGCTGCGTTTCCTTTGAAGTCGAGCGTGAGTTGATCGATCAGGTCGCAGGGATGCTGTCGCAAGGGCTTGAAGTACTCCAGCGCGTCTGACAGCGGGGGCACCATTCCGATGTCGGCCAATTCTCGCTCGCGGTCGGGGAGCCGGCCTTCGACATAGTCGACAAGTTTCTCAAGCGGCATCAGGTACGCCCAATCGTGGACAAACTCAAAGCCGAGGTCATGAGCGAATCGCTCCATCAGCGGAAGTTCATGGAGATTGTGGCGATACTTGTGGTAGTAGACGTGAATGCGAGTTCGACTGCCGGATTGGCGCTTCGCCTCGCTCAGTCGAACCATGTTCAGCTTGACGCGTTCGATATCGCCGTTCTGATGTGTGCGGCCGTAGACCTGCTGGGTGAAACCGGAGAGGGAGATCCGAAACGTCTTCATCCCCGTGTTCATCAGCGCTTCGGCGTCCTTGAGCACGTTGAGATTGGACGAGAGGTGCAGATGGAAACCCTTTCCCACGGCAGATGCGCAGAACCGCACGATGTGGGGGTGGATCAGGGGTTCCGTCCAGTTATAGAAGTGGAGCTGCCAGCGAGGAAACTCGCCGCTCAGTTTGTCAAGGATGCTGTCGAAAAGCGACTCCTCGATCATGCCCTTGGGGTTTTTGGTGTCCTGCATGTTTCCCTGGGGACATGATGGGCAGCGCAGATTGCACGATCCCAGAAGGTCCCAAAGGATCAGAATCGGCCCCCGGGCAATCGATTTTTCGAGGTTTTCGGCAGATTGGGGCTTGTCGTGCGGAAGGGGATCGCCGATCGCCGTCCGCACCTGCGTTGTGCCGTTGCCCTGATGACAACATGCATCGCGCACTGACAGCTTAGTCGGATCGTCGTGTGGCACAGTCGAACATCGACCGGACACCGAGATTGACTTGAATCCGTGCTGGCTGGATCGGTTCTTCTGCGCGAGCCAAAGGCCGGGCCGTTTTGATGCCGATAACTGAGGTGGAGACCTCGGCATGACCACGCTTCAAAGACCGGCAAAGACCCAATCCCCTGCCTCAGTCAGCGCTTCAACGACGGTTGGCTCGTGTTGGCCATCGGCTGCGGACCTCCGCATCCTCGTCGAACACGATTTCATCTCGAAGGCGGACCTGAGCGCACTGGAGCAGGAGGCCCGGTCGGCGGGCGCTGCAGTCGGCGAGGTCTTCATGCGCACCGGCCTCTACACGCTTGAGGAGGTCGAACGTTGTGTTCGGAATCATGCCTGGATCCAGCGACCTCGATCGGTCCACGATGGGATGGTCACTGCATCGAGCGCGATTGAGTCGTATCAACGTTCCTATCGGGATCACGGATTCTTTCTGATTCCCGACTTCTTTTCGCGCGAAGAACTTTCGGCCGTTGATCTGGCGATGCATCGGATGGTCGTATCTCATGTTGACGCGAACCCCGCGAAGCATCGAGTGTATCACCACCTGGGCGGGCAGGTGCTCTATGACCAGCAGGCCTTCGTCAACATCATCGGCCATCCATCGCTTCTGGCCATTGCGCGGGCGTTCCTCGGCGAGGATCTGGTGCAGGGAAAGTACTTCGTCAAGGTTGAGGATCCTTACCGGTATGCGGGCATGTTCGGACACACCCACGCCGAAACCCATTTCGATTGCCTCAATCGCGGCCTGTACATGTTCATCTACATGGACTCGACGAGCCACGACTGCGGAGGGTTCCAGATCATTCCGAACTCCCATCGCTGGTATTCGCGGGGGCCGGATGGCACAACCTGGTATCGCGGCGAACCCTTGAAGGCTGAGTCGGATCTCACGAACAAGGCCTCACTGGTCCATGATGCCGAACCCGCGCACCGATGGGCTGGATATGAAACCCTTCCGATGACCGGCAACTCGCTCCTGGTGCTCTCACCGTTTCTCTGGCACGCCGTTCGCCCGGTTATGCATCGCCGCCGCCTGATCTTCACCGGATTCTTCGACGCTGCGGCGTTGACGCGGGACTTCGTGATGCGCAGCGACTACTTCGGGGCCTTTCCGTACGACCTGAAGGCGTGTGATCTTCGCCTCCTGACGGATTCCCAGCGGAAACTGATGGAAATCCACCTTGGCCGCGAGGCGTGGCTCAATCAGCGCGGGCGCTAGGATGGGCGCATGACGACCGATGGAGTGGCGCAGCGCACTCTGGGCCGGACCGGCCTCAGGGTATCGATCGTGGGATTTGGAGCGGAGGCGATCGGACGACCCGGCCGCAGCGCGGAGGAAGCTGATCGGAAGCTCAACGCCGTGGTGGACCTCGGGGTGAACCTGATCGATACCGCCTCGGCCTACGGCAATTCGGAGGTTTTTATCGGGAGAGCCCTCTCTTCGCGACATCGTCGCGGCGAGTGCCATTTCGTTACTAAGTGCGGGTGGAACAGCGATTGGTCTCCGGCGTGGAAGCCCGCGGAACTTCGACGGACCATTGACGCCTCATTGAATCGCCTTCAGGTGGATGCGCTGGATGTCCTGCTGCTTCACAGTTGCTCGCTTGAGGATCTGAAGCAGGGCGAAGGAATCGAAATCCTGCGGGAGGCCAAGGCTGGCGGAAAGGTGCAATTCATCGGCTATAGCGGCGACAACCATGCCCTCTCATGGGCGGTCGACTCCGGAAGATTCGACGTGGTCGAGGCCTCATTCAACGTGCTCGATCAGGCGAATGCCGCCGCCATCGCCCGCGCACATGAATCGGGCATCGGCGTTGTGGTCAAGCGCCCGATCGCCAACGCCGTTCCCGGCGCATCGTCGCGGCCAAAGAGCGAGTACGCTGCGCAATACTGGCCCCGCTGGCAGGCGATGGACATGGATCGGAGCAAGGTCGGGGGCATTCCATGGCTCGAAGCCGCCGTGCGGTTTAGCGCGTTTCAGGCTGGGGTATCGTCCGTCTTGGTGGGTTCCAGCCATCCCGACCACGTGGCCGAGATGCTCCGCGCTGTCGATCTCGGACCGTTGCCGGTATCAGTGACCACGACGTTGCGCGAGGTATTTTCACACTGCGGCGAGGATTGGCCTGCTCTTGGGTGACCGAAATGCACTGCGCGCGGTAGGCTGTCGAAACGTCAGGGTGCGAGTTCCTATCAATCTTGAGTGAAGACCATGATCTCCATAACGTGCGATCGTTGCGATCACGCCTTTGAAGTTGCCGACGATGCCGGTGATCGGGTGGCCTGTCCCAAGTGCGGCGACATCAACCGGGTGCCTCCTCGCCGGACTGAGCGTCGAATTGATGAGGGCCCGATTCCCACAGCGGCCCCCGCGCCGGCCTCGAAGGGCGCTGGCGATGATGTCGAGCACACCGTGGCGGTGGTTCGTCAGGCGATGTTTCGCGCCCATCCGTTCTGGTACAGCCTGATGGCTCTGGTCATCCTCAGCGGCCTGACGCTGTCGGTCCTGAGCGCATTGACCATGGTGGCCGCATGGCTATCGATCGGCGGACTCGTAATCTTCGCTGCGGGGGTGTTATGGTGGCTCGTCTGGTGGCTGGCTCCGCACCGCTGGGTGAAGCTGACGGTCACAAACAAACGAACGATTCGTCAGCAGGGCATCGTGATGCGTGAGACTTCTGAGGTGCTGCATCGCCACGTGACCAACGTGGTCATCAAGCAGGGACCGCTGGACCGGATTCTCAATGTCGGCTACATCGGCCTCGATACGGCTGGTCAGGGCGGCGAACCCGGCTCGGATCCGCACCGCACATCCATCGAGATCGAGGTGTACAACATTCCGCGGCCCTATGACGTCAAGGCCTTGATCGATACCTACCGGCTGTAACTCTCAGAGTCGGGTTTTCATGCCCATCGCGCGCACCGCGCACCAGCCGGCAGCACCTTCGAAGATCCCGAATCCGCCGATCACGATCGCGATGATGCCGGCGATCATCGTCCACCGACCTTCAGCAAGGGCGGTGAAGTAGATGAGCAACAGGGCAAGACCTATCAACGCACCCATGGAGCCCATGATCAGGCGGACTGCCTTTCCCTTTGCGTCAATATTGCATTGCATGGTTCAACTCGGGGCGTGACGACGATAGGCTGCGGCCAGAGCTTCGGCGGAATGCTCCCAAGTCAGATTCTGAAGGACATGGTCCTTGAGCCGAGTTGAATCCGGCGCTTCCCACGCCCTGACGACAGCATGTCTGATGTCGTCGACATGGTCGGGATTCACGTATTCCGCCATGTCAAGAAAGTAGTCAGGCGGTCCGCCGTGTTGCGTGATGACGACCCGGGCGCCGTGCGAGGCCGCTTCGAGGGCGACCAGACCGGTTCCTTCATGGACGCTCGGCAGGCAGAACACCTTGCAGGCCGCATAGAGGGAATCAAGCACGTTGCGGTCGAGCGCACCGAGGAGTTGAATCGTGGGATAGCGCTTGCTGGCGGCTCGAACGCGTTCGAGATCGGGACCTGGTGGCGCATAGCCGGCAATCACCAGCGGGATGCCGGTCGGACCGACCGCCTCGATCAGCCGCAGGACGTTCTTTCGTCTCTGGGTGTACTGGCTTACATGCAGGGCGAATTCGCCGGGGAGTTGCAGCGTGCTTCGGGCGAGTCCCGGGTCCGACTGGGCGGGAAGATCAACACCGTTCAAGACGATCTCGATGCCGACCTTGCTCGGATCAACGCCGAGGCCGCGAATGACTCGCTCCCGTTCGTGAGATGACCGGCAGATAACGAGGTTGGAATTCAGCGCCTGATCCCGCATGACCGCCGGGGCGGTGTTCACCTTGTGGGTCACAGCGCCGACCATCGCCGCGAGCCGATACCGCCACATCGGCTCGTTGCTGTCAATGATCGGGGCGAAGACAAGCATCTTCACCGGATGCGGTCGGTTGACCTCGATCGTGTAGTTTGCGTACCCGCCAAGGAAGAACTGAACGACATCCAACTGTGGGATGTTGGGATTGAAGGTCCAGGGTTCCAGTCGAGAGACCTCGTGGCCCAATCGCTCCAGGGCATTGGCCTGATAGACCGCCTGGGCGCGCACGCCGTTGCCCGGACCCGCCAGGGAGTAGTTTGACGGAAGCATGAAGCCGATCTTCAGGGGGCGGTCAGTGCTCATGGTCTAGGTGGTGACACCGACTGGATACGGCAAGTCCGAATTGGACCATTCCTGGAATTGCTGGAAGACAGGATCAAGCTTCCCAAGGTGCGGATCGGCATGTTGCTTCAGGGCTTTGACCATCTCATCCCTTTGCTGCCAAGCGCAAAGAACCAACTCGGGCAGACGCTCATAGTCGGTGGAGGTATCGATCGCCCAGCGATCCTGTCCCCAGTCGGTCGCCAATCCCAACGCCTTGTCGCGATAATACTGGCCCGCATACAGGCACACGCCGGGAACACCCGCCGCGTAGGCGAAGATCAGGCCATGAAGGCGTGTGGACACCATCAACTCCGATTGTGCTGCCAACGCCCGCAACTCGGGTGTATTCACGCGATGATCTATCCAGGTAGCCCCGGCATTCCTGACGGCTGAAGCCACGGCCGGATCGGCGGCATGCTCATATCCCCAGAAACTTGTCACCACGACCGGAACCCCCGCACCCTGAAGCTCGCGGCACGCCTCCCCGATGGAGCGGGCATTCGGTGCGATCGTGGTTGAGTTCTGCTGATGAAACGTCATGAGCACCCAACGCTCGGGAAGCCGCACATGCAACCTTGCAAGGCTTTCCTGTAGCTGCCTGCGGCTCCAGCTGATTGGAGCCATGTCGAAGACGTTGTCGTGAGTGCGAACGGGCGCGACATTCAGGCCGTCGATCGCACGGACGCGCTCCAATGACGCATCATCTCGCACGCCGATCCAGTCCGCGACCTGCAGCAGTGCCCGGAGATCGTTTTCGAAAGCGCTGTCGCGAAACGGCCCGATGGTCTGTCCCGTCAGCACGATTCGGTACCCTTCGTCGTGCGCCAGAAGGCCCATTCGGGTTGAGAACCGGCCGTGGGAGGCGACATCATTCATGTATCCGCCTCCGGTGAACCAGAGAATGGGTTGCTGCCCGGGGGCGACGCGGCGGAAGTGGTCCTTTGTCTCCCGCAGATGTCGGAGAATGGACTTCCGCTGAAGCGCGAGATATCGCCGATACGATCCGAGACTTCCGAGGCGATGCCAGAGCTGTTCCCGCCTCGACATGACGACGGCTGTTTCGAATTGATCCTCGACCGGTGGATCTTCGATCGGCGCAAAGAGCTGCACCAGCGTGTGGTGGGGGAGTCGGCTTCGTTCCAGTGATTCCAGGGCTGCAGAGCACAGGGCCCAATCGCCGCGATTCGAGCAGTTATAGCCCCCGCTCAGCAGGATTGGCAGCGTCTTGGATTTCGCGGGGGTGGGGCTCATGAGCAGTTCAAGTACCGTTCCAACATCGGTCCTGTTCGGGCTTCGATCCAATATCCAGCTCGACTTGGGGGTGGACGTTCGGGTGGACTCCGGGTCCGAGGGGACGATAATACCCCGCGCTGATCGTCCGGAACGGCCGCTCCAAGGAGATTCAAGATGTTTGCCTGCACTGCGCTGCTCGCCGCCTGCCTGTTGGTTCAGGACCACTCAACGCCGCCTTCGCCGAATTCGACCACGCAGGCCGACACGCTCGATCCCCGGATCGATCACGAAAAGATCAAGTCGCTCGAACCAGCGCCGATCCCCGGACCGATTGTGCGTCCCCTGGCCCCTTCGCATCGGGTGGCCACCTCTCCAGAGCAGGTTCCGGTCTCGGATGTTCATTGGACCAAAGCGCATGAAGCCCTGAAGAAGGGACTGGCGTTTCTGCGTTCGGTTCAGGGGTCCAACGGCGCCTGGCTCCATGCCGCTCCGACCACCGTCACCGATGCACCCGACAAGCCGATTCCAATGTCGGTGGCCGTGACCGCCATGGGTGTGCGAGCTTTCCTCCAGGCCCCGCAGGATCTTCGCAGCGACTCCGTGGTTGAGACTGCGTTTCAATACATCATGCTCGCCCATGCCGAGGACGGGTCCTTCGATCCCTCGGGCGATATCGCCAACTACGTCACCTCTCTCGTGGCCTCCGCACTCGCGGCCAGTGAGGATTCGCATTACGAAGACGAACTCCGGGAAGCCATCGTCTGGCTCAAAAAGTCCCAATGGGATGAGTCCGAGGGTGTGTCGCCAACGCAGGACTGGTATGGCGGCGCGGGGTATGGCCATCATGGCCGGCCTGACCTCTCCAATACCCAGATGATGCTGGAGGCGCTCTACGACGCCGGGGTCAGCCCTGATGAGCCCGCGGTGCAGCGGGCCGTCGCATTTCTCAGCCGCACCCAGAATCTCAAGTTAACCAACACCTCCGATTGGGCCCAGGCCGGAGCCAATGACGGCGGCTTTGTATATACCCCGGTGAACGGTGGGGAATCGATGGCGTCCGATGCGGCCGGTGAGGGTCGCAAGGGCGAGAAGCTGCCCGCGGGGTCGCCGCGAAGCCTCCGCAGTTACGGCTCGATGACCTACGCCGGGTTCAAGTCGATGCTGTATGCCGGTCTTGCCAAGGATGATCCCCGTGTGGTTGCTGCCTATGACTGGATCCGCAAGCACTTTACGTTCGACGAAAACCCCGGCATGGGCCAGCAGGGCCTCTTCTATTACTACAACGCCATGTCGCGGGCTTTGCGTGCCGCCCAGCAGGATGAGATCGCGGATGAACAGGACAATTCCCATAACTGGCGCGAGGAGTTGATCGACGCCATCGTGTCGCGGCAGGCTTCGGACGGTTCCTGGAAGAACTCCGCTACGCGCTGGGAGGAAGGCCGACCCGAACTGGCGACCATTGATGCACTGCTGGCGATAGAGGAAGCGCTCAAACCCGTGCGTGATGCGCAGTAATCGCCAGCCGGATCACAGCACTTTCTGACGCAGGTAGTTGATCAGGTCGATTTTGGTGATCAGCCCATAGAAATGCGTATCGTCGGCCACGATGGCCACGCGATCCGCCCGGAAAATGGGCATCAGGTCGTTCACGCTCGCCGATGGGGCAATGGTTTCCAGTCGGCTGGTCATGAAATCGCGCACCGGCCGGCGGCCGATTTCGCCGTTGCCCGATCCGGACTGGGTCAACGCAATCAGCACATCCGACTCATCGAGAATACCGACCACCTTGTCGTGGTCATCCAGAACCGCCATCTGAGAAATGCCGAACATGCGCATGCGGCGAATCGCCTGCACCATGGGCGTCTGCGGCGAAAGGGTGAAATCCTGCTTTTCCAGGTGGCGGCGGGCGATCAGATCGCGGAGGTCGCCGAAGCTCTGCCGCTCGATGAAGCCGTTATCCATCATCCAGAAGTCGTTGAACATCTTGGAGAGATACTTCGCCCCGTTGTCACAGATCAGGCTGACCACGCGCTTGGGCGTCTTCTGCTCGCGGCAATAGCGAAGGGCAGCGCCCAGCAGCGTACCCACGCTTGAACCGGCGAGGATGCCTTCCTTCTTGAGCAGTTCCCGGGCCTCGTGGAACGCTTCGCCGTCGGAAATGGCATACGCCGTGTCCACCAGCGAGAGATCGAGAATGCCGGGCACGAAGTCCTCGCCGATTCCTTCCACGAGCCACGATCCCGGCTGCACCTTCTTCCCTTCGTTCACCAGGGGCGCGAGAATCGACCCCACCGGATCAGCCAGCACAATCTGAACCTGTGGATTCCTTTCCTTCAGATACTTGCCGATGCCGCTCACCGTGCCGCCCGAGCCCACGCCCGCCACAAAGGCATCGATCTTGCCTTCCATCTGGGCCCAGATCTCGGGCCCGGTGGTTTCATAGTGAGCCTTGGGGTTGGCGGCGTTGCCGAACTGGTTTACATAGAAGGAATTCGCCGTTTTGGCGGCGAGGGCCTGGGCGATGTCCTGGTAATACTCCGGGTGGCCCTTCTCAACGTCGCTTCGGGTCAGCACCACTTCGGCCCCCATGGCGCGCAGGTGGGAAATCTTCTCATCCGACATCTTGTCGGGCACCACCACGATCAAGCGATAGCCCCTCTGGCTGGCGACAAGGGCCAGTGCAAGGCCTGTGTTGCCCGCCGTGGCTTCGATGATCGTGCCGCCCTTCTTGAGGACACCCTCGCGCTCGGCGGCGTCGATCATGGAGATGGCGATCCGGTCCTTGATCGAGTTGCCCGGGTTCATCGACTCCATCTTCACGAAGAGTTGGCACGGTCCGGTGTCGAGCTGCTTCAGCTCCAGCATGGGCGTGTTGCCCACCATCTCCAGCACGTTGTGATAGACACCCGCCAGCGGGTGCCCGGCGGGCTGGTAGCGGGAGGAAGCGGGGTTGGACACGGGGGTCGATGCACTATGGGAAGGAGCTGCCATGCACGCATCCTATCGTGCTGCTAGCGTGGCGTCGGCCATGGCCCCGCACACCGCCGAGATCGACGATTCCATCCAAACATTGCCCAGTGCGCAGGTGATCCTGCCGGTTCTCACGCTTCTGGCGGAATCTCCCATCCGGGCGGAAGGCTTTCGCCTCGAAGCCCGCGCGGGACGGCTGACGCTTCTCAACAATGACACCACCGTGCTGCCCAGCCCGCTCAGCCTCGACTACGTTGAACTGCTTCGCCATCCGCTTCCCACCGACGATCCCTTGCTCAAAGCCTTCCGCAGCCAGGGCACCATCATCGACGCCACCCTCGGCATGGGGTTTGACGCCGTGTGCCTCGCGGCAGCGGGCCACAGGCTCACGGCCATCGAGCGCCATCCCATTCCCCTGGCCCTGGCCCTTGATGCGTTCGACCGGCTCCAGCGCTGGGAAGGTTTTGCGGACCACTTCAAAGGCACGCTCACGATGCTGCCCGGCGATGCCCGAACGCTCCTGCCCACGCTGCCGCGGGCCGACGCCATCTTCATCGACCCCATGTTTCCGCCCAAGCGCAAACAATCCGCCCTGCCTCCCAAGCACATCCAGGCGCTCAAGGCCATCCTCGATCCCGATCCTGATTCCGCCGAGCTGCTCGACATCGCCTGCTCCTTGGCCCATCAGCGCATCGTGGTGAAGCGCAGCGATGATGCCCCCGCGCTGGGCTCGCCCGGCCGACAACCCACCGGCTCCATCCGCGGCCGATCCATCCGCTTCGATCTCTACGCCCCGACCCCCGGAACCCCCGGAACCCCCGGAACCCCCGGAACCCCCGGAACTCCTCCAACCCCCCGAATCCCCGGCCCGCGCCAAGGATGATGAGCATGGCTCAATCATGGATCCATCTCGACGCTCTCACCGCGGACCATCACCCCGGCGATGCGCTTGAACTGAGTCGCGAGGAATCCCAACACCTGCTCGCCCGCCGACAGGCCAGACACGAGCCGGTCACCCTCTTCAACGGTGTGGATGCGCTCGCGCTGGCCCGGCTCGTGGAAACCCCCGGAGGAAAGAAGTCAGCGCGCGTGCAGATCGTTGAGATGCTGCCCATGCCGTCAGCGCCTGCTCCCTCGATCCACCTCGGCTTTGCGCTGCCCAAGGGCGACCGCCTGAGCACGTTGCTCGACATGACCACCCAGATCGGCGTCGATCAGCTCACACCCCTGCGCTTCGAGCGCTCCATCGTCGAGCCGACAGAGAAGCCGGGCAAACAGGAACGGCTGAACCGCATCCTGATCGAGGCGTGCAAGCAGTCGCGTCGGCCGCGATTGCCGCAACTGCACGAAGGGCAATCGTGCCTCGAGTTCGCCACGATTCAAGGCGCTGCGTCAGCAGGTGTCGCCATCCTCCTCGCCGATCCCGAGGGTGATCCCATCACCACGCTTCGGGATCGCGTGAACCATGCGCGGGAACTCCGCCTGATCGTGGGGCCGGAAGGGGGTGTCAGCCTTGAGGAGCGCTCAGCTCTCATCGCGCTTGGCGCGCAGCCCGTCAGCCTCGGCCCGTGGATCCAGCGGATCGAAACCGCAGCCATCAGCGCGGTCAGCCTCGCTTCCGGCTGGGCCGCCGGTTGGGAGACAGAGACTTCGCCTGCCTGACCGAGACCCCTCCGCGGTTCATGTCGCCGAGCTCTGCGGCAACTGAAAGTCCGAAAGACGCCTGCGAGCGGTTCTCACCCGGCTTTGCCCTGCCGAAGGTGGGCGTGGAACGGCTCAAGGACGGCGTTGAAGGAAGAAAAGACGGCGTTGAAGGAAGAAAAGACGGCGTGGAAGGGAGAAAGGACGGCGTGGAAGGGAGAAAGGACGGCGTGGAAGGGAGAAAGGACGGCGTGGAAGGGAGAAAAGAGGGCATGGAAGGAAGAAAGGACGGCGTGGAGGGGAGAAAAGAGGGCCTGGAACCGCTCAAAGACGGCGTGGAAGGGAGAAAGGACGGCGTGGACGCGGATTCTCGACGCAATTCCTGCGCTGCGATCGTGAGCGATGCACTGCCGACTCGGCTGGAGCGAGCCGCTGAGGGTTTTTCCCGGACGTCACGGTGATGCGGCCCGTCGCCGCCGTCGCCGGTGATTATCGGAACAGGAGATCAAGGTGTGACCTGCCCCCGGTACAGAAAACGGGGGCAGGTCAAGGCCACTCCCACAAAGAAAAACGTCCGGGCGAGGCAGGCCTCAACCCGAGCGCTTCCGGGGGTCAGCGATAGCTATTGACAGCATAGTGAATGAATCTGAAGAATCAGATTATCGACCTACGACGTCGGACTAAGCACAGTAGTCAATGCCCGCAAGGTGTGGCTCTGAGCTTGATCTCCGGAAGCAAACATTGATGCACCTATTCTGGTAGAGGTTGACCGTTCGCATCCTGGAACCGATACGGTTGTGATTTTTGGGTCATCGACGTCGATTGCGTATCAATAGTCCTAGCACAGCAAATGCAGTCAGTCCAGCGGGACCAGGAATCGGAGCGCCAAAGTAGATGTCGTCACAGTTGACCCAACCATTAAAGGGATTGGACAGCACAGCTTTATCAAAGCTGGGTAATCCCACCAGTCCGAAGAACTTCGGCGACAGAGTTGGTTGAATCGGCCCCGTGGCGCTGAATATGAGTTTGTCTTGATAGAATAGGTCAATCTGCAGCAGGCCCGGGTATTCCATCGCCAACCAATTCTGGGGAGTAAGAAACTGGAGCGTAATTGTTCCCGGGTTACCAAGTCCCCCTTTCACTCCCCACCCATCATTGAGGAAAGAGCCATCGTTCTTCCATGTATTGTCATCAGATTCTGGAAAGACCACTCCTAAGGATGCATATTGGTCAGACAGAATGACCGACTGCCCGAAGTTAAAGTCCAGAGTTGTATAGTTTGCGCCGACGGCATCAATCCATCCTTGTTTATCATTCTTGTAGGTCACAAACGACCCCAGAGCATGATTGGACAATATTGACGCCAACATCAATCCATAGGCAGGTAGATTCTTCATATTTGTCTCCAAATACAGTCACCTGCTGTTAGGCAAGTGACTGTTAGTCACAAAGTTACGAATTCATGAGAACCAACAGCAGCTCACCAAGTGCATTGAGCTCTCCTCGTGAAGCCGTGGAAGCCCATTCCGAAGCATCTTCGATTGACAAGAATCCGGCATCTTCAATGGCAGCAAGGAACGCTTCCTCAGAATAACTCGATTGAGAACGAGCCGCTAGCGACTCCTCACCGCATTCGCAAATCGCGGGCGGAGTTGTGAGCCAGTTCGATAGCACGATTCCTGAGTCGGCACCGTCAACCGTGCCGTCGCAGTTGATATCAGCGCTCAATGGTGCAAACGCAGATGAACTCATCCCCCAATCTGTAAGCACGATGCCAAGATCAGCACCATCAACGAGGAGATCTCCAACACCTGTCGATGAACCAGAGATGTCCCCTGCGGTTGTGATGAGCACCGCAGGGTATTCGAGATGGGACCCTTCGTCCGACCAGAGCATGATACCTACGATGAATCGATCGTCATTGATATCATGAGCATCGAGAATAGTTTCACCATCACCAGGTGAGCCACAGATATAGGTAATGTCGTCCAGATTCTCTACGCAGAATGTCGAGCCATCGCCATGCCAAATCAATCCAACAATGGCTGTCCGATCTCCTCCTACGATAGATACGCAATCGTCTTCATCAGGTTCATTAACTGCGTTTGACTCACTTTCGTTTGCCGATTGCCCAGAAGGCATGGTGTCACCTAGCACAAGCGGGCTCTGGGTGGCTGCTGTCGTGGCGTAGTACGTTGCTCGACGAACGCATCCTTGCTCTTCGACGACTATGCGACCATATCCAACGGCGATGTCTGCATCATTCACACCAAAGGCGGCAGACCCACGGTCGGGACCACTCGGGTCAGGTATCTGATCCATCGCATCTGGTCCAGAGGGCGTCGGCGATGCATCCCACGCCAGAGGTTCATCCGGATTGTCATTACCGTCCGTATAGCAATCACTGAAATTCAATGAGTTGAGGCAGTCTTCAGGTTCAGAACCATTTCCTTGTCTGCCATCCTCTCCTCCAACCGCCCGTACGGATTCGTTTACATCAAATCCGAAGCTCTCTTGGCTTGTCCCAACAGCGTACCCGCCGTTGGGTATCAATGCGTAGAAGGCAGAGGGCGGCCCCGACGATGGGATTTCAGCGGAGAATCCCCAATAATATTCACCGTTGTCGTCCTCCCCGCTTTCACAGCGGTCTACGAACACGAATCCGACAGCGACCGGGTCATCCCCTAGGGCGCCATTTGTGAGCGCAATTCCGTAACTCTGGTGGGGATCGGCCGTGTCGTACGGTGTGGTGTTGTCGAGGATCGAGCTTGCGTGTATCGACTGCATGTCGAACGACCCCGTATCGGGACTCCAGATCGTGGCCTCAGAGACCGACGCGATGCCTGTCCCTACAGCAACTGAGCCAATCACAATGCCGTCGTCTGAAACGTCAGAAGCCCAACTTTCATCATTGCTCCCGAGGCCGCCAAGGGTGTGTAAATCGTAGAATCCCGGCGCGATCGATGTGGTCATTGTGTCGTCCTGAGGAACGAACAAATAGGCGTGAGGAACTCCGTTGACCAGCCGGGTATATGCGACCCAGCCTTTTGAGTTGATTCCAAATCGATGCGATGCCACGCGGTTGGACAGGACGCCGGGAACGAAGGGTGTGGGTCCGAGGTCGATAAATTGGTACGGAAGTGGAGTTGTCTGAGCTGCTGCAGTTGACATGGGCAGTCCTACACAAGTTGCCCCAACGGCAATCGCTACAGCCTTGAAAGCGGAGTTCCGGATCACAGCTTGTCTCATAAATATGCGCCCCGATTCGGGGCTAGGGAAGGGGAAGAAACAACCCAACACGAGAAAGATACGACGGGAAGTTCAATATCCTGCGCCCGTGGCAAAGAAATCTGACAATTCATCCTATCTTGACGATCGCACCGTATGGCCAGGTGGCGGGGACACCCCGGCCTTGGCCGAAGCCAAGGCGGCGGATGGCATTTTGCGGGATTGTTGCTGCAGGGACTCGGGCATCGATGGTTGAAATCGGCGGAGGTCCCCAGCCTGAGAGGTTGAGGCCTCCGCGCCTCTACCCCCAATCCGCGAGCAGCAGACCGAGGTCGCCGCCGTCGACGGTGCCGTTGGCATCCAGATCAGCGCTGGAGCGGGCCTTGCCCCACTCGTTGAGCAGAATGCCGAGGTCATCGCCGTCCACCGCGTGGCTGCAATCGAGATCGGCCATGCGGCAGGGCAGGCGCTTCATGATGACGAAGCCGGAGACGCCGCCAGACGAACCGTCACAGAGGAAATCTCCCAAGTCATTCAAGCGAGCGCCGGTGCTGGCGATATCGATCGTTCCGTCGGCCTCGATGATGCTCTGAAGGTTGAATGGCTGACCACCCACCCAAAGGGTGTTTAGAGGAGGGGGCAGGAAATCAGAGGTACCTACGACCAGCCCATCGAACGTGATTGAGTATGCATGGCTGCGTTGACCTGGATAGAGAGGGGGCAGTACGGTCCATGTGCCCGCATTCCATGTAAAGGCCTCGGCAGTTCCGATCTCGGTTCCGTCGGGATGGCCACCCCAGCCGACAATAGTCCCGGTGTCATTGATGCCGGTCGGGCGTGCTGAATTCCAGCCGTCAGGCTTGCCAAGCAGTTCCACCTTTCCCCCTTTCCACGTGAAGAGCTGAAGGTTCGGTGAATTACCCGTCCAGCCCACGGCCAGACCTTCATCATCGATAACGCTGATACTGCAGCGAGAGCCCTCTGGCGGCTCGATCACGGTCGTTGTGGTGCCATCCCAGAAGAAGGCGCCGTTGGGATTGGCCTGACCGGTCTTGATCAGTTCGCCCACCACCCAGCCCTTGTTGTTGATGGCGAGGCCCCGCGCTGCCATCCAGCCTTCGGGCGGAGGAATCAGCGTGTAGTTGCCATCTTTCCAGACGTAGGCAACGCCTGGTGTATCCTGCAGCCCGATTACCAGATTTCCGCACACCTGATCCAGATCATTCACATCGTTGGCCCGGGAGTTCTTGTACGGCGCGGGTGTTGGCAGGGTGACAAGGCCGGATTTGGGAGACCAGAAAAAGGAGAAATCCGGGGCAGACTGGCCGAAGTCGCAGCCAGCGTGATGACCGCAGACATGGTCCAGATTGCTGAGCGCATGCGGCTGAAGGCTTACGTCCCACGGCGGCGGGCACGAGGACGGCGCCACCGCGACAATGAGTTCATATTTGGGCGGGCACGCCGGAGGATTGCAGGTGTCGGCCACAACAGCCGGCGCTCGCAGGAACAGGGCTGAGAACCCGACCAGAACCACCCGCACAAGGACACGCATCACCACACTCCGTGAGAATCGCCGGAACGGTTCCGTCGAGGGAACAATACCTCGGCCTTGGCCGAAGCCAAGGCGGCGGATGGCATTTTGCGGGATTGTTGCTGCAGGGACTCGGGCATCGATGGTTGAAATCGGCGGAGGTCCCCAGCCTGAGAGGTTGAGGCCTCCGCGCCTCTACCCCCAATCCGCGAGCAGCAGACCGAGGTCGCCGCCGTCGACGGTGCCGTTGGCATCCAGATCAGCGCTGGAGCGGGCCTTGCCCCACTCGTTGAGCAGAATGCCGAGGTCATCGCCGTCCACCGCGTGGCTGCAATCGAGATCGGCCATGCGGCAGGGCAGGCGCTTCATGATGACGAAGCCGGAGACACCGCCGGAAGAAGCCTTGCCCACGAAGTCACCAAGATCATTCAATCGCCCGGGGCTCCCGGAAAGATCGATCGTTCCATCTGCCTCGATCGCGGCCTGAAGATCGAATGGCTCGCCGCCAATCCAAAGCAGGTTTGTTGTGGCTCCCGGATTGACAGATATCCCAAGGAATAGGTTGTCGAAAGCGACCGAGTATCCATTACTCCACGTTTGGGGCGGCAAAGGTGGATACACGGACCATTCGCCCTGCTTGAGCATGATCGCCCTGGCGATGCCCACGCCGGACCGGTCGTTGTACCCACCCGACCCCACGATCGTGCCTTCATTATTGATGGCGCTAGGCCGGGCTGAGGCCAGCCCCTTCGGCGTGCCCAGCAATTCCACCTTGCCTGCCTTCCATGTGAAGGCTTGCCTATTCGGCGAGTCGCCGGTCCACCCGACGGCGACGCCGTCGTCGTTAATGTCGCTCAGGCTGCAGCGACTGCCCACCGGCGGAAGGATGACCGTGGTGGTGCGTCCATCCCAGAAGAAGGCCCCATTGGGGTTGCCCTGCCCGGTCAGGATCAGTTCACCGACCACCCAGCCCTTGTTGTTGATGGCGAGGCCTCTCGCTGCCATCCAACCTTCGGGCGGAGGAATCAGCGTGAGCTCGCCATCCTCCCAGCGATAGGCGGCGCCAGGCTTTTCCCCCACGCCTTCGACCAGATTCCCACACACCTGATCCAGATCATTCACATCGTTGGCCCGGGAATTCTTGTAGGGTTCGGAAATCGGCAACGTGACCAACCCAGTGCCCGGAGACCAGAAGAAGGAAAACTCCTTGGACGTCTGCGAAAGTCCGCAATCGGTGTGGTACCCACAGGCATGGCGCAGGTTGCTGAGGGCCAATGGCACAAGTGTAACCTCACCCGGCGGCGGACATGACGGCTTGGCCACGGCAACTTCCAAGACATATTGGGGCGGGCACGCCGGAGGATTGCAGGTGTCGGCAAACACGGCCGACGCTCGCAGGAACAGGGCTGAGAACCCGACCAGAACCACCCGCACAAGGACACGCATCACCACACTCCGTGAGAAACGCCGGAACGGTTCCGTCGAGAGAACAATACCTCGGCCTCGGCCGAAGCCAAGGCGGCGGATGGCATTTTGCGGGATTGTTGCCGGGGGAGTTGGCAGCGCGGGGGTTGAGATTCAGCGGTATCGCGCCCAGCGGATGAGTTCCAGCGGTGTCGGCGGCTTTCCGGTCATGAGCACGCCCACGCGGAAGATGCGCGAGGCCAGCCAGATCATGCCGATCATGCAGCCGTAGCCCCAGATGAGGGCCAGGAGCGTCTGCCACAGGGGGGCCTGCTCGCTGGCGGCGGTGAGCCGAAGGATCATGATGAACGGGGCCACGGGGGGCACGAAGCTCATCACGGTGCCGAGGAGGCCGTTGGGATTTTCCGCGATGATCGGCCAGAGGATGAGCGGGATGATCATCGACATCATGGCCGGCGCGATCAGGCTCTGGGCCTCATGGAGATCGTTCACCGCGCTGCCCACGCCCGCCATGATCGAGGCGATCATGAAGTAGGCCATGATGAAGAAGCAGATGAACCACAGCACCTGGATCGGGTGGATCAGGTTCATCACCGCGAGCGCGGAAAGGGCAGCGCCGGCGGTGGCCGCGTAGAGCAGCATCATGAGCGTGGAGACCAGCGCCTGGCCGAGAATCTTGCCGGTGAGCAGCTCCATCGGGCTGACGGCTGAGAGCAGGACCTCCATCACCTTGTTGGACTTTTCCTCGATGGTGGTGGTGAGCAGGTAGTTGGCGCTGACGAAGGTGGAGATCCACAACAGCATCATGAAGCCCATGGGGATGAGCGTGCGGGCAGCGCGGTTCTCCTCGACCGCGCCCCCGGCGGCGGTGAGTCGCTGCACCGAGACGTCGGGGGTGCGCACCAGGTTGCGGAGTTCGTCGACATCCTGCCCCGCGCGATCGGCCCGCACGCGCACCAGCGCATCGGCGAGCACCCGTTCGAGGATCGAGTTGTGGTTGGGCGGCGAATCCTCGCCGACGAGGAGGTGGCAGGGGGAAGACGTCGCCGGGGTTGAGGCGGATGGTTCCGACGGCGAATCGGCCGGGCAGATGATCAGGGCGACGATCTCGCCCTTGCGGAGTTGGGCCTTGAGGTCGTCGACGGCGGTAAGCGGTGCGGCCTCTACTTTCAGATCAACCTTGATGCGGCCCGAACCGGCAGCCACGGCGTTCATGAGTTCGCCGGCCTTGGCGGCGTTCTCGGCGGGATTGCCGCCGCCGACGGGCGAGGATTCAAGATCGGTTGATTCGGCGAGCTCCTGGAAGAGGGCGCCTCGGCGTTCGAGCAGGCGCTTGGGATCGATTTCGATTTCGAGGGCGCGGAGCAGCGCGGGATCGTCCGACGCCACTTTCACCACGCCGATCAGCGGGGTGACATTGGGCTTGAGCAGGAGCGGCATGATCGCCACCAGACCGGTGATGAGCGCGGGCACGATGACCGCGCCGAAGATGAACCC
Organism: uncultured Isosphaeraceae bacterium; assembly: GCA_964407695.1. Classification (GTDB taxonomy): domain Bacteria; phylum Planctomycetota; class Phycisphaerae; order Phycisphaerales; family SM1A02; genus CAYOWQ01. The sequence goes on along the minus strand of CAYOWQ010000013.1, from coordinate 66,678 downwards.
GCGGGTAAGGGCGGTGTGCTTGAACTCGCGCCAGGCGATGGTGAGCACCTTGGCGGGGCTGAGCGAAGTTGAGGCGTTGGGGCGAGGCATGAACAGAAGTGCAGATTTCGGGGGTCAGCTGCGGGCGAGGGCTTCCTTGGCTTCGTTGGCGGCGACCACACCCTCGCCGCTGCGCACGAGGCGGATGAACACTTCTTCGAGAGAGATGCGGCGAAGCTCGACCGAGCGGAACGGCCAGGCATCGAGCAGGGAGCGCATGATGGCCCGGGGGTCGGCGTTGTCGGCGAGCATGAGTTCGAGGCCTTCGCCGCCGGCGGTGACGGTTTCCACGCCGGGGATATCTCGAACCGAGGCCACGGCCGCCGCGGCTTCGCGATCGCGATCGCAGGCGTCGGAACTGAGTTCCGCGCGGATGGTGCGGGGGTCGAAGCGCTCGCGGATCTCATCCATGGTGGCGTCGAGAAGCTTGACGCCGTGGTTGATCAGGAAGAGCCGCTGACAGACCTCCTCCGCCTGCGGCAGGGCGTGGGTGGAGTAGATGATGGTTCTGCCCGCCTGGTGCTGCTCGCGGATGAGGTCGCGCAGCAGGACGGCGTTCATCGGGTCGAGGCCGCTGAAGGGTTCATCGAGAATGAGAAGTTCCGGCTCGTGGATGATGGCCGCGAGGAACTGCACCTTCTGCTGCATGCCCTTGGAGAGTTCCTGGCATTTCTTTCGCTCGACGCCGGGCAGGCCGATGCGATCGAGCCAGGTGCGAATGCGGGTGTCGAGCCCGCGGGAATCGACGCCTTTGAGCCGGGCGATATAGGCGATGAACTCGGCGACCCGCATCTTGCGATAGATGCCGCGCTCTTCGGGCAGGTAGCCGATTCGATCCTTGGCCTGAAGGGCGGAGCCGCCGAGGACGCGAATTTCGCCCTGATCGGGATAGATGATCGACATGATCATCCGGATCGTGGTGCTCTTGCCGGCGCCGTTGGGGCCGAGGAACCCGCACAGGCTGCCCTGGGGCACGCAGAGGTTGAGGTTGCGCACGGCGTGGGTAGCGCCGAAGCGCTTCTCAGCGCCCTTGATCTCAATGGCGTCAGGCATGAGCGTTCGTGTTGGAGATCAATGACCCGGGCCGGTCGAAGGCGCAGGTCGAGCGGGAGGAGTTGCCGCGGGTCGAATGCCTTCCGGAAGCGGCATCGGCGTAGCGCTGTCGGGATTCTCAATGAGTTGCTTGACCTGCGGAGGAAGTGCAAACAGCGATTCGTCGACGTCGTTGATCTTGAGCGTGGTGATCTTGACCGCGCTTGTGAACTGCTGCGACTTCGAGACCATCTCGCGGAAGAACCGTATTCCTGTGCCCTCCACCTCCTGCCAGTCATTGAAGATGAGGTGGGTCTCAATGACGGTGTTTCGAAGCGTCTGGGTGTAGATGATTGCCAATACGCGGCCGGATTCCTCGTCGAACACGCTGTAGGCCGTCGAGTTTGACTTGCCCTTCATCTTCACCTTGAAGGCCTTGCGTTCCTCATAGGTGGTCTGCTCAGGCTTGCCGAACGAGCCGTAGTGATGTCGAAGCTCGGTGACCAGGCCGAGGATGTTGGCATCCTTCGCAAAGGTCTTGAAGGTGTCCTTGTCGCAAGTTCGATAGCCGCCGACGGTCGGTTGGAAAACCCAGCACGACGCGCCGTCGGAGCCCATCATGCCCATCGGTTCGGCGCTTCCTTCCAAAACTGTCTTTGAGAAGAGCTTGTCGGTGCCCTTCCTCGCGAAGGTCACCAGCAACGGCGGCTTCATGGAGTTGACCGCCTCAAAATAGACCGACTCCACCTTGTCCAGGCGCTCGCGCCCTCCCATGTAGTCTTCGGCCTTGCGGAGAAGGTCCTCTGCGGTGAGTTCCTCACTCGGGCTCGCTTGCGGGCTCGGAGTTTCCGTCGCCGGAGCGTCATCCGCGGGGGCAGGAAGGGAGAGGAGAAGTTGTGGAACGAGAAGCAGGAGCGGTAGGCTCATCCAAAGACCTCGTGGGTTAGGGCGGGCAATCTTGGGCATCCTATCGGCACGAACGCACCCGAAACCATTCCCACGGTTTCATTTCATCCGTTCATCCGGATGAACGATTGAAATACGGGCAAAACTAGCCTATCCTCCCAACCATGAGCCGATTCCTGAGCGAACTGGATCGCCGCGTGCTGGTCATGGACGGGGCCATGGGAACATCGATTCATGCCTGTCCGACGTGTCGGCATGAGGATTACCTTGGCCGGGAGAACTGCACCGACATTCTGGTCCGTTCGCGGCCGGATCTGATTCAGGGCATTCACGAGTCGTTCCTGGCGGTGGGGGCGGACTGCGTAGAGACCGACACGTTCGGAGCGAACAAGCTGGTCTTCGGGGAATTCGACAGTGAGTTAGTCGATTGGACCTACGAATTGAACAAGGAGGCGGCAGAGATCGCCCGGGCGGCATGTGCGAGATTCGAAACCAAGGACCGGCCGCGGTTCGTGCTGGGGTCGATGGGTCCCGGCACGAAGTTGATCTCGCTCGGCAACACTTCCTGGGAGGCCATGCACGATTCGTATCGCGAGCAGGCACTTGGCCTGATTGATGGCGGCGCGGATGCGTTTCTGATCGAGACATGCCAGGACCTGCTGCAGGTCAAGTGCACGATCAACGCCTGCCTGGATGCACTGGCGGCGAGAAAAAGGAGCGTTACCGATCTTCCGATCCTCGTCAGCGTAACGATGGAAACAACCGGCACCATGCTGCTGGGCACGGAAATGGCCGCGGCGGTGAATGCGCTGCGCATGTTTCCGATCGCCTCGCTGGGACTGAACTGTGCCACGGGCCCGACGGAGATGAGCGAGCACATTGCCTATCTGTCGCGGCATTGGGATCGGCACATCTCGGTCTATCCGAATGCGGGGTTGCCGGTGCTGGTCGAAGGACGCACGGAGTACCCGTTGGCGCCGAGGCCGTTTGCCGAGGCGATGAAACGCTTCCTCGACGAATTCAAGGTGGGACTGGTCGGGGGCTGTTGCGGCACGACGCCGGAGCATATTCGCCTGTTGGCGGAGGTCGTGGGCGGCCGAGCACAGGCACTCACGCACAGACATTCTCAGGGAGCGGGCCGGAGCGAGCGGGAAGGTGCGGCAACAATCGGTTCCGGAACTCCTTCTCCCAGAGGGGAAAGAAGGGTTGAACCCCAGCCGCCCGGCTGCTCCAGCCTGTATTCATTCGTTGAGTTCACGCAGGACAACTCCTTTCTGATCGTGGCCGAGCGCACCAACGCCAACGGTTCGAAGAAGTTCAAGCGGCTACTGGATGAAGAAAGCTGGGATGGCCTTGTCTCCATGGCCCGCGAGGAGGTGCGGGATGGCTCGCACCTGCTCGATGTGTGTGTCGACTTCGTCGGCCGCGACGGCGTGAAAGACATGAGCGAGGTCGTCTCTCGCTACGTGCGACAGGTCAACGCGCCGCTGATGGTCGATTCAACGCAGGCGGACGTGATTGAGTCAGCGTTGAAGCGCGCGGGCGGGAAGTGCATCGTCAACTCGATCAACCTCGAAGACGGCGAGAAGCGATTCGACGACATCTGCCCGCTCTTGAAGCGCTATGGCGCTGCGTGCGTGGCCCTCACCATCGACGAAGACCCCGAAGCGGGCATGGCCAAGACCGCCGCCCGCAAGCTGGAGATCGCCGAGCGGATGCACGACCTCTACACGAACAAGTGGGGGCTCGATGAGCGTGACCTGCTCTTTGATCCGCTGACATTCACCATCGCCACCGGCAACGACGACGACCGCCGACTCGGCCTGGAAACCCTCGAAGGCATCCGCTTGATCTCCAGGCGATTCCCCGCGTGCGGCATCATTCTCGGCCTTTCCAACATCTCCTTCGGCCTGAAGCCGAGCGCCCGGGCGGTGCTGAATTCCGTCTTCCTGCATGAAGCTCGCGAACGAGGTCTTACGGCCGCGATCGTGCACGCCAGCAAGATCATGCCGGAGAACAAGATCGAGCCAGAGAAATGGGCCGCAGCACAGTGGCTGATCTTCGATCGTCGCGGCGTGAATCGTCCTGAAGGCCAGCCGGAAAACTTCGATCCGCTGCTGCACTTCATCTCGCTCTTTCCCGATGGGGAAGAGGCTGCAGCGCCGGTGGCAACGGAAGACCTCTCGCTTGAAGATCGCCTGCAGCGGCACATCGTCGACGGCGAAGACAAGAATCTCGACGTCACGCTCGACGAAGCCCTTACCCAATACGGCCCGCTGGAGATCATTAACGATCACCTGCTCGCGGGCATGAAGACCGTGGGCGATCTCTTCGGCGCGGGCAAGATGCAGCTGCCGTTCGTGCTGCAGTCGGCCAGTGTGATGAAAAAGGCCGTCGCCTTCCTGCAGCCGCACATGGAGAAGATCGGGGCCACCGGCCAGGCCAAGGCGAAGATCGTACTGGCCACGGTGCAGGGCGATGTGCACGACATCGGCAAGAACCTCGTCGACATCATCCTCACCAACAACGGTTACGAGGTACACAACATCGGCATCAAGCAGCCGATCCACCAGATCACCGAAGCCCTCAAGAAGACCGCAGCAGACGCCATCGGCATGAGCGGTCTCCTGGTAAAGAGCGTGACGGTCATGGAAGAGAACCTCCATGAACTCAACGCCATGGGCATCGATGTGCCGGTGCTGCTCGGCGGCGCAGCCCTCACGCGGCACTATGCCGAAAGCCACCTTCGCGGCATCTACAAAGGCCCGCTCTATTACGGCAAAGATGCTTTCGAGGGTCTGCGCATTTGCGATCACCTCGCCGACAACCGGCTTGATGCCATCGACGAAGAAATTGACGTCCGTCTGGGCAAACGCGCTGCCGCAGAAGCCGTGGTCGCCGCCTCGCGATCGTCGAGTCGCAGTGGCGGTGAAGAAGCTTCATCCGAATCGCTCCCTGACGGTGGCGGTTCATCACACGAATCAGCGGTCGCGTCGCTTCCCGACAGCGCCATGCCGACGCCGCCCTTCTGGGGCGATCGCGTGGTGGAAGACATTGACCTCGACGAGATCTATCCCTTCGTCAACCCTGTCGCTCTCTTCCGCGGCCAGTGGGGCTTCAAGAAGGGGTCGATGTCGGCGGAGGAATACCAGCACCTGCTCGACGACACCGTGCAACCGATCTTCGAGCGGCTGAAGCGGCTCTGTCGCGACGAAAAGATCCTCCGGCCGCAGGTGGTGTATGGCTACTTCCCGTGCGCCTCCGAAGGCGATGATCTCGTCGTCTGCGACCCTGCCGATCGAACCACCGAGCTCGAGCGCTTCAGCTTCCCGCGACAGTCTTCGCGCCAGCGGCTGTGCATCAGCGATTTCTTTCGGCCGCGAGATGCCGCCGGCAGGGCAACCGACGTTGTCGCCTTCCATTGCGTCACCATGGGCGTCGAGGCAAGCCACCGGGCCAGGCAACTCTTCGAGCGAAACGAATACACCGAGTATCTCTACCTGCACGGCATGGGCGTGGAGTGCGCGGAAGCCCTCGCCGAGCTCTGGCACAAGCGCATCCGCGCCGAGCTCGGCATCGGCGGCGATGATTCGCCCAAAATCCGCGAGCTCTTCACCCAGCACTACCGCGGCAGCCGCTACAGCTTCGGCTACCCCGCCTGCCCCGACATGAGCGATCAGGAGAAACTCTTCCGCCTGCTCAAGCCCGAGCGCATCGGCTGCGTGCTGACCGAGAATTGGCAGATCGACCCCGAGCAGTCAACCTCGGCGATCATCGTCCACCACCCCGAAGCAAAATACTTCGCGGTGTGATCAAAGCCCGCTGGCGCGGGCACCTTCGTCAACTCCTCCTTCCCTTGCATGGCGTGGGCCGAGTCCCGACATCTATCCCCTCCGGCGGCCATCAGGCGCCGGCGGAAGGAGATGGCATGAAGAAGGACTATTGGAATGTTGACGACGACCAGGTCATCGAAAAGACCGGCAAGCCAATCGCCCACTGGATCAACGTGCTCGACGCGTTCAAGGCCGCGAGCAAGAAGTCCACTGAATCAGTAGAGCACCTGCAGGAAAAGCACAACGTGCCTCGCTATTGGGCGCGAACCCTGACGACGCGATACCTCAAAGAGAAGGCCAACTGATCCGTCAGTTGTGCCGCGACTTCCGCTGCGTTCCGTGGGTCGAATTGTGCTGGGAGTTGTGTTGAGAATCGTGCTGGCTGTTGTGCTGCGAGCTGTGCTGCGAATCACTGTCCGAGCTGTGTTGGGAATCACTGTCGGAGCTGTGCTGGGAATCGCTGTCGGAGCTGTGCTGCGAGTCATGGCTGCTGCTTGAGTCATGCGACGCCTTTCGGGCCGCATCCACCATCGACACGTACTTGGCCGGCGACGACTCCACCTGCTTCTTGCAGCCGTTGCAGCACAAACGCACGAGCCGTCCCGCCACAACCACGTCAATCGGCTTGCCCATCGCGCCATCACCTTCGAGGGGTTCGCCGCTCACCGCACACACGTGGAGCGAATAGTCCTTGCCCTGCGCCGCAGCGGCCGCCATGTCCAGCGCCTTCATGTACCTCGGCGGGTCCTTCATGAACACCGCTTTCTCTTCCTCCGTGTTGAGGCGGATCAGACGATTCGCATACACCATCTGATATGGCGACGTCGTCAATACCTCACCCGTCACGACCGATGTGGTCAGCGGATAGATCGCCGCCTGGTCCTTGATGATTCTCTCGTCCAGCTTCGCCATCGATCGCGACAGATCCTTTTCGAAGATCGCCGGGCACTCACCACAGCAGAATCGAATCTCGCGGCCGTCGTACACCTTGATCACCGGCTCGCCCATCGCTGTCAGCGAATCACCACTGACCGGGCAATCGCTGAATGGATATGGATCACCCGCATGCTTCTCCGCCTTCGCGGACCGCGCTCTGGCGTGCGGCGCATCCGGCTTGGCGCTAGGGGGTTGATGTTCACTCTGGGCGAACAGGCCGCAGCCAAGAAAGAGGACGCTGGTCGCGCAAAGCGTCCGAATCGTTTGAGTCGAAAGAGCAGCCATGAACAGAACTCCTCCCAGCGCAGCGCTGGGTGTTGGTGTGGATTCCAGCCGGTCACGATCACTTGATCATTCGCTTCTCAACGCAAGCCGGACCTGGACGGGCGCCATCGAAGGGCGCGTAGGGCGTCTCCAGGAAAATAGATGCGCCAGGCAGCGTGGCCCGTCCGCCGCGGTCCAGTAGCTTCGAAACAGGTCCTAGAACAGGGACATCGCTATCCAGATCGCCCCGCCCACCGCAATCACCGTTCCCGCCACCCACAGGATGGCTCGCCCATTCAATCGACCGCTTCCCCCGCGAGCTTCGCCTTGGGCAAGAAACAACGCCTGCTTCCCACGTGTGTCGTGATGGTTCATGGCCAATCTAGATTACCTCAGGAAGCCCCGCGCCGGCAACCGCTCACACCGATTCAAGGCCGTCCGCGGGCTCGAGCATTCCCCGGATCGCCTCGACCGTTCGCCAGTTCCGCACGGTGAGCCGCGCCTTGCAAGCCTTCTCCATCCCCGTGAGGAACTTCGATCCAGCAATCCCATCCGGAGCATGCAGATAGACAACATCGTCAATGACGACGAACGACTCCGACCCTCCGGTCTTCTTCCGCAGCGCGGCGAGGCCGGGCTCGCTCGGCTCGCCGTCGCTGATGGCGGCGTGCACCGTCGTGGGATCCTTCCGGCAGATCGCGGCATACGGATTCTCTCGAATGAGGCGGCGCCATCGATTCGCGGCCACCACCATCACCTGCGCCTCAAATCCGAATTCCTTCAGAAAGGCCGATGCTGTTTGCCTGGCAATTGATGTCGCCGCTCCGCCGGCCGAGAAAGCGACGTTGCCACTCTGAATGTACGTCGCCACCTCGCGATGATCGAGCCGCTCGTGCATCGCGCGAAGCGAGGCCATCTTGACGATGTTCCTGCCGCCGACATTGATGCCGCGATAAAGAGCGATGAAGCGGTTCACTCGGGCCTCCTGTCACTATCTTGCCATCCTACGTGAGGGAGGTGTCAACGCCTTAGGCCGAGGTCAACGCTAGTCATCAAGCCGACCGCTAGAGTTGAATTTTGGCCGCGGCAATTGCCCATCGCCAATATCGTGCATCATCTGGAGGGGGAGTAGTTCGTGGTGTAGGGGATCCGAGGGACGGTGTTGAGGGGGAGATATTCCTCGCAAATGGGGAGGGATAGCACAGGTTGTCAACCTGTGATCGATCATCGTCAAACCTCTCGCCATTTGGAAAGCTCACTGTATCGATCGAAACACCGCGGCTTGGCATCACAGCCCGCGTCGCCACGCCTTCGACAGGAGGCTCATGAAATCGAGCGGATACAGGATGAGCCACGCATTCATGACGGCCCCGCAGAAAAGCGCCAGCTTCAGTCGACGTGTCGGCGCCCGCAGAAGCGCGATGAGTGCGGGCGGCCCCGCGGTGCCGAGGATATAACCAGAGACGCACACCCACCACAGCAGGAAGACATCTTCGCCGACATCCTTGCGCGGCATCTCGCTCACAATGCCGGGAAAGAGAAATCCGAACACCAAGCCCCAGGCGATGGTGCCGAACATGAGCACGACGGAGAAGTATCCCGCCGTCAGAGTCGCTCGATCGTCGCGATCCGCTCCACCCAAAGGCTCAGGCGTGTCGGGAGCCTTGGGCGCAGTGTATCTGCCTCAATCAATGCTCCGACCGGGATGGCAAAAAATCGCTCCTGATTCGGATTGAATTGAGCCATCCTGCCCTCTGAACGGGTGCCGCGTCCCTCCTCTTGGATTGTGTATTTCTGCGTCTGCTTCTCACTCTCCCTTTGGCCGAGAGTCTATCGTGGCGGAGGAGAGGGCGGGGAGGTGAGCTTCTGCTCCCAGAATCTCCCGGTATCGGGTTGGAGCCAACCATCGTGGGTCGGGAGGCAACGGTCGAGCCGTTGGAACCGCTGTTGTCGATCTGTTCGTACGCGATGACTTGCCGGAACTGCAGAAACGGCAGTAGCTCGGTAGACAGAATGCGTCGTGGGGGACCACGTGCATTTTGAGGATATCTTTGTAGTTGGAAGTGATGCGGCCGTGATATGTATTCAGTCACGGAATTCAGTTGACCGGAGCCAAAAGACGCGAATACTTGTATTTGGGTTATTTGGGAGGTCTGCGTGGGCAACAGGATCGAGCAATGCTTCAAATTGCTAACCGCAGCTACTACCTTGGCGTTGTCTGCAGTTACCGTTGCGGAGAATCGGCCGGGGTTCGACCATCTGCAAAACGTTGTTGACCGGCCGATCTATGCAGAGATTGTTGAGCGGTTGGGGCTGACGCCCGACCAGCATGCTGAGCTCGACCCGTTGTTCGAGTCGTACCTTGTCTCAATCCAATCGCTCGACGTCGAGATGGGGCGCTCGACTGCGCCCTTCATGGCCGAAATCAAACAGATTCGAAGCGCCGGCGGCGACAAGGCTGAGGTGGATCATCGTGTGGCCGAGGTGATGTATCAGGCGTCGTTGACCGGATACAAGCTTCGCCAATCCGAATCCCGGCAGCAGGAGGATTTTCTCGCCGCCGTGGAAGGGCTGCTCACCACCGACGACCAGCGCAGCGCCTTCGCCACCATCCGGCCGCTGATCTTCTGCTCAAACGAGCTTTATTACCCGCCGGATATCGACTGGCAGACCCTCGAGCGTCCACTCGATTTTTCCGCCTACGTCGAAACCATGTTCGCTCCGAAGGAGAACTTCGCCGCGCTTCTCGCCACTGATGTCAAGGCTGAAGGCGTCGACGCCGATCAGCCGTGCGTTGAAGCCAGTCGCAGCGCGATGAAGTCCATTCGCACCATCGGCATTGATTTCGAGCAGAAGTATTACGTCATGCGCGCCCCGGCCCGGGAAGCCAGAACCCGACCCCCCGAGTTTCACCCCCAGGGTTCGTATGATCTCGACGACGCCTCGCAGCGGCAGCAACTGCAGCGTGCCCTCGATTATCCCCGGCTGATGTATCAGCTTCTGCGGGAGAGCTCCAACCGGGTGCTGGCAACGCTTGATGATCTCGCCGAGCCGTGCGGGTCTGAATTTGCGGCCGAGCTTCGCCGGGAATGGACAGACCGCTGGCGACAGACTCTCGCTCCGGTCCTGTTTGAGCCGGCAGCCCCGGATGATCTCCTGAACTGGTGCACCCGCATCGTCGGGCCGCTGGAACCGGCACAGGTTGAGCGCCTCAGCGGCATTGCCGAGAGCTATCGCACTGACATGGCGCAGCGGCGAGAGGCCGCTCTGAACGCCTTCGAGGCAGCCATCCTTCGGCCGCGAAAAATTGGTGATCCGGCCATTCGCGAAACCTTGCCGATCCGGCGGCTGGCGGAGATGCGAAACACCATCGCCACCGCCCTGAACCAAACCCGCGCCATCCTGACCGACCCCCAGCGTGCCCGGTATGACCAGGAGATCGAGTCGATGGTGATCTCGGTGTCGCACCTGCTCGGACCGCAGGGCCGATGGGAATCGTTGAAGGACGACGGTGGCGTGCCGATACGCGCCGTCAAGTTGATCTACCACGACGAGGGCTGGTCCTTTGTTGAAGGAACATTTCAAAAATACCAAGCGAAAGGATGGTTAGGACAATGAACCGTTGGCGCGTTTCAATACTGATAGCACCGATACTTCTGGGCACATCGGCCACGATCGCAGTAGGTCGCCCTCCGCGCCGTGCATTGATACCGTCGGTCCCCTACAGGCGAGTTTCGCCGGCTGGAAATTGATCCATCTAGGAAATCCCGCAATCCGTCTTCCGGCTCGGTGGGAGGGCGAAATCCATCTCTATGGAACTGCTGTGGCGGATGCCTTGGCCAATTCGACAATATCTGTGCGATCTAGCGGAGGTATGACTGCAGCTTGCAAGGTAGTCTTCGAGGACGAATGATCGGTGCACGCGCCCGTTGCCGAATCGGGTTTGGTTTTTTACCCGATTGGGATGGCGGGCTCGACCATCCTGAACGTGTAATGCGCCAATTTGCGGATGCAGTTCAGTGGGCTAAGGCGGAGGGACCAACCGCCGAAAATATCAACTGGACTTGTGTCCACTGATGGACCTGCATCGGGAGATCTTCATTGGCTCGGTCCGCAGTTGAGTCGCCTTCGAAGCGGAGGGCGGTCCGGGCTCGTCCACGAGAGAAAAGATAGGCGGTCGCCTTCGCGATGATAGTGACATCAATTGCATACTTCACGCCGCCTTGCGGATGAGGGAGCTGCTGAGAAGTGATCCGGCCACGCCGCTGCCGCTGCCGAGGGTGCTGCCGCGAGCGCCGGCCCCAACACCGGTGCTGACCCCGCCGCCGAGGTGGATGGAGACGGGGTGGGCGAGGGGGCCGGGCTGCATGCGGGGGTTGAGCCAGCGGGCGGTGAGCCAGATGAGGGCGCCGGGCGGAATCTCAGCGGCAAACGCCAGCGACACCCGCGTGCGGCTGGCGTGGCCGTGGAAGTGCCAGTCGTCGAGTTCCGCGGGCGGAGCAGCGCCGATGGATGAATAGAAACCCGCGGCGGCCACACCGCGCGGTTTGCCTCTGCGCAAGGAAGCACTCGATTCATGCAGGCGGAGATGAATGGTTCTGCCCACCGCGCTGATGATGTCGAGGCCGGGGGCGATGGTCGGCGCGGGGATGGGCGATTGAGAGCGATCGCGCAGGCTCAGGCCGAGTTCCGAGCGCTCGACATCGGTCACGGCCGGATGGGCGTGAATGATGCGGGCGAGGCTGCGGATCAATTGCACCAGCGCGTGCCGCGCCCCATCCTTGGCGATGATGGCGGTGGGCGAACGGGTGTCGGGGTTGTTGGCGGTCTGGTGGTTGGCGCTGAAGAGGAGCAGCGCTGCGGTCAGCTCGGTGGCCTGATCGGTGGAGAGACCGAGGTCTGTGTAGGCAGCACGCACCTTCTGATCGAAGTTGGTGGCCCAGGTGATGAGCGCAGCATCGCGCGTGGGCAGGTAGTTCGTTCCGGGCATGGGAAGCTCGTGATGCAGCACTCATCGGCAGGGGCCGCGAGCCGCTTCAGCGGTGTGGGTGGTGATGCGGCTGCGGTGGGTGGTTTATTCCTGCTGCCGCGAGCGCTTTGCCAGCGCTGGTCGGCGGCTCGCGGCTCCGCAGCGCCGGCATTCCTGCACGAATAACGCGGGTGGACATGGCGAGGAGCGCATGAAAGGCGGCGTGAAGGCAACCAAAGGCGGCGTGGGCCAGCGCACAGAAGGCTTGGAAGGAAGCAAAGACGGCGTTGAAGGAAGCAAAGACGGCGTTGAAGGAAGGAAAGACGGCGTGGAAGAGAGAAAAGACGGCGTGGAAGGAAGCAAAGACGGCGTGGAAGAGAGGAAGGACGGCGTGGAAGAGAGGAAGGACGGCGGGGAAGCGGTCAACGCCGGATGGCGTCGGGAACAAGACATGCGGCGTCGGCGGGCGGCAAAGAATTTCGCGGTGGGCTTCAGGTCTGCCCGCATGGGACCGATATCGAAGACGGGAAAGGCACGCTTGACACCGGTGTTGCACACGTATTCGTGCAGCGCTTCGGCGGTTCCACGCCGACGAAGACTTCCTGAGCCGTGAGAGGGAAGGCCGGATGGGAAAATCCGTTCTCTTCGAGTGCGGTACGGAGCGCCTGGCCATGGCGCCTACTCCTTTTGATCGCCGCGTGTCCGGCGAGCCCGATCCACGGCGACACGGCTGAATTCGACACCACCCGCGAACACTCGCGGGTGGTGTCGTTATGGACCAGCGCCAGCGCGGGTGCAGCGGCAGCCCGGGTCGCTGCGATTGCGAAGATGACGGCATCACTTCATCGCACGCCGATGTGCCAGCACACCCCGGCGAGGTCGATGATGTTCACCTCTCGACCCCATGGGAAGGTGGTGGGGGGTTTGATCTTCACACCCTCGAAACGTTGCTCCAACTGCTTCGGTTCAACGTCGGCCCACCACGCATCGAGGTTGGGCACTTCGATCTTCGCCATGAGGTTGGACGCGAACTCAATGTTGTCGAAATCCTGCAGGATGAAGCGGGCATCGCCCCACGCCATGCCGACATAGCCGCCGTTGGACCATTCTTCGCGGAAACCGAGGGCGGCGAAGAATTCGCGGCTGCGCTGAAAGTCTTTGCCGCCGGGAATGAAGGGCAAGAGGCCGATGGGATCGGTCATGGTGCGTGGGCTCCCTCTGGCATGACGGTGAGACGCTATCACAGGATCGCCCGCCGCGGGTGATTCCACTCCGCACTGCGGTCGCCAAGCGGCCAGGTCTCTACGTGGGCAGTGTCACCGTCATGGCCAGCCGATGATCCATGCTGACGGTTGCATGAATCTCACCGCCGTTGGCTTCGGCCAGCGTCTTACAGAGAGCGAGGCCGAGGCCGAAGCCGTTCCGGCCCGATCGCGCTGCATCAGCCTGCCAGAACGGTTCGAAGAGGTGTGCGGCATCCTCTGCCCCAAGATTCGGGGCGGGATTGGAGATAGTGATATCGATGTGGGCGCTGGTCATCGAGACGCGACACTCGACGGGGGAAGTGGATGAGACCTGGCCGTGATGCAAGGCGTTGTCGATCAGGTTGGACAGGATGGTGGCGAGGCCGGCAGAATCGATGCGGGCTGTGGCGTTTGCAGGACAATCGATGTGCAACAGCTTCGGGTCTGAACGGTGTCGGGCGTGCGAACGATCAGCCTCTTCACAAAGAACCGGCAAGACCAGGACCGGGGCCGCCAGCGGCGGGGGAGAGTGGCGCATCCGCGCGAGCGTGAGCAGCGATTCGCAGAGTGCCTGAGCCCGATCCAGGACGCCGATGGCCTTTGCACCCACGGCTTCCCATTCCGTGGCGGTACGCGAGCGACCGGCGGCCACCTCGATCAACATGCGCAATTCGGCGATGGGGGTGCGCAGCTCGTGGCTGGCCGATGCGGTGAAGCGCTGTTCGCGTTCAAACGCGGCACGCAGGCGACGAACGAGCAAGGTGAGTTGATCGGCGATGGGGGAGAGTTCTGCGGGCAGCCCTGCGGATTCAAATCGGACCTCGAGCGACGTCGGCCCGATCGTTGACACCGTTTCAGAAAGATGATTCAGCGGCTGGAGTCCGCGGCCAACCGCCCACCACACCACGGCGGCCGATGCCCCGGCGAGGAGAACGCCGATACCCAGGATCGACCAGAGGACATTTTCCAGCGCCCGATCGAGCGGTTGGCGCGAGGTGACGAGAAGGATGCGGACCATCGGCGGCATGGCGATGGAAGTGGACGAGGGAATGTCGGGCTCATCGTCCTCGCGACCAGGCACGAACTCGATGAGCAGGGATCGGCCGTCATCACCGTTCGCCATCCTCAGATCGCGGGCGCCGGGTCTGAGCGGGTCAGCGGCTTGAGGAGGCCAGGAGGAACCGGCAAGGGATTCAGACCTTGCCAGCTCCTGCCACTTCTCCGTGGATGGATCGCGAACCCACACGACAAAGTCGAACCCACACACGGCGTCTGTCGAGGTTCGCGTGGTCCCGACCGTCAGATCGAATTCCACTCCTTGGCCGTCGGAGTGGGTCATCGACTCGAGCGCATCAGCGCGAGCCTGAATGGCGCCATCAAATTGCGTTGATAAGGCGTAGCGGATCGCGAGATACAAACCAGCTCCGCCTGCGGCCAGAATGGCGGCAACGCTGGCCGCGACGATGAGCGAGGTTCGGGATCGGATGCTGTTCACGCCGGATCCTCGGTGATCAGGTACCCGACCTTGCGCCGGGTCTGAATGATGGGCGGGCACCCGGCGGAGTCGAGCTTGGAACGAAGGGCGGCGATGGCGGAATCGACGGCGTTGGAAAAGACCTGCGACCGATCGTCGTAGAGGTGTTCCTCGATTTCAGCGCGAGTGGCGGCTGTACCGCGGCGGAGAGCGAGGAATTCAAGCAAGGCATATTCGCGCGGTGAGAGCGGGATCGGTGCGACGGTATCGGCCTGGACCATACGGGCACAGCGGGCTGCGGTGTCGACGGCCAGCGGCCCGATTCGGATTACGGGCGAGCGCTCGCCGTGACGGCGCCGGGCCAACGCTTGAACCCGGGCCAGGAGCTCCTTGAACGCAAACGGTTTGACGAGATAGTCGTCCGCACCGCCGGTTAAGCCCTGCACCTTGTCGTTCACGGTGTCACGGGCGGTGAGCATGATGATTGCCGAGCCGACGTTCTTCTCCCGCAGGCCGCGGAGAAGCGAGAGCCCGTCCAGCTCCGGGAGCATCCAGTCGAGGATGATGACGTCGTAGTCGGTGGTGCGGGCGTGAATGAGGCCACGGCGACCATCGGCCACGGCATCGACGGCATATCCGGCCTCCCTCAGGCCCTGGGCCAGCGATTCGCGGAGAACGGCGGAGTCTTCAACGACCAGGATGCGCATGGCAGGCGGCGAGTGTTCTGCGGTCCGGGATGATCAGCACGACTGATTTCCGCAGTGCACCGAGATTGGCGTGCAGCGGGGTGTGACTGTGTCTCAATCGTCGTCGCCCTCTTCGTCGTCATCAATATCGCCCGCTGCGTTGAAGCGAACCTCATGCTTCTGTCCATCGATCATGACGTCGATCTCGTAGTACGTCGCCGTGACGATCACTGGATCGGCGAACTTCGCATTGGGAAACTCCTTCTTGAGCGCTGTCCACGCAGCGTTGGGGACCTGGCCATCCTGAACATCCTTCTCGATGGCCAGAATGTCGCCGGCCGTCGAGATGGTCGCTTCACCATTCACCCCATTCTGGGTGTATTCGATTTCGTAGACGATGATCTCATCATCCTTTTCCGTGACGACCTTGGTAATCGCGATTCGTCCGCCCGCCACCTTGACGGCCGCTTCCTGTACCGCGGCAGGTGCCTCGTCGAGTCCAATGGCTGTTTCATCTTGGTCCTCATCTCCGTCTTCGGTCGCAGCGATGGGAACGACTGACGCGGTTGTCGCCGCCGGCCACAGCGCCCGGATCGATGCGCTGGACGCCAAGGCGAGACTCACGAAACCGATGGGTAGGGCTCGGCAACACATGTGAACGCTCCAGATGAGGGCCATTGATAGGGCCCGGCTTTGCGAAGGTGCGTGGCGGCTTCATTGCCGACGCACATCCTCTATCTTCGTCGGACGGACCACAGGAATCATTATCCCCGCGTGACGGCCGTCCCGATAGTCTGCGCTTCGTTGGCACAGCTCGCTGGCTGTCGCTACGCTGCTCACAGGTTTGGAGTCTTCTCAACCGTGTGGAGGTGAACATGGCCGACGTCAGCGAACAGAAACTGCTTCTCGTCATTATCGCGATCTTCATTCCACCACTGGCGGTGGGCTTGAAGGAGGGTATCGGGGGCCAACTCATCCTCAACATCATCCTCACTATTCTCTTCTGGATCCCCGGTTTCCTGCACGCGCTCTACGTCATCCTTAAGTAGCTTCAAGGATCGTCAGCGCTGCGTTCGTACGAACGCCCGGTTTGGGTTGAATGTATCGCAGACATGCGATCGAAGCTGTGATTCAGACGAGAGATTGCCGGAAGATTCTCTCGGCCTGACGACATGAGTGGATGCCGAGCGACCTCGGCCGAGCCGGAGCAGGGATCACGCGCGAGCGATCGTCTGACGCGCAGTGAAGTGTTCGCGGCTCGCGTTCAACAACGTGCCTGACGTGTGTTTCACACGGGATGGTGGCCGGCGCTCCTGCAACCGGCCGGGTTATCCATTCGCTTCGGCCAATCGCCGGAGGGGCTGTCACTTGGGAAAGGATGAATCATGTCATCGGATCGATGGATGTCGGTTGGTGCAAAGGCGGCGAGTGTGGCCGCGATGGCGGTTATGGTGGGAACAGTTCACGGGCAATATCTGCGGAGGGATCTGGTATCAGATGGCTTCGTGCCTGCGGAGCACATTGACCCGAACCTCGTCAACCCCTGGGGCATTGCTCCAAATCCCGCGCCAAACGGGGTGTGGTGGGTGAGCGACGCCGATGCCGGCGTCTCAACACTCTATGGCCCGACGGGTGTCGTGAACTCGCTGGTGGTGAACATTCCTCCGGCGAAGTTTGGAAAGAAGAAGGCCGGCAGCCCGACCGGCATCGTGTTCTATGGTGGCAGCAATTTCGTGGTGACCAATGGCGTGAACTCCGGGCCGGCGCGGTTCATCTTCGCCTCTGAAGACGGCGTGATTTCCGGCTGGAACCCCGCGGTGCCGCTGCCGCCGCCCTCGACGCAGGCTCAGGTGGCTCACGACAGTTCGGAGGAAGCCGCCGGCTACCGCGGCCTTGCCATCGCCAGCACTCGCCAGGGGGAGTTCCTCTTCGTCACCGATTTCCACAACAACAGCGTGGAGATCTACGATTCGAAATTCGACGACTTCAAGGTGGATGGGGCGTTTGAGGATCCGACAATTCCGGAGGGCTTCCATCCCTTCGGGATCCAGACCGTTGGAGACAAGGTGTTCGTCACCTACGCCCTGAAAGAAGAGGATTCCGATGAGGATGTGACCGGCCCCGGCCTCGGGTATGTCAACGTGTTCGACACGATGGGTCGACTTGAGATGCGCTTCGCCAGCGAAGGAGTGCTCAACGCGCCATGGGGCATCGCCAAGGCTCCGGCCAACTTCGGACCTTTCAGCAACGCCATGCTGATCGGCAACTTTGGCGATGGTCACATCAACGCATTCGATGAATCAACCGGTGCGCTCCTCGGAGAGCTCGACGACGCCGAAGGCAAGCCGTTTGAGGTTGAAGGCCTCTGGGGTCTCCACTTCGGTACCGGGCTGAATGCCGGTCCCTTGAACTCACTGTTTTTCGCCGCGGGGATTGAGGATGAATCCCACGGACTGTTCGGCCGCATCGATGTGGATGCGGCGACGCTCGCGGACCTGACCCATGATGGCGTCATTGACGGCGACGACCTCGGCGACCTGCTCGCAGCATGGAAGTCGTCAGAAAACGCGGCAGACCTCAATGGTGATGGAACGGTCAATGGGGCCGATCTGGGATTACTGCTGGCGAATTGGTCAGGCTGAGCGCTCTACCGCTCGGAACGATTCTCTCACTTCAGCGCTCTCTCGTCCTCTGTCAGGCGGGAGGGCGCTTTTTCCTGTACCTCGCATGTCGCGTGGCCGCACCAATCGGACATGCAGGATCGATGGTGCAAGTGGGGGTACACTTCTCCGAATGACAGGAATTCAGCGATGGTCGCTGTCTCTCTGAACCAAAGGAGGAGTACGGATCATGGGACTTTGGGATCGGCTGAAGCAGGAACTCATCGACATCGTCCAATTCCTGGACGACACCAACAACACGCTCGTCTATCGCTTCGAGCGATTCCAGAACGAAATCAAATACGGTGCGCAGCTCGTGGTGCGCGAAGGGCAGGCGGCAGCCTTCGTCAACGAAGGCAAACTTGCCGATGTGTTCGGCCCCGGCACCTATCGATTGGAGACCAAGAATCTTCCCATCCTCGCCACGCTCAAGGGTTGGAAGTACGGCTTTGAGAGCCCGTTTAAGGCTGAGGTGTACTTCGTTTCCACGCGGCAGTTCACCGACCTGAAATGGGGCACAATGAACCCGATCATCGTGCGCGATCCTGAATTCGGGCCCGTCCGGTTGCGGGCCTATGGCACCTACACCATGCGTGTGAAGGATCCGGGCACGTTCATTCGCGAGATCGTGGGGACCGACAACCGGTTTACCACCGAGGAGATCGTGGCGCAACTGCGCAACGTCATTGTGGCGGAGTTTGCCGACTCGATCGGTGAGAGCCGCATTCCGCTGCTCGATCTTGCGGGAAACCAGAACGAGATGTCGGAGGTGCTGGCCGGCCGCATGCGGCCGGATCTCGAGAAACTAGGCATCGAACTGCCCAAGCTCACGATCGAGAACATTTCATTGCCTCCGGAGGTTGAGCAGGCCCTCGACGCCCGAAGCAAGATGGGGGTGATCGGCGACCTCAATGCCTACACGCGCATGCAGACGGCGGATGCGCTTCGCGATGCGGCCAAGAACCCGGGAACCGCGGGAACGGTGATGGCGATGGGCGTGGGCGGCAACCTCGCGGGCACGATCTCCGGCGGCATGGGGCAAGCCATGGCCGGGAGTGCTCCCACCGGATCACCAACGCCGCCGCCTCTGCCGACTCCGGCGCCTCTCTACCTTGCAGTGAACGGCGCCCAGCACGGTCCGTTTGAGATGGGACTTGTGGCGATGAAGGCCCGAAGTGGCGAATTGACGCCAACGACACTGGTCTGGCGACAGGGCATGGAGACGTGGACGCCAGCGAAGGATGTTGCTGATCTGTCACATCTCTTCGCGCCGCCAGCGGGGGGTCCGCCTCCGATTCCCGGTTCGCATTGAGTTGTGAGCAGCACCAGACGTGAACCCACACGACGAAGGAGCAGACACGCGCGCCGTCGATCCCGTCCGAGTGGGCGGCGACCGATCGCTGGCGCAATTCTCCTGTGAGCGCTGCGGTGCGACGGTGGAATTTGCGCCCGGTACCACGGTGCTGCGGTGTCCTTACTGCGAACACGAAAACCAGATTCCCGCACACAAGGACGAACCCGGGGCTGTAACGGTTGCCGAAGTCGATCTGCGGGCGACGCTTGAAGGGCTCCGTCATCAGTCGGAATCGGTGCAGGTGCCGAGCATTGAATGTGGCGCCTGCAAGGCGATTTTTCTACCCGCCCCGGGAGTTTCGGCCACCGCATGCCCGTTCTGCGGCACCAATCTGGTGATGACGGCCCACAGTGCCACGGTCATCAAGCCGAAATCTCTCCTGCCGTTTGGCTTGGGTCGTGACGCTGCCATGGAGAAGTACCGGGCATGGCTGAGGTCGCGTTGGTTCGCCCCGAATCGGCTGCGATCGCAATCGATGCTGGACGCGGCTTTCTCCGGCATGTACTTGCCGGCGTGGACCTACGACGCAAAAACGGTAACGAAATATACCGGGCAGCGCGGCGATGCCTACTACGTCACGGTGGGCAGTGGAAAAAACCGCCGCACCGAGCGGCGAATCCGCTGGAGCAATCGGTCCGGAATCGTTCGAGACACGTTCGATGACGTCCTGATCATGGCGACAACGACCCTGCCCGCCAAGCACCTCGCAGCGCTCGAGCCCTGGGACCTCGCCAACCTCGTGCCCTATGCGGATGCGTACCTCGCGGGATTTGGCGCTGAGGTGTATTCAATTGATCTCCCACAGGGGTTTGCCCAGGCGCAAGTCATCATGGCCGAGGGAATTCGGGACTCCATCCGGTCAGACATCGGAGGCGATGAACAGCGGATTTCAAGCATGGACGTCGCGTGGAACGACCTGACCTTCAAGCACCTGTTGCTCCCCGTCTGGATTAGCGCCTATCGATTCCGCGGCCGCTCGTATCAGGTGCTCGTCAATGCGCGAACCGGGGAGGTTCGCGGCGATCGACCTTATTCATGGTTGAAAATCACCCTTGCGGTCCTTGCTGGACTGACATTGATTGCAATCGTTGCACTGATCGTGTCCAGGGCTCAATAGCACAGCGCCTCGATCCGAGTGAAACCGGTTTCACGCACGCGTGGCATGATGATGGAATATGCCTGTTCGTCGCGTGGATCGATCGGTAGCCCGGCCCGCCACCCTGATCGCCGTCGTTGCAGTGGTGGCGGTGCTCTATTTCGCCAGCGCGGTGCTGATTCCGTTGGCGTTGGCCTTCGTCCTTTGTTTTCTGCTCGCGCCCATCGTACAGAGGCTGGAACGATGGCGCATCCCCCGAGTTGTGGCTGTCATTGTTGTTGTGGGAGCCGCGACGGCTGCCTTGGTGGCGGTCGGCCGGGTCGTCCTCGATCAGGCCGTCGATCTGGCCCAGGAGGTTCCGAAATACCGGGAAAATCTTCGAGAGAAACTTCGCTCGGTGCGGCCGGGTTCGGTCGAGACCGTTCTCAAGGGTGCGAAGGAGATTTCCGACGAAATCGCCGGTGCCTCGACGGAACCCGACTCGTCGACGGAATCGCCTGATGCGGGCAATTCGAAACCTGAACCCGTTCCCGTTCGGGTGACGGAGGAGGAGATCCATGTCTCCGACCTGCTTGCCGGCGGTCTCGGCCTATTGGCGACCCTCGGCATGACGGCGGTCCTGCTGATCTTCATGCTCCTTGAGCGCGAAGCACTTCGTGATCGGGTGGTGCATCTCCTCGGACATGGCCGCCTGTATGTGACGACAGTGGCGCTGGACGAGGCGGCCAAGCGCATCAGTCGGGTGCTGGCGAGCCAGCTGTTGGCCAACACGATTTATGGCTCATCGGTCGGCCTTGGTCTTTGGCTCATCGGCGTTCCCAACGCCATGATGTGGGGCATGCTGGGAGTGATTCTGCGTTTCATCCCCTACGCGGGTGCGTGGTTCGTGGCGGCAGGGCCGATCCTGCTTTCGCTGGCGATCTTCGAAGGCTGGGAAAAGCCGATGATGGTAATTGGTCTTTTCGTGGTGATCGAACTGATCATCAATAACGCAATCGAGCCCATGTTGTATGGGTCGTCCATCGGCGTCTCCGGGCTTGCGGTCGTCGTTTCCGCGATGTTTTGGACGTGGCTGTGGGGAGCGGCGGGATTGGTTCTGGCGCTCCCGATGACGGTGTGCATCGTGGTGGCCGGCCAATTTGTTCCACAGCTGAGCTTCGTCAACACCCTGCTCAGTGACAAACCCAACCTCCCACGGCACACCCGCCTGTATCAGCGACTTCTGGCAATGGATGCCGACGAGGCACAATCGATCATCAAGGATTATCTCAGGACGGCGGAAATATCTGCGATGTTCGACGAACTCATTCTTCCAACGCTGTCTCTCTCTGAGCGGGACCGACACGCCGGCGCCTTGGACGAACCACGGGCGAATTTCGTCATTCAGTTCTTCTCGAAGCTGCTCGATGAACTCGAATCAGCCGACATGAAGGCCGAGGCATCAGGACGACAAGCCAGACGAATGCTTGTGATCGCCGCACATGACGAAGCGGACACCCTGGCGAGCCGGATGCTGCAGATCCTGCTTCGCCGCAACGGCGTTGAGGTCGTGCGCATGGATTCCGGCCACCTCGCGTCGGAAGTCATCGCTGCGATCCGTGAGCAGGACCCTGCCGTCGTGTGCATCTCGGCGGTTCCGCCAAATGCAGCGTGGCACGCGAGATATCTCTGCCGCCGAATCGGAATGTCCGGACTCTCTCCGCGAATCATCGTTGCACTCTGGACGTTGCGCCCGAATGAGAGAACGGTCCAGCGATTGCATCGATTTGGGGTGAAGCAGGTGGCGGGATCGATGCGCACTGCAGCCGAAGCGCTGCGCTGAACCCTGGTGTCAGCCGCCTCCGGAGCCCTCGCCGCCGGGCTTGGTCATCGACGTCGGCTCCAGTAATTCCTTCAATCGCGCGGGCTTGACGAGCTTCTTTCGAAGAACGTATTCACGTACCGTTTCACCGCTCTTGAACGCTTCCTTCGCCACCTTGGCCGCCGCGTCATAGCCGATCACGGGGGCCAGACTCGTGCACATCATGAGACTCTTCTCAACCGTTCCTTCTGCCACGTCCTCGTTCACCTCCAACCCGTTGATGCATTTGGTGGTGAACATGTCCGTCGCAGCGGCCAGCAACTCAATCGAGCTCATCAGGTTGTCGGCCATCATGGGCATGGCGACGTTGAGCTCGAGCAGGCTTCCGATTCCGCCGAATCCGCCAAGCGCGATGGCCGCATCGTTTCCCGCCACCTGGCAAGCGACCATCATGACGCTTTCGCAAATGACCGGGTTGACCTTGCCGGGCATGATCGATGAGCCGGGTTGAGTGGCGGGCAACAGGAGTTCAAAGAGGCCGCATCGCGGGCCGGAGCCGAGCCACCGAATGTCATTGGCGATCTTTGAAAGGCTGACGGCAATGGTCTTGAGTTCGCCCGATGCCTCAACCACGCAGTCGCGGGTCGCCTGGGCTTCGAAATGATTGGCCGCCTCCTTGAAGGTCACTCGGGTCGATTTGGAAAGCCGATCAGCCACCATGCGGCCGAACCGTGGATGCGTGTTGATGCCGGTGCCAACCGCGGTGCCGCCGATGGGAAGATTCTCCGCAAGCCTCGCCAGGGCCCGGCCCGCACGCAAAACCCCGTATTCCGCCTGCGCGGCATAGCCGGAGAATTCCTGCCCAAGGCGAATCGGGGTCGCATCCATGAGGTGGGTTCGACCGATCTTGACGATTCGGTCCCACTTCGTCGCCTTTGACTTCAGCGCCTTGGCAAGCTGCTCAAGCGCGGGGATTAACTTTCGGTCAATGGCGAGCGCTGCGGCGACCTGCATGGCCGTCGGAAACGTGTCATTTGATGACTGCCCCATGTTGACGTGGTCATTCGGGTGCACCGGGTCACGGGCGCCGATGGGTTTTCCGGCATACTGCGCAGCGAGGTTGGAGATCACCTCGTTGACGTTCATGTTCGTGGAAGTGCCCGAGCCGGTCTGAAAGACGTCGATGGGGAAGTGCCGCATCATCTCGGCGGTGGAGGCGCCGCCGCCGTCGGAGAGCCCGACAAGAATCTCATCGCACGCCTTGTTGATCAACGAGGCTCGCGTGGCATCCAGCTGGCGCAACTGTCGGTTGGTTTCAGCGCACGCCTTTTTCAGCAGGGCGAATGCGTGAATCACTCCGGCGGGAACCGGCCGGCCCGAGACGGGAAAGTTCTCAACGGCCCGAGCCGTCGTTGCTCCGTATAACGCCATGGCAGGCACCGGCATTTCACCCATGGAATCACGCTCAAGTCGTGTAGGCGAGTCGGTTGATTTGGGGTGCTTCGGTGTGGTCTTCTTGGGCATGGCGTCCGGTGCGGAAAGGGGATCATGACGCTAGCACGCCAGACGGACTTTCGCCACCGAACCACCTAACGAAGCATCTCCGATCCCGGACGGCCCGCGGCGGAAACCAACGTAATGCGCACGATCTCCCAGGCTCCGCTCGATTGCCGTTTCACCTTCAGCACCCATTGCGACGGCGTCGGACCGTAGCCGGCCTCGACGGTTGTCAGGCAGCCGAGGTGAACAACGCCCATCTCGGCCGACTCTGAATACCCCTTCAGCGTCGTGACGGTGTTGGACTTGATCCGATAGGGTCCCGCGAGCAGATCGAGCCGCTTGAAGATCTCTCCGGCCCCGAGCCCGGGATTTTCCGGTCGACCGAATGAAATCGATGCATCCGCGGCAAACAAGGTCGATGCACCGGTGATGTCCGCCGATTCGGCCCGACGGAGAAGATCCTTGACGACACCCTTGGCGTGCTCGCCGGAGGTGGTGATGGCAAAGCCCGCAGCCACGACGAGCAAGCCGGCCATCACGATGACAAATCCCGCGCGCTGACGATTCAGGACACCGTCGCGAAGCCCCATCCAGCCGACGACAGCGCCGATGAGAAGCAGCGTGGCCCCGAGCGGCCAGGGGTTTTCAAGAATCCATCGAACATGAAGTGATTCAGGTGGCGGTTCGGGCATCGTGACCATGGGTTTGGGGGCCAAGCTGGATCTTCAACTCATACATTTACGCAACAAACGACGATACAGTTGCCATTCACGCCGCGGATCAGGCCGCTTGCGTCGGGCCCTTTCATGACCCTGGTCGAAGCAGGACAACATCTTCAGGCCAATCTTGCCTGCTTCGGAGAACTCAACGCCGATGTCGCGCGGGCGATTGCGTCCGTTGAGCCTGCATCCATCGATTGGACCGATACGGATGATGCTGGCTCACCGGCAATGAACTACAGCGGGAAGGCTCTCTGCAGCAAGAGGCGGCCGGTGGAGGAGGGTGCTCGGTTGGCGTCGACCGTGGATGTCGCCGAGCATGCCGTCGTTCTTGTTCTCGGCTTTGGCGCGGGATACCACGTTCGTGCCGTCGCGGAACGCATGGGCAAGGCTGGCCTCATCATCGTCTACGAACCGGACGTTGCGCTGCTGCGCGCCGTTCTCGAGCGCATTGATCTTTCGAGTTGGCTGCGTGAGTCCCTCATCCTGTGGATCACCGACGCCGAGGATCGCTCGGCCCTTGCACAAAAGCTTCAACACGCAGAATCCATTCTCGCTCAAGGGGTGCACATCCTGGCTCACCCTTCAAGTCGCGACCGCCTTGGCGAACGGGCAGGACAGGTCGCGTCGTTGCTGGGAGGTCATGTGGCCGCGGCCAAAACCACGCTGCTCACGACCCTCGTTCGTTCGGTCGACACAGCGCGCAATCTGATCCTGAATCTGGATCACTATGCAGCGGGTGAAGGTGTCGAGTCGCTTCGAGATATCGCCAAGGGGTGCCTGGGCATCGTTGTCTCTGCGGGTCCAAGCCTCCAGCGCAACATGGGCGTGCTCGCCGAGCCGGGTGTTCGGGATCGCTGCCTCATCGTCGCCACGCAGACCACACTCAAGCCGTTGCTGAAGGCCGGAATTCGGCCGCACGTGGTGACGGCGCTCGACTATCACGAAATCTCCAAGAGGTTCTACGAGGACATTCGCGCATCCGACGTTGAAGATTGTGTGCTGATCGCCGAACCCAAGGCACATCCGATTATCCTCGACTCCTATCCGGGCCCGAAGCGATGTGTATGCAATCCGTTTCTTGATCAGATCCTTGGTCCGCTGGCTCGCCCGATGGGCGACATCAGGCCCGGCGCGACCGTCGCCCACCTGGCCATGTATGTGGCGCGGTGGCTGGGATGCGATCCCGTCGCCTTCATCGGGCAGGACCTCGGTTTCACCGACGGCGTCTACTACACTCGCGGCACGGCGATCGACGAGGTGTGGAACCCTGAACTCAATCCGTTCAACACGATTGAGATGATGGAGTGGCAGCGCATCGCCCGGCACCGACATCATTTGCTCAAGTCGAAGGATGTCGAAGGCAAGACCATCTACAGCGATGCGCAGATGCGAACGTATCTGCAGCAGTTTGAGCGGGACTTCGCCGAGGATGAGGCCCGGGGCCTCACCGTCATCGATGCGACGGAAGGCGGCGTGCCAAAGCAGCGAACCATTCGCATGACGCTGCGCGACACCATTAACCAATACGGCAGGAAGACCGTCCCTCGCCTGCCCTTGCCGGCGCCGACGCCGGACCCGATGCGGCTAGAGCGCACCCGGCGCCGCATCGACACGGTGCGGACCGACATCGAAGTGATTCGAGATGCGTCGCGCTCGTCTCACGAGATCCTTGAACGGATGATTGAGGTTCAGCAGGATACGCGCGAAATGGATCGTCTTTTCACGCGGCTTGATCAACTGCGCGGCAAGGTGGAACGTCGGGCGGAAGCCTTCGGGATCATCAACTATATCAATCAGCTTGGTGTCTTTCGCCGTTTCAAGGCCGATCGGCGCATGCACTTTGCGGGATCGCTCAGCGCGATCGAGCAGCAGCGGCTGCAGCTCGAGCGAGATCGCGACAACGTCATCTGGATCGGCGATGCCGCGGAGGAATTTCTGCGGCAACTTGATCAGGCAGACCGAGTGCTGGTCGGCCTTCCGGCGGAACCTCGAGGCACCGCAGGCTCCATGATTGCGGATCACGTCGACGTCGAAGGGGTTGAACGGGTCCGTGCCGCGGCGATTCTCCCCATTGACAGTCGTAACAACGGGATCGGTCACAGCGCCTCGTTTGATTCTGAATTCGGCGCCAAACCGGTGATTCAACGGACACTGGAAAGGATTGGCCGCAGCACCACGTTGGAACGGATTATTCTCCTCGCCTCCGATGACATCGACGTCGAACCCCTGCTGAACAGGTCCCGCATCAATCTTCCCGTCGAAATCCATCGCTGCGGCCGCTCACCGTTCGGGCCCGAGCATGCGGCGATTGCAGCCGCCCGGCTCTTCGCCGATACGTCGTGGCGCGGCGGCATCGCGGGCATGAGCGTCTACGACGAACCGTTCTGCCCCGGCCCAACGATGGAGGTGATGGAGAAGCATGGACTGAACGCGGCGGTGATTGCCTCGCCGGATTGGCCGCTGCTCGAGATGTCTCCGACCACGGGCATCGACGGGATGGTCAATCGCCACCGGGAACACCCGAAGCAGCTTCAACTCGTCTTCACTCAGGCGCCGCCCGGCCTGAGCTCGTGTCTGGTCGGGCGTGAGCTCTTGCAGGAATTCCAGCATCGCAATCGCTTGTGCACGATCGGGGCGATGCTCGTGTATCAGCCGCATGCGCCCCAGCACGATCCCATCGCTCGCGACAACAATATTCAGATCGATCATCAGATCCGGCGATCGCTGATCCGGGCCACCTTCGATTCGCCGCGATACAAGCTCCGACTTCGCCGGGCTATCGAGCCGCTCTTCGTCGATTCCGGCGGCGATGTGGAGACCTCACGCGCCGTGGCGGCGATCGAACAGCAATGGCTGCAACTGCCGACCTTCACGCCGACTCACGTGATTCTTGAGTTGTGCACCGGTCGAACCGCATGCGGCTCCTTCCGGTCTGCACGGCACGATGTCGTGCAGCGTCCGCCGCTCTCGCTCAAGCTCGCCGAACGAATTCTGTCGCAGCTCGGTGAATCCCGCGACACCGTCCTGACGCTCGGCGGCACCGGCGACCCGCTGCGACATCCCGAATTCGATCAGATCATTCAGATGGCGAAGCGTCACGGCGTGCGAGCTGTCCACGTTCGCACCGAACTGGTTCAGTCGCGAGCGGTGCTCGACCGACTTTTGGCCGCTCCCGTCGACGTGGTGAGTGTTGACCTTCATGCCGATCGTGCAGCAACCTATGTCGCCATGATGGGCTTCGACCGATTCCGGCTCGTGCTCGAAAACATGGACTATCTCGTGAAGCATCGGAACCGGCTCACCAATCACGGTCCCGCGGCCGCCTTTGGACTTCCTTGGGTGGTTCCAAGAATTCAGCGTCGCCGCGAAACCTTTGAAGACCTCGATTCATTCTTCGATCGCTGGGTCCATACCCTCGGCTGCGCGGTGATCGAGGGGCCGCCGCCATGGGATGCCGATGAGTTCGCCCCCGCCGACACTCTGATGAGCACGCGGGCCCCGGCGCGGCAATTCATCCGAGAGGGCCTTCGACGGATGACCATCTATTCCAATGGCGCTGTTCCATTGAGCGAGCTTGACGTGTATGGCGACTCAACCATTGGCAATGTCGCCGGCGAGCCGTTGCTTGACCTCTGGCGCGACCTCTTTCAGCATCGGCGGGAAATCCTTCGTGAGCAGGGCGACGACGCCGAATCGCTTCGGACCTTCGGGCCCTGATGCCACGGGCCACGACGATGCTTCGACCGCTTCTTCTCGTGCTGCTTCTCGCGGCCGCGCGAGTGTGTTGTGCGGATCGAATCGTTCTCGACGGCGTCGGCATTCTCACCATGAACGATGGGGGAGAAGTGGCCCACGACAGGTGCCTGATCGTCGAAGGCGACCGCATCACCGCCATCATTCCGCGCGAGGCGTACTCATTTGCTGCCGGCGATGCATGGATCCGATGGGACGGCGTGTGGGTGATCCCGGCGCCGGTCGCGCTGGACGTTGCCGCGGCAACACCCGCCGATCTTCGCGCCCTGATGGCGGCAGGGTTCACCACCGCCACCGTAGCGCCGGCTCTGGCGGAATGCCTCGCCGATTGGCAGGCTGATCGCTGGAGCGACTATGCCGCGCCGCGAATTCACGTTGTGTCGCTCGATCATGATGCGAGCGCAAGCCGCTTGAACACGGATTGGGCCTCCTCAACTCGCGTTCAGGTTCCGTGGATTCCCGAGGAAGCCCTCAACGAAGCTTCTGCGGCCATCGAGACACAGAACCGCAGTCAATTCGTCTCGGTGAGGCCGCCGAACTACCCCATCATCGCGGTCAATGGTCACGGACCCGTGCTCCTCGTCGATTCCCTGCACGATGAGCTGCTGCGGGTCGCGGAAATCATTGGCCATGAAGCAGCGATTCGCGCGTGGACCCGAAACGCCGCGATCGCGGCGGGCCTCGGCGACGATCAGGGCCGGATTGCCGTCGGTCAGCGTGCGGAACTGCTCATCCTCGAAGTAGATCCCCGGCAGAATATCGCCGCGTGTCTGCATCCTCGCGCGGTCATGGCGACGGATCCCCGAACCCGTGAATCAAGGCTGTTCTACCCCGCCGAGATCGATGTGAATCGTGCAGAGGCCCAGACGGCCAACGACCGTGAATCCCTGGCTCGCCGTGATGTGGGTCGCGGGTCGCTCCTTCCCGCCGCCGCATCGCGAACCGATTGGGTCCTCCGCATCGACGGCCTCATCAACTCCACCCAGCGCCTCGAGGTGGCGCCGACCGATTCGGGATTCTTTCTTCGCACGCGGATCAATCGATATCCTCCCGCCACGGCCACGATTGACATCGACCTTCAAACCGATGCCCTCGGCCGGCTCCAGAGCAGCACCGTCTCCCTCGACTCGAGCTATCAGCAGTTCTCGCTCTCGCTTACTCGCCAGGGCCACCGTCTCGACGTTGACGCACATGTCGCCGGGTCTCCCCAGCGCACCGACGGCATCGATCTCGATACACAGGCCGACGTGACCGTCGATGAACTCCTCCTCGCCTGTCGCATCGCCCAGTGCGAAGCTCCACCGTGGGGCCAGCAGCTTGACTTCGGCTTCGGCCCCATCGGTCTTCGACCCATGCCGGTGTTCATCGACGCGAGCGACGCAAGCACTCCCGCGTCCCCCTTGGCCGACAGCCGCTCGATCGGCCGGCGCACGCTCCATCCCATCGACGACCCGAACAGTCTGATTCAGGTGGAGTTCGACGCCGACCGCATCCCCACCCGTGTGGAAATCGACACGGAGTTCGGCCACGTTCAGTACGAACGGATTTCGCCATAGAATTGGCTGAATTACCGATATTTGCCTGGCCTCCCCGGCCCGTTACAATCATTGTTGACTCGCAGGTCATCTATTCACCGTTCGCTCGTCTGTTCATCCCCCGCACTGAGACCGCACATGACCAACGCTTCCAATCCGGCCTCTTCCGCCAACCCGCTCGACCAATTCGTCTGGCATCCGCAGCCCAAAGCCCAGGCGTTCATCAATGAATTTGTCCGGGAGTTTCTCGCGAAGTGCCCGCCCGCTGCCGCCCTTGCCAAGCGAATGACCACCGACACCGGCACCCGCTTTATCGACTGGATCGACTTCCTCGAAACCTCGAAGTCCTCCGCCGTCGAATCGCAACTGAAGGACTGCGGCTGGGTGCGAACACCCGTTCGCGGGGCCGACGACCACTACGCCAATCCCCTTGGCATGTTCCCCTCGGTGGTGCTGAATGGCGCGGGCCGACAGCGCATCGGCATCAAGGTTGAATCGGTGGCCGACTTCCTTTCCGTGTGGGCTGCCGACTCGGCCCCCGGGGGTGGCGGCATGGAGGATGTGAAGATCCTTGGCGAGCCGATGGCCACGCTCCGCATGGCTGCGGTCTATCGCACCGATGATGCTGAACTCGTGGTGGTCGAACGCCACGGCGACCGCGGCTTCACACCCGAACCAACGGATGCGAAGAGGGCCCAGCGCCAGATCCATCACCTCGACATCTTCCGCCGCCGCCGACGCGACGACGACGATCCGCAGGCGTGGCCCAAGCTTTACGCCATGGTCGACGCCGCCATCGCCGACCTCGGAGGTTCTTCCGGCGGGGGTGTCCATCTCACCTGCGACATCTGGTTTGCCGCCGAGCGCGAATACTGGATGCGGCGAAACCGCGCCGCCCGGGTCCAGAAGGCTCGGCAGGATACGCTCGGCCTGGGCTGGGCCAATCACGATCACCACACCTATCGCTGCAGCAGAGACCACTTCCCGCACCTGGTCGCCTTGTGGGAAAAGCTCGGCCTCTCCTGCCGCGAGCGCTTCTATGCCGGGGCGGAGGCGGGCTGGGGAGCGCAGGTGATGGAGCAGCCGGTCACCGGCATCATCACCTTCAACGACGTCGACATGACTCCGGAAGAACTCATGGAAGACTTCTCCCACAAGGGCTTCTCCGAGAGGCTCGCGAATAAGAAGCTCGGCACCGTCGGCCTGTGGTGCGCCCTCCACGGCGAAGCCGTCTTCCAGGCGGGCATGCACCACCTCGAAGCGCAGTTCGACTGGCATGCGCTCAAGGACCAGCTGGAGAAGGAAGCCGTCAAGACCATGGACCCCTTCACCACCTTCCCCTACCTGCGCCAGGCGTTCACCGAGGGCGAGCGCTGGCCCGTGTCCGAGAAGCGCATCAAGCGCCTGCTCGACGCCGGCCTCATCAGCGCGGACCAGGCCGACCAGTTCCGCACCAAGGGCGCCATCGGCAGCCACCTGGAAAACCTCGAGCGCAACGACGGATACAAGGGCTTCAACCAGAAGGGCGTCAGCGACATCATTGCGAGAACCGATCCCCGCCGACTGGTGCAGGCGATGGGGGCGTAGGGATGGAAGAGACTGAGAGACTGAGAGACTGAGAGACTGAGTGGGTGGCACGGTTGGCTGGTGGCACAGGCGTCTGGTGGCACAGGCGTCTCGCCTGTGGGCCGGTGGCTTGTCCCGGTGCACCTAGTTGGCATGTCCTGCGGCTGAGGCTATGCTCATTCTGCTTCGGAGGTCAGGCTTCAGATGATTCGTGGG
The DNA here is from genome assembly GCA_964407695.1 of uncultured Isosphaeraceae bacterium. Lineage (GTDB taxonomy): Bacteria > Planctomycetota > Phycisphaerae > Phycisphaerales > SM1A02 > CAYOWQ01. The sequence continues at coordinate 35,092 of CAYOWQ010000013.1, read as the reverse complement.
ATCGTTCAAATCTTGGGGCGAGCCGTCACCAAGGCCAATGGTTTCATCAAGCGGTTGTTTGAAAACATTCTCGCCAACGCGCTGTGGACCGTGCTTGCCGCGGTGCTCAGCGCTGGCGGCCTCGGCACCTGTGCAGCGCTGAAGCACTTTGGAAACGCCGCCACAACCGTCCACATCAGTGAAAGCGCACCGGTCACCCTCGAAGATCTCGGCCTCACCCTCACGTGCACGTTCAGCGAGCTGGATGGTGAAGTCTGGGGTTCGCTGGTGGCGTCGCCGGTCGATGGCACACCGGCGTCGATGCTGCTGCATTCGGGCCAGCCGTTGGATGTGCAGTCCGGTCTGAGCCGCTATTCCATCAGGATTCAACACGTCGACTACACCGCGCGAACGGTGGATGCCACCATCTCCAGGTTGGGGTCCACCGCAGGAACGCCTTAACCCCGCCATCACCCGGCCGTACCACCGAAGGAGCAGCAACAATGAAACACCACGCAACACTCATGTGGATCACCCTCGTCGGCCTCCTGTTCTGCTCCAGCGCAGCGTTTGGGCGGCAGGCGATCCAGTCGCCGGAAGACCCGCTCGAGCAATCGATCTCGCTCTTGGCGAAATCCATCGCCGAAGGCCCGTGGCTGGAAACGGTGGCAGCGCAGACGCCGGTGGTGTTCGTCAACTTCCGCGAGAAGACGACCAACGAGGAGAACGGCCTCGGCGAATACATCGCTGATTGTCTGCGCCAGGACCTGTGCAACATCGCTACCGGCAAGTTTGTCGTGGTGGAACGGGCCCGGCTGAGCACGTTGCTGCAGGAAGCCAAGCTGACCTCTTCCGACCTGTTCGATCAGAGCAAGCGGCCCGCGGTGGGCAAGCTGCTGCCCGGCTCGCTGATCGTGCTGGGCACGGTGGCCGACCTCGAACCCGGCACGCTGCATCTGCAGGTTGACGTCGTCAAGCTGGAGACCGGCGCGGTGTTGAAGTCGTCACGCATCAGCCTGAAGGAGACCGCCCTCTCGCGGACGCTCAGGGAAAAGAAGGTCGCCGTCAAGCCCCAATCGGGCGATGAGACGCGCCGCCGCGGCAAGAACAATCAACCGGTGCTCTATCGCGAGGTGGTCAACGGACTGATCGTCGAAGTGAACGCCGTGGAACGCCAGCACGACGGCTCGGTCGTGGTCAAGCTGACGCTGGAATCATCCGAGCGCGATCTGGATGTTGCCGTGGGATCAAACCAGGCCGAGATGGTGAACGATCTCGGGAGCTCCTATTGGTCACGACGTGGGACAGTCGGGACAATAGAGATGGAAGCATTCTACAGATTAGCCCCCATTGTTGCGGGAACACCCGTGAGCGCAACAGTTACCTTCGAAGGGGTTGAGAGTGATGCGGAATCGATCAGCCGCTTGACGGTGCAGGGGCGTGCCGCCAATCACGGCAGCGACCGCCGCAGCGACTGGACCATTGTGGCCCGTGACCTTGCGATTCCCCGACAGAAGGGCGGCTCGCCGAAGAAACCCTGACCCGCCCGCGGCCTACCGAATTCTCCCGGCCCGTTTCTCGAAGAAAGGCAGGGTCTGCGCTGCAGACCGCCTGCCTTCTGCTGGCGTTCTCTCCTGGGCTCCCGGTCTCACGCGCCTTCGCGAATCGGCGCGGGGAAAAGGCTAAGGCGCGCGGGGAACTTGCGAAGGCGCGCGGGGACTTCGCGAATGGGCGCGGGGACTTCGCGAAGGGGCGCGGGGAACTCGCGAAGGGGCGCGGGGATTTCGCGTAGGGGCGCGGGGACTTCGCGTAGGGGCGCGGGGATTTCGCGAAGGCGCGCGGGGACTTCGCGAAGGGGCGCGGGGACTTCGCGAAGGCGCGCGGGGACTTCGCGAAGGGGCGCGGGGATTTCGCGAAGGGGCGCGGGGATTTCGCGAAGGCGCGCGGGGATTTCGCGAAGGCGCGCGAGGACTTCGCGAAGGCGCGCGGGGATTTCGCGAAGGGGCGCGGGGATTTCGCGAAGGGGCGCGGGGATTTCGCGAAGGCGCGCGGGGATTCTGCTTGTTTTTCGGACGCTGGCGCTGCCCAACCGCGATTCCGGGCGGATAAACGGGGTGGACGTGGGCGGGTGCCGGTCACCATCCGATGGCGTTTCTCGACTGGGGTGTCGCCGAACGATTCCGACTTCAGCACCCCCCACAGTGTCACAAGGACAACCTGCGCAAAGGCGCGTCGCCTCGAACTCAGAACGATCGGGCGTCGCGCGAGCGTCGAAACGTCGCCCACTTGATGCCGAGCTTTCGCATCCGTGCTCGAAGCGTATGCGGATTGATCCCCAGGAGCAGCGCTGCACCAGAGGGGCCTTCAACGCGGCCGCGGCATAGACCCAGCGCTGCGGTGATGTGGTCGCGCATCACGCCGTCAAGATTCCAGCGGGGGCTATTGGCCGGGAGGTGTGAGGGCGACGCCGGCAGTTCCGCAGTCGGTGAATGGCGATGATCGCCAAAGGTTCCCAATGCTGCTGCAAAGTCAAGCGAGACGCCGCCGCCGAGAATCACCGCGCGATCCACAACGCTCGCCAGTTCCCGCACGTTGCCGGGCCATCGATAGGCGCTGAGCAAGTTCAGATCGGCTGCGGTGATCCCAACCTCGGCGAAACCGAAACGGTAGGACGCCCGGCGTACGAACTGCTGTGCGAGCGCTGGAAGATCCTCGATGTGCTCGCGCAGTGGCGGAAGCACGATCGGGAAAACCGCGAGCCGGTACCAGAGGTCTTCGCGAAACCGACCCTCGTGAATCATCCGCGGCAGGTCCCGATGCGTCGCCGCCACGATGCGGACGTTGACGTGTCGGGTCTCGCCGCCGCCGACGCGCTGGAATGTTCCATCCTGGAGGATGCGCAGAAGCCGAACCTGTGCCGCCGTCGTCAATTCGCCGATTTCGTCCAGGAACAGCGTGCCCTCGTCAGCCCGCTCGAACCAACCCATTCGTGTTGCGGTCGCTCCGGTGAACGCGCCCTTCTCGTGGCCGAAGAGTTCCGAGTCAATCAGGTCCGGCGGCAGCGCGCCGCAGTTGACGCGGACGAACGGGGCACGTGCTCGTAGCGACTGTCGATGGATCGATCGTGCGATGACCTCCTTGCCGGAGCCGGTCTCACCGAGAATGAGGATGGGAGCATCAGATCGCGCCACCAGCTGCACGCGCTGCATCACCGGGCGCAATCCGCCGTTGGCGCCCACGATCTCGTCCGACTGCTCATCCCGGCCCAGGCGCCGGCGAAGCGATTCGCGGTCGGCATCGGCAGCGCTTCGCAGCACTCGAATCTCATGGGTGCGGCCATCCTGCACGATGGCCGCCTCGATCAACTCGCCCACCCGCTGCAAGGAGTCGCGATCACCGCCCTTGAGTCGATACGTCGCAACCGGCTCGACAAGGATGATCCCGCAACGGTCGGGATCGCACCGCCAGCCGGTCGCGGCGACCGGACCCGAAAACGTGCGCGGAATCAATGGCAAGGGGACTGGTCGATCGAACTCGCCGCCAGCTCTCAGCGCGATTTCGTTTCGGCCGCACCACTTGAGGGCGCGGCGAACAGCCGCGGGTGCAAGCGGCTCCGCCTCGTCATCGAAGCGATCGCGGTCGCCTGACCAACCGGCCAGCGCCACCGTCCGTGCCGATTCCCGAAGCACCTCGTAGATTCCAAGCCGCTTCAATGGCCACTGTTGGGCAAGGCGCAATCCGAGCGATGCCGTCGCGGCATCGAGGGTCTCGCACGCCATGATCGCGGGCCACCAGGAAAGGACACTTCGGGCCTCCACATCCAGATTATATCACGGAAAATCCTGTGTGGAATGACCTGTTTTTCCAGATTATATGATGGACATTCGGCTCGGACGGCGAAAACAGGCCCGAGACGGCATTGGCATGCCGTTCGCTATTCGTTGGCTCTGTCTCGTTTCCTCATCAAGTGTTCCCAGGAGTCGCCATGCCAAACCGAGTCTGCAGTCTGTTCGCCGCCGTGCCGATGGTGCTGTGCGCAGGGTCCGCGGAGTCGCAATCCGGCCGGGATCCTTTGACCGACCGCCTGTGTCAACTCGAGGAGCGGATGAAAGCTCAGGATGAGGTGATCGCCAGACAAGCGCTGGAGCTGGCCCGGCTCGGCAGTAGCGAATCGGACGCGGTGCTCGCCGAACAGCGGACCGCAGAGATTCGCGCCTTGGTGGAGGATGTCCTCGCTGATGCCGACGCCCGCGCTTCGCTGCTCGCCGACGGTCTGACCGCGGGCTACGACAAAGGTTTTTTCGTTTCGAGTCCAGACGGTAAGTTCTCGCTGAAGCTGAATCTCGAGCAGCAGATTCGGTACATCTACAATTCCAGCGAACAGTCCGGCAGCATGGACGACGAGGTCGGCGGGTTTCAGATGCGCCGAACGCGTCTGGATTTCCGTGGAACCGCCATCGATCCGGCCCTCACCTATCGCCTTCGATTGAATGCTGATCGAAGCAACGGGAACGCCGTTCTGGAGTATGCCTACCTGGCCTACGACTTCGGCAGCGAAATGAACGTGAAGGTGGGGCAATTCAAGCCGGTCTTCGCCCGCGAAGAGTTCGTTTCGAGCACCCGCCAGCTCGCGATCGAGCGATCGTATACAGCCGACTACTACACGGTCGATTACACGCAGGGCATTGAAGCTGTCCACACGGGGAAGTGGCTTCGCCTGCACGCTAGCCTGCACGATGGATCCTACGCGCAGAACTCTGAATTCAACGCCGACCGGACCGATCTGGCGGCGTCGGCCCGCGCTGATGTTCTGATCTCCGGTGACTGGAAACAGTTTGACGATTTCTCAAGCTGGTCTGGCGAAAAACTCGCAGTCTTGATCGGGGCCGGTGCGGACTATGAGCTCGGCTCGGAGGCTTCGACCGATCTTCCCGACGTGTTCAAGTACACCGCCGATCTTTCCGTCGAGCTCGGCGGATTCAACTTCTTCACAGCGCTGTATGGCCAGCAGTTCAACAGTGAGGATTTTTCTTCCGCTCTCGACGACGCCACCCAGATCGGATTCGTTGCCCAGGCTGGATTCTTCGTCATTCCCGACAAGTTGGAGCTGTTCGGTCGCTACGAATGGACCGACCTTGACGGTTTCTACTACCGCAACAACGGAGCAGGTACGCAGTCCGGAACGGGGGCGATCGCTGAGGATGAACTGCAGTTCATCACCGCCGGCGGTACGTACTACTTCAACAGACACAATCTGAAGCTCTCGCTTGATGTTGTTTATTCGCTTGACGCGGTGCCCGCTCCCAACACCGGCTCAGGGATCGTTAGCTCTACCGACGAGGACCAGTTCGCCGTGCGCAGCCAGCTTCAATGGTCGTTCTAACCAGATCTCACCAACAGAACCGGAGCTCATCCATATGACTGCATTCTTTCACACTGATAACAACGAAGCCTCCGCCAGCCGACGGGCCTCGCGCTTCGCCCCCGGGTTCATCGGTTTTGCCCTGCTCGCGGCGATCGGCTTCCTGAATCTTTCGGCCGTTGCGACCCCGGCCTCACGAAAAGTGACGCTGTTGAATGTTTCCTACGACCCCACTCGAGAGCTTTACAAGGAGTTCAATGAGGCTTTCGCCAAGCACTGGACGGCGAAGTCCGGCGATGAAGTCAAATTCGAAATGTCTCACGGCGGCTCCGGCAAGCAGGCCCGCGCCGTCATCGACGGCCTCGAAGCCGACGTCGTCACACTCGCCCTCGCCTACGACATCGATGCGATCGCCAAGCAATCCACGCTCCTCCCGCCGAACTGGCAGGAGCGGCTGCCGCACAACAGCTCGCCGTACACCTCGACCATCGTTTTCCTGGTCCGGAAGGGCAACCCCAAGGGCATTCGTGACTGGGGCGACCTCACCAAGCCGGGCGTTGAAGTCATCACGCCGAATCCCAAGACCTCCGGCGGCGCACGCTGGAACTATCTCGCCGCGTGGGGCTTCGCGCTTAAGCGCGAGCTCGGCGATCTGGCGAAGATCGGAAGGGCCGAGCATGCCGAAGCTGTCGCCGCCGCGGAAGCGAAGGCCAAGGCGTTTGTCAGCGAGCTGTTCACGCACGTTCCGGTGCTCGACTCGGGCGCTCGCGGCTCGACGACTACCTTCGTCCAGCGCGGCATCGGTGATGTGTTCCTCTCGTGGGAGAATGAGGCGTTTCTCGCCATCAAGGAGTTCGGCGCCGACAAGTTCGAAGTCGTCATTCCGTCCATGAGCATTCTCGCCGAGCCGCCCGTGGCGGTCGTCGATGCCAACGTCGACAAGCGCGGCACGCGCCAGGTGGCCCAGGCCTATCTCGAATTCCTGTACACCAAAACCGGTCAGCAGCTCGCCGCCAAGCACTTCTACCGTCCCAACCTGCCTGACCTCGTCGATCCGGCCGACCTCACGCGATTCCCGGCGATTCCGCTGATCACAATCAATGACGTATTCGGGGGCTGGGCCGCGGCCCAGGCCCGCCACTTCGACGACGGCGGACTCTTCGACCAGATTTATCAGCCGAAAGGAAACTGACCACACCCATCAGCACGTTCACGAGCTGAGTCTCCCCACGGAAGGGAAGCACTGTGATCCGCACGACATCATGCGGATCACAGCTTCCCTGCCGTTGGACATTGTCGCCCATGCTTCGATCACGCCGATCTCCGTTGCCTGGACTCGGAATGACGCTTGGATTCACCATCGTCTATTCCAGCGTGATCGTTTTCATTCCCCTCGCGGCGCTGTTTGCCAAGTCTGCCGGCATGGGGCTCGATCGCTTCTGGGAAGTCGTGGCCAATCCACGGGTGATCGCGTCGTTCAAGCTGAGCGTCGGCGCTTCGCTGCTTGGGGCGGTGGTGAATTCCATCTTCGGCTTTATCGTGGCGTGGGTGCTCGTGCGTTATCGGTTTCCGGGCCGGCGGCTGCTGGATGCGATCGTCGACCTGCCATTCGCCCTGCCCACGGCGGTCTCAGGCATTGCCCTTACCGCGCTCTATGCGCCAAACGGCTGGATCGGCCAGTGGCTTGAGCCCTTGGGCATCAAGGCCGCATTCTCCCCGCTGGGCGTCTGCATCGCGCTGACGTTCATTGGTTTGCCGTTTGTTGTCCGCACGCTGCAGCCCGCGATTGAGGATCTGGAAGTGGAGGTTGAAGAGGCGGCTGCCAGCCTTGGCGCAGCCCGCCTCCAGACGTTTCGCCGCGTGATTCTGCCGGCGCTTCTGCCGCCTCTCCTGACGGGCTTTGCACTCTCGTTTGCCCGGGCGCTGGGCGAATATGGATCGGTCGTCTTCATCAGCGGCAACATGCCGATGCGAACGGAGATCGTTCCGCTTCTCATCATTACCAAGCTGGAGCAATACGACTACGAAGGAGCCGCCGCGATCGCGGTGGTCATGCTCGTTCTCTCGTTCGTGCTGCTCCTGGTCATCAACCTCCTGCAATGGTGGAGCAATCGATGGTCGCGAGCGTGAGGAAAATCACATGATTGCCGTTGCCCCCCCTCGCGCACGTGCGGAGAAATCGCACACGATGCGGACCGCCGTCGGTGAGCCGCGCGCGTTTCAATGGCTGCTCATCATCATCAGTGTGGGTTTTCTCGGATTGTTCCTTCTGCTGCCCCTGATCACCGTATTCACCGAGGCGCTTCGCAAGGGTTTCGGCGTCTACCTGGAGAGTTTCCATGATCCGGCGGCGATCGACGCCATCCGGCTCACCTTGCTGACCGCCGCGATCGCCGTTCCCCTCAACACCGTCTTCGGCCTCTCGGCCGCGTGGTCGATCGCGAAATTCCAGTTCCCCGGCCGGAACCTGCTTTTGACGCTGATCGACCTGCCGTTCGCCGTGTCGCCCGTGATCAGCGGGCTGATCTTTGTGCTTCTCTTCGGCTTGCAGGGATGGCTGGGTCCCTGGTTGCGCGACCATGACATCCAGGTGATCTTCGCCGTACCCGGAATTGTGATCGCGACGATCTTCATCACGTTTCCATTCGTGGCGCGCGAGCTGATCCCCCTCATGCAGGCGCAGGGCACAGAGGAGGAACAGGCGGCAATCACCCTCGGGGCCGGCGGCTGGCAGACCTTCTTCCGCATCACGCTGCCCAACGTCAAGTGGGCCCTCCTCTACGGCATCATCCTCGCCAACGCCCGCGCGATGGGTGAGTTCGGCGCGGTCTCGGTGGTGTCGGGCCACATTCGCGAGAAGACCAACACCATGCCGCTGCACGTCGAGATCCTCTACAACGAATACAACTTCGCTGCGGCGTTCGCGGTGGCTTCGCTCATGGCGATTCTGGCGCTGGTGACGCTCATTCTGAAGTCAGTCCTTGAATGGCGGCTCCGCGCTGAGCACGCGGCCGCCGCCTCGATCGAGACACAGACATCCGGAGCGGCCACGGAGAGCGCATGAGCATCGACGTACGGAACATCACGAAATCGTTCAGCGCCTTCAAGGCCCTCGATGACGTCAGCCTGCACGTGCCGACGGGAAGCCTCGTCGCGCTGCTGGGGCCGTCGGGATCGGGCAAGACGACGCTGCTTCGCATCATCGCGGGCCTCGAGCCCGCGGACCCCGAATCGGGATCCATCCTCTTTCACGGCGAAGATGTGGCGCGTCGACCGGTTCGGCGGCGCCAGGTGGGTTTCGTATTCCAGCACTACGCCCTCTTCCGCCACATGAGCGTCTTCAACAACGTGGCCTTCGGGCTTCGGGTTCGACCGTGGCATTCGCGCCCGTCGCGGAAAGCGATTCGCGACCGGGTACACGAGCTGCTGCGGCTGGTTCAGCTCGACGGCCTCGCCGGGCGCTACCCCAGCCAGCTCTCGGGCGGACAGCGGCAGCGCGTAGCGCTGGCGCGCGCCCTCGCGGTTGAGCCGCGCGTGCTTCTGCTGGATGAACCCTTCGGCGCGCTCGATGCGAAGGTGCGCAAGGAGCTGCGAGCCTGGCTTCGACGCCTGCACGATGAGCTGCACATCACCAGCGTCTTCGTGACGCACGATCAGGATGAAGCGCTCGAAGTGGCGGACCGGATCGTGGTGATGAACCGCGGGCGCATCGAGCAGGTCGGAACGCCCGACGATGTGTTCCACCATCCGCGCAGCGAGTTCGTGATGCGGTTCCTCGGCGAAGTGAACCAGTTTCACGGACGGATCGATGCGGGGCGGGTGCAGCTGGGGCCGATCGATGTGCCGATTGACACCGTGCCGATCAGGGACTCGGCGGCCCCGGCAGTTCCGGCGGACGGCGAAGCCCGACTCTTCATTCGGCCCCACGATCTGACGATCGATACGGATGCCGACGGCATGCCCTCGATCACAGCCACGGTCATCCGGGTTCATTCGGCGGGTCCGATCGTGCGGGTTGAGCTTCGCACCTCAGCGCAGCAGTCGCTCATGGCGGAGCTCTCGCAGGAGCGATTCATCACCATGGCGCTCACGGCGGGCTGCACCGTATTCGTCCGCCCGCGCCATGTCCGGGTGTTCGCCGGAGAGGGAAATTCTTCCGTGTAAGGACTGATGGGCAGGACATGTAACGGCGTCGGCCTCGCGGCGGACGCGGTCGCTCACATGCATCGTTTGGCGCGTGCGAGACTTCTATGACAACCGGTGTTCATTCGCCTACAGAGCCCTCCCCAGCGCCCAACCGCGCGACAGTCGATTAAGCACCCCCGAAAAAAATCTTTGAAAGAATTTTTCTTTTCCCCCAAGTCGCGCACGCATTGCGCCGAAAACTCATCTGCATCACGTTGATGCGCCCCGGGTTGTTCGAGGGTTGATCTGAAATCTGAAAGTCCGGAAGTACTCACAGGGCGCTGTCGCGCGCCCGGAAGGAGGGTTTTCATGGCAGCAACAGGGAGCTATATCCCCGCGAGCGATGAAGGGTTTCGCACGTGGGGAGAGACGTTCGCCACCAACATTTCGGCGGACCCCGGAAAGTTTCTCATGACGCCGGCACAGGCGGCGTCGGTGCAGGCGGCGGTGGATGATTTCGTCGCCAAGCTCGCCATCTCCAGCAACGAGGCCACCCGCACCAGGGCCACGATCATCGAGAAGGATGACGCCCGCTCGATCGCCGAGACGCTGTGTCGGCAGTATGCGATCTTAATTAAGGACGCCCCGGGCGTGGCGGATTCGGACAAGGTGACCATCGGCGTTCGCCCGATCAACCCCGACCGCAACCCGGTGGAGTGTCCGCAGACCTCGCCGATTCTGAGCATCATCCTCGCCACGCCCGGCGTGCAGGAGATCCGTTACAGCGATTCCACCACGCCGGATTCGCGGGCGAAGCCGTTCGGTGCCAGCGAGCTGCAACTGTTCGTGGCGATCACCGCCGATGGGCAGGGGTCGCTCGATGATGCGAAGTTCCTCGGCAAGTTCACGAAGAACCCGGTGCAGGTGAACTTCACCGCCGAGGAGGATGGCGCCAATGCGACGTATTACGCCCGCTGGGCGTCGATGCGCGGCGAGACCGGGCCTTGGAGCCTGCCGGTGACCATGCGGATCGTGGCCCCTGCCGTGGGTGTTGCCCAACCGGTGGTGGAAGGTGATTCCGAAAGCGGGCCGACGCTCAACCTCTCCGGCGGCGATGGACTGGCCGAGGCGGCGTGAGCCCGCGTGTTCTTCTGACCTCAACTCTGAAACTTCTCATAGAAGGAGATTGCCATGCTTCGAACGACTTCAAGACCGACCAGCGGCCGGGCTCTGCCGACGCGCGAGACCCCGGTGCGGATCGAGTCAGCCACGGCGGTGGGCGCCGTGCTCACCCTCACGTTTGATCAGCCGGTCGTGCTCAAGGGCACGCCGAAATACACCACCGATGTGGCGGGGGCGACGGCGACCAGCGCTGTGCTGACCACGCCCACCACGCTGGCGGTGACCTTTTCGGCGACGATCGCCGCAGCGAGCGAGGTGACCATTCCGTTTCAGGATCCAGCGGTCCGCAATGCGGTCGGGGGTTTTGTCGCCGACAGCACGTTTCCCGTGTGAGCATCCGCCGTTGCCGGTCTCGGCCGTGTTCGACGGCTCGGAGACGGCGGTGTATGTCACGTTCGATCAGGAACTGCAGCCGATTGCCGGAGGCAGTTTCGATGCGGGAACGTTTCGGATCGAGCAGACCGCAAGGCGCTACCAGACGGGAACGGTGGCGCTGGTCGGCGGCGACCCCACGACGGTGAGAATCACCGCCGTGAACCAGGTGAATACGCCCGGTTCGCCCGTGCTCGATTACGACAGCGTGATGCAGACGGTGATCGGCGTGAACGGATTGAGAGCCCCGAGCTTTACGGGGCTGGCGTGCCCGGCGGTGCCGTAAGGCGGCGCCGCAAAACACGTCAACTGGTCAACACGTCAACATTGAAACACCCCGCGAGGACTCGCGGGGTGTTTTCGTGGGTGGGGTGGCGAGAGCGAGCGGATTCACTGGCGGACCAACCGTGCCACCACTCAGTCTCTCAGTCTCTTTGTCTCTTAGTCTCTTAGTCTCTTTGTCTCTCAGTCTCTTCGAGCTCCTCCTCAACTCCAGCTTCCCAGCAGCAGCCCAAGGTCAGCGCCATCCGTGGTGCCATCTCCGTTGATGTCGCCATCCGGCGTGCCCCACGCAGCCAGCAGCAGGCCGAGGTCCGCGCCATTGACCACGCCGTCGCCGTTGAGGTCGGCGGGGTCGCCGGCATCGAATGGAATGTCCCAGTCAACGCCGCTGCCCGACGAGATCGTGTAGTCGTCGATCGGGGTCATGCCGTGATAGACGGCGACAATGCCGCCCCAGATGAGACCCTGCGAGAAGTCGGCCGTGCAGGTGCTGTTGCCCGGCACACCGCTGGCGGAGCGCATGCCCGCCTTGGCCTTGGCATAAATACCGAGCTTGAACGGGGTCCCGAACTTGATCGGTACGGCGAAGGTGACGGTGTCGTCGACGGTCTTGCTGACCGATTCGTTGACGGCATAGGTGGCGATGCCCCAGTTGCCATATTGCCGATCGGTGCCGAGGAGGTCCGAGCCACCCTCGCTGAAGAGCGCGTTCTTGAGAAGCTGCGCGTTGTCCTTGTAGCCCGTGACGACAAACCCGCTCAAGCCTGCAAACCCCGCAGCCGAAAGAGATCCATTGACATTGAGGGTGAACTGCATGAAACCATCCTGCCCGGTCAGCGCGGGATTGGAGACGGTGAACATCTCCGACCAGCCGCCGTTGGACTCGGCGTGGGCGAAGAACGAGTTGTTCGGGGCGTCGTTGGCGGCGAAACCGGCGATGAACCCGAGGCCCGACGTTCCGGACGACGAATTGGTGGCGGTGCCGGAGCCGGCAGGGCCGCTGAACGCTGCGCTGGTGGAAGCGCTGGTGTCGCCGGTGAAGGCGAGTTCTTCCTTGTCGGCCGAGGCATCGGGGAACATGGGAAAGATGTCGTCGCCGGGCCAGGGGCTGGATCCGCCGCCGGACGGGCCGGCGCAGGATTGCATGAACCCGCCGGGGGCGGCCGATGTCTGCCACTTCAGGCTGGCAAACGTGGAAGAAGCCAACATGGCGGCGAGAAGGCTCGTTGAGAGCATGGTGGTCGAGAAACCGTGGATGCGGATCTGAGGCATGGAAAGCTCCTGTTTGGGGGACCGAAAAACTCCTCTCTAAGGCAACACGCGTCATCGGCGGGGAATGCGCCAAGGAATCCCAGCAGGATGTTGTCGTGCGAGCCACAGACCAGAACCGATGGAGACATTACTCAGTACCACCCCGGTGACTCGAACTGACGGTAATGCCTCCAGACTGCTCTCCCGCCGCCGTTTTCTTGCGGCCGGTGCCGCGGGGCTGACCGGTGCGGGGTTGTTCGGCTACGCCTGGCGCATTGAGCCGCGCTGGATTGAGGTTGTCTCGCGGCCGATGGAGATTGCCAACCTGCCTGCGGCGTGGATTGGTCGTCGAATTGTGCAGGTCAGCGACCTGCACTGCTGCAGCAACGTGGAGGATGCGTTCCTGCTCGAGGCGTTCGATCGGGTTCGAGAGATCAGCGCTGACCTTGTCGTGGTGACCGGCGATTTCACAACGCATGCAACAACGCCATGGGTGAAGCGCATCCTCGGTCTGTGCGACCGGTTTCCACACGGACGGCTGGGTTCCATCGCGATCCTTGGCAATCACGACTACGGCGCTGGGTTCCGCGCCGGCCCGGTGGCGGACGAACTGGCAGCGGGTTTGCGACAGCGAGGGATTCAACCGCTGCGAAATTCCGTTGCCACGATCGACGGCCTGAACGTCGCCGGTGTCGACGATCTCTGGTCGGGCAACTTTGATCTGGATCTCACGTTCTCAACTGTGTCTCGGGCGGATGTGCATCTGGCACTCTGCCACAACCCCGACGGCGCGGATGAACCCGGCTGGAATGACTACACGGGTTGGATACTCTGTGGGCACACCCACGGCGGACAATGCAGGCCGCCGTTCCTGCCGCCGCCGATCCTGCCGGTGAAAAACCGGCGGTATACCTCGGGCGAGATCGATCTTGGCGATGGGCGGCGACTGTACATCAATCGTGGCCTCGGACACTTGGCGCGCGTGCGATTCCTGGCCCGGCCGGAGATCACGGTGTTTGAACTGAGACCTGCAGTTGACGCGGCCTAAGGCCAACGCTGCCGATCAGCGATCGTCGGCCAGCGTCATGAGGGCGGCGATGCGTTCCTCGGTGGGGGGGTGGCTGGCGAAGAGGTTCGTGATCGCCTTGCCCATGAACGGCTCCACAATGAACAGGTTGTTCATGGCCGGGTTGGGCTGAACGAGCGGGATCTGCTTTGCATAGGCGTCGAGCTTGCGCAGCGCACTGACGAGCCCGAGCGGCGAGCCGGCGATGCGAGCTCCGTGGGCATCGGCCACGTATTCGCGCGACCGGCTGATCATCGCCTTGATAACCGCAGCTCCGAAGGCGCCCAGCAGGATCATGATCAATCCAATAAACGGGTTCCCACCCTCGCGATTGTTGCCGCCGAGGCCGAACCACATGGCGTGCTGAGCAAGCATGCTGAAGATGCCGGCCACCGTCGCCGCCACCGCCGAAGTCAGCGTGTCGCGATTCTTGATGTGGGCCAACTCGTGGCCGATCACGCCTTCGAGTTCTTCATGATTCAACAGCCGCAGGGTGCCCTGGGTCACGGCAACGGCCGCGTGCCTTGGATTTCGGCCGGTTGCAAAGGCATTCGGCGCCTCCTGAGGGCACACATAGACGCGCGGCATGGGAAGATTGGCGCGCTGAGCGAGTGATTGCACCATCCGGTACAGATCAGGAGCGGTCTGTTCAGTCACTTCGTGGCCGCGCATCGCGGCGATGGCCAGTTTGTCTGAGAAGAACCACGCCGAGAAGTTCATCACCAGCGCGAGAATGCCAAAGAAGATCATGCCCTGCGTGCCCCAGTAGGAGCCAAGCCAGACCAGCATGGCAAACAGGGCGCCCAACAAGAAAGTGGTCTTGACGTTGTTGAAGAATGCAATCATGTTGAGGTGGTCCGAGGCTACGATACGCCTTTAGAACGTGGGAATCCTCGGGAGGTTCGTGACGTGTCTCGTCGACTTCACCGCTGGGACATGAGAAGATTTCAACGCGGGTCGTAGGCGCGATCGTCGTTGGATAGAAAACCGTGCTCAGGCCACCCCAGGGGACTCTTCAGGAGTGCTGGTGTTGCGAGCTTGCCCTTGTGGGCCAGGTTGCTGCTTCGGCAATGCCCGTCGAGATGAACGATGTTGCAGCAACCATCGTGTCGAAAATCCTGGCCCCCCGCATAGACTGTTCCGAGGTTCTTCTCGACGGTGTTCATCGGGCTGCGCATGAACTTGTTGGCCCCGCCGGACCAGCCGCCGTCGCCGAACAGGGCGGTTGAATCGGTCCGCCGCAAGGCGCCGGGGGGGAGGCCGAGCCGTGCGTTGTTCCACCCGTCGAGGAGTTGGCCGTCGGGGCCGGTTTTTGGATACGACCCTTCGGTCCCGATGAATGACGTGTTGTAGTTGTATCCGGTAAACGGGTCCGCCCCGAAGGTGGCCGAGCCGACGAAGGTTGGGCATTGGCACACCTGCCCATCCGTGCTGATGCGCTCAAGGACCGGTCCGGGCAGCACATCGCCATTCGCATCCTGCTCAAAGTCCCATGCCACGGTCTTGATACCGGGTCCTTCGGAGTGAAAGAGCACCGCCGGCGGCATCCGCTCCTCATTGGCAGCGCTATAAGCCAGTGCAGCGCTGTGCAACTGCCGCAGGTTGTTGGAGCATGCATTTGATCGGGCGAAGGAAGCACACTTGGAGACTGTCGGCACCAGCAGGCCGGCGAGAACCGTGATCGCCGACATGACGACGAGCGCTTCCAGGAGAGTCATGCCGCGTGGAAAATGTCTGTCGGGGCGACCTTGCCTCCGCCCCGACACACCGGAATCCGAGCCTCTGGGCCAGACGCCGGACCGAATTGCATCGCTCATCGGAGACTCCACGATCCAAGCAGAAGGCCAAGGTCTGCTCCATCAACCAAACCATCCCCATTCAAGTCCTCGTCGCAGTCCGCGCAGTCTCCCCACGACGACAGGAGCAGGCCCAGATCGGCTCCATTGACAACTGCATCACCGTTGAGATCTCCCACAATCGCGGTTGGGGCCACGTCGGACACCGCATCGATTGCCAGGTAGCCCGACGCGTCGACGGCGACGCTGATGCGGACATACTGCGCGCTTCGCAAACCGCTCGTCGCAAGGTCGTAGCCGACGCCGCCTCCCGAGCCGCCATACGCCTTGACAACCTCCGGATAGGACAGGCCGATCAGGTCTGTCGGATAGGTATCGGGAGCAATCGGACGCGTGAAATCACTCGGAGTTGCTCCCTCCGCGGAGTCGTAAGGGCCTGCATCCAGCCAGCCGATCGTCGGGGCGAATCCCCATGCATGAACCGCGGTGACGACATGCCAGGTCCTGCCATCGTCGCTGACCTCCACAATCGGTTCCTCCGAGGTGAACAAGTCACCGACAACTCCATTCGGCCAGTCGAGGTCAATGAAGAACGAATTGCCGAAGATCAGGAAGTCGATGCCATACGGGTTGGATGGGTCATCCTCGACAGCCTCGTCGAACTTCACAGCGCAATGGCCGCCAAGACCAATCGTCACGATTTCATCGGGGAGATAGGGCGAGCTGAAGCACGACACCACCGATTGGAAGATCGATCCGTCGCCGGTCAGCCGTTCCGGCGAACCCAAAGCCACCGATGGGTTGTCATACCCCGAAGCGGCATCCCGACCGGGTTCGTAGCTGAGAACGGAATCCGCGAACGGGTCAACGCCGGCGAGCGCCGCTGCCGAGAGAACCATCGCACACCCACCGATTGAACAGAAGGAAAACTTCATGTCGACTCCAGTTTTTCGTTCCGATTCGCGCGGAACGGCTCCCGCGTTCGGCGGTAAACACCGAACAGGTGAACCCACGCATCTGCGACCTTGCAATGGCGGTACCGGCGGGAACTGACCGGCACGCATCGCTCGGCCCTATGACGCGAGGGCAACGACGTCGGCTGCGGCAGGTCTTCCGGCTTCGGGCGAATTCCGACCCGCCTTCCCACCACCCCGATTCGATTGGGATCAGGGCGGCAGTGGCAACATGGGTCGTTTCTGCCGGGCGAAAGCGATGCTCTCTACCGGCACCCGTCACGGCGGCGCGTCCGCGGTGGATTCTCACCACCTTCCCTCCTCTCGATCACCACCACAGTGAATCGAAAGGGCCTTCGTCAAGGATGACGAAGAAGACACCTTCAGCCAGACATCAGAATACGTCACCGGGATCGTGCGTCAAGCTTGGGCGGGAAGATTCGCCGAAGACATCCCGCCGGCGATGCATCCGCGGGCGATTTCCACATACACTGGGAACCCTGAAAGTGCCTTGGAGTTACTTGAATGAAGATTCGAACGATTGTTGCCGTTGGCCTGATTCTTCCTTCCGTGGCGATGGCCGATTCCGCGCCGGACGCGCTGATGCTTCGATTTCCCGACGTGGGGCGCGATCAAATCGTGTTCATCTACGCCAACGATGTGTGGCTGGCGCCGGTGACAGGCGGGACCGCCACGCTTCTGGCCAGCCCGCCGGGAGGTGAATTGTTTCCGAAGTTCAGTCCGGACGGAGCCAATCTGGCATTCGTCGGCAACTATGACGGCAATCGCGATCTCTATGTCCTACCCATTGCCGGCGGTGAAGCGGTGCGGGTCACGCATCACCCGGCGGGTGAGGTTCTTTGCGATTGGACGCCTGACGGACAATTGCTGTTCTTCAGTAACGGCCTTGCCGGCCTTCAGCGACAATCTCAGTTGTTTCAAGTGGCGCCGACCGGCGGTCTTCCGAAGCAACTTCCCGTCCCGTATGGCGCCATGGCCGCGATCAGTCCCGACGCAACATGGCTGGCATATACCCCGCACACCACCGATTTCCGCACATGGAAACGATATCGCGGCGGCATGGCCACAGATATCTGGCTGTTCAATCTGAAGACGAATGAGGCGAGGCTGGCCACGGATTGGGAAGGCACCGACACGCTTCCCATGTGGAACGGACAGACGCTCTATTACCTGTCAGACGAAGGGGCGGAGCATCGTCTCAATATCTGGCGGTATGACCTGGCCTCGGGAAATCGAACTCAGGTGACGGCTCTGTCTGAATACGACGTCAAGTGGCCCTCGATCGGTCCCGGTCCGAAGGGAACGGGGATGATTGTGTTTCAATATGGTTCAAGCCTGATGACGCTTGATGTCACCACGGGCGGTGTCAGTGAGGTGGAGATCACCATTCCGGGGGATCGGCCGCGACTTCGCCCGCAATTGGTGGATGCTTCAAAGA
The DNA here is from genome assembly GCA_964407695.1 of uncultured Isosphaeraceae bacterium. Classification (GTDB taxonomy): domain Bacteria; phylum Planctomycetota; class Phycisphaerae; order Phycisphaerales; family SM1A02; genus CAYOWQ01. The sequence goes on along the minus strand of CAYOWQ010000013.1, from coordinate 17,265 downwards.
CCTCCCGTGACTGGGACTTGTCACCAACGGGTGTCCGCGCGGTGGTCGAAGCTCGAGGCGACATCTGGACCGTGCCGGCAGAACACGGCTCGCCGCGGAATCTGACCCATTCGGATGGCGTGTACGAGCGATACCCGGCGTGGAGTCCGGATGGGCGCTGGATCGCCTATTTCTCGGATGAGAGTGGTGAGTACGAACTGTATGTGACGCAGTCAGACGGGAAGGAGGCGCCTCGTCGCCTGACGACCGCGCCGGCCGGCGATCCGATCCCCTTCAGATTCGAGCCCACATGGTCGCCTGACTCCAAGAATCTGGTGTTCTCAGACAAGTCCGGGGCGATCTATCTTCATACCCTCGAAGGCGACGTCACCAGGAAAATTGATCAGGATCCCTGGGCCAACCGCTCGGCGTTCGTGAGTTGGTCGAGTGACAGCCGTTGGATCACCTACGAGCGCTCGCTCGACGGCGTTCCTCGCGCGGCAATCTTCCTTTATCGAATCGGCGATGAGAAGCCGACGCAGGTGACCAGCGGGATGTTCAATGATTCCCAGCCGGTGTTCGACCGCAAAGGCGAGTACATCTATTACAAGAGCAATCGATCCTTCGCGCCGGACTATGAGGATTTCGGCACCACGTTTATCTATACCGACAGCGAGCAGTTGATTGTCACGCCGCTTCGGGCCGATTTGCCCTCGCCGTTTGCTCCGAAATCAGATGAGGTGACGTGGAAGAAGGATGACCCTGCAGCGGCATCAACAAAGCCCGACACCGCCCCGGAAACGCAGCCGGCGGACCCTTTGAGCGGAACCTGGACAGGCTCTGCGACGGATCAGGGCACCAACACGTCGCTGGAGGTCACTTTCGAGTTGACGATGACTGCCGATCGCTCCGTCACCGGATCGATTCGGGCAGTCATTGGCGTCGTCACCATCACGTCCGGTTCGTTCGATCCTGAATCAGGAAAGCTGTCCTGCAAGGGAATGGATCCTCAGAAAATTGAGGTCACCGTCGAGGCAACCCTGGAAGGTTCCACGCTCAAGGGCGAAGTGCACTGGCAAGGGCAGGTGGCGACCTTCACGGTGACTCGTTCACCATCATCGACTTCCCAGCCCGACAGCGCGACCAAGGAACCGCCCAAGGAAGTCAAGATCGACCTCGATGGATTCGAACATCGAAGCATCATTCTTCCCGTGGAGAGCGGCGCGTTCTTTCATCTTGCGGTGAACGACGCCAATCACCTTGTGTTCGGTCGACAGGGCGCACGGCAATCGAATGTTGCCGCGGGAATCAAGATCTTTGATCCGTCCGACGAGAAGAAGGAGGAGAAGTTGATCTCTTCCGCGCAGAATTTCGTCATGTCGGCCGATGGGAAGAAGCTGCTCCTCCTGGGAGGAGCCCCCAAAATCATCAATGCTTCGGCCGGCGCGTCTGCCAAGGATGTTCCGTTCTCCGATCTGCTGGTCTCGGTGGATCCCAAGGATGAATGGCGACAGATCGTCACGGATGCATGGCGACTGATGCGCGACTACTTCTACGACCCCAACATGCACGGTGTCGACTGGAAGGGAATGCTCAAGCGATACGGCGACCTCGTGGATCATTGTGCCAGCCGCGATGACGTCGGCTACGTCATCAGCGAAATGATTTCCGAGCTCAACGTCGGTCATGCGTACTACAACCACCCGACGTTTGAGTCTCAGCCCTCGCTCGGCGTCGGTCTCCTTGGCGCGGATTTTGAGCTCGGGCCCGCCGGTGAAGATGGGACGGCCGTCGCATACCGGATCAGTCGAATTCTTGAAGGTGGTCCGTGGGACCTCGATGCTCGCGGTCCATTGTCGCAACCCGGAATCAAGGTCAAGGTGGGGGACTACCTGCTGGCGGTGAACGGCGTCAAACTGGACACCGCGAAGGATCCTTGGGCGGCGTTCGTCGGCCAGGTCGGCCGTGCGATCACGCTCACCGTCTCCGACAAACCAGTTCTGGATGGTGACGCTCGAGACGTGGTGGTCGAGCCGCTTGACTCCGAGGCCAACCTCCGATTCCGGGCCTGGATCGAACACAATCGAAAATACGTTGAAGAGAAGACCGGCGGTCGCGTCGGATATATCTATGTGCCGGACACCGGGGTCAATGGACAGAACAACCTGGTCCGCCAGTTCCAATCGCAGATCGACCGCGATGCCCTCATCATCGACGAGCGCTGGAACGGTGGCGGCCAGATACCGACCCGCTTCATAGAACTTCTGAACCGGCCGGTCACCAACTACTGGGCTCGGCGTGACGGAAACGATTGGCGATGGCCTCCCGATTCACATCAAGGGCCGAAGTGCATGCTGATCAACGGCCTTGCGGGCTCTGGCGGCGACGCATTCCCGCATTACTTCCGGCAAGCCGGTCTCGGCAAGTTGATCGGGATGCGGACGTGGGGCGGGCTCGTCGGCATTACTGGAAACCCTCCGCTCATGGACGGCGCCTCGATATCCGTTCCTGTCTTTGCGTTCTATGAAAACGACGGAACCTGGGGCATCGAGGGCCATGGCGTGGACCCCGATCTCAAGGTTGTCGACGATCCTTCCAAGATGGTCGCGGGCGGCGACCCTCAACTCGATGTTGCGATCGGGCTTATGCTCGACGAAATCACGGCCCATCCGTACCGTCCTCCCGCGCGACCAGCCTATCCCGATCGTCGCGGAATGGGCATTGCCCCCCAGGATCAATAGGCGAATTGCCCTTCGTAACCGGTCGGCTAGGATTGCATCCAACCTGATTGATGGAGGAACGCAATGGCCAGTAACGCCGTCATGGAATTTACCGACGCAAACTTTGACTCCGAGGTCCTCAAATCCGACGTCCCGGTCATCGTGGACTTCTGGGCCGAATGGTGCATGCCCTGCCGCATGCTGACCCCGACAATCAACGAGTTGGCCACCGAATACAACGGCAAGGCCAAGATCGGCAAGATGGATACCGACGCCAATCACGGAACAGCCGTCAAGTACGGCATCACCGCGATTCCCACGGTCATGCTCTTCAAGGGCGGGCAACTTGCCAAGAAATGGGTCGGCTTGACCAACAAGGCCGAGTTCAAGAAAGCGCTCGACGAAGCCGCCGCCTGATCCGCCGACCACAAATCACCTGATGGCTTTGCGCGGTCTCCCGCCAACCGATATGATCGCAGCATGAGTACGCTCCAGTGCGTTGCGGCGATGGTTGTGGTCGCTGTTCAGGCGAGCGCTGCCGCCGCCACGCGGCCGATCGAGATTGCCGATTTCTTCCTGCTTCGGACGGTGACCCAGGTCGATGTCGCCGATGATGGCTCCTCGGCAATCATCACGGTTCAATCCTTCGACACCGGTGACGGGCTCAGCGATGAAGAGAATTGGCAAGTTCGCGGCCACCTGTTTCAAATCGACCTGACCCGGCCGGAGAGTTCGCCGCTCCAACTCACCTTCGGCGCGAATGTCGATTCCAACGCCTCGGTATCACCCGACGGTCGACAATTGGCATTCCTCCGCCACCCTGCGGAGACAAAGACTCCATCCGGCTATCAGGAACTTCGACTCGTGAGTCTGCGCGGCGGAGAGAGTCGGATTCTCGCGACCTTTCCGAACGGCGCCGGCAGACCGGTGTGGTCGCCTGACGGGAAGTCCATTGCAACGACAGTCCCGGTTGAGGCGGTATCGCTCTCGGGGGCTCCCGACTACGACCATGAGCGACCCCTGCGAACATGGGGTGACATCGCAAACGACAGTCCCAACCTGGTGGGTGATGACGCCGAAATCCGCGCCTGGCTGGAGAGAAATGCTGTCAAAGGAGTGGCTCGGGTATCAACGGATGTGAGCAACACGTCGCGCCGATCGCCGCGTGAATTCTCTCAGATTCTCGTGGTCGGCATCGAGACCGAAAACAGTGTCCGCCGGGTCACAAACCGGTTTGCCGATTGCGCCGATCCGGTCTTTACCCCCGACTCGCGTCGCATCGCCTACTCGGTATCGTCGGATGGGGTGAATCCTGATCGCTCGCTCGAACGGTCGATTCGATCGGTGGCCGTTGATGGCTCCGATGATCGGCCGCTCGTGGCCGTGGAGGGCCGTCGTCTGACCCGTCCGCGATTCAGTCGGGATGGGTCGACGCTCGCGTTTTTGTCGCTGGCCATTGATGAGCCGGCCTTCAGGTTGGTTCAACTGGGGTTGGCCGCGGCCGATGGAACTTCGCCGCTCATTGCGGGGGAGCGCATGGATCTGTCCGTTCGTGACTTTGCCTGGAGCAGCACGGGCGCCGGCCTGTATTTCACCGCCTCGCACGAGGGTGCAACTGCGCTTTTCAACCTCGCACCAGGGATGACCACTCCCGCGGTTGTTGCGAAGGGGCGCGATCAGCTGCCTATCACCGTAGGATCTTTTGATGCCGGCGCTTCGGCCCTCGTGTACGTCGAATCATCCATTGCCCGCCCGAACTCAGTGATTCTCCGCGATCTTTCCGGAGAACGTCTGCTCTTCGATCCGAATCCCTGGGTGGCCGAACGTTCGATCAGCTTCCCCGTTGAGTCGTGGATCTCTCGCCCCGACGGCCGCCGAGTTCAGAGTTGGGTTCTTCCCCCTCTTCGGCAGACTGGCGCCACACGGTACCCGGTCGTCGTTCAGATCCATGGCGGGCCGTCCGCAATGTGGGGCCCTGGCGAGCCGACCATCTGGTTTGAGCAGCAGTATTTCGCGGCCTCCGGCTACGGAATCGTCTATTGCAATCCTCGCGGCTCCGGTGGGTATGGTGAAGCGTTTCAGCGTGCGAATCGCCAGGATTGGGGTGAGGGCCCGGGTGGAGACGTTCTCGCCGCCCTCGACCACGCCCTCGTGCTCGACTGGGTCGATCCCAATCGCCAATTCATCATGGGTGGCTCCTATGGCGGCTTTCTGACGGCATGGATCGTCGCCCATGACAATCGGTTCAAGGCCGCCGTTGCGGAACGCGGTGTCTACGACCTCCTGAGCTTTTTCGGCAACGGTGATTCGTGGCGAATGGTTGAGCAGTGGATGGGTGTCCTCCCGTTTGATCGCAATAGTCGGTCCATCATTGATCGCAACAGTCCGCTTGGCGATGCCCGGCGCATTCAGACTCCACTGCTCCTGATCGAAGCCGGCGCGGACACCGTGGTTGGCGCGGGTCAGTCCGAGACGCTGTTTCGGACGCTGAAGGTCCTCAACAAACCAGTCGAACTTGTGGTCTATCCCGGAGCGGACCATGGATTGCCCCGTTCCGGCGACCCGCGCCAGCGCGTCGACCGGCTCTTGAGAATTCGGGAATTCTTCCAGCGTTTCTCTTCGCAATGACGCGTCGATCGGCTGAGTCTTGCAGCTCGACAGTCCAGATTCTTCGGGGAGATTGTCTGCAAGCTCTGACCACGTTGCCGAGAGGCGTTGCGAGACTGATCTATATTGACCCGCCGTTCAATACCGGTCGAATCCAACGGCGGCAGCGCATGGTGGTTCGGTCGGACGAGTCCGGCACGCGCCACGGGTTTCACGGGCGTCGGTATTCGGTGGGAGCCGTTTCCAGCCCTGCATACGCCGACACGTTCAACGACTATCTGGCGTTTCTGCTGCCCCGCATTGAGGCGGGGCTGCGCTGCCTCGCGGCCGATGGCTCAATCTTCGTGCACCTCGATGATCGCGAGTCTCATTACGTCAAGGTCGCCCTCGACGCCATGCTCGGCCGCGACCACTTCATGAACGAGATCATCTGGGCCTACGACTACGGTGGGCGAGCCCGCCGTCGCTGGCCCCGAAAGCATGACACGATCCTCTGGTACGTCGCCGATCCGGACAACTATGTCTATCGCTACGAGGCCATCGATCGAATTCCCTACATGGCGCCGAATCTGGTCACTCCCGAGAAGGCTGCCCGCGGCAAGACACCCACCGATGTCTGGTGGAACACGATTGTCCCCACGACAAGCAAGGAGAAGACCGGCTACCCCACGCAGAAGCCGCGAGCCATCCTTGATCGCATCGTCAATGTGCACTCCGAACCCGGCGACACGGTGCTCGATTTCTTTGCCGGAAGCGGCACCACCGGCGCTTCGGCGCTGGCCCTGGGTCGAAACGCCATCCTCATTGATTCAAGCCGCGAGGCAATTCGCATCATGAAGGCGAGGCTCAAGCAGTAGTCCGACCTCGAGGCCGCACCACCAACTCCAACGTTTGCCCATACAATGCAGCCGCTGCGGTCACAGCACTGACATCAGAGTTCACCTGCCCGGTAGAGACCGAGTGGTGTGTCAATTGGAGTCCTGATGTTTGAATCACTGTCCGAGCGCTTCAGTAACGTCTTCCGCAATCTCTCCGGCCGCGGCCGCATCTCCGAAGACAACGTTCGCGAGGCCATGGCCGATGTTCGCACCGCGCTGCTCGAGGCGGATGTGCACCTCGACGTCGTCAAGAGTTTCTGCGATGACGTGATTGCCAGGTCGGTCGGCCGCGAAGTCACCAAGAGCCTCAAGCCCGGTCAGGAAATGATCGCCGTGGTTCACGAGACCCTGGTGGAACTCATGGGTTCGAATCCCGGCGCTGACGGCCCGATCTACTACGTCGATCCGCCGCCCACTGTGGTCATGATGTGCGGCCTTCAGGGCTCCGGGAAAACCACGACCTGCGGCAAACTCGCCGCCTATTTTCGTCAGCGGGGAAAGAGCGTGCTCGTCGCCGCGGCCGATCTTCAGCGGCCCGCCGCAGTGGATCAGTTGCGGCTTGTGGTGGACGGTGTCCAGCAGCAGGCCAAGGGCCACGCCAAGGTGGCGTTCTATGGCGAGCCGGATAAGTGCGCTGAGTATGGCCGTGCGGTCGGGGTCGCGGTGGGGGTCTGTATTCGGGCACTTCAGAAGGCCCGCGCTGAGCGGTTCGATGTTCTCATTCTCGATACCGCCGGTCGACTTCATATCAACGACGAGTTGATGGGCGAGCTCGAAGGCGTCAACCGGGCGGTCACGCCCCATCAGATTCTCCTTGTGGTCGATGCCATGACCGGGCAGGACGCTGTGAATTCAGCCCGCGAGTTCCATCGCCGCCTCGCCATTGACGGCGTCATCCTGACGAAATTCGATTCCGACACCCGCGGCGGCGCAGCCCTTTCCGTTCGCCGCGTCACCGGGGCTCCCATCAAGTTCCTTGGTGTTGGCGAGAAGTTCGATGCCCTCGAGGAATTCCATGCCGAGCGTCTTGCCGGCCGAATTCTCGGAATGGGCGATGTGGTGTCGCTGGTCGAGAAGGCGCGACAGGAAGTGTCGGAAGAGGAGGCGGAGAAGATTGCGGAGAAGATGGCCAAGGGCAAGCTGACGATGGACGACTTTCTCACCCAGCTCCGCAGTCTTCGCCGAATGGGGCCGATGAAGCAGTTGCTCGGCCTGCTTCCCGGCGTCGGCGCTGCCCTGAAGAACGTCGAGGTTGACGAGAAGCAGCTGGATCGCCTGGAGGGCATCGTCAACTCGATGACTCCGGAGGAGCGCGAGGATCTGAAGGTCCTCAACAAGAGCCGTGTCAAGAGGATCTCGACCGGCAGCGGCACGCAGCCTCAGGAGGTCAATCAACTCTCGCGACAGTTTGAGACCATGCAGAAGCTCACCCAGCAGATGGCGGGCATGGGCATGCTTGGCAAGTTCAAGGCGATGAAGGAGATGGGCAACATGGACCCCTCCATGGTTCCCGCCCTCAAGGGCATGCCGGGTCTGGGAGGCAAGGGCTCAACCCGGACCGAGAGCATCAAGAGCAAATTCAAGCAGCGGAAGAAACGGTAGTGGAATTATGAGCCTCGATTCATCGCGGCTTCATGTTCTTCTTGGACCACGACACGAACATTCCTTCCAAGGAGACTGTTCATGCGTGGATTCCCTCGATTGTCCTTTTCGATATCTACCTTCGCCGCCGCTGCAGCACTTCAAGGTTGCGGTGAGTCCACGCTGAGAACGGAGAGCGCCCTGAAGCTTGAGACCAGTCCGCTTGAATTGCGCCTTGCCCTCGAAGGCCCGGTGGAAATCATGATGCAGGGTCCCAGCACATCCTACGAAGGCACATACATCAGCGAGGAGCAGTTTGACTGGATTGACGAAGACAAGACTTCCGCGGAGTGGGTGCGGGCTGCTTTTGGCCCGCCGGATTTTGAGACGGACCTGTCCGACGGCTCTCAGGTCTGGCGATGGACGTTTCGGCCCACCCGCAGCGAAGGCGAGTTGTTCAAGGTGTTTGGAGGTTCCGACGAGCCGGAACCTTCACACATCACGGCCCTCGTGCAGATCAGGAACGGAGTCGTGGTGGCGAAGCGCCGTGGCTGACGGTGTCAATCGTCAGGCCGCGGGCGCCTTGACCCGGTCATCGAGGAATTTGTGACACGCGCGAATGAGCGTGGCCCGATCGATCGGCTTGGTCAGGTAATCCGTGCATCCGGCATGGAGGCACTTCTGTCGATCACCCTGCATCGCATGGGCGGTCAGCGCAAGGATCGGGCCCTTCCATCCAAGGCTGCGCAGATGGCTGGTCGCGCTGTATCCGTCCAGTTCCGGCATCTGCATGTCCATCAGGATGACGTCGTAGGGCGTGCCGGCCTCAAGTGAATGCTTGGCCTCTTCAACGGCCACGCGACCGTTATCGACAATCTGTACGAACGCCCCTGCATTCCGGAGGTGATGCGAGAGGAGCCGTTGATTCTCAGGCCCGTCCTCTGCCAACAGGATTCGGGTGCCTGCGGGAAGTGAGGCGATATTCTCACCGGGACCGCATTCCCGCACCTGGCTCGAAGGGCTGTTGGCCTCGGTGATCGGCGCAACCATTTGGATCGTGAAAACGGATCCCTCTCCCGGCGTACTCTCAACCCCGATCGTTCCACCCAGCATGGAAACCATCTGCTTCGAAATGGTGAGTCCAAGGCCTGTTCCGCCAAACCGTCTCGTCGTTGACGTGTCGGCCTGTGAGAACGGCTGAAAAAGCCTTTCGATCTGTTCCTGGCTGATGCCGATCCCGGTGTCGGCCACGCGAAAACGGAGTGTCGACTGAAGGCCGTGGGACTGAGCATCAATGCTCAGCGTGACCGAACCCTTCTCGGTGAACTTCACGGCATTCCCCACCAGATTGAGCAGAATCTGACGAAGCCGGGTTGGATCGGTTTCGACCACGCAATTCCCGTCGTTTCGCTCAAGCTTGAGGGTGAGCCCCTTCGATTTCGCCTTGACATGCATCAGCGAAAACACCTCTTCGCAGACTTGGCCCGGCAGGCAGGGCACACGCTCCATCGTCATCTTCCCCGCTTCGATCCGAGAGAGGTCGAGAATGTCATTGATCAGGGCCAGCAGGCGTTCACCCTGAAGGTGAATGATCCTCACCGCGTCCTCTCGCTCCTCGTCAGCCAGCGTCGACTCGAGCAGCAGGTCGGCATATCCAAGAATGGCCGTCATCGGTGTGCGAATCTCATGACTCATGTTGGCCAGAAAATTGCTCTTGGCACGACTCGCTGATTCAGCGTCTGCCGCCGCCGCTTTGGCATCCGCCTCGCTCTTCTGAAGGGCGGCCGCGGCGGCCATCAGATCGGCCGTACGCTCCTGGACCTGCAACTCCACCAGATCACGATGGGCTTCGATCGAAGCGCGGTCGGCGGCAATGTGTTTCAACTCTCGAACGCCTTGGACACACCACAGGATCAGGATGACATCCTCGAAGGCGACCCACGCCGCATGTTCGATCCATCGCCATGGACTCGCCATCTCGACCCCGAAGACCGAGAGCGGGAAGTACACGCCCCGGAGTAGATGATCCGCTGCGACCACCACGGTGGCGGTGCAGAGCACCTTCCAGTCACGGTAATACGCCAGAAACGCCAGTGACCCAAAGACGTGGAAGTGAGTCTCGATTCGCCCGCCGGTCAAGTGAATCAGGAGCGCGGAAAACAACATCTGTGAAGCCGCGAAGAGATGCCGCGTCAGGGCCGATTCAGGCGAGCGCAGGCCTTCGAGGACGGGAAATGCCGCGAGCGCTCCGCCCAGGAACAGGGCCACCCACATGTTCGGGTGAAGCTGATGATGTGCTCCGATCCACGTGTAGGGAGTAATCACCAGGGCCGCAATGATCGCGCCGACCAATTGAATGATGAGCAGCCAGACAAACATCCGGCTGGTGCGTCGACGCTGATTGCCGATCAACTCTCCAAAGATGATCCTGGCCCTGTCGGAAGTCGTGGCCACATCATGGCGCATTGCGGTGGCCTCCGCTGAAATCATTGGAGAGTGGGCATCCGAAGATCGGGCAAGCCGATCGGGCGCTCTTCCCCTGGTCCGGCCGCCGCACTGTCGACCCACAAAGAATGGCATCCGTCCCTGGATTGGAGCCGATCATGCCTCGCGAAGGCGTCACGCCGCCGCTGTAGATCAACGAGCCGCGTCCATCGAAGTAGGCGACATGTCCCGAGGTGTGCATGCCGAATCGTGCGGCGATCTCTCCCTCAGTGTCGGGAACGAGACTCGCGTTGGGAATTCGACGCACGTTGGAACAATTCCGGGTCTCCAGCCATGATGCATCCCCGTCTCGGGGTACATAGCACAGGACGGTCACCTGCACACCGGGACCCAGACGAGCCCGAATCCGAGAGAGTTCTTCAATCGTCGCGAGGGTGCACGGGCACTTCGGATGCATCGCCATCACCAGCCGCGGGCAGCCGGCCTCGATATGCAGGCCGCAGTCCTCAGGCCAGCTCGCCGGCGTCGCAGCCTGGGCGCCGGCCACCAGACCGTAATGGGCCTGCCACCAGAATCCCACGAGCAGGACCCCGGACCATATGAACATCATGGTCCATCGCTTCCAGCTCTGGATGGGGGGCCTCATGCATCAACTATCGACTTCCGCCCCGGGCCCGTTGATCAGCACGGTCCCTTCGGCGCCGGGCGCGCAACAATAGTCATGTCGCTTCCGATAATTCGGTCGGTACCACCCACGGCGTCGCGTTGATTCGTCCCGATTGGGCAGCGTCAATACCGATAGTGGTCGGGTTTATACGGGCCTTCGACCGGCACACCGATGTACTGCGCCTGCTTTGTGGAAAGCTTGGTCAGCCGCGCTCCCAGCTTGGCAAGGTGCAACCGCGCCACTTCCTCGTCGAGCTTCTTCGGCAGGGTGAAAACCTTCTTCTCAAGCGTTCCTGCATTCTGAAACAGCTCGATCTGCGCCATCACCTGGTTCGTAAACGAATTACTCATCACAAACGAGGGGTGACCGGTTGCGCATCCGAGGTTCAGCAGTCGTCCTTCGGCCAGTACGATGATCGACTTGCCGCTTGGGAACACCCACTCGTCAACCTGCGGCTTGATGTTCACCCGCTTGACGCCGGTGATCTTCTTCAATCCCGCCATGTCGATCTCGTTGTCAAAGTGACCGATGTTGCCGACGATCGCCTTGTCTTTCATCTTCGCCATGTGATCGGCGGTGATGATGTTGAAGTTGCCCGTGGCTGTGATGAAGAGGTCCGCGCTGGCGATCTCGTCCTCGAGCGTCACCACCTCGTAGCCTTCCATGCACGCCTGCAACGCACAGATCGGATCGATTTCCGTGATCTTCACGCGGCAGCCCTGGCCACGCAGGCTCTGGGCGCAGCCCTTGCCGACGTCGCCATAGCCGCACACCACCGCCACCTTGCCCGCCAGCATCACATCCGTGGCTCGCATGATTCCGTCAACCAGCGAATGCCGGCAGCCATACAGGTTGTCAAACTTGCTCTTGGTCACCGAGTCATTGACGTTGATCGCCGGAAACAGCAGCGTTCCCGCGTTCATCATCTCGTACAGACGGTGCACGCCCGTGGTGGTCTCCTCGGAGACGCCCTTGATCTCCGTCGCGAACGCACCCCAGAATTTGCCGTCGATCTTCTGCAGATCGCTCAGCAGCTGCAGCACGATCTGAAGTTCTTCATTGTCAGCAGAGGCAGGGTCCGGCACAGCGCCCGTCTTGTTGAATTCGACACCCTTGTGCACAAGGAGCGTCGCATCGCCACCGTCATCCAAGAGCATGTTCGGGCCCTTGCCATCGCCCCAATGGAGCGCCTGGAATGTGCACCACCAGTACTCCTCAAGCGTCTCGCCCTTCCAGGCAAACACAGGAATACCCTTCGGGCTCTGAACCGTTCCCTTCGGCCCAACCGCCACCGCGGCGGCCGCGTGGTCCTGGGTGCTGAAGATGTTGCATGACGCCCAGCGCACCTCAGCGCCGAGGTGAACCAGAGTTTCAATCAGAACCGCAGTCTGCACAGTCATGTGCAATGAACCGGTGATCCGCGCGCCCTTGAGCGGCTTTGTCAGACCATGCTTCTCTCGGATCGCCATCAGTCCGGGCATCTCATGCTCAGCCAGTTCGATTTCCTTTCGTCCGAATCGAACTGTCGCCTCAGACATGTCCGCCACCTTGAACGGCATGGCTGCGAAGAGAGGCAACCCGGTGTTCATGAACGACGACGTGGATGGCTTGACGCTTGCGGCGGCTACGGTCGACATGGCAAGGCTCCGAAGGGAGGAAAATCGCGTAATTGATTCATCCGAATATCCGGATGGACGGATGAAGAATAGGGGATCATCCACAACTCGTCAAGGTGGGAAGGACCCGTTGAACAATGAAGTTATCGGCCGTATACACAATGGTCTGGAATGAATGAATTCCAAAGAGTTGTTGACGTTCACGTGTCACGCTCGGGAGGCATTTCCCTGGAGTCGCTGGCCGCGGATGTCACACTCGGCTGGCTCGACGACCTTCGCACCGCATTGGAAGGGGCCAAGACGTCACGGCACATTGAGCATGTGCATCGCATGCGCGTCGCGTGTCGACGCCTGCGGACCGCGCTGGCCGCATTCGACACCATCATCGCCAGGAAATCCGGCCGGCGATGGCTTCAGTCCATCCGTCGCCTTGGCAGGTCTTTGGGCGAGGTTCGCGACCTGGATGTGCAGATCGATTTCCTTGATGCATATGAGCGGCGTCAGGAAGATCGAGCTGATCACCCGGGGATAGAGCGCCTGCTGCTGAGGCTGACCCAGCGTCGCGATCGCCGCCAACGACATCTCCGCCGGTCGCTGGATCGGTTCGAGCGCGAATCCACTGTCTTGGACATGCTGAAGGCCGCGACAGGTCTGAAGGTCAAGAGTCGCCTGCGGCCCTCGAATTCAGCTGGCCCGGTCGCCGCCGAGGCCGTTCTGGGTCGGTTGGAGGAATGGCTGGCCAAGGAAAATTGCCTGACCGACCCGCATGACGTTGAAGCACATCATGATTTCCGCATCGCCGCCAAGCGGTTGCGATATGCCGTCGAGTTGTTTCAACCTGTCTTCGGGGTTGAAGTTGAGGAGATGCTGGAACGGACCAGAAAGGTCCAGAAGATCCTCGGCGACCTGCATGACTGTGATGTCTGGATCGAGTTTCTTCCCCGATTCATCGAGAAGGAGCGAATTCGCACGGTGAAGTTCTTTGGACACGCCAAAGGATTCAAGCGGATCGCTCGGGGCCTTGAAAATCTGCAGGCCCAGCGTCGGCGCGCCCGCCACGATATCTACCTGACCCTCCTTGAGTATTGGGGGCAGTGCCGTCGCGACCGGACCTGGGATCGACTTCGCGAACTCGTGCACAGCCTCGAAGCCGACTCGCGGCCGACAGAGCCGCCCGTGATTCTCACGGAGATGAATGCCCTGCAGCGGTCGGAGGGGCGCCTGGGTGAAGGCTCGCATTAGGACCGCGACGGGCGCGTTTCCACCCGAAAGGCGCAAGAGGGCATTTTGCCCGTTACCATGCCTCGACCCCTTTCTGGAGTGATCCCCGATGTCCAATGCAGATTCCGCGTCGATCGAGGCCGCCGCATCCAAATTTCGCGATGATTACAACGGTGCGAAGCAGCAGATTCGCAAGGCCGTTGTCGGCCATGAAGAGATCGTCGACGGCGTCCTGATCTGTCTCTTCGCCGGGGGCCATGCCCTGCTCGAAGGTGTGCCCGGGCTCGGCAAGACCCTCCTGATTCGAACGCTCAGCCAGGCGTTGCATCTTCAGTTTTCGCGCATTCAGTTCACCCCCGACCTGATGCCCGCGGATGTGACGGGCACCACCATCGTCGTGGAATCCGAACATGGACGGGAGTTCCAATTCCGGAAGGGGCCGATCTTCGCCCAGATCGTGCTGGCCGACGAAATCAATCGTGCCACTCCCAAGACTCAATCCTCGCTTCTCGAAGCCATGCAGGAAAAGTCGGTCACCGTCGGCGGCGTGACCTACAACCTCGACAAGCCGTTCTTCGTCATGGCAACGCAGAATCCAATCGAGCAGGAAGGCACCTACCCACTGCCGGAAGCTCAGCTCGATCGATTTTTCTTCAAGTTGGTCGTGGGGTACTCCACCCGTGAGGAGCTCTCCGAGATCCTTGACCGAACGACCGCCGGCGAAATCGAGCCGGTCAGGCAGGTCCTCGATGGGCCCACGATCCTCGCTCATCAACAGCTGGTTCGTCGCGTCATCATCGCGCCGCACGTGCAGGACTATGCGGTTCGACTGGTGCTCAGCACCCATCCCCAGGGTCAGTTTGCAACGCCGCTGGTGAATCGTTTTCTGCGGTTTGGCGCCAGCCCCCGTGCAGCTCAAACAATCGTGCTTGCCGCCAAGGTCAAAGCCCTCCTCGATGGCCGGGGCAATGTCTCCATCGAGGACATTCGGTCGGTCGTATTGCCCGCCATGCGGCATCGTTGCCTGCTGAATTTCGAGGGAGAAGCCGAGGGCGCTACCACCGACTCCGTGTTGCAGAACATTATCGAAACCCTGCCGGCCGACGTTCGATCAGCGGCTTGAAATCGGCGCAGCAGGACTCCAAGGAAGGGTGGGACGTTCAGGAGAACCAGCATGAACGAAACGCAGCAATTCGTCGTCGGTTGGGGCACCCTGTCATTAATCAATGCAGGCCTTGCACAGGGCAAGAATCGAAGTGGCCTCGCCTGGTTCCTGATCTCACTTCTGCTCGGTCCGATCGCGTCGTTGCTGATTGTGGTGCTGCCGCGAAATCGATACGGCGGGACGTGACGCTCAGTGAACGCCGTAGGTCTCAGATTTCATCGCTCCTTTGAACGCGACCTCCTCGGTCTTCAGCTGCCTCCAGTGGCAGACGTCCTTCGACTGTCCGGATGGCGACCCGACGACGTTCAAAGCTCTTGCTCTCGGTGCGGCCGGGCCGTTGGATCAGGTGAGGAAACATCGACTGGGTGCGGCCACTGCCGCAATCGAGCCATACCGTGGGCATCGCTGACCCGACTGGGAACATATGAAGGCAATCTTGCTCTTTGGATTCGGGCCATCAAGTACCGGGCGTGGTGTGAGATGGGGTTTCGACTCGGAGAGTCTCTCGCTGACCAATTCCAGGCTTCGCACACGGACCTTCCCAAGGAGGCGATCGTGGTTCCGATGCCGATGCCATTCGCGCGGCGGCTTGTTCGCGGAATCGATCATGCCAGGGTCATTGCCGAAGGCTTTGCGCGCCGAATCGATCGGCCAATTCTGCGTGCCCTCCGCCGGACTGACGGACCAACGCAAGCGAACAGGACTATGACAGAAAGGGTCCGTCTGGGTGGCCGCGGGATCAGGCTTCGGCGAATGAAATCAAGGGAACTGTGTGGAAAGACGGTTTTTCTTGTGGATGATGTGCTCACAAGTGGGGCCTCGGTGACCCGGGCGGTTTCTCAGCTGCAACGGGCGAATCCTGTGACGACGCACGTGGTGGTCCTTGCGACCTCGTCGCACCAGCGTCAATGACGGAATTTCCAAGGATAAATGGGCGGAAATCTGCGGTGGGGCCCATTCTGTTAGGGTTCGGAGGTGCCGTGTGATAATGGGCAAAATTCTGGAACAGGGTTGTTGAGGATTGACAAGCGATTGAACTTCGATATGATCTGCGATCCCGTCGAAATGACCGGGAACGTCCCTATTCTGGTTCTACCGGATTCGGGTCGGGATTTCCTTTGCAAGTAAACAGTTGGGAACGCCGCGAGGATGTGGCCGAGAAGTGAGATCGTTCACACGATGTCATGGATCGGATCAAGCAGGGTGCCGAGTTCACAGTTCGGCATCCTTCGGACATCCTTGTGATGCTATGGTTTGATTCCAAGAGAACCATTGATCCGTCTCAAAGCTTGCTTTGAGCGGAAGCAGTGGTGTCCGTAAAAATCCGACAGGTTTAGCCGCCTGTCGGCATCGTGCTGGCTTTTTCGGAAGCCACTTGGAGCACGGTGTGACCAGCCGACCTCATCGAGGTCGGTTGCCAGGCTTTCAACTCTCATTCGAGATATTCGGGCTTCGGCCCGGTTCACGAAAAAACCAAGTGAAGAGTTTGATCCTGGCTCAGATTGAACGCTGGCGGCATGGCTAAAACATGCAAGTCGAACGCGAAAGGGAGCAATCCTGAGTAGAGTGGCGAAAGGGCGAGGAATACATTTCTACGTACCCCAAGGTCGAGGATAGCCAGGGGAAACTCTGGGTAATACTCGATGATGTCGAGAGACCAAAGGCTTGCTGCCTTGGGAGCGGGGAATGTCCTATCAGGTAGTTGGTGGGGTAATGGCCTACCAAGCCTCCGACGGGTAGCGGGTGTGAGAGCATGACCCGCCGCATCGAAACTGAGACACTGTTCGGACTCCTACGGGAGGCTGCAGTAACGAATCTTCCGCAATGCGCGAAAGCGTGACGGGGCAATGCCGCGTGCGGGATGAAGCCCTTCGGGGTGTAAACCGCTGTCAGGGTGTAGGAACACAATGACCAGACCCAAAGGAAGAGGCGACTAACTCTGTGCCAGCAGTCGCGGTAATACAGAGGCCTCGAGCGTTAATCGGAATCACTGGGCTTAAAGCGTGCGTAGGCGGATGTGAAAGCATGTTGTGAAATCCCTCGGCTCAACCGGGGAATTGCTTCGTGAACTTCACATCTTGAGGCTGGTAGGGGCGGTCGGAACGATAGGTGGAGCGGTGAAATGCGTAGATATCTATCGGAACGCCAACGGTGAAGACAGGCCGCTGGGCCAGTTCTGACGCTGAGGCACGAAAGCGTGGGTAGCGAACGGGATTAGATACCCCGGTAGTCCACGCCGTAAACGATGCGCACTAGATCGAGGAGGCTTGACGCCCTCTTGGTCGAAGCAAAAGTGTTAAGTGCGCCGCCTGGGGAGTACGGTCGCAAGGCTAAAACTCAAAGGAATTGACGGGGGCTCACACAAGCGGTGGAGCATGTGGTTTAA
>CAYOWQ010000012.1:0-131017 GCA_964407695.1 uncultured Isosphaeraceae bacterium | reverse complement strand
AGCCAACAGAAGATTCTGGAGCGGCTGCTGGATTTCTCGAAAGCGATTTCGAATCGAGCCGTGGTGGTCAATAATCTCGACTGGCTCGGACGCTTGGGATTCGTGGAGGTTCTACGCGATGTTGGCAAGCATTTCTCGGTCAACGAGATGATTCAGCGCGACAGCGTTCGCAAGCGTCTGGAGACTCGCGAGCAGGGCATCAGCTTTACTGAGTTCAGCTACATGCTGATGCAAGCGTATGATTTTCTGCACTTGCGGAGGACCATGGGCTGCCGGCTGCAGGTGGCCGGGAGCGATCAGTATGGCAACATTGTCGCGGGGATCGACCTGATTCGCCGCGAGCTTGGGGCGGAGGATGGGGGGGCGTTCGGAGTGACCGCGCCACTGGTGACCCGATCCGACGGGAAGAAGATGGGCAAATCGACGGGCGGGGCGATCTTTCTGAGTTCGGATACTCGCGACCGGACCAGCCCGTACCAGTTCTATCAGTACTGGGTGAACTTGCCGGATGCGGATGCCGTGTCGTGGTTGAAGTGGTACACGATGCTCCCGGAGGCGGACATCAATGATCTCGCCGCCCGGCACTCGTCAGCGCCGCATGAGCGCCTGGCCCAGATGACGCTGGCGCGAACCATGACTGAAGTCATCCACGGGTCAACGGAGCGAGCCCGGGTCGAGGCCGCTGCGCAGGCCCTGTTTTCAGGGGATGTGCGCGGACTGGATGCGGCGATGCTACACGAGGTCTTCGCCGACGTGCCACACTCGACACATTCGCGGGCGCAGCTGGAGGGGGCCGGCGCTGCCTTGGTGGACGTGCTGGCGGAGACCACGTTGTGCAAATCGAAACGTGAGGCGAGGGAGCACCTGGCCGCCGGGGCGGTGTCGGTTAACGGCGAGAAGGTGGACGCCGATCGGCGGATCACGACGGCAGATCTGCTCCACGGCGAAAGCATTCTTCTTCGCCGAGGCAAGAAGAATTGGCACGCGACGCAATGGAGAGCCTGATCAAGGCGTTGTGGTGCGGCGATCCTGGATGTTGAGTCGAACCTGCGGGGGTGACCGTAGATCGTCGGCGATAAACGTGACCCCGGGCGGAAGCACCCAGGTGGAAACGGCCTTTCGAGTTACCCTCAGGGCAAAATCGTTCGAGGTGAGATGCACGATCGCGACAATCTTGACGCCCTCGTCGTTGTTCTGAATCCTGCGAATCTGATCTACAGGGCCGGTGAGCCGCACATCACGAAGGTACGCGTCGGATTCCTCGATGGTCACCACGTAGTTGGCGAGGTCCGAGGGGAGACCTGCGATCTGGACCGGGACGCGGGAGACGGTTGTGGTTGAAACCTGTGATTCCGGCGTGAGTGTGATCTTGGGCCTGCCGGGCGGAATCCGGATGTCGTCAGCGATTGAGGAGAATGACTGTGGAATGCGCCAATCTCCTTCGATGGTCTGCGTCTTGCCTTGCTCAAGTCCGGCGAGCACCTGCGGGTCAACGACGGCTTCCAATTTCAGATTGGTGAGTCGGCCGGACGCCTGGCCCGAAATTCGGACCGTTGCTGTTGCAGGTTCCACCGTTGCTGCTGCCTGAAGCTTGATCCCGGGAACCACCACTTCAACGGGGACCGAAACCTCCTGAAGCTCATTGATCTCAATCTTGACGGTCGGCGGATCGGCGGCAATCACCGTGGCCCCCGTCCTGTTGAAGATCGGGCTGGCATTGAGCGCTGCAGCAACGTCGATCAGGTGTTCACCGACCTTGTTGGGAACAGCGGAGGATCCGGTCTGGATTGTCACGTTTCCTCGAAGCTGAGGCTGCACCTCCTGCAGGGCACGAACCGAACCCAGAATCTTGAGCGTTATGGGAAAACCCTTTGAGGGCTTGACCGCAAGGCCCTGCGGATCGGCCGAGACCACCTGGATCGTTGCAGGCCTCTCAACGGGCTGGCGGGTTTCATCAGAGGCCCAGAGCCAGATGACCAACGCAATCACCGTGACGAGCACGATCGACCAGATGTCGGTGCCGCGGCTGCTCATGCGGACTTCCTTGAGGCTGACGTCGTCGGGCGATCCATCACCGTGGTCGGTTCGCCCTCGGATTCTCTCGGCGGTGTTGAGGCAGGTGCCGGTACGGTCGTGCGGAGCGACTTAATCAATTCGTCGCGAAACTGCTGCCGCGGAATGTCGAGCCGAAGACGACCTTGTTCTGCGAGGCTGATTCGGCCGGTCTCCTCGCTGACAATGACCACGAGACAATCAGACTCGAGCGAAACACCAACCCCGGCCCGGTGGCGCGATCCGAGGTGCGGCGGGACGAGGCCCTCTTCCGCAAGCGGAAACTGCACATTGGCGGCCAGGATCCGGTCACCCCGAATCACGACACCCAGATCATGGAGGGGGTTGTTGGGCCAGAAGATCGACTGAAGCAACCGAGCGCTGATGGCGGCATCAAGGTGAACGCCTTCCTCGACCAGACCGGCAAGCCCGACGTTGCGTTCAATCGCGATCAAAGCGCCAAACTGGCTCTTGCTGAGAAATGTCACCGCATCAGCGACCGCATCGGCAAGTCGAATGGTTCCGCTTGTGTTGCGGCCAAACCATCGGGCCTGACCGACACGGATCATGGCCTGACGAAGTTCAGGCTGGAACACCACGACAAGCATGATCGCCAGCGCGGCGATGACCTGGTTATAGAGAAACCGAAGCCGCATGAAACTGTCGCCGCCCTGCGCGAGCATGCGAACCCCGAGGGTCAGGAGCAGCAACAGCACCAGAACACCCTTGATGACGCCCGCCCCGCGCGTGCCCCGGAGGAACCGAAAAACGAGGTAGATGCAGACCCAAATGACCGACACTTCGACGATGATTTCGTACCATCGTGAGCCGCGGAATAGCGAGAGGAGTTGGTCAATCATCGGTCTGTATACTCGTCTGCCTCAGTATACAGTGTGTGGTGGCCCGGACCGTTGGATTGATTGCCTTGCAGTAAGATGATTTCACACAATGAGCCGAAATTCCGCAGGATTTGAGATTGGTCGATTTACCGGTCGGTGTGCTGCAACCGGCGAGGTTCTACCGGTCGGATCGCCGTGCATCGCCGTGCTCTGTGATCGCGAGGCGGACGAGGGCTTCGATCGATTCGATTATTCACCTCGGGCGTGGGAATCGGGAACTCGTCCGGAGCGTCTTTACAGCTACTGGCGGACGATTGTTCCGGAGCCGACTCGGACCCGTCGCATGCTGGTGGACGATGATGTCCTGCTCGACCTCTTTCAGAGACTCGAGACCGATGATCGGCCCCAGCGGCAGGCCTTTCGGTTCGTCCTTGGTTTGGCTCTGATCCGGAAGCGACTGCTGAAATGCGTCGGTCGCGAGGAGGATGGCGGAATGGAACACTGGCTGATCACTCAAAAGGGTGACCCACAGGAGCAGATCCCAATGAAGCTCCTGAACCCCAAACTCGTGGAGGATGACGTCCAGTCCCTCGCTGATCAATTGGGTGCGGTTCTTTCTGGCGACCTTTCATGATCCACCGGATTGCGAAGTCACTCGGCTGGATGGTCCTGACGGTCGCGTTCTGCGGGAACCTTGGTTGCAACGGATCGATCAAGTCGACTCCGCCCACTGATGAACCGCCACGGGACCTGCTCAAGCCAACGTCGGAGGAGATCGTTCGCATCCACAATCTCAATGTTGACCGATTCAAGGAACTCTATGGGCGGGGGCAGGCGGAACTGCATTGGCGAGACGGGAATGGGGACACCAGGTTTGAGTTCTGCCGAGTGGAGCTCTTCTGGAGGCCGCCCCGGAATGTAGGTGTGAACCTGACGAAGGTGGGGGAGCGATTTCTGTGGCTGGGCTCCAATGACAGCCAGTTCTGGATTTTTGACCTTGCTTCCGAGCCCCGAACGCTGCAGATCGGGCTGCATTCCGCGGCCGTCGACGGCCGTGTTGACTCGCCGATGGGGCTCAGCCCACTGATGCTCCTTGACCTGATGGGTTTGGGGCATGTGGAGGCGAATGGAGAGGTGAGGTGGTCGCCAGATCCAACCGGTTGGACACTGGATGCCCGAGCGGATGGAGGACCCATCCGAATCGTCGTCGATCCGAAGACCTTGCAGATCATCCAGGTTACAGCGTTGGGAGAAGATGGGCTCGCCCGTTTGAGCTCAGACCTTGACGAGCTCAAGACGGTGGATACAAACGGGGTGTCGCCGGCGGAGAGCCCGAAGTTTCCGACTCGGGTAAGGCTTCGACGGGTGGGCTCCGATGATCGGGTTGACCTCTATTTCGACGTACCCACAGGTCGGTCCGGGATGGTGAATGAGAACCTGTTTGACATCGAACGTCTGAAAAAGCTGCTGAAGCCGGAGGTCATCAAGGCCGTGAATGAACCAATCGCCGGTGATGCCCCTGACATTGGGAAACAAACGTGAGGCGGGTGCAGGGCATTCTCGTCGCGGTGCTGCTGTTCGCCGCTCGCGCGGTCGCGATGGGGGAAGCGGGAATTCCCGCCGCCAGCAGTGCCGACCACCTTTGGCTGGTGGTGCCGAGGCTCAATGGATCAGCCGGTTGGGCGCTCCTTCACCACGCCGCCGACATGAATGGGCCCTACGCCCGCGACGCATGGCCTCTCACGGACCTGCCGTCGGGCATTGCAGCTTGGGGCGATTCGGTCTGGATTGCGTACCGAGCCAGGGCGAGCGATGCGTTGGCAGGGTGGGAAGTCGTTGGACTGTCGACGGTTTTGAATCCGCTGACGAATCAGTATTTCAACGAGCCGGCCGATCGATTGGAGACCTTTCCAACTCTGGCGGCGGCGGGTCGAATGTTCGATTTCATCGGATCGCCGAAAGGGCCGGTTGCGCTCATGGCCGACGTGGGGCCTGCTGAACGCGGATGCCACATCCATGCCTTGGAGAACAGCGCCTGGGTTGATCTCGGCGGACCGGCATTGACGACTCACGGAATCGCAAGGCTTGCGTGGCTTGGAGGTCCGGAAGGGTCGCCCCGGGTGGTCGAATGGGATGGAAGCCGTGGGCAGGTCGTTGTCTGGACTCGGGAGCCGGAATCGGGCGAGTGGCAGATTGAATCCTCAGTGATTGTCCAAGGCGAGGTCACCGATGTCACCGTGATTCAAGATCAGTTGGCGGTGCTCAGCCGGCTGGCAAGTGGAGAGTTCCGCGCTGACCTGATTCGCCCGGAGCGGCCGGTGTCGGTGGCCACGTTTCGACTTCCGCCGGCGGCATGGGGCTTCGGAAATGACGGTGATCGCCTCGCACTGGTGGGCTTTTCGTTGAATCGCGAGGCCCTCCTGGTCACCATTGATGTCAGAAACGGTGCGGTGTCACCTCCGGCGGCAATTCTCGAACCGGTCTCGAAACTCGGGCACTGGGTTCATGTGCCTGTCTTTGGAGCACTTACGTTGCTGGTTGTGCTCCTAGCCATGATGATGGAGCAGTTTGCCAACCGACCCAAGGCGACCGTAACGCGGCTGCCTCTGTCTGCGAGATGCCTTGCGTTATTCATCGATGTCCTCATCGGTGGGGGGTTGGCCATGGTCATTCTTCAATGCGAGCCGGGAGACCTCCTTCACCTCCCATCGTGGACGTTGTCGTGGAAGGCGGCCCAGCCGGCCATCCTGATGGGGGTGCTGACCGTTCTGCACACTTTTGTCGGAGAACTCATTGCCGGGCGAAGTGTTGGACTGTGGCTGATGGGGGGCCGAGTTAGAGATCTCCAAGGCCGGCGTCCCGGCCCTGTGGCCCTGCTTATCCGCAATACGCTCCGGTTACTTACGATCTTGAGCCCAGCGCTGGCCATTATTCCGGCGTTCAACAGGTCCGGGGAAACTGCCGGTGACCTGCTCGGCCGAGTTCAAGTTGTCGAGGATCAAAATGCCGACGACACGCCAGGCGCAAAACCTGCCGACCCAGCCTCGTGACCGGGGCCTGTAAATGACGCGACCCATGTTGGAGGCATTCGGGGCCCCCGACCGATAACTTCGGACGCGGCGAATGGATTCGCCGCAGCGCATCGTCTCGCTCGGCATGCCGGGCGAAAGAGAGGATCTCGTTGGCCGACGATCGACCTCAGTCTGAGGAATCACCTGCGCCGGACGAAGGGCGGAAGCGATCGCCATGGCTCAATGCATGGCAGATTCCAGCCCTGATCGGAAGTCTTGTGGCCATCGGCTGGGGTGTGCACTCGATCCAGTCACGCCGACCTGTCGACGACTTCGACGGAGCACTCGCCCAGATCGAGAACATGCTGGAGATCGGGGAGTTTGATCAGGCTGCGCATCGTCTGACCGACGGGATCGAGCCAAACCTGGAGCGAGCGAGTCCGGAGCAGCAAGCTCGGTTTCACGCAGCGTTGGCGGATTGGGCTTCGATGGCGCCCACCCCGACGGGGAAGCCGGATGAGAAGCGGTATCAGGATGCGGATACTCAGTATTCCAAGGCCATTGAGCTTGGCCTCAAGCTCAGTCCTGAGCGGCTGCATCGCTGGGCTGCAGCTCAGCTCGCCCTGGGAAGGGTTGAGCAGGCTCAGGAACGACTCGGGGAGTTGGCCAGTCTCTTTGGCGGCGCCCTCGGAGAATCGGCCCGATTGCATCGATCATCGCTGTTCCGGGACATCGTCAACTACACCGTGTCTCATGGCGGATCCGGCACCGACAGCCTCATGCGTACGCTTGGGGAATTCCGGGCCGAACCAGGCCTGCCCGTCGGCGATGAAGCCTGGGCCATGGCGCGTCAGGCGGAACTTCGAATTGAATCCGGGAATCCGGAGGACGCCATCAATCACCTCCTGATTGACATGCGCCGGCTTGAGCCCAGGCTTCAGCCCGGCCTTGGGATCAATTTGGGGGAATTGTACGCGCTTCTGGGAAGGGCCTATTACGAATCGGGCGATGAGTCGGCTGCGGAGCGTCAGTTACAGCATTCATTGACGCTCTTCGATGGGCCCGAGATGGCACGAGGTGAAGCGCTCTCACTTCTCGGTCAGATTCGGCTAACCCACGGCGAGCTGGACGAGGCGAGACAGACGTTTGATACCGTTCTTGCGGACTTTGCCTCGACTCCTATTCAACTCTCCGGGCTCCTGGGCAGGGCCGAGTCGCTCGGAGCCTCCGGCGAACACGTCAAGGCGATGGCTGACTACGCCGAGCTCATTGATCGGCTGGATCTCGAAGGCCCCTCCGGCAGCGTCACCGCGGATCGGGTGTCGCAGAGTCTGGTCGATCGGCATGACGCCGTGCTGGCGCTGGGTAATCTTGATGTGGCACTCCAGTACGTGCTGCTTGCGGAAAAGCTCTTCGTGGGCGGTGACCTTCCTCCGGCGGTTCTCTTTCGAATCGCCTCCACGAGCCGGCTGATTGCCGATGGCATCATTCGCGAGGCGACGGGTGGACGCGACATTCGCACCCTCGATCCCAAAGAGATTGATCCCGGGATCCGTGAGCAGGCCAACCGGCACTACAAGCGGGCGGCGGACTACTACGTTCGCCATGCCCGGGCGTCAGCCGCACGGGTCGAAGACGGTTCAGAGTGGGCGGATTCTCTCTGGATGGCTGCCGACAGCTACGACCTTGCGGGATGGCACGATCAAGCCACGGACTTTTTCAAGCAATACATCGGCGGGCGGCCGGCCGATGACGGGCGTCGGGCGGAAGCGATGTTCCGTCTGGCCCAGTCCTACAACGCACAGCTCGACTATGGCGCTGCCGCCAATGTGTATCAGGACATTGTGCGGGATCATCCGCAGAGTCCCTTTGCCGCGCAGAGCCATGTGCCGTTGGCCCAGTGTCTGGCGGCGATCGGCAAACCGGATCAGGCTGAGCAGCTCCTGGAGAGCGTGTTGCAGGGGAACCAGAATCTGACCCCTGATGCGCCGGAGTTTCATCGAGCCGTCGTTCAATATGCGGACCTTCTCTTCGCCCGCGCGGAGTATGCACGGGCCATCGAGAATTATGACTCGGCGATGAAATGGAAGCCGGAGTCAACGGTTGGTGCCGACCTGCCGTTCAAGCTCGGCGAGAGCTATCGCGGGCTTGCGGGACAGATTGCCGAGGAGATGCGAACGCCGTCGCTCACGCCGTCGGAACGTGATGATCTTGAGCAGCGGCGTCACGCCGCCCTTGAATCCGCCGTGGAGAATTTCAGTGTCGTTGTGTCAACGCTTGAGGCGATTGATCAGCGCAAGCTGGACACTGCGCACGAGGGGCAGCTTCGCATGGCGGTGATGTATCGCGCCGATGCGGCGTATGAGATGGGGGAGTACGAGAAGGCGATTCAACTCTACGAACAGGCCGAGCGCCAGTATTCATCAAATCCGGTCTCGGTGCTGGCGCTGGTTCAGATCGTGAATTCTCACTCGGCGCTGGGCCAGGTCGAGAAAGCTCGAACAGCACATCGGCGGGCGCAGATTCGATTGTCGCAGCTGCCTGATGAAGCCTTTCTCGGTCCCGACGCCATGTTTGACCGAGCAACGTGGGAGCGGTGGTTGGCGGCCAGCCCGGTGGAGGTGTCGCTCGCGCCTGACGATTCGAAGGAGGTGCATCGATGACCGTTTTGGATCGTGAGTCCTGGGCAGGGCGAATCGAGGGCATCCTGAAGGAGCACCGAGCTTCGATCGAGCGAATCCTCGCCTTGTCAGAGCGGCAGTCATCGCTCATTGATGCAGCGCAGGGCGAGGTGCTGTTGGCGATCCTGACCGAACGGCAGCACGTCATCGACCGACTCATGTCCGGCCCCGAGGGGCTGCCGGAGCTCCTCAGGGATCTCGAACGCTCCGCAACATGGATCGACCGTGAACTTGGAGATCGGGTGCGGTCCGACATTCATGCCATGGCCGGGATGCTTGAGGAAATAGCGCAGCTGGACGGCCGCGACCAGTCATCGATGCAGCTGGTGTGCCAACGATTGCAGCAGGAATTGACGGAGACCGATGTGGCCAAGCAGGCCCGGGCCGCCTACCGGCCGGCCAATCAGGGGCCAAGCCGTTTTGCCGATCGGCGGGGATAGCGACATGACGATCGCCATTACTCAACCTCCACGTGTTGACGCCGCAGAATTGGCGGAACTCATGGCGACCATGAATTCCATGGCCGCGAGGCTGGCTGAAACCCATGCCCACCTTCAGCAGCAGGTGGCGGCCTTGAAGGCGGAACTTGCGGAAGCGAATGAGCAATTGCGACGAAGCCGGTCACTCGCGGCACTCGGGGAAATGGCGGCCGGCATTGCTCATGAACTTCGGAATCCGCTGGGGTGCATCTCGCTTTATGCCCAGATGCTCACGGAGGATCTTGCCCACGAGCCCCGGCTCATGGACACGGCACGGCGGATGAGCGGGGCCGTGAAGAGGATGGATTCCGTGGTCAACGACGTCCTCGCATTCGCGAGGGACATGAGAATTCAGCCGACGGAGACGACGGCGGCTGAGATTGTCGACCGAGCGCTGGCGGATTGCGAGGGAATCCTCGCGGGCGAGGGAATTCGGATCAGTCGTGATCGAGTTCAGGAGTCCGGTCTCCGGCTGAAGGTGGACGGCGGGCTGATCAGTTCGGTACTCTCCAACCTGATCCGGAATGGTGCGGAGGCGATGATCGAATCGGCAACCCCGAACCGCGCCATCACGATCATTGCCGGTCGCGAGATACGCCGCTGCCCGGACGGGCGGCGGGCGATGCGGGTGGTCCTCAGCGTTGTCGACTGCGGTCCTGGCGTTCCGGCAGCACTGCGATCACAGATCTTCAATCCGTTCTTCACCACGCGAGCCGGTGGCACGGGGCTGGGCCTTGCGATCGTCCACCGGATCGTCGACGCCCACGGCGGCCACATGTCGGTCGGCGAGGGGGAGGGGTGTGGCGCGCGGTTTGATGTGTGTCTACCGGCGCGGGCAGGGTCGGAACGAATATCGCGTCGAGATGAAGAATCCGGCGCGTCATTGGCCAAGGCGGTTTCGCGGCGTCTGGCGAGGGAGCATGCAGCATGAGTCGAGTTCTGGTCGTTGATGACAAGGAAATGATGCGCGACAGTGTTGCGACAACGCTCGCCCGTCGGAATCACGTCGTGGTGGCGGCATCCGGGGGAAAGCAGGCGCTGACCAAGATTGCGGAGAAGCAGCCAGAAGTCGTGATCACCGATCTGCAGATGCCGGAGATGGGCGGTCTTGAGTTGTTGGAGGAAATCCGAAAGATTGACGAGCAATTGCCGGTCATCTTCATGACCGCATTCGGTACGGTGGAAACCGCCGTTGCCGCCATGAAGCGAGGCGCCTTTGACTACATCACCAAGCCGTTCAGCGGCGATGAGTTGACACTTTCTGTCGAGCGGGCCCTTGAGCACGCAAAGTTGTTGAAGGAGAACCAGATTCTCCGGGCGGCCGCCAGCAACCCATCGGCTGATGGGGATCAGCACACGATGGTCGGAGAGACCTCAATCATGCAATCGATGCGGGCCACGATGGCCCGTATCGCCGACAGCCATGGCACCGTGCTGATCAGCGGTGAGTCAGGCGTGGGCAAGGAGGTGGCGGCCCGTTGGATTCATGCCCACAGCCCGCGGGCGTCGATGCCGTTTCTCGCGATTAACTGTGCAGCACTCAGCTCCAGCCTGCTTGAGTCAGAACTCTTCGGCCACGAAAAGGGCGCTTTTACCGGGGCGGACAAGCTGCGCAAGGGGCGATTCGAGCTGGCTGATGGAGGAACGCTTCTCCTCGACGAGATCTCTGAAATTGCTCCTGAGTTGCAGGCCAAGCTGCTCCGCGTGCTTCAGGAAAGAGCCTTCGAACGGGTGGGATCGAGTACGCCAAGAACCGTGGATGTTCGGGTGATTGCCACAACCAATCGCAATCTTCCAAGCGAAGTGGAGCGAGGGACATTCCGGCAGGACCTGTTCTACCGACTCAACGTGCTTCCTCTGGCAATGCCGCCACTGCGAAGCCGGGTTGAGGACATTCCCGAACTTGCTCGCCATTTCCTTTCGCGGGTGGCTCAGCGCGAAGGTCGACCTCCGAAGTCGTTCGTCATGGAGGCGATGGAATTGCTCATGGAGTATTCGTGGCCCGGCAACGTGCGCGAACTTCAGAACCTGTGCGAACGGGCCAGCGTGCTGGCCGGGTCCGGTGAAATCGCGGCCGAACTCATTCGGCCGTGGCTCAGCAGAATCGAGCCCTCCGATGGCACTGCCGGCGCACATGTCGGTTCTGACCATCTCACTGCGCATGGTCTGATCGATCCGGAGCTGGATCTTGTGTGCAACGGCGAATTGACACTCGAAGAAATCGAGCGTCGAACGATCCTTGCGACCTTGGAAGCAAATCGCGGCCATCGTCAGCGAAGTGCCAAGGCGCTGGGCATCGGGGTCCGAACGCTGGGACTCAAGCTCAAGCGTTGGAAGGAGCTGTCACTCGTGGCCGAGACGGTTTGAGGCAGTTTCTGCGCCAGTGGCGCAAAGAATGCGCGGCATCTATGACACTGATTGATGGAATCTCGAATGCCGGAGCGCTACCGACGCTGGAGCGATTGATGCAGTTTGCCGGCGCTCGGCAGCGGCTGATCGCTTCCAATCTGGCGAATATCTCAACGCCGGGCTTTCGGCCCATGGATGTCTCGGTGTCCGGATTTCAGGCCCAGTTGGCCGATGCAGTCGATCGTCGCCGTGGACAGGGCGGGGGCGACCTGCATCTGGAGAACACTCAGGAGGTCAAGGCGAACGCTGACCGAATGAACCTCTCTCCCTCTCCAATTGGCGACAATTTGCTCTTTCACGACGGCAATGACCGCAGTTTGGAACGGCTGATGCAGGATCTCACCGAGAACTTCACGTCGTATCGCGTGGCGGCGGAGTTGATGCGTGGCCGCGTTGCTCTGCTCAACATCGCGATTCGCGAACGGCTCTAGGAGTAATTGCCCATGTATGGCTCCCTTGAGATTTCGACGTCCGGCATGGTGGCGCAACGGGTGCGCCTCGAGGCGTACGCCGCGAATCTCGCCAATCGCGATGCAATTACCAATGAGCAGGGACAGTACGCCCCGTTTCATCGTCGAATTCCCATCCTCTCGACGGGTGATCCGTCTTCCGGCTCGTCGCTTGGGGTCCACGTCTCGGAGATTCGCGAAGACTCGTCCGTCGTGAAACGATTTGAGCCGGGCTCGCCGTTTGCTGACAATGAGGGGTATGTCGGGTATCCCGACATTTCGCCCGAGGTCGAGTTGATGAACTCCATGGAGGCTCGCAGGTCATATGAGGCGAACATTGCGGCCGCGGAGACCGCCAAGTCGATGATCAATTCCGCCCTGCAGCTGCTGGCATAAGTTGACGAGCGCCTTTCATGACTGATCCCCTCGGACTTCTCGGACAAGCCAACGCCTCTCAGGCCCTTCGGTCTGCAGGCGTCGCCCGCGAAGGTTGCTGCAACGAGCAACCCACCGGACCGACCTTCAAGGAATTGATGCAGGATCAGATCCGGCAGGTCAATGAATTGCAACAGGATGCGGAGGCGGCGGCGGAAGATCTCGCCACGGGTCGTCGGACCGATCTGGAAGGCGTCATCCTCGCCAGTCAGAAGGCGGATACGGCTTTCAAGATGCTGCTTCAAGTTCGAAACAAGGTGATGGATGCCTATGACGAACTCAGGCAGATGAGGGTGTAGTGAACGCGCCCCGGGCCAGGATGGCCGAGCGGGCGAAGCAGGTTTGAGGAATCACCGTCGAGGCAGGAGGCCGACGAGGTGCAGAGGTTTCGCCAACAGCTTGATGTCGTCTTGCAGCGGATGCGGGAACTCCCCGTCTCCAGCCGGCTGCTCATTGGCTCCCTGGTCATCATCCTGATCATGGGCTTGTTCCTCGTGCAGCAATACGCGGGAACCTCGTCGATGACCGTGCTCCCGGTGAAGGTTTCCGCGCAGCCGCAGGCGATTGAGTGGATGGAGCAGATGGACATTCCTTACAAGAAGGACGGCGCCAAGCTGCTGGTTCAATCGGAGCAGAAGTACGCGGTGCTGGCCCATCTCACCGAGGATGGGGATGCCGACGTCGGCACGATAGATTTCGAATCGCTGTTGCAGCAGGAGAACCCGTTCTCCAGCCGCGAACGGGATCAGAAACGATGGCTCACCGCAAAGATGAACGTGCTGAGCCGGATGATCTCCAGGATGACCGGGGTTCGGAGCGCCACGGTCGTCATTGATGAGCCTGGGCGAATGCAGGGCTTTGGATCCAGCTACGTGCCCCCTTCGGCATCGGTGAACGTGGTTATGAAATCGGGGGAGATGAATCAGGAGACGGTGGATGCGGTGGCCCGACTGGTGGCAGGGGCCCACGCGGGGCTGAAGCCGGAGCGCGTCGCCGTCACGGACGCCAACGCCAACCGAATGCGCATGCCGCGAAGCTCGGACAGTCTCACGGCAGGCGGCAATCTGGAGCACAAGGTCAATACCGAGCGCCTCACCAAAGAGAAGATCGAGTCTGCGCTGAGCTACATCCCGGGCGTGATCGTGGGTGTGAACGCTCTGGTGGATACCACCGATGTGACCCGGCACCAGGACACCTATCGCGATGCGGTGGTGGGTCCGAAAACCGAGCGAAGCTCCGTCAGCAGCATGTCCACCAACTCGGGTGGTGCGGAACCGGGCATTCAATCGAATGTGGCGGTCTCGCTCGAGAGCGGCGGTCGCAGCTCCACGTCGAGCAGCCAGGAACAGAGTGAATCGACGCTCGAACCACGATTCCCTGCCGAACACAGCGTCACCAAGGACGCCAAGGGGTATGCCCTCAAGATCAATGCCTCCATCGGCGTTCCCCGATCGTTCCTGATCGGCGTCTATCGGAATTCCAAGAATGATCAGGCGGCGGAGCCGACCGACGCCGAGCTGACGGCCATCGAGCAGCAGCAGCGATCGCAGATTTCCGAGTTGGTGTCGCCCTTGGTTGACACGGTTGGAATGGTGGGAGCGATCAAAGGTGATGTCGTGGTCGGTGTCATACCGGACTTCGCCATGGCCGAGACGGGATCGCGACTGCAGGAGGCCTCAACCTCGCCTTGGATGATCGCCGAAGCAGCACCGGAGGGCATGATCAAGACGATCGGACTGGGTGCACTTGCGGTGGTGAGCCTGCTGATGATGTTCATGCTGGTGAAGAAGGCAGGGAAGCAGGAGCCGCTTCCGTCGGCCAGCGAACTCGCGGGACTGCCGCCGCCGATTCAGGTTGATGATTCCGACATTGTGGGCGAGGCTGACGAATCGACCCCGGCGCTTGAGGGGATGGAACTTGATGATGAGGCCCTGAAGCGTCAGCAGATGTTGAGCCAGGTGAAC
The DNA here is from genome assembly GCA_964407695.1 of uncultured Isosphaeraceae bacterium. Lineage (GTDB taxonomy): Bacteria > Planctomycetota > Phycisphaerae > Phycisphaerales > SM1A02 > CAYOWQ01. The sequence goes on along the minus strand of CAYOWQ010000012.1, from coordinate 116,698 downwards.
GAGTCTGTGCGAGAAAACCCTGATGAGGCCGCAGCGCTCCTTCGCCGATGGATGAAGACCGACCTGTAGGCGAACCAGTTCCATGCCAATCCGAGCCAATCAGAAACTCCCTTCCACGATTGACGAACTCGACGGAGTTCGCAAGGCGGCCGTCCTTCTCCTCGTGCTCGAGGCGGAGGCGGCCGGATCGCTTCTGAAGCAATTGCCGTCGGAGACCATCGAGGAGGTCACGCGAGCGCTCGCGTCGCTGGGCGAAGTGCCCAAGGACCTGGCCCAGGCGGTGATTCATGAGTTTTATACGCTCAGCATGGCCAACCAGTATGTGAAGGAAGGTGGGCTCGATTACGCGAAAATGCTGGTGAAGAATTCGCTGGAAGGCAAGCAGGCCGACAAGGTGATTTCGCAGATCCAGACGCAGGTGCAGAAGACTCCGTTCGCGTTCCTCCAACGCGCGGAGAGCGAGAATCTTCTGACCTTCATCCAGGATGAACATCCGCAGACCATCGCCCTGATCCTGAGCCACCTTCCGCATCACAAGGCGTCGGAGATTCTCGTCGGGTTGCCGCCGCAAAAGCAGATCGAGGTCGTTCGTCGCGTTGCGAACATGGAGCAGACCAATCCCGAGGTGATCCGCGAAGTGGAAGTCGGACTTGAATCCCGTCTCTCGAACATGTTGATGAGCAGCATGGAAAAGGTGGGGGGCATTGAGACGGTTGCAGAGATCCTGAATCTGTGCGATCGCGCCACGGAACGTGGCATCATGGAAGGCGTGGAGGGAGAGGATCCGGAACTGGTCGAAGAGATTCGGCGCTTGATGTTTGTGTTCGAGGACATCAACATGGTTGACGACAAGGGCATTCAGGCCGTGCTGAAGGAAGTCGACAACGACGAACTCTGCCTTGCCCTGAAAACGGCGTCGGATAGCCTCCGCGAGAAGATCTTCAAGAACATGTCGAGCCGCGCTGCGGAGCTCATCAAGGAAGACATGCAGTTCATGGGGCCGGTGCGGGTCAGCGATGTCGAATCGGCCCAACAGCGCATCGTCGACATCGTGCGCCGACTCGAGGATGCCGGCGAGATCATCATTTCCGGCCGAGGTGGTGAGAAAGACCTCATTGTCTGACCTCAGCTTTTCCATCGCCACGTGGAGCCTCGTCCATGCCCCTCCTCAAAAACGGTGATGCCGCCACGATTTCCCGGAATGCCGTGGTGCTCAACCTCGGGAATCTGCGACGGCTGGCCGACGATGTGATCGAGCGAGCCAGATTCGAGGCTCAACAGATCCTGGAAACGGCCCGCGTCGAGGCGCAACGTCTCATCGATGCGGCAGATGGTCGCGGATTTCAGCAAGGGTTTGCCCGCGGCGAGAAGAGTGGAGAGGAAGAAGGACGCGCCAAGGGGCAGGCGCAGGCGTTGGCAGAGATTCGTCCAAGGCTGGAAGAAATTGCCGAAACGTGGAGCGGCCTTGCCGAGCGAATCGAGAGCGAGCGACTTCGGATGTACCTTGAGGCGCAACAGGACGTCCTGGCGCTGGGTGTCGCGATTGGGAGGAAAATCGTTCATCGCGTGCCCCTTGTTGACGCGGATGTTGTCAAGGATCAGGTCGCTGCAGCCGTTGCCACGGTCTTGGATCCGTCGGTCATCGTGCTGGCGATCTCACCCGACGACCGACCATTGATTGAGGAGTTTGTTCCGGCGCTGGCCGAGCGCCTGGGTGGAACAACCCAGATCAGGATCGTGGATGACCCCACGATTCAACGAGGCGGTTGTCTCGTGCGAACCAGCCGCGGCTGCATTGATGCCAGACTCTCGGTGCAGTTGGATCGCCTGGTGACCGCGCTGCTTCCGGAACAAAACCAGGGTGACTCGCCGGCGGTGGATGACGAGGCGCCATTGGAGACGAGAGAGTCGTGACCATTCTGGCTCGTGCCATTCAGTCGGTGGAACGGTTGCATCCGGTGCAGGTGCAGGGCTCGGCAGCCGCCGTGCGCGGTCTGCTTCTCAGGGTTCACGACCTTCCTCTTCCCATCGGATCCATCGTGAGAATCGAAGGGCGACTTCCAGGTCACGCACCGGCACGGGGTGAGGTGGTCGGCTTCGACGGCTCGGTCAGTCTGGTCATGCTGTATGCAGGAATCGAGAGGCTTGAGCCCGGCGCTGTGGTCATCGGCGAGCAGGCGGATGCCTCGATTCAGGCGGGCCCAAGCCTTCTTGGCCGAGTGATCGACGGGCTGGGTCGCCCGATCGATGAACGGGGGGCGACCCTTGATACGGCCCCGCAACCACTTCATGCCGATCCGGTCAACGCCTTGCGACGCGGTCTGATCGGCGATCCTCTCCCCACTGGCATTCGAGCTATCGATGGCGTACTGACCGTGGGTCGAGGCCAGCGAATGGGCATCTTTGCCGGACCTGGCGTAGGAAAATCGTCGCTCCTTGCTGCGATCGCCAGAAACACCGCAGCGGATGTCAATGTGATTGCACTGGTGGGCGAGCGCGGCCGCGAGGTGCGGGAGTTCGTCGAACACACTCTTGGGACGGATGGACTCGCGCGTTCGGTTGTCGTCGTGTCCACCGGCGATGAATCGCCGCTGCTGAGGGTGCGGGCCGCCCTGGCGGCGTGTGCCATTGCCGAGCACTTCCGTGAAATGGGCAAGCACGTGATGTTGATGATGGACTCGATTACGCGTCTCGCCCAGGCTCAACGTCAGATCGGACTGGCGGTTGGCGAGCCGCCGGCAACGAAGGGATACACGCCGTCGGTGTTTTCGCTCATGTCGCGACTGCTTGAACGGGCGGGCCTGGGAGATTCCGGCGGCTCAATCACCGGTATCTACACGATTCTTGTCGAGGGAGACGATCTGACCGAGCCGGTATCCGATGCCGCTCGAGGCATTCTCGACGGACACATCGCACTCTCTCGCCGGCTGGCCGCCGCAGGTCACTACCCCGCAATCGACGTGCTCGACTCGATCTCCCGCGTTGCCGACAAGGTCTGTGACCCGCATCACATCCAGGCCCGGCGCACGCTCCTTGCGACCATCGCGTCGTACCGGGATGCGGAAGAGATCATTCGCATCGGCGCGTATGTGCGGGGGTCGAATCCTGAGGTAGACACCTATCTGGCGCTAGAGGACAGAATCCTTGGATTCCTTCGCCAGTCACTCAGTGAAACTGCCGAGTATCCGAGAACCTGTCGAGGATTGCTTGAGTTGGCAGCCGCGATCGAAGCCACTCGCACCGCCGCCACCAAATCTGCCCGCACCCGCGCTGCCTGAGACCCGGTGACACATGCCGAAATTCAAATTCGATCTTGACGCATTGCTCAAGATCCGCCGCCAGGAGGAGCAGCGCCTGCAGATCGAGCTGGCCGCACTTGTTCACGAACGTGTGGCGATAGAGACGGAACTTCGGCGTCATGACCTCAAGCTCAGGGAGGGCAGGACGGAGCTTCGCGCAGGGCTGACCGGACACCTCGATGTAAGCCTGCTGCGCCAGCATGCCGTGGCGACTCGATCCGGCCAGCGCCGGGCCCAACAGGCTGTCCTTCGCCTCGCGGGGTTGCAGCGCAAGATCGACTCGGCCACGGCCCGCGTCGCCGTGGCGGCCCGCAAGCGACGTGCGCTCGAGCTGCTTCGGGAGCGCCGCCATCTTGAATGGCGACAATCCTTGGAAAAGAGGGAACAGGCGGCGCTGGATGATCTTGTCGGCACTCGGATTGCAGCCAACCTGTCGCCATGAGAACGATCTGGAACATCATCAGCGTCCTTGCCCTCTCCAATCTCATCGCGATTCTGGTCTTTGTGCTTTGGCTCTGGCAGACCAAGAGGCTCAACGGCGATCGAATTCAGGAGGTTCGAAACCTGCTTGGTACCACCGCCGATGAACAGGCCATGGCCGAGGCCGAGAAGGCCAAACAGGACGCCGAAGCTGAAGCAAAGGCAGAAGACGCGGCGAGGCTGCTCAATCCACCAATGACCAGCTCCGCTCAGGTAGCTGTCTTGAACCAGATTCAGCAGCAGACCGCGCAGGCTTTGCGCCGACTTGAAGAAGAAAAGCGCCAATTGAGCGCAGCTCTTGACGCCCGCGAACGGGCAATCGAGGACCTCAGAAGGAGATTCGAGGCTGAGAAAGCCGCCTATCAGAATTCAGTGGCCGCCCAACAGGATGCGGAGACCGATGAGCAGTTCCAGAAGGCTGTGAAGCTCATTGAGTCGCTTCCGCCAAAGCAGGGGAAAGAGAAGATCACGAATCTCGTCAATGACGGAAAGACGGAACAGGCAGTCGCCTATCTGAATGCAATGTCCGGCCGCAGCGCGGGCAAGATTCTGAAGGAGTTCAAGACTCCGGTCGAATCGCAATTGGCAACGGATTTGCTCGAAAGACTTCGACGCCTCGGCAGCCCTGCCGAAGTCGGAGAACCCACCGATGCCGGCAGCCAGCCCGATCGCACCGCCACTGGATCCTCGCCCACCGGCACCCGCGCGAACGCAAGCGGCGCCTCGTGAGGCAAAGGACGCAGGCGGCCGGCCGCAGGCAAAACGGTCGTTCAATACAGACTTGAGCGAGGCCTCGAATCAGGAGAGCGCCAGACCAGGGGCGGCGGAGCCGCAGCCGACGTGGGCGCAACCGACTCCATCCGAAGCTTCAATTCCACGCCGAAAATTAGGAAATTCTGAACCGGCAGAGCCTATCGAGCGCGTGGAGCCAGATTCTGTGAAGGTTGGCCAGGTCTCTGATCCGGTCCCCGTTGATGGCCCTGTTGTTCTGTTCAGCCCGATTCCGGCACCAGTGCCCGCTCCAGCCGCGACGGTTGATGGAGCACGCTCGGTCGATGGGCCGCTCTCACCCGGAGAGCCAGTGCCGGATCGGTCCAGGGAACAACTGCAGCTCGCTTCGAAACTGGTTCCCAATCGATCCGGTTCAGATTCGGCGGCACCTTCACCAGTCGAAGGTGGCTCGCCACCACAGTCGGCGCAGGCCACCGGTGTTGTCGCCAACCCTTCGGTGGCACCATCGGGGCTTGAGACGAATTCTCCGCTAATTCCACCGCCAGAACCGCTGCCGGAAACCCAGGCGGCGCCTCACGCGGACCCCGTCGTCAACTCGGCCAGTGACGCTGTTCTCCCACCGGAGGATCTGCGGACCGAGCTCCCGCTGCAATCGCCGATTCCACAGCCTCGACGGCCCCAGGCTGAGCCGGCAGCTTCCAAGTCTGTTCGCTCGACCGTCGACGCAAGGGTACAAACGCTTCAGGCGGGACACCCAGAACCCATGACTCAATTCGAGCCTTCCGAGGCGCTGGATTCGGTTCCCAACGCTGCTCCAAGGTCTTCATCGCCCGTGCGAAATGCAACGCAGCCCGGCGGCGATCTCGAAACTACTCCAGCCCAAGCGCGGGCTGTCGACCTCAATGACACGGTTCGTGTCGTTGCCAACGCACGTTCGGGTGGAATCGAAGCGCCATCCGGCCTGGGCCAAGGAGTGCCTGCTTCGGCCATATCGGCCAGGTCGGGAGCCGACATCATGGCGCAGTTTGCGCTCCCGGATGCGCAGCATTCAGCCAGATCGTCAGCCGAGGACGGTCCGAATGCAGCGCTTCTGGTTCGCGGTCTCAAGACCCTGACCACCCAGCAGGGCGGAGCCCTCACCATGAGATTGGATCCTCCGGCGATCGGCCAGGTCCGTGTGGATATGAGCATCAGCCGCGGAACGGTGACGGCGGTCTTTGAGGCTGCGACAGAACCGGCGCGCCGGTTGCTGGAACAGACGATGCCCATGCTTCGTCACGCGCTCGAACAGCAAGGCCTCGCGGTCGAGAAACTCCAGGTCCAGAGCTCGGCGATGCAGTCAGCAGGTACAACCGTGGTGTCGACCCACCGGGACTCGTCGTCCGGAGACCTGAATAACCAGCAGCAGAGTGAGCAGCGACCGGCTTCACACCAGCACGACGCGGCCGGTGGTGAGAGCCGCGGGCGGCGAGACCAGGCCCGAGACGAGTGGCCGTCGGCGCCTTCAACTCCTCGACGATCCCGGTCGTTTCTGGATCTTCTCGGACCCGCAGCAAGGTGACCCATGAGCCAGATTTCTTCAACAGGTCCGCTGAATAACGTCGTCTCCAATAAGTCGTCCAACGGCTTCAGCGATCTTACGAGCGAGGATTTCATCAAGATCATTTTCACCGAGCTGACCAACCAGGATCCGTTTCAGCCGAATGATTCGTCGGCGCTGCTCGATCAACTCAACTCGATCCGTTCGATTGAGAGTGACACTCAACTCACGAAGAACCTGCAGGACATCGTGTTCCAGAATCAACTCGCTTCCTCAAGCGGCCTGATTGGAAAGTACGTCTCCGGCCTGACCGACAGCGCCAACCGAGTCGACGGGTATGTCGTCTCGGTTCTGCGCCAGGACAAGTCAGTGAGCCTGCAACTGGATTCCGGCTGGCAGATTCCAGCCTCGAATCTCGAAACCATCCTCGATCCCTCCATCTTTGGCTGATTCCCCGGCGTGCCTATCGATTCCGACATTCTCCTCAAGCGACTTACTCCGGCGGTGAGCCCAATCGCCTCGTCGCGATTGCAGCAGCCGAAGCCGTTGCTCGACTTCGACGCGCTGATTCAACTCGTGTCATCCGGCGAGCCCGTGGGAGATCCGGTTGGTGGCCGCACCGAAGGACTTGACGAGGACCAGCAGCGCCGATTCACCGCAGCGGCCGACATGGCCCTGGCCCGCGGCTTCGATCAGGTCGTGGTCATGATCGACGGCAGATCGTTCATGCTCGATGTGCAGTCGCGAGAGTCGGCCGGCGAAATTCGGTCGGAAGGACCAGCCAAGCTCACGGAAGTGCAGGCGGTCATCCACGCGGCCGATCCCAACGCTTCAAGACCCCGGCCGCTCGGGCCGCCCGGTGGAATCGCTCCCATCGGTATTCAGCAGTCCATCTATCAATCCTCTGGAGCCTGATCTCAGGAGTTCATCATGGCCTCAACGACCGCTCTCTTCACCGGACTCTCCGGACTTCTCTCCAATGCCCGGCGGCTCGACGTCATCGGCAACAACATCTCCAACGTCAACACCACGGCATTCAAGTCGAATCGCATGGCGTTCTCGCCGACGTTTTCCCGCAACTTCTCGCTGGGCACAGCTCCGGGTGATACCACCGGCGGCACGAACCCGGGGCAGGTGGGCCTTGGCGTCACCATCTCCGGAACGCAGCGAAATTTCAACAACGGAGCCATCGGCGCTACGGGCGTGACAACTGATGTGGCCATTGAAGGTGACGGCTTCTTCATTGTTGACTCCGCGGGCACTCAGTTCTACACCCGCGCAGGCTCGTTCCAGAGAAACGTCGACAACGATCTCGTGACGATCTCGGGAGCGCGACTGCAGGGCTACGGAGTTGATGAACAGTTCAACATCGTGGAGGGATCCCTGGTGTCCCTCAACATCCCGCTGGGAACGCTGACACTCGCCGAGGCGAGCCGAAATGTCATTTTCAACGGCAACCTGAACGCCTCAGGGACCGTCGCCAGCCAGGGGTCAACGCATACCTCCCGAGCGTTCTACACGACGCTGGGGCCACCCTTGGCAAATCCTGTCACGGCGGCAACCGATCTGACCGCCGTCGACGTCTACATCGATGACGGCACCGGCAACGGCGTTCTGGCCATTGACGGCGGCGCCGGCACCATCATCACCATTTCAGGGGTGGAGAAGGGCGGCAAAGACCTCGGCACGCACACCTTCGCCTTCAGCAACACCGCCGTGGCGGGAGTTGACGATTTTGGCCCTACCTTCGGCGATTTCACCGCCTGGCTTGAAGACGTCCTCGGGCTTGATTCCACCAGCATTGCGGGCCAGGATCTCGGCGGTTCGGTCTCGATCAACGGCAGCGGTCAGATTGTGATCACCGGGAATGAAGGCACGGTTCAGGATCTCAATCTGGAGACGGCCGATGTCGTCGCCACCAATGCCGGGGCCGGTCTGAATCAGCCGTTCGTTCTCACCAAGGCTGCCCAGGCCGACGGCGAAAGCGTTCGAACCTCCTTCGTGGTGTACGACTCCCTCGGTACCCCGCTCACCATCGATCTGACGTTCGTGCTTCAGGAGACCGTTCCCGGCGAAGGAACCATCTGGGAGTTCATGGCGGAGTCGAGTGACAACGACGCCCTCGCACGCCTCATCGGCCTCGGCGTGGTCACCTTCGACAACGCGGGAAAATTCGTGTCTGCCACCAATCAGTCATTTTCCGTTCAGCGGGCCAACGGTGCGGTCAATCCGCTCACCGTCAACATGGACTTCGATTCCGGCACCAACGCCATCTCCTCACTGACCGACTCGGCCAGCTCTCTCGCGGCCATCTTCCAGGATGGTTCGCCAATCGGAACACTGTCGAATTTCTCGATCGGCGACGACGGTGTCGTGTCCGGCTCGTTTACCAATGGTTTGACTCGAACGATCGGACAGATCGTCCTCGCCAAGTTCTCCAATCCCGAAGGTCTCGTCGACACCGGCAACGACCTCTTTCGGGTCGGCCCGAACTCCGGTACGCCGCTCGTCGCTCAGCCGCTGTCATTCGGCACGGGCCGACTCGTCGGCGGGGCGCTGGAGCTTTCAAACGTCGATCTCTCGCAGGAATTCATCAACATGATTCTTGCATCGACCGGCTATTCGGCCGCAAGCCGGGTGATCACGACCACAGACGAACTGATCGATCAGTTGCTGGTGCTCGGCAGGTAGGTGGCTCGTCATTTCTCGACGTGGCAGGCTCTCGCGTGACCGGGGTAGGCATGACGCGCAGGCGGTGACATGTCACCGGAAGCCCACCTATCATCGAGGACATGCCGAGCCTTCTCCACCTCTCAGACGCACATCAGCCGCTCGCCGATGCTGTTGCCGCCAATTTGGCTCAGGTGGAAGTGATCTTCGAGCGCCAGCTCGCCAGCGAGTTTCCCGCTGTCAATCAACTCTGTCGGCATATCGAGAAGTACCGTGGCAAGATGCTTCGGCCGACGCTGGTCGTCGTATCAGGCATGGCCGTCGGCGGCGTGGAATCCGTTGATTCCGCGCACCAGACCGTCGCCGCGGTCGCCGAGATGATCCATATGGCGACCCTGGTTCACGATGACGTTCTGGATGAAGCGCAGATGCGCCGGCGCGGTTCGACGGTCAACCACCTGCACGGAAACGAAACCGCCGTCATGCTCGGCGACTTTCTCATTTCCAATGCATTCCACCTTTGTTCGACGATGGGCCGCCCGGAAATCAATCTTTCGCTCGGCAAAGTGACCAATACGCTGTGCGAGGGTGAGTTGATTCAACTTCATCATCGCGACGATCTCAGTCTTGATGAGCCGACCTACTTCGAGATCGTCCGCCGGAAAACCGCGTCGCTGGTGGGGGAGTGCTGCCGACTTGGAGCCGTCCTTTCGGGTGCCGTCGGAGAAGGCTCCCGAGCCCTCTGCGACTACGGACTCAACCTTGGCATTGCCTTTCAGATTCAGGATGATCTGCTCGATCTCGCCGGCACGCCGGACGTGGTTGGAAAGAGTCTGGGGCGGGATCTCGACAAGGGAAAGCTCACATTGCCGTTGATTGTCCATCTGGCCTCGGCCTCTCCTGAGGATCGTGGCCGGGCGATTCGAATGATTAAGCAGCGCGAGGCTCTGCCGCTGCTCGATGCCCTGCGCACCTCCGGGTCCCTTGATGCAGCACGCTGGAAAGCCACGGAATTGGTCGCCGCGGCCAAGGCTCAGCTGGACCTGATTCCGCAAGGCCCGGGACGTGAGCTTCTGGATCGCATGGCCGATGCCGTCATCGCCCGCGAGTTCTAGCCGGAGTTGATTCCTAGATTCCTCGCTCGGCGATGGCCTTGATGAGTCGCGGGTGCACCTCCGGGTCAGCGCACACGATGCCGCGATTGTGTTCCAGTCGTCGCCCGTGGGTGAAGTCGAGATGCTTGCCGTGAATGTCGGTCACCATCGCGCCGGCTTCCACCGCAACCGCCATGCCCGCAGCATGGTCCCAGATCTTCTCGATGTAACCTTTGCCCGTCGGCATTCGCAGATAGGCATCCGCCTGGCCCCGCGCTACCAGGGCGTACTTGCATTGACTGTCGAGCCGCACAGGCTCCACAACGCGACCGAGCGAGGCGAGGACCTTTGCCGCGTCGTCATGGCTGGAGTGCCCCGACTCCACGGATTCACACGATCGAATAGGGTCACTCGGATCTCGGGGGAGGTATCGAAGTCGTCGCATGGCTCCATCGTCATCATCAAGCCGTCGCTCCCACGCGCCACCTCCCAGCGATGCGACATAGACGGTTCCATGGGGGTCGGCCGCGTCGGTCGGCTCGGACTGATCAATGGAAAGATTGGGGCAGCCAAGCACGCCGAGCGTCACCCGGCCATGCTCGATCCATGCCAGCGAAATTGCATACTGCTGTCCGCGAAGGAATCCCTTGGTGCCATCGACGGGGTCGAGCGTCCAGTACGAGGCGGAAGTCCCATCATGATCGCACGACTCGATGGCCCGAAGGACTGCATTCTCATCGGCGTCGGGCTCAATCAGCCGGACGCACTCCACAACGGCCTCGCGCATCAACGCGTTCTCGGGTGCGGCAAGCTCGTCCAGGGACTCCTCGCCGACGATCCTCGCCTGCTCGTTGCGTTGAAGCGCAATGGCCACGATGGCCTGGACCGCGAAATCAGCCACGCTGACCGGGCTGCGATCGTTCTTGGTCAGTGCCACGATGCGGTCAAGATCCTGCTGGACCGCCCGGGCGGCCATCGCTGCACTGGTCACTGATTCCACCGCGACCTCGAGGCGTCGGTCAATGGACATCATGAGAGGTCGTCCCTCCGGGTCAACAGTCCCAGGACATCGAGCTGGGTGAGAATCTGCTCGACGGCATCCGGCACCGGAGTGTCGGTGGTGTGAATCACGATCTCCGGAGACTCGGGCGGCTCGTAGGGGTCATGAATCCCGGTGAAGCCGCTGATCTCGCCGGCCCGGGCCTTTCGATACAGGCCCTTCGGGTCACGCGATTCACAAACCTCAATCGGCGTGTCAATGAAGATCTCGATGAAGCTGAGCGCATCCATCTCATGAATCCGGCGAGCCTGGCCGCGATCAGCTCGATACGGACTGATGAAACTGGTAATGGCCAGCATCCCGCTCTCGGCGAAGAGTTTCGCCACCTCCGCGATGCGGCGTATGTTCTCCTGCCGATCCTCCGCCGAGAATCCGAGATTGCGGTTGAGTCCGTGGCGAACATTGTCGCCATCGAGCCGAAACGCGAATCGTCCGCGATCGACCAGTTTCGCCTCGAGGGCCGCTGCAACGGTGCTCTTTCCCGAACCCGAAAGTCCGGTAAACCACAACGTGGCGCCGCGGGTCTTGAGCCGCCGCCACCGTTGTTCGCGAGTCAGATCGCCTGCATGCCAAACGATGTTCTTCGCTTCGCTCATCAGGTCTCCAAAGGAAACGCATCCTAGGCCGGGCGCTGATCCGGACACGTCATCGTTCTCGGACGATCGCCTGCGCTTCCTTCCCTTCAATCGGTTCAACCGGCGGGCCGATCAATTGTGATATGGCCAGCTTTCTGTCCACGTGGCGACACGCCATCGGACTGGATGCCGCGACGATCGCGAGCATCCGAGGCATCCTTTCGTTCAGTCAACAGAGCCGCCAGGTGGTTGAGCTTGTGCCTGCGAGTTCGAAGGACCCTGATCTTCAGCTGACGCCTTGGACGGCAACCATCGAACTGGTCGACCCGGATGCCTCGTGTGTCATCAGCCAGCCATCCCAAGGTGCGATGATTCATCCATTGACCACCGGCGAGCGGCTATCCATGACCGCTCGCGGGCCGGAGGGTCGCTATCGAGGCGACGTGCTGGTCAAGGGACGGGCCACGCTTGATTCCGGTGCGGGGGGCAAGTTCTATGGCTATCGACTGGCGCCGCTCGGTGATCTGGTGCTCGATGAACGCCGATTCCGACATCGCCTGATTCTGGGATTCGATATCTGCCTGCTGGCCACCATCGAGCCCTTTGTCAACCCGGGCGAACCACAGGCGTTTCGCCGATTCAGGGCCGACATTACTGACGTGAGTCTGCGAGGAATGCGCCTGAGAACCCCGACGCCTCCCGAGGGACTTCGATCGGGGATGGTCATCTGGATCGAGACCGAGCTGCCTGATCCGGTGGTCACCCTTCGACTCAGAGCCATGGTGCGCCATGCCGCACCCACGCGGCGAAAGGACTCATTCGTGATCGGCGCGGAATTTGATGCCGAGGTCGACTCGCTGAACGAATTCATTCGCCGGGTCCAAATCCGTCGCCGCCGCCGGAATTACCGATAGCACTTCAGCTATTCCCCTCGTTCCGCGTCCGCATCGCGGCGGCCGCTGGCCCGATACTGCGCCCGGCGTGCGGCGTAATGTTCAGGTGAAATCGGCAGGTCTGGGGCTTCCCCTCGCTGCCATTGCTCATGGATTCTCCGCAAGAACGGCACACACCATTGGCATCCCGTCCCTGCACCAAAGCAATCTGCAAGTTGCGACGCGACCTGCGGATCGGTTTGGTTCATGTAGGTCGTCAGCTTCCGGAGGCTTACACGGAAACAGAGACACACGTGTTCGTCTGGGTCCATCTAGCGACTGTCGGGATTGGCCTGATCAGCCTTTGAGTCAGAAGCGGGTTCAGCCTTCGTCGACTTCGGAGCGATGCTCTCAACATTGACGGTGTAGGTGAACTCCACATAGGGAGCCACGAACCTTGGATTGTTGAAAACTCCCGCAGCCTCACGATCAGGGTTGTATTGGAGCCGCGGGATGAAGACGCCTCGCAGTTCGAGCAGGCCGGCACCGCCTCGCCGCTTCCACGTCTCCAGCTTGCTCGCCTGAAGTCGCGAAATGATCACCGGAAACGACTCGCTGAGCTCCCGGCCCGTCTCCGGATCGATGGGCGTCAATCGAAGCATGTAGTCACGTCCGGCAATCTCTGCCGCTTCCAAACGAACCGGCCAGCTGATGCGCTGTGTCAGTTCCCGGTTGGTTGCCGCGATCCACTTGTCCGCAAACCGTGAGTACCCGGATCGTTCGCGGGAACCCGGGTCTCCCGGGATCTGGTCCACAGCCGCCTCATCCCAACGCTTCTGAATCAGGTCATACGCGGCCGAGGGGCTTTCGATCACCACCTCGGTGGCCGCCGACTCGCCAGATCCTCCATTGGGGGCGGTTGGCTGGGGCGATGTAGGCTGGCCCTTCATCTGCCTAATTTGCTCCTCCAGCTCGTGAATACGTTGGCGGAGTTGCTGGTTCTCACGTTTCAGCTCATCAATCGTTTGGCCTTGGGCCGGACCGGGCCCTAACAAACAAAGTACAATGACAGGGATTAGGTAATGGACGAGTCGGTGCATGCTGAGAAGTCTCCGTGCATCGAGGATTCGGGCGTCATCAGCCGGGCGGAAAAAACAAATGAACTTTGGTCGGCAACTGGGCGAATGATACGATTGACACCAACGTTCTGCTTTGGTCAACCGCCTCCTTCCAACTCTCGGAGCCAGCGATGAACGAACTCTCCAAATTTATCTCGCGTGCATCCAGTCGCCTATTGGTGACGCGGTATCTCGCCCTGTTCTCAATCGTCGCCTCCCTGGCGGCGTCGGTGGCGTTCGCGCTGGTCCTTGCCTCCAAATTTGCTCCATCGTTCGAGGTGCCATGGATGTGGACCGGCCCCGCGCTGGCCGCTGCGGCTCTCCTCGTCGCGGCCCTTTGGGCTTATATGGGGCGAATGTCTCAGGTCCGCGTGGCTTCAGTGGTCGATGAGCGGCTCGATCTTCGCGAGCGCCTTACATCGGCGCTGCATTGCATGAATCGGGAGGATGCGTTTGCGCGTGCGGCCGTGGAAGATGCCGTCAATGTCGTCCGTGATCCAAGAGCTGCCGAACTCCTCTCGAAGCGCATTCGGGTTGAAGGGCCCCGACACTGGTTCGTAGCGCCCATCATCGCCCTTGCGGCCGCCGGTGCTTCCGCGCTTCCGAGCTTCGATTTCTTCTCGAATGAGAACGATTCGGATCGAGCACAGGTCCAGGAAACTCGAAATGTCGTCAACACCGCGCTGACTGAGGTGTCAAAGGCGATCGAGGTCTCGCCGGCGCTTCGTGAGGAACTTGGCAAGTTCGGCGACCTGACCCAGCAGGGGCTTGATCCCAAGGCTCTCGACACGCCCGAGGCTGTGAAGCGAGACGCCATCAAACGCATGACCGAGCTGAACCAGAAGCTCGATGAGTTGCTCAATGGCGAAAAGGCAAAGACCGAAGAAGCCTTGAATAAGGCGATGAACCAGCTCAAGGCGCCCGAGGAGGGCCCGGCCAAGGATCTGGCGGAGGCGATGAAGAACGGCGATTTCGCCGCGGCCCAGCAAGCACTCCAGGAACTTCAGAAGCAGCTTGAGAGTGGCAAGCTCTCGGAGGATCAGAAGAAACAGCTGGAGCAGCAGTTGAAGGATCTTGCACAGCAGCTCGATCAGCTCTCTCAGCAGCAGAAGGCTCTTGAAGATGCGCTGAAGCAAGCCGGCATGGACCCGCAACTTGCCCAGAACCCGCAGGCGCTTCAGAACGCCTTGCAGAACAATCCCAATCTCAATGATCAGCAGAAGCAGCAGATTCAGCAGATGGCCAACGCGCAGCAGCAGGCTGCACAGATGTGCCAAAAAATGGGCAACTGCTGCAACAACCTTGGTCAGGCGATCTCTCAGAATCCCAACGGCCAAGCCTGTAAGGCCGCCGGCGACAAGCTTGGCAACTGCCTTTCCGACGCCGAGATGATGAAGCAGATGCTTGATCAGGCCCGGGCGGCCGCCAGTGCCTGCCAGGGGCAGTGCCAGGGCATGGGCCAGAGCATGTCTCTTCAGCAGATGCTCGCACAGCAGAATCAGAAACAGTCCGGAAACGGCATGGGTGGATGGGGCTTCGGGTCAGGTGGCAAGGCTCCGGTCTCGCCAACCCCGACCGGCGCCAATGCCCAGAAGGAAAACACCAAGACCAATCAGGACGCCGAAATCATCGCCAAGCAGTATGTCAAGGGCGAACCGGTCGTCGGCGAGGCAAAGGCCAAGCTGCAATCGGTGGTGAGCCGCGTTGAAGAGACCTATGAGGACGGCCTGTCTGAAGACAAGGTCAATCCTCGCTATCGCGAAGCGCACCGACGGTACTTCAGCGAGATGCGCAATCGGCTCGACAAGACCCTGAAGAACTCTGAGAAGTCCGGCGCCAATGCCGAGTCTCCATCAACGGGCTCCAAGCCGGCTGACACCAAGCCGGGGAATTCCTGAACGTGGCCGCAGGCTCGGCGGCCCTCCGCTTTGCATGTGTCATTCTTTCAACCGCCGCAGCCGCGACGGGCTTTGGCCTGCGCGCTGAAAATCCGCCGCACGTCGCCATCTATGTTTCCGCCGACGAACAGATCGCCCGGCCGATCCTGAAGAAATTCGAGCAGGAGACCGGGATCAAGGTCGACGCCAAGTACGACACGGAAGCCACCAAGACCGCGGGCCTGGTCAACCTGATTCGTTCCGAAGCCGATCGACCGCGGGCCGACGTGTTCTGGTCGTCTGAAGTCTTCATGACCATTCAGCTGGCGAATGAGAACCGCCTCGAACCGCTCGGCGACCTGGTCCCTGTCGATTGGCCCAAGGCCTTTCGAGATCCCTCGGGCTACTGGATAGGGTTCGCGGCCCGTGCCCGCGTGATTGCGTATTCAAAATCCCGAGTCGCCCCGGAAGATGTGCCTCGCTCCTGGACCGAGCTGACGCACGACAATTGGAAGGATCGTATTGTCATGGCCGACCCGCGCTTCGGCACCACGCGCGGCCACATGGGCGCCATGAAGGCCTGGTGGGAGCGCCATGTCATGGCCGGCTATTTCGATGCGTGGTTTCTCGGCCTTGCGGAGAATCACGTACGTCTGCTGACTAACGGCAACGCCGGTGTCGTGCAGGCCATCGCATCGGGCGAGGCAGACATCGGCATGACCGATACCGACGATGTCTGGGCCGCAAATGCCCGCGGCGCTGATCTCGGCTGGGTCTACCCTGTTCACATCCTCGACGATCCGCGTGCCGGCACCCTCGTGATTCCCAATACCGTGGCCATGATCCACGGCGCTGCAAATCCGGAACCGGCGCGCCGGCTGATCGCGTGGTTGATTTCGGCCGACACTGAACGTGCCCTCGCGTCGAGCGACTCGCGAAACATTCCGATTCGCCCGGGCCTCGCCGCCGAGTTTCCCCTGATCGAGTCTCCCCAACCACTGGAGATCGACTTCGCCTCTGCAGCCGCGGAGATGGAAGCCGCCGTCAAGATCGTGTTTCAACAGATCGAGATCGTGAAGGACACGCCCGCGCCTGGAGCCTTGCGCAAGGGTGGCGACGATCAGGATCTCGATCTCCAGGAACCACCCCATTCGCCCCAAAAACCCAACAGCGCGCCAGACCGAAACTGACCTGTCGAATGCAGGGTTCATCCACAGGTTCCAGGCTCATCTCACCGCTTCTATGGCTCTCGCCGGCGATCCTCTTGTGGACGCTCGCCATCGGTTGGCCCGCGTTGGCTCTGGCCTGGAACCATCCGCAGAGTGAGATTTCTCCCCGGATCGACGACTCGCTGCTCGTGAATTCGCTGGTCTGGTCGGCCGGAATCGGCTTCGGATCCGCGGCAATTGGTTGGGTGCCGGGAATCGTTCTGGGCCGGCATCTGCAACGCCGACGCCTCGTGTTGCCCATCCTCATGCTGATGCCGATGTGCCTCCCGACCTATGTCATCTTCACCTGCTGGTGGCAGGCGGTGCCGCCCAACTCCTGGCTGGAGGGCGTTGCCGCTCGCGGCGGCTGGACCGCAACACTCCGCCACATCATCCTCGCCGTCGGCCTCCTCTGCTGGTCGTGGCCGATCGTGGCATGGAGCGTTTCGGCATCCCGGCATCGCATCGCAACGTCTGTCCATGACATGCTTCGGATCGACAACGCCGGTGTCGTCCAGCGAGTCCTGACCGCATCGCGCCGCGACTGGCCCGGGCTGCTCATTGGATCCGGGACCGTTTTTCTCTTCACCATGAGCAACGTCACCTGTTTCGATCTCGCCCAGGTCAAGACCTTTGGCTACGAACTCCGAACTCTCGATGCTCAAGGTGGCCTCCCTGGAGATATCCTGCGTGTGGCCCTCCCAGCCATGGTGATTTGCTTCTTGATGGCGATCACGATCTGGATCGTGCCGCGTCGGACCGGCTCACTACCCTCCGGAACCCAGGTGAATTCACGCCTTCGCATGGTTGCTGCCCTGCTCATCCTCGCCCTCAGCACCGTCGCGCCGGTTGCCCTGCTCCTGCGAAATGCATTCGCGTCGCTGCGAATTCAGGAATTCCTGCTTCTCTATGGCGAGGCCATCGCAAATACCACGCTTATGGCGTTGGCCGTGGGCGGCTGTGTTGCCCTTATCACCGGCTCCATGGCCGTCGTCTGGCATGTCAGGCATCCGTTGCCGCGAATGCTGCTCGCCGTGCTCTCGCTCGGATTTCTCGCCGGAATCTGCATCCCGGGAGTGATTCCCGCCATCGCCATCGAATCCGCATGGAACCATCCCGTAGTGGGGCCCTCGATGTACGACTCTCCCGTTGGGCTTCTCCTTGGGGGCATCGCATTGACCGGCTTTCTCGCCGCATGGATGTCGCGTGCCTGCGGTCGCGCTGAGCTGGCTCGCCTTGCCGACACACGCCAGCTCGACGCTGCAACCTGTGGCCTTCCGCTGCTGCGTGCGGTGCGACCACGGGTCGTCGCAGCCATGGTCGCCGCGGGCGCTGTCGCCGCATCACTGAACCTGGGAGAAGTCCTTGCCGCTGCCCGATTGCAACGCCCCGGATTCGACATCATCGCCACCAGCGTGCTGAACGCCATTCACTATCAGCATCCCGAAACCGTCGTGCTCGCCATCTCAGTCATGATCATCGTCGGCCTCGCGGCCGCGGCGGTGGCGTTACTCGGTTGGCGACCTGTCGCCCGATTGACTCCAATTCTGCTGTTTTCCCTTGTCATTGCAGGGTGTCATCATGATCCATCCGAAGTTCGCGCCATTCCCACGACCCGGGTCTTCGGTTCAGTCGGAGTTTCACAGGGGCAGTTCAACTATCCGCGCGCCATCGACGTCAACCCGCGAACCGGAAAGGTCTTCGTGATTGACAAGTCAGCTCATGTGCAGCGGTTCAACTTCGATGGCGTGTGCGAAGCAATGTGGACCATGCCCGCCCTCGAGCTTGGCAAGCCGGTGGGGATCACCGTCGGGCCGGACGACAACCTCTACGTCCCGGATACCCACTATCACCGGGTCCTGGTCTATGACCCCGATGGCCAGGAGCTGCTTCGCTTTGGCGACTATGGGACCGAACCCGGGCAGTTCATCTATCCGACGGACATCGCCTTTGATGGGCAGGGGTTGATTTACGTCAGCGAATACGGCGGGAATGACCGTATTCAGGTCTTCACCCCCGACGGACAATACCTTCGCCTCTTCGGCGCTTCCGGCGATGGCCCTGAACAATTCAGCCGGCCGCAAAGCATCGCCTTTTCCCCGGATTTCTCCAGGCTCTATGTTTGCGATTCCTGCAACCATCGAATTCAGATGTTCAGTCCCGACGGCAGTCATCTCGGATCCATCGGCCATGTTGGCCGCGGCCCCGGCGAGTTCAGCTATCCCTATGGCCTCTCGGTGCTCGACAATGGCGACCTCCTCATCGCCGAATTCGGCAACAACCGCATTCAGTGGATCAGCCCCGACGGCGAAAGCCGAGGGCTGTGGGGCGGAATCGGATTTGATCAAGGAAGAGTACGCTATCCGTGGGGGATCGCCGTCTCCGATGGTACGATCTTCGTGTTGGACTCCGGTAACAACCGCGTGCAAGTGGCCCGGAATCTCTGAAAGCCCTCGTTGGTGGAACCAGAATTCGATTGTCGATGGAGATCTGAGTGTTCAGCGACTTCCCCATCCAGTTTGAGCATCCGATCTGGCTTCTGCTGTTGCTCCTGATCGGGCCATCATGGTGGATCGCCCGGAGATCGATCGGCGCGGTGTCCCGCGGCAAGGCCTACACGTCGCTCGCTTTTCGGTCCTTGGTGATCGCCGCACTGGCCCTTGCGATCGCCGAACCCATGTGGGTCAAGCGCGGCGACGGTGTCACGGTCATGATGATCGTCGACGTCAGCCAATCCATCCCAATCCCCCTGCAGCGGAAATCCATCGAATTCCTCGACCGGGTCGTCGCCGCGAAAGAGGATCCCGATGACCGAGTCGGCGTCATCACCATCGCCAAGGATGCCGTCATCACCGCCATGCCCGATCCGCTCTCTCGCGTCACAGGCAGCGGCTACAGCGGCAACCTCGCGGCCACCAACCTCGCGTCGGGAATCCAGCTTGCTTTTCCTCTGTTTCCTGAAGACACAGCCAGCCGCATCGTCATCGTCTCTGATGGCAACGAGACCGAGGACAGCGTCCTCGCCGCCGCCGAGATTGCCCAGGCCAACAAGATTCCCGTCGACGTTGTGCCCATTCAGTACAACTTTGACAATGAGATCATCTTCGACAGTCTGAAGGTTCCGGCTCGCGCCCGGCTCGGCCAGACCGTCGATGTTCGCATGTCGATTCGCAGCCAGCACCCGGCCACGGGTCGTCTCAGTTTCTATCACAACGGTGTGCTGCTCGATCTCGATCCATCCTCAGACTCGTCGGCGATGCGAGTCTCGCTCGATACCGGCCCCAACATCATCGCGATTCCCATCGCCCTCGATACCGGCGGGTCGCATCAGTTCCGCGCGGTCTTCGAACCCGACGATTCCTCATCGGACGCGATCAAGCTGAATAACGAAGGGGTCGGCATCACGTACGCGGGTGGCGAAGGCCGCGTCCTCGTCATCGACCCCGATGAAGAGGGTGGCGAATCGATCGCCCTCGTGAAGGCCCTGAAGGCTGCAAACATTGAAACGGTTCGAATACTTCCGCAGGGGCTCACCGGCGGAGCAGCATTCCTGAATGGATTTGATGTCGTCATCCTTGCCAATGTCGGCCGCGACGATCTCATCCCCGAGGATGACATCGCCCTCCATGCGTACGTCCACGATCTTGGCGGCGGACTCATCATGCTTGGCGGCGATCGTTCCTTCGGTACCACGTGGCGGGATTCGTTCGTCGCCAAGGCTCTTCCGGTCGAACTTGAGCCGCCACAGACTCGCCAGATGACCTCAGGGGCGCTGGCCCTGGTCATGCACTCCTGCGAAATGCCCCAGGGCAATTATTGGGGACAGCGGACCGCCATCCTCGCGATCGAGGCATTATCTCGCCTCGATTTCTGTGGCATCGTCACCTACAACTGGAACAACGTTGGCGCCAATGGCACCAATTCCAATTGGGAATTCCCGATGCAGCGCCTCGGCGACAAGTCGAGCGCCATCGCCGCCGCCAAGAAGATGGTCGTCGGAGACATGCCGGACTTCTCGTCGTCATTGCAAGTCGCGCTGCAGGGCCTGACATCCGGAGATGCCGCCCGTGCCGGCCAGAAGCACGTCATCATCATCTCTGATGGCGACCCCGCTCCTCCGTCAGGGGCGCTCATCCAGCAGTTCATCAACGCCGGGATCACGATTACCACCGTCATGGTGGCGGGGCACGGCACCGCGAACGACCTCAGCAACATGAAGATGGTCGCTCAGCTGACCAACGGCACGTTCTACAACGTCACCAATCCCAACAAGCTGCCCCAGATCTTCATCAAGGAAGCTACGCTCGTCGCTCGCAGCCTCATTGTTGAAGGCGAGATCTTCCAGCCGACCGTCACCAGTCGACTTCCCGGCCCGGTCGATGCCTTCCCCAACGTCCCCACGATCACCGGATATGTGCTCACGGTGCCGCGCGAGGGCCTCGCCCAGACTCCTATTGTAAACCAGACTACCGAAGGTCCTGACCCGATCTACGCCTATTGGAACTACGGCCTCGGCAAGAGCGTCGCCTTTACCTCCGATATCACCGGCCGATGGGGCGCAGCGTGGACCAACTGGAATCAGTTCGCCGTTTTCTGGGAGCGCACCGTCCGCTGGGCCATGCGCCCTGCCATGCCGCCGAATCTCAGCATCAAGACCCGTACCGAAGGCGATGACGCCATCGTCGATATCGAAGCCCTCGATGAATCCACCGGCTTCATGAACTTCGCCGATACCTCTGCCCGCGTCGTCAAACCCGATGGCTCCGTCGAGATGGTGCCCATCCAGCAGGTCGGTCCCGGCCGCTATCGAGGCGATTTCCCCGTCGAAGACGCTGGCGCTTATCTCGTGAACGTCCTCTTCTCCACCAACAACAACACGCCCGCGGCCAGTGTCCATGCCGCCGTAAGTGTTCCCTATCCACGCGAATTCCGCTCCACGCGCGACAATAAGGCCCTGCTCACCACTCTGGCCGACCGAACCGGCGGCCGTGTCATCATGCCCGGTGACCCGCTTCTTGCCGACCTCTTCAACAAGGACACGCTTGTCGTGCCCCGCAGTGCCAAGCAGATCTGGGACCTCCTCGCCATCATCGCGGCCAGCCTCTTCGTCCTCGATGTCGCGGTGCGCCGCATCGCCCTTGAGCCGGGAATGGTCGTTGCCGGCGCTCGCAGGGCATTGGGCCGGCGAGCCCAGACCGAAACGTCCACGGTTGACGCCTGGAAGCGAGCGCGTGCTCAGGCTGGAACCCGCCGCCACCCAGTCTCCGCTGAGGCTCGGGCTGAGGCTGCGACGAAGTTTGAAGTAACAGAGAATGCCCCTCCGACGATCGATATCGCCGCGGAAACTTCATCCGGGCCGTCCCTCAACAGACCTTCGCCCGCCTCCGCTCCTGGTTCCGATGGTTCATCGCCTTCCGCGGATTCTCAGACCGAGGATTACACCTCGCGGCTCCTGAAGGCCAAGCGCCGGGCCAAGCCCAGCGAGGGCGAGGAGAAGCCGGGTGCCTGACCTCGCCGCGATTCCTCTCGACGAGGGACTCGATCAGATTGATTCCGTGCGAAAACGCTGCGATGCGTTCCGCGAGATTTTCGCGGCCATGCGAGCTGAAGTGGCTAAGTCCATCGTCGGTCAGGACGAGATTGTCGAACAGACGCTCGTGGCCCTCTTCGCCAATGGTCATATTCTTCTTGAGGGTGTGCCCGGCCTCGGCAAGACGCTGCTCGTCAAAACCCTGTCCACCGTACTGGATCTCTCCTTCTCGCGAATCCAGTTCACGCCGGACCTGATGCCTGCCGACATTACCGGCACCTCCATCTTCATCGAAGACCCTTCAACCGGCCGCCGCCGATTCGAGTTTCGCGCGGGCCCTATTTTCTCGCAGCTCGTCCTCGCCGACGAAATCAATCGCGCCACGCCCAAGAGCCAGGCCGCCTTGCTCGAAGCCATGCAGGAGCGATCCGTTTCCGCCGGCGGAACGACACACCGGCTCGAACAGCCGTTCTTCGTTCTGGCCACCCAGAACCCCATCGAGCAGGAAGGAACCTATGCGCTTCCGGAGGCCCAGCTCGATCGTTTCCTGCTCAAGGTCGTCGTGCCCTATGCCAAGCGCGAGGAAGTGTTCACCATCCTGAATCGCACCACGACCACCCACACCACTTCGCCCAAGGCCGTCCTCAATGGCCCGCAGATTCAGCAGGCTCAGCGTCTCGCCCGTCGAATCGTCGTCGCTCCGCCGCTCCAGGATTTCGTCATCCGCCTGATTCTGGCCACCCATCCCGGTGGTCCCTTCGCGGTCACAGCGATAGAGAAATACATCGCGGTCGGTGTCAGCCCCCGTGGCGCTCAAGCCATCATCTCCTCAGCCAAGGTCAAGGCCCTCCTCGACGGTCGCTACGCCATCGCCTTCCGCGATATCGAATCCATGGCCTATCCCTGTCTTCGCCATCGCCTCAAGCGCTCCTTCGAGGCTGAGGCCGACGGAATCACCACCGACGCCATCATCCGTGAACTGCTCAAAACCGTCCCGCACGGCGGTGACAGGGATTCAGAAACTCGGCCGATCCAGGGCCGGAAGCAACAGGACGTTGCAACCAAATGACCTCATTCTCCGAGTTTCCATCGCCGCAATCGCGCCCAACCCGGGTCGATGAACTCATTGACTCGAAGCTCATGGCCAAGCTCGACCAGGTCGATGTGGTCAGTCGCAAAATCTTCGCCGGCAAGCTGCAGGGTGAACGCCGCTCCAAGCGTCGCGGCCAATCAGTCGAATTCGCCGATTATCGCCAGTATGTCCATGGCGACGACCTCCGCTTCGTGGACTGGAATATCTATGCCCGGCTTGATCGTCTCTTCCTGAAGCTGTTTCTGGAAGAGGAAGACCTCTCGCTCATCATCGCGATCGACGCCTCGGCCAGCATGGATTTCGGCCGGCCCAACAAGTTCGTCTATGCCCAGCGCCTGGCGATGGCCCTCGGCTACATCGGCCTCGTCAACCACAATCGCGTCACCCTCTGGGCCTTCGGCGGACAGGGAGAAAATTCCGTCCGAAGACTTTCCAACTTGCGTGGTCGCCGCCGCACGCAGGAAATGGGATCGTGGCTCCTTGCCCAGTCGTCCGGTGGAGACAGCCGATTCGACGACGCCATGAAAACCATCGCCCTCTCACGTCAGGGCAGGGGCGTCATGATCATTCTCTCCGACATGTTGCTGAAGGAAGGTTACGAGAAGGGGCTACGGTATCTCGCCGGCGGCGGGTACGACGTCTTCCTCATTCAGACACTTTCGCCCGAGGAAATCGATCCCGGAAAGCACGGCCTCGCCGGCGATCTCCGCCTCACCGATATGGAGGACGAGGATACCGCAGAGGTCACCGTCGGCAGCGCGCTGATCAAGCGCTACAAGGACAATCTGAACGCCTGGTGCGGCAAGCTTCGCGACTTCTGCATCCGTCGCGACGTCATGCACATGGTTGTCGATACCTCCACCGAGATCGATACGCTCATCCTCGAACACCTCCGCTCACGCGGCCTCCTCAAGTAGCTGACCTCTGATCCCCTTCGTATGTGGACTTGTTGAACCGTCTCAATGACCTGGCTCTCACCCATCGCTGGTCTGATTCTCGCCGCGGCCGTCATTCCGCCATTGGTCATTCTGTATTTCCTCAAGCTTCGTCGCCGGCCGCAGAACATCTCGTCAACCCTTCTCTGGAAGCGCGCTGTCGAAGACCTGCGTGCCAACGCACTGTTTCAGCGTCTTCGACCCAGCCTGCTTCTGTTCCTCCAGCTCCTTGCGCTACTGCTTCTGGCGCTGGCCCTCGCCCAGCCGCAAATCGATGCCGGCTGGCGCAAGGGCGGCCGCGTCGTCCTCCTCATCGACAACTCGGCCTCGATGAACGCGACCGATGGTCCCGATGGCCGAACCCGGCTTGACGAGGCGAAACGCCTCGCCAAGGCGAGAGTCGAGAACCTCCACGGCGGCGGCATCTTCGGCGGTTCGCCCGGTCAGATCATGGTGGTCGCGTTCTCCGACCGTGCTGAGGTTCGCTGTCCCTTCAGCGATTCCAAGAAGCAGATTCTCGATGCCATCGATTCGATTCTGCCGACGCACGGCGCCAGCCGGATCGAACAGCCCCTCACGCTCGCCCGGGCCTATACCACCAATCTCAATCCGGATCGCCAGGATGTTCCCATCGCCGAGCCTGCGAATCTCGAGCTCTTTTCCGATGGACGAATTCAGGACCTCGATACTCAGGTGCTGCGAGGCGAATCGATTCGGTATCAATCGATCGGCGCCACCGACACCGCCAATCTTGCCGTCACCGCGGTCGCCGCCGATCGTCCCGTCGACCGCCCGGGCCAGATTCAGGTCTTCGCCTCCGTGGCCAATTTTTCCACCGACGCCCGCACCGCCGAAGTGCAGATGTCCGTGGATGGCGCTGTGAAAGCCATCACGCCGGAGCCCCTCAGAATTCCCGCAGCCTCGATCAATGAGTCGACCGGCGTGATGACCCCCGGTCGCGCACGGGTGGTGTTTCTTCCCTTTGAGCAGCCATCCAACGCTGCGATTGAGGTTGCAATCCTCGCTGAGGATGCCCTCGCCGCCGACAATTACAGCAGCCTCGTTGTTCCGCCGGCCAAGGCCCTTCGTGTGGCCCTGGTCACCAAGGGCGACTTCATCGTTCGCTCGATCCTCGAAGGGGTGGCACTCCAATCCTTGCGACAGGTCTCTCCGGATGAGTTCGACGCACTTGCCGCCGAGCCCGGCGGGATTGATGGCTACGACGTCGTCATACTCGAGAATGTCGCTCCCAAGTCGCTTCCTCCCGGCAGATACCTCACGCTCGGTCCCACACCTCCCATTGAAGACCTGGTCGAATACGGCGAGCCCGAACGTTCGCTGATACTTTCCACCCGTGACGACCATCCCGTCATGCGCTTCGTCAATCTTGAGGGCCAGATCATCATCGGCTCCCTCCACAAGCTACAGCCGAATACCAACGTCACCATCATCGCCGAAGCCGCTGCCGGGCCGGCCATTGTCGAATTTCGCCGCGGCGGCGTCTCCGTCATTCACGTCGCGTTTGACCCGCTCGACAGCACGTGGCCGTTTGAACGCTCCTGGGTGAACTTCGTCGTCAACGCCGTTGAGTACCTCGGCGGCGCTACCGCGGCCATCGCCTCCGAATCCCTTCATCCGGGCGAAGCCATCAGCACCCGACTGCCGGCTTCTGCAACCGATGTCGAATTGCTCCTGCCGGATGGAAAGACCGAGTCCGTGCGCCCGCCCGATCCCACTCAATTCACCTGGGGCCCGACTCGGCTTAGTGGAACCTACGAATTGAAATGGAGCCAGCCCGGGTCGGCCACGCCCGAGATACGAAAATTCGCCGTGAACATGGATGCCGAGGCCGAAGGTCGCATTGATGCAGCGCCGACCATTCTGTTCAGCAAGGATGAAGTGAAGGGCGACCGGTCAGGTTCGGCCGTACAGACGCCGCTCTGGCCGTGGCTCATCGGCGTGGTGCTGGCCCTGCTCATGGTCGAATGGTGGGTCTACACCCGACGCACCGCCGTTTAGGGCTCCCAGCCCGCGGACAACCCTCGTTCCTTCACCGGTGGACTCCGCTGGTGTGCAGCAGCACCCTTAGGCGACGAAGTTTGCTTCCACGTCCTTGATTGCGTCCGGCAGCACCTTTCGGATGCCTTCGATCGACTCAAGCGACAGGCCCAGCGCATCCCGGGCAGCGCCACTGATGGTCGTGTCGCGAATGTCGCTGCGGTATCCGAGCTTCAGGTCCGCCGTGATTCGATCCGCCACATACACCACCCACGTCAGAGTGCGGCTGTTTTCCGGCAGCTCCGTCGGGTCGTGGTGGTGGCCCGCAACGTAGGTGAAGGACTTGGGAAACTTCCACATCTCGCAAAGCGCCCGCCCGAGGTCCTCGTGATCAGCGCCCATCACCGATCGCTCCAACTCCCGAAGTTCCTGTTGCGGCACACCATCGGCCGAAAACGTCAGCTTGTCATAGACCTGCACCAGCTTCGCCCGGTCTGACTGCAAGGCCACCATGGTGCCGATGTCGTGAATCAAGCCCGCAAGGAAGGCCTCATCGGGCAATCCCAGCTTCAACTCGTCGGCGATCAGTTTGCAGCACGTTGCCGAGGCAATCGAGTGCGTCCACAGTTCCTTGGCATTGAACTTCGCCGAAACCTCGCCGCCCTTGAACAGCTTCGCAAGGCTTGCGGCGATCGCGATGTTCTTCACCGCGTTCAACCCAAGCAGCACGACCGCGCGATTGATTGATCCGATCTGTCGCGGCAGGCCATAGAACGCACTGTTCACGACCTTCAGAATCCGGCTGCAGAGCGCGGGGTCGTTCGCAATGATGTTGTGAAGGTCCTGCGCGGTCGACGTCGGGTCTTCCACCAGCGCGATGATCTTCATCGTCACCTCGGGAAGCGTCGCGATATGGCTGATGCCCTTCACCGCACTGTCGGCGATGGCCTCTGGGGTCTGCGTACTCGTTGCGGCGGTCATCGGATCTCCTCGGAGAAAATGAGAGACTCCGGCTGTATCGTCACGTCCGTGTACCCGCTTGAGCACGAATTCTCCGTCCCCCCATGATTCAGGAGAATTGAGTGCGATGGCAGCCCATCGTCCCTCGCGCATCAATAGCTGTTTTTCTTGGTCAACGAGTGCACATTCGCGTCAAATCGCGAAAGCACCTCAGCGGTTCTCGGACCTGAACGGCCATCCCCATACGGATGCTTGAACTTCTCCGCCGGGCTCGCCATCGCCCGGGCGATGGCCGTGTCCAGCCGCCGCGGGTCCCAGTCCGGCACATCCAGAACATTCGGCGCCTTCTCTCGCCCAGCCTGTCTCGGCCCCACGTTCACACATCGTGTGCCCAGCGCTGCACACTCGATCAGCCCCGTGCTGCTGTTGCCCACCAGCGCCTTCGCCCGACGCAGCAGCCCCACAAACGTACCCCGCGGAAGATGACTGCGAGTCATCACCTTCGACTCCGCAATCGCCCTCAGGATCCCCTCGCGGCCGTGGTCGAAATTCGGATGCAGCGCCAACACGCGGCCATACCGCGAGCAGATCGCCAGCAGCATCAGCGCATCCAGCCGTTCCTCCTCGTCATCCCGGTTCTGCCCATGCAACAGAAATACAAAATCCGGCCGCCCCAGCGACTCAAACGTCGCATCATCGACAGCCGGCATCTCTCGAAGGCAGTCGATCGCCGGTGACCCCACCAGGTGAACCCGCAGCGGCTCCTCGCCCATCGCGATCAATCGCTCCGCCGATCGCGCCGTTGCCGGCAGGTGAATATGTGCCAGCTTTGAGATCGCGTGCCGAATCGCCTCGTCCGAGACTCCCGGTGCCCGGTCGCCGCCGTGCAAATGGGCGACCCGAATGCCCGCAATCGAAGCCGCCGCCGCCGCCGCAAACGCCTCCAGTCGATCCCCCAGCACCAGCACCACGTCCGGCGGCTCAGCCACAAACTGTGCCGCGAACCCGCTCACGCCTCGTCCCAGCGCTGTTCCGTCCGCCAGTTGCCCTGTTTGCCCCGGCAGCTGCATCGGAATCACCGCATGCACGGCGAATTCCGCCATCACCTGATCGAGCGAACGCTCCGGCCCCAGAAGATGTGTCCCCGTCACCAGCAGCTTCAGTTCTAGGTCCTCGTGCGCGTCAATCGCCCGGATGACCGGGCGCAGCAGGCCATATTCGGCTCGATTGCCCGTCACCACGGCCACTTGTCGCTTCACGGCTCGCATGGAAGGTCACAACAGTATCCGGCTTCTTTCCGCCAAGGCGGTGGGGGACTTCCTCCCGTCTTGTGATCGGCTAACCGGGGCCCACAAGGCGCCCCAAACACGCCCCGAGCCCGGCCGGTGAGGAATCCGACCGCGCAATTCTCTCGCCCTATCATCCGGGTCCATGGCCATGACCTCCCGCCACATTCACGACGCTCTTACCACCGTTCGTGACCCCGAAACTCGTCGCGATATCGTCTCGCTCAACCTTGTGCGCGATCTCCGCATCCAGGGCGACGACGTTCACCTCGTCATTGAACTCGACACCTCCGACCCGGCCGCCCGCGAAAAGGTCCGGACCGAAATCGACCACGCCGTCCGCGCTCAGGCCCAGAAGGTCGGCGAAACCGTTGCCTCCGTCACCGTCGAATTCGTCCTCGACCTGCGCAAGACCAATCAGGTCACTCGCGACGATGGCAGCCCCATTCCCACGGTGCGCCACGTGATCGCGGTCGGCGCCGGCAAGGGCGGCGTCGGAAAGAGCACCGTCTCCGTCCTCCTTGCCTGTGGACTCGCCCGACTCGGTCATCGCGTCGGTCTTCTCGATGGCGATATCTACGGCCCTTCCGCTCCCACGATGCTCGGCCTCGATGACATTCCGACCCGCGCCCGCGGCAATACGCTGCTTCCATTCGAGGTTCACGGCATCCGCGCCATGACCATCGGCAAGCTCACCGATCCCGACAAAGCCCTCGTCTGGCGCGGTCCCATGGCCCACAGCGCCTTCAAGCAACTCGCCACACAGACCGAATGGGGCGATCTCGATTTCCTCATCGTTGATCTTCCGCCCGGAACCGGTGATGTCCCGCTCACTCTCGCCCAGCTCCTTCCGCTCACCGGTGCCGTCGTCGTCTGCACCCCCCAGAAAGTTGCCCAGGACGATGCCCGCCGAGCCATCCGCATGTTCGAACAACTCGGCGTCGAGATCGTCGGCGTCGTCGAAAACATGTCCTATTTCGTCGGCGACGACGGCAAGCTCTACGACCTCTTCGGCCGCGGCGGCGCCCAGATCATGGCCGAAACCATGGGGATGCCCTTCCTCGGCGAAATCCCCATCACCACCGCCCTCCGCACCAACGGCGATCTCGGCACCCCACTCGAGAATTGGTCAGCGCCCGACATGGCCGCCGCCCTCGACAATCTCTGCCGCAACGTCGCCGCCCGCGTCGAACTCCTCCAGGTCCAGGGCCGACTCGATCAACCCACACTGACCGTGCGCTGATCTCCCCTCGGGGTCGATTCAGGCCGGCTCCAGTCAGCTGCCGCCCCCGCACCCGCCGCCTCCACACCCGGACCCCCCACACCCGGAACCCCCGCAGCCGGATCCCCCGCACCCCGACCCGTGCCCGCAGCCGGTCCCGCCATGGCTGCACCCGCCGTGCGAATGCCCGCCGTCATGCCCGTGTCCGCCATGATGACTGTGACCACCTGTTCCGGCATCGCCGCCGCAGGCAAACCATCCGAAGAAGAGCCCGCCATCATGGGTGTCTTGTCGATTCGCCTTGCCGGTCACCCGCGACACGATGAAGCCCAGCGAGACGAGTACGGCGAACACAAGAACTCCAACGACGATGATGACTTCGATCGCCGACGGCTGCGTTGCGAGCAACGAGGCGCACCCCGCCGCCGCGGCGATAAACAGTCCCATCAAAACCCCGGCAGCGACCGTCGTTCCCCATCGGATCTGACTGCTCGGTTCAACTGACCCCGCGTCCCAGATATCGCGTGGCGGCTCCCCGAAGATGCGTCGATAGGAATCAAGCGTCTTCTCGTACTGCTCGGCAAACGTCGCATCATCGTTCGCTGACCCGGTCCCCGGATCGTGATGCAATGGAACCTCAAGAACCTCGCAGCAAAGTCGGCTCCAATACGATCGGGTGAAAATCAGATGCAGATGCCACGCCTCGTCAATCACTTTTGAAGGCGTCACGGCATGCCCCGCGCACT
This sequence comes from uncultured Isosphaeraceae bacterium, assembly GCA_964407695.1. GTDB lineage: Bacteria > Planctomycetota > Phycisphaerae > Phycisphaerales > SM1A02 > CAYOWQ01. Next base: position 86,403 of record CAYOWQ010000012.1, on the reverse strand, counting down.
TCGCCAGATACAGGAATCGCACATACTCCTGGATCACCCGCGATGTAAACGCCTGCGTCCAGCCCTGCTCCCGCGCCAGTCGCTTGGCATACGCCCCCTCGTCTTGAAGCTCAATTCTTTGATACGCCTGCAGGCGTCCCCATAGCTCCTTGGACGCGCCCGACATCAGGTAGGTCTGATGCATCTGGTACCTCCACCAAAAGAGTAACCCGGAACCGGCCGAGAGCGAATTGGGACATCTAGCCAGCCACAACCTGTGGTACCAAACAGGTTAAGACTTCGTTCAATCTTCCACCCGCAGCCCGTCGCCTTGCTCCTCCCCGGCCAAACCTCTACACTCCCACCCCCATGGCACGCATCCGCGAAATCCGCAAACGAATGTTCGCCGTTCGAACCATCGCTCGTATCACCAAAACGATGCAGATGATCGCCACGGCCAAGTTCACCGCGGCCATGCAGCGGGCCAAGGCCTCCCGACCATATACCGACAAGATTCGCCAGCTGGTTTCCGAGGTCTCTGCCGCAGTGGGGGATATCGATCATCCGCTCATCCTCGGTCATGCCAACCCGGTCAAGAAGGAACTGATTCTCGTCATCTCCTCTGATCGCGGACTGTGTGGGGCCTACAACGGCAACGTCCTTCGTGCGGCCAACCAGTACGTTCGCGGCCTTCGCAATGGCGGCATCGACCCCATCGTCGAAACGGCTGGCAAGAAGGCCGTTGGGTACTTCAAGTTCGCTCGCGTTCCCGTCGCCGAGAAGCACAGCTTCGGCGACAAGCCGTCCTACGACGCTGTCGAGAAGCTTGCCCAGCGCTATATCGACGAGTACTCCTCAGGGAAGTACGACTCGATCTACGTGGCATATATGAAGTTCATCTCCAAGAGCCGCCAGCGCCCCGAGGTCATGCAGCTTCTTCCGCTGAAGCCGCTTGAACCGGCGGGCGAGGCCGCGAAGGCCTCCAGCGCGCTCTATGAATTCAGCCCGTCCAGCAGCGCCCTGCTCGACACACTCCTCCCGCAGACGGTGAAGGTGTCACTCTACCAGGCGTTCTGCGATGCCGCCGTCAGCGAGCACATCATGCGCATGATTGCGATGAAGGCCGCCACCGACAACGCCAAGGGCCTCGGCAAGGACCTGAACCGGCAATACAATCGTGCCCGTCAGGCCAAGATCACAACCGAGCTCACCGAGATTGTTTCGGGTGCGGCAGCGCTCGAGTAATCACTCATCATCCGGGGCTGCGTCGACGTGCCCTTTCGCTTCCTCGTGAGCGGCCGCGCGCAGGTGACGCTGCATCCTCAGCCCCGTCAGTCGCACGATCGCGATCATAAAGCAGCACACGCTTGCGAGAAAAACCAGGTCTCCCCACTGACCAAGGGGCAATCCGGGCAAAAATACGACCCACCCGAGAAGAATGCATGCGATGAGGGTGACGAAGACGAGGAGCATGAGATACCGCAGCGCCTCTGATGGGCGTTTCAACAGCGGTTTGCATCCTTACAGAAGTGGTTAAGCCTGGGGTGAACGGGTGATGAAATTCATTTCACCCGCATGCGCGACCGGCTCATCCGGCAATCGCTCCGCCGCCGATTCCTCCAGCGGCAGCCAGATCGAGAATTCGCATCCGACATCGCAATTCCGCACCGCGATTTTTCCGCTGTGAAGCTCTGCGATACCTTGGGCAATCTCAAGCCCGAGGCCGTGTCCCCTGCCCTGGCGGCGTTCACTTTCCGCTTGGGCGAAACGGTCAAAGACCCGATCGATCATCCCGGCGGGAATTCCCGGGCCGAAATCACGGACTCGGATGTTGACGCCGCGGCCCACGCTGTCGGCTGCCACGCAGACCGCGCGTCCTTCGGGAGTGAATCGAACCGCGTTGTGGATGAGATTGTCCAGCATGGTTCGCAGCAGATCCGGATCGCCCCGAAGCGATAGTGAGATTCCGGACTCCTCGTCGGGTAGACGCAATTCGAGACGAACTCCGTGCTGTTGAGCCATGGAGTCACAGTGTCCGACGGAATCAACGATCAGGTCGCTCACATACACCCGTCGTGACACCGTGGTCGATTTGCCGTCCTGCACACGGGTCAGCGTCAGGAAGCTGTCAATCATTCGGCCCAGCCGCCGCATTTCTTCCTGCACCAGTCTCAGGAACACCTGCGCCTCTTCCGGCAACTGCTCCTTCGACAGCGTCTGAGATTCCGTCATCAGCACGGCAATCGGCGTTTTCAGTTCGTGAGAAACGTTGGACATGAACCTCGCCTGGGCGGCGAATGCACGCTCGATGCGCGACCGGGCAAGATCCAGCTCTTCGCGAAGCTGACGAATCTCAGGCACCGAATCCTTCGACTCGATCCGCTCACGAATGGATTCCGGCGTCAGTTTTCGAGCCACCTCCCGCAGGCTTTCCAGGGGCGCAACCGCCACACCACCCACAATCCAACCGCAGACGACGGCTGTAATGAGCCCCAGGGGGATCGCGACCGCCAGCATTCGCGACATCATGGTGCTGAGGGAGCGTCGATACGCGACGTCGATGGCGAGAATCGCGCTGTATCCCTCGTCGTTCACGAAGCCGAGGGGCCTGCGGATCATCTGCATCTGCAGTTCCGGGTCCTCAGCAGCGCTGGATACATACTGCACGGCGTCAGAGTCTGGGCCCCGCCCCGGACCCCAGAGAAAATGCTGTCTCAGGCCGCGATCGGGTCGCACGGTACTGGCAATCAGAGTTCCGTCATCTCGCACCACCTCCACGGTGAAGTTGTCGAGAAAAGCCCGGCCCAATTCCTCTCGCGACACCTCGATCAGTCGTTCATCATCCAGTTCCGATAATGCCGGCTTGATCGCTTTCGCCACGCCCGCGGCCCGCATCTCCAATCGATCATTGAAGAACTGCCGCAGCTCCGATCGCTGATACAGCATGTACACGACCCCCAGGGTGATCTGGATGGCCGCCAGAATGCCGACCACCCACAGCATGATCCGGACGCGCAGCGACACTCTTCGAATGGAGCTGCCGGTTCGTCGAAACTCCTGGTGCACGCGGTTGCTCCGGCCGACCGAACCTTATGAATCAAGCACGCCGAATCGATAGCCGGCGTTCTTGATGGTGTGAATGAGCGGTCGATGCACTTCGCGATCCAGCTTCTTTCGCAGGCTCGAAATGTACACGTCGATCACGTTGCTGACGGGTTCGAAATTCATGTCCCAGACCTTTTCGCCGATCTGGGCGCGAGAGAGCACGCGATTCGGGTTCCGCATCAGGTACTCAAGCAGGGCAAACTCCTTGTTGGAGAGTTCCACAGGGCTCTCGTTCCGCTTGGCGACTCGAGTGTACAGATCAAGCTCCAGGTCGTCGCACTTCAGGAATCGGCCTTCAGTCGCCTCTCCCCGCCGCAGGAGCGCTCGAAGCCGGGCCAGCAGTTCCTCAACCTCAAACGGCTTCGCAATGTAGTCGTCAGCACCGGCGTCAAGCCCGGCAACCTTGTCTTCAGTCGACGAAAGTGCCGTGAGCATCACGACCGGCGTATTGACGCAGCGTCGTCTCAGGTTGCGACAGACCTCCACACCATCACGATCCGGAAGCATCAGGTCGAGAACGATCGCGTCATACGCCGACCCGGCCGCGGCCTCTTCGCCTTCAAATCCGGTATGGCAGACATCCACGGCATACCCGTGCTCGCGCAGACCTTTGGCGAGCGAGGCGGCCATTCGAGGGTTGTCTTCAATGATCAGAATCTTCAAGGTTGAACTCCAAGAGTGAGGACGGGGCGGTGTTCCAGGGACCACGTGTCACGGCCTACGCGTCCATGACCATAGTCCGCTCATTCCTCAGATGAAACAGTACCTGCCGACTCTGAAATTCATTTCATTCCGGCCCCCTTCAACGCACCCCCCCAAAGAATGAGCACTGATTCACGGATCCTTCACGGTGGGATGGGTTTGAGGGCGGATAGTTCCTGCGAGTGGCGAACAGTTTGCCGCCGAACACCCTGGAGAACCCACATGCAGACAAGAAACAATCATGTCCTCGACGTGCTCGCCGTCTTCTTTCTCTTTGCCGGACTCGCGATGCTCGGGACGGTGCTGAGCGGATGCAACACGATCGAAGGCGTCGGCAAGGATACCGAAGCTGCCGGCGACGCCATCGCGGACACCGCGCGGGACGCGAAGGACTGATCCCGAATTCATGTGCAATTCAGCCTGGCCTCAGGGCCACGCTCGAAGATTGATTCAAGACACACCCCGAGACAGATGTATCAGAAACGATAACTCGGTCTCACACACGATTCGATCTCTCCACTCGTTCTCAAAGGAGGTCTCTCATGCTTGGTTGGGCACTCGCATTCCTCGTGATCGCGCTTCTCGCCGCACTCTTCGGGTTCGGCGGCCTGGCCGCCGGAGCCGCGGGAATCGCCAAGATTCTCTTTATCGTTTTCCTCGTGCTCTTTGTGGTCTCGCTGATCGCAGGGCTGATTCGAGGCAAGACTCCTGCGGTGTAGACACGACACCCGTCAAGGCGTTCACGACGCTGACGCATCGTGAATGCCATTGGATTCCATCAAACACCTGTTGGAGCGAACATCATGCACACCAGAGAATTTCTCGTCGCCGGAGCTGCGGCCGGAGCAAGTCTCCTGTTTCTTCCCGGCTGCGACAACGAAGTCGCCGACGACATCCGCGAAACCGTTGATGACGCAGCCGACAACGCGGGCGACGCCATCGATGATGCGGCGGATGAGATCGGCGACGCCGTTCATGACGCCACGCACTGAGGAGGGACCATCGTGGGGCACACATCCGTCTGGCGGCGGAGCCGCCATCTCCCCCGGTCGGAGTCGTCGAAGACCGGCTGAAACAAGGAGCCGATGATGACTGTTCTCACCACCACGCCTCATTCACTGTCCCCTCACGAAATCTCCATCGTTCAAGACCTCATCACGGCCAACGCGGATTCGGCGGCCGGATTTCAGTTCGCTGCGGAGGAAGTGCAGCCCAACGAGCTGGCGAGCCTGTTTCGGCGATTGGCTCAGGAACGACGACGGTTCATGGAGGAGCTCCGAGCCTGGGTCAGGGTCAGCGGCGCTGAGCCTGATTCCGGCCGCAGCATCAGCGGCTGTTTGTATCGCTGGTGGCTGGATCTGCGTCACGCGATCCAGGAGCCCAACCGCAGGACCACTCTCCTGGAAGCCGAGCGGGCCGAGGATCTTTATGTCGAAGCCTACGAAACCGCAGCACTGCACACGTCCGGAGCGGGGGTCTACGACATCGTGCAGCGCCAGCTCCGTGCGGGTCGCGCCAGCCGGCGGCTGATCCATGAACTTCGACTCGATGCCGAGAAAGTGTCGGCAAACTGAGAAGCACGTTCGGGCCGTCACAGGCCAGCTTCTTGAAGTCTCCCCTGATCGCGGCGTTGACGGCACATTCGTCGGCGCCGTTTTTCATTTTGGCCTGCAAAATTAGGGCAATCGACGATTTTCTCGCGGTCTTGTTCGGGTTGGTACGATGAACCTGGTGGTGGCGGAACTGGACACATGGCTGATCGGGGCGCTGCTGGTTGGCGGCGTCTGCTGCGCAGGAATCTGGATAGTCCCGTGGCTGTGTCGTCGGCCGCGGAAGTATTGCTTGGGCCCTCGTCCATCAGGATGGTGGGGGCGGTTCAACCCGTGGCTCTCCATGCGCCGGCCCTGCGGCTACGACCTCTCCGGCGCGGTTGAGGATGATCGCGGCGGGGTCCTTTGCCCGGAGTGTGGCCGGAAGCACTCCAACCGGCGGTGGCTCCGTCGGCAACCCCATCGCTCCATGGCCGGCGTTGCGACGATCGTCCTTTCGGCGACGGCTCTGTCGCTGTGGTGTTGGCCGCCAGAACTGGAATCGCGGCTGGTCGCCGCCGCGCCGTCCGGGGTGCTGCTGAAGATCGAAGAGGTCTTGCAATCCGCCACCCCCAGATCGGTCAAGCGCGAGACTCGTCGCCGATTCGACAATTTCGAACTAACAGAGGAAGAGATTGATCGGACGCTCGTGCTGGTTGTAAACGATCTCCGCAACGATGACATTGATTTCAATGCCATGGCGGCTTCGGATCGCCTTCGTGGGTTCGGTGGGAGAGGTGTAGCCGCTCTTGAGTCGGCCCTGCGGTCTGACGATTGGCAGTTCCGCCAGTATGCGGCGTCGATTCTTCAGGCCATTGCCGGCGAGTCGCCCTCGCGCGACCTGCTGCGGGTGTCGGCCGAGGGGTTGGCCGACGATTCGAGAAACCCGGCCGCAAGCCGAGTGGAACTCTGCAACGCCAATGACTGCCTTTATTACCTTTCGAAGCACGCGAAGGAGGCGTCTGAATTTCTCCTGGTGGGGATGAACTCGCAGGATGGACAATTGCGATTTCTCAGTGCGGTCGTGGCCGGCGAAGGGGGCGTGGCCGAGTTGGTCGGTACCGCGGTGCCGATCCTCGTCGAACACCTCGGGTCGAACGACATTTCCGAAGATGGGATCATGGCGTTCCATGCCCTTGCCGGGTTCGGAGCCTCGGCGACATCGGTTCTCGAATCGATGGGCCAGAGCGGCGATGCCCAGCGCGATGCGGCTGTGGCCTACCTGGTCTGGAAGTTCAAGGCGTGGCCGATGGGAGACGCCCCCCGGCCGCCCAAGTTGCCGCGACTGAGCCAACTGGTCGAGGATCCACTGGCGGTTCCGCTGGACTGGCTGAGGGTTCCCTGGGGCTTGAACGGGACAGATTGAACTGGCGTCATGACGGCGATGCGGTTGTCCGAATTGACCCGTCAGGGATTGCAGCTATGCTCCTGACCGATGGACCGTGTTGCGGCCATTTCGATTGCGATTCGAAGCCTTGGCTAGGGCGAAGCGCGATCGGTGATGATTGATCGGCCTCGCCCAGAGCGGGGCCGTTTGCGTTTTGGGGGGTTGGATAGATGATTTCGAGCGGATTGGTGCGGTTGACGCACTCCCTATGAGAACGACATGACCACGACGAAGCCGAACTATAAGGACACCCTGAACCTGCCCAAGACCTCGTTCGCGATGAAGGCGAACCTGAACCAGAACGAGCCGCTGGCGCAGAAGCGGTGGGAAGCCGAGGGAATGTATGCGCAGGTGCAGCAAGCGCACGAAGGGGCCGAGGCGTTCGTGTTTCACGACGGCCCGCCCTACACCAGCGGCGCGATCCATACGGGGCACCTGCTGAACAAAGCGCTGAAGGACATCGTGGTGCGCAGCCGCGGCATGATGGGCAAGAAGGTGGCATTCGTGCCGGGCTGGGATTGCCATGGCCTGCCCATCGAGCACAAGGTGATGACCGAGCTGGTGGAGAGCGGCAAGATCGCCAAGCTGAATGCATTGACCGAGGACCAGCGGCGCATGGCCGTGCGGCGGGAATGCAAGGCCTACGCCGAGAAGTTTCTGAAGCTTCAGATGGGCGGGCTGAAGCGACTGCTGACGCTGGCGGACTACGACCATCCGTATATGACGATGGCGCCGGAGTACGAGCGCGGGGTGCTCGAGGCCTTCGCTGACCTGCTGGAGGAGGGGCTGGTTTACCGGGCGCTGAAACCGGTGCACTGGTCGATCGCCAATCAGACGGCCTTGGCCGAAGCGGAACTGGAATACGAGGATCGTGAGGACCCGTCGATCTACGTGGATTTTGAAGCGGCCGATCGTGAAGCGGTGGCGAGGGCATTCGGGGTGGAGCTCGATGTCACGCCGTGCTTCATGATCTGGACGACGACGCCGTGGACGCTGCCGGCGAACCTGGCCATCGCGGTGCACGAGCGATATCGCTATTCGCTGGTTGAGATGGATGGCGGTGTCTCGATCGTGGCAAGCGACCTGGTGGAGAAGGTGACCAAGGCCGCGAAGGTGGAGAAGGTGAAGGTGCTGGGTGAGACGGAGGGGGCGAAGCTGGTGGGGCTTCGGTACCGGCATCCGTTTGTCGACGTGGTCGAGAGGCGTGAGAGCGTCGAGGAGATGGTGGCTCGAAACCTTGGACGGCGCGTGCAGAGCGTGGACGATCTCGGCACGGTGTTTTCGATTGTTGCCGCCGACTACGTCACACTCGAAGACGGCACGGGGCTGGTGCACACCGCGCCGGGGCACGGCGCTGAGGACTATCGCACGGGCCTGAAGGAGGGATTGCCGATCTACTGCCCGGTGAAGGGCGACGGCACCTATGACCAGAGCGTGCCGGAGTGGCTGCGTGGAGTGACTGTGTGGGACGCGAATGAGAAGGTGATGAAGCACCTGCGCGAGAGCGGGCACCTGTTTCACTCGTTCATGTTCACACACTCGTATCCGCACGACTGGCGCAGCAAGACCCCGGTGATCTTCCGGGCGACGGAGCAATGGTTCATCGGCGTCGATCTGCCGACGAAGCGAACGGGTCGAAGCCTGCGCGAAATGGCCCTGCACGCCGCGGAGAATGATGTGGAGTTCTATCCCGCGTGGGGAAGAAACCGGATGCGCGGCATGCTGGAATCGCGGCCGGACTGGTGCCTCTCGCGGCAGCGGGCGTGGGGGTTGCCGATTCCGGCGTTCTTCACAGGCAATTCTGCCGGAGACGGCGACGATCAATACCTGATGACTCCGGCATCGGTGCGGGCGGTTGCCAAGCTGGTTGGGGAGAAAGGATCGGACATCTGGTTCCAGGCCGATTCGCAGGAGCTTCTGACTCACTACGACGCGGGATCTGATCCAAATCTCTCTCCGGCAATGAAGCGATACCTCGAAGGTGGGACGGCGAGACTTCGAAAGTCCATGGATATCTTCGATGTGTGGTTTGAATCGGGGACGTCGTGGAACGCAGTCATGCGGGCGCGGGGGATCGGCTATCCGATGGACCTGTATCTGGAAGGATCGGATCAGCATCGCGGGTGGTTTCAGTCGTCGCTGTTGCCGGGGCTGGGGGTGACGGGTGTTTCGCCGTTCAAAGCACTGCTGACGCACGGGTTCATCGTGGACAAGGACGGCAAGAAAATGTCGAAGTCGCTGGGCAACACCATCGAGGTGGATGACCTGCTGAAGGAGTTCGGCGCTGATGTGGCGCGCTGGTGGGTCAGCTCGCTGGCGTTTGAAAACGACATCAAGATGGACCTTGAGTTCCTGAAGGCTGCGGGAGAGACGTATCGAAAGGTGCGGAACACGCTGCGGTTCTTGCTGAGCAATCTGGATGACTTTCCAGGGCCGCTAGGCCGAGACGGCCAAGCCACTGGTTCCACCGGTGCCACGGGGCCGGCTGCAACATCGATCGATGCGTGGGCACTGGCGGAGGCGAGCGCGGTCGAGCGCGATGTGATTCGAGCATACGAGACCTACGAGTTTCGCGAGGGGCATCAGAGGGTATACAACTTCTGCAATGAGACGCTTTCGGCGGTGTATTGCGCTGCGGTGAAGGACCGGCTCTATTGCGATACCAAGGATTCGCCGCGACGACGGCAGACGCAGGCGGCGATGTGGAAGATCGCGGACATGTTGTGTCGATTGCTTTCGCCGATTCTTCCCTACACGGGTGATGAGGCGTATCGGGCGCTGGTGAAGGATGAGAAAGCGACGGTGCAGACGGCGATGTTTGCGCGGCTTGACGCTACGGCCGACCCTGACTGGGCGAAGGTGATGGACGTTCGCGATGAAGCGCTCAAGGCGATGGAAGGCGCCAAGGAGCGCGGCATCGAGAATCCGCTGGATGCTGAAGTGGTGTTACCTGATCCTGACGGAATGCTGAATCGCTTTTCGGCGGACCTCGCGGATCTACTCGGCGTGTCGCGCGTGAAGCTTGACCGCGGGGCTGCGGCGGTTGTGGTGCATGACTTGCGGAATGAGCCGCGTTGCGAGCGGTCGTGGAAGCGGGATGGGACGGTGAGGGCGAGGTCGGACGGCGGGATGCTGAGCGATCGGGATGCGGCGGCGGTGGGGGTGGCGTAGGGCGATCGTCGATTGATGGGGATGCTGAAGGCGGCGTGGGAGTCTCGATCGCGTCCGGTGCAGCTGAGTTCTCGGCCACGGGGACTGGTTCGCGATCTACAAAGTCGCCGTCAGGAGCGGGTGCGCTCTTGCGTGGCGGCCGCAGGGTGATGCGGAGAATGTCGGCGGCGGTTCGACGGGCCGTTTCGCGAACCCTGTGGTTTTCCGTTGAATCGGCGTGGTCGGAGAGGGGTCTTCCGGCAAGGAGACGGGCGAGGGTTTCGACGGCCGCGGCCTGGAGGAGGTGAAGTTGATTGGTGAAGTGTGTCATTACCCTTGGACGAAAATCGACAGGCGCGCCACACGAATCGGCCTATTTCCATCAGCCTCGGGCTGGATTGCCCGTGGTACGGGGAAAGAAAATTTGAAAGTATTTCCGGTGGTATCGAATCTGGTGCGCCTCAAATCGGCCACGTTCCTGGAGGCTCGTGGTGTTCAATGTAGTCGAGTGCGATTGATGCCTGATTCGGCTCGCGCGATGTCAGGTCGTCAGAGGCATACGATGTTCATTCGACCCAGCGATCCACTTGGACCCGATTCGCACCCAGTGCAGAGTTCTCAGCCATGATCTCAACCTCGACCCAGAATCAGGAACGCAATGTGCTTGGCGGGGTGCTGGCCATCTGTTCGACGAAGCCGATGACCGGTTTTCATCGCGACGGGTGCTGCCGGGGGGATGCGCGCGATCCGGGTCAGCACACGGTGTGTGCGGTGATGACTGAGGAGTTCCTTGCTTTTTCGGTTTCACGGGGGAACGACCTGGTGACGCCTCACGAGGAATGGGGATTTCCGGGACTGAAGCCGGGGGATCGGTGGTGCCTTTGTGCAGCGCGGTGGAAGGAGGCGCTGGATGCTGATTGCGCACCACCAGTGGTGTTGGAGGCGACGTCTCGAGCGGCTTTGAAAATCGTGAGTTTGAAGGACCTTGAAAGCCACGCAAAATGACGCCATAAATCGTTGTTTTATATGGCGTTATAGCAGCCTTTTGAGTGGAAAATTTTGGTGAATTCGGCTATGATTCGGGGCTTGGGACGATGGAGTGTCCCCATCAGTGAGGATCCATGGCTGAGCCATCCGCGATCGAAGTCTCTTCCGCCAATGAAACGAGCAAAATGATTGACTCTGACGCCGTCGGACGAGGGGGAGATGGCGGGGTGCGCGATACCTATACGGCCGAGACGATCCAGGTCCTGGAGGGATTGGAGGCGATTCGCAAGCGCCCCGGGATGTATGTCGGCGGCACGGGTCTGAACGCGCTGCATCACCTGGTGTATGAGTGTGTTGACAATTCGATCGACGAGGCGATGGCGGGCTATGCCACCGCGGTGACGGTGCGTATCGGGGTTGATGGGTCATGCACGGTGTCGGACGACGGGCGCGGCATGCCGGTTGATCCGATGAAGCACGAGAATCCGGCGATCAACGGGCGGCCGGCGGTGGAAGTGATCCTGACGGAGGTTCACGCGGGCGGCAAGTTTGACGACAACGTGTACAAGGTTTCGGGTGGACTGCACGGCGTCGGCGTGAAGTGCGTGAACGCGCTCAGCGAGTGGACCGAGGTGGAGGTTCACAAGAACGGCAAGGTGTATCTGATCAGTTTTGCGCGGGGCGAAATCACCAAGGCGTTGCACGTGGTGGGGCCGGTGGATCAACGCAGCGGCAAGAAGAGCGGAACGCGGATTTCGTTCCTGCCGGATACGCAGATTTTCCCGGATACGGAGTTCCGCTTTGAGGCGCTGCAGCATCGGCTTCGGGAATTGGCGTATTTGAATCCGGGCGTCGTGATTCGACTGGTGGATGAGCGCGTGGATGCATCGGGGCAGACGCGGGATGAGACTTATTGTGATGAAACGGGTCTGGCGGGGTATGTGCAGCATCTGAATGCGTCGAAGACGGTGGTGGGTCCGGTGGTGGCGATTTCCCGTGAGGAGGAAGGCGCCAACCTGCGTTGCGATATTGCGATGCAGTACACGGACGCAACCAATGAGTTGCTTCTGGCTTTCGGCAACAACATCTTCAATCCGGATGGCGGCACGCATGTGCAGGGGTTCAAGACTGCGCTGACCCGCACGATCAATGCCTATGCCAAGCGAAACAATCTGCTCAAGGACCTGACGCCCAGCGGCGAGGACCTGCGAGAGGGATTGACGGCGGTGGTGAGCGTGAAGCTCTCGAACCCGCAGTTCAACAACCAGACGAAGGAAAAGCTTCTGAACGAAGAGGTTGAGGGGTTTGTCTCCGCGGCGATTTCCGAGCAGCTTGGTGCGTGGCTGGAGGAGCATCCGGCGGATGCCAAGCGACTGTGTCAGAAGGCAATTCTGGCCGCGGAGGCGCGGGAGGCGGCAAGGAAGGCTCGGGAGCTCATTCGCCGCAAGGGAGCGCTGGATTCTGGCGGCATGCCGCACAAGCTGGCGGACTGTTCATCGAACAACGTGGATGAAACGGAGCTGTTTCTCGTCGAGGGTGATTCGGCAGGCGGCAGCGCCAAGGGCGGACGCAATCACGAGACGCAGGCGATCCTGCCGCTTCGGGGCAAGCTGATCAACGTGGAGAAGGCGCGGCTGGACAAGGTTCTTGGGTTCGAGGAGATCCGGATTCTGATCCAGGCGCTGCAATGCGGGATTGGCGAGGATTTTGATCTCTCCAAGCTGCGCTATGGGCGCATCATTATCATGACCGACGCCGATGTGGATGGGTCGCACATTCGCACGCTGCTGCTGACGTTCTTTTTCCGGCAGATGCCGCAATTGATCAAAGCGGGAAAGGTGTTCGTAGCGCAGCCGCCGCTCTATCAGGTGAGCCGCGGGAAGAACGTGCAGTATGTTCTGAACGACAAGCAGATGGCGGATACGCTGACTGATCTGGCGCTGCGAAGCGTGGTGCTGGCGGTTCGCGATGATGCTGGGACCATCGTGAGGAGGATCGAGGGAGACGACCTGCGGCGGCTGCTTCGCACGTTGGCGCGATTGGATGAATTGGTGACCGTTTCGCAGCGGCGAGGATTGCCGTTTCTTTCGCTCCTCGAATCGCGGCAGAACGATCCGACCGGTGCCGGGCGATTGCCGACGCATTACGTGCAGTGGCAGGGCGGGGAGGCCATTGCGTGGTCGGAGGAGCAGGCCATGGCCGTGGTTCAGGAAAAGAACCTCGTGCTGGAAGGCCTCAATGGCTCGACGAACGGACAGGGCAGCGCCACCGCCACGCTTCGCGAACTGCATGAGAACCGGGAGATGGAGAAGATTTTCGATCGGCTGCAGGAGCACGGGCTGACGATCGATGACTGGGGCCTGGAGCAAGAGGAAGCGGTGACGGGCGAGCGGCTGCCGACGAAGTACGCATGGGTGGCGGGAAGTGAGAAGGAAGATGTCGTGGAGGCGCCGAGCATTCCGTCCATCACCCGGGCGCTCTTTGAGGTCGGTCGGCGAGGAATTGAGACGAAGCGGTTCAAAGGCCTGGGCGAGATGGAGCCGGAGCAGCTGTGGGAAACCACGATGGATCCATCGCGGCGAACCCTGCTTCGGGTGAACTGGGAGGCCGCGAGCGAGGCGGACAGCCTTTTTGCCACGTTGATGGGCGAGAATGTGGAGCAGCGTCGGGCATACATCGAGAAGCACGCGCTGGAGGTCAAGAATCTGGATGTGTGAGGTTGGGTCGGGGGCAACCTGGAACGCATCGGCATGAAAAAGCCGGGTGTGCTTTCGCACACCCGGCTGGTGTTGACGATCGCGGAGGCGATCGAGTTACATCGGGAAGCAGGGGCCCCATGCCGCGAGGAGCAGTCCGAGGTCTGCACCGTTCACCGCGTTGTCGCCATTGAGGTCTGCGGGGCTGCCGCCCCCGGCGTTCCAATCGGCGAGGAGCAGTCCGAGGTCGGCGCCGTTCACGAGGTTGTCGCCGTTGAGATCTTCGGGGCAGGCGCACATCTGCTGGGCTTCGTTGGCGCAAATTCCGTCCCACAGCGTGTTGCAGCAGAAGGGATCAACGCTGCAGACCAGATTGCAGCAATTGGCGTTCTTGCAGCCGGGGGTTCCGTTGGCCATTCCACATGGACCTGAGCCTGGGGCTCCGCAGCCAATGCAGAGATCCATGGCTTCGTCGGCACAGATGCTGTCCCAGGTCACGCTGCAGCAGAATTCGTCGGCATCGCAGACGGCGTTGCAACAGGACGCATCGTTGCAGCCTGGAGTCTCGTCATCTGAGAAACAGGAGCCTGAACCGGCACCGCCACAGGTCAGACAGATGTCTTCAGCTTCATTGACACAGATTGAATCCCAACTCACGCTGCAGCACCAGCCATCAACGTTACAGACGGCATTGCAGCACTCCGCATTGTCGCAGCCTGGAGTGGCGTCGGACTGGAAGCACGAACCGGAGCCTTCAGCGCCGCATCCGACGCAGAGGCTCTGGGCTTCGTCGGCACAGATGCTGTCCCATGACGTGTCGCAGCAGAAGTCATCAACAGCGCACACCGCGTTGCAGCAGCTCTCGTCATTGCAACCTACGGTTCCATTTGACACGAAGCAATCACCGGCGCTCACGCCGCCACACCCGAGACAGAAGTCATTGGCCTCATTGGCGCAAATGCTGTCCCAACTGACGGAGCAGCAGTAGCTGTCGATTGCGCAGACGATGCTGCAGCACGCAGTGTCGTTGCAGTACGGTGTGCCGTTGGAGGAGAAGCAGCTTCCGGTATCCGACCCGCCGCAGGTGCAGAGGTCCTCGGCCTCGCCAACACAGAGTGAATCCCAGCTCGTGCTGCAGCAGAAGCCGTCGATGGCACAGACCGCGTTGCAGCAGGCTGCATCGTCGCAGCCCGGTGTGCCGTCGGACTCGAAGCACGACCCCGAGCCCGGCTGGCCGCAGCCGATACAGAGGGTTGACGCTTCGTCGGCACAGATGGAGTCCCATGTCACGCTGCAGCAGAAGTCGTCGATGCTGCAAACAGCATTGCAGCACGATGTGTCATTACAACCGGGGGAACCGTTGGACGAAAAGCAATCGCCACGTCCCGGACACACACCTGCCGAAGACAGGGTCGCAATGAACGACGTTCCGCTCAGCGCGAGCGCAGCAAGCGCCGGCATTCTCTTCTGGAAATTCATTTCTACTCCTCTCGAAAAATGTACAGACCCCTGGGGACCTGACGGCCTCACAATCTCACGCCACGACGTGCAGCACAAGTCGATTGTGAACGGGGTCTTCCTATGGTCAACACTTCAGCCTCGATGTCAACCGCATTTCGCTGGAATTCGGCCTCGATCTGCATGTGTTTCCCGGATGTTAGCGCAGCGTGTAGGTCGCGCATCGAGATCTCGCAGATGGTGTTACGCTCTTGGCATGAAAATTCTGCTGACCAACGACGATGGCATCGAAGCCCCGGGAATTCGCGCGCTCCACGACGCCTTGATTGAGCCACGCAGTCTGGGCGAGGTTGTCACGATCGCGCCGATGACCGTGCAGTCTGCGTCGAGTCACGGAATCACGTTTCATTCGCCGTTGCTGACCCGGACCGTGCGGGTTCACGAAAAAATGCAGGGCATTGCCGTGGAGGGAAGACCGGCGGATTGCGTGAAAGTGGCGCTACGCGCCATCTGGCAGGAACGTTTCGGACCCGGAACTCGACCTGATCTCACGATCTCGGGGATGAACATGGGGGCGAATGTCGGGATCAACGTGATCTACTCGGGGACCGTGGCGGCGGCCGTGGAGAGCGCGTTCCTGGGAGTTCCGGCGATTGCGGTGAGTCTTCACCTCGGGCCGGCGAGTCAACGCCGCAAGACGGACTACGAATGGGCGGCGAAGCGAGCGCGGCGGGTGATCGAGAAGATACTTCAGCATCCGCTGGATCAGCACGGGGTCATCAATGTGAATATTCCCGTTACGGAGTCAGAGGACGGAGTTGCGGGAGACGGACCGGACCCGGAGATTCGCGTTGTGGAGATGAATACCGCGCCGGGGACCGACGGCTATGAGCGACGCGAGAGCCCGGGCCGACAGACGTATTACTGGTCGAGCGGATCAGGCATGGAATTCACGCATACGGGGCCGGATACCGATGTGGAGGCCCTCTTTGAACGGTGCATCACGGTGACCCCGCTTCAATTCAACCTGACCGATTACGCACGGCTGCAATCGTGGCGGGAGCGCCTCGGCTGCCCGTAGGACTTCGACCGGATTGACTATTTGTTGGGTTCGTTGTTGTTCATGTCGGGGGTCGGCGACATGTCGGGCATCTGCGCCCCGCCCATCATCGCCGCCATCATCTCGCTCGACAGAGCCTGCATGGCGGCGTCGAACGAGGGATAGGCGCCGCCTCGCACCTTCTCCGCAAATGCCTGCGCAGCCGCTGTGAGCCCGTCGGCCATCGTTCCGGCCATGGTCATCATGGCGGCTTCGTCCGGAGTGATCTGGTCAAGATCGACCTTCCAACCGGAGTCGGTCTTGCGGAAGTGCATCTTGTTCGGCATGCCGGGGATCTCGCCGACGGCGGTAGTGTCCGTTCGCTCGGTGATCGACAACATCGAAAACTTCGGCATCATCGACGACAATGGTCCCATGGAAGACATCATGGAGCCCGATTCGTTCGGGAATTTCTCCTTCATCGCCGCAAAGATCGTTCCAAATGCTTTGGCCATCTTGGTCTGCAGCTCGAGTGACTGCCGGCCCATCGGCGTTTGAGCATCGGTGATCGCCACGTACTGGTCGAGGCTGGAGAGGTCCGTCTGGTCGATCTTTCGGAGGTAGTCTGCAAGCTCGTCAACGGTCGCGAATCCATTCATTGACATGGAGCCCGCATCCATCCCGGAGGAGGCCGTTGCGACGTCCGCGGGAACTGGATTCTTTCCGGCGGCCATGTCCGCAAGCTTCGCAAGATTGGCCTTGACGCCTTCAAGAACCATCGCAGCCTTGTCGCCCGGAGCGTTGACCTGGTTAAACGCCTCGATGGCTTCCGAATAGGCTGCATCTGCCGCTTCCGTGGCCGCCTTGAGGTCAGTCTTTGCTTTTTCAAGCTCGGTACGGCGGGCATCGGCCGCCGGACCTGCAACGGCGACGGCGCGAGTCAGCAGGAACGTGTGTTCGGCAAGCCCGCGGGCGCGAGTGGTGAGTGCGTCCGCACGGGCGGCGAGGGCATTGGCTGCCTCGATGCGAGAGGGGCTCATTCCCGCATCGCCCTGGCCACCGGCTGCGCGGGCCTTGGAGGCCGCGGTGCCGAAGGCGGTGTCCGCATCGGCATAGGCCGTCGCGAGATCACCGCTGACATTGGACATCAGCTCTTCGAGACCGCTTTCAAGCTCCTGGCGAAAATCGTCGGCGGCTTTTCGGCATGCCGCAGCCTGCGATTTGATTTCCTGCGACTGCTCGTCAAGCGAGAGAAGCAGGTCATCCAGCTGCTTCAGGCTCTGTTGATGCATGTCGATGAGCATCGACGCCACTTCGTGCTGCGGTTCAAGCTTCGCAAGCTGAATCTGGTCTTGGGCAATCTGAATCTCAGCGGCATTCGCATCCTGGCGAACGCCGGCGGCCTGCTCAAACGTCGGATATCCATCCAACGCGCCAAGGTCGATGGCCTTCTGCTTCAGCTTCTGCGATTCCTCGATCAGCGATGAGGCTTTCTTTCTCGTCGCGTCGATCTTCTTGCGAAGCTCATCAATCGGCTGTTCAAGTTGTGAAGCTTCATCACGGAGCTGAGAGACCTTCTGCGCCGACGTTGACTTGGCGGCCTGAGCCGCCTTTCGCTGGTCGTCGGTAGAAAGCTGGTCATACGCGCCGGCAAGTCCATCCAGGGCGGTGATCAGGTCGATGTCGCTATGGAGTTGGCTGCGGGTCTGCAGGTTGGCCATCTCCATCCTGTTGGCCTGGTGCATCAGCGTCTCGCCGATTTCATGCTGGATGGAGGCGGCAAGCAGTGATGCGGCCGCAACCTGGCCCGGAGCCCCTTCGTTAACCCCATTGATTCGCGTCGCGAACGAACGGAGCTTTCCCAGTCGTTCGGCTGAGGCATCCTTTCCATCATTGCCGATCAACGATCCCGAAAGCAGGGAGAATTCCTGTCCGACGTCGTTGATCACCTTTCGGGCCTCGGTGCGATGATGGTCGGCTGAATCGGAGCAGCCGCCAACCGTGAGCACCGCGGCAATCAGGGAGGTGGACGCAACGAACGAAGGACGAGATGTATTGGTCATGGGCACGGTCCGTTTGCAGGGCCGCCGCGGGCTGGTCGGCAGGCCTGTTTTTGTGATGAATCGACCAGTGTAACACACCGGTGGGGTGCGTGGGACGGGGTTCGGCGGGGAAGCCCGAGGTCGCGGAATCGCTTCAACGGTCGTTTCCGTCGAGGGGCGTCGCCGGCTTGTCCGGTGCGTCCAGCTTGGGAGGCTCGTAGTCGATCGGGTAGTCGGGCCGGGGCTGGTACATCAGCTTGATCCATGCAAGGGCATCTTCGTAGAGGCCCTTGGTGGAGCGGCTGAAAACCGGTGACCAGCCCTTCACATCCGGATGGGGCAGGCGAGCATAGTTGCGGGGGAGCGCGTGCTGAATGATCAGCGAGTCCTCCGGATGGTCGTAGTCGATCAGCGGGTGATCGCCGAGTTTCAAGCGTTCAAGGATGAGCAGGTTGGTTGCCCAGACCCGTTCATCCTTGTACTGGCGCGTGTGCAGGAACAGACGCCCGGCATGCAGGCCTCCGTGGCAGCGGCTGGTGGCGCAATCGGGAATGAGCCAGGCGTTGTGGATGCGCTGGCGAAACGTGTTGAGCGACCTCGGCTCGGAGAGTACGTGTATCTCGGCATACAAGTCGCGCGCCCGAAGATTGAACATGAGCCGCACGATGTCGAGCGACGGCAGGCGAAACAGGCGATTGCGCCCTTCGCTTTCGGTGGGAATCTGGTCGCTGGAGCCATACCGGACGATCAACTTGCGGATGGTCTCGGCATCGACCTTTACATCCGGTGGATCGTTGAAGTCAATCTCGTAGATCCGAAGCATGTTGACATCGGCTCTCGACAGCAACTTGGACGGCAGGTCGGGATCGCCGGCGATAGGTCGCTCCTCGCGCTCTGCGGGCGCGGTGTCGGCGGCGGTTCGGGGAGCCAGCAGCTCAAGCTGAGCCTGAACCTGGTTCAAGAGCCGGCGAGCCTCGGGGAGTTCTGAATCAATGACGAGCGCGGAGAGCTCATCAAAGGCCATCTGGTACTGGCGCTCGTCGATCAGCCACCGGCACATGGCCATGCGGCCATCGAAATTCGTGCGGTCAAGCGTCTTCTTCAGCTCGGTGTACCGCTCCTGAAACGTCGGCTCGATTTCGACTCGATCGACGATGTCTCGGTCGAGCTTGGTGGTGATTCCCTCGATCTCGACAATCACATGCTTGAAATCATCCTCAATGACCCGGCCGCGGCGGACCTGTCCATTGCGAAGAAACACCCTTCCCATTCGTTCGGCAGGGTCATCGATCAGCCGGACAATGCGAAACAGACGTGTTTTGACGAAGTTCTGGATCTCGCCAAGCGTGGTTCTTATGACCAGGACGTCCTGATCCTCGATCTCCACATAGCCGGCGACCTCGGTGTGCCGGTCCACCTGCAGGATGACCCGAGGCCGGGAGTGGTCGATCCACGGCGATTCGTCGGCCGCCGGAGACTCCGGGGATGGAGAGTTCTCCTTCGCCGTAGGCGCCGTGGCCGGGGCGGGGGTCGGGTCCGTGGCCGGGGCAGCAACGGGCTCGGTGGCTGGAGCGGTTGCGGGGGGCGGCGGTTCGGCCGGAGAATCGGCCAAGAACGAGGCGGCCAATGCGGAGCCGGGGGCGGCATGACCCAAGGCGGACACGATGCAGAGCGCGAGGACTGGCCGAGTCATGTTGATGAGGATGCGGCCAAGGGAGACCGCGATCAGCTGGCATCGAGCATTGCCGCGCGGGTTCCTGCACGCGCGAGAAGCTCTCGAATTCGATCCTTGTGGGGCAGGTTCGATTCTTGAACCTCATTCACAAGGCGGGCGGTTTCCATGTCTTGACGAAGATACCACAATGCGAGGCCGGGAACTGCCTCCGGAGGAACAGTTTCCAGGAATTCGATGCCTTCGACATAGACCATTCGCATGGCGAGGCTCTTGGCCATCATCCAATTGAGGTAAGCCGGGGGCAGGGCCGTCCAGAGTCGCTCGCCCACGCGAGAGAGGAGAACTTTCGGCAGGTGCTCGGTAACCAGCGTTCGGGCCAGCTGGAGATCGGCGGGGCTCCACGAGGCGATGGCGTTGAAAATCGAGAGGGCTGAGCGATTCGCGACCTTGCTGAGCGTGGTGCTGGCATCCGGAAGGGGAACCTGCGGATGGCGCCGATGTTCCGACATGAGCAGCAATGCCTCGCGCCGGGCAAGTTCACGCAGTTTCTGAAGCACCTGGTCGACATACACCGTCTTCATCTCGAGGAACTCTTCCTCCGAAACAAGCATGCAGGCCGAAATCTCGTAACTGGAGCAGATGACGCCGCACTTGTTGGCGCTGGAGTCCTTGATGATGAGGCAATCGCGGGCCGAGAGTTCGCGACGTGCCTCCGGCGTGAGGAACAAATTGGCGCCCTCAACAATGATGCTGCTCGACGGGCGGCCGTCGGCGGTGAGGTAGTCGCGCCAGTTCTTTCCATGAATCGTGTTGGGACGGCCGCCGCCGGTCACAAAGGCATCGGCGATGACCCGATTATGCATGGTGTTGCGCATCGGAACGCCGTCAGGATCGTTCACCGTGACAATACGGCCGCGCGGGCCGAGCTTTGAGCGGTCGAATTCCGCAATGGGGAGAGACTTGTCAACCAGGCGGAGCAATTCCGAGTGACTCAGGCCGTCAGGGTCTTCGCCGCATCCCGAACCATCCGCGATACCGACGATTCGAGCCTTTTCGGCGTAGTCGCGGTTGAGGATCTTGATCATGTTTCCGGCAACATCGCCATCCGGGCCGCCGGTGATCTTGACCGTGAACGGGCGAGCTGTCGGGTCGAATCCGCGAGAGCGGAGCGCCACATTGAGAAAGACGTTGACGCCTTCGCTGGTGACACCATAGACCTTGTGGTTGATGCCGGCGCCGGGTTTGGAGCTCATGAAGGCCATCGGCATGCCATAGCCGCGTTGGCCTGCGCGGTTGACGATCCACACGATGTGCTCGGGCGTGATGTTTTCGTCGGGGCCGAGATAGATCAGTTCCTCAGTGCCGAAGCGATCGACGATGCTGCGCCGAGTCACCGGATCGGGCGTGATCAGGTCGAGGAGCGAATCCACGAACGACTTGACGCTTCGAGTGATCTCGCCGTCAGGCTCGGTGAGCACCGCCGCCTTGGCTCCGCCCTCGGGAATGTCCTTGTTCTTGAGCTGCTGGGCGAACGCAAGGGCATACACCTCGTCGTAGAGCCGCTCAGCTTCGCGGCCATGCTGTTCAAGCGAGGACGGTTTGACGACTCGAAGGCCGCCGCGGGCGATGTCCTGAAACCGGGCATGAAAGCCGTTGAAACCTCGGCCGTGCACGAAGAAAACGCCGTATGGAAGCTCGGGTCGTTCGTCATTAACGAGGAGCTGCGGATTGAGCCGAAACGCGAGTGCATAGCGCCGAGGCACGAAATAGTTGGTTCGATAGGTGCATCGAAGGGCTTCGACCACGCAATGAAGAATGGTGCGAATGTCCTCGGTTCCGACCTTGGAGTCGATTTCGGAGTCCAGTTCATCAGCGCGGCGAAGGAATTCGTCGTCCCGAAGGGGATGCGTCGGATTGAATCGTGCGATGAGGAGGTCAACGGCCTGAATGGCCTGGGGCAGAGATCGTTCAATCCCGGAGAAGATGCGTTCGCGGGCAAAAGCATAAGGATTGGACTTGACCAGCACCTGATGAACGAGGTTTCCAAGGGCGATCAGTGCTTCGGCCCGATCCAAGCCGAGAGACCAGTTTCGATACGCCAGGTCGAGAGTGCGCTGGTCGTACCACTTGATCCGCTGGAGGTCGTGGCGCACGGATTGCCAGGCATCAGTCGAGGGATCCAGGGCCTTGCCATCCGGGCCATTGACGACAAATCCGACGATCGTGATGGCGCCGTTGCCCGGGTCCTCGATGGTGTCGAGGTAGGCCCGATGGATGTTGATGGAATCCTTGCTCAGTCGTCGGGCGCATCGCTCCAGCATGACGCGGGTCGTGATGTTGCCGACGGCGATCGTGATGCGGCTCTGTGTCGGGTCGCTTTCCTGCTCCAGACTAACGACGCAACTGTCGGTGCCCGAAACCTGTCGATAGAGCTGCCAGTGGGCGGCGATGCGCAGCGGCGTGATCGTGTGCACATACTCCGCGGTGCAGTGGCGAAAGTGATCGGAGATGGCTTCCGGCGACCAATCGGGATTGTGCCTGGCGGCGTAGTCGATGGTCTGGCGAAGCTTGAGCGCCTGCTTGGGGTCATCGGGATTGAACAGCTCACGGTGACCGAACTCGAACGTATCAAGGACGAGAGACCCGTCGTGAGCGGTATGGATCTTGGCAGCGCGAAGCGGGGGGTCCATCGGCAACTGTGCAACCAGGTCCGCAAGCACACCCGCGTAGCTCGTGGGTCTCATCGACGTGAGCTGAAGGCCATCTTCGCTCTTGAGCGTGAATTCGAGGGGCCGACCCGAGGCCTTGGCGGCGATAATGGCGCGCAAATGGCTGAGTTGTGTCTCGTGATCAGTGTCCTGAAAGTACATCCGGGGCATCTGCTGCAGAAACCACGGCACCACTGATCGTGCGGTGTCTCGCAGGCCGAGCGTGAGTTCTTCAACCAGCGGTTCGGCTTTGTCGGATTGGGAATCGGGCGATTTCAAACTGGCGCGCATTCCGGCAGAAGTATCAAGCAATGGCGGCCCTTTCAAGAGCTTGCCCGTGTCCGCCGGTTGCCTCGATCGCCGGGGCGGATATTGTCAGGGTTCTCATGGCGGCTGGGTTAACCATCGGCAACTTCGACGGAGTACATCGCGGCCACGCGACACTTGTGCGGGCGGCGAGGGAAACTGTAGGTAAGCAGGGCCGGGTGATCGCGGTCACCTTTGAACCGCATCCGATGCGGGTGCTGCAGCCGGATACGGCCCCACCGCGGCTCTCAACGTCGGAGCAACGAAGAGAATGGCTGCTGGAGGCGGGAGCGGATGAGGTTGTGGTCTTGGAATCGTCGATGGAGTTCCTGCGGCTCGAGCCGGACGGTTTTCTGAAGATGATCGTGGATAGATTTCGGCCGGAAGTGATCGTGGAGGGGAAGGATTTTCGATTTGGGCGGCGGAGAGCGGGCGATACCGCTCTGCTCGAATCAATGGGTGACTCCCTTGGTTATCGGACGCTCTTGGTGTCGCCGGTTGAAGTGGCGCTGTCAGATCAATCCGTGGTCGCAGCCAGCAGCTCCATCGCCCGCTGGTTGATTGAGAGGGGCCGGGTCCGGGATGCCGGTCTCGTCCTGGGTCGAGAGTTTGAAATCAGGGGGAGAGTTGTGAAGGGAGATCAGCGCGGCCGCACGATTGGTTTCCCGACCGCAAATCTGGAGATTGCCGATCAGATGCTTCCCGGCGACGGGGTCTACGCAGGATGGGGAACGAGGCGTGGCGTTTGGATGCCCGCAGCCATCAGCGTCGGCGACAAGCCGACGTTTGATGGATCGGTGCGGGTCTGCGAAGCGTATCTCCTGGGTGATGCCGGGCCGGTCGGCGAGTATGGGTGGCCGATTCAATTGCGATTTACGGAATGGCTGCGTGACCAGGTGCGGTACGACTCGGTCACCGACCTGATTTCGCAGTTGCATCGAGATGTGAACCGTGTGGCGGAGCTTTCAGCATTTCCGGCCGGGGCGATGGAGGCGACGACATGACTGACTATGCATCGACGGCAACGTGGCCGGAAGTTGCGATGCGGATCCGCGGGGCGGTGCGGGTGCTGATTACGTCGCACACCAAGCCGGATGGAGACGCCATGGGTTCCTCGCTGGCACTGGCCCGTGCGCTTGGCGGCATGGGCAAGGAAGTCGTCGTGGTGCTGAGCGGTCCGATGGACCGTGGCCTCCGCGAGGTGGCTGGGCCGACTCCCATACGGATGATCAACGGCGTCTTCGAGGGCGATACCGCCGACCTCATCCTTGTGGTCGACACGGGTTCATGGTCGCAACTCGAGTCGATGGAGTCATATCTCAAGACCAATCGAGAGAAGGTGATCGGGATTGATCATCACGCGCGGGGCGACGACGTTGCGCCGATGAGAGTGGTCCAGACTCAATGCGCGTCAACCACTCAGGTACTTGTGGGATTGCTCGACCAGCTTGGAGTCGCGATTGAGGGTGGGATTGCCGAAGCGATCTTCGTCGGTCTGGCCACGGATACCGGATGGTTCAAGTTCTCCAACGCCGACCATCAGGTGTATTCGCTGGCCGCGAGGTTGTTGAAGTGCGGGGTCAACAAGGAGCGGCTCTACGCGCTGCTTGAAGAGAATGACCGTCCGGAAAGGATCCGAATCGAGGCGAGAGTTCTCGGTTCCACTCGTCTGCTATCCGGCGACAGCATTGCCGTGATGCGAGCCACCCTTGCAGACTTCGCCGAGACCGGCGCCCGTCCCGAGGACCTGACCGGAATCGTGAATGAGCCGATGAGCGTGGCGACAGTGCGAATGTCAGTCCTTTTCACGGAACATGAGCCGGGGGTTACCAAGATCAGCTTCAGATCCAAGCCCGGAGGTTGGGATTCGACCGTGAAGAGCTACGACGTCAACGAGATTGCCGGGCACGTCGGCGGTGGGGGCCATGTGCAGGCGGCGGGCGCACGGATCAAGGTCCCAATTGATGAGGCCGAGCGGCGTGTGCTCGCGGCGATTGGTCTATGAGGCCTTCGGCGGATCGGCTGCATTGTTGTCGCGACTCACGGTGTAGCCCATCGCGGAAATTTTTCGCATGAATGCATCGGCGGCCTGCGGCGAAGAGATCATGCAGTCCGCCGATTCGCCTTCAAGCGAGACCTTGCAGGATTGCACGCCGTCGATGGTTCCCGCAGCGTTGGTAATCGCCTCAACGCAGCTTTCGCAATGCATGCCCTTGATCTGGAAGTGATACTCAACCGGCGCGGCATCGGCAGGCTTGCATCCGTGCAAGGATGACATCGCCGCCACCGCAAGGCAAAGGAGGAGTCGTCGCATTCGGAATCGTATGCCTGCCGTGCGTCGGTCAAGACGCTCAGGCCTTCAGGATCTTCGCCCGATCGTACTTGCTCTTGAGCACCTTGGCCGACGGCGCTCCCATCCAGTCTTCAAGGATGGCCGCGTAGATCGTCCGAAAGTCGACGGTGAACTTCAGGTCACCCTGGTCGAGATCGGTGAGCGAAGGATGCTTGCCGAGAAGGCCGGGGCGAACCATGTCACCCATCAGGAACATGGGTGCGGCGGTGCCGTGATCAGTGCCTTGGGAGGCATTCTGCTGCACGCGCCGGCCGAATTCGCTGAACACCATGGTCAACACGCGACCCTGGTTGCCCTGGGCCTTGAGGTCGTTGTAGAAGACGGCGAGCGAGTCACTGACCTGGCGAAGCAGGTTGCCCTGCGTCCCGTTCTGTCCGGCGTGTGTATCGAAACCGCCCAACGAAACATAGAAGACGCGGGTCTTCATGCCGTCGCGGATCATGGCACCGACGATCTGGAGCTGCCGCGCGAGATTCCCACCCGGGTAGCTGACCAGTGAAGGCTTGGACACCGCAGCGCGAATGCGATCGGACGACACCTGCGCATCCAATGAGGTGCGCATCAGGAACGCCAGTTGCGATGATTCATCGACCCCCTCAAGAATGCCGGATCGATTGATCTTCTGGTACGGATCCTCCAGCGCTTTGTGAACATCCTTGCCGAGCCAACGAAAGAGCTCGGCCGATTCAAAACTGACGGGCTTCTGAATATCGCCGATCATCGCCAGCGGCGCGGTGCGGCCGATGGCAATGCTTCCTTCCGGAACCGGTGTTCCATTGCAGGTGCAATCGAAATACCGGCCGATCCAGCCCGAACCCTTGGCCCCGGTGTCCGCGGTCTGCCAGATGTCCATGGAAGTGAAGTGTGACCGATTGGGATTGGGGTAGCCCACGCCCTGAATGATCGCCGCCGAACCGCTATCAAGAAGCTCCTTGAGCGCGGTCATGTTGGGATGGAGCCCAATTCCGGCGTTCTTGTCGAGTTCAAGGGCGCCTTGCTGATTGTTTCGTGATTGGCCGGGACGGGGAATCGCGATGCCAGGACGCGCCTGGTAGTACGCATCTGAACCGTACGGGATAACGGTATTCAATCCGTCGTTGCCGCCACCCAACTGCACGACCACCAGAACCCGATCTTCGGGCACGCCCGCCTGGCTCGATACGGCCGATCCCAGCGGGAGCATCATGGAATACGCCGACTGCTGGATGAAATGGGGTACCGTGGCCGCGAGAGAGGCCAAGGTGACGCCCTGGCGAATGAACACGCGGCGACTGAAGGCGTCCTGAGGTTCGGGAATGCGGCTGCTCATGGCGGGTTCCTAGGCGAAAGTGCCTTCCATGTTGTAACGGCGAACGGCCGGTAGGGTGCAAAGCGAGATCAACAAAGCTGGTATTCGGGCATGGCGGTGATCAGGGAGACGCAACCGACGAGACGATCGTTGTCGAGGCGGTTGCCGTGGCTTCTGACGAAATCAGTCAATTCGTTGACGCGGTCGAGGTGGGGTTCGCGTCCCAGGGTGAACCGCAGGAGGTATCGAACGGCGTCGGGAATGCTCTGCGAACCTGAAGGATCGGGCAGATGGTCGATGATGTGCGTCAGGTCGCACACCGACGTTTCAGCCTGCCAATCGTATTGCTCGGGCCGGCGGCCCGTGAGCAGATAGATCAAGACGTTCTGTCGCACGAAGAGGGTGGAGGTATTGATCCAGGATCGTCCGCCGTCCCATCCTTTGACATTGGGGGGATAGAACAGGTTCTGGCCCATCAGGTCGCAGGCGCTGACCAGGGCGCTCAGTTGCCGCGCTGGGGTTCGCAACGAGCGAATAGCCTGCACAATCAACTGGACGGGATTCTTGATCAGGGCGGCGACATTGCTCTCGTCATAGAAGTGTTGCGACGAAAACATCGCCTTCAATACCGGTTTGATTTCGTAGTCATTCTTTCGCAGCAGCGCTGCAAGGTCTTCGATGTATTTCTGAACGGGTTTGGCCGGAATTCCGGGCGCATCGTTGACGAAGAAACGGTACAGCTTGGAACAGATGAATTCGCTGGCCACCCGGTGCGAGAGGATGATCTTGACGAAGTCGTCGCCGGTGTCGGCCTTGCGACCCATGATGGTCTTGGGCGTTGGGTCGTGCTGATTCTCGCGGTAGACGAAGGCGTCATCATCAAAGGTGTATCCCGTCAGCGCGCGGGCGCCTTCCTTGATGTCCTTTTCCGTGTAGTCATTTCCTTCACCCAGCACGAAGAGCTCCATCAGCTCGCGAGCGAGATTCTCATTGGGAGATTGACGCCGGTTCTCGTCATTATCGAGATATTTGAGCATCGCCGGATCGCGGATGACCTGGAAGACGAGGTCGGCGAAGTTGCCCGAGGCATATTTCCGGAAGAGTTGATTCTGCACATACATGTGCCATGAATCTTCGATCGTTCGATACCCCGTGGCGAAATGTCCATGCCAGAAGAGCGTCAGCTTCTCCTCCAGGGGCCGGCCGCTCTCGATCATGCGCTTGAGCCACCACTTCTGCATGGACGCGATCTGCCCGCGATCGGCGCGCTCGCGCTGCTGCCGTTGCTGTTGCAGCATCTCGAGCACGGCCTCATCCTGGTTCTGCCGGGCACGACGAGCCTGTGCCTGTTCGTCAGCCGATGGCGGTCTCATGATGTCGGATCGAAATTCCGACGTCTCGTCAGAGTCGCCGGGTGGAGCGATCTTCTCATAGTCGACGACGTAGTCGATCGCGCCCTCGAATCCAAGGTCGGCAAGCGATCGAGCCTGAGCCGGTGTCCCTCCGAATCCCGCCCGGTTGAGCAGATGCTGGGCTTTCCAGTAGTCGAACTCGGTCTTAGGGAGGGGCTTCAACAATCCTGTCGCCATGCTGTGTCCTCCGCACCGGCGTTGGCCTGCGCCGGTGGCGCCAATCCTTCAGCCCAACGCCCTTCATGTTCGGCTTATTGCCCCGAAGAATCCAGCCCGATTGACCCGAATTTGTTCAATCTCCCGCTCACCAGTCGCCGGTGCAGCAGGCCCGTTGCGATCGCTGCTGCCACGCCGATCGGCAACACCC
The DNA here is from genome assembly GCA_964407695.1 of uncultured Isosphaeraceae bacterium. Classification (GTDB taxonomy): domain Bacteria; phylum Planctomycetota; class Phycisphaerae; order Phycisphaerales; family SM1A02; genus CAYOWQ01. The sequence goes on along the minus strand of CAYOWQ010000012.1, from coordinate 58,160 downwards.
ACGTCAGCCGGTTGACCATCCCCCATTCAAAGGCGGGTGCGAGGATCAGGATCGTCGCCAGCAATCCAAGCCTGGACCGCATCGAACCACACCAGCCCCACGTCACGGCCAGCGGGAACGCGAGTCCATAGCAACCCAGAAACCTCAGATAGGCGGTCTCGCCCGACTGGCCGGTCCCGGCGAACCATGCGCCGGCGGCGATGGAAAGACCCCAGACAAACGCGAGCGCACGGACAGTCCAGGCCGACCGGGCCTTTGGAAGCGTCCGCATGGCAGCGCCCTGTGCCCCCACCGTGAAGACGGTCTGAATGACGAGATGTAATAGAATCGCGTTCGAAAAACGGTCGGCCGCGATCAGTGAATACGCGCATGTGAAGAGAATCATTACGGCAAACGACAGTCCGAACACCGCGAAGGAGTGTTTCGATGGAGACTGTTGCAGGGCCTGATGAAACGTCGGATCGAGATACGGACAGAGGAGAAAGCCGAACCACAGGGCCGGCAGCATCCAGATGATCTCCGTGGTCGGACGCATTCCCTCCGCTGACAATTGGGGTAGGGCTCCAAGGCCGACCAATGCGAAGGCTGCGATGGAGACTGAATACGTCAACACCGCACAGAGAACCGGCGCCCTTGCCACCACAAAGCTGGCCAGCCACCCCGCGAGCCCAAGCGCACCCGCCGTCAGTGCCGCGGCAAAGACGTCCACCTCCGGCCTCCCCACAGAGAGGGGATTGACCTTCCACCCCAGGAAGAAGAGGTGATACGCGATGGTGATGCCTGCAAACCAGCGAATCGCTTCCGAGTGGCGCTCGACGAATTGCCGGCTCGACTGTGGCCGGGCGACTACGTATCCAAACGCAGCGCATCCCAGAACGTTGGGCACTGCGAAGGCGATGAATCCCGCCCAGCCGTAGTCACGCAGCAGGATGACCGGCAGGTACATGCCGATGCACCATGTCCAACTGCATGCACAGAAGATGCCCCAGCCGATCCCACGCAACAAGTCGGAAGCGCTGTGGCGGCTCAACGGCGTCGCCATGGATGCAGAGTCGTTGCTCACGCCGAAGGAGTGCGAGTCTGGTCGCGGCGATTTCGCTGCCGCTCAAGTTTCTGTTGCAGCAGGACCTTTGGTGTGCAATGGAACGTGATCGAGCATCGTCCAACGCGGAGCTCTCGGCCGTTCTTGTGCAGTTGCTGCGATATCTCCATCTCCAACTCGATATTGAATTCTCCCCCCGCGGCAATCTTTGACTTCACATCCTCGGCATTGGCTACCCGATACACCGCCGGGCCAAAACACGGCCGCAGGAACCGATAGTTCAATTGCTTGCACACCACGATGTAATCGCTTCCGCATTCGGCGAAGAGATACAGGCCGCCGGCGACTTCGGAATTCCCGAGGAGCGCTGCCCCGGCCATGGCGTTGTACCAGTTACGGTTGAACCGTCGAAACGGCAGGACCGCGGTAAAGCTGCTCGGATCCAGTCGCCTCATCGTGATGCCGCTTCGGAAGGCATACGGCAGCCAGATCAGCGAACAGACCTTCTGCCAAAATGCATTCCGGGTGCTGAGCCGGCTGATGAACGCTTCGAGCCTCTGGGTCAGCGTTCGGCGCGCGGGAACCGGCTGGGTCTGGGCGGACCCTTCTTCGATCAGAGGATGATTGACGCCGGCGGTGGACAAGGGGCAACCTGAAGAGGCCTCAGTCTAAACCTGTTCCGGCCACCGTTCCAACGGTCCACGATTCTTGCGACCAGGGTGGATAACCTTTGAACGGTCGGCAGTGCCAATTGACGCGGACGCCGCGAGCCGCAAGGATCAGGGCCTGGCCGAAGTGGCGGAATTGGCAGACGCGACGGACTCAAAATCCGTTGCCCCTTAAAGGCGTGAGGGTTCGAGTCCCTCCTTCGGCATTCTCTTCCTGTGGCGCATGAACAACGGTTCACGCAGATGAGCGAATCCAAACCTGTCCTCCCACGGCTCAGTGCTCGTGAAGCGGCCACCGCCGTTGCCATGGACCTTCGTCAATCGGGCTACGAGGCCCTGTTTGCCGGAGGCTGCGTTCGTGACCGGCTGATGGGCACGGAGCCCGATGACTACGACGTCGTAACCAACGCCCGCCCCGAGCAGGTTCGAGAGGTGTTTCCGCGGGCGTATGGCGTCGGTGCTGCCTTTGGGGTCATGCTGGTTCGCCGGGCCGGCCATGTCATCGAAGTGGCTACGTATCGGACCGACGGCGCCTATTCAGACTCCCGCCGGCCGGATCATGTCGAGTTTGCAGATGCCAATGCCGATGCTCAGCGGCGGGACTTCACCATCAACGGTCTTTTTGAGGACCCGGCGACGGGTGAGGTGATCGATTACGTTGGCGGCCGGCAAGACCTGGCGTCCGGCGTCATCCGGGCCATTGGTGATCCGGTTCAACGGCTGCATGAAGACAGGCTTCGAATGATTCGAGCCGTCCGCTTCGCGGCACGGTTTGGCTTTCGGATCGAATCGAACACGCTTGAGGCAATTCGCCGTGGCGCATCAGACTTATCTGGAATCAGCCGCGAACGCGTGGGCCATGAGCTTCGGCGCATGTTTGGTCACACTTCGCGGGCGAATGCCGCCACGATGCTCCAGCATCTGGGGCTGGACAGCTCCGTGCTGACTGAGGAGCGTGTATCAGCTCCGTTGCCGCGACTCGCCGCACTGGCTCCGGAGGCCGAATTTGGCGTGTGCCTTGCGGCGTGGATGCTCGACAGAAGTAGAGAGATCGCCTCGACCGAGGCCAGAGTTCGACTGTGGTCAAGCGCGTTGATACTAACAAATAACGAACAAAAGCTATTGGACTCAACACTAGTGACCTATCTGAAGGCCAGCATTGACTGGATCGGGATGAAGACTGCTCAGCGGAAGCGACTTTGGCTCCGGCCGGAATTTTCTAGTGCCATCACCATGCTTGGGGCGGTCAATCCGGAGGTGGCAGCCACCATCGCAGAAGATGCTAGCAAATACAGAACAGACGGCTTGGCTACGACGCCGATTATCTCCGGGGATGATCTTGTTTCACTTGGATTCACGCCCGGTCCTCGGTTCCGCACAACATTGGAGCAGCTTTATGACGCTCAACTCGAGGGGCGGATCAAGACCAGGGACGAGGCGATGGAATTGGCCGAGAGCCTGATGAAACCGGGAAAGTAAGATCGGAACCTTTCCGGAAGCATGTCGTCAAACTACGATGAAGATGTGGCACGAGTCTCGTGGCTCGACGTGCCGAACCAGCCTTGCACGATTGACGGAAGGGTCATACCAGATGAAGAAGCTCCCGATCAACAGGATGTTGCTGGCCGCGATGGGCCTGACAGTCGTTGGCGTTGCCCGCGCTCAGGAAGCCGATCCGGTTCCGGCCGACATCAATCCCGCCGGCACCGAGGTGGAGATGAAGACGGCGAACAAGAAGATTGTCCCAGTGGACAATGTGGCGACCTTCTACCTGGTGCCCATGAAGGGCCAGATGGGGACTGACATTCACCTGGCCGCTTACGAGCAGATCATTGAAGACATCAAGGCCAAGAACCCTGACGTCTTGATCTTTGACCTGAACTCGGCCGACATTGACAAGCAGGAGTACATTCAGCAGGAAGACAAGGCTGAGGCGGGCCTGATGTTGATTGAGGATTATCGCGATCTCGTGCAGGTCTTCCGAGACCGGATTCCCAAGAACATTCGCCAGGTCATGTGGGTTGAAGATTCGGTCGGCATGGCCTCGCTGGTCGCCATGGCGTGGCCGGAAATGTACATGAAGCCCGGTGCTCGACTCTTCGGTCTCTCCCTGCTTTGGCAGATGAGCAAGAACTGGGCCGACAAGGACGTCCGAATGAAGATGATGGCCGCGTGGACCGGGATCGGCAAGGGCTTCCTTCAGTACGGCGGCCATCCCAACGAACTCGGTGAAGCAATGATGCGGCCGGAACGACTGCTGAGTTGCAGCTTTGTAGGGCGCAAAGTGAAGTGGTTCATGTCGGACGAAGGCGAGACCGTGATCGATAACAGCAAGGAGGCTGTCGTCTCCTTCAACAACAAGACTGCGGAGGAATTCGAAATCAGTCAAGGGACCGCCGAGACGCTTGAAGACCTCGCCTTTCTGCTTGGCTACCGCGAATTCAAGGTCATCCAGGGCCTCGAAGACAGCCCGGCACTGAAATACAAGGAAGACTGGCGCCGGCTCTACGATCGTTGCGTTGAGTGGTTTGGCGACTACCAGACCGCCATGAAGCGAGCCAATGGTGATGACGCCGCAAAGTGGCTCGGCGTCGGCAAGAACCGCCTGGAGGATATTCTCTCGGCGATGGAGCGATTCAAGGCCATTGAGAATCGAATGGCTCCGATGGGGATCAGCAAGGCGGCCATTCAGTCGATGATTGACGACATCAAGGAACGAATCCTCGAGATCAAGAAGATGGAGAAGGGCTCGCGCAATCGCGGCGGTTCAGGCAGCGGTGGCGGCAGCGGCGGCGGGCCCAAGACGTTCTGATGCTCCATTGAGTTGAAACTAACGAAACAGACCGGCCAATTTGGATACGAACATGATCAAACGAATTCTCACATCAATCATTCTCTCGTTGACCCTCAGTGCTTCAGCGCTGTGCGGCGAAGTGGAGATCAGGGCGACTGACGGCTCGATCTGGAATGGCGACGTCAACGACGCCGTCGAAGTGCACTGGATGCAGAAGGGAGTCGAGCAAACCATTATCGGCACCCTGATTCGCGCTGAAAAGTCATACATCGTCGTGAACGGCGAAGTCCTCGGCAAACCGGGTACCCAGACGATCTTCCGAGCCGACATCAGCAAGATCATCAAGGCCAGCCCCTCCATTGCGGGTGCAGCCAACACCGATCCGGTCGCAACGCCGTCCGACCCCGCCAACGGATCAAAGCCTACCGGCACGTCGGCCAAGGCAGAGATCACGACCGTCAGCACCTCCAAGAGCACCACTCCGGATGGCAAGACCTACCTCAAGGCACCCAAGCCCGGCGTGTTCCTTCTCCCGCTCGAAGGTACGGTTGGTGAAACCTTCCGCAAGGAGGAGATCAAGGCAATCGGTGAAGAGGCCGACAAGTATGGCCCCGGACAGATCATCATCTTCCGCGTCAAGTCGGGCGGTGGATCGGTGGTCGAGATGGACCAGATTCACGACATCCTCATGGATATGCGCGAGCGGCATCGTCTCGTCGCTTGGATCGAAGAGGCCATCTCCGCCGCGTGCTACACCTCCCTGCATTGCAATGAGATCTACTTCAAGACGAATGGAGCCGCCGGATCGATGACCATGTGGTATGGCGGCGGTATCTCGATCAAGGGCCGCGAGCTTGAAGCATTCCTGCGTCGTGCGGGAGAAATCGCCGAGATCGGCGGTCGCAATCCCTACATCGTTCAGGCGATGGTTCACTACCCGCTCATCTGCACGTACGATCGCGACGAGGCGACCGGAAAAATTACGTACTACAACACCATGAAAGGTCAGTATGTCCTTTCCGACGCTGTTGATAACCTCACGCTGACCGCCAAACAGGCCGTGCACTGCGGCTTCGCTGACGGCATCGCCGACACTGAGCAACAGCTTGCCAAGTACCTCGGTTTGTCCGAGTGGTACGAGATCAGCTCGTATGGCCGGGATATTGCGAAGTCGTGGTCAGACACTGTTGAGCGTGCAAAGATCGAGATTCCCGAGTTGATCGGGAAGATGCAGCGCTACATGGGCAGCGGCGCTCGCGATACGGAGACGAAGCTCGGAACCGCAATTCAGGTGATCAAGGAGTTGATGAGCTGGAGGCGTCGCGCCCCGAACGTCGTGGACTCGATGGGCATCCCGCCTGACGAGCAGCTCGAGCGCATGATCAGCGACTATCAGTATGAACTGGCTCAGTTCAAGAAGAGAATGAAGAATCGCTGAGTCGTCGACGAAAGTATTCAGGAATCAAAAGGCCGACCTCGTTGAGGTCGGCCTTTTTCCTTTCACCTGATCTCCGCGTTCCGGCAGTTCATCGCACTCGCCGGTCGGCCGTATTCATTCGTCCGATCCATCATCCGGATCGTCTGGCTCATCCGGCAGATCAACCTTCGGCGGAAGTGTCGTGTGCTTGCGCTTGTACTGTTCCACTTTTGCCCGATCCGGGGCGACGATCATCGTCAGCCGCCGACCATTCATGCGAGGCGGCACTTCGATCTTCCCGACCTCGTTCAGCCGGTGAATGATCTCCTGCATGCGCTCCTCGCCCTTGTCCCGGTGAGCAATTTCGCGTCCCTTGAAATTCTGGACGATCTGAACCTTGTGGCCCTCGAGCAGGAAGCGCGTGGCCTGCTGCAGCCGAATTTCCACGTCATGAGGATCGATCTTCATCGATCGCCCCATGCGAACCTCTTTCAGTTCCGTGGCCTTGGCCTTCGAAGCGCGGTCCTTCTTGGCTTGTTCGTACTTGTACTTCCCGAAATCCATGATGCGCACAACCGGAGGACGGGCGTCAGGAGAGATCTCCACAAGATCGAGACCCGCCTCATAGGCCCGGCGCTTGGCTTCGTCGAGCTCAACCACCCCGATCATGTTCTGGTTCTCGTCAATCAGGCGGATCGGGCTGATGCGTATGCGATCATTGATCCGCGGCCCCATCGGAGCGTGCTCTCGCGTAAACGGTCTTCGTGGCTGGATAGTCTTGTTCCTTTATGTAGAAACCTGAGATCCGCGATCGGACCCGCCGGTCGGGCCGATCCCACGGATCAATAACATCTGAATCGACATTTTCCCCCTCATGTTCAAGCGAATTCGACGATGGGGAAGCCGTTGCATCCCGAATTCCCATACCACAGGGCAATTCGGGTCTCGTTGTACACCTTGAGAATTCGGTCGTCAGGCAACATGCTTCGGCACCAATACCCTAACCCATGAATGAGGTCGAAGCAACCGCCTTCAAGGTGAAACCAACGGAAACCGGCGTCGCTACTTTCCGCACAGCCCCGTTTTCCACATCACGAAGCTCAACGTGTCGGCGGAATCGCGAATCCGAAGGGCCAGCGGCTTGCCTTGCCCGTGCCCGGCGTCACGATCGACCCAGAGGAGAATTGGATCCTCATCCGGATTGCTTCCCGTGGCTGCCTGCATCGCCGCAGCCATTTTCCGGGCGTGCATCGGATGGACTCGATTGTCGTTTTCGCCGGCCGTAAACAACACCGCCGGGTACTTCGTGCCCGGTTTGATATTGTGATACGGCGAGTACTTGACCAGCCACTCAAACTGCGCGGGATCCTCCGCCGACCCGTATTCAGGCACCCAGAATCGGGCCATCAGGAAGTTCTGATATCGCAGCATGTCCAGCAGGGGAACGGCCGAAACCACCGCCGCAAAAAGGTCGGGACGCTGGGTCACCGCCACGCCGGTCAGAAGTCCCCCGTTTGAGCCGCCCATTACGGCCAGATGGTCGGGATTGGTGTAGCCGGTCTTGATGAGGTGCTCAGCAGCGGCATAGAGATCGTCGAACACGTTCTGCTTGTTGGCGAGCATGCCGGCTTCGTGCCAGCTTTCGCCGTATTCCGCGCCTCCGCGGAGGTTGGCGACGACATAGACGCCACCCTGCTCGAACCAGGGAAACCAGGTGGCCGTGAAGTACGGGGTGAGAGAGACGTTGAATCCGCCGTAGCCGTAGAGCAGGGTGGGATTGCTTCCATCCAGCGAGACGCCCTTCTTGTGAACGATGAACATGGGGAATCGTGTGCCGTCTTTGGAGACGGCCCAGTCCTGCTTCACTTCAACCATCGACGGGTCGACGGGAACGTCAGGGCGAGCCCAGAGGGTGTGTGAGCCGGTCGTGAGGTCGTAGCGATAGACCCCGCGCGGTTCGTTGAAGCTCATGTACGAGACAAACGCCTCGGTGTGATCCGGGTCGGTCACGATGCTTGCCGATCCAAGTCCGGGAAGTTCAAGGTCACCTGTTTTGGCGCCGTCCAATGCGTAGCGTTCAAAGCGGTTGGTGGCGTCCTTTTCATAGGTGGCGACCAAAGCTCCCTTGGCGTCCGAAAGTCCTGTCAGAACAGCATCCTTCCGTTCGGCGATCAACGGTTTCCAATTGGCCTGCTCCGGATGGTTCAGGTTCACGGAATAGGCCTTGGCATTGGGGGCCTCCAGCGTCGAAACCATGTAAAGCGTGTCGCCCACAATGGCGCTGGGCTCGAATCGGGCCTTCAGGCCCTTGGCAATTGTGGTCGGCGTGGGGACTTGCCCCTTGGGCAGCACGCGGGCGTCGCCGACATAGAGATCATTCACCGACCAGCCGTCGGTCACGCCGAGCACCACCCATCGTCCATCTCGCGAAAGAACGCCGTAAGGAACTCGCTGCGGAGCCTCCTGCATGAGCAGCAGCGGATCGTTGCGATAATGGATTCCCAGCGTGTGATAACGCACCGATCGCGAATAGGCATCGCTGGGATTCTCGAGTCGGCTGTACAGGAATCCGGAATTGTCCGGCGCCCATCCGGAGAAATCCACCTTGCCGGGAATTTCGTCGGCCAGCCACATCCCGGTGTCCACGTTCATGATGTGCAGGACGGTCATTTCGTCGCCGGCACGGCTGAGGCCGAAGGCCACGAGTTTGCCGTCGAGGCTGGGCACGAACCAGTCCAGCGCAATCAGCCCCTGTTCATCCAGTTCATTGACATTCAGGATCGACTTGGGCTTGCCATCCCACGTCTCTCGCAGATAAAGAACCGGCTGGTTCTGCGTTCCGGTTCGCTCCGTATTGAAATACCGCGTTCCGGCCATCACCGGCGGGTTTACCGTGCCGATGGTCATCAACTGGCCCAGTCGCTCTTCGAGCGACTTTCGGCACGGCAGGTTGTCCAGGATGCTGCGCGTGTAGTTGTTCTGGGCGGTCGTCCAGGCCTTGACCTCTTCACTCTCGGATTCCAGCTTCTCCAGCCAGTGAAAGTCGTCCACGAACGTCCGACCGTGTATCTTCTCGAGAAATGGCTCCTTCGCGGTCGGAGGGGGGGCGCACAGCAGCGAAGCAACGATGGCGGTTGTGATCAGCATGACATCATCCTCCTTGGGATAACGACTATACCGACTCCGGAACCAAAGGTTGATCTCGTGCGGCGAATCTCTGACCCGGCAGGCAGCTACCAGAGTGTGCGCATCCGGATGGTCTCCGGAATTGAGCGGAGGGCCTCAATCACCGAATCGTCGGTCACCGGATCCACGTCGAGGATCACGTAGCTGACCTCCCGGTTGCTCTGCAGAAATTCGGCGTTGATGTTGACGCCCTTGTTGGCCAGCAGGCCGTGCATCTTGCTGAGCACACCCGGAACATTGCGGTGAAAGTGGAGAATGCGGTGCTGATCGGGACGCAGCGAAGGGAGTTCGACCTCCGGCACGTTCACCGAGCTCGACGTCGATCCATTCAGGAGAAATCGTGACAGCTTGCTCGCCACCTCTCGCGCGATGTTCTCCTGGGCTTCTTCCGTCGAGCCGCCGATGTGGGGCGTCAGGATGACATTGGGGAGTCCGCACAGGGGGCTTTCAAACCGCTCGCTGTTGCTCGTCGGTTCGCTTGGGAAGACGTCGGCCGCCGCACCCGCAAGATGCCCCGCTCGAATCGCCGCCGCCAGGGCCGCAACATCTACCACGCTGCCCCGGGCGTTGTTGATGAGCAGCGATCCCGGCTTCATCCAGCTGATCTGGGCCGCACCGATCATGTTCTCGGTCAATGGCGTGGCCGGCACGTGGATCGACACCACGTCGGCCGACTTCATCAGCGATTCGAGGCTTGGCATCGGCATCGCGTTGCCCAGCGGCAGCTTGCTGGCAATGTCGTAGTACACGACCCGCATTCCGAGCGCCTCGGCCAGCACTGAAAGCTGCGATCCGATGTGGCCGTATCCCACGATGCCGAGGACCCGCCCGCGAACTTCATGACAGTTCAGGGCCGATTTGTCCCACTGTCCCGCGTGAAGCCCAGCGCTCTTGTCGCCGAGCCGCCGATACAGGCCGATGATCTCGGCGATGGTCAATTCCGCAACGCTACGCGTGTTTGAAAACGGCGAATTGAATACCGCAATCCCGCGAGCCCCTGCCTCATTCAGATCCACCTGATTGGTGCCGATGCAGAAACACCCCACGGCCATCAGGTCCCGGGTTGACGCGATCACTTCCTTTGTCAGTTGTGTCTTGGACCGAATCCCGAGAACGTGGGCCCCTTCAAGGGCCTTCTGTAACGCAGGACCCTCCAGGGATTTCTCAGTGGTGCTTACATCAAATCCAAGGTCTCGAAACACCTCCGTTGCGGCGGAGTGAATGTTTTCGAGCAGGACCACGTGGATGGGATCGTTAGACACGCCAGGGCCGATTCTGGTACCAGGGAGTGAGCAGGTCGAAAGTCGCCTAGCCGACGACGTCTGGCAGCGAATCAAGCCCTTCGGTGAGATCCCGGGGACCGGACTCGGTGATGAGGATATCGGCCTCGTAGTGGACGGAAAGCGATCCATCAGAGGTATAGATCGGCCATCGGCGCTTCGCAGTTCGGGTCTCCGAAGACCCAATCGCAATCATCGGCTCGACGGCGATGAGCATGCCGGGTTTGAAGGTCCGAAACGCTTCATTCCATTCGCCGAATCCCGTCGGAACGACATTGGAGACGAACGGGGCCTCGTGCAGACTGCGGCCATACCCATGACCTCCAAGTCCGCGAACCAGATGGAAACCACATTCCATCTCCGCATGTCCCTGCACGGCCTTGGCCCATTCGACCAGCTCGCGGCCTGGCTGCATGGCGGCGATTCCGCGTCTCAAGGATTCCCGTCCGCAGGCCATCAATTCGCCGGCAGCCGTCGACGCGGTCTCGATCGCATAGGTCCACGCCGCATCGCCGATGAAGCCGCGGTGCTTTACGCCGATATCAACGGAAATCAGGTCCCCAGGTTTGAGCGGCGTGCGCGTAAGGTCATGGGTGCCATGGACGATGCAATCGTTGACCGACAGGCAGGAGTGGCTCGGAAAAGGCGGCAATCCGGGGATGCGGTAGCCCAGAAACGCGCTGCGGCAATCGAGTGATTCCAGGACAGAAGCGATGAAGGAATCGATCTCCGCCAGGGTCAGTCCGGCTCGAAGATAATCAACCAGTCGCTGATGGGTCTGGACCACGCACGTCGCTGCCGCGGCGGCTGCCTCGACTTCCTGTTCCAGAGTGACGGTCATGAGGGCCGATCGTAGCGGTGGCGTTGGTGCGGGTCTATGAGCTCAAAACGAAGAACGGGCGGCTTCATGCGAAGCCGCCCGCGGGGATGAAGCGGGAGAGAATCGGGCCCTTGGATCAGGCGGCCTGACGGTGACGATTGCTGTTGATGTTGCCGGCGGTGGCGACATGGGAATCGGCATCGGTGTTGCCGTTGGCGTTGTAGCCCACGAACGGGTTCATCCAGGGATTCACGGCGACCGGTGACCAGCCGTAGATGCTCGTCGGGTTGAAGCCGACCGGCGCGAACGTCGGGTTGACCCAGCCGCCGAAGGTGTTGACGGGGTTGAAGCCACAGAGGTTGCCATAGATGCCGTTGAGGCCGGCGGGAACGGCAGGAGCGGTGTTGAAGTTGGTGCCGCCGACAATCTGTCCGGTGACGGGGTTGGTCCAGCAGACGCCGTTGCTGGTAAGGGTGGGCACGCAACCGCCAAGCCAGGCAGCGGGAGAGATGCCGTTATTGAGGTTGGTGTTGAAGCCGCTCGAAAGACCATTGGTATTGAAGCCATTGGTGCCGCCAAATGAATAACCGGGAAAGCCGTTGAAGCAGTTCACGCCGCCGGTAGTGCCGATGAAGCCGCTCGGGCCATTGGTGTTGACGCCATTGAAACCATTGAAACCGTTGAAGCCGTTGAAGCCGTTGAAACCGTTGAAACCGTTGAAACCGTTGAAGTTGGGGGTGCAGGCACCGTTGAGACCGAAGCCGTTGAGGCCGGTCGTCGGGACGAAACCATTGAATCCGCAGAGACCGCCGAACGCGTTGATCGTGCCGGTGGTCGGATTGAAGCTGTTCACCCCGGTGTTGAAACCACTCCATGGATTGGTGGGGGCAAAGCAGCCCCACGGGGTGTTGGCGACTGGCGTGCAGGTGCCGTTGAACCCGCCGAAGTTGGGGGCGCAGAACGGATTATTGAACGTGAAACCGTTGGTGAACGTCGGGGTGCAGAATGAGTTCGTAAACATCGCAATCTCCTGGATCAAGGGGCGGGTATCGCGCGGACGCCCGCGCGGGGTTGAATCGGGGTGAGACCGTCACAGCAGGCTCATGGCTATGTCGATCCATCAGATGAATCGGCACCCCGCCCGGCCCACTTTGGTCGCCGGATCCAACTTTGAGGAAGAATTACGAGCGAAACCGTTTGACCGAATCGACGATGGCCTGTGCCACACCATTGCGGACATTCGCCCAGCGCGCTCCGCCGGCCCGAACGAATCGCTGATTCACTTCGATCTCGATGCCCAGATAGCGCGTGGGCGGAAATTCGGACCGAAACGATGTCGTCAAGCCATCCGAGGTCCCCCGATAAGGTCGATTCCGCAACGTCCGAAATTCTGGAAAAGCCTTGCGCAGTTCCAGGATGAGCGCGTCGCTGTAGGCACGTTCAAGGGGACGGTTCGGGTCAAATAACACGCCGATGTCAACTCGACGCCGAACCCCGCGCAGAATCGGTGTGAATGTATGGATTCCGAGGTGGATCGCGATGCCACGGCTTCGGATCGCGCGATCGACCGCGCGGACGGCCTGTTTCCGATGCGGCTCATAAATCCGTTGAATCAATCGTTTTCGAATGGCGTCCGGGCAAGCGCCCATCACCTCCGAAAACAGCGACCGATGCCCAAGGGACCGGTTCAATTCAATCACCAACCGACTGATCGTCGCCGAGACCAGCGGCGCACCGGTCCGGTCCCGAATGGTTCGGGCCATTTCAAGTGCCCCGGGGTCGTGGCCGCGATGCGACCGAAGCAGTTTCTCCCTCCCACGGAAGTACGGTTCAACCAGCGCTGGCACCCGATGGCCGCCATGCTCGCAGGTGAGGACGAGCCGAGGGTCACGCATCGAACATCTCGCCTCGCGACAGGCAGTCACACAGCCTTGCATAGGTGCCGGCAAGCCGTTGGCGCGAGGGGCTTGGACCGATTGCTCGCGAGATGCGCTCTGCCAGCGACCCGCGCTGAAGCATGAACTCCAGGGCGCCGGCAAACGAATCATCGAGAAGGTTCATGGCGAAGAGTCGCTCCACGACATCCCGCCAGGCCTCATTGGCGGTGCAGGAGTGTCCGCCAATCCCGAGCATCTGAAGAAAACCCGTATCTGCGATCGTTGCGGATCCAGCGTCATCGGTCGTCGACCACAGCACCTGCCTGAGCGGCTCAAGGTCGAACGCATTCTGCGCCCCGGAGCCGGCCCATCGCTCCTCCACAAACGCACGCACCAGGCCGATGGTCGCCGCCGCGATGGCCAGGTCGGCCCTGGGGCACTCCTGCACGTCGATGACGCGAATCTCAATCGTGCCGCGGCCGAATCGAGCAATCGCGCCCCGCGCGTTCAGCCATGGTTGCTGCAGGACCCCGTCCGGATCAAAGGGTGCGATGTCGCGATACATACGCTGGTAAATGCGCTCGTTGTACTCGGACTCGCAGGAAACCGATTCGGGAATGATCATCCCCGCCACGGATGGAATCCTTGCCGAGTTGTTTCGATATACACGCAGCCGGTTGTCCATGAATCCCGTCAACTGCCCGTCCATGGCCGGCGAACTTGCCGCGAGCGCCGGCAGGAGCGGCAGAACCAGCCGGATGGCCGCGTGCAACCGCCCGAATTCCTCGTCTCCCGAGAACGGGAGGTTGATGTGCATGGACTGAAGGTTGGACCAGCCGTGGCCGCGACAATCAAACACGCGATCAAAGGCGGCATAGATTTCGGCGTTGTCGTGAGGCCAGAGCCTCATCTCTCGATGCGGATCCATCCATGGGTGCATGGCCGTGGGCATCAGCCGCGCCCCCAGCGGATCGAGCAGTCGCTCAACGCGGCCGATATGTTCCTGAAATGCCGACGCCAGTGGCACCAGAGTCGGCGACGGCTTGGACGTCTTCAACTCAACCACGTGCAGGGCAAGTTCATTCGACCATGAAATGTCGTCGAAAACGACTTCGCCTTCGTCGTTTCCGGCTTGCGAATGCAGCAACCGATCGCACACGGGCGATACATTGAGCGTCTCGTCATCGACGATCATGTATTCGAGTTCAATCCCGAAGACATCGAAGAGGTGGTAGGGGACCGGCATCAGGGGCGTCTCCGGCCGAGTCGACCTGGCTCGCCACGCTGACGTACTCGCCGGGCGAATCCATCCATGATGGCCTGATACAGCCCATCTCCCAGCACCGTGTCTTCGTATCCCGCATCGATATTCGGGTTGTCGTTCACCTCGATGACATACGCTCGTCCGTGATGCTCCTTCACATCGACGCCATAGAGCCCGTTGCCGATCAGGTTGGCCGCTTTCACCGCCGTGCGCAACACCGCCCGAGGAACGTCGTCGAGATCCACGGCCTCCACGCGGCCGAAGGTCCGCTCTCCGCGTCGGTCGCGGCTCACGATCTGCCAGTGCTTCGGCACCATGTGGTACCGGGCCGCAAAGAGCGCTCGCTGATCAAAGACGCCGATCCGCCAATCGAAATCGGTCGGCATGAATTCCTGGGCGATGATGAGATCCGAGTCCTCGAGCAACTGCTCCATCATCGAGGCGAGTTCCTCCGCGGTGCCCGCCTTCATGACGCCCTGAGAAAACGCGCTGTCGGGCTGCTTCAGTATGCAGGGCAGCCCGAGCGTTGAAGCCACATCTTCACAGTTACCTCGGTGCACTACCATTGTTCGGGGAATATTGATTTTGTGCCGGTGCATCAGCTCGGCGAGATACACCTTGTTGGTGCAGCGCAGGATTGATTCGGGATCGTCGATGACCACTAGTCCCTCGGCCAGCGCCCGCCGCGAGAAGCGATACGTGTAGTGATTGACGTAGGTCGTGTCGCGAATAAACAACGCGTCGTATTCCGAGATCGAGCCGTAGTCCTCCTTGGTCAGCATCGACACGTTGAACCCCGCGTTCTCGGCGGCATCTTCGAACTTGGCAATGGCCTTCTCGGTCGATGGCTTGGAGGGCGCATCCGTGTCGTACAGGATCGCCATGTCGTATTGCATGACTCGCCGGCGATCCTTGTAAGGATGCTTGCCTGCGAAATACTCGCTGGCGACCTGCAGCATGAAGTCATGGTGCGACCGGGGCACCTCGCTCATGGGAATGGTCCGCACCCGCGCGAGACGCCATTCATCCTCGGCCCGGACAAAGTGGGCACGCAGCAATGGCGAGGGGAACAGGTTGAACACCTGCCGTGCCAGCCGTGCATAGCGCTTGGCTGTATTTTGCCCGAAATAGATCGACATCGCGAACTCCGACGTCTTGACTCGGCGCAGGCTGTGCTGGATCTCCTCCTGCACGTCATCGCCCACCGCGCGCATGATCGTCAGGCTCTTGAGGTCCTGGACCGTCGAAACACTTGGAAGGGGCCGGTGCCCGCGGGCTGCGGCCAGCAACGACACGTAATACCCCGCCGACTGATAGCGGTACGACTTGCACAGATTGAACACCTTCGCTGGCCGGAGATTGCTGTACGACTCGTCGGTCAGATAGGCGCGGGCCGAAACCACGAGCACCCCCGGGATGTCCAGTGACCAGTCTTTAGGATCATTGACCACCACGAGTGTGGCCATACACGGAGTCCTTTTTCAGTCGCCCGAGACGGGGCGAGTCGTTGATTCGTTGACCTTCCGGGATTCGTCCTGGCCGTCGAGAGGTTGAGGTCCTCCCTCGCCGTCGGCTGCGGAATCGTTCTCTTCGGGAGGTTCAAGAATCAGAAGGTTTGCATCGTAGGTTACGATTCCAAGAAGGATCGAGCAGATCAGCCGGTCAATGGGAACGGCATAGATGCCGTCCTGAGACGCCTGGTTGGGGTAAAGCGGATCAGCCACAATGACATCCCGGCTACGACGGTCATACCCGCAGACCACCACGAAATGGCCAGTTGGATAACCCCGAACATCGTCAAACGCCAGGCGGCGTGGCCCTGCATCAATTTCTCGGGCACACCGATAGAGGTACGTCGCGCTCAGCCCGGCCAGCACGGGTACGCCGCGATTCAGATACCGGCGAAGAAGCCCGGGCGTCAGCTCCTCCAAGGCCAGTTCTCCGCCGAGGTCAAGGTACTCCAGGTAGCTCTGGGTCGTGAAGTCCACTCGACGCGATCTCTTGTGTGCCAGCTGGGCCTTGAGCTTGGCCCGAAGGTCAACCTCCGGAACGCGAAACCATGTCGGGTCAAACATTTGCAGGTTATAAGTGTGGATCTTCGCTGAATAGCCGCGTTTGAGCGCGTGGGTCGCCATCAGCACCGCAAGCGTCCCACCCTCCTCCAATTCCGGGGTCTCTTTAATGACCTGTTCGAGCGGAATGGAATCGCCAAAGAACCCATAGACCGCCTGAAGACATGTCGGCCCGCACGTGGTGTCGTCGGGCTGGCGGTTCATGTGAAGGTGGAGTCGGCGGGCCATGTAGATTCGAGGGGCCGAATCCTAACCAAACCGAGGCTCTGGTGGGATTGGTCGACGAATCACGCCGTCGCTCCGCCGATCTCCAGGTCGAGGTTGGGGTCCAGCGCTGCCACCCCGGGAGGCAGTTCAAACCGGTCGCGCGTCGTGCAATACGCTGCGCCTCCCATTCGACCGATGGCTCGCACAACCTCGGGGCGGATGTGGAGTCGGTTATCGACGACCCCTTCCGCGACCCGAACGTGAACGACCTGGCCAATCACGGCATTTCCACCCGAGGCCGCCCCCGGGTTCGTCCTGATCACCTGCAGCGTGCGGCATTCGAATGACACCGGGCTCTCAGCAACCCGAGGTGGCCGCACCAGCTTTGAGGCCTCCGCGTGCAACCCCGAAAGATCGAACTCACTCTGGCCATAGGCCAGCGGTTCGGCCGTCGCGGCCATTTGCCGCGCATAGGTCTCAACCGCCAGATTCACCACAAACTCGCCAACCCCGCCTTCCTCGATCGGCTTGCAATTCCTCAGCGTGTCTTTTTCGCTCCCATCCTCGTTGTTGGCCGGGCAGAAGACGACCGTCATGGGATTCGACCCGATTCCATTGAAAAACGAAAACGGCGCCAGATTCAATCGCCCGTCCGGCGAAATCGTTGAGACAAAGGCGATGGGTCGTGGAACGATGGCGCCGATCAGCAGTTTGTATCGATCTCGAATCGAGAGTTCAGTGGGGTCGATCTCCATGATCCCATCCTACCGGTGAACGCGAAGCCCCATCGAGTTGACCATTTCGATCCTGTGGCTAGCATCGGCGTACGCCCTTGGGACATTCGCAGGGATTGGACATGCATCATCTTGCCCGGCAGTTTGGACGAGCCGCCTCGTTGGCCATCGCATTCGGCGCACTCGCGCTGTGCGGTTGCTCAGCGAAGCAGGACCAGCAGCGCACCGTCGTAAGCACCGGGCCTCTGGAACTTGATCCGACGGAAAAGTTCAGTGTGGAAGGCTGGTGGTCGAACGGATCAATCCTGCTGCTGCTTCAGGATGACGCGTCGTACACCCTCTGGAACGGCACCGATCGGTATCACCGTCCCGACGAGGTCGGCCGATGGAATCGCGACAACTACTTCGAAATGTGGCTGGAGCCGTATCATGTCCGAAAGGTCGAACGTCGCCGCATCGAGATCCGCAAGGTATCGGGATTGATCGCTCTGGTACCTCCAGGCCAAGCCCCTATGATGTGGTCCGAAATCCCGCCGCAGGCCCCGGAGGATTCCCTCTTCGGCAATTGGGAGGCCAATGGCTCCACACTGCGCCTCTTTAACTCGATGAGGTACGAGTTCATCTCGCCGCCCGCAGGCGGTGCTCCGGTTGCCGTCACCCGCCATCAGGGTCGATGGTCGCTTGAAGGAAGCAGTCTGACCATCGAGCCCGAATCCCCCGTCATTCCCTTGCGAAGTTTTGAAATCCGCTATGACGGTGCGAACCCCGTCTCCATGGAATCGCAGGGTGAATATTTCTCGCGACGCTCCGGCTAGCGGCCCGGCTTGCCAACGATGGATCATTTCATCGACAGGCGCAACACACCGTCGGTCGTCTCCTCCGGAGTTTCCAGTGCGCTGAGATAGAGGTCGCACAACTGGGTCAGGGCCGGCGCCTCGTGTTTGATGTCGACCCACAGGGCCGCCGAGGATGCGCCATGGTCGCCGCCATACGCCGCGAGCGCATCCGTAATCTTGCGGCCGACGTGGTCCGAAACAGGTTCCTTGAAGCGAGCAAACAGCGCGACCGGCTTGCTCTGGCCGACAACGACCACTCTTCCGAGCGGTACAAAATCCCGGGCGGCGTCTCCCGCGAGTTCGTGGGTGCGTCCGTCGATGAGCACCCGGCTGCCAAATTGCTTGTTCGCTGACTCGAGTCGTGCTGCCAGATTGACGGCATCGCCAATTACCGTGTAGTCGTTGAGGGCCGGCGGTGCGCCGCAATCACCCACAACCACTACGCCCGTTGCCACTCCTGTTCGCAGAGACAACGCGGTGCCCACCGATTCGGCCAGCTCGGCGTTGAGCCGATCCACCATCTCCTGACACTTCTCCGCCGCACGGCACGCCGACGCGGCCTGGTCGGCATCCACGGCGAACGCCGACCAGAACGCCATCAGGCCGTCGCCAAGGAACTTGTTGAGATACGCATTCTGCTCAACCAGCACGTTGGTCAGCGCTCCCATGAATCGGTTGAGTGTCGACACCGTCGCCGCACCTCCCAGCCGTTCGGCGATCGAGGTGAAGCCCGCAAGGTCGGCGAAGATGATTGTCATTTCTCGCTGATCTCCCGCCACGCTCACCGAGTTGGGATTATGAACAAGATGGTCCACCAGCTGCGATGACACGCGCGACTTGAACTGCCGCGTGATTCGTTGTCGCTCGCGCTGGTTGACGCCCGCGATATACGTCGTCGCCCCAAGCCACGAGACCAGCGCTGCCCCCATCGGCCCCACGAGTGGAACCAGCATCGCACTGCTGGAAAAAAGCCAGCACCCCCCGGCCAGATACGCCGCTCCCGCAGCGCTCAGCCCGAGAAATGACCAGATCGATCCCAGCCTCGCCGCAATCATGGAGCCAACCAACCCCATCGCCACCAGCAGACCCGCCTCTACCAGCGGCGTCATGCGCGAAACCAGGTTTCCCGTCAGCATCATGTCGGCCATGACGGCATGCACCATCACTCCTGGCGTCCGCGGATCCAATGGAGTTCCCACGAAGTCCGCCAGCGCTCCCGTCGCCGTCCATCCGATGAACACCAGCTTGCCCCGAAAGCTCTGCAGCTTTGTATCCGCTTCGGCAATCTCCGCCTTGGCTGCCTTCAGTGTTTCCTCTTCACGAAGGTAGTTTCGATACGGCGCGGACAAATCCTCTTCCTCCTTGGTGGGAGTCTCAATCGAGGAAAATGAATCCGCTTGAAACTCCGCCTCCTCGCGCACTTGGGCAAGCAGTGACTCATCAACGATGGGAATGCCGTCGTCATCCCGCTTGTATTCCATCTCCATCAGGTCGGCCACTTCAATCGCCAGCCTGTCCACGTTCCGCTGCTTTGCATCAACCTTGTCACGGAGTTGCGAAAGTTCGACCAGCAGCCCGATCGACATCCGCCGGATCGGACCGTTGTTTCGCTCTTCATTCGCCCAGCCCCAGCCCGACGTCGGCCAGTCGATCCAGACCTTGCCGTTATCCAGCGGCCACGCCCGGCTCCCCATCCGGATCGAATCGCCAAGCAGGTCAACCTGGTTCAGCTCCAGGTTGCGAAACTTCGATGCCGCCGCCAGTCCGAACTGCAGGCATGTTCCAATCGGCGTCGGCCAGACCGGCCTGATCGACCGTTGATGCCCGTCGTCGTCCAGCTCAGGGTTGACCACGCCCGCCATCGCTGCCTGCTCAGCGTGAATCCTCAGCGGGGCCACCACGTGCGAAGATTTCACCGTCCGTCCCGGCAGCGCAAATTTCCGCAACGCCATCCACGCCTTGAACTGGTCATACAGCGCGCGAAGCCGCGGCTCCTGCGCCCGCACGCCCGTGTGCTTGTCGCGGCCGGGATCCACCAGTTCCTTCATCGCCTCGAAGGTCGGCGGGATCTGGTCTCTTCCCAGCAGCATGTTCAATCGCCTCCACACGGCGATCTGCCAGAACTGCTGCGGTCTCGCCTCAATGCGCGCCCTCAGGTCAGTCGGAATGTCGAATCGCTCCGCCTCCTTCACGGGGTCAAGTTGAATGTCATGCGCTACGGCATCCAGCAATGCCGCGGTCGGCGTCCCGGTGCCTGCCGTCCATTCGGAAAACGTCGCATCCTCCCCGATCCGCACCGCCAGAACCACGGGCATGCGTGAAAAAGCCTCGGCCAGCGCCCGGTCGTGATCCACCATCGCTCCATCGACGACGCTTGGCTCCTGCGGCTCTTCGAAGAGAATGTCGAGTGCCACCACCGACGCGCCCGCACGACGCAACTCGTCGATCGCCTTGGCAAAGATCGAACGCTTCCACGGCCATGCCCCGATGCTGTCCATCGCGCCGTCGTCGATATCGACGAACCGGATCTCGTCGCTCATGGTTCGATCGGGTCGCGGCACCACCGCGAATCGCCAGTCGATCGTTTGGCGCTCCAGCGGCTCCCAGACCCGCGTCCAGTGCAGCACCACCGCCCCGAGTGTCAGGACAAGTCCGACCAGCAGGGCCATCGTTGTATGTTGCCGCACAGTCGAGCAGTCAGCAGGTCAGGGCGCTTTGCCGTTCTCGATGGTGAACATGATCACCTGATCAGCCACGTCGAGGCAGATGGCCGTGGCTTCCGGAGTTTCAAGGTGATTGCAATACGTCTGAAGATACGAAACAAAGGCGCCAAGCGGATCGGGTGTCGTATCCGGATCGTAGAAGAAACAGAGATTGCTGATCTGATTCACCGTCGACGTAAAGGCCATCTGCTCGGCCGGCGAGAGTGAATACTCAAGTTGCTTCTTGAGCTCGTTGTCGAGTTTGTCCTGGAATCCGTTGATCACGCCGTTGAAATTATCGCACAGAATCTGGAACTTCTGAAAGTCGGTCAGCGGCGGGGGAATCACCGGTCCGCCATCACCTGGAGGGACCTTGACGATCGGAACGCCCTGGCCTCCCACCTTGCCCCAGCTGTTATGCAGGCCCGCTGCGGCATTCTGGATCAACTTCGAATCGACATAACCGCCAAGAAGCGCAAACGCATTTTCGAGCATGAGTCGAAATTCCCGGCTCGAGGAGAGCTGCCCCATCATCGTCGAACCGCCGACCGTGTCGAGCCATGCCGCCTGCGCGGGCTCCGGACTCGATTCCGTCGACTGTCCCTCTCCCGAGACAAAAAACTGGAGGTTGGCAAGGAAGTATCGCATCTCGATCGCGTTGATGCGATTGGTCGCCGCGCCCTCCACCTGCAGACCGCTCAATCCACCCCAGTCCACGCTGAACGTCGTGCCCCGCACCGCCAGCGTGCTGCTCGGCGTAATCACCTGAAAGTCGTTCGTCAGACCAACCTCGTCAACCTTGAAATCCGCGCGACCGGCCTTGACCGCCGCACGCGTTCGAAGCACCGAGCCCTCCTGAATGATCTCGGGAATGATGAAGTTCGTGCCGCTGTCCACGACGACCGTCGCATTTCGACCCACGCGCAACGCCACCGTCGATCGGGTGGCCGTTCGAATCTCAGCGCCCGCATCCAGAACGTCATTCATGGCCGCGGTCTTCCACGGCGAATCCGCATCCGGGCGCCATCTCGCCTTGCCGGTCACCTCCATGATGACCGCCTGCAACCGCTTCACTTCGGTTGGAGGAAGCGCCTCGGTGGTCGACCCGGTGTCAATAGTTGGAATTGGTGAAGCCGACTCGGTTGCTGCCGCAGGCGTTTCCGGTGTCTCAGGAGCGGAAGTGGGGGAGACATCTTGTGCCATCGCGCCCAACGACAACGCAACCGCCAACCCCGACACAAGGACATTCTGAAATGCAAGCATGGTTCGCCTCCTCACGGGGCGACTGATCCGCCCTCGTCGGTAACTTCTTCCTGATCCTTAGCGTCAAGTGTACCCGAATCTACCGGTGCGGGGGAGCCATTTTCTTCAACTTCTTTATCAACAACAGGTTGCGCTGGTGTCTCAAGCGGCGAATTTCGCTCGATCTTTCGAACAAAATCCGAAAATTCCAGGCCCGAGAGCGACTGGTTCTGCGTCCGTTGCGGAATCATTCCGCGCGAAATCAACTCCCGTGCGCAATATCGCTCTGACGGGCCGAACACCATCATCGTCAGGCCGCCGCGAATGTCCATGATCTGGCACGCCGCCCGCGCCATCATCCCCACCGTCGCCGACTCGTTGGCCGGTGCATCCCAGCCATGGCCCACCCAGCCTCGCGCCTTCGCCGCACCGACGCGCTCGTCGTAGCTCCCATACGGCGCTTCGCCGTCGGCAACAAGGAGCAGCCCCTGAAGCGCGTCATTGTTCGTCACGACACGCGACGTCTCAATGCCTTCCCAATAGTCGAGCTCCATGTCGGACCCGGAGGCGCGATCGACGACCGAACTCTCCAGCTTGGTCCGGGCACATCCGCAGAGGCCGGCCATCGTCAACGCCAGCATTGTGGCGCACCAGTCAGAACGCATACGTCACTCCGGTAAAGAAGAATTGTCGCGGATCATCCTCGGCATCCGGCATCGCCTCTCCCGGCAGGAAGACCCCATACCGAATCAGCAGGCTCACATCCGAAGTCAATCGCCAGTCCGCACCGACGTCAATTTCTCCACCAACAAAACTGTTCTGTGTCGTCGTCACGTTAATCGGTGCTTCCTCGTCGATCTTGAAGAAGAGGTAGCCGCTCGCGTTGACGCGAAATCCCTTCATCAGCTCGATGCTGGGGAATGGCGAACTGCTCGCCGTCAGGCGAGTCGAAAACAGGTTGGACACGTCCGGGGCCAGCGCCAGGCCTGTATTCACATAACCCCACGCATTGAACGAATGGTCCATTGTCCCGGTGGTGTTCCCGCCGAACGTATCTGACGAATCGACTCGGTCGCCGTCGCCCGATCCCGCGACGAACTCCAACTCAAGCCGTGTATCGTGCGGATCACGAAGCAGGTAGGTCAATCCCGCCACGGCCGCCCAGGCACTGATGTCCTCTTCAGTCTGGTCCACCACTGCAGCGTTGACCGGGTTGAACGAGTTGCTCAACCCCTTGCCGAACTCGTACACGATCTCCGCCTTGTAGAGCAGTTGAGGCCCGATGCTCCCGGTCGATCCCGCACCGACGTAATTCGAGTCGTACTGGAAACGAGTCGGGTACAGATCGATCAGACTGGAATACACCGTCGCGTCATTGTTGTGATCCTGTTGCACCAGTCCGAAGATGTACGGCCGATGCGTCGGGATTCCCCGGTAGTCCAGCATCCCGCCGAAGTACGCGCGGTCATTGTCAACGTCAAAGTCCGGTCGCGATCCGTCAAAGTCCACCGTGTCGTGATCGGTGCTCGTGGCTGCGATTCCCGTGAGACCGAAGTTCGCAATCTCAAACTCGCCCACCACCGCATAGGCCAGGTTGCTGAACACAAGCCCCGAACCCCATTCCACGAACTGCCGACCCACCTTGATGTTGAAGTTGAAATCTGGCCGCTGTCCGGTCGTCGCCAGCGCCAGACCTCGATAATCAAACTGATACCAGTATTGTTCCCCGATCGGGTCCTGGAATTCGTCGCCGCGGCCGTCGAACGAATCCCCGCTGTTCCAGTCGTCGTATTGAAATCGCAATCGTCCAAAGAAGCGGTGCGCACCGTCAAGCTCGGCCCGAACATACAGGCGCCCGTCCGTCTGGCGAAGCGTGTGGCCTTGGCTGTTGGCATCATCGATCGAATAGAACCCGAAGCGGAGCAGGCCGCCGTAGTCCAGAAGCAGCCGCTCCGAGATCGGCTGATCCTGTGGAATCATGAACCGATACGTCAGGTCGATGTCCCGAAGCTGTCGCTCGAGGCGACGCACCACGTCGGAATCAGCCTGACCGAAGACCGGGCTGACGACCATCCCGCCGGCCACGGCCGCGGCCACAAACCATCCTGTCCTTGGACCCTGCAACATGTCGCGCATTAGAACCGCCGCTGTTCGCCCCCGCAACCAATTCGTGTTACCGTTGGGGCCATGCGCATCCTGATCCTTGGCGTCGGCGACGCATTTTCTCGCCTGCACTATGGATCAAGCGCGCTGATCGAGGGTCCTTCCGGCCTCGTCCTCATCGATTGCCCCGATCCGATTCATCGCGTGCTCAACGACGCCTCCGTCGCGTCCGGCTGGCGGTTCAACCCCGCAGATATTCACGACATCATCATTACCCACCTTCACGGTGACCATTGCAATGGCCTTGAGTCCTTTGGATTCGCCCGCTGGGTCGAACGGCTTCGCGGCGGCGCCACCCCCATTCCACGCGTCCATTGCTGGAAGCCGGTGGCCGACCGGCTCTGGGAGCGTCTTGCTCCCGCCATGGATCTCTCAGACGCCACAGGCCCGAAAGCCACGCTGTCGACGTATTTCGACCTGAATCTTCTCGACCCGAATTCATCCGCACGAATCGCCGGCCTCTCCGTTCGTTGCCGGCCGACCCAGCATCCCATTCCAACCGTCGGTCTCTTGCTTTCGGAAGGCGGGTCTACCTTTGGTTGGAGCGCGGACACACCGTTCGAGAGGGCCCACGTTGACTGGCTCAGCCAGGCCGACCTTTTCGCCCACGAATGCAACGAGCCTCCGGCCCACACCGGTCTCGACGAGCTTGAAAAGCTTCCGCCGGCGATCAAATCAAGGATGCGCCTCGTCCACCTTCCGGATGATTCCGATCAAGCACGCGTCTCAATCCAGGTGCTGCGCGAAGGGGAAGTGTTGTGTCTCTGAGCCGGTTTCCCTCGCAACAGGCTCGAAAACAGGGGTCGCAAGCAGCGCTGTTTCCTAACAGAATGCGACTAAAAACCCTCAACACGGGGCGTTGCCTAGGTAAAATTGCCTAAGAATTTCCTTGAAATCTCAAATCCGGGCCCCATAATTAAAAATGAGTAGTGGATCATCAAGTTGGTTATTCATCATCGGATCGTCAATCCTGGTGATCGGCCCTGTCGCAAAACACCTCGTCCATTAGGAGACCACAAATGCTTGCCAGACGAAGGCTCGTCAGACTCGGGATCGCTTCCGCCATAGTCATCGCGACCGGAACTGTCTTCATGGGTGGACAACGCGGCGGTCTCGCCGCGCCCGAACCCATTGTGGTCTTTGGCTACAACGACCTCGGCATGCACTGCATGAACGAAGATCTTGCCGAGCTTGTCATTCTTCCGCCCTACAACAACCTTCGCGCGCAGGTGATCCTGCGCGGAAACAACCCTGACATCATCACCAACGAAGCCACCGTTACCTATTCGATTCCCACCAACACCCACTCCTTTGACAAGACCAACTTCTGGACGCATGCCCTGCAGGTCTTCGGCGCCATCCTTCCACCCGATGTCGGACTCACCGGACACGGGCTCTCCGGCACCATGTCGCCCACGCCCGGAGGACACTGGGAAGTCACCGGCATCCCCATCACGCCCATCTCCGATACCGGCCGACCCGATCCCTATCCGCTCGCGGTGATCAAGGCCACCAAGGACGGTCTCTCCGGAACCACCCAGGCCGTGGTTCCGGTTTCCACGGAGATCTCCTGTAACCTTTGCCACAACACGCCAGGTATCTCCACCGCGTCCGACGTACTGCTTGCCCACGACAAGCTGCACGGCACCGACCTGATCAATCAGAAGCCGGTCCTCTGCGCATCCTGCCATTCCGACAACGCTCTCGGCGCACCCGGTGTGCCCGGTGTCTCCAGTCTCTCCAGCGCGATGCACGGAGCCCATGCATCCCGCATGGACATGATCCAGATCGAAAACACCTGCTACGCCTGCCATCCCGGCATCCGCACCCAGTGTCAACGCGACATTCATCTCTCGAACAATGTGCAGTGCATCAATTGCCACGGCGACATGAAGGCCGTCGGCAACCCGACCCGCAATCCCTGGGTCGACGAACCGCGCTGCAGCAACTGCCACAGCAAGCCGGGCTTCCAGTTTGAGCAACCAGGCAAGCTCTTCAAGGACTCCATCGGTCACGGCGGCGTCCATTGCTCCGCGTGTCACGGCTCACCGCACGCCATCACACCCACGGTGACCGACGTCGATAACCAGCAGGCCATCCGTCTTCAGGGTCACGCCGGGGTGATCGATACCTGCAGCGTCTGTCACACCGTTCAACCCGCCGAAGCTTTCTTCCACAAGGTCGACGACTGATCCAATCGAGGAGCAACCACCATGACAAAGACCTTTACAACGATTTCCATCGCGACCGGCCTCAGCCTCGCCGCCTCGCTCCATGCCGCCACACCGTCCTATGTCATCACCGACCTCGGAACGCTCGCTGGATTCGGTGACACCTACGGCCCCGGAAGCCAGGCCTACAGCATCAACGAGGATGGCACCATCTGTGGCCTCTCCGTCGATAACTCTCCGTTTCGAGATCTCCGCGGTGCCCGCTGGGATCCCAACCTTGTCGACCTCGGCGTCTACGGCGCTGAGATTCACAGCATGGCCCTCGCCATCAATAACGCCTCGACGGCGGTCGGCATCTCATTCACGCTCGGGCATCTCGCGCCGCAGGCCGTGCGCTGGGATGACGAATCGTTGACCAACCTCGGGCCGTGGACGGCGACCGCAATCAACGATTCGGGCGTCATCGTCGGGACTCGCTCGGCCACCACCGCCGGTGCCTTTGGCCACGCCGTGGTCTGGAACAACGGCACCCTCACCGACCTCGGCACTCTCGGCGGGCTGAACAGCACCGCGTATGGAGTCAATAACCAGAACCGTGTCGTTGGCGACTCTCAACTCGCCTCCAACACCGCCAGCCATGCGTTCCTCTGGCAGGGGGGTGGTCTCATCGATCTCGGCACCCTCGGCGGCGCCAAGAGCTTCGCCCGCGCCATCAGTGATTCAGGCTTCGTCGTTGGCGCTGCGGACCGGCCTGATGGCAAGCCCCACGCCTTCCGCTACACCCTCGCCCCGAACGGCTCGGTGACGACCAAGCTCGATCTCGGTGAAATCGGTGGTGGGACTAGTATGGCCTTCGCCGTAAACGAGGCCGGCGATGTGGTCGGTGTCTCCAACTGGCGCGCTTTCCTTTGGCACAACGGAATGATGAACGATCTCAATAGCCTCATCCCGCAGGGCGACGCCTGGGAGCTTACCCACGCCCTTGGAATCAACGACTCCGGTCAGATTGTCGGCCGCGGAAATCACCATGGCCTGCCTCGCGCCTTCCTCCTGACCCCCAAGGATCCGGCGGATATCAACGCAGACGGCGTGGTCAACGGCGCTGACCTCGGTCTCCTGCTGGCCGCCTGGGAGTCTGCCGATCCGGCTGCTGATCTGAACGGCGACGGCACCGTCGATGGTGCAGACCTCGGCCTCCTGCTTGCGGCCTGGTCCGGCTAAGTGACCCATTCAGGGGCTGATCTGGTGAACCACCTCTCAGCCCCATTTCGATTCTTCGGCTCCCATCACGCGAAGCGGACTCAAGGCCACGTCTCACTTCAGGTGAGCGGCGCGAAGAGGATGGTGTCTGCTCGAGTCGGCGGTGCTTGACCAGCGCTGGCCCTACTCCCCGCCCTCCTCGGTCGCCATCGCGCTGGCTGTGCTCTCCGAATCGGCCATGGGGTGCGCTGCCCGCCAATTGTTGGCCATCGCCTGCGCCTGCGCCAGTTCGCCCGAGTTCATCCGGTGTTCAAGCAGCGCCAGCCGCTCCGCAGACCCGCTGTCGCCGTGAGCGGCGCTCAGGCTGTACCAGCGCCACGCCGTCGCCAGATTTCGATCCACGCCCTTGCCATGCTCATACATCATGCCGATGCGCATCTGAGACTCCTGATGCCCCTGCATCGCCGCCATCTCCAGCCAACGCGCTGCCGCCTCGTCATTCTGCGCCACACCCAGCCCGCGCATCAGCATCAGCCCAAGATTGTTCTGTGCCACCGCAAGTCCCTGCTCCGCGGCTCGGCCGATCCACACCGCCGCCTCCGCCTGGTTCCGCTCCACGCCCCTGCCATTCTGCAACATCCATCCATACGCGTATTGGGCCTGCGGAATGCCCTGCTCCGCAGCACAGTGAAACAAATACGCCGCATCCGAATCCGTTCCCGCCGCCGTGTAGCCCTTCATCACCATCAGCGCGAGGTTGCTTTGCGCTGGGCCATAGCCCTGCTCAGCCGACTTCTTGTACCAGTCGATCGCCGTGGCCGAATTCGCCTCCACACCCACGCCTCGATCGTATGCCGTTCCCAACGCAAATTGCGCTGACGCCGAACCCTGTGCCGCCGCCTTTCGGTAATAGTTCAACCCCTTCTGAACATCCTGATCCAATTCAATCCCTTCGAAGTACAGCGTGCCAAGATGCACCTGC
The DNA here is from genome assembly GCA_964407695.1 of uncultured Isosphaeraceae bacterium. Lineage (GTDB taxonomy): Bacteria > Planctomycetota > Phycisphaerae > Phycisphaerales > SM1A02 > CAYOWQ01. The sequence goes on along the minus strand of CAYOWQ010000012.1, from coordinate 29,503 downwards.
GCAGCCTTGTCGCCCTTCATCGCCGCCTCCTGCAGGAGCGCCAAGGCGCTGCCCTCCTCATGCTGCGTTGCCCGCCCGTATCGGCACATCACCGCAAGATTGTTCTGCGCTCCGGCAAACCCTTGCGCTGACGCCAGCGTGAACCAATGTTCCGCCGCCGTGTCGCTCTGCTCCACCCCGTTTCCATAGAGGTACAGCACACCCAGGTTGTTCTGGGCCGGCGCGAATCCCTGGTCTGCCGACTCGCGATACCACCTCGTCGCCTCGGCGAAGTCCTTCCGCACTCCCTCGCCGTTCTCATACCGAAGACCGACAAGAAACTGCGCTGCGGCTTCACCGCCGTCGGCTCTCGCCAGCAATTCACTCATGTCCTGGCTTGAGCCGCCCGAAGCAAACAGTCGCCCCTCGCTGCATCCCGAAACAATCATCGCGGCGGCGGAAAGGGCAACGATGGAGACGACCCGACCGATAGTGGAGGTGTAGTGCATCACATCCACAGCTATCGGTGAGCCCGGGCCCGGGCTTAAGGAGCGAATTCATCCGAATTCAAGCGTCCGGAAAAACCTCACGGATCGGCGGTTCTAACTGACCTGCCGCTGCAGCTCGCCCGAAAAACGCAACATTCTCGGCCGGGCACCGGTTCGCAACTAGTTCGTCCAACTCGAGAGCAGCAGCCCAAGGTCCGCGCCGTTCACAATTCCGTCGCCGTCAAGGTCCGCGGCTCCCGAGTCCGATCCCCACGCGCTGAGAAGCAATCCAAGGTCTGCCCCATCCACTAGGCCGTCGTTGTTCATGTCACCTGTCGATGGTCCACAACGACCCGCCTTCCCATCAGTCCGGACCAATCTCGACACACCCCCGTCGTGGCAAACGTAAATCTCGCCCGTCGCGTCCACTCCAAAGCTCTTCAGGTTGCTTCCCGGATCCAGCGCCTTGGTCATTGACAGGTCCGACGGATCAATCATCTGGATTTCACCCGAACAGTAATCGCCGAAGACGTACCATCCGTCTAATTCGGGAATTGCACAGCCGCGATAGACATATCCCCCGATGACCGCACAACGAATCGGGTCTGCGGTCTGATGCACATAGTCATACAGCGGCATCACAACGCCATCGCTCGAACACTCTGTCGGCGGTTCATAACAATCGAATCCCTCCACGATGTCCCACCCGTAGTCCTCGCCGCCCGCGCTCAATGCGGGCTGAAAGTTGATCTCCTCATCCTCCGCCTGCCCCACATCTCCAATCCAGAGGTCGCCTGTCACGGAATCAAAGCTGCATCGCCATGGATTTCGCAGCCCATAAGCCCAGATCGATGGTTCCGCACCTCTGACGCCGAAGAACGGATTCGTCGTCGGAATGGAGTAGGGCGTCGTGTTCACATCAATCCGCAGAATTTTTCCCAGCATCGTCGACGTGTTCTGCGCATTGTTATCCGGGTCGCCGCCGCCGCCGCCGTCGCCTGTTGAAATGTAGAGATACCCGTCCGGCCCGAAGTCCATCCAGCCGCCATTGTGATTTGAGTAACTGTCCGGAATGGTAAACAGTGTTTGCACCGGCTCCTGAATTGCAATGTTGGGATCAGTCGAGACCTGATACTCCGCCACGACAGTCTGCCCCGCAAAACCGCCTCCCGGTCCCGAATAATTCACAAAGAACCTCCCGTTCACCCCATAGTCCGGATGAAACGCCAGCCCCAGCAGGCCACGCTCTCCACAGCATAACACGCTGTCACCAAGGTCAAGAAACGGTTCGGGAAGCAGTACCTTCGCGCCAAGGTCATACACGCGAATCACTCCCGGCTGATCGATGATGAATAGTCGCGATATGTCTCCCGGCGCATGAGTCACGAAGATCGGACTCGCCATGGCCCCCGCATCAACAACTGGCTCAGTGCTGAGCGCAACGGGCGCTGTTCCACCGTTGCCCATCCAAGCAACCGCCCCGATCATCAATCCGCAGCAGACACATGGTGCCAATTCAACGTGTGTCATCGTGACTCTCCATTCCACGCGAACCTCGCGTGTCTATGGAGAGTCTGCGCAATCACCACCCACGGGCCACTCCAGCGCAGAACATTTATTCGGCCTCATGCCCGACAATGAGCTTGCCGCATCATCAATCGCTATTCCGTTCTCCCGCCTGAGCGCGCATTCATCCTCTATCCATCATCCGTTCATGCCGCCGACCGAATCTATTCCTCGAACCGATCGATTCTGAACCCCTCTCTCAGGAGCACATCACCATGGGACTTCTTCGCGGTCTGACAGCTGGAGCCATCGCCTGGCGCCTCGGCGGCGGCGTCATCGGCACCATTCTCATCTTCATCCTCGCCTACTGGCTCCTCGGCATGATCTTCCGTTGAAGATCTCCCGTCCGCCGACACTCCCTCGAAACACCCCGACGTGGATTCGAACCACGGACCTGCCGCTTAGAAGGCGGCTGCTCTATCCAACTGAGCTATCGGGGCCAGAACCCTCCATCATACGGCCTCCAACCCACGCGCTCATCTCCGCCTCTACCATCTCGGCGTGCGCTCCCCGCCACCCATCGCCTATCCGCCCGAACTCCCCATCGCCGCCGAGCGGCAGCGCATCGCCGAGCTCATGAAAGCCCATCAGGTCATCGTCCTCTGCGGCGAAACCGGCTCGGGAAAATCAACGCAGCTCCCCAAGATCTGCCTCGAACTCGGCCGCGGCCGAGAAAAACTCATTGGCCACACCCAGCCCCGCCGGATCGCCGCCCGTTCGCTCGCCTCGCGAATCGCCCGCGAGCTCAATTCCACCCTCGGCGAAGTCGTCGGCTTCAAGGTCCGCTTCACCGATCGTGTCGGCCCCAACGCCATGGTCAAGCTCATGACCGACGGCGTCCTCCTCTCCGAAATCCGTGCCGACCCGCTCCTCAGTCAATACGACACCCTCATCATCGACGAAGCCCACGAGCGCTCGCTCAATATCGACTTCCTCCTCGGCTATCTCCGCCGCATCCTTCCTCGCCGGCCCGACCTCAAGCTCATCGTGACTTCCGCGACGATCGACCCCCAGCGATTCAGCCGCCATTTCGCGGATTGCCCCATGGTCGAAGTCTCCGGCCGCACCTATCCCGTTGAGCATCGCTATCGCCCCTGCGTCGCCGAAGAACCCGACGAAGAAGACCCCACCGTCCTCGAAGCCATCGTCGCCTCCGTGCAGGAACTCCTCCGCGAGCCCGTCTCCGATCCTGCAGCGCGCGACATCCTCGTCTTCCTCTCCGGTCAGCGTGAAATCAAGGAAACCGCCGAAGCCCTCGCCAAGCGCAACCTTGCCGACGTTGAGATCCTTCCCCTCTACGCCGCCCTCTCCGCCGAGGAACAGGATCGAATCTTCGAGCCCCACAGCCTCCGCCGCATCATCCTCGCCACCAACGTCGCCGAAACCTCCCTCACCGTTCCCGGCATCCACGCCGTCATCGATCCCGGCTTCGCCCGCATCTCCCGCTATCACCAGCGCCTCCGCATCCAGCGCCTGCCCATCGAGCCCGTCTCGCAGGCCTCGGCCCGCCAGCGCGCCGGCCGCTGCGGCCGGGTCGCCAACGGCGTCTGCATCCGCCTTTATTCCGAGGATGACTTCAACTCCCGCGAGCCCTTCACCGCGCCCGAAATCCTCCGCGCCAACCTCGCGGGCGTCATCCTTCAGATGCAGGCCCTCCGCCTCGGCGAAGTTGATTCCTTCCCCTTTATCGATCCCCCAAGCCCGCGCATGATCGAGTCGGGTTACGAAACCCTCCACGAGCTCGGCGCGATCGACACTCACCGCCGCCTCACGCCCATCGGCCGCATCCTCGCCCGCCTTCCCGTCGATCCCCGCCTCGGCCGCATGCTCCTCGCCGCCGTTGTCGAAGACTGCCTCGACGATGTCCTCATCATCGTCGCTGCGCTCGCCGTGCAAGACCCGCGGCTGCGTCCGCTCGACCGCGCGGAGGCTGCCGACGCCGCTCACGCCATCTTCCGCGATGAACACTCCGACTTCATCACCTTCCTCAACCTCTGGCACATCCTTCGGCAGGCCCAGGAAAAACTCTCCGGAAACCAGTTCCGTCGCTGGTGCCGCGATCGCTTCATCTCCTACCTCCGCTTCCGCGAGTGGCAGGATGTCCATCGCCAGCTCCACCGCATGACCCACCTCCTCAAGCTCGACCCTGCTCGGCTCCAATCCCTTCGCCACCCCGCGGCCGAACCCCCCAAACCCGCTCGCCGGCGTCGTCGCCGCCGGACCCCTCGCCGCAAGGACTCGGTCTAGTCCCAGAGGGTTCCGCGATGCGGACCGCTTGCCCGGATCGAGCGCTCAAAAATCCTGGGTGCCACACACCATCCCGTCCCCCCATGAATGTGTGATGTGTGTGAACTGGGTCTTGCATGCAGATCGAGCGCCACCACGGCCGAAACCGGTGCCGCTCCCGCTTCGCCAACGCAACCGAGATCGCCGGCCGGGGTAGAACCAAGCGATCCATATTCAACGCCGTGAACCGTTCAACTCGCACCCTCTCCTCGCTCCTTGTTGCAGCCGCCATCGGCTTGCACATGGGCGGCCGGCAGGCGGACCCCGCCGCCGCCTCGACGCAGCCAACCGATGACTTCGTGCAATGGGCGGAGCCGCCGGGGCCGCCGACTGATCGGGAATTGGATCTCATTCGAAAGATCGATGAGGATCTCAAGAGCGGGAAGGTGGATGTCTCAAAGGTCCTGTGTGATCCCGAGCTGATGGCGCTTCACGCCCAGCCTGTCTTCCGCAAGTTGATCCAACGAAGCGCTGCGGTTGGTCCGCTGTCGATCTGCGGAAATGCCGAGCCCGGAATCCGCATGACCCTGACGATCGAGGTTGTTGATGGTCAGGAGAAGCCGGCTGCCGGTGCCCTGGTCTACATCTATCACACCAGTGCGAAGGGCTGGTATGCAGACAAGGGTGCGCACATCCGGGCAAATTCCGGCGACATCAATCACGCGCGACTGTTCGGCTACGGACGCACCGACGAGCAGGGACGCCTCGAGATTCACACCATACGTCCCGCCGGGTATCCAAGGTCCGAACTGCCGGCGCATTACCACGTCTCCATTACCCGGGATGAGCAAACTGCCGGGGGCGAGATTCAGTTTGACGATGACCCGCGGTTGACGCCGGAGCGGCGGCGCAGGTCGCTCGGCGAGCGATCCATCATCGTGAAACCGGAGGTGATCGGCGAGCATGAACAGCGGTGCTCCGCCCGGTTCACCCTCGAGGAATAGCGCCGGTTTCGCCCCGCGGCCGACTCAGTTCGTAGGGGCCCGCACCGCGGACCGTGCTTGCTTCAACTCAGTCAGCGCTGCCACCCCCCGGTCCCGCGCTGCCCGCAACGCCCGGCTCATCAGCTCGCCAAATCCGCCGGCCTCAAACTCCCCAATCGCCGTAAAGCGAATACTGCACACCATTCGCAACCGGATGGTTAAGGCTTGTCGGTCGTGACAAATCCTGCCCGCCGAGGATCGGTATGCAAGGAAATGCCAATACATGAGAAGAGCGTGTCCGATTTCACTCAATCACGGATGCACCTTCTGTGACGCTTGCACGACGCTGGTATCAGCGTGATCCGCTCCATCCAGCCAGCAGGAGTCCCAGGTCTGCCCCATCGACAACGCCATTGCCGTTGATGTCGCCAAGCCCTGATCCATCCCAATTCGCCAACAGAAGGCCGAGGTCAGCGCCATCGACGGCGCCGTCGCCGTTGAGGTCGGCTGCCAATCCGGGTACCTCCTTGCAATTGCAGAGCTCTTCCGCAAGCAGCTTGCAATTCTTGTCGCAGAAAAGGTCGCAGCAGAACGGATCGGCTGCACAGACCAATGCTGCGCAGCTCGGATCAATGAATGCTCCGAAGCGGTCGCAGCAGTCCGACGGCGGACACGGGCACACAAGCGGGAAATAGCTGATGAAGCTCACGCCCGTGTCATCCTGAATGAAGATGTCGAGCATTCCGTCCAATTGTCGCCCCACAATGTTCCGAACGCCCGACGACGACGGAGGAAGATTGTCGAGCGCGAGGGTGATGATCGAGAGCTGTCCCGTCGCGAAGGGAGGAGCGACGACGCCTGCCGCCTGCAGGTTCGCCAGCGACTGACCCCATGAAAGCGCTGTCGGCCCGCACTCGAAGTCGCCTTTCAGCTCGAGAGACAGCGTGTCGTTGTTGGGCCACGACGTCGGCACGACGCCGATTTCCAGATGCCCTCCAAACATGCACGGATAGGCGGAGACGTCAATCGTTTCGACGAAACACTGGTTGATTGCGGGCACGTCATACGAGGTCAGCGCGCCGCTGGAGCACGTGGCAAGGGCGAGAAGGTCCGCGCTCGGCGTGGTAGCAGAAGGCGTGGAAAAAGTGCCGGGCTCATCAAGTTTGATCTCGGGCCGAAATGGCGCCTTGCACGGGCAGTGAATTACTGTGAGCGAGAGATAGTCGACCGCGGAATCATCCTCCACAATCACGCCCAGTTCGCCGTCGCAAAGGGTTGAGAGGATGCTGCCGCTGACCGGCAGGTTACCGAGGTCGAACAGCGTCGTTGAAAGTCCAAGCACTACGCCGGAACCGATGATCGTGCCCTGGTCCGTGAAGTGAATGGAATCAAATGGATTCGCATCGGACTGTCCCTGCTTGGTGCGAATCTCAAGAAACGCCGCGAGAATGGTTCCGCAACTATTCGGTCCACATCCGGCGGGACAGCTTGGCCAGCAGCCCGAGAAGACGTGCTCGAAACAACCATCCGTGGGAAGTTCATCGAATGGGCTACACGGTGGACTGCCGCTTGCAGCTTCGGTTCCATCAGCGACACTGAACTCGTCGCGGCATCCCGCCTCACAGACGAAAACGCTCGGCGGATCACCCCCGGGGCAGACGAGATCGCCAGCAGCACACTCAGGGCTGGTGATCGCGAGGAACACACAATTCGAATCCCAGGCGATCGTGCAGCACGACGGGTCAGCGGAGCACACGTTGTTGCAGCAGATGGGGTCGTCGCAGTACGGCGTTGGATGCACGGCAAAGCAACTGCCCATCTGCGGTTCTCCGCAGCAGATCCACGGCGGCCCCGGCGATACCGGCGTGCATGTAAGCGACGCCACGTACAGTTCCTGGCAAGGCACGCCGTCAAACACCGCCGGCGCTACGAAGGCCCAGTACGTCCCCGGGCACAACGTCGCTTCGGCAACAGCGGGGCACCACGCGGCGCCGATCGCCTCGAGCGCTGGGCTTGTGCATGTCGTTGCATCGAGAATGAACGCCGCCACTGCAATATCCGCGCATACCTCCCATCGCACCACGCTTGGTTTGGAGATCGTGAAGCTGTACCAATCCGTATCACGAATGCCGCCTAGCGCCCACAGGTCGCCGCAGACTGTGTCGCCGCAGACAATCGGCTGGAACGCGGGGGGGCTGCTGTTGCAGCCGCCGTCTGAGTCGGTTCCGCACGGCTCGGCCTCAATCACGCAGTTTCCCGGCGCGACGTCGTTGCAGGGACAGTCGCACGCGCAAACCGTGATCGTGGCGCAATAGATGATCCCGCTGGCAGCGCAGGCGGTGTCGCGCTGATAGACGTACAGGAAGTTCTGTCCGGGCACGACGGCCCCTGACGGAAGCGTCGCCGTCACGCAGGTCTCCGCACTGAAGCTGCCGCCGGCAAAATCAAATCCCAGGCCTGGCACTGCCGTCACGTTCAGGCCGCTCGCATCCCCGATGAATACGCCGAACGGCGCTGGGCCTCCCGGATCACCCAGTGCGTCGTCAACCGCCCAGCAAAATTCAATTGTCGCCTCACACACGGACCCCGCGGCAACGTCAAAGGGCTGAGCATACAGCGTTGAGTGCGCTGGAATGCCAAGACAGGAGCCGTTGGATGCGAAGTTGATCCATCGAGCATCCGGGTTGCAGTTCAGCCCGGGCACCCAGAAGCCGGCAACCGGCGCGATGATCTGTGCATGCGGAACGGATAGTGCTGCGGACGCTGCTTGAGCGAACGGTAGGGCAGGCCCAAGTGATCCGTTGAAGCACGTGGAGGACGGGCCGGCCGTGGCGTAGCCGATCTCGGTGTCGGTCTGGCATGGCGCACCAGGGCTGCCGTTCACTTGGCCGCTGACCAGTGTGATCACCTGAACAAACGACGGGCAAGCGCCCGCGGTGGCTCCGGTCCGCTCACGCTCCTCGGCGGCTGGCGCCGCTATCGCGTTGGCCGTCGCACAGCAGAGCAGGCACACGAAGGTAAGAGAACCCACTCGAGGCATGATTCGGCCGTTGAACACGAAGCAACGCGGGCACCACCGACGACCAGATTGACGTAGCATCGTTGCCTCCACGAATACGCACGACAGTCTCAAACACCGCTGGGCAATCTGCGTACATGCTTGCCCCTGAGCAGTCTACCATCCCAGCGGCACGGAACGCCAAGACAAATCCATTCAACTCGGGGTTCGCGAACGCAGCGCGGATGTGATGCGGAGCGGGCTGTAATCGCCGAACCTTGCCTTCTGCTGACGTGCTGATCTGCTGATCGGGCATCATTGAGGACGCGCTTGTCGGGCCCGTTCCTCGGTAAGTCGGGACCGACCGCCTTGAACTGCCGAAATAGCCGATCGTCGCGATCGCAGGTACATCGCCATCTGCGAATCTACCCTCCCCCCAACTCCACCCCCCGGTCCCGCGCTGCCCGCAACGCCCGGCCCACCAGCTCGCCGAATCCGCCGGCCTCAAACACCCCAATCGCCGCGGCCGTCGTGCCGCCCTTGCTCGTCACCGACGCTCGCAGCGCTTGCGCTTCCGGCTCTCCATCCAGCAGCAACCGCGCAGATCCAAGAATCGTCTGCCGCACCATCAGCTTCGCCTCGCGCTCAGCAAGCCCCAGCGACCGCGCTGACTCCTCCATCGCCTGCGCCAGCAGAAACACATACGCCGGGCCCGACCCGCTCACCGCCGTCACGGCGTGCATCAGTTCCTCATCCACCCGCACCGTTTGGCCAACCGCATTGAGGATCCTCGTCGCAAGGTCATCATCACCCGCCCTCGCCCCCGCGCCCAGCGCGATCCCGCTCATGCCCTCGCCGATGCGGCAGGCCACATTGGGCATGATGCGGATCACCCTCGCCAAATCGCCCAGCGCCCGTCGAATCGCGCCACTCTCCACACCCGCCATGATGCTCATCACCACCGTCGGCTTGGATAACCTCCCGATCGTCTTCGCCACCTCGCCAAACACCTGCGGCTTCACCGCCAGCATCATCGCCTCGGCATCCCGCGCTGGCGTTGCATCCGTCGACGTCTGAAACCCCAGCCCCGCCGCGGCCGCCAGCTTCCCGTCGTCAACATCAATGACAGTCACCTCTCGCGGAGTCAGCGCTCCGCGCCTGGCAGCGCCTTCCAGCAGGGCCATACCCATGTTTCCCGCGCCCAGCCACGCCAGCTTCACGATCCCGTTCTCCCATCGGTGAGCCACGCCGGCGCGGGAAGCCTGCTGTATCTCGAAACGATCAGCAGCACTCCTGCAAGGATCACGAGGATCGGAATCTCCACGTCGATGTTGAGCCGGCCCGTCTGTCGCAAAACCGACAGTCCGCCCGCCACCATAAGCAGCGGCCCCAGCACGACCGAGATTCGGTTCAATCCGCCCAGCAGGATCAGGAGCCCCACGCCCGCCAGCAGCAGCGTCCACACCCAGTTCACCCCCGGCATCACCCCCAGCGAATTCAGAAGCCACGACACACCCACCAGAATCAAAAGCACCGGCGCCAGCAATGCTCCACGGGTTCCTTTCATGGTCGCTCCTTGTTCCTGCAGTCCGCCAGTGTACGTCAACTTCATCACCCCGATCGCCGCGTGCCGATACACTCTTCCCGTGACTCCCGTGCATAGTGCTGCTGCCTCCACCCTGGTCGTCGAGACGGTCGAGAACGTGGTCGGCCATGCGCCCCGGCCCATCGCACTCCACGAGCCGCGCTTCGGCCCGCAGGAGAAGCGCTACGTCGATGAGTGCGTGGACACGAACTGGGTCTCCAGCGTCGGCGCGTTCGTCGATCGCTTCGAGCGCGACCTCGCCGCCTACACCGGCGCTGGCTTCGCCGTCGCCACCTCCAACGGAACCGCCGCCCTGCACATCGCGCTGCTTCTGGCCGGCGTGCAGCCGGGCGATGAGGTCATCATCCCCGCGCTCACCTTCATCGCCACTGCCAACGCCGTTTCCTATTGCAGCGCCCGGCCGCACCTGGTCGACGCCGATCCGCAGACTCTCGGCCTCGATCCCGCCAAGCTGGAAAACCACCTCCGCACCATGGCCATCCGCCACGCGGGCGGGTGGGTCAACAAGTCCACCGGCGCCCGCATCGCTGCGATCGTGCCCATGCACACGTACGGCCATCCTGTCGATCTCGATGGATGCGTGGAGGTCGCCAAGTCGTTTGGAATTCCGCTGGTCGAAGATGCCGCCGAATCGCTTGGCTCCTTCTATCGCGGCCGACATACCGGCACCTTCGGCCGCGTCAATACCCTGAGCTTCAACGGCAACAAGATCGTCACCACCGGCGGCGGCGGCGCCATCCTCACCAACGATGCCGCCATCGCCCAACACGCCAAGCACCTCACCACTACGGCCAAAAAGCCTCACGCGTGGGCGTTCGAGCACGACGAGGTGGGATTCAACTACCGATTGCCCAATCTGAACGCTGCGCTCGGCTGCGCCCAGCTTGAGCGACTCGATGAGTTTCTGACCGCCAAGCGCATTCTCGCCCGCCGCTATGCCGATGCCTTCGCCGATTCGGGCGTGGGCACGATCGTTCTCGAACCCGCCGAGACCCGAAGCAACTACTGGCTCATCACGCTGCTGCTCAATGCCGACCTGGCCTTCGAGCGCAACGCCATTCTCGCCGCCCTGCACGAGCGGCGGATTCTCGCCCGTCCGGCGTGGAACCTGATGCATACGTTGCCCATGTATGCCGACTGCCCCCGCGCCGACCTCACCACCGCTGAAGACCTCGCCCAGCGCATGATCTGCCTGCCCAGCAGCCCGCACCTGCTCGCCCCCGGCTGATCGGCTCGCACGGAACTCGCTATCCTCACTCTCATGCCGCGCCGACGCACCATCGCCGTGCTCACCGCCAGCCGCGCTGAGTACGGCCTGCTCTCGTGGGTCATGCGCGAGATCCGCCGGGCGCCGGATTTGCGCCTGCGCACCATCGTGACCGGCGCGCACCTCTCGCCGGCCTTCGGCGAAACCTGGAAGCAGATCGCCGACGACGGGTTCGATATCGACGCCCGCATCGACATGGACCTGAAGGGCGATGACCCATCGGCGCTCGCCCGCTCGACCGGCCTGTGTCTATCCGGTGTGGGCGGAGCGCTGGTGAACCTCAATGCCGATCTGCTGATCGTGCTTGGGGATCGCTATGAAACTCTGGCGGCAGCGCTGGCCGCGACGCTGGCCCGCGTGCCTATCGCCCACATCGCCGGCGGCGACATCACCGAGGGCGCCTTCGACGACGCCATTCGCCACGCAATTACGAAGCTCTCGCATCTGCACTTTGTCACCAGCGACCTCGCCGCGGTGCGGGTCCGGCAGTTGGCCGAGGATTCGTCGCGCATCCACATCGTGGGCACGCTCTCCAACGACGGCGTGTTTGGAATGGATCGGCTCTCACGCGATGAACTCGAGCGCGAACTCGGCTGGAAGCTGCGGCCGCAGAATGTGCTGGTGACCTTCCACCCGGTCACCCTCGGTCAGCGACCATCGACCGATGACTACCAGGAGCTCCTCGAAGCCCTGGGGGCATTGGGTTCGGAAATCGGCATCGTCATCACCGCGGCCAATGCGGATCCCGAAGGGATGCGGCTGAACGCGATGACCGAGTCGTGGCGAAGGGGAAGAGATAACGTGTGCTTCGTTTCGGCGCTGGGGCACCAGCGCTATCTGAGTCTGTTGAGCGAGGTGGATGCGGTGGTGGGCAATTCCTCCAGCGGCATCTATGAAGCTCCGATCCTTCAGAAACCGACGGTGAATATCGGGGTGCGGCAGGCCGGCCGCGAGCGGGCGGTGAGCGTGATCGATGTGCCGCCGGTGCGGGATGACATTTCCATTGCGATCACCCGAGCCATCTCGATGGATTGCTCGAGGGTGACGAGTCCGTACGGCGACGAGCCCGCCGCCCCGCGAATCGTTGAGGTGATCCGGCAGACGCCGAGCCTTTCGGGGCTGCTGCACAAGCGATTTGCAACGCCGACGAACTGATTGATGCATCCGGGAGGGTCGGTGCGGCGAACCCGCTGGCAGAGCTACGCTATGTCCATGCTTACCCACCAGCGCATCGTCGTCGGCATCACTGGAGCGAGCGGCGCTGCCTACGCCGTGCGGCTGATCCAGGCGATCGCGGCGGCGGAGGTGGAGGTGCACCTGACGGTTTCGACCCTGGGTCGGCGGCTGCTGTTTGACGAATTGGATATCAAGCGGCTGGATGCGGAGGAACTGTCGGGCGGGCGCGGGCGCTTCGTGGTGATTCACAACGACAATGACGTGGGGGCGCTGCCGGCATCGGGTTCGTTTCTTCACGACGGCATGGTGGTAGTGCCATGCTCGGGGAACACGCTGGGCAAGATCGCGTGCGGGGTGACCGACAACCTTGTGCAGCGGGCGGCCGCGGTGTGTCTGAAGGAGCGGCGACGACTGGTACTGGCGCATCGGGAGAGTCCCCTGAGCCTGATCGAGATTGAGAACATGCGGCGTGTGACCGAAGCGGGCGGCATCATCGCGCCGCTGGCGCCGGGGTTCTATCTCCTGCCGAAATCGGTCGGCGACCTCGTGGACTTCATGGTCGGAAAGCTCCTCGACCTGATCGGCCTGGATCACGACCTGAAGACGCGCTGGGGGGTTCCGAGGGAAGCGCCGACGGCCGAGCGGTCAGGTTGATGCCAGGCGCTGGGTGACGCGGGCGGCGATTTCCTCGGCGGTGGGGAGGGAAAGCGCTTGCACCTGCTTCACGTCGTTGAAGTGCTCGAGGATGAAGTCGATCGATCCGCGGCGATAGAGATGATGCAGCAGTTCGACGGCTTCCTTGCAGTACCAGGAGCCGGACTTGTCCTTGAGTTCGACAAACGCCTGGGCGGCGGCCGCGGGGCCGACGGCCTTGCGGTAGGGTCGGATCGAGGTCATGGCGTCGAAGCTGTCGACGACGGCGAACCACTTGGCCGCCTCGGGGATGCGATCGCCGGTGAGATGGTCGGGATAGCCGGAGCCGTCGAGCCGTTCATGGTGAGACCGGACGAGGGCCAGGACTGCAGGATCGGTCTCACCCATGCGTTCAAGCCGTTCGTGGCCGAGGATGGTGTGGCGCTTCATCACCTCGTATTCATCCGCGTCGAGCTTGCCGGGCTTGGTGAGAATCTCGCCGGGGATTTCGATCTTGCCGACGTCGTGGAGCACGGCGGCCTTCATCAGCGTCTCGACATCACGGGGGCCGACACCGGCGGCCTCGGCGAGGGCCTGGGTGTAGAGCGCCACGCGCCAAGTGTGGGCGGCGGTGGAATCATCCTTGAGCTCGACCGCCTTGACCATGGCGCTGACAATGTCCCAATCCATGAGGGGAGTATAGAGGAGGCGAGCGCTGGATTGAGGGGTGAGACGGCAAGGTGGCGCGCGAACCGGCCCACATCTATCCCGGGCGGGCCTGATAACCGGGGTTGGCCGCGGGGATGTCGGCGGGCCATGGGCTGGGAAGGGGAACGGTGAAGGGCCGGGGCTTCCAGTTGGGGTCGGATTTGGGATCAGACCGGGTTCCCGGTTTTCTTCGGGAGGCAAGATCTGCGTTTGAGTCGTCGGACGTCGGATCGGCAAGTCCGTCGAGGGCGGAGGAAGGGTCGGCTCGGCGACGGGAGCGCTGGGTGGCGATTCGAAGGATGTCGGTGGCGGATCGGCGGGCGGTTTCACGGATCTTGGGGTCTTCGAGCGGCTGGCCATCGACGAGGGGTTTGCCGAGCATCAGGCGCAAATGGGTTTCGAGGGCGATCTTGGCGGCTTCGGAAAACGATTCGGACAGTTCGGGGGGCATGATGAAATCTCCAGTGTTGCTTCCACCTTTTGGGTGAAAGTCGACAGGTGCGCCACACAATCGGGCGCATTCCGACACCGCCCCGCGCGGATTGCCCGGATCTGGGGCGAAAGAAATGTTGCGAATTTGCGGATGGGATCGACCGCGGAGCGCCCAGAACGGGCGCATGCCGCCCGAGGCGATACACTCCTCGCCATGCTGGACGAGATTGAGAAACTTCAGGCCGAAGCGCTGGCTTCGCTTGGCAACGCGGGCGACGCCGCGGCGGTAGAGGCCTGGCGCATCGAGTGGATCGGCACCAACGGGCAGCTGAAGTCGCTGATGGGGCGGCTGAAGGATGTGCCGAAGGACCAGAAGCCGGCCGTGGGCAAGCGGCTGAACGAGCTGAAGGGGGCGCTGGAAGGGGCGTTTGAGGAGCGGAAGGGAGCCGTTGGTGCGGGCGGCGGAGGGGCGGCGAAGGCACGCGGAATCGCTGCCTTTGGAGTGGACCTGACGGAGCCGGGGCTGCCGATGGGCGAGGGTCGGCGGCACCTGATCTCGCGAACGATTGATGAGATTACCGAGGTGTTTGCCCGGATGGGGTTTGCGGTGGCGGAGGGGCCGGAGGTTGAGGATGAGTGGCACAACTTCAACGCGCTGAACATTCCCGAGCACCATCCCGCGCGCGACCCGACCGACAACTTCTTCATGGGCGGGGGATTGATGCTGCGCAGCCAGACGTCGACGGTGCAGATCCGGGCGATGGAGAAGTCGAAGCCGCCGTTGAAGGTGATCGCGATCGGCCGCGTGTATCGACCGGATACGCACGACGCGACGCACTTCAGCATGTTCCACCAGGTTGAGGGGTTGTATGTGGACCGGAAGGTGACGATGGTGGACCTGAAGACGACGCTGTTTCAATTCGCGCGGACGTATTTCGGGCCGGAGGCGGAGGTGCGAATGCGGCCGAGCTTCTTCCCGTTCACGGAGCCGAGCGCTGAGGTGGACATGAAGATGCGGATCAAGGGTGAGTACAAGTGGGTGGAGCTTGGCGGCTGCGGAATGGTGGACCCCAACGTGTTCAGGGCGGTGGGCTATGACCCCGAGGAGTGGAGCGGCTTTGCGTTTGGCCTGGGGATCGACCGGATCGCGATGCGTCGGTATGCGGTGTCAGATATTCGCTGGCTGTTTGAGAATGATGCGAGGTTCTTGCGGCAGTTTGCGTGATGGGGACGGCGGGGCGAACCACAGCGGGCACCGCGGAGTCGAGATTGGAGAGAGGCGCTGGGTAGAATTCGCAGCGGCTGCACTGATTGACTCTCCGGCGTTACACTGACGTCCCGTTGGATTTTGCGATACGTCTTCACGTGAGGTGAATCATGCTGATCCGAACATGGTTGGCGCTCGTGTTCATCGTGATCTGCGGCTGCGTCAGTGCTTCGCGAACGCAGAAGGACCGGCAAGTTCTCCTCGATGAACGGCGGCTCCATGACGCCGCCATCGCCGATGAATCCCATCACATGGTCAATCGACTGGTGGAGGCGCTTCACCGGGAACAGGACGAATCGACATCGCACGGAACGCCGCCGGTTTTCGACTTTTTGGTTGTGTCGGGCGGGGGCGACTGGGGCGCGTTCGGAGCGGGCGTCCTGAGAGGATGGGGAAAGGTCAGCGGGCCGCTGGCTCGTCCGCAGTTTGACGTCGTTTCGGGCGTCAGCACGGGGGCTCTGATTGCGCCGTTCGCGTTTCTTGGCGACGATCCGTCGATCGATCGCGTGGACACGCTCTATCGCAATCCCAAGAAGGACTGGGTGCGCGAACGCGGCTGGCTCTATTTCCTGCCCAACAACGCCTCCTTTGCCGAGATCCCAGGGCTTGAACGCGAACTTCGCGACGTGATCGATCTCGCCTTCGCCGCCCGTGTTGCGGAGGTTTCGCGGCAAGGCCGGGTGCTCGTGGTGAACACCACCAACGTCGACGACGGAGTTCAGCGTGCGTGGGACCTTGGCGCTGAATGCGCTCGCGCTGTGCGCGAAGGCAGCGCTGACCGGGTGCATCTCATCATGCTTGCCTCATCGGGAATTCCCGCGGCGTTCCCAGCGCGCATCATCGACGATCAGATGTATGTTGACGGCGGCGTGACCAGCAACATCATCTACGGCGGGCGCCTGAAGGATGCCGAGTCGCTCGCCGGCCGCTGGGCGCAGATGTATCCCGATCAGACGATGCCGCTTGTTCGCTACTGGGTCATCATCAACAATCAGATGCGTTTCCCACCGCAGGTCACCGATCCCACCTGGCCCAAGATCATCTCGCGCAGCATTTCCATGTCGATCCAGGCGGCGACGATGAATTCCCTGCGTCATCTCTTCGCCATCGCCGAGCTCGCCGAGTACAAGTATGGCGCGCGAATGGAAGTGCGCTACATGACCGTGCCCGACGACTGGGCGCCGCCGAATCCGAATGTGTTCGACCATGACGTGATGAACACGCTGGCGGACCTCGGGTACGAGATGGGCCAGAACCCGGCCAATTGGATCACCGAATCGCCTTGACGATCATCGCGGCCGGAACCGCTGAACTGCCGGGCGTGATCAGGCGGTACACAATGTCTTCCACAGGTTTGATGAATCTCATGCGGCACGGCATTCCGCGCCAAAGGCGGTG
The DNA here is from genome assembly GCA_964407695.1 of uncultured Isosphaeraceae bacterium. Taxonomy (GTDB): domain Bacteria; phylum Planctomycetota; class Phycisphaerae; order Phycisphaerales; family SM1A02; genus CAYOWQ01. The sequence continues at coordinate 12,776 of CAYOWQ010000012.1, read as the reverse complement.
TCCATCCGCGACCGGACCTGGGCGAGAAACGCGGGCGGAGCGCTGCGGCCGCCTGTCATCACAGCGTGCTGGCCTGAACGGGAACGGCGTTGCGCAACTGGATGATCTCTCTGTGCTGGTGCGCGACTGGGGCGAGCGGTCGGGGCCGTCGGATCTGCGCGGCGACTGGCGAGTGGATGGGCGGGACCTTGATCTGTGGCTGGCGGGGTATGAGTAAGAGGAGGCCCTCCCGAAACTCCGTGGCGGCGTCGGGCACCCGCTACTGCTCATCAACGCCAGCGCCGATGCGGATCGTTGTGAAGCCGAGTTGCCGGGCTTGGGGGTCGGCATAGACGGCCGACATTGGCATCGTGAGGATTCCGTTCCAGTATTTCCTGTGCGACCATGACGACCACGCCATGCGATCGGAGCCGGTGATTCGAATGGACCAATGCTTCATCTCTTCAGGGTTGGTCAGTTCCGCTTCCTTATTCAGGAGCGTCTCAAACATCTGATGGCCGCATGAAAAGCAACCGGACGCGCGTTCCCAGAAGGTCCAGCCGGGAATGTCGACGGATTCGACGGGTTGATCGTCCTTGAGAAGCTCGACGTGCAGGCCGAAACCGACATCGGGGCAGGACTCAACGCGACGATCGAGATCGAGCAGAAGATACGCATGCACTGAGCCATCAGACCAGCCGTGGTGATAAACCGTCGGCCGAATGATCTCGGCGGCGTTGCATTGCCGGGTGGGCTCCATGACCTTGGCGACGTCGGTGCGATCGACCTGTTGAATGTCGAAAGACACGGTCACGTTTCGGACGACGCGACTGTCAGCCCATTGTTTTGACGAGAAGCTGGGACCGCCCGGAGCGCCTACCTCAGCGCCAGTGCGGATTTCGAGATCAAAGACGACCGATGCCGCGGAGTCGGGCAACACGCCGACGACGCCGCACGTTTCGACACCGTTGAAGGGTGGTTCGCTGGTGGCCAGATCATTGTTTGCCAATCCGCATGGCCCGGCCCAGGTTCTGCCGGTGCGCAGGGTTTGGCCGTGATCGAGGCGCGGGGTGGCGCGAATCTCAAAGGTCCGTCCGAGCCACGGCGGGCGCACCAACTGCACCGCCAAGGGCTCGCCCTTGATCCACATCGGCCTCCACAGAAACAGGCGTTCGGGGATGAGCAGGTCCTTCCATTGATCATCCGAAAGGGTGTTGGCGAGAATCCTTTCCCTGATCTCGTTCACGGTGCGAACGGTTTCGGGGCTGGCCGACTGCATGCTGGAATCATTGAGTGCCGAGTGGCCCAGCCGCGACATGAGGACGCCCCAGTTCGCCCCGGCGGTGTCGAGGTCTGAGGTGAGGGCCCATGGCGAGATGCAGCATGAAGCGCAGGCGGCGAGCAGCCATGATGTTCGTTGAATCAGGGACGGCATTGAGGGTGGATCCTTTCGGATGCGCGGCGGTCGGGGGCCACCAATGCATTGAACTCCTTCAAGCCTATGCGGGGTCGGCGCAGAGAGCTTGGTTTGTGCCACCGCGCCCTGGCAAGATCTTGTCGAAATTCAGAACCACATCCGTTGGAAGCCACAGGTACCAGACGGCGGCAATGGCCAGACCGATGAGGCCGCTGACAAGGTCCGTCCCGACCGATGACGTGGACGGTCCAACGAGGTGGCCCAGCCGAAATTGAATGTCCAGAACCAGCAGGATGCAGACGATCCACAGGCAGACGGCGAGCGGGTTGAGGACCATCCACCAGAGGGCCAGGCGCTGCACGATGGAATGATGGGCCAGGTTTCCAAGCAGTGCAGCGCCCATGATGAAGAGCATGACCGCACCGACGATCATGAGCGCATGAAACGCAACGGCAGAGGGATAGAGATGATTTTGAGCGGCGAGGGCCGCCCAACCGACGGCAGGTGCATCGAGTCCAAGTCGAAGGGGATGCCCGAGCCAGGGGTCAAGAGCGAGAAGCGAAGCATGCTTGACGAGGGAGTGTGTGGCGATGAGGACCAACAGCACTCCACTGGTTCCGGCCACGTTGACATGCCTTGGGAGTGATTGCATTGGCGTGATCCCGCGGGGCGGTCGTTGCCCGTATTGATCTTACAACCCGGGCCTCTGCCGCAGCGATGCGGGAAGGACGAGGAGAATGACCAGCAGCGATCCGGCGATGTTGAATTCGCCACGTCCCGTAATTCCTCTGTTTCAAGGCCGCCAGCGGGGGTGGACCTCATCGGGCCCATGGCGGCGACGATAATTCCTCGCTGGTTGGCTCTCGACCCTCGACGGTTGGCTCTCGCCCCTCGACGGTTGGCTCTCGCCCCTCGACGGTTGGCTCTCGACCCTCGACGGTTGGCTCTCGCCCCTCGACGGTTGGCTCTCGCCCCTCGACGGTTGGTCATCAATCCACGACGTTTGGTTGCCGAACCACGACGTTTGGTCGTCGACCCGCGCGGTTTGGTCGTCGACCCGCGCGGTTTGGTCGTCGACCCGCGATGATTTGTTCTGCCGGCACGGTGATTGGAAGGCGACTCCGGGAAGGACGGCTCTCCGGGTCTCTCTGGATTCCCGCATGTGCGGGAATGACGGGGTGGGGCAGTTGGTGCCGATCTGTCATCCCCGCGAAAGCGGGGATCCAGTGGTGCGCGGACGGCGTGAGGGCGGTCTGGATTCCTTCAGGCGCGGGAATGACAGAGGCGCGTGGTTTCGGCGAGAATCGACAGCGGTGAAGGAACCGGTGGTCTATATCCTCGCGAGCCAACGCAACGGGACGTTGTACACCGGCGTGACAAGTGACCTCGTGGCACGGGTCTGGCAACATCGAAACGATTTGGTGGAGGGATTCACGAAGAAATACAGCGTGCATTTGTTGGTCTATTTTGAGCTGCATGGCGAGATGGAGATCGCTATCGCACGCGAGAAGCAGCTCAAGAAGTGGAGGCGCGAATGGAAGTTGAAACTGATCGAGGATCACAATCCGAATTGGGAAGATCTGTATCCCAGGATTGTGTGATGAAGTGGGGATGGATTGCAGGCCCTCTGGATTCCCGCATGCGCGGGAATGACGGGTTCCGGCGGTTGGCGTGGGACGCTGGATTCCCGCTTTCGCGGGAATGACGGAGGCGGGCGGCTGGCGTGGGACGCTGGATTCCCGCTTTCGCGGGAATGACGGTCGCACGGGAATGACACGGCTAGCGCATCGAGCGGGTGGCTTCGATGGCCGGGGCGTGGCTGAGGGTGGGTTCGGGTTCGCCGAGGAGGTCGTCGGCGTAGTTGGTGTCGGCCCGGCGCTTGGTGATGGGGCCTTCGGCGTCGCCGCGGAGGAACTGACGGATGAGCTGGTCGCGCTCGGGGAGGGATTCAGCTTCTTCCTTGGAGAGGTTGCGGAGGCGGTCGAAGGCATCGCGGGTGTCGATCATGAGCATGACGCCCTTGTCGAGCATGGCCATGCGGTCGCCGACGGTGAAGGCGGAGTCCATCTCGTGGGTGACGACGACGCTGGTGACGCCGAGCTTGCGGGTGAGGTCGAGGATGAGCTGGTCGATCTCGGCACTGGTGACGGGGTCGAGGCCGGCGGAGGGTTCGTCGTAGAAGAGGATGCGCGGGTCGAGGGAGAGGGCGCGGGCGAGACCGGCCCGCTTCTTCATGCCGCCGGAGATCTGCGCGGGGTACTTGTCGGCGTGTTCGCGCAGGCCCACGAGTTCGAGCTTGATCTTGACCTGGATGTCGATGATCTTCTGATCGAGAAGCGTGTGCTCCTGGAGGGGCAGGGCGACGTTCTCGGCGATGGTCATGGAATTGAAGAGGGCGCCGGATTGAAACAGGATGCCGAAGCGCTTGCGCATGCCGTTGAGGCCTTCATCATCGAGCCCGGCCATGTCCTTGCCGAACATGCGGACGGAGCCGCCGTCGATCTGGATCGAGCCGATCATGCAGCGCAGCAGCGTGGACTTGCCACTGCCCGAGCCGCCCATGATGACCACGGTCTCGCCGGGGTTGACGTCGAGCGTGACGCCCGAGAGGACGGTCTGGTCGCCGAAGCGCTTGACGAGGTCGCGGACTTCGATGACCGGGGCAGTGGGCATGGGACAGGATCAGGCACGAAGGACGGCGGTGAGCCCGGGCACTAAGCCCGGGCACGAAGCTAGGGCTGATCGCCGCTCGCGTCATCCTCGGCAGGCTCCGCATCAGCGTCTGCATCGGAATCCGGGTCTGCCCCGGACGATGGAACGAGGATTGGAGGAGCAGGGTTGGTGGCGGCGGAGGCGGGGTACCAGAGCTCACCCTTGGAGGCATCGAGGATGTGGATGAAGACGAGCTTCTGTTCCTTCAAATTGCCCGTCTGGGGGTTCGCCACCTGGAGTTCGCACCACGCATCAACGGAGCCATTGGAGAACTGAAGCTTGTAGGGCATCAGGATGGTGGGCTGACCGGGGGTCTGCTGCGGCTGGCTGTTCTGACCCTGGGGCAATGCAGCCGCACTGAAGACGCCGTAGCGCTGGGTCAACTCATCAAGGAAGGCCTGGGCTTCGGCGTCGGGCGCGGTGGCGCCGGGAGAGGTGAACGACGACTTGAAGCCGGCGACATTCCCGTTGAACCCGAGCGTGAGCGCATCGTTGGGGCCGGTCATGACGAATCGAATGATGCCGCCCAGCTTGGCGAAGAGGACGGTGGCTCCCACCGCCCAGGCCACGGAGATCAGAATGCCGAGGATGAGGCCGGCCGTGGCGACGCCGCGACCGCGCTTGGGGGCGCTGGGGCCGAGGGTGATGACCCCGATGAGGCCGAGGATGGTGCCGAGGAGGGAGGTGATGCCGCAGGTGAGGATTCCGGCGAGGCTGCAGATGAGGGAGGCGATGGCGAGGCCGCTCATGGGCCGGGCGGGGCCATAGGGATCGAAGGCGTCATTGGGCATGGAATACGTGGACATGAGTGACTCCGCGAGCGATTCGGTCCGAAGGGGTTCCGAGCAGCGATTGACCAGGGGTCGATGGTACAGGCGGTTGGGGCAGGCTGCCACACGGCGAACACGGGAGAAAAAAAGGTGGTGAACGTGGCGGCCCTTGCCGGTTACAATCGGGAACGATGATCAAGGATTTCACCTCCACAACTGACGGGACCCAACTCCATGCCATGGCTTGAGATGAAGACCCCGCATGGGCTGAAGCGAATGGAGCTTGAAGGGGACCCGATTACGATCGGTCGCCAGCAGGACAACACGGTTGCGCTGCCTGACGAGCTGATGAGCCGGCGGCATTGCGTGATCGAGCCGCACAATGGCGGTTGGCGGGTTCGCGATCTTGGGTCTCGCAACGGGACGAAGCTGAACACGCTCAAGGTCAACGAAGAGCCGCTGCAGAATGGTGACGTGATCGTCGTGGGGAACCTGGAGGTCCGGTTCATCGATCCGGAACAGCAGTCGGCGGTTCGGCGACGGGAGACGCCGGATTACAAGAAGGCCGCGGCGGAAGCGAGCCGGAAGATCGGGAATTCGGCGACCCTTGATATCGATCTGAACGAGGTGGTGACCAACGTTCAGACGGATTATGAGCGGCGGCTGCGGGAGATCATCGATGCGGCGATCGAGAAGCCATTTACCGAGAACGAGATTTCGCTGGTGGACAGTCGCGGCGTGACGGTGCACCAGGCGACGGCGGACGGATTGCAGGCGGGGTCGGACGAAGAGGCCAGTGAATCGATCCGGGCGTTTCGCATGCTGTTGCTGGCGAGCTTTCGGGCGCGGGCGACGGACATGCACATGGAGCCGCGGATTGACAATGCGGTGATCCGTCTGCGCGTGGACGGCTACATGGTGAAGGCGGTCGAGCTTTCACTGACGATCTTCAAGCGAATCCTGGGCATGGTGAAAATCCTGTGCCAGATCGACACGAGCCAGAAGGCGCAGGTGCAGGACGGGCACTTCTCGGTGCAGGTGAAGAGTCGGCGGGTGGATTATCGAGTCAGCCTGACACCGGCGGTTCACGGGCAGAAGATGGTGATCCGCGTGCTGGATTCGTCGAACGCGCCGAGCCGTCTGCACGAACTGGGGCTTCTGCCGTGGATGTATGAGAAGCTGCGCACGATCGCGACGAAGGATGCGGGCATGCTCCTGGCGTGCGGGCCGACGGGATCGGGCAAGACGACGACCTTGTATTCGTGTCTGCGCGAGATCGATGTGGAGACCCGCAACGCCATCACGATCGAGGATCCGGTTGAGTATTACCTCGAGGGATGCACGCAGATCCCGATCGATCACAAGACGGGAAATACGTTCGCGACGATTCTGCGCAGCGTGCTGCGACAGGATCCGGACGTGATCTTCGTCGGTGAGATTCGCGATATTGAGACGGCGAACGTGGCGATGCAGGCGTCGATGACCGGTCACCTGGTGTATTCGACGGTGCACGCGAAGGACTCGATCGGCGCGATTTTCCGCCTCCTGGATCTTGGGGTGGAGTCGTACCTGGTGGCGAACGCGACGAACATGATCCTGGCGCAGCGGCTGGTTCGGGTGCTGTGCGAGACGTGCAAGAAGCCGGTGAAGCCCACGCCGTCACAGAACATGAGGATGGGCAAGGCGCTCGGCGGCGTGCCGAAGATCTATTCGCCGACGGGCTGCAAGATGTGCCTCGAGACGGGCTTCCACGGACGTCGGGCGCTCTTCGAACTGCTGGAATTCACGGATGCGCTGCGGGACATCGTGCTCAAGAAGCCGGCGATTCAGGATATTCGCGAGGTGCTGGGGCAGGGTCTGTTCACGACACTTCAGCAGTATGGATTCCATCTCGTGAGCCAGGGCTTGACGAGCTTCGAGGAAGTGGAGCGGGTGGCTTCAAGCGAGTAACGGCCACTCCGATCTCCGCGGGATAGACGTCGCGCGCAGCTTCGCAAGTGATCGGGGCCGGATCGCCGATGCAACAGTCCCACGAGGTTTGTTGCGAGGTGTCTGGTGCGTGAAATGACGATGGCGGCCGCGATGGCGGGCGAGGGCGAGCGATTTGTGAATCAATTGGCGGCGTCGGACATTCGGTGCCCGGCGTGCGGTCAGAGCATGCGGGGCACGACCAACGGCCGCTGTTCGGAATGTGGAACGGTGGTCACGCTGGAGGGGATCGCGGCGGCGGCCCGGCGAAATTCGGGAATGGCCTCGGTGGCTTGGTTCGTGGCTGCCGCGGCGGCGGGGTTGCACCTGGTGACCAGCATGGATCACTGGCGACAACTGGGTTGGGGGTACATGCAGTACGGAAACGGATTGACGAGCAGTCCGGCCACTCACGCGATGATGAAGGTGGCATCGGAAGTGTTCTGGATGATGATGCCGCTGGTCTTTCTCTTTCTGATCGGCGCGAAGGACTGGTTTTCGCGCCGGCCGAAGAGGGTTCAGTGGATCGCGGCCATCGCGCTGGTCGCTCTGGCGATCGTGACCCACCGACGCTGGATTATGCGCTGGGTGTAGGGCAAGCACTCACATCGGCTTTTCGCCTACGGTCTGGTCGTAGACCTCGAGCAGCTTAGCCTTGTCGAAGATCATCTCGTTGCGAGAGAGGCCGACCACTTCATAGTGCGGGGTGAGTTCGATGGCGTCGCAGGGGCAGGCTTCTTCGCACATGCCGCAATAGATACACCGGAGTTCGTCGATATCGAACTGCTTGGGGTACTTCTCGCGATCCTGCCAGGGGCTCTCGTCGGCGACGATATGGATGCAGTTGGCGGGGCAGGCGGTGGCGCACATGAAGCAGGCGACGCAACGAACACGGCCGTCTTCATCGCGGTTGAGGCGGTGAACGCCGCGGAAGTAATCGCGGAATTGTCCGCCTTCCTCAACAGGGCGATCATCGCGCTTCTCCTCGGGGTATTGCAGCACCCAGATGTTCTTCTTGTTCTTGCCGTCTCTGCCCATGTTCTGGAAGGCGTGGCGGAGCGTGGTGCCGAGGCCCTTGAAGACGGCGGGAAGGAAGAGGGAGTCGGCCCGGCCGAGGCGGCGGGGGGTGACATCGACGATTTCTGAGTCGGGAATGGCCATCGGTGAGGATGGTAGCAAAGTATTCTCGAAGCCGATGCCGATGTGATTTCTCGAGAAGTCCCAGGATCGTCTCGATCAGGAATTCATGGAGATTCTCTCTCGGACCACCACTTCCGCGGATCGAAAATGGATCCCTGAGGCGTGGGGAACGTCGGCTGGGACGGCCTTGGATTGCGGGCGGCATCGCGGGCCCATGCAGAGGCTTACCGTCAGACCCGAGGGGCAGGGTTAGTTGTTCCTCTGCAACTCGGCCGACATGGCGGCGAGAAGGTCTTCGGTGAGTTGATCAATCGTGGTCGCAATTCGATCGACAGTCGTGAGACCGGCGGTGTGCCGGTGCCAGAGCACAATGGGCTGCTTGGATTGAGTTGATAGAGCATGAGGCTGGGTGACCTCCAGCGAGACGCTCAGCGCTGACTGGCCCTTGCCGGAATCGACTGACACAACGCTGAGCACCGCCTGATTCGGCGACATCTCGTCGAGATGAAGCCCTCGCGATGCGACCTTCTCACGCAGGGATCGCGAGATCGCTGCGGCGTCGAGGTTTGGCCCCTCGACCGCCACCGATGCGCGAAGAGTTGGATTGGCCCCCAGCATCTCGCGCAACGAGGGCATGCGCGGTTGATCGGCCGCGGGGGTGGACGACGGCGTGTTTGATGCCGTGGTTGGTGCGGGTGCATCCGGCACTCTGCGGCGGAGTTCGTCGCGTTCCTTCTCGGCGGCTTCGGCCCGGGCGCGGGCGTCGTCGGCGTCGCGGCGGGCGGTGTTGGCCTCGACGCGGGCCTCGCGGATTTCACGCTCAAGCTGGTCGGCCCGGGTTGAGCGAATGACATAGAGGCCGATGGAGGTCAGGATGGCTGCGACGGCCACAACGGCGGTGATGCCGAAGAGGATCCAGGCATCGACGCCCCGCCGGGTCTTGCGTTGATCGAGCTTGCTCCAATCCGTAGACATCGTTGACACCCTTGAAGTCGGCTTCGTATCCTACAGAATTGCGGCGGGAACACTGCCGGCAAGGAGCAGCCGAGAGCCCCGACGTGACTTACAGCGAGGAACAATCCGCTCGACGGCTGAGGCTTGCTGGGCAAGGCCCGGGGGGTGATGCGGCCGCACCGGTTCCGCCGCCGGTGGTCGGTCGGGGAATTCCCCCTCAGCTTGAGCCGGTTGAAATTGGGTTTGAGGTGGCTGGGCCGCAACGGGATCGGATCGTCATTCTGGGCCGACGCCGTGCGGGCAAGACGATTTATCTTTCGCGCTTGTACAGCCACATGTGGCGATCGACGGGCGCGATGCATATGCGGGCGATCTCGGGCGACACGCATAAGACGTGCATGCAGGTGATGCAGGACCTGAAGGAAGGGCGCTGGCCCGCGAGCACGCTGGGGGCGCGGTATGCGGATATCGAGGTGACGTTTGATGGCGAGAAGCACCTGCTGGTGGCGCTCGATTATCCCGGAGAAGTGTTTCGGCGGGCGTTTGTGGAAGGGGCGCAGGGTGAGGATGCGCGGGAACTGCTGGATCACGTCGATCGCGCAGCGGCGGTGATCCTGCTGCTGGATCCGGGGGTGATGATCGAAGGTCGATACGACGAGGCGATGGATGATGAATACGGCATGGTGCAGGCCATTCATCGGATTCGGGAATGGCCGGGGGGCGAAAAGGTGCCCATCGCCATTGTGTTCACCAAATGCGATGTGCATTCGGAGGCGATCAAGGCCGAGGGCGGGCTGCGGCCGTTTCTGGTGGGTCGATATCCGCAACTGGTGCGGGCGATGGGGACCTTTCGGGTGTACGCCGCGTCGGCGGTGCAATCGGTTCGGCGCGAGGGGAAGGTAGTGCCCGACCTCAGCCAGTCTGCGGTGGGAATCGTCGAGCCGCTGGAGTATTGCCTGAAGGCGATGGTCCAGATGCGCCGGGCGGAAAGCCAGGCGGAGTTGGACAGGCTCCAGGCGATGTCGGAGCAGTATGAACGCGAAGTGGCCGAGCAGCAGCGCAAGCAGACGGTGATCTTCTGGACGCTGGTGATCTCGATCGGCATGGTGGTGCTGGCGGGCATCGGCCTCGTGACGTGGTTGCTCATGCAGATTGCCAGGGGGTGATTCATGATTGACGTGGGGACACATCTCTTCGGGTCGAAACGTGGGTATTCGACGCTGGCCAGTTCGCCCGCGCTGAGCCGAGAGGACGTGGAGGAACTTTCGGTTCTGAGCTTCGGGCAGACGACGGACCCTGCCATGCTGAACGGACTTGCAAAGACACCGTGCGCGTTGGGCCGGCCGCTGCGTTCCGGTCGCTACGCGATCACGAGATGCTTTGCGGGCCAGCTCGACGACGCCGCCCGGCCGACGCTGCGGCTTCTGACCATGGTGATCGAGGCTGCGGATGCACCCCTCGCGCTTCGGGGGCTGAAGAGGATCGTGGCGGATGACCGGATGTGGTCCTCGCGCGCTTTTGCTGAGGGCGCATCGTCACAGGTGGATGTTCAGCCCGATGAAACGCCTGTGCGCGAGGCTGACCTTCGAGTATTCGGGTGTTGGCTCGCCTCGCAGGAATCCACGCGGCCGCTGGTGGTGCTCGGCGATGATGAAGCGACACGCAGCCTCATTCTGGATCTGCCGCGAGTGCTTTCGGAACGTGACCGCATCGGTTATCGATTCGGGATTCGCCTGTTGAGTTCGGGTGCACCCGTTGATGTGTGCACGATGATGGCCGGAGCTTCGGCCGCGATGACCAGCCGCCGCCGCGTGGTCACGATGCATGTGGTGAGCGCTGGGCGATTGGCGGCCATCTGGCCCGACGCCATGTCGGCGGTGGGGCGATCGGCGTTGCCGCCGGTGGATTCGCTGCTGGCTCCACCGGAACAGGCGGTGGCGAATGGGTCAGCGCTGGTCGCTCGCGGCCGCGGGCCATCCAAGACGAGGAACCGCTGGATTCTGCCGCTGGCATGCGTGCTGATCCTCCTGATCGGATCGGTATCGATTGCTGCCGTGGTCGTCATCATGAGCCGACCATCGCCGACGGAGCCGACACAGGAGCCGGCCAAGGGCGAAGACGGCAATGCCGGCGAGCCAACGATGGCGTTGCCAACCGAGCGGCCGGGCGGATCGATTCCGGGCAGGGTGAATCTTTCATCGTTGCCGGTACCACACGCAGTCGGGGGAATTCGATGACCACGCCGAGCATTCAACGGGTGTACGAGATCACGCTGCATCAGGCGCGGCAGGGTTCGATGCAGGACTATCGCAACGCGGTGATGCGCCTGAAGACGCTGGATCGGGCGCAGGAGATCCCGCCGTTCAAGTACGCCGCCATGGAGGTGATCGCCTGCGTTCGCGCCAGCGACCGGGCCGGTGCGCGGCGAGCATTCACTTCGCTGGGCGGGCCGGAAAGCCCCGCGGGACACATGATCCGCTCAGCGCTGGAATCGGTGCCGGAGTGGTCGCACAAATCGTTCCGAACGTTCGTCGAGCAGTTGTTCTCCGGCCGCGATGGTGCATCGTCGCGGGATCGCGAGCGGTCGCGCTGGGTAGCGCCAGTGGCGATCGCCGCCACGGTGGTGCTGACCGTGGGCGTCGGCATCGGCGCGGGCACGTGGTGGCTCAATCGCGGAAACGGCCCGAGGACGTCAGTCTCGCTGGCGACCGACGGAGGCGGCCGAACCCCCGGAACGCCGGGCGCAGCAGCGCCGGGCGCGGTGGCTCCGCCGGAACGGCGAAACACGCAGGAGGCTGCGGTCTACTACCAGATGCTGATGTGCACGCCGAAGGTGGTGATCCGGGCGCATGTGCGGCTGGACAATGGCCGCGTGATTCGCGTGCCCTACGCCGTGGGCAGCGGGTTCGTGGTGAGTCGGGACGGCCTGCTGGTGACCAATCGCCACGTGGTGGACACCACCGAGCTGATGAACGAGGAGCGCGTGGAGGGCTGGGATGTGCAGGTGGTCTTCCTCGATGGCGAGAAGCCGGTCGCGCTGGATGGCCAGGTGAAGCTGGTGTCGACCCGGCTCGACCTCGCCACCATCAAGGTGAATCGGTCGTTCGAGCGGCCGCTGGAATTCGGGCTGACGCCGGCGCCCGGCGAATCGGTTCGGGCGTGGGGCTATCCCGACGTGGTGGAGCAGATGACGTGGGACCTGAACGAGGCGGATTCGAAGAAGCGCATGGACACGATCATGAAGCAGATTCGGGATGGCAGGGAGCCGGACCTGATCGAGTGGCTGGGCGCGAACGCCATGCGGCTGGTGGTGACCAAGGGCATCGTGAGCGCGGTGCGCGAGACGGAGCAGGGCTGGATGGTGCAGACCGACGCCACGGTGCACCCGGGCAACTCGGGCGGCCCCCTGGTCGACGGCGACGGCCGGGTGATCGGCATCGTGACGCTGGGGCTGGCCGACAGCTCCACCACGAATTTCTGCCTCGGCGTGCGGTCGATCTATGAAGAGCTGGCGAAGGAGCCGGGGCTGACGTGGCCGGAGGGGTGGTGAGGACCGGAACAACACCGACGTAATCTCACGCGGACCAGTGACGCAGGTCATGCACTTTCGGCCTTTCCAGCGTAGGCTGGGCACCGCCCACCTTGAACTTCACCGGTCATCGCCACGCGTCCGACACTGGTCCATTGCATTCTTATGCCGATGTTCATTCGCGCTCGGCAACCCGGCGGCGCCTTCTTCTTCACGCTTGTCACCCACGGGCGTACACCGATCTTCGCCGACGACACCAACGTCGACCGGCTCCGCACCGCGTTCTCCATCCAACGGCGACAACAAC
>CAYOWQ010000011.1:0-131941 GCA_964407695.1 uncultured Isosphaeraceae bacterium | reverse complement strand
ATACTTGAACCCAGACTCTCATAGACCCCGGTACAGAAAACGGGGGCAGGTCAGGTGTACGCCCGTGGGTGACAAGCGTGAAGAAGAAGGCGCCGCCGGGTTGCCGAGCGCGAATGAACATCGGCATAAGAATGCAATGGACCAGTGTCGGACGCGTGGCGATGACCGGTGAAGTTCAAGGTGGGCGGTGCCCAGCCTACGCGCCGCGGAGCCAAGTGCATGACCTACGTCACTGCATGAATCATCCCGTGATTCGAGAGGTCCCTTATTATCGTCGAGGTCCGGTTATCCAAAAGTGCAAAGAGTGCAGAGGCAACGTCGGGTAGTATCGTGGTATCGCGGACAATGATCACGGTTCGCAATCAAGCGCATCAAGAAATTGTCGAGCCAGTTCCAACTTTTTGACCACAATCGGGTACGCGCCCCACTTTTCCTCACTTCTATCGTGCTCAACTAGGATCTCTGTGCATACGGCAGCCAAATCACCTTCCAGACTGACAACACCGGAATGACTTATGAATCCATTTTTCAATAGTTCAGCATCTGACCATTGAGACGGTCGATCCGAATACCAAAAACCATTCGGAAGCAGATTATACCATGATATTGCGGGTATCCTGTCCCGATTCAGCTTTGCTATTACAGATATAATTCCATAGTGAACCAATCTACTGGTCTGGTCGATTGCGATTACATCACCTTGACATTGTGGCACGATGAATACGGACCTTGCGGAAGTAATGACACTCCTGGCTTCTCCATCTATTGTGATAGAGCGGAAGGCGTGAATCCCGTCTATACAATCTCGCAATAGGTTTGAAGGGTAGCAGTTTAGTGCATCCATAATTACCTTACGTGCTATCTGTTGCTGCCCAACACCAAGTCCTTCAAATGTCACCGTCGCGTTATCAGCGATCCAATTTGTTGGCACACTTGGCACCTGTTCTTCAACATACGCAAGATGGTCAATCCAATTCGGTGACAATGAAGGAAGCCATTTCAGATCGGACGTGAGATTGGGATACGCTGGATCAAGCGAGTTATAGAATTCCTCTATAATGTGCGCCTTGGCAGACAGTCTCGGATATTGCGGCATCACTGCCCCGAGTCGTTCATCTGTAAAAAGTGCGGCGGCCAATATATTGAAATCGTTCTCAAAAGATGAAGTTGAGTATTCCGAATAAAAGCCCTTCCTAGCAAAGTCGGGAGAAAAGCACGTTGCCAGTTGGCCTTGTTCAAACGCAAAATCAACGCCCACATATTCCATGGCTGATTTGTTAGTATAAGCATCTAATTGAAATAACTCCATGTGACTATTGAGGATTACACTGGACAACTCGTGGTGGAATGCGTTCTGTAACGCCGCCCAATGCGGGTCCCTCATTTCGTCCGCCTGCAGATACAGTGATCGCCCAACATAGGTGCCTCGATATGGTCGGCCATGAAACGAAAAGTCTTTGAAAGCGAATATTGAATCGACGTATTTGCCTACAAAATGAGGCGGATACCTAGATATAATATCGCAGATTGCACTCACGGCAGCGGGCCGTCGTTCTGGGACGATGAAATGCGATTGAAATTTGTATGACGGATTTCGCCACGCGTCGAGAATCTCCATGTCGTCCTCGCTCAAGGCGGAAACGCGGACGCTGTGGGCGTGAGGTGTTGTTGAATAGATTCCGCATTGCATAGATGAGCGGGATGCTTGACTCGCCTCGGCTGATAGGGAAGGCTCGTGTCCATGTACTACCGGCCCAGATGGCACGCATGCGGTCACCATCAAGGGCAAACAGGTGGCCATCAATGTCGCGATGGTCTGCAATATCGCCTTTAGGCATCTGGGAGTGCGAAATTCACGGAGATTCGAAGTGACGTAGGTCATGCACTTTAGTCCCGCCGCGCGTAGGCTGGGCACCGCCCACCTTTTACCGTCGCGAATCTCCGAAACCGTTCGCCATCTCATTCGCCTCGATCCTCGCGTGCGAAGCCTTCAAGCCGGGGGTCGGCCGGGGGGTCGGCCGCACAGCCATCGCAGCGGCAGCCCCATTGCGCATCATAGAACCCGCGGGCGACGAAACGGTGAAAGCTGCTGTATTTCCAGGCGTGCGGGCACGGGGCGAGGCCGTGCTTCACCGGGTTGAAATGAATGTATTCAACGTGGTGGATCAGGTCGGCTTCATCGCGGATCATGTGTTCCCAGAAGCGGCGCTGCCAGATTCCGGATTCGCGGTGGCGGGCCCGGGAGGGGTTCTCGGCCGCGGCGATCCGAATCTCATCGGGAAGTGACCGGGTAAAGAGCACCTTGATGCGGCCGATCCGCGATGAGAAATCGGCATCGCCCTCGGGCAGCCGCATGATGATGTGCAGGTGATCGTGAAGCACCACGGCCGCGAGAAGTTCGAACGGTTGTTGTCGCCGTTGGATGGAGAACGCGGTGCGGAGCCGGTCGACGTTGGTGTCATCGGCGAAGATCGGTGTACGCCCGTGGGTGACAAGTGTAAAGAAGAAGGTGCCGCCGGGTTGCCGAGCGCGGATGAACATCGGCATGAGGATGCAATGGACCAGTGTCGGACGCGTGGCGATGACCGGCGAAGTTCAAGGTGGGCGGTGCCCAGCCTACGCTGGAAAGGCCGAAAGTGCATGACCTGCGTCACTGAGCCACGCCACTCCACGGGACGGGACCACAGTGAATGACCTACGGCACTTCGGGAATACGGCGGCCGCACTCAGGGCATTCGGCACGTGTCATTCCTGTCAGATCGTATCCGCAGCCATTGCATATTCTCGGATGCTTCCTCTGACGGGCCATTTCAGCACGCCGTGCAAGCAGGAAGGAAACGATGCCAACGATCGGCGCAAGAACAATGTGCAACAGACCGATGAGGACGCCGTGGGCGTCGTACAGGTCATCTCTTGGATGAAGCCACATCTGCATCCTGGCCGCAAAATATCCGATCGGCGGTGCTGCCAGTAGTTGAATCGTGGTCGCCCATTCGACCACGTTTCGGATGGGAATCTGACGCTTATCCCTGTACGTTCGAAACTGTAGACATAACCATACCCCCAGTAATGTCAATGTCGTGGCTACAAGAGTCAATAACATCACTCAAATCAGCCTATCAGCGAGTTTCGCCGTCATGATTGTGAGTTGCTCAAAATACTGGTCACTTTCGACGATTCACGTATTGGGATATATCTCAATCTATTAGCAAGAATACGACTTCCTTCGCAACCTTACTTTGAGGGTGCTGTTGCCAAATCTCGATTGGCGAATTAGATGGAGCAGCACGCTTCGCTGGCGGTGGACATGGCCCACGCTTATGAGGTTCTGATCGGGTAGGAGTGTGGCATGTTAATGTGCCATTCTTCCAAGCCGTCGTGCAGCAGTCCCAGCAACTTGGCGAGCTTGCGCACTCATATCCAACTTTGTTGTTTGCGAGATCTTGCTTATCCGACCCCAGCTCGGGATGTGTTTCGCGACCATCAACAAACCACCGTGCGCAATCCTCTCCGCACAGTTTCGCTACCTGACATGCGAATACACAATGCTGAAAGGCATTTCCGCCATTCTTGTCGTCGGCGTACTCGATATCGTTTAACATCATTTCAATCTTAACATTAGCGGCGGCCGCCAATCCACAAGCCACACATGCGTTGGATGGTGTCCAGACGCTGTCCTCATCCAGAGGGAACAAATGCCAATGATCCGTATGCTCGCAGCCTTCCATTGGCATTGGTGTCATTCCGCCGCACAATCCTGTGGGATCTAGCTGTTTGAGCGAGTTACTTAGTCCATAGGCAGATTGGTTCATCCCATCCACATATCCTTCTGGATCCCTCTGCACCCACCGTCCGAGTTCTTCGTGGAGGACTCGGTGTCGTTGATGGATGATGGGGAGGACGCGGTCTTCGAGGTACCCGGCCACGGAACGGGTATTGGAGACGGCGGAGAGCTTCTTCCAACCCAGGGTGGTGCCGGAGCGGGAGGAGCATTCGGCGGAGTCGGCGGCGTCGACGGTGCCGTCAAGGTTCCAGTCGCCGCGGGCGCGGTAGCTGCTGCCGATCCAGCCGTTGATGAGGGTGACGTCGGTGCCGTTGATGACGCCGCTGGTGTCGGCGTCGGTGCCGGCAATGCCGAAGGGGGTGCCGTAGGCCCCGGGATAGTGTCCGAACTCGACCTGCTTGCCGGTGTCGGTGACGACGGCGGCGACGTCGGCGTGCCAGTTCTGGCAGTAGCCAATTCTAAGATTGGCCCGACGCTCGAGGGTCCCATCCCCAGCGCTCGACCATGACGTGTTGTGATCTCGGTCTCGAAGGATCACCAGATCAATATAGCTTGAGCCGCCACTGCCGGACAAGCCTGCATTCTGATAGATCCAGCGTTCCTTGGCGTTGGCGGCGGCGTCCAGGGTGCCGCCCCCGGATGACGCCACCCGATAGGTGTTGACGATCCGCCATTTGAGGTCGTGGACGTGGAAGGACCCAGTGATAAGGGGGTCGTTGGAGTCGACGTCGTTATCGACATCGGCGTCATCGTGGACCCCGATCCGCCAGCCCAGGCCGTTGTAGCGGTATTCCGCCCGGGTTCGCGGGGTCATCGCCCGGTCGGTCACCTTCACCAGGCGGTTGAAGCCGTCGTAGATGAACTTGTAGCTCTTACCGTCGTCGGTGAGGTTGCCCGCGGCATCGGTGGTCTGGGTGTAGTTGTTGGACCCGTTGTTGTCGGTATCGCGGGCGGTCATCTCGTTGGCGGCGTTGTGGGTGCGGTCATCATCGAACTCGTCGGTGTCGACGAAGTCGTTGTCGCCGTTGAGATCGAGCTTCCAACGACGCCAGTTGCCGGTCTGCTCCAGACCGCCATCGGTGCCGTCATCCCAGATCTGCTGCCGCGAGCAGTGACCTAGGCCATGCACCTCGGTTTCGCCGCGCGCAGACTGCGCACCGCCCACCTTGGCCACCGCCGGTCATCGTGAGACGTCGGGTGCATCCCAGACGCTCCGATTGGGTCCCAGAACGCCGCCCCACTGCATGGTCGTGATGGGCTGCGCCTCTGGGTGCCTTCCTCCCTCAGCCCCGCCGCACGTCCACCCCGTTTATCCGCCCGGAATCGCGGATGAGTTGCTCCAGCGTCCCAAAAACAAGCAGAATCCCCGCGCGCCTTCGCGAGTTCCCCGCGCGCCTTCGCGAGTTCCCCGCGCCCCTTCGCGAGTTCCCCGCGCCCCTTCGCGAGTTCCCCGCGCGACTTCGCGAGTTCCCAGCGCGACTTCGCGAGTTCCCAGCGCGACTTCGCGAGTTCCCCGCGCCCCTTCACGAGTTCCCAGCGCGACTTCGCGAGTTCCCCGCGCGACTTCGCGAGTTCCCCGCGCCCCTTCACGAGTTCCCAGCGCGACTTCGCGAGTTCCCCGCGCTGCGAGCCTTCATCGCGGCATGGCGACGCCTGATAACCCGGCGATCGCCGAACCCTCACCCAGCCCCCATCGCCTCCGCAAACGCCTGCTCCAACGACCGCAACGCCCCTTGAATGTCCCAGAGCTGTTTCGCCCGCTCACCCGTGGTGTTGCTGATCGCCCGGATCTCGATGCCCGGCACACCCAAGCGCCGGGCGGCGTGAACCACGGCAGCGCCTTCCATCGCCTCGGCAACAGCGCCGGTGCGATGAACAACCTCCCGCGCTGACTCATCCGTGCCGGAGCAGGTGGCCACCGTGGCGATGGGGCCGACACAGCCGATGCCGCTGAGTTGGTCGAGCAGGCCGGGATCGACCGGCACCGCGTTGCCCTCGAAGTCTCCCAGGGAGAACCCCATTCTGAACATATCCTGAAACCCGGCGTCGGTGATGAGCCCCTCTTCCACATAGATGCACCAGCTCGCCACCACGATGTCGCCGAGGTCAAGCTCGCTCTCGGGCAAAGCGCCGGCGATGCCCGCGGAGATGACCCGGTGAAACGGTCCGTGGCGGATGATCGCCTCGGTGGTGGCTGCTGCGGCGTTCACGCGGCCGATGCCCCCGGCGATGATCACGACATCATCCAAATCCCCGACGCCCGCGCGCACGGCATCGGCCTCGGCCTGCACCGCGGTGATGATCAGGGTGCGAGGCATGGCTATTGACCAGCGCGAAGCCGCAATCGCAGCGATGGGAGAAGATCGGTGAGTGGGATATTGGTTTGATCGCCTGACTCGAGGTCCTTGATCCGGACCATGCCGCTCTCGAGCTCCTCTCCGAGAATGACGGCGTATCGGGCCCTCGACTTGGAGGCATCACCGAGGAGCTTGCCGAGATTCTTCGTCGCCTTGCCGCTGGTGCGCACGTGCAACCCGGCCCGGCGAAGATCGGTCTGAACCTGCGGCGCGGTGCGATCGGCCAGTTCGGTTCCCATGGAAATCATGAAGACGTCGGGCCTCGGAAGGTACTCCTCGGCGGGCTTGATCAACCCCTTGTCTTCGAGCACGAGCCGGATGACCACATCGCCCATCGCGAACCCCACGGCCGGGGTCGACGGCCCGCCGAAGAGCTCAACCAGTTTGTCATATCGCCCGCCGCCCGCCACCGCCCGCTCCTTGCCGGTGGCTTCGTGAATCTCAAAAACGGTGCCGGTGTAGTACGCGAGGCCGCGAACGATCGAAAGGTCGAACTCGCACCAGTGCAGGACCTTCATGAGCGCGAGGTGATGGATGACCTGCAGCGTGTGGCCGAGCGCTGCCGACGCCGAATCTGCTGCCACATCGACGGCTTCACCCTTCTCAGCCTTGGCGATGACGCCGTTGACCGTCTCCACCATCTCCTTGGTGCGACCTTCGAAGGCTGCGAGGTTGAGGCTGATGGCGGCGGCCTGCTCTGAAAACTGCTCGGGAGGCAGCTTGGCCCGCCGATCGAGCAGGTTCATGGCGTCGACGACCTTCTCTTCGGCCACTCCCGAAGCCTTGAGGGCATCGGCGATCAGCTCGCGGTGGCTCATGCGGATGGTGATGTCCTGTGACTTCAGGCCGAGTGCTTCCATCACGGCGATGCCCACGGCGATCACCTCGGCATCGGCCCGGGGGGAGTCATCGCCGATCAGGTCCACGTTCCACTGTTGGAATTCGCGCAGTCGGCCGCGTTGGGGCCGCTCCGCGCGAAAGAAGTTGGGCATGCAGAACCAGCGGATGGGTTTGCTGAGTTCGCCCGCCCGGGCGGCCACCATGCGGGCGAGGGTGGGCGTGAATTCCGGCCGCAGGGCGTAGTCGTCTTCGCCCCCCGCCCGACGGAACGAAAACAGTTCGCTGACGATGCCCGGGCCGCTCTTGACGGTGTAGAGATCGAGGTGCTCGAACGTCGGGCCGTCGATCTCCTCAAACCCGTGGTTGATCGAGACCTGGCGCCAGACGCCTTCGAGATAGCGGCGGATCGCCAGATCGGCGGGATAGAAATCGCGGGTGCCCTTGGGAGCCTGAAATTTTCGACCAGCAGAAGCCATGACGCGGAGTGTACGCGGGAGGCGACGCGTCAGGGGTTACCGGAGGTGATCTGCCTCAGGAGGCGGGCGGCCGCTTTGCGAGTCGCCTCGGAGGAGCCTTCCTGAGCGAGCGCGTTCAGCCGGGGTACCACCATGGGATGCTCGGACTCCATGAGCACCTGAACCAGTCGGTCATCGCCGTTCTTGAGGTAGCGCTCGACGGCGAAGGCAAGGATCGACTCCTGTTCGTTCAGGAACCGGGAGGCGAAGAGCGTGCCCGCGGCGTCGGCAAACATCGCCAGCGGCAACGCCAGGATCATCCCCCCCACCATGACGATGATGACGCCCAGCCAGATCGGCGCTGACACCAGCCAGCACAGGAGCGCCAGCAGGCCCAGGCCTGCGCTGACCGCCAGGATGGCGGCGGCATTCCGGATACACCCGCGCCAGCGCCACCAGTTGAACCCCCGGACAAATCCGGGGCATTCGCTGGTGCTCGGGTCGTGCGGTCGGCCGTCGGTCATGACACTCGCCGGATTGCAGTCGGCGGGAGGTCGGCAACCGATAGACTCTCCGCCATGACGTCAGCCTATCAGGCCTCGCACGACAGACCAAATCTCCGACGTGATCTCAAACTGATCACGGCGGACGGTCTGGCGTGGAGCGTCATGGTGGGGTGTGGCGAGACGTACCTGGCCGCGATGGTGCTGGCGCTGGGCCTCGGCGAACTTGCCGCGGGGCTGGTGGCCAGCATTCCGCTGGTGTGCGGGGCAACCCTGCAGTTGATCTCGCCCTTTGCGGTGCATCGGCTCGGGTCGCACCGGAAGTGGGTCCTGATCTGCGCATTCATTCAGGCCATGGCGTTCGTGCCGCTGATGCTGGCGGCGATTCACGGTTCGATGCCGACCTGGGCGGTATTTCTGGCGGTGTCCTTCTACTGGGCGGGAGGATGGGGAGCGGCGGCGGGCTGGAACACGTGGGTGGGAACGCTGGTGCCACGGCGAATTCGGACCCGGTATTTCGCGCTGCGGAACCGCGCCATCCAGGCCACAACGCTGGTGGCGCTGACCACCGGCGCTGCATTGCTTGATTCATTCGAGAGAGCAGGCCATCCGCTCATGGGGTTCATGATCGCCTTCGGCCTGGCGACGCTGTGCCGACTCATCTCGTGCGGTTTCCTCTGGCGGCAGTCCGAGCCGACACCGATGCCTGAAGGGCATCGGGTGGTGCCGTTGCGCGAGATGCTCGGGCGATTTCGCGGCGGGAGAGACGGCCGGCTCCTGGGCTACATGCTGATGGTGCAGATGGCGGTGCAGATTTCCGGGCCGTTTTTCAATCCGTACATGCTCGCACAGCTTGAATTCCACTACTGGTCATACCTGGGTCTCATTGCCGTGGCGTATGTGTCCAAGATCGGGACCATGCACGTGCTGGGAACATCGGGATCGCGCCTGGGGGCGCAGACCATCCTTCGAATCGGCGGAGTCGGGATGGTGCCGCTTTCGGCGATGTGGATCGTGAGCGACAGTTATGGCTGGCTCATGCTGGTGCAGGTGGCGGCGGGCTGCCTCTGGGGATTCTATGAATTCGCAACGTTCCTGCTGCTCCTTGAACACGTGGCGGAGCATGAGCGCACGAGTGTGTCATCGATGTACCATTTTGCCTATGCGGCGGCGACGGTGATCGGCTCGATGATCGGCGCTGCCATTCTGAAGTTCGGAGGCGAGACCAGGTCTGCGTATCTGACGGTCTTTGCAATCTCGGGGGTTGTGCGCCTGCTTACATTGGGACCGCTCTCCGGACTGCTTCGACTGAACACGGCGATCAGGCCGGTTGTGACCGAAACGCTGAGTGTGAGGCCCAATGTCGGATCGGTTGGAGACCCGATCCTCTCAGCGTCTGAAGTTTCGTCGAGCAATGTTCCATCCGGGAATGAAAAGACGGAGGCCGGTCAACCGGCCTCCGTCATGAAAGTGCAATAACTGGAATCAGTTGGCGGCGGCCGCTTCGGGCTTTGACTCGCGATCCTTGCGGATCTTGGCGGCGTAGGCCGTCCGTCGGTCGGCAGCGGTCCGGCGATTGGACTTGCGGCCGGAGACCTGCGGGCCATCCTCCTGCCCGACGAGCTGAAGGAGCACCACATCAGCGCCATCACCGAGCCGATGCTTGGCAAGCTTGATGATGCGGGTGTAGCCGCCGTCGCGTGAGGCAAACAGCGGAGCGATCCGGTTCATGATGTGCTGCACCAGGCGAGGCGCCTTGCGAAGCTCGCCATATCGATTGAATTCGATCTCCTCCTCGCGAGGAAGGTCGAAGAACCGATTCGTCTTCTTCGGAGACTTGACATTGGGATCGGCCACCCACGCATGCACGCGGCGATCAGCCAGCATGCTGGTGATCAGCCGGCGATTGGCGAGCCCGCCGCGCTTGGCGCGAGTGATGATCTTTTCCACCAGCGGCTGCACCGCCTTGGCGCGGGGCATGGTGGTTTCGATTTCGCCGTGCTCAAGCAGGCCGGCGGCAAGATTGCGCAGCATGGCCTTTCGGTGGTCGCTTTCGCGAGCGAATTTGTGGCCGTAGACGCGGTGACGCATGACAACACTCCTTCAAAGCGGCCCCAGATGTGGGGCGGCGAACCATCAGGATTTCGAGACCAGGGCACCTTCGGGCAATCGCATGCCGAGCGAGAGGCCCATTTCCTCGAGTTTCTTCTTCACCTCGCGCAGCGAGGTCTTTCCAAACGAACGGACGGCGAGCAGTTCGGCATCAGTCTTTGAAATCAACGCGCCGACGGTCTTGATCTTGGCCGACTCGATGCAATTGCTGGCCCGGACGGAAAGTTCCAACTCCGAGATCGGCATATTGATCTTGCGAAGAAGATCTTCATCGACGCCGGCGGTCGTCGCGGCAGTGGCCGAGACGACGGCGTTACCCATTTCGAAGTACTGCACGAACGGATTGAGGTGCTTGCGCAGGATCTTCGCTGCTTCCACCAGCGACATCTCGGGGGAGACGGTGCCGTTGGTCCAGATATCCATGATCAGCTTGTCGTAGTTGGTCCGCTGACCGACGCGGGTATCTTCAACGCGATAGCGAACCCGTTGAACCGGCGAAAAGATTGCATCGATGGGGATCTCACCGATCTCCTGGTCTTCGGTTCGGCCGTACTGCTCAGACGCGGGTTGATAACCACGACCCCGGGAAACGGTGAACTGGATTTCGAAATCAACCTTGGAAGTAAGGGTGGCGATCACCTTCTCGGGGTTGTGAATCGTGATCGAAGTGTCCGCCTCGATGAGCTCGGCGGTGACCTCGCCCGGGCCTTCGGCCGAGAGGGTCATGGTCTTGGGCTCGTCGGAGGTCATGCTCACGATGAGGCCCTTGATGTTGAGAATGATGTCGGTCACATCCTCGAGAACGCCAGGAATCGTCGAAAACTCGTGCTGAACGCCGCCGATTTTCACCTTGGTGATGGCTGCGCCTTCGAGGCTTGAGAGGAGAATGCGGCGAAGGCTGTTGCCGACGGTGGTGCCGAAGCCACGTTCAAACGGCTCAGCGATAAAGCGACCAAAAGTCCTCGACATCGACCCCGGATCCGGAGCGACTCGAGCAGGAAGTTCAAGACCACGCCAACGAAGATGCATGCAGTAACTCCAACAATTCAGCAGTGCCGGGAAAGGCGCCCGCAGGCTCTCGGATTCCGGACGGCCCTGCTGATCGGCCGGCGGTTCCTTCTTGGCTGCGGGAAACGATTTGAAAGTCCGATCAGTCGCGTCAGCGGATGATCGGGCGATAGGCGGGCACACAGGCAGGCGGATACCTGCCCGACGATAACTCTGTCACACGCGTCGGCGCTTGGGCGGGCGGCAGCCGTTGTGAGGAATCGGCGTGTGGTCTTCGACGGCAGTGACCTTGAGACCGTTGTTCTGCAATGCAGTCACGGCCGATTCTCGACCGCCGCCAGCGCCACGAACACGGACCTCAACTTCCTTCATACCGAGGCGCTTGGCCTTGCCGGCGCACTTTTCCGCAGCGCGCGTGGCGGCGAACGGCGTCGACTTGCGGGCGCCCTTGAAGCCCACCGACCCGGCGGAGTCCCAGCAAAGGGTTTCGCCGTTGACGTCGGTGATGGTCACCTGAGTGTTGTTGAAGGTCGCATTGACGTGGGCGATGCCCTTGACGACATTCTTTCGAACTTTTTTCTTGCTGGCCATGGATCGTGTTTCTTCGCAGGTGAGTGATGTGCACTACCGTGAGGTGTTGCTCGCGGAACGGATTAGCCCTTGACGCCCTTCTTACCGGCGACGGTCTTCTTGCGGCCCTTGCGGGTGCGCGAGTTGGTTCGTGTGCGCTGGCCGCGGACCGGGAGACCCTTGCGGTGGCGTTCGCCCCGATAGGAACGAATATCCTTCAGGCGTTGGATGTTCTGGGAGACCTGGCGACGCAGGGCACCCTCGACGAGATAGTCGGAATCGATGATGCCGGCGATGGCGCCGAGTTCGGGATCGCCGAGGTCGTTGGCACGACGATCGGGGTCGATTCCGGCCTTTTCGCAGATCTCACGGGCGATCTTGGGACCGACGCCGTGAATGTATTGAAGTGCGAAGAGGATCTTCTTTTTTTCGGGGAGGTCGATGCCGGCGATACGGGGCATGGTTTGGCTCCAAACAGCGTGTGAATCAGCCTTGACGCTGCTTCAGGCGGGGATTCTTCTTGTTAATGACAAACCGCTTGCCCTTGCGTACGACAATCTGGCAATCGAGGGTGCGGCGTTTGATGCTGGAACGAACTTTCATGGCGGGACTCGTGATTCGTGCGGGGTGGAGTGCGGAGGGCTGAAGCCAGCCCAAGAACAGAACACAACAACTCTTACTGACGGAAGACGATTCGACCCTTGCTCATGTCATACGGGCTGATCTCGACGGTGACCTTGTCGCCGGGGAGGATTCGAATGAAAAACTTGCGCATCTTGCCACTGACGTAGGCGAGGATCTCCTGGTTGTTCTGAAGCCGGACCTTGAACTTGGCGTCGGGTAGCGCCTCCGTGACTTCAGCTTCGAGCGTAATCTTTTCTTCCTTAGGCATTCAGACACTTCCCCCTACGAGGCCGTAGGCTCCCGACCATCCGTGAGCACTTCGGCACCGCGGCGGGTAATCGCAACAGTATGCTCGACATGAACGAAAAGCGAACCTTTCGGTGCGGAAACGGTCCAACCATCGGGACGCAACGACGTTTCGACCTGATGGTGGGAAAGGATTGGTTCCACGGCGAGGACCATGCCCGGCCGGAGGGTGAAATCCGACCACATTTCAAATGAACGATCAACGACGCAAGGCGCGGACGGCGCTTCGTGCAGGTGGCGCCCGATTCCATGGCCCGCATAGCCGCCGACCAGGCAGACGCCCAACATGGCGGCACAATCCTGCATTGCCGCGGCAACAGTGCTCCACGCCCGCCCTGGGCGCATCGATTCGATGGCCGAGGCAAGGATCATTTCAGCGGCATCGCAAAGATGTTGAGCGGCCGGGCTGATGCCGCCGATCTTGACGGTGACGGCCGCATCGGCACACCAGCCATTCAACGAGGCAGCGCAATCGATCGAGACAACATCGCCCGCGGCGAGCCGTCGCGGACCGGGGACGCCGTGAAGCACTTCTTCATTGACGCTGACGCAGGTACAGGCTGGGAAAGGCTGTCCATGCTCACTGTGCGGGTGGTCGAGAAGGAGGGACCGCGCTGAGGAGTCGATCAGGACACGACCGGCGGCTTGATCCAGATCTGCGGTTGAGGCGCCGACTTTCGCAGCGGCCGCGGCAGCTTCGAGTGCGGACCGCACGACCGCGCCAGCCCGGCGGATCTGCTCGATCTCGGAGGCCGAGCGGATTGAAACCGTGCAGCGCCGGGAACGGACCGAACGGTCGCGTTCCATCGCCGTGGCGGGAAATTGCATTGCCGACGTCGTCACCATCAGCCTCGGGTGCTCCTGATTTTCGGTGCGTTGCCCGATTCGCCGGTGGAAAGGAATCCGGAATAGTTCCGCATGAGCAGATTCGCCTCAAGCCGCTGGATCAGGTCGAGACCGACGCTGACCACGATGAGGAGGCCGGTTCCGCCGAGGAAGGCGGACACGTAGTAGGGAATACCCATCTGCTCGGCCACAATGGTTGGAATAATGGCAATCACAGCAAGGAAGCCGGCGCCGACATAGGTGATTCGCTCCATCACGGCCTCAAGGTACTCCGCGGTGCGCGGACCGGGACGAAGGCCGGGGATGAATGATCCATGGTCGCGAAGCTGCTTGGACATTTCCTCCGGACTGAACTGGACCGTGGTCCAGAAGTAGGAGAAGAAATAGATGAGCGCAACCTCGAACACGATGTAGGGATAGCTTCCGTTCACGAAATTCGCAGCCAGGAAGGCCGTCGTCGCCTGCCACCACTCCGGAGCGCCGACGGCAGCGCGAGTCTGCATCCAGCCAAAGATGGCTGACGGAAAGACCATCAGTGACGAGGCGAAGATGATGGGCATGACGCCGGCATGGTTGATTCGAAGCGGGAGGTAGTGACGTTGGCCGCCATAGACCTTGCGACCACGCGTGTGCTTGGCCTGCTGAATCGGAATTCGGCGCTGGGCCACGGTGATCAGAATGGCGCCGGCGGTGACGAAGACAAAGGCCGCGATGACAAAGAGCAATCCGACGAGCCCGATGCCCTCATTGTCGGCCTGGCGAGGATTGAAGTTATCGACGATCCAATTCACGGCATTGGGCATGCGAGAAAGGATTCCCGCCATGAGGATCATGGAGATCCCGTTTCCAATGCCGTACTTGTCGATCTGTTCACCGAGCCACATGAGGAAGACGCTTCCGGCAGTCAGGCAGGTCATGCCCGCGGCATAGAAAATAAGCAGGTTGGTGCCGAGTTCGAAACCCGGCTGAACCAATCCGTTCGTCCGCAGGTATGTGAGCCACATGATGCCCTGAACAATGCAGAGCCCCACAGTGGCATACCGGGTCCACTCAGTGATCTTCTGGTACCCGCTGGCCCCTTCCTTCTTCAGTTCCTGGAGCTGGGGAAAGACCAGTTGCATGAGCTGAAAGATGATCGACGCCGTGATGTACGGCATGATGCCGAGGCCGAACACCGTTGACTGGTGCAGGGAGCCGCCGGAGAAGATCATCATGTAATCGGCGACACGCCCCAGAGCGCCGCCCGCGGCGTTCTTGGCACTGACCTGCAGCGCACTTTGATCGACGCCCGGAATGGGGATCCAGAAACCAATTCGATAGATAACCAGCATCCCGAGCGTGAAGAGCACCCGGTTTCGCAGGTCTGCAATACGGAAAATATTAATGAGAGCCTGAAACATTCCATCCGGCCGTCGTGGGTTAACCCTTGACGGCGGCCTTCTTCTCCTTGGGCTGGCGAGCCCAGGTCTTGCGAACGATTTCCTCGATGCTGCCGCCAGCAGCCTCGATCTTCTGTTTAGCCGTTGCCGAGAACTTCGCGGCGACGATATGAAGCTTCTTGGTCAGTTCACCCTCGCCCAGAATTTTGAGCGGAAGGCCTGGGTCACGCACAAGGCCAAGCTTGGCGAGGGATTCCGAATCAACACGCTCACCCGCATTGCAGCGGGCGTCGATCGACTTCAGATTGACGACGTTGTACTTCGTCGCGAACTGCACATTGTTGAAACCGATTTTCGGCATGCGCATCGCGAAAGGCTTCGAGCCGCCTTCATAACCGGGGCGACGCTTGAAGCCGGAGCGGGAGGCAGCGCCCTTGTGGCCGCGTCCTGAGGTTCCGCCGCGCCCGGAGCCTTCGCCGCGACCCACGCGACGACGAGCCTTGTGAGGGCCGACCTGAACCGTAATGTCGTGAATCATCATGATGACGTCTGTCCTGACTGGATAATGGATCTCACACGAGAAAAACTGCGTTACGGACGTTCAGGTCACGTGCTTTCGGATTCGCCGGCTTCACTCTCGCCGGTGAATTGCTGCTGTTGCTGTTGCTGATGCTGAGACCGGGAACGACGTGGGCCGCCACCGCCGCGACGGCCTTGACGATTGGCGTCGCCGACCGTGTTCTTGGGTGCGGCCGCTCGTTCGGTTGACTTGACGACAGGCATGAATGCCCTTCCACGCTCGATGGCTTCTTCGACCGAGGTCGGCGGAATGGTCACGCCGCGAAGTGATTCAACGGCCTGTCGGGAACGGGCCTGGCTGAGAGCATCGATGGTGGCCTTCACAAGGTTCTTGGGATTGGTGGATCCATAACACTTGGAGAGGCAGTCCTGGATGCCCGCCATTTCGAGCACAGCGCGAACGGCTGCCCCGGCGATCACGCCGGTGCCTGGCGAAGCCGGGAGAAGACGAACACTGCAGGAGCCGAAGCGGCCTTCGAGGGTGTGTGGAAGCGTGCGATCCTGAAGGGTGAATCCCTTCATCTTTCGCCGTGCTTCCTTCTGAGCCTTCTCGATGGCCTGCGGGACCTGATTCGCCTTGGAGTACCCCAGCCCAACACGGCCGCGTCGATCACCAACGACCACCATGGCCGAAAAGGAGAACCGACGCCCACCCTTTACCGTGGCCGCCGTGCGGTAGACGCCAACGGTGGTGGATTCAATATTCGATGATTCGTCAATCAGTTCAGGCATGGATTTGCTTCAGTCTGGAGGGAGATTAGAACTGGAGGCCGCCCTCACGAGCGCCTTCGGCGAGGGCCTTGACCCGGCCGTGAAAGAGATATCCGTTTCGATCAAAGACGACCTGGGTGACGCCGGCCTGCTTGGCGCGATCGGCGAGACGCTTGCCGACATCCTTGGCGGAGGCGGCGTTGGAGGACTTGACCGCCTTGCCGGATTCATTGGTGCTGGCAGCAGCGAGGGTCTTCCCGGAGAGATCGTCGATGACCTGGGCGTAGGTGTGCTTCAGGGAACGAAACACGGTCAGGCGCGGACGATCAGGCACACCGAGAATGCGCTTGCGGATGCCGATCTTGCGGCGACTTCGACGGAGAGATTTGAGCTGGAATCGGTTCATGGCGAACAGACCTCGTATTGAATTCAGAAGGTCCTGAGGGAATCAGGAACCGAAAGCCTTTCCTTGCTTGCGGGTGATGACTTCATCGGAGTACTTGATGCCCTTGGCGTTATACGGCTCGGGCTTCCGCTTGGAGCGAATCGTGGCGGCGAGTTCACCGACGGCCTGCTTGCTGGGGCCGGAGATGTTGACGGCGTTCTGGTTGACTTCAACCTTGACGCCGGCGGGAATGGTCACTTCGATCTGATTGGCGTAGCCCACGTTGAGGACCACCTTCTGTCCCTGGACGCGAGCGCCCCAGCCGACGCCGTTGATTTCAAGCTTCTTCTCATAGCCCTTGACGACGCCTTCGATCATGTTGTCGATCAGCGCGCGTGTCATTCCCCAATAGGCTCGGATCTGGCGGTCGTCGGCCTTTTCCTTTGGAATGGAACACACGATCGATTTCTCAGACTCCTGCCAAGCGACGGAGACCTCGGGACGATGCACCATCGAGAGCTTGCCCTTCGGCCCCTCGATGTTGATCGTGCGTGTTTGCGGACTTACCGCGACCTTGACGCCGGCGGGGACGGTGACGGGTTGTTTACCGATACGGGACATGGGCGGATACCTCGGGCAAGGCTCGGGTCAGGAGACCGTCGCGATGACTTCGCCTCCAACTTTGAATTCACGGCACTTGCGATCGCTCATGACGCCACGACTGGTCGATATGACCGAGATGCCGAGGCCCTGGAGCGGACGGGGGAGATCGTCGACCGAACGATACACTCGGCAGCCGGTCTTGGAGACGCGATCAATGTGGCTGATGAGCTGCTCGCCGCGGGGGCCATACTTCAAGTGGATCTTGAGTTGACCCTGCTGGCCGTCATTGACGACTTCGAAGGAGCGGACATAGCCCTCGTCGACGAGCACCTGGGCGACGCCGCGATTGAGCTTGTTATTCAGGCAGACGACATCTCGAGTGCGGTTGCGGACCGCATTACGGATTCTGGTGAGCATGTCGGCGGTGAGATCGTGCTGAGCCATCGTGGAGCCTCGGACTGAAGATTCGAATGATTTACCAGCTGGCCTTGCGCATGCCGGGGATCATGCCCTGCAGCGCCAGCTCACGAAGCATGATGCGGCTAATGCGGAACTTTCGATAGACGCCGCGAGAGCGACCGGTGAGTTCGCACCGGTTGCGCTTCCGAGTAGAGAACTTCGGCTTCTGGGTCATCCGAACAAAGTGACGCTTACTTGCCATGAATCATTCTTTCAGGGGATCGTGGTGTGGAACCGGATTAGTTGCGTCGAGCCTTTTCCTCAGGGCGGACAAACGGCATGCCGAGCTCCTTGAGGACAAACTTTGATAGAGCGGGAGTGCTGTTCTCAAACACGAGGTTGATGTTCATCCCGTGAGTGAAGTTGACGTTGGCCATGTTGATCTCCGGCCAGACAGCCTGCTCGGACAATCCCATGGAATAGGAGCCTGCCTTGTCGAATGCGGAGTCCTTGAGGCCGCGAAAGTCCTTGATTCGGGGCACGGCGAGGTTGATCAGGCGATCAAGGAAGTGCCACATTCGATCGCGGCGAAGGGTGACCATGAACGCCGAGGGGGCGCCTTCGCGAACCTTGAAGTTGGACACGCTCTTCTTGGCGAGCACCATGACCGGCTTCTGGCCGGAAATCTTGGTCAACGTGTCGATCACGGTTTCGCGAATCTCGGGTTTGAGCTTCTGGTTCTCGAGCACCTTGCCGACGCCGATGTTGATCACGATCTTGCTCAGGCGCGGCACCTGGTGCATGTTGTCCAGCGTGAATTCCTTCATCGTGGCAGCGACAACGGCATCCTTGAACTTCGTGTGAAGACGAGGCGGCACGCGCGGACCGGCCGGAGCCGATTCCACGGGCTCAGTCGGTTTGACCTTGCCCTTGGATTTTTCTTTGGTGACTTCCTTTTCAGCAGCCATGATTCTCTGGAGCCTCAGTCGAACGAGTTACTTGGATTTGCCTCGAAGGGCATGAAGTTCTTTCCCGGTCCGTGCGGCGACGCGCGACTTGCCGCCATCGGGGCGGACGACGAATCGCACCCGCGTGGGCTTGCCATCGACCACGGGACTGACGTTTGAAATATGAATCGGCATTTCCCGGCGAACGATGCCGCCGGAACGAGTCTGGGTGGGCTTGAGGTGCTTGGCATGCATGTTCACGCCCTGAACAACCACGCGGTCCTGCTCGGGAATGATGCGCAGAACCTCGCCGACTCGGCCTTTATCGTCGCCGGCCGTCACCATCACCTGATCACCTTTGCGTACGTGACGAGCCATGTCAGACCACCTCCGACGCGAGCGAAACGATCTTCATGTAGTTCTTCTCTCGCAGTTCGCGGCCGACCGCGCCGAAGATGCGCGTGCCGCGAGGATTGCCTTCCTTGTCGATCAGCACGCAAGCGTTGGAATCGAAGCGGACGTACGAGCCGTCATCGCGGCGCGTGGGATACTTCGTTCGCACGATGACCGCCTGCACCTTATCGCCGGCTTTCACGTCGCCGTTGGGGAGGGCCTTCTTCACCGCGCAGATCACCTTGTCGCCGATGCCCATGGTGAGTCGGGTGTATTTGCCGCGAGCGGTCGAAGAGCCGAGCACACCGATCACCGCGGCGATCTTGGCGCCGCTGTTGTCGGCCACTTCGAGGCGTGTTTCTTTCTGAATCATGTCTGGCTCACTTCACAAGCAGGATCAACGGGGTCACTATTACAGATTCTCGAACTTCTCTCGCTGGGCGGCTCGCTCTACCACGCGGATGACCACCCACGACTTGGTCTTGGAAATCGGCCGGCACTCGGCGATTTCCACGCGGTCGCCGACGTGCGACTCGTTCTTCTCATCGTGAACATGCAGCACGGTGGTGCGGCTGATGTACTTGTTGTACTTCGTGTGCTTGGCACTGAACGGAATGGCCACCTTGCGCGTCTTGTCGCGCTTGTCGGACTGCACCACGGCGATCTGGCGCGGCGATTTCTCGGGAATGGCGATGACGCTCTTATCCTTCATGAGGCAACCTGCTCCTTCGCGTTGCGGGCCCGACGCATGCTCTTTTCGGTCAGCAAACGGGCAATGTCCTTCCGGATCTTCCGAAACTGTGAGACGTCTTCGATCTTCTCGGTCACCGATTGGCCGCCGAGCTCGAACAGGCGGCGCTTGAGGCGCTCGACCTCGATCGTGATCTCTTCGTCGTTGAACTTGTGTGCTTCCTTGGCTTTCATGGCGGTGCTTTGACTTCTGGGGGGAGGATTCGGAACTGATCACACGGCGAGACGACGACCGACAAAGCGACACCGAACGGGCATCTTGTGGGCGATTCGAGCGAGGGCCTGCTTCGCGAGATCTTCGGGAACGCCGGCGATCTCAAAGAGCATCGTGCCGGGCTTGATTCGTGCCGCCCAGTATTCGACATCGGCCTTGCCGGTACCCATTCGGGTTTCCAGGGGCTTTTTCGAAATCGGCTTATCCGGGAAGACGCGAATGAAGACACGGCCCTGGCGGCGGAGAAAGTGCTGCGCGGCAATTCTGCCTGCCTCCAGCTGGCGGCCGGAGATCCAGTGGGTCTCGAGGGCCTGCAGACCGAAGTCTCCATAGGCCACGTAGTTTCCACGGGTAGCATTGCCGCGCATTTTTCCGCGCTGCTGCTTTCGATACTTGACTCGCTTTGGCAACATTGACATGGCACTAAATCCTGTGGGTCAATCAGCGACGACCTCGAGCGCGAGCTCGCCCGCCGGCAGCGCCCGACTCGGTCTCGTCGGCCTGACCTTCGGTGAACATTCCCTTGAAAATCCAGACCTTGACTCCGATTGCGCCATAGGTCGTAAAGCTTTCGGCGAAGGCATAGTCCACGTTGGCCTGCAGCGTCGAAAGCGGAATCGAGCCGAGACGAGTATCAAGCCGACGGGACATTTCAGCGCCCCCGAGACGGCCTGACAGAAGAATGCGAACGCCCTTGGCGCCGTTCTGCATCGCGGCCTCGCATCGCTGCTTGAGCACGCGACGGAAGTTGGCCCGCTTCTTCAACTGCTCCGCGATGGTCTCGGCGATGAGCTTGGCCTCAGTGTCGGGATTCTTGATTTCGATGATCTTGATCTGCACCTTGCGGCCGGTGAGGGCCTGCAGGTCGGCAGTCAGGCGCTCAACCTCCTGCCCCTTCGGTCCGACGACAAGTCCCGGACGGGCGGTCTTCACAATGACCGTCAGCTCCTCGCGAGTTCGCTCAATCAAGATGTCGGACACCGCGGCAAAGGGCGGTGTTCGATTGAGTCGCTTGTCGACATACTTGCGGATCTTGTAATCCTCCACAAGCAGTTCGCCGAACAGTGCTTTGGGGGCGAACCAGCGAGACTTATGAGCCTCGGTGACGCCGACTCGGAAACCAAATGGATGGGTTTTCTGTCCCATGGTGTTCTGTGTCTCAGGCTTTCTCGTCGAGGACGATGTGTAAGTGACTGGTACGCTTCATGATCTTGTAGGCCCGGCCGCGATCTTTCTGTTCGAACCGCTTGATGGTTGGGCCTTCATCGACTCGTGATTCACTGACATACAGAGAGGCGACGTCCGCGTCCTTCTCCTCCGCATTGGCAATGGCGCTCTTGAGCACCGACCGGAGGTACCAGGCTGCACGCTTCTTCGAGAAGTCGAGAGCGGTCATGGCCCGGTCAATGGGAAGGCCGCGAATCATGTCGGCCACCAACCGCGCTTTGCGGGGGGCGATGCGAGCAAATCGATGGGATGCGTTGTAGCTCATGACTGTTCGTGTGCGCGATGGGTCGCGAATTTAGCCTGCCTCGCCCGTCGCGAGACCTTCCTTCTTGTTGGTATGGCCCTTGAACGTTCTGGTGATGCTGAACTCACCAAGCTTGTGGCCGACCATATCTTCGGTGCAGAACACATCGATGAAATAACGGCCGTTGTGAACCTGGAACGTGTAGCCGACGAATTCCGGAACGATGGTGCATGCCCGAGCCCAGGTCTTGATGGGCTGCTTGCGCGTGCTGGCGGACATTTTCTCCACCTTGCGGTAGAGCTTTTCGTCGACGTGCGGACCTTTCTTGGATGAACGTGACATAGTGGTCTCGGGTGATCAGGACATCAAAGCTTGAGTTGGCCGTAACGAACCGACCGACGACGACGAAGAATGAGATTGTCGCTGGACTTGCCGTACCGTCGCGTGCGACCGCCCTTGGATTGCGTGCCCGAAGCGTTGGACGGCTCCTGACCGCCCTTGGACCGGCCTTCGCCGCCGCCGTGCGGATGGCAATGGTGGCTCATGGCGACGCCGCGAGTATGAGGCCGACGACCCTTCCAGCGGGCACGCCCGGCCTTGCCAAGCACGACCAACGAGTGATCGAGATTCCCAACCTGGCCGACCGTCGCCCGGCACTCCATGGAGACCTGGCGGATTTCCCCGGATGGAAGCACCAAGGTCGCCCAGCGGCCTTCCTTGTTGCTCAGTCGGGCGCCCGAGCCGGCGCTTCGGCACAGTGCGCCACCCTTACCCGGCTCCATCTCGATGTTGTGCACCATCAAGCCTGTCGGCATGTGCTTGAGCGGCATGCAGTTTCCCTCGTTGGGCTCGAGAGAATTGTCAGAGCTCATGACGGTATCGCCGTCTTTCATGCCGCGAGAGGCGATGATGTACCGGAGTTCGCCATCGTCGTATTTCACGAGGGCAATGTGGCAGGAGCGATTGGGGTCGTATTCGATGCCGACAATGGTTGCCGGCATGTTGTCCTTGGTTCGCTTGAAATCAATAACGCGGTAGCGACGCTTGTGACCACCGCCACGCCCGATCACGGTAAG
The DNA here is from genome assembly GCA_964407695.1 of uncultured Isosphaeraceae bacterium. GTDB lineage: Bacteria > Planctomycetota > Phycisphaerae > Phycisphaerales > SM1A02 > CAYOWQ01. Next base: position 109,629 of record CAYOWQ010000011.1, on the reverse strand, counting down.
CTTTCCCTGCACGTTTCGGGCGCCGGTGCGGTGCAATGGCTTGAGCAGCGTCTTTTCCGGCTTCTTCTTCGTGACCTCGGCATGCATGTTAACCGATGCATTGCGCCGGCCGGCTGTCGTTGGTTTGTATGTGCGAATCGGCATAGTGAACTCTCGTGGCGCTGACCGGATCAGAACAGGTCGATCTTGTCCTCCGGATGAATCTTGACGATCGCCCGTTTAATGGTCGGCAGCAGGACGCGTCCGTATTTGAAGGCGCGAGCTCGACCCTTCCGGGTCTGTGTGTTCACGCCGACGACGCGAACCTTGTAGAGGTCTTCGACGGCGCTCTTGATCTGCGTCTTGGTCGCACGGGTGTCAACCTGAAACGCATAGTGATTAAGTTCGGACGAACCCCAGGTGGCCTTTTCGGTCACCAGCGGCTTCTTGATGACGGTTGATGAATCCATCAGGATGCCTCCTTCTCATCACTCGATGTTCCGGAGAGAAAGGCCTGCAGCGAAGCCTTGTCTACGACGAGATAGCGATGATTGAGCAGATCGAATGCATTGAGCTGCTGCACTCGCGTGACGCTTACGCCCTCAATGTTTCGAGCGGACAGGAATGCGTTCACGTTGGAGCCGCCAAGTGCGACGAGGCAGGTTCGATCGATTCCAAGCGCTTTGAGCAGCGAGGAAAAATTCTTGGTCTTCGGTGAGTCGAAACTGATGGAATCGACGCACTTGACCTCTGAATCGACCAGCTTGGCCAATAGAGCGTTGCGATTGGCGAGTCGACGCATCTTCTTGGGCATTTCCTGATGGAATGCCTCTCGCTCTCGCGTCTTTGCAAACGCACGGCCGCCACCCTTCATGACGTTGGTGCGGACCTGGCCGCGACGGGCACCGCCGGTACCCTTCTGCTTGAAGAGTTTTCGCGTGGAGCCCTCGACCATGGCCTTGGATTTGGTGCGAGCGGAGCCCTGGCGTTGATTCGCGTGGAACATCACATACGCCTGCTTGAGCAGCGCTGGACGCACCTCGGTGCCGAGATCTCCTTCATCGATGGAAAGGGTCTCGACCTGCTTACCTTTGATATTGAAAATCGGCAGTTCAATCATGGGAGTGACCTGGAAGACGGATTGCCTTCCTGTTTCGCCTCATCCTCCACTGCGGCAATCACGACGCGCCGCAGGGCAGGAATCTTGACTCGGTTCGTGACTTGTCGTCACCGCGTGGTTCCCTGCGATCGCTCGCGTCGGGCCTTCGCGGTCAGGTCGGCATTCACGCCTTGCCGGCCTGCTTATGTGCCTTTCCTTTATAAAGCCGGACTGCCGGCCGAATGTACAGAAGCGCGTCGTTGGCACCCGGTACCGGGCCCTTGACGAGCAGAAGATTCTTGTCCGGATCGATCGAAATCACATCAAGGCTGCGCACGGTGACACGGTCGCCACCCATGCGGCCGGGCATTCGCTTGCCCTTCTTGATCTTGGCGCCGTGACCGCGGTCGGTCGCGTGCGAGCCGATGGCGCCGCCGTGGCGGTGCATGCGTTCGCATCCGTGGCTGGCTTCCATGCCGGCAAAGTTGTGTCGCTTCATCACGCCCTGGAAGCCTTTGCCCTTGCTGACACCGGTGATATCAACGAATTTGACGGCCTCGAGGTCGGCCACGGTGAGCGTCTGTCCCGGCGTGAAACCGGTCGCTTCGCCGTCATCCTTCGCCCGGAACTCGCGGTGATGTCGCTTGGGAGTCACGCCGGCCTTGCCGTCGTGGGCAATCAGGGCCATGGAACTCCGTCGTGGCTTGATATCCTCAAACGAGATCTGCACCGCGCTGTAGCCGTCGTGCTCGCTGGTTTTCACCTGCGTCACCGCGCAGGGACCCGCCTGAATCACCGTCACGGGGATATTTCTTCCCTCTTCGGTGAAGTACCGGGTCATTCCGATCTTTTTTCCGAGCAGTGCAACGGGCATGGCAATCTCGTCTCAAGGATCGTCAGAGGTTGGCCGGTCTCGACGACCGATCCGACATGACGGGGATTCCGAAAACACACGCAGCCGGCCCGGTTCGGGTCGGCTGCACTAAACGTTGGCGCACGCTACGCCTTGATCTTGACAAACACGCCGGCCGGAACGACGAGGCGATTGAGCGATTCAACCGTTCGAGCATTCGGCTCGGTGATATCGATAATCCTCTTATGGGTTCGGATCTCGAATTGTTCCCGGGATTTCTTATCAATGAACGGACTGCGGTTGACGGTGTAGATCTCTCGCCGCGTCGGCAGAGGGATCGGCCCGGCGACACGGGCACCCGTACGCTTGGCATGATCGACGATTTCCTTCGCCGACGAATCGAGCGCCTGGTGGTCGTATGCTTCCATTCGAATTCGAATCTTGCCGCCTGTCATGTACAGTCAACCTCAATCATCCAGCTTCACATCGAAGGACATTGCGATGCGATCAAACCGGCCATGGCCTAGTGCCGTGGCCGCCGCCCGGACGGATATGCCGGGAAGTGCGAATCGGCAATAATAACGAACTCTCCACTTCTGTCAACGACGCGGGAAGCCCCGATTGGCGTTACGTGGGCAAATTCGGGGATTCGCGGCGGGCTTCGCACCAGACCGATACGATTCCAATATAAACGCAGGAGAAAACACGGATGAACCGAACGATCGCCGCACTGGTAGGAATGCTCCTGGTAGCGTCGGGCACTCGAGCGATGGTGCAGGTCACGGGAGCGACCAATTCTTCCCAAGCCGAGGTAAACCAGGTTCTTGGCGACCCTCCGCTGACCGCCGACAGCCTCGGACTTACGATGCGGCTACCGAGGGGCGCCCAGGTCAGCATGCAGAAGGTGAACGGAAGCACCACGTTCCTAATGTCCGATAACCCGAAATCGGCACGTTGGCGCATGCGGGCTCAACTGCAGGCTGCCGAGAGCCCGGGGATCTCGGCCACCGAACAGGCAAAAGTTCAGCTCGAAGCGCTTTCCCGAAGCGGCCAGACGTTCAAAGTTCTCATTGACGAGCCGCGCCGATACGGCGGGCTCCAGGGGCACTTCCTGGCCATCGAACAACCGCCCATTCTCGGGTCGGCTGACAAGCGAGCTTCGATCACCGGGTGGCTCATGCTTCCCAGCGGGGACAAGCGATTTGTTGTCATCGCCATCATGACCGTCGACACCTTCTGGGAGGAGATGCAAAGGACATTTGACCTCGCGTTTCAGACCGTCCAAGTATCAGATGTCGACGACCTCAAGCGAGTTCTCGAATTCCGGCTGGCCAATGGCCGCGAGTTCGTCAAGTCGATTACTCCGGAGCGACTTGAATCGTGCCTGCATGCGAAACAGCTCTATCGGATCTATCGAAAAGGCAGCGCCGGCGACCCGTCGAACGAGAAGGAGATCGGTTACCTGTCGATGCGGTGTTTTGAGGCATTGCGTGGCGAGGTTGAGTCCGGGCGTGCCCCGGAGGACTTCCGGTCTGCTGAGCGACAGAGCGGAATCATGGTCGAGCTTGAGGCACGAATTCTGTCGAACGATGACCCCAAGCACAAATTTGACGTATTGAGCCGATTCTGGATGTCCTGGGACCGGGTGCAGGAGGCATGGAGCACGCGGACAACGGAGACTCAAGGAAGCATTTCCCGATCGTTTGCGCAGACTGGGGTCAGATCGGAACCGTCTGCCGGGCAGCCCCGGCCGACCCTGACGGTGGTCAACAACGCGGATGTACCGGCGGTGAATGACGATGCGGCACTGATAGAACCCGTGCCGGACGATGCCTACCTCAGCCAGGTCGAGGTGTATCTCTTGGGCCGACTCCTTCCAAAGAATTCGCCGATGCCTCAGGAGTACTCCTTCTATTTCTTCGACGCGAAGAACAATCTGATGTCGCTCCGCCTGGATCGCTGGTCGCCCGATCCGGCCGATCCGGCGGTCTGGATGTTGGTTACTCAACCGACGGTCGATGCACCGGAGATGACCCAGATCTTCAATGCGCAGGGAATGCGGTTGCGACGTGTCGACGGCGACGGCACCATCACCGAGCCAATCGAGCCTCGAGCCTTGGAGCGGTTGTGGATCTCGAAGGGGCTTCCATCGCGATGAATCTGACGGTTCGCCGGGCCACGCTGATTGCACATGGAATCGTCGTTTTGATGTGCGGCTGCGCTTCGCGGCAACCATCTTCGACGGGCGATCCCGCATCTACCTCGGCGGCACCTTCCCGGCTTGAGCCGATCGACACTGTCGTGACCGTCAGTGGGGAGGACATTCTTCGGCCTGTGGGTGAGACACAGGTGTTCACTGTCCTTGATGGAACCGACGGCGATCAGGTTCGACGGACCACCGAACCAACAACGGAGTTCGCTTCCGATCGCAAGGAAGTCGAGCCGGATCGACGTACCCAGTATGTGTCATTCTCAGCCTCCGGTGATGTGCTTCTTCATGCGGTACTGACTTATCGAGACAACGCCATCGCCATCTTCGATCCGCCATTGGCAGTATTTCCCGCGACCATCGGTCCAGACACGGTGATGACCAGCGAGTCAAAGATGCATGTCGTTGATGCGAAGAACCGATCGCTGGTGAAGGCCCGAGGAACATGCACCCGCGAGATCCGCCACGTCGGCAGTGTTCGAATCCACGATTCGACCGGGCCTCACGACACCGCCAAGATCGAAATTGAGTTTCGGTCTGACTTGGGCATTGCCAAGGCGGTGAAGCGATCCACGCTCTACGTCGAGCCGGGGGTCGGCATTCGCCGCGAGGTCTGGACGGAGAAGATCATGATTGGGTTCCTGCCACGAAATGACGGTCAGACCCTGGAGTTGATCCCCAGTCATTCGCCCGACGGGGATTGATTCAATTCACACCTTGGGTTGAGGCAGCGATCCTACACTCGGCTGATGTCCTCTGAGCATCCCAACTGCCGGCCCGGCCGCACCTGCCCTCGTCCCAGCATTCTTCTCGCCATTCCGGTCTACAACGAATCTCGATATGTCGAGAAGGTGTTGACGGAGGTCCGCCGGTACGCCAGGCACATCCTGGTGATTGATGACGGCTCGACGGACTCCACGCCGATGGAGTTGGCTCGGCAACCCGTTGAAGTCATTCGTCATGCCGAGAATCGCGGCTATGGTCGATCGATGCAGGACATGATGCGCTGGGCGGCATTCGACAGCTTCGAGTGGCTGATCACCATGGATTGTGATGAGCAGCATGAACCGGAATCCATCCCGGATTTCGTCGCAGCCATTCGCGAGGACGATGCGGATGTGATTTCAGGTTCGCGATATCTCAATATTGCCAACAACGGACACGCGCCCCCGGCGGATCGCCGAACCATCAATGAGCTGATCACCAAGGAAATCAACGAGCGGCTTCACCTGCGGCTCACCGACAGTTTCTGCGGCTTCAAGGCCTACCGGGTTGCCGCGATCGAGCGACTCAGACTCAGCGTCGATGGATACGATTTTCCGATGCAATTCTGGGTCCAGGCAGCGGCCCATCAGCTTCGAATTCGCGAGATCTCGATTCGCCTGATCTATAACGACCCGACCAGGACCTTTGGTGGCCCGCTGAACGATCCTGAAACGCGTCTGACGACGTATCGCGCAACGCTTCATCGTGAAGTTTCGCGTTGGGCTGACCGGCTTCCAACAGGTGCATCGGCAGGTCTGCTCGCATCACATGAAGGCCAAGCATTGGGCTGCTGCATCTGACCTCGTCGGCTCTTACAGACTTCCATGACCGGCACGCCGATCGAGATCGATCTCGAGCTTCCAGCGGCTCTCGGCCGACCACCGGCGGAGTGGATGCCAACCCGTCGGGCGTTGGGGCTCAGCACCCATGCGCCCATCATCGCTACCGGCCACCAGGCATCGGTCTGGCATCCCGGGATTCTTGTCAAGTACATGGTTGCTCGGGTTCTTGCGGACGCCGTCGGCGGCGACATTGTTCATCTTGTGGTCGATCAGGATGTCAACGACTTCGCCCTGCTGGAACTTCCAGGTCGATCCAACGATGGCGGATTGCACCTGGTCAGACACTCCTTCACGATGCCGTCACGAGAGGTGCCGACAGGCTGGCAACAGCCGTTCGTGCCCGAGCCGATTCCTGGAAGCTGGCAACCGGCCCTGGAATCTTCGAAAGCAGGGGCATACCTGATCGAGTCGGCCCTGAGAAGGCATCAGACCAGCGAAAACGCAGCTCAACAGGTTGCTTGTGCCGTAAGTGATCTCATGGAGCCTCTCGTCGGAAGGGGGCACATGATCTCTGGCTCGGACCTGCTTGAAACAGACTGCGGCCGGTTCCTTCTCCAAGAGATGGCTGACGATCCGCAGACTTGCGCCGCTGCCTACAACGACGCTATCTCGCGCGTGCCGCAGGCGGGAACACCGCTGCGGATTCTTGATGATCGAATTGAATTACCGCTTTGGAGAATCGAACCGGATGGTCGTCGCCTCAAGGCCTGGGATGATGATCTGCAACGGGCGGAGGCCGGGGGCATTCGGCTTGCTCCGCGAGCCTTGACCCTTACGGCCATCCTGCGTCTTGCCCTTTGCGATCTCTTTATCCACGGAACGGGAGGGAATACCTATGACCGAGCCATGGAGTTCTGGATTGAATCCTGGCTCAGACGTCCGGTACAACCGATGGCGATGGCAACCGGGACGGTCAGACTTCCATTTCCGGAGAACAACGAAGACTTGGTTGATGTTCACGACGCACTGGTTCAGGAGCGGAAGTTCTTTCATGATCCCGAGTTTGAGCCTCAACACCCCGGACCGAGGAAGTCGGCATCCCTGGCTCTGGTGAACAATGCCACCCGAGGGTCGGCAGGTCGGCGGGCTGCCTATCGGCAGTTGCATGAAACACTTCAGAATCTGCGCGTGCAGCGCCCTGATCAACTTGAACTCCTGAAACGGCAAACCGCCGCCGCAAGAAGGCAGGCGGCTCAGCGTCCGATCATCATGCGTCGAACCTGGGCGTTTCCGTTGTATCCCGACGAACTGTTGAAGGAAATGCTTGAGGAGTGCCGGCGAAGGATCAAGTTCACTGATGGGCTGCCAATGGCCGAAAAGGCATGATCACGTCTGCCCCGTGCAGCACGGCCTCGTGGTATCCTGTGGAGTCTTGACATGACGATCTCTGAAACCAATGCCGGCGATCAACAACTCGAGGCGGAAGCACTCCGACGATTTGCCGCGCTCGTTGAATCCGTCGGAGTGAAACGATTCGCCACCGCCATGAGCCTTTCGACTCGCCAGATCAATCGAATGCTCTCCGGAGCCCAACCCAACCCGGTTGAACGAATCGTGCGTTCCATTCAGAGCGCAGCGCCGGATGTTGGAGATAAGACTCTGGACTTTGTTTGCCAGGAGATGGGTGGCCACTTCGTTCGCATGGAAGCGCTTGATGCTGCGGCGGTCAACGCCGTCAAGGAGTGTGCCGAGGCCATCGCGGCCATTTCCGATGGCCATGTCTCGCAGATGGATCTTGGGGAGATCCGCGATGCCATCAACGCGCTATCGGGTCTGATACTGTCGCTGAACCACAATCACCGTCCGCCCGGGGGCGGTTCGGGCGAGCCGCCCAAGAGCAGTGCTGGCTGATCTCGGACGGTCGAGGATTGCCGAGGAGGCCCCCACTGTCTCAGAGGCCCATGGCGCTGTACCCGGCGTCGACATAGATCACCTGACCCGTGATGCCCGCTGCAAGCGGGCTGAGCAGGAATGCGGCGGTATCCCCCACCTCCCCACCGGTGATATTCCTGCGAAGCGGCGACTTTTTCTCGACCCAATCCAGAATGTCGCCGAATCCACCAACGGCCATGGCGCTCATCGTTCGAAGCGGTCCACCGGAGATGGTGTTGACTCGAATGTTCCTGCTTCCGAGTTCCCACGCGAGGTATCGATTGGTTGCTTCGAGGGCGGCCTTCGCCACACCCATGACGTTGTAGCCCGGCACCGCCTTTTCAGCGCCGTAGTAACTCATGGAAATCATCGACCCTCCACCAGCCTTCTCCATGAGCGGAGCGGCACGATTGGCCATGGCGGCATACGTGTAGGCCGAGATGTCCATGGCCTGAGTGAAAACCTGTCGAGGAGTCGATGTGAAAAGACCTTCCTTCAGCCAATCCTTGTCGGCGAAAGCAATGGAATGCACCAGGAAATCCATTGAACCAAACTCGGTCGAGATTCGGGAGAAGACCGCATCGAGATCTCCATCGTTTCCGGCATCCATCGCCGCCAACCAGGGGTTCTGCACGCCCAGCTCGTCGACTGCCATTCTGACCCGACGCTCCATCTTCTCCCCCGGCAGATGGGTGAACAGGCACTCCGCTCCCTGCTGAATCAAACTCTTGGCGATGTGCCATGCATACGAACGGTCATTGGCGATCCCCACGATCAATCCGCGCTTTCCAGACAGGATGGACATAGGCGGCAAGGTAGGTTTCCTCTGGCCTTGTGGCAAGTATTCATTGCGAGAGAGCCCGATCTTCCGATACGATCCTCGAGTGATTGCACTGATCGAGGGAACCCTGGAGCGGATCGACGACGACGGATTGGCGCTGGTGCGCTGCGGTCCGATCGGCTACCACGTGATGACTCCTGCGGCCGATCATCACCGACTGTCACAGATGCAAGGCCATCCGATTACCTTTCATACGCTGCAATACTTTGATACTCCGAATCAGGGCTCCACGTTCGTTCCTCGTCTGGTTGGGTTTCTTTCCAATGCAGATCGCGCGTTCTTCGAGCTGTTCACGACCGTCAAGGGGATCGGAAACCGCAAGGCGCTTCGCGCTTTGCAGATGCCCTTTGGCGACATCGCCGCTGCAATCGCTCGCCGCGACGCGACGACTCTGACCGAGTTGCCGGAGATCGGAAAGCGTACAGCGGAGACCATCATTCTCGAACTCAAGGATCGCGTTGAAGGGTTTCTCCGGGATCAACCAGGAGCGGCTGCTGCCGAGACCGCGATCTCCGGCCCGGCGTCCGACGCCTTGGCGGTTCTCATCCAACTTGGAGAGCCGCGGCATGTTGCCAAGTTGCTCGTTGAGCGGGCAATCCTGGCCGACCCGAGTATCCGGGAGGCGGATGCCCTCGTGGCCGCGGCCTTTCGGCTCAAAGGGTCAGTCTGAGACCGTGCTGTCCATCAGACTTGCGGCACGGGGATGACGCTCGACCAACCGATCCGACTTGGGCCAGCCGGAAGCGTCGGCAATGCGTTGGCGCAAATCCTCAACAATTTCCCGGGCATCCGATGATCGGTCGTAGTTGAGAACTCCAAGGAAATCGACTTTTGAGCGACTCGATCGAACCAGCGCGTGAAAGGCGGTCTTGGCCTGGGGTGTCCCATGAATCCAGGCCAGAAGCACCGGAACCCGGCATCGAGCCACGATCAATCCGGCTCCGGGGAGAAAGGGCCGAAGGACGCACGCCGGGTCCTCGATCCCTCCTTCCGGAAATATCCCCAGGACACCGCCGGATTTGACGTGCCTGATTGCCTCCTTCAGGGCCACCGAATCTCCCGAGTCAAAGTCGACGGGAATGATTCTCTGCCGGCGCCAGAGCCAGTCGAGCGCAGGAACCATCATCTCTCGCGACATCATCCAACGGATCTGAAAGCGACAGGCAGCCTGAATCAGCAACGGGTCGATGCCCGCGGTGTGATTGGCGACGATGATCATTCCGCCCGGAATCTTGCCATCCCTGATTGTTGGAGTTGGTACATGGTTCAGCCCGCGGTATCTCGGGTGATGTATCAGTCGCAGATACCACGAGACGATCAGGCAGAATAGGCCAGTGATTGGATCATTGCCGCAGATGCGTCCTAACCTCGGTGCAACAATCCCGGCCACGATGACGCACAACGCACACCAGGCAATGAGAATGATGGGCACCAGGAGGCCGGGAGACATGGCCGGTAAGAGTCGAGCGAAGTGTGAGGCCTGTCAAGGCAGCGGGCGGCATTGACGGCAAGGCGTATACTGAATCTGTCGGATGCCGCTCGACTTGCATTCGGTACTGAGATCATTTGCACCCATGTCCGCATTACTGATCAAGCTTATCAGGGTGTACCAATCGACCCTGGCTCACTGGTGTGGCGGACAGTGCCGATTCACGCCATCGTGTTCAATGTACGCGATCGAGGCAATCGAACGATTCGGGGCGGCCAAGGGGTCATGGCTTGCGATGCATCGAATCCTCCGATGCCACCCCTGGGGTAGCTCCGGGCACGACCCCGTTCCCCGACGCACGGGTCGAACCCCCCGTCAGGATCACAACGCCCGTCAGGATCAGCAGCACGCCGAGCCCCTTTCGGACTGACATCGGCTCGCCCATCATCAACCAGGCGATCATGACAGCACAGGCGGGGGCCAACGAGAATGCGATCGGCTTGATCCGCGAAAGTTCTCCCATCGAGAGTGCTGCGTAGAACGAGATCATCGCCACAGCCCCGGCCACGACACCTGACCCGAGGATGAGTTTGGCCAATGTTGGACCGTCAGCCTGCAAAGGATTCGGCTCAGCGCGAAGCCCTGCCCAGCCACGATTCGCGGCATACCACGCCAGCCAGATCAATGGCAATGCGACGGTTGAACGAATCGCGATGGCAGTCAGCGGACCGATCTTGCCGGAGTGCAGCACGCTCCGGGTGAATGCCTCGCCGATTCCCCAGGACACACCGGCAAGGATGGCCAGCCCGATGGAATTCACGATGAAGCGGCCTCCAACATGTCGGCCAACGCCGAGATGATCTGGTCCGGCTCGGGGAGTCGCCCGACTCCAGTGGTGCGACAGGCCTGCCAGCCGGCGCCGGGCTCGAGGATACGGAAGCCATCTTTCCGCAACGTGCCAAGGTTTCGTTGCGTCGATGGCTGATGCCACATCACTTCATTCATTGATGGAGCAAGGAGGATGGGTTGGCGTTTCAGGTCCATCGCACTGGCGATCAGGGTCACCATGTCGTCGCAGCGCCCGGTTGCGAGCTTGCTCAAGAGATCCATGGTGCATGGTGCAATGAGCATGGCATCCACCGATCGAGCCGACCGAATGTGTTGAGGGTCCGCCGCGTCGGTCTGTTGCCAAACATCCACGAGCACCGGCCGGCCCGCCAGAGCTTCAAACGTGAGGGGCGTCACGAATCGTGTGGCGGCCGGAGTCATCGCCACAGTCACTCGGACCCCGGATTGCACCAACGCACTCACGACAGACGCGATTTTGTAACACGCGATCCCGCCCGAGAGGCCGACCATGACGTGGCGGTCCCGTAGTCGTGCGGCCTCGATAAGCCGCGCATCCATGGCCGCGGAACCTTCCAACGGTCAGGATTTCCGGCTTCCAGCCTTTGGCTGGCGCGGCTTCTCGATCCCGCTCGCCTCCCAGTCAATGGAGATTTTCTCCTGGAGGATCTCCTCGATCACGATTTCCAGATCCGTCCGTCCTTGGCGCTCCACGAGCGGGCGAGCGCCGTCGATCAACTCCCCGAGGCGTTTCTGAATCAATGCGGTCAGCTTGAACCTGCCGCCGAACATGTTTACAAACGCATCGCTCTTAAGGGCTTCAATCATTCAAAGTTCTCACGAAAGGGGGACAAAGATTGTAGGACGGTTGAGGGATGTCGCTCTACCTGCAGCCTCGAACCGATTCCCGATCATAACGCGAACCTTCGAGTTTCGCCAGAATTGGCAGCAACCATCTCACTCACGGGCTCGGATGATGGGGTGCGCAGAGCGTCAGTGGTTTTGGTGCGCTTCACGCGTTCTATCGAACAAAAGGAGTTTCCTGTGATTGGTACTTGGAGAGAGCTACCCGCGTTTTCCCGGCGGTGGGCGGTATCGCTGCCTGCAATTTTGACGACGAGCCTGTTGAGCGGCCAGGCCTATGGCCAGTTGTGTCCACCTCGGGCGGACCATCCCTGTGACGAAGCGGGCGGCCCTGGATGCACAAACTCAGTCTGTTGCGAAGCGGTCTGCGAAGCAGTTCCGGATTGCTGTTTGGTGGCGTGGGATGAATTCTGTGTCAGCGTTGCCGCCAACACACTGCCTGGAGCCTGTGCCGGTGGTGGATCCTGCGAACTTCCGTTCTGCCCCGGAGTCAGTGAATTGGAAGCCTGCGGGGAGTCAACCAACGACGGTTGCAATATCGATCCCGCGGCATTTGAAATGATGCTGCCCGATCTCACGATCTGCGGTACCTGCTTTGCCGATGCCGGAACTCGTGATACCGATTGGTACGAGCTCATCGTTCCGGATGCGGACGGAAACGGATTTGACGTGGTGACGGTGACCTGGGCGTCGCAGTTCCCGTCGCAGGTATTTGTTCTCGATGCAACAGACTGCGCTGCTCCTGTCATTCAGGCTGCGGGCAACGGTCTGGATTGTGCGGAGAATACACTGGACGCTGTCCTCACACCGGGAGTGTATGTGGTGTTCATTGCTCCCGGAATCAGCACCGGCGGAATCTTTGAAGGATTCCCCTGTTCTCTCGGTCAGAATGATTACCAGATCTCGGCGTCGATCACCGCAGGCGAATCAAACTGCGGCGGTCCCGGAGTCGGCAACTGCTTCACGCCCACGACCGGAATTCCGGGCTGCAGCGATGAAAACTGCTGCAATGCCGTCTGCGCCGTTGATCCATTCTGCTGTGTTGTGGAATGGGATGTTGTCTGCGTCGGCGAGGCGTTGACGATCTGCCCGCCGGATATCTCGGTGTGTGGTCCTGATAATCCCAACGACTGTGGCGCAGCGAATCAGACCCCGGGCTGCAATGACCAGACCTGCTGCGAAACGGTCTGCGCCATCGATGGGTTCTGTTGCGGCGTCGCCTGGGATGGAATCTGCGCAACCGAAGCTGCACAGTTCTGCGGCGACGGCCCTTGCGAGATCACCTGTCCGGATGGCGGAGCCATCGAGCAGGATGCTTGCGGCGAGGACACCAACGGGGGCTGCAACGCTGATCCTCCGGCGTTTGATTCGCTGGCCGATGGCGACATCATCTGCGGCAAGAGCTTTGCCTCAGGCGGAACCCGCGACATCGACTGGTATGAGTTCACGCTGGATGACACTGACGGCACCGGATTCGACACCGTGAAATTCACCGTGACGTCGAACTTCCCAAGCCTTTACGCCATCGTCGATTTCTCAGATTGCGCTGCCGTCAATGCATTGGCGCTTGGCGACTCGGACGCGTGCGTGTCTGAAACGTTGACTGCAAGCCTTGCCGCTCCGGGAACCTATGCGTTCCTCATCGGACCGGGCGACGCAACCAACGGCCCGATCTTTGATGCCTTCCCATGCGGCGGCGCGAACGATTACGTGGTTCAACTCGAAGTGCAGGACCAGTCATGCTCCGTGACATGTCCCGGCGGCGGAGTTCCTGAGGGTGAGTTGTGCGGCGAAGACACCAACGGCGGTTGCAACGCAGCACCAAACGCTTTTACGACGCTCTCGAACAATCAAACCCGCTGCGGAACGGTGTGGGCGGAGCTTGGTGCCCGAGATACCGACTGGTACCAGATTGCCGTGCAGGATCCCGACGGTGACGGACAGGCACAATTGAACGTCACCCTGAACAGTGAGGTGCCGGTGGTCATGTTTGTCCTCGACAACATGTGCCCGATCACGACGATCTTCGGAGATCTGGAAGCCGGTGATTGCCAACCACAGACGTTGAGTGTCTGCGTTCCGGCGCCAGCGCAATATGTGGTGTTCGTGGGCCCGGGAACCGCGGATGGGGCGATCTTTGAGGGCTTCCCGTGCGCGAACGGAGTCAACGACTACACGCTGACCGCGTCGATTGTGAATGCCTCTCCCGATTGCCAGCCTCCCGCGTGCGAAACTGGTGGTGAGCTTGTTCTGAACCAGACCGGCAGTCTCGTCACGGCCGGTCTCGGTGTCGCGTGCGGGGCGGGAACAAACCAGTTCGCGCGGTCCTACAACCTCGCAACGATTCCCGCCACTGCTGGCCAGGATGTGACGGTGTATTGCGTGCAGTTTGGTGTTGAAGCCAACACCGGCGCTGACCGTGTGTGCACCGTAAACGTCTACCGGGACACGAACGGCGGCGCACCCAACACCGCCAATCTTGTGCTACTCGGGTCGCAGGCCATCACGATCGCTGCGGCCGATGATCTCAAGGTGCTTACCGCAACGTTCGATACGCCGGTTCAGGTTCCTGCCGATTCACAGATGGTGGTTGAACTGCTCGTACCGCCGCAATCCGGCACAATCTTCCCCGGCTGCAGCACGGATCCGCAAACGGGCAACAGCTTCTTGAAGACGTCCAACTGCGGTACCCCTGACTATGTCACCTATACATCGATCGGCTTCCCCAACGCACACCTCATCCAGAACGTGTTCGTGGATGCCGGTTCATTGCCTCAGTTCTGTGATGAGGATCTGAACCAGGACGGTAACGTCGATGGAGCTGACCTTGGTCTGCTCCTGGCCAATTGGAATCTCTCGGGCCAGGGTGACATTGATGGCAGCGGCACGGTGAACGGCGCTGACCTCGGTCTTCTATTGGCCGTATGGGGCCCCTGCACCCCGTAAGAGCTTATTGATACCAAGTTCACTCTCACCCCCAGGCGATCTGCCTGGGGGTTTTTCATGCCGCAGCGCGCCGGGCACGCGCTGTGAATTCGAAATCACCGAGCCAGGTTTCGACGCTGGAGAATCGTTCCCTCCATGCCTCCAACTCGCCATGATCCATATTGCGCCCGCGCAGCACACCAACGGCGTCGGCAACCACTGCAGGCAGAAGCATTCGTGAGGGATCGCGTCCCGCTCGCAGAAAGTCCATCTGATCCTGCACCACTCGGCCCAGCAGCCCCCGCCTCCAGATCAATGAGTACCACTCCGGATGGTCAAAGGCGAGACCCTCACACTTCTTCGCTGCACGATGGGCCAATCGCATGCGTCCGGCGTACATGGCACCAATTGCGATCACCGCCATGCAACGTCGCCATAACCCTGCCTCGTGGCGCTGCCTGAATGCGAGCCTGATGCCTTCAGTGAATCGCCCCAGGCCGAGAAGTGAAACGCTTAGTCTCAAATCAAGCTCTGGACTTCGCCCGAGTTCCTCGCAAACAAGCCGGGAGAGTCGGCCCCGGCGCCCGAGTCGTTCCAGCAGGCCCACCCGGTGCATTCTCGGAGCAATCGCCTCCGGATCTCTTTCGATGGATGCCTCCACCAGATCAAGGGCGTCAACGATTCGTCCCGCCGATTCCATGAATTCCGCTCGTTCGGCGAGCCCGACCCTGGGGTCCGATTCAATCAGGCGAGCCGCCTTCAGAGAGTGTCCGTTGGCTCTCATCGCCGATGCAAAAAGCGTCAGGTGATTGGCGTTGGGTCGTAGCGCAAGCGCCATCGACGCACATTCGAGCGCGTAGGCTTTGCGGCCGGCACGCAGGGCCCACTCCGCCGCTGTTCGCCACGTCGCGGCATCATCGGGGTTTGCCCTGACCAGGTTGTCAACTTCTCTCGCGGCCTTATCGCACCGGCCCGAATGCATCAGCACTCTGACCCGCCGAATTGAGAGAGATCGATCCAATGGGCGTTGCAGGAGGGCCAGCGACAACAACGCCTCAGCCTCGGTGTACTGACCGGACTCGAGCAACGCATCGATATGCAGTCGAATCAATGGGCGTGAATCCGGCAGCATGCAGCGCAACCATTCAATCTCTTCAAGATGACTCGCGACCGGCGACTGCCGGACGGTGCGCAACATGGCGGCTGCAGCGGCCCGATCGGCGACAATCATGCCGCCTCCTCCTCGCCCATGGCACCCGAGCCGTGGGTCGTCTGAATGGATTGACGAAGCAGAGCCAGCGGGGCTGACAGCGGATTCAACTCAAGACCCCGCTCGACAACCTTCCACGCATTGATGCAATCGCCGAGCGCCATGAACATCCTTGCGGAGGCCACAGCCGCCGAGGCCGAATCCTCGACCTCATCGATTCGAGATTGAATCGCCTCAGCCAGAATACGTGTCAGAGAGGCGTCGGGAGAGTCGGCATGTGCCTCTCCCAGAATGGGAATGACGTGTTCAGCTTCAACCAATTCTGCCCCGAGGCGCTGGATCACCGACGCGAGGTCTTTCGATTGCATGTTGACGCCGCAGGTCATGCAGAAGATGTCCAATTCGGTCATTCCGATTCCGGAGAGAGTCATCGATGCAAGTGCCTCCGCCTCTCGGAGGGCGTTCTCAAACTGATGTCCAATCCCGATGGCTCCGGCGATATTCAGCATCTGGGCGCGCATTGAATTCAATCGCTTCGCCCGGTCGGAGACATCAGCCACAGGCTCGCCAAGCAGGTCCCACGACAGGCATGCCAGAATCTCATTGGCTCCAACACCTGCGAATTCAGGATGTGCCTCATGGTGGAGCATGTCGTGCGCCTCGACCGGTCGTTCACACAGAAGTAACGCCACCGCTCGCAAGAGGACCAACGAGCTGGTGAGGCCGCCGCGATGGCCGTTGAGAGAATCGATGAGTTGCAATGCCCCGGGAGCATTCTCCCGCATCAGTCGAAACCTGGCGATCCGTTCGGTCAGGCCTGGATGCTGCGCGGCCAACGGTGTGATGGTCTCCGC
This sequence comes from uncultured Isosphaeraceae bacterium, assembly GCA_964407695.1. Taxonomy (GTDB): domain Bacteria; phylum Planctomycetota; class Phycisphaerae; order Phycisphaerales; family SM1A02; genus CAYOWQ01. The sequence goes on along the minus strand of CAYOWQ010000011.1, from coordinate 93,041 downwards.
GAGCCGTCCGAACGCCGACCACATGCCGCGCTGGGCATATGAATCAAGAGCGCGTTCAAGTTCCCGGACTACGGACGGCGCAGTCACGCCGTTCCCATTGACGGGAGGCACGAGTTCGACCTGACCTGAAGTCTCTGAAATCATGGACGAGACGTACCACGTCGGCGGTGGTCCTTCTCGTGAATAATCGGACCAAGTCTCCCCGTGCTTGAGTCAAATTGTGGGCAGAACTACTCGGCCGGACCGTTGATCATCCCGACGCCGACCGTGTTATTGGTCGCTTCGTCGATCACGATGAAGCTTCCGGTCTGTCGACACCGTCGATATTCGTCAAAAAACACCGGCATCTGGGTCCGAAGACTCACGCGACCGATTTCATTCAGCCCCAGCTCCGCGATCCCCTCCTCGCGATGAAGCGTGTTGATGTTCAGGCGGTAATGCACCTGTTTCATGACGGCGCGGACGGTTCGGGTCGTGTGCTTGATGAAATACTTCCGCTGCAGCGACATCGGCTCGGTCGACATCCAGCAGATCATCGCATCGACATCCTGACCGGTTGTGGGCCGATTGTTTGGGCGGCAGATCATGTCGCCGCGGCTGATGTCAATCTCATCCTCAAGAAGGATTGAAACTGCCATCGGCGGGAACGCCTCGTCGACCGCACCATCGTGCGTCTCGATGGATTTGATCTTCGATGTGAATCCCGAAGGCAGCGCGATCACCGGATCGCCGACTCGAAAGACACCTGCGGCTACTGAACCCGCATACCCGCGGTAGTCGTGATGCTCGTCGCTCTGGGGTCGAATAATCCATTGCACGGGGAATCGGCAATCAATGAGATTCCGGTCCGAGGCGATGTGCACATGCTCCAGGTGGTGAAGCAGCGGCGGCCCCTGATACCACGGAGATCTTTCAGATCGATCGACGATGTTGTCGCCGTTGATGGCACTGATGGGAATGAACGTGATGTCGGCCACTTCGAGCTTGGCTGCGAACTCACGAAAATCGCGACAGATTGACTCGTAGACACCTTCATCCCAATCAACAAGATCCATCTTGTTGACCGCGACAACCATGTGTGGTATTCGAAGCAATGACGCGATGAACGAATGTCGACGAGTCTGCTCGATGACACCCTTTCGGGCATCAATCAGAATGATGGCGAGATTGGCAGTACTGGCGCCCGTCACCATGTTGCGCGTGTACTGGGTGTGGCCCGGGGTGTCGGCAATGATGAATTTTCGCTTGGGCGTTGCGAAGTATCGGTAGGCGACGTCGATTGTGATCCCTTGCTCACGCTCCGCACGAAGGCCGTCGGTCACTAGGGCCAGGTTGACGTGTTCATCCCCTCGAGCCTTGCTGGATCGCTCCACGGCCTCGAGCTGATCTTCAAAGATGGTCTTGGTGTCGAAGAGCAATCGGCCAATCAGCGTGCTCTTTCCGTCATCCACGGAACCACAGGTCATGAATCGAAGCAGATCCATGCCCAGATACGCGTCAGTATTGAATCGAGGTGGCGAACTCAGCATGGCGGTTCCGTCAGAAATAGCCTTCCTTCTTGCGATCCTCCATGGCCGCCTCTGAAAACTTGTCGTCAGCTCGGGTAGCGCCGCGCTCGGTCACACGAGCCGCTGCAACCTCGGCGATGATGTCTTCCAGCGAGGCGGCCGGTGATTCAACGGCCGCGGTACATGTCATATCGCCAACCGTACGAAAACGAACGGTGCGAGTCTCGACCACTTCCTGGGGCAGCCGCTTCACAAACTCGCTTGTCGGCATCCACATGCCGTTGCGACGGAACACCTCGCGGCGGTGCGAGAAGTAGATGGACGGAATCTCCAGTTGTTCGCGCGCGATGTAGAGCCACACGTCCATCTCGGTCCAGTTGGACAGGGGGAAGACACGCATGTGTTCACCCTTTCGCACGCGGCCGTTGTAGAGGGTCCAGAGTTCCGGTCGCTGATTCTTGGGATCCCATTGGCCGAACTCATCGCGGAAGCTGAAGACACGTTCTTTGGCCCGGGCCTTCTCTTCATCTCGGCGAGCGCCGCCAAACGCCGCATTGAACTCGAATTCAGTCATGGAATCGAGCAGCGTAACGGTCTGCAAACGGTTGCGACTGGCATTGGGCCCCCGCTCCTCAGCCACGCGGCCGTTCCGGATCGAATCCTCAACCTTTCGAACGATGAGCCGTTCTCCGAGTTCGGCAACGCGACGGTCTCGATAGTCGATGGCTTCCGGAAAGTTGTGGCCGGTGTCAATGTGAAGAAGGGGAAAGGGAAACTTCGCCGGCCGGAACGCCTTCTCGGCGATTCGCAGCATCACGATCGAATCCTTGCCGCCGGAAAAGAGCAAGACCGGGCGCTCGAATTCGGCGGCCACTTCTCGCATGATGTGAACGGACTCGGCTTCGAGTGTTTGAAGATGATTGAGGTTGTAGTGCATCGGGCCCAAACAGATGGAGCGAAGAGTGTATCGGGTATGACCCGCCGGGCAATGAGCCGACGTTCACAACCTTCTCCGTCTGATAAGTGCTCGCTCAGGGAACGCGGTAGTCGGCGAACTCGGCGAACGGGGCCCACATGCGCATATCCACCGAAATTGACGAGAGCGGAACGATTCCGGAGCTTCCGTCCATGTAGGAAAGCGGCAGATTCTGATCGCCGAATCGCGCAATAGGCAGTCCTGCGGGCGTTTCCAGCGTGGTTTCCTGCACCATCGTGTTGCTCGCACCGAGTGACCATTGCGGATCCACGAGGAATGGCGCCCGAGCTTCATATTCGCCGATTTGAGGCGCATTGGCCGTCACGGCATTCGCATCGGTCGAGGCCGTGAACAGGATGAGTTGGGACGGGCGCTTGACTCGACTCACCCGGGTGGCGGCGATGGTTTCGCTGGCCAAGGACCCCCATGGAGAACGATCGGTCACATCATCACCGCCGCGATCGCTGTCGCCGCCAATGAAGATTGTATTGAGTCCGAATGCCGGTCCGGTGGAGATGGGGAGGGCGTCCGAGGCGAGCAACTGCTGATTGAGTTTCTCCACCATGCTCGAATCCCGAAAGTCGCGATAGAGCATCTCCCAACCGTCGCTGAAATAGGGAGAGAGCCGCCAGACCCACGTGCGCGCTGCAGCGGCCGAAACCTTGACTCCGCTTGGGGCATTGGCATCGATGTCCAGATCATTGAGCTTGGTGGTGTTCAAGAACCCCGGGATGATTACGCCATCGTGATCGATGGAGTAGTTGGAATGGGCCACCGCGAGCTGACGTACCGAATTCATGGAATCTGTTTGTCTGGCTGAATTCGCTACCGCTCGCATGGCGACCAACACCAGCGCAACGATCACCAGGATGATTGATACCACGGCGAGAAGTTCGACGAGCGTGAAGCCGCGACCGGGTAACGAGGCTCGTTTCATGCGTCATCCACCTCCAAAGATGCGGATGTCGTCGTAGTCAGCCACCACCTTCGGTCCGAGCGACACGATGTCGGTGACGGGCGTCTGCAGATCTCCGGGTCCGTCATATTTCGAGAAGAAGATTCCATCAGGCCCGGCCGAAATCAACACATAGGCTCCCTTGGGAGAGGCCGTTTGGGGCTGGTCGGCAGCGCCTGTCGCCTCGTTGCGAATGATCTGAGCGAAGATGGTGTTGAGTTGGGCGGTGTTTCCGGCCGACGAGTTGAGAATGCTGTCGACCTGACTCTTTGCCAGATCGCCAAGTCCCTGAGACTCGGTGTAGGCCGAGATTCCAGCTCGGGAGAATTGAGAAGCGGTCGGCGAACCCACAAGGACACCGACATCCCGCATCGATTTGGCGAAGATGATGGGTTGCCCCCAGGCATCCAGGAGATCGGGCAGTTCCAGACCGCCTGACGACACAACCTGCCCTTGGGCAAATCCAAATTGGTCTGCACGCGGGGTGAAGAATGGCTCGTAGGTCTTGCCGCCGATCAGCGGTCCATTTCCAATCTTGTTGACGTTGATCTTCACCCGATAGATGTTTGGACTCGCGCCGAATGTAATCTCCTTCCAGTCCGGAGCCGGAAAGAGGTCATTCCACAGGGTCTCACCCTGCGAACTGGTCGAATAGTCATCGCGTCGAACACCACCACCCATCAGATGCAGCAGCGCATTCTCCGTGCTTGTAATGACGGGAAACTGCTCAAGGATGTTGGACGGAATCAGACCTGGATAAAAGTGAAACTCTGAGTAAAACAGATCGCAGGCTTTCGAGAATCCTTCCATCGTTGAGATGGTCTCTGTTCTCTTGGCGGTTCGCTGTGCCTGCGCCAAAACCGGCAGCAGGATGCCGACCAGGAGCACAATGATTCCGATCACCACAAGGAGCTCGGTGAGCGAAAACGCTCGGCGGGGGGCTGAGATATCTGGACTTTTGCGTTCGAGATGAACCGGCATGGCGGATCCTCAAGGTTGTCGTCGGGGCACGGCAACGTCGGCGAAAACGGGGAATGCTCCCGTCACGCTCATCCGCTCAGACAACGGTAGCAGATTCCGTCACGATTTCCACACCCTGAGGTGTAAATTCCTGATATTTCAGAGGTTGGATAGATCAGCGAGCAGCCCGGCGATGCCCGCAATGAACTCTTCGCCATGCTTTTCCCAGAGGCGATCGACCGCCCGATTGGTCTCAGCATGCGACATTCCCCATGCAGACGCCCTCGGATAGCCCAAGCTGCCATCGAACTGGATCTGCAGGCTTCCGTCGATCGTCAGCGTCGGAGGCAGCCGCCGAGTCAAGTAAGCGGACGCGGCGTTGACCGACGGATTGCCGATGGCAACGACAGGGCAACGAAAGAGGTCTTCATGGTTGAGATACCACAAATCGCTGCAGACCATGACCTCCGGCTCGGAACAGCCGGCAGAGTCCAACTGCTTGCAGATCTTCTCCTTGAGGCTGTAGGCCAGTGGCCGATCGTGTCGTTCGGCCTGGGGATGCGCCCCGACCACAATCAGAATGCAGGGAGCGCCATCACGATGAGGTTCTCGGACCATAGTTGATTCCTGGGGAAATCCACCCAAGTCACACAAACGGACATTCCAGACGGCTGGGGGCCAACTGAGGTTCAACATCGTCACGAACTTGTTCGATGCTGCAGATCATGTGGCGAAGTCTTCGCGCCAATCCCACTGCAACCCGCCGACGCCATGGATTCACCATGATCGAGATCATGATTGTCATCGTGATCCTCGGGATCCTGGCAAGCATGGTCATTCCGCGCTTCCTTCAGAGCGACCGATTGGCGCGCGAGACCATCATGGCCTCAACCACCCGGTATGTGCGGCAGATGGTCCAGTACCACAAGCAGGCTGGAGACGTCGATGTGGTTGCCAGCGGCTATCCCGAAGATATTGATGCGGCTTGGTTTCGCGGCAGCGTTCTGCCTGAGCATACGTGGACCGGCAAACCAATGGTGATTGATGTCGTTGACGGTGACGTCGACGCCATTTATCCGGCAGGAAAGACCTTCGATCCCCTGGATGCATCGGCAGCCAACGCCTGGTACAACCGGACCAACGGCGCCTTTTGTGTCATGGTGCCCGCTCAGGATTCCGACGGCGAGACCCTCGACGCCTTCAACGCCGCCAATAACGGCCAAGCGGGCTCGCTCGCAGACACCACAAACTGAGTCCGAATCAGGATATTTACCGGGGATTTCGGATGACACGGACGTTTTCGCGTCCGCCCTCCATCGAGCGAAGTTCTCTTCGCCGGCGCAGCGAAACCCCCACCAACCCCCCGAGGAGCAGGACAGCGCCGATCCCCGCCAGAACGGCCGCAGATGCAACCGCGGTCAGAATCACGATTGGAACTGCCACGACAGCCAACGCCAACGTCAGGATCCTCGCCCCAAGAGTCCCCTGAAATCGGCCTCCATTGACGACAGTGGACTTCGGCGAAGCGGTCAATCTGGATCTCATGGTGCAGGGTACGGTGGGAAGTCTGTCACTTCTCTGGGGGAATTGGTGGGCGCGAATACAATCAAATCAACCGTTCCGTCTCTCACCGCTATCTATTGGGCCTCGACAACGCAGGATCGCCGTGAACTACCACATCTGGTACACCTGGGATGTTTGCCATGGCTGACTCATTCGTTCACCTGCATCTGCATTCTGAATACTCGCTCCTTGACGGTGGCAACCGTCTCACCGACTTGGCCAAGCGGGTCAAGGAGTTGGGGATGTCGGCCGTGGCGGTCACCGACCATGGAAATCTGTTCGGTGCGATGGAGTTCTATTACGCGGCCAAGGCTGAGGGAGTGAAGCCGATCCTTGGGATTGAGGCGTATGTGGCTCCCGGTGATCGGCGGGATCGAACCCACACAGGCGTGGCCGACGGCGGCTTCCATCTCGTGCTTCTTGCGGAGAATCTGACGGGTTGGCGCAATCTCATGCGTCTTTCTTCCGATGCGTACCTCGTTGGTCACTATTACAAGCCGCGCATGGACAAGGAGACGCTGTCGCGCTGGGCCGATGGCGTGATCTCAATCAACGGTCACCTCGGGTCCTCGATTGCGTATCACCTGACGAACCTGGTTCGCACGGGCGACGCCGATCACTATGCGCGTGCCGTGGCTGAGGCACGGTGGCATTTCGAAACGTTTCGTCCGGATTCCGATGGCAAGCCGCGGTTCTTTGTGGAACTTCAGCGCCACGTGCCGGAGCAGGAGGCCATCAATCCCCACCTGATCCGACTGGCGCGGGAACTTGAGCTGCCGTTGGTGGCCGACAACGATGCCCACTTCCTCCGTTCAGAGGACTGGGATGTTCACGACACGCTCTGCTGCATCTCCATGCAGAAGACCAAGGATTCAGCCGATCGGCTCCGATATTCCGAAGAGCTCTATGTCAAATCACCCGAGCAGATGCGGGAGCTCTTTGCCGATGTTCCCGAAGCCGTAACAAACTCGGCTCGAATTGCAGAGCGATGCAATGTCGAGTTGCCCAAGGCGGGTAATCATGCGCCAGTCGTGCGGGTTCGGCGCCTGACCCCGGACGACGCGGGCGCTCCATCGATCGAACAGTTCCATCGGGGCTCAACAGAGTGGTTCACCGCGTATTGCTCGCAGTTTGAACTCCTACCTGTCGATCGAAGTGAGGGATCAGCGAACTCTGACGCCGACCTCAAGCAGGGCTGCGATGAAGCCCTGCGGGCCTTGGCCGAGGCCGGATTGATCTGGCGATATGGCGACACGGGTGCAACGCCCGACATTCGCGAGCGACTTGACCGCGAACTTCGCATTCTCGCCGACAAGATGATCTCGGCCTACTTCCTCATCGTCTGGGATTTCGTGAATTGGGCCCGCCAACGCGGGATACCCGCAAATGCGAGAGGCTCGGGTGTGGGCACGATGGTGGGCTATGTCCTGGGGCTTTCCAACGCATGTCCGGTGAAGTACGGCCTTCTCTTCGAACGGTTTACCGATCCAGACCGAAGCGAATACCCGGACATCGACATCGATCTGTGCCAGGACGGTCGGGCCGACGTCATTAACTACGTGAGACAGAAGTACGGCTACGTTGCCCAGATCATTACCTTCGGTCGATTGAAGGCCAAGGCGGCAATCAAGGATGTCGCTCGCGTGATGGGCCTTTCGCCAACGGAGGGGCAGCGACTCTCAAACCTCGTCCCCAACGAGTTGCACATCACGATTGATGAAGCATTGCAGAAGGAACCGGACCTTCGCTCGCAATACGACGCCGATGATCGCATCCGAAGGGTGATCGACTCAGCCAAGGCCCTTGAGGATCACGCACGTCATGCAGGCGTTCACGCGGCCGGCGTCGTGATCGCCACCCAGCCACTCGAAAACATCGTTCCGCTCTACCGTCCGCCCGGTTCCGACGATGTGGTGACCCAGTGGGACGGTCCGACCTGCGAGAAGCTGGGGCTTCTCAAGATGGATTTTCTCGGACTGCGCACTCTCAGCACGATCGAGCTGGCAAAGAAGCTCATCCGCCAGACGCTGCCCGAGGTTGCGGTGCGCGAAGCTGCAGATCGCGGCCGGGCCGGCGTTCAGACTTCTTCGGCCAATTTGCTGGATCCGCTCGACCTTGATCGACTGGAGTTCACCGACCAGAGGGTCTTCGACCTCTTCCGACGCGGCGATACCTCAGGAATCTTCCAATTCGAATCACCGGGGATGCGAAAGCTCCTCGTGGATATGAAACCTGATCGGCTGGAAGATCTGATCGCGGCCAATGCGCTCTTTCGTCCCGGACCCATGGACCTCATTCCGGATTACTGTGCCCGCAAGCACCATCGCCAGCCGGTTCCCAAGGTGCATCCGGTGGTGGACCGCTATACAGAAGAGACCTACGGCATCATGGTGTACCAGGAGCAGGTGATGCAGGTCCTTCACGGACTTGGAGGGGTTCCGCTCCGGGCGGCTTACACGATCATCAAGGCCATTTCGAAGAAGAAGCACGATGTCATCAACGCTGCACGGGCCGACTTCGTTCGTGGTGCTGCCGATCAAGGCGTCGCCAAGGCGAAGGCGGAAGAACTCTTCGAGCTGATCCTGAAGTTCGCGGGATATGGCTTCAACAAGAGTCACTCGACCGGCTATGCAATCATCGCGTACCAGACTGCGTGGCTGAAGACCTATTTCCCCAATCAGTACATGGCCGCCGTGCTGACGTACGAAAGCCAGGCTCGAAAGGTTGAGGACTGGGCGCCATATCTGGAGGACTGTCGCCGGACAGTATTCCCCGATCACTCCGGGGCGTCGCCTCATGTCGGCCTCAAGGTCGAGCCGCCGGACATCAATCTGTCAGAGGCTGCGTTCTCGGTGGTCTTTGAGCCGGACGAGCAGCGCGATGCGCTTCACGGCCATATTCGCTTCGGACTCGGCGCCATCAAGGGAACCGGTGATTCGGCGGTGCATGCCATCCTTGGCGAGCGGCGAGAGAGAGGGGCCTATGAGTCGATTTTTGATTTCGCGGACCGCGTTGATCTTCGTGGTGTCAACAAGGCCACCATCGAAGCCCTCATCAAGGCGGGCGCGTTCGATTCATTGCATGGCGTCGATCAGAGAGCAGCCCTGGTTGCCTCCATCGATGACATCATCTCCGCGGGCCAGCAGGCCGCACGAGATCGAGATGCCGGACAGATGAACTTCTTTGGAACCTTTGCCGAGTCAGCGCCCGCGACGAAGGTCGCTCCGCGGTTGCGATCGGAGCCGGCGTGGGATCACCTCGCACGCCTCGCGGCCGAGAAAGACGCTCTGGGATTTCACATCTCAGGGCATCCCCTCGATCGATATCGGGATCTCGTCCGCGAATTCTGTAACGCCGATCCCACGACCTTGAGTTCGCAACGAGATGGCGGCACGGTGATCATCGGCGGCGTCGTGACGAGCGTCCGCCACATGGTCACCAAGCGAGGCGCGAGCGCCGGCAGCAAGATGGCTCGTGTTGTCCTTGACGGCGGCCAGGGAGTCATCGAGGGCGTGGCGTTCGCCGAATCGTTTGCACGAAATGGCCACTTGCTGATCGAGGATGCCATGGTCATTGTGGTCGGCAGCCCTGATCGGAACTCGAGCGAGCCCGGGGTCATCATCGAGCAGGTCTATGCCATGGAGACCGCCCCACTCTACCTTGCTCAGGCCATCGAAATCCATGTCGACGCGAGTTCGGATGATGAACCTCTTGCACAGCTGTTGCAGATGGCTGTAGGCATGCTCCGTCAATCGTCAGGGCTGGCGACTCTGCCGGGAGCTCGCGAAGTGGACGTTTTCGTTCATCTTTCCACCCATCAGCACCGAGTGACACTTCGGCCGGAGCGGCTCCGCGCGGTCCCGGATCGGATGTTGTTGACAAGGCTTCGCGAACTCTTCGGCGAGGGTTCGGTCCAGGTCCGTGGCGGTTTCATTCCCACCATCGAGCGGCGAAGAAGTTTCACACCCCGCGCCGTTCCCATTGGAGCCTAGGCCACACCCTATTCTGCCAGGCCGTCCTGCGCCAGGCGTCCGAGAGGGTTTCCAGGATCGCAGCGTTTGGCACGAAGCTGTTCAATCACCAGCGGCGGCACCAGCGCTTCAAGGCGATCGAGGTCTCCGCCCAGGGCGGCAATCTGCTTGATCAGACTCGAACTGGTATAGGCGAATGACTCGCCGGTCACAATGAAGACCGTCTCGATGCCCGCGACCTGCCGGTTGGTGATCGCGAGTTGACATTCGTTGGCCAGGTCGGTGACGTTCCGGATTCCGCGGAGGATGGCGCATGCATTGACGCGTCGGGCGAAATCAACGGTCAATCCGGAGTAGTGTTCAACTCGGACCTTCGCTCCAGTTCGATCGCTGCTGACGAGGTCGCGAATCAACTGCCGGGCCATGTCCAATCGCTCCTCGGGTGAGAAAAGCGCCGGCTTGTCGGGGTTGCGCCCGATCGCGAGAATCACCTCGTCGAAGAGGCCGCGAGCCCGTCGAACGACGTCGAGGTGTCCAAGTGTGATGGGGTCGAATGAACCGGTATAGATCGCGAGGTGCGGGCTGGTCATGCGGGCGCGATTGTAATCCGCGGAGCCGTTTGCAGCGTTACAGGCGTCATAATCCGACCCGGCTCGACTTCGGCAGGAGGAAGGATTGGCCCCGGTGCGAACCCAATTGAATGTTGAAGGGTCGGGACTCAACTCCCGGCCTTACACCACCTGGATCGGCCCTGATCGGTTTGCCTCCCCGGTCGGGGCCTTTTATTTTCACGAAGCGATCGCCTCAACCTCGTTCATCGCCCGGAAAAATTCGACGACCACGGTCTGAAGGGCTTGCGATGAATCGGGGTCCGAGAAGTCATGATCGGCAAATGCGATCTGATACATCTCAATGGCGCGCTGGGCATATTCTCGAGCAGCGCTGTAGGCAAGGGCATGACCTGCTGGGGACACCGTGTCGGAGGCTCCTCGAACCACCAATGCAGCCCCCCGATGGCCGACAAAGCACTTGAGAGGGCCGTGGCTGGCAAGGCTCCGGATGTGATCATGCGCCGATTCCTCTCGTCCCGCTTCCTGCCGACGAGCGAGGAGTTCAGGAGCGACCGGCCCAAGCAGACACAATCGTTGGATCGATCGGCGTGATGCGATCACGGCCGCCACTCCTGCTGCGAGGCCCATCGCGGTAAGCCCGACAGGCCGCACTGGTGTCTCACATGACGCAACGACGGCATCGACAATCGACGTACCGTGGTCGATGGCATCATCGATCTCAATTGGAAGCGATGCCCGAACCACCGTATTGCCGTTGGAGACAAGGACTTCTGAGAGCCTGTTGAGGCACTCGGGCTGGCGATCGGCGTGATTCTCGACCTCCACAATAATGATGATGCCGCGGAGGTCACCGGTCGTCTCGCCGGGGGTCATCTTGGTGATCGAACGGCCGTTCACCTCAAGGGAAGTCACGGCGTGGGGTGGAAGCTTTCGAGCCATTTCAGTCCATCATATCTGACCTCGCCCGCCACATTGCAGACATGGTCCCGGACCCATCATTCAATCCGCAACTGCTGCGACCGACGCCTCCTTGACGGAGAAGCTGGTTCGCCCGGTCGTCAATATCAGTCGCAGGTAGGGCCTGCACAAGCCGCACTTTGACCCGCACCCGGTCTCTCGGCAGAACTCATCCAATGTCTTGCCTTGCTGACGACATCGAACCTCCAAAAGAGGTTTGAGGTCTGCGAAGGAACGATTACAGCAGACACACCGATCAACGGACATAGTGCCTACTTTCTTGAACTATCAAATTCCACGTTCAGATGGTCGGGCAGTTGAAATGCACGTTCCCAAGCGAACCAGAGGCACTGAAGAACTCGGACGGGAGGATCTGGCTGGGAATTGAATTCCAACACTACTTCCCCCCGCTCCGCTGCCGGCCCAATGGCCACCTTGACGAATCTCACGCTGGTGAGCTCGAAGGTGTCGGTCCAACCGTGTTCTCCACACCGAGTGAGGAGTTCGTCAATCCGATACACGCGAGCCGTCTCCCTTCCGAGCAGTGCAAGGACGCGGGTCTTGGACGACAGGCCGTGTGCCTCTGTCGGTGGCGGAACGACCGGAGCGACCAGTCCCGGCGCGTCGAGGTACCGGCGATAGGAAACTTCCTTGTATTGTTTTCGCCGCGATGGATCGCCGTCTGCAATCGTCGTTGCCGGATACCGTCCGAGCCAGTCTTCCCAGGTTGTCATCGCCGCGTATGGAAAGATGCTGAGGGCTTGGCGACGATCTGCCGCGGGTCCGCAGACAGCGCGTCCGTCAAGTTGCGTCCACAAACTGGGTTGATGATCGGTCTCCCGGTCGTAGAGCAGAAGATTCCCATTGTGAAGCAGACCGCTGATCGCAAACTCAAGAGTTCTGCCATCCACGCGCCGATCAAAGACTACCGGTGCATCGCAAAGCGGACTGAAGGTCACGGCAATTGGAACGCCTCCCAAGACATCGTTCACAATTTCGTGATTGTTCAGAATCCTGATGGGATAGGCCCGCGGCATGCCGTTCACGACGACGCCGATCACGCGGTCATCGGGGACGACGAACTTGAGATGTTGTTCCTGCCGAAGATGGGCGTTGAATGATTCGACGTCCTTCGCCGCGAGAATGTGCGGACGAACAAGCGGCGCCACAAAATCGCGTCGCTGTCCGGACGCCTGAATCGACTCGCGATCAACCAGGCAATTGGACAGGTCAAAACCGTATGTCGACGGATCGCGGCCATCGCCGAGAGGATGCTCGCCGGTGACGAGTCCCCAGCATGCCCACGTTATCAATGCGGCACACAACACAAGGCTGAGCAGCAGGACCCATCCGCCGGCCATGAAGGTCATTCGGGGTGATTCTCGGCCCGAATCAATAACTCGCTCGTTCATAGGGGAGGCGGCTGAATGTCGTCGCCGGGCACGATCCAGATGATCGTGTCGCGTCCGGCCGATGAGAGCATCGGAGACGTCGGATCAATCACCAACAGAATCAGGGTCATTGGGAGAAAGATGAGGCTGGCGAAGAACGCGGATCGCGCCCGTTGGTCGGTACGGTCGCGAAGAAACCTGAACGTCATCCAGGCGAACCAGACGGTCAGGGCTGCCCCGCCAAAAGCAAAGACAACGCCGCCCGCACCGGCAAGAACCGCCAGCAGGCACAACGGGGCCAGCAGCAATGCCGCACACACCGATGCAATTCCCGTCAACGTCCCGTCGGGATCATGTGACGGCAGCATGCGGAATCCACCGCGGGCATAGTCGTCTCGATACATCCACGCCAGCGAGAGGAAGTGTGGGATCTGCCAGACGAAAAGAATCGCCGCCAGCACCCAGGCGCCGGTTTCGATTCCTCCTGTCGCGGCGGACCATCCGATCATCGGCGGCACCGCACCGCAGACAGCCCCCACCAACGTGTTCAGGGTCGTTCTTGGCTTGAGGGGCGTATAGATCAATACATATGCCAAGACGTTCGCAATCGCGAGTCCCGCCGCCACGAGATTGGTACCCATTGCCAGAATGGCAGTTCCGCCGTAGGCCAATGCAATGCCGAAGAGAAAGGCGTGCCCCGGTGAGATTCGGCCGGTTGGAATCGGACGATTCCGAGTTCTATCCATCCGACCGTCGCGGCGCCGTTCCCAGAGTTGATTGAGGGCGTTGGCCGATCCTGCGGCGAGACCTGTGCCGACCAGGGTGAGAATCAGGCTCAGGGTCGATGCAGAAAGTATTGTGGAGATGAGCACTTGGCCGAGGTCGGCCAATCCGCCATCATGAAAGGCCCGCAGATACGGAGCGATCCAAGGCTCGGAAGCGAGCGACCTCGTTCCGGCGATATGTCCCACTGCCGCCGTGATCAGCACCATGGCAGTCAACCGGGCTTTCGTCAGGACTGTGTAGGATGCCCAGACTGATCGAAAGGCAATCGGAAAGCGTGAGTGGCCAGCTGTCTCTTGGACGACGGACATGGGGTGGGCGGATGGTACCAGCAGGGGGTGAAAGGCGACTTTGTGAAAAATATCACATATAGTATCTTGGTTCAACTCTCCTGACCAGCGGGGCTCTCCATGATGACTGAAACTGCCCACTCTCGACGAAACGCTGCCCTTGTCGCCGGATATGGCGGAGCCGTCGGCATGTGGTTCTTCGGCTACATCGCTCTGATCGGCTGGGGCTTCGGAATCGGCGAGCTGCTCTTCGTGCTCATGCTGCTCTGCCACGTCGGGGTGGGGCTCTGGATCGGAAAGGTCGGACTCGGTTGGCGCGAAGGATTGATCGGCGCGATGGCGACCTTCCTCGTCAATATCTTGATCATGAGCAGCCTGATCTTCTGGTGGGTACTGGCAAGCCTTGTCGCATCGATCGTGTTGACGTTACTCGGCGTCGCCGTTGGGCGACGAATGCCGTCTCCCAATTCAATGCTGCTGCACGAGCCACTGGCGGTCTTCTCCCGACTCGCCTGCGTTGCCGTTTTCCTGCTGCTCATTACCGGCGGACTGGTTACCAGTTGGGAGGTAGGGATGGCCGTACCGGATTGGCCCACCACATTCGGCTACAACATGTTCCTCTATCCGATTGCTCAGATGACGAGCCAGCCGAGTGTTTCCGGCGGCGTCCATTTTGAGCATGCACATCGCCTCTACGGAACACTTGTCGGGTTGACCGCGACGATCATGGTGGTTGCAATCATCTTCTCCGGTCGTCCACGACGCCTCCTGATCTGGTCGGGCATCCTGTTCGTGCTGGTCTGCATTCAGGGATTGCTGGGAGCAATTCGAGTCATAGACAATGAGACCAGCCTGGCGCTGATCCATGGCATTTCGGGGCAACTCGTATTTATCGGAGTCGGTGCCTTCGCGTCGATGGCGTCTCCCCTCTGGCGATTGCGGCAAATCCGGCAGCGAAACGTCGACGTCATGATCTCAAGAGCTGCCATGGCCCTTCTGCTCCTCCAACTCATCCTTGGCGCCTGCTACCGACACCTCGCGCCGACGCCAATGTGGGCCTCCCACGGCCACCTCACCATGTCCGCCCTCGTGGGGATCACCATTCTGATCCTCGGAATCCGCAGTTGGGGGTTCTACCCAGCGCAGGGCGTCATTTCTCGCCTCGGGGTGGCGATGATCATCCTCGTCCTCCTCCAGGTGGGATTGGGATTGGCCGCATGGATACTCGTGGCTCGGCGTGCGGGTGCATCGGAGATTCCAATCTCAGAAGTCGTCATGGCGACTGCCCATCAGGCCAATGGCGCCCTGCTGTTCCTCGTCACAACCGTGCACCACCTCTGGGTTCGCAGGTTGCCGCAGTCGGCGAAGGCATTGCCCGGCAACGCATACCCGGCTACAAACGCGGCATGAAGGCTCATTATCCACCGGCCATTCTGGCCATTGGCCGCAACTACGCCGACCACGCCGCCGAGATGTCCGGCAAGTCCGAGCCGCCGCCGGCGCATCCCATGATTTTCATGAAGAACCCGGCATGCGTTCTGGGGGATGGGGATTCCATCGTCATTCCTGCGATCTGCCGCGAGCCGGAGCAGGTCGATTATGAGGGCGAGCTTGCGGTCATGATTGGCGAAGCCTGTCGTGATGTGAAGGAAGCCGATGCATTGCGACGGGTCAGTGGATACGCCGCAGCAAACGACGTCAGCGCCCGCTGGTGGCAGAAACAGGGATCGGGTGGGCAGTTCTGCAAAGGCAAGAGTTTCGACACGTTCTGTCCCATCGGTGCTATCCAGCCGGCCACCAACGTTCCTGATCCACAGTCGCTCGAACTCGTCACCCGATTGAATGGAGAAGTGGTACAGCGATCGTCAACATCACTGATGCTCTTTACGGTGGCTCGGCTCATCGCCGAGCTTTCGGCTGCGACAACGCTTCTGCCCGGAACCGTCATCCTTACCGGGACGCCGGCCGGTGTCGGTAGTGCAAAGACTCCTCCGCGATGGCTGAAGGAGGGCGACGTGATTGAAGTGTCGATCTCGGGTGTTGGCTCGGTGAGAAACCCCGTGCGATTCGGGCCGGTTTCATGAGCGTGCAATACAAGGTCATTTCAATCGGGGCGATGGCGGCCCATCCTCTCTGGAACGAGAAGCACGACGTTCGAGCCGGTCACGCTACGACAACGCTGGTCCAATCGGGCGACTCGCGAATCCTCGTCGATCCGTCCCTGCCCGCACAGGTGCTTGAGGCTCGGCTTGGCGAACGGGCCAACCTTTCGCTCAAAGACATTACCCATGTGTTCCTCACATCATTCCACCCGCTTCGCCGCCGCGCTCTTCCGGCGATGGATCATGCAGAATGGTTGATCAGCGAGTCGGAACGCGAAGCCATCGGTCTCACGCTGATCGCCTCGCTCAAGGAAGCCCATGATGGCGACGATGCCGATCTCGTAACGGCATTGGGCCAGGAGGTCGCCATCCTTGAACGATGCCAGGCCGCACCAGATTCACTGGCGGATGCCGTCGATCTCTTCCCGCTCTCCGGGGTCACTCCCGGAACCTGCGGCCTGCTTCTTTCCCTCGCACACGCCACCGTCGTGATCTGCGGCGACGCGATTGCAACGGTGGAACACCTCGAGCAGGGAAAGGTCCTGCCGCAGTGTCACGATATTGAACAGGCCCGGCGGAGCTTTGCCGAAGCCATCGAAGTGGCAGATCTGTTGATACTCGGCCGCGACAATATCGCACTGAACCCGGTTCGCCGTCCATTCTAAGCGGGAAGGGGCTGGCTCAAAGCTCGAAGAGCAAGGTACAAGGCCTGCGTGCCCTTTCGGCCAAGTCCCATCGCACGCGTGGCTTCATAGAACTGTCGTGCCAGGGCAAGGCCGGGAAGGGCCAGGTGCATCGCCGACGCCTCCTCCAAGGCAATGGCGAGGTCCTTGAGGAAGTGTTCGACATAGAACCCGGGCTCAAAGTCGCCGCGAGCGATCCGTGGCCCAAGGTTGTTGATGGACCACGACCCCGCCGCCCCACTGCCGACACTTTGAATGACTTTTTCGGGATCGAGCTTCGATCGCTCGGCGTACAACAAACCTTCGCACACCCCCATCATCATTGAGGCAATCAGGATCTGATTGACCATCTTCGCGTGCTGGCCGCGGCCGGCACCGCCGTGATGAACGATGGTCTTTCCCATGAGTTGAAGCAGTGGCAACACTTTCTCAACCGCGGCCGACTGCCCCCCCACCATGATCGAAAGCGTTGCATTTCGAGCACCGATATCGCCTCCGGAGACCGGCGCATCAATTGCGGCGATGCCGCGTGAGGCCAGAACGGTCTCGACCTCGACGGCCAGACTGGGTCGAGATGTGGTCATGTCAATGACAACCCCCGAAAACCCGCGTGCCGCAGCAAACCCACGCTCGCCGATGCACACGTCGCGAACGTCGTGGGGAAAGCCCACCATCGAGACCGCCATGTCAGCTCCCTCGGCAGCCTCTGCGGGGCTGGCGACCCATACAGCTCCGTGGGACAGGAGACCTTCAGCCTTTGATCGCGTCCGCGAATGGACTCGCAGGCGATGTCCAGCCTTAAGCAGGTGTCCAGCCATTGATCCCCCCATCACTCCGGTGCCGACCCAGGCAATCGTTAGAACCGCGTCACTCATGCGTTGGTTATACGCTGAAGCGAGGGCATGCGCTATCCTTGGTCGTGATCATCGGCCGTAATCGTTCACGCGAGATCGGCGTCGGAGGTTTTGATGTTTCATGCGATTGCAATGCTCACGATGTCGCTGGTGTCCGCCCACGGGCGATACGTCATCGTGTACCCGAAACCTCTGGCTGAATCCGCCGAGTCATGGAGGGTCCACCGCGAGCCCGAATGGGACGTCAAAATGCTGGCTGTGGATCCCTCCGACGGAATCTCCCCGGAGTCACTGCGAACGCTCATTCGCGAACAGGTCAGGGGGGCCGAGGGTGATTCGGCGATTCTGCTTCTCGGCGATGTTGGCGCGGAGGGGATTCCGACCTTCTATTTCCCGCAGAATGATCCGACGCTGCGTCGGCGAGTTGATGACACCTACGCCACCGACGACCCGTATCAGCAACTCGATGACGACAGCCTTCCTGACGTGGCGCTCGGCCGCGTTCCAGTGGGGTCCAATGAAGAAGCGGCGTCGGTTCTCGCCAAGATCAAGCGTTACGAATCCGACGCTTCGCAGGGCTCCTGGCGATGGCGGATCAACTACCTCGCATCCGAAGGTCGCTTCGGGCTTTACGACGTCTTGATCGATCGCATGTTTCGCGTCATGGTCAACACGGTCGTGCCGGATGCGTGCGACCTGGGCATGACCTACGCCTCGCCGACTTCGGTGTATTGCCCGCCACCGTCGAAGCTTCCCGAGATGTCACTTCGGCGACTCGCGGAGCCGGCGATTCTCTTCAACTATGTGGGACATGGGTACGACCGCGGGTTCGACCGAATGCACTGGCGTGATCAACGTATTCCGCTCATTGTCGCCGACGACTTGTCCAAGCTTACGGAACCTGGCGCAGATCTTCCTATTGCAGTGCTCGCCTGCTGCAGCTGCGGCTGGTACGACCTTGCCGATGGGCGGCCGAGTCTCTCGGAAGCCATGCTGCTTGCTCCCGGGGGACCGATTGCAGTCATTGCGGGAAGCCGCATCACGCATCCCTATGCGTCGGCAATCCTGGAGAAGGATGTCACGGAGTTGCTCCTCGAGAAGCAGACCCCAACGATCGGCGCGCTGGACCTCCAGGCTTCAAGATCCATGCTGCAGGTGGACTCCAAGGATCGGGCCATCGACACCATGATGTCTCCCATTGCCAAGGTGGCGCGGTGGCCATCGAGCCTGCACGATCTTCGAGCGATGCATGTCCGCCTCTACAACCTGATCGGCGATCCTGGAACTCGAATCGCACTTGGGCCGGCCACCGACGGAATCACCCTGAGACTCGAAGGGAAGGATCTGGTCGGCGAGGTGCCGGGAATGACTTCAGGTTCAGCTGTCCTGATCGTCGAGACTGCCCGGGACGGGCAGGTCGATGAACTCCATCCACCACCGAACACGGAGGATCTGGAGGCCACCGCGGCGGTCAATTTTCCTCGCGCGAATCAGCGGGTGCTCTCCCGCATCGATGTTCGCATTGTGGACGGTATGTTTCGTATGGCCCTCCCTGAGTTTGGCCGCGAAGCAAGGCTCATTCGTGTTGAAGCCGCAGGTATTGATAACGAAAAGAAGCCGCTTCAGGCCCTTGGATCCATCCGGATCCCGGTTGAATTCGCTCAGAATCGGCCGGAATGGAACTCGGAACCCCAAATGGACGTCAAACCCTGAGCCAGGCGGACCGATTCGGCCGCAACCGAATCTGGTTCCGGCTGGTTTAATTGCCGACTAGGATACAGGGCTGCGCCCGGCCTCAATTTGTTCAAAGGAGATCGCCTCCATGAATCCCCGCTCCATTCTGATCGCCTCCTGCGCGGCTGTAGCGCTTGCTTCGGCCGGCTTGGGCCAGTCGCTCGCCGAACGGATTGCGCACGTTCAGCAGAAGCGAATGGACGCCGAGAGGAACAACACCAGCAAGGCATCGATGCTTGGCGCTTTGCTCTACACCGATATCAGCGTGGACTTCAAGGACACTTCCGCGCGAGACGCGATCAACTACATCAAGACGCAACTCGGCATCGACATTGTCGGCCGATTCAACGATGACAAGGTGGGCACAGGCATCGACCCTTCAACGGAGATCAATCTCAAGGTTGAAGACAAGCCGGCCCTCGATGTTCTTGAGATGGTGCTTGAACAATGTGCTGACGTTGAACCATGCACCTGGCAGCTTCGCAAGGGATACGTCGAAGTCGGGACAAAGGAGCGACTCGGCGCGGAGGCTGCTCGAGAGATCCGATACTACCCGATCCGCGACCTCCTCTTTGATGTTCCCAAGTTCACCAATGCGCCCGAATTCGACCTTGATGCAGCCATCAATCAGGGCAACAACGGCGGATCCGGCGGTGGCGGCGGTGGCGGTGGCTTTGGTGGTGGCGGTGGCGGAGGATCGGGCGGCAATGGCGGCAGCGGTGGCGGGGGCTTGATCCAGCAGAATAATGATGAGGTCGATCGTGTTCCGGAAAGCGAGAAGGTTGATGAGATCATTGACCTGATCACTGAAAGCGTTGAACCCGAGGCCTGGATCGATAACGGCGGTGACGCCGCCAGCATCAGGTATTGGCAGGGAGTGCTCATCGTTCGCGCCCCTGACTACATTCATCGCCAGATCGGCGGATACCCCTTTGCTCCGAAGCCTACACGAGCGGTGGCCGGCGGGCCGCGATACGTCGGTCTGACCACCAGCATCGATTTTGCGAAGAACCAGGGATTCCGCCAGACTGATGCCGGCGAATTTGGCGGCGCCGCCGGTAACTGAGATTCGAGTTCATTTTGGAACCCCAAGCGAGCCGGTCGATCGACCGGCTCGCTTTCAATTGCGGATTGGAAGATTCAGAGAATCGCGCGTGTCTATCATCGAGTTCGCATGTCGATTCACACATGCGCGGCACCTTCGGAGATCCACATGTTTCGATGGATGGCGGTCGGAATCGGCCTCATGATTGGGTTGGCGGCCTGCAACTCGCCCAATCAGGGTCAATCGGGAAATCGCATGGACCCTTCGTCCGATTCAGCGTCAGAATTGGGTTCCACGACGCTGCGAAGCAAGGACCTTGTCACCGCCACGGATCAGATGGCAATGGACCTCGCGTCCCGCCTCGATGTGGTGAACTCGTCGAATCGGCCCAAGATCTTCGTCGGTGAGATTGAGAACAAAACCACGAATCCGCACATGAACTGGCAGGTCTTTCTGGTGCGGCTTCGCTCGCTGCTCAACGAATCTGGCGCCCGCAACGGACTTGAGTTCATCCGGGAACGGCAGTTTGTGGAATCACAACGAGACCGTGAGTACGGCGGGAAAGATCCCGCGTCGTCGGCGACCGCCTATCAGTCCCGGGCGGACTACGTGCTGACCTGTGAGGTCCTCGACATGCCCTCGGGCAATACGCAGTATTACCTCCTGAGTTTCCAACTGGTCCAGCTTCGAACTGCAACAAGCGGGCCCGACGTCGGCCCCGGCGCAATCGTCTGGGAGAAATCCTACGAAGTGAAATATCAGTGAGTTGATGCGGATGCTTCGGTCGTGGTGAGTCTTCGAGGTCTTGTCATTCTGGCCTCTGGCCATTGGGTGCTGGCCCTGGTCGGCTGCGGGGCGACACCCGGGCCGACGACGTCATTTCTTCGCAGCGTCGACCTGGTCGATATGACAGAGCAGATGTCGCGATCATTTGTCCAAGACGCCGCCATCGTGAATCGTGGATCCCGAGAAACGCCGTGGGTGATTTCGATCGCCAAGGTCGCCAACCATACCCAGCAAATCATCCCGGAAGATGAGAAGTGGCTTTATGTTGGTCGACTTCGCGCCAGACTGGCGGAAAGCACCGTGAGCCAGGAGCACTCGTTGCTCTGGGTGGTGCCCCCGGAGCGCTGGCCGATCATCGCCGCGGAACTCGGCGACCCGGAACCACCGGAACAGCGAATAAAGCCGACACACGTGTTGACGGCCACATTTGAGGCTCTCACCACCACCTCCGGGAGCGGCCGCAGCGATGCGTATTTGTGCGACTACCAGCTGGTCAATCTTGAGACGGCGTCGCTCGTCTGGGAAGACTCGTGGGAGATCAAGCGATCGGTGTCAGGCAGGACGTATGACTAGCAGGGTGCGAAAACGTTCGATTCGAGTTTGCTGCTTGAGTTGGGCAGCGGCTGCCGGCGCGATTCTGCAACTCGCCGTCCTTTCGGGGTGCGATGCGCCTCGCAACATGGCTGCGATTCGGGATTACTACGACTACCGATTCACGGAGACGAGAGACAAACTTCGCCCGGCGGCGGAGGTTCGAGACGAGCAATACATCCTCAACAACCTTCGGCTCGGCCTGGCGGCACTCGCTGATGGGGACAACCGAGAGGGTGCAGAGGTTCTTCACCGGACCTTCGACATGCTCTCAACGGCCGGATTGAACAAAGATCGAACGGCAGCGGCGGTTCTTTTCTTCGAAGGTGTTCGAATCTGGAAAGGTGAGCCGTTCGAGCAAGCACTCGCCTACTACTGGACCGCAGTGCAGTATGCGTTGCTGGACGATTGGGAGAATGCAAGAGCTGCCGCAGCCAACTCCCTCTTTCGATTGGCGGATTTCGGAAGCGATCAGCGAGCGGATTATTCCGTGACGGATTCCAATTTCACGTTGGGATTCTTGATGCAGGCAACGGCCGCTGCGCTCAGCGGCGCGTCGGGTCGTGACGATCTGCTTCGAGCGGCAACCAGGATCAGCCCGGGCATGCAGTCTGTCGCGGACGTCATTCGATCGGGCGACTACGACACGATTCTCATGGTCGATTTCGGCAAGGGACCGACGAAGACTGCCTATGGCGCCGATGACAGCCTGACACGATTTGTTCCTCAGGAGCGACGGCGCGGTCCTTTGATCATTCGTGCCGATGGCCTGGAACTCGCACGTGCCGATGCCGTGTGCGACGTGGATCAATTGGCGCAGGATCTTCGATGGAACAATCTCGAAAATGTGCGGAAGATCAAAAGCGCTACGGGGAACCTGCTTGTTGCGGGCGGGGCCGCGGCGGTCATCATCGGCGCCGACCATGATTCGAATGAGGCCATGATCGCCGGTGGCGCAGCGATTCTTGCCGGTCTGCTGGCCAAGGCGGGCTCGCACGCCGACACTCGCTACCTCGAGTTTGCGCCGCAGTCGATCTACTTCGTGCCGGTAAAGGTTTTGCGGCCCTGCACTCTTGAAGTCCAGGTGGCTCTCGGTTCGACGCTCTCGGGTGGCGCCAGTGGGTGGATCCCGACCGTCGGTGAGCCGATGCCCCGAGTTGTCCTTCCTGACTTCCGACCGGGCGCTCCGGGCCGGCCACGAGCGGTGTATCTGCGACTTCATGGTGACGACAGCTCGCAGCCGGCGTGGCTCGTAGGATCCCCAGGGAACAAGGCGGCATCGGACGATGTCTTTGTTGATGAGAATGCCCGGCTACGGCCATACTCCAATGGGTGGCTTCGCATCTGTGCCTCAGGTTCGAATGGTGGTCTAGACAAGGAAAATCAGGAATGAAATACCCGTCTTTGGTCCTTTGCCTGGCGACCTTTATGTTGTCAGGATGCTCGTCAAACACCGCCCCCAGTCCAGGGCTTGCCGATCCCTACCCCGCCCCGATCAACAACCCTGTTGTGAGCGTGGCTCCAACCCTGCAGCCCTGGCTTGGATTTCAACCGGCAGTCATCACCAACGACTCCGGAACTCCACTTCACGTGCAGACTCCGGTTCGCAGCCTTTCAGAGCACCAACTCCTCATTGATTATCGATACCTCTACTACGACGACGGCGGTATGCAACTCGGGCCGTTGATGGGCTGGCACTTTCTCGCGTTGGAACCGAAGCAGACCGCCTACCTCGACGGGAAGGCGATGGACAGCCGTGCCAAGACCTATCGTCTGGAGGTTCGCTGGTCGCGATGAGCGATTACACCCAGACCATGCAGATCAGATGGGGTTCCTTGATTTTTCCCGTAAATTCGCCAATGGTGGTTGAGACAAACTTGACCTCATATTGAGGATGATTGTCAAGCCACTCGTTGACGGATTGATCAAGAAAGGTCAGGGAATCCTCAGTGAGCTTGGCGTGAAATGTCTTGACGTGGATGGCTCCCTGGCCGGTCGTATTCGGCGTTCGAGACCATTCGTCCTCATGGCGCTTCATTGCTCCAAAGGTCCGAATCTTGGAGCACGGCGGTCCGTCACTCCCCCCGGGCATTTCGCCCGGTGGCGGCGAAACGGTCGTTGGAAGCGGCTGCGCCGGCGGCGTGGTGTTTAGCGCGCCCTGTGGCGAAGCACTTAAACCAGGGGATCGAATTTCCATGAGGGGCATCTCCAGATCAGGTTGGAAACGCGGTGCCGCCCAAACACATCGGGCAATCCCACGACGAGGTCACGTCGACTTGTACTCCCCTCTCGGTACCATTGTTACCTCAGACCGTTGCGGATGGGAAGCGAAAAATTCGATATTGCGAGGAATCAAGGGGTCCAATCCGCTCCATCGCGTACGCTCCAATCATGCCGCCCTCCCACGTGACGTTGCAATTCATGGAGTTCTCACCGAGGCAACGCCATTGGACGAGACCGCTCGCCGCCCGCGTCACCTGCCCGCGATTGCCCGAAATCGGTCCCTCGTACTCCAGATACATGGCTCGATGATCAGACATCCGTATCGCGGCAATGGGCGATTCCGGCGGCACCTCATCCGGACGCTGCAGCACGCGAAAACTGATCAATCCTTCGTTCGCGGACAAGGATCGAGCAAGAAGCCAGTCAAGATGTGGAGGCTCCGCCGAGCCCGGATAGGTGTGCCGCAACACGACCATCGGGAACCATCCGGATTCCAAGGCGATGTTCATGCCCATTGCCCAACGTGGCCGATGGAGGCGGGATTTCTTATGATGGCCATTGAGTTCGACCCGAGATCAGCGTCAGGAAGTGGTATGGAGACAACCATGATTCGATGTCTTATGGGAGTGTGGATAGCCGTTCTTCTCACCATTACGGGGTGTGCCTCCAGTCCGCCCATCGATGTGATGAGGGAAAAGGGTGACTGGCACTTCAAATACGGCCGCTATGAACAGGCGGCGGAGCAGTACGGGGGCATTATCGCCAAAGCCCCGGGTGATTGGCAGGCCCAGTCCCGATACGGCCAATCCATGCAGAAAATGGGTGATCTGGACGCCGCTCGCCGTGCCCTTGAGGTGGCCTATGCCAAGAACCCCCTCGACAACGAGACTGCTCATGGTCTTGCTGAGGTCATGTATACCCAAGGAGATCATCAACGGCTCTACCAGTTCCTGAAGGACCGAGCGGCCTCGCAGCGGACGGTTGGCGCGTACCTCGACATGGCCGACTACTGTCGAGAGATGGGCGACTTCGATTCGGCCATGTTTGCGGCCGAAACAGCCATCTTGATCGACAATGGCCAGACCGCCGAGCCCTATCTGAAGGCTTCTGAACTTGCTGGCGAGTTAGGCCGGCCCGAGGAAGCGTTGATTCGGCTTCGGCAGGCCTATGGCGTCAATCCGGCACACCAGGGCGTGTTGGCCTTGATCAAGCAACAGGGCGAGATTGCCGGCCCCACGTTCGCACTTCCGCCGGGCAAGGACATTGCGGCACTCGACCCCTATCGCCATTGAGCATGTCGACTGCGGCGGAATGGCTGGGCTGGCTCAACACCCTCGGGGATATGTCGAGGGTGCGCGTGCTTCGTCTGCTTGACCAGCAGGAGCTCGGCGTTGGTGAACTGGCCCGTGCCCTCCAGATGCCGCAATCGACCGTCAGTCGGCATCTCAAGCCGCTCTTTGAGTATGGCTGGATCGCGAAGCGAGCTGAAGGGACCGCGAGCCTGTATCGGTTCAATAAGGCAGCCATGAATTCACAGGCTGGGGAACTTTGGGAACTCACCCGCGTTCAAATCGGCACGTCCCGCGCTTTCGAAGAGGATGATGCCCGGCTGCTGCAAGTCCTTAGCGAGCGTCGGCAGGACACGCGGAGCTATTTTGGTCGCGTCGGTGGTGAATGGGATACGGTCCGGCGTGAACTCTTCGGCGAATCATTTGGAGCCGAAGCACTTCTCCATCTCGTGGACCCGTCGATGGTCGTGGCGGATCTCGGTTGCGGCACCGGAAATGCGTCGTCGCTCCTGGCTGCCGTGGTCAAGAAGGTCATCGCCGTAGACCGGGAGACGGCGATGCTCGACGCGGCCCGTAAGCGGCTCGTCGAGTACTCAAACGTTGAATTCCGCAAAGGATCGCTGGAGTCACTCCCGCTCAAGAACGCCGAAGTCGATGCCGCCGTAATCGTTCTCGTCCTCCACCACGTGACCGATCCCGCGCAAGTCATTGCCGAGGCTGCCCGAGTCATTAATCGCCACGGGATTCTCCTTATTGTGGACATGGTGGCACACGACCGCTCAGATTATCGCCACACCATGGGCCATCAGCACCAGGGATTTGATCAACCTGCAATTACGGCTCTACTCAAACCAAACGGCTTCTCCACCATTCGATACACGCGACTTCGGCCCAATACTTCGGGAAAAGGCCCCGGATTGTTTGTCTGCACGAGCCGCCGAATTGAACGGTGAGAGTGCATGCTCGGACCGCACTCGATGAAAAGCCGTCAGGAACGCTGAGAAACCCGGCAGATCAGAGATCCACGAGCACCATGTCCGATTCAACGCTGGTCGTTGTTCCGACAGACGTCAGGCCGGAGAATTGAGCCCCCAGTCCGAGTTGGTCTGCCATGCGCCTTCGGACTGAAGACGCGTCATATACCGCCGTCTCCGGAGCCCCGCCATTCAGTCGACTAAGCTCGATCGCGATCTGTGACTCGCTCTTGCAGAAATCGAGCGGATCAATGGCACGCTCAAATGCCTGAACCTTTCCGTCGGCATTTTCGAATGATCCGGACTTTTCGACCCAGGTCGCTCCCGGAATCACGACCGCTGCATTGTTCGTCAACAGATTCGGCAGGGTATCAATCACGATGGTCGTCAGCCCCGAAAGGCTTTCGGCAAACTGAGGGGTGACCCACTCACTCGGGTAGTTTCCAGTCACGACAACGGTCGATGCCCCCGCGCTGCGAACGGCCGCGGCAAATGACTGGGCGTCATAAACACGGGAGGTCATTTTCTCGAGCACCCGCCGCACACCCCGAGCATTCGGTGCCTTCTCCGCCCGGATCCTGTATCCGCCTGGAAATTCCTTGTCCGAACCGTGCCTGGGAACGGGACCAATTCCAATCACCGCCTCCGGGTCGACACCCAGGACATACGAGGCGAGAAGGAACGCATCCTCACAGGAAAGCATCGGGCTTACGAGCAACGCCGAACGGCGGCCCGCCTTGAGAAGTTCTTGCGTCCGGGCGAGCGCTCCTTCCCAGGCCAGCGGCGCTTCCTCAATCTCGAAGGGTTCTTCGCCCCGAACGTAGGGCATCAGCACACGATCCTCGCGATGAACGAATTTCCATCCATAGCGAATCTCGTCCGAGATCCACCAACGATTGACGTCCGGGTTGTAGCGCGGCTTCAGGCGATAGACCCTGCCGTTGTTGTGCTCAATGGAGATGTTGTCGCCGCTGGCGGTGATCCCGTCGATCGACGAAGTCTTCTTCAGGAACCAGACCCGCTGCTGAAACAGGAAATCCTTGTCAAGGAGTGCACCCACGGGGCAGAGATCGATGACATTGGCCGAAAGTTCGTTGTCCAAAGCGATTCCCGGGAACACGTCGATCTGTTCCGTCGATCCGCGACCCTCGACAATAAGCTCTCCGGTTCCGGTTACCTCGCGGCAGAATCGCACACACCGGGTGCACATGATGCATCGATCCGAGTACAGCAATACATTGGGGCCGACATCCTTCTTCGGCTGCTTGTTCTTCTGCTCCTGGAATCGCGCCTGGCCGCGACCGTACTGGTACGAATAATCCTGCAGGTGGCATTCGCCCGCCTGATCACACACCGGACAATCCACCGGGTGATTGATGAGCAGGTACTCCATCACCGCCTTCTGGTTGGCGACGGACTTCGGGCTGTCGAGGTACACCGCCTGCCCGTCGCCACAGGGCGTTTGACATGTGGGGAGCAGTTTGGGGATCGGCTCGAGCCGGTTGTCGGCTTTCGGATTCGGCGCCCAGACCTCCGCAAGGCAGATGCGGCAATTGGCCACAATCGACAGGCCCGGGTGGTAGCAATAGTGCGGAATCTCAACGCCGTTTCGCAGCGCGACCTGGAGGATGGTCTCGCCTTTGGTGAACTCAAACGGCTTGCCGTTGATAGTGATCGTGGGCATGGGAATTGGTTCGGATCATAGCAGCAGCACTAGCTGTCGTGGGCCATCGTGGCGGGGGCGTTTTCTCGACAGATTTCCATGACGATTCCCACGGAGACGAAGGCAATCCTGAGCCGAACGGCCTCTCGTTTGACGCCGAGCATGGAGACCGCCGCCTCTCGATACGCCGTGAGTTGGGTTTCGAACCACTCTCCGGTGCGCCCCGGATCAGGGGCCATCGTTTTGAAGTCAACGATCTCCACCGAACCGTCGTTCGGCCGGTACACAAGGCGGTCGATGGCACCGGCATTCAACTCGCCGTCCACCAGCACGGCATATCGTCGCTCCCGCCACACGACGGCGTCCGCCGAGGGCCGGCTCAACAATACCGCGATTTGGGGGCAAGCGACTGCCCTACGAAACGCTGCCACCTGGCCCACGGCCCAATTCCGGTCCTTCCTCGGCAGCTCGCCCTCCAGCATGCTCATCAGTTCCGCGTCCGTTTCCGAGAAACTCTCCAGCCATTCCACGCGGCTCAGCAAGAGGTGCATCGCGATGCCTTCATCGCGACGGTCGGCATCCCCGGCAACGATGCCCTCGGTTCCGCTCGGACGACGAATTCGCGGTCGCACCCGACCTGATCGCGGCGGAACGAATGCCACCTCATCGTCGGCGCAGGCGGCTTCACGAGATTCCATGTGTGACAGCCATTGCGGATCGCCTCGGGTGCACAGCACACCGGCTCCTGCGTTGACATTGAGCGCAGCGCGAATCACCTCTTGACCCGTGCATCTCGGCTCGGCTGAATGTGATTCACCCTGGTCGTCGACAATCAGGTACATCGCGCTTTTCGCCCGAGTGAGGCCGACATACAGAGAGCATAACTCTTCTCGTACCGACCTGAATCTGGCGTGCTCATAGAGATGCTCCACCTCAGGAATGATGGCACGTTCTCCCCGGCGTCCCGAAATCGATATGGCGGTAATGGGGCCAAGTGGATTGTCCCGTCGATACACCAGCTGATCGCGATGTTGATCGATCGGCGCATCAAGTGAAGGCAGGATCACAGCATCAAACTCCAGTCCCTTCGCCTGGTGTACCGTCATCGCCTGCACCTTTGCGGTTGTAGATTCCTTCAGCCTGCATTCCTCCGCCATACGAACGAATTCGCTCATGCGAACGCCTCCTCTGCGATGAAAACGTGTGGCGATCTGCGTGATCTGGCGCAGCCGTCGTGCATCGCGCTCATCACCAAAGGGTGCCAGCACCTTCGCCCACTGCGCCACAACTACTCCCAGGCCATTCTGCAGAATTCGCCTTCGCCACTGCCGCGCCACGACGGAACACCGATCCGGTGTCATCGACGACCACACGCGGTCCATTCCCATGGCGTCACCCAATGGCGACTGCGAGACATTGAACGCACTGATCGTATCTCCCGGATGATCAATCATCCTCAACGCATCCAGAATCAGATTCACTCCCGTCGAATCCGCAACTCTGCCCTGCCCCACGATGCCGGCCAGTCCGCCACGTCCTGCCGATGCCACCTCGTTCATGAAGACCGTCACCTCGTGGTTGTTCCGCATGAGTACTCCGACGGAAATTCCGGAATTCGTCGACAACAGAGTCTCAATCAGCGCAAGTGATTCCTTCACCTTCGCCCGCAGTTTCGTCGCTGCGTTCGGCTTTGAACTGTCGGCTTTGACCCCTTTGATCTCGAAGTACCCTTGCGAACGGGGTTGAAGCGATGGCTGATGTTCCTCGAACCACTCCGACCATGCTCTGGCTGCCTCAGAATTGGAGGCGAGGGCAACGTTGGTCGCAATTGTTCCAAAGACATCATTCACGACATTGATGATCTCCGGATCGGATCGATAGCTCCGCGATAGAACGATGTCCTCGATCGATCCTGGCCCCCCTAGCGCTTCCGGGAGTCGTGCCAGTATTTCCGGTTCGCCTGCCCGCCATCCATAAATCGATTGCTTGAGGTCACCCACCACAAACAGCGATCGAGAGGGGGGCGCATAGCTGGCCGCCTCACGAACCATGGGCGCCAGCGCCATCCATTGCGGCACGCTCGTATCCTGGAACTCATCCAAGAGAATGTGCTCCACCCGCCCATCGAGGCGAAAATAGATGTCTTCGAGAGCCATCTCGTCTGCTTCACGCAACACAACCCCGAGGTCGGAGAACGTCACCAGCCCTTCCTCATGCTTGACGATTCTCAAGTGCCGGTCGAAGTCGGCCACCAGATCGCGAATGGCCATGCTCC
Source organism: uncultured Isosphaeraceae bacterium (assembly GCA_964407695.1). GTDB lineage: Bacteria > Planctomycetota > Phycisphaerae > Phycisphaerales > SM1A02 > CAYOWQ01. The sequence goes on along the minus strand of CAYOWQ010000011.1, from coordinate 62,896 downwards.
TTGCCCGCATGCGAGGGGCCGTCACTCGCTCCGCCTGTTCAATCAGGATGCGGTAGGCGCTGACGACCTCGGAGGGGAGCGATTTGCTGTAGTAGCGTCCGTCCCGAAGTACCGCTTTGACCACACCTGAATCCAGGAATTTGAACCAGTTGCCACGTTGGACAGCTGCCGCATCTGCCGCGACCGTTTTGCCCAATCGCGCCTCGGATCCTTCGACGATGCTTGCCAAATGAATCGCCGTGTGTTCCACGACCTCGAGTTCAGGTTTCGGCCGCCCGGCAATCACCTCCCATGCCGATCCAGTCGATTCTCTCCAGAGTTCATGGGCATCTCTCACGGCGGACACCACAGCCTTGACGACTTCCCGCAGGGGTTGATCCTCGGTCAACTGCCGAAGCAGGTCGGCGAATCGATCGGTATCGGCGGCGTCAAGCATGGCGTCAATCGCTGCGTGGCGAAGCCGTTCCTCTTCGACCTCGTCGGCAACCTCCAGGCCCGGAGGCAGCCCAAGGTCGAGCGCGAACGCCGTCACGATTGATGAAAGCACGCTGTCCAGCGTTCGTACTCGTAATCGATGCAGCGACTTTGCCAGGTCCTTGAGAATTCGCAACACCTCTGCGTGTGAAAGGTCCGGCTTCTGGGTGTCTCGCCGCAAGGCCATCAGGGCTTCTCTTGTTTCGCTCGCTTCGACCAGTCGTAGCAGGATGCGCCTGGCAATCTGTCCGGCCGCCTGGCGAGTGAACGTGCTTGCGAGAATGGTCGAAACATCAGCCCCGTGCACCAGGAGTGTGAGAAATCGTGCCGCAAGCTGGTAGGTCTTTCCCGAACCCGCCGACGCCAGGATTCGCTGGTGCCTCAGATTCACTCGCCCTCCCCTGCATCTGGTGACCACACATTCACCCGAAGAATCCGACGGAATGGATCAAAGGAACCACGGCTCTCGTCGTTCACGGCGAATTCGCCCCGTCGTACCGCCCTCACGATCTCGATCGCCTTATCGATGGCGCTGTCAACCTCCAACTCATTCCATCCGCCCGCCGCGAACCGCACATCGCTCTCACTCTTGGGAAGCAGGAAATATCCGAGCTCCGCCTGCCCATGAAACAGCTTTCCCGAACCCAGGCGGCCATAGAGGGGCAGTTGAAGTTCGATCCACTCCTCCGCTCCCTTTCGACCTTTTCGGTGCGTCTTGCCCGGCTCTTCCCCATCTTCTCCCGTCTTGTAATCCATCAGTCGAAATCGCGGTTGGTCGCCGAATTGGTCGATCCGGTCGATGCGGCCGGTTACTCGCATCGGCGATTCCCCGGGAATGACCAGCATCGCGTCGTCCGGCAGGCTCACCTCGACCTGTCGAATCCGCCATCCTTCCTTCGTCATCTCAGCCTGCCTCGCGGCGAACACACGCAACCGACTGCGAATTCGCATCAGCTGCACACGGATTGCGGTCGAGGGGTATCGCCCGAATTCACTTCGGGCCAGCCGATCCAAGGCATCCTCGAGATAGGATTCAATGTGTTCCGGCCGCATCTCGTCTCGGGCGGTTTCATTCTCCCCAAAACGTTGAAGCACCCGATGAATGAGATTGCCAAAGACCGGGGGCGACATCTCCTCGGCCGCATCGCTTGACGCCTCAAGCCCCAGAAGTCGGCTCATCGCATATCGCCGAGGGCAATTCAGATACGCCTTGAAGTCGGTCACCCGCATCGATTCCGGTACCGCCATGTCTTCGGGCAGTTCCGGCATGGGGATGCCGCCAACGTCTCCTGAAACCAGCCCAATCGCTCGTCGCTCGAGATTCGGTAGTTCGGCCATCAGCAGCCTCAATCGATGTCCGATTCGATTCTCGTCAACCTGCATCAGGAGCCGGCTCGGCATCAGTGGCTGGCCAAGGCTGTCCTGTCGCGGCACAACAAACTGCACGCACTGCTTGGAATAAAGGATCGTTTGCAGGAGAAAGGCGTCACGTCCATGGCGTTGTGCCTCGTTCGGCAGGCCGAGCGCCCGCCGTAGACCGTCGGGCAGGAATGCATCCGATCCGCTCGAGGATGGAACCTTGCCTTCGTTGAAGCTCGTCAGAATCAATGCGGGTGCGTCATCAGGCGCAAGCTCCAACCAGCCTGCCATCTCAATCCGCCCTTCCGACGGCTCGGCCACCTGCGAACCACCTGCCATCTGGAGGACAAACCACAGGGTCTCACCGTCACGTCCGGCATTCACGTGACTGCGGGCGAGCCGAGCGTGGACCTGAGTCACGATCGACGCGGCATCCAGCAAGGCTTCAACCGCCGTCAGGGATCGCGGTTCAACCTGCTCGCGTCCTCCATAGACCTCCGTGAGGACCTTCTGCCACGCCAGCGCAGTCGCATCGAGTTGTCCCTGGGCATTTCGCAGCGGCCGCAACAACAGATCCAGAGCGTCACGGGCCGTCCGGATCAACTCAGGTTGCCCTGTAGCCGCTGACGAGTCATCGTCAACCCAGCGAGGCAGCCTTTCCGTCGCGTATTCGTCAAGGCCGGTTTCCCAGACTCCGGTGAGTCCCCCTGCGACGAGTACTCTCTCCAGATCCGGATGCCGCATCAAGGCACTCAAGGTTGAGAATCGCCGATCATTGAGCCAATCAACGACCAATTGCCCGAGAATCCACGGCCCCGTTTGTTCAATCGCAACGCCCGCAGCGGACCGCATCGGCACATCAGCCCATTCACCCGCCGCAATCAATGCCCCGACAGCACCAGGATCACAGACCCCGACCATGAATTCATCGGTGCTGAGCCTACCGCCATGCGACGAGATGCACCGGAGCACTTGCTGAGCCTGATCCTCGGCATCGTTGGCGAGGTGGATCGCGTCATCAGAGACCTCAATGTCCTGCTCGCTCCACCAGGCGGGATCGGGGCAACCTGTCGGGTCGAATCCACCTTCGCAACGCTCCGGTGCGTGGATCAATGCTGTCACCTCGTCTCCCCATCCATCAAGCACCTGTCGCTGTCGCCTGGAGAGTTCCACGATCCCGACCAGCACGATCTTCCGACATCGAGTCTCGGACGATGCCACCCGCTGCTCAGCATCGTCCTGATCCATGAGCCCCAGCTTTCTGAGTCGCTCTCCAACGTCGGACTCAACGTTGCCGAGGACTTCCCATCGCTTCGCTTCGCCCCATCGCTCCATCCTCTCGCACGTTTGTCGCACATCATCAAAAGTCACCATTTCCCAACTCAACTCCCGACGCAGCCGCATAGCTACCTTCGCCAACCTGACCCACCCCCGAATTCCAGCCGGGACTTCCTTCGCCAGAACGCGCCGCTGCCCTTCTTCCAACCCCTGGAGTGCCTCCATCCAAACCAGGACTGCCTCCGCATCCGACGATGTTGCCGGCATCCGTTCCGCGCACGCCAGAGCCAGCGAACTCGGCGTCACAATCCGTGGGGGCCGAAGCACCAGTCCTTCAGCCTGCGCCCCCTCCGCCAGACGCATCAACAGCAAGCGTCCAGCCCGCCGGCCGGGGACGACACAAATCCTTTCCTCGAGATCGATCTCTCCATTCACCCGCGCGTGACTGATTAGCCATTCCGCCGCGGATCTCATGAGCGGGCGGTTCCAATCAAGGAAGACACGGTCGATTCGCAAGGGTCTATCCACGAACATGCAGGCCACTCTAGGAGCCGTTGAACCTCGTTCCTGTCGAGACGTCTGGAATGGAATCAGACATCCTTACCAAAGGAGCGAATTTCTGTTTGCAGAGCAGATGGTTCGTGATATCCTCCCCTCGGGAGAGCAGTTGTGGCTCCTTGCAACTCGAGCGCAGAGCAGGGCTGGGCTGGCTGTGGGGGCTGGCCTGGTCCTTTTTCTTTGTCGGGCAGAAGCTCATCTCGGGAGATCGGGCTGGTTGGAACGCCGGCTTGTGACAAACTTCACAAAGATGGCGCCTTGTCGGACCTGAACGTCCTCGATCAACACGGTTCGACCATCGCTGAGGGGAACCTCCCGGACTGGCAACCCTTCGGAGAGCAATTGCCTCAACGCCTCGCCGATGACGGAATCATCTTTCCATGATCGGATAGTTTCTTCCCCCGCGATGTGCCCAAGCAACCACTCTCCGGATCGTGGATCCAACGGGAGCAAACCCAGAGACAAGCCGTCGATGGTCACCGCCTGAGCCCCGGTCGGACCGGAGACGCCAATCGTGATCGACGCCACCCGTCCGCCATGCTCAATGCCGAGGTCGACCGCCCCGGACCTGCACCGGGCCCGAACTTCGCCGAGCGACTCTACCGCCTCCATTCCACCCTGATTCTGTACCCAAGCCTGGAGCCTCGTTGCGAACCAGTTGTTCAGCATCGCCTCATCGATGCGAAGCGCCCATGGATTCTCATCCCTGATTTTCTGCATCTCCGACACCACGTCCTGCTCGAATCGCCACGCTGCATCGCTGGCCCCCTGTCCAACCTGTTGCCTCTGATGAAACCAGCGAGGTTGCACGCGCGTGCCGAACCACAATCCCCCGCCGATCAGCAGAAGGACAGCGCCGGCAGCCCACATCCATCGGGCCCACGTGCGCTTTACATCCATCAATCCGCCTCGTTGAATCGTCGGATGACCAACGTGTCGTTTTGCCCGCCGAATCCGAACGAGTTCGAGAGGCACACGTCGATTTCCGCCCGCCGGGAGACATTGGGAACATAGTCCAGATCGAGTTCCGGATCCGGGTCCAGCAGGTTGATCGTAGGGGGCAGCATGTTCTCACGTATCGCCAGCACGCAGGTGATCAGTTCGACCGCTCCGGCCGCCGCGATCAGGTGGCCCATCATCGACTTGATCGAGCTCATCGGAACTGACTTGGCGAGATCACCAAAGACCGATTTGACCGCAAGGGTTTCGATCGAATCGTTCTCCTTCGTCCCTGTGCCGTGAGCAGAGATGTAGTGCACCGGAGGTCGGCCCTTGGAATCCAGTTGGTGTGGTGAGAGGCCCGCTTGCCGAAGCGCCTGCTGCATTGCGGCCGCAGCCCCACGCCCTTCCGGCTGAATATCGGTAATTCGAAATGCGTCCGCACTCGAACCATATCCGATGACTTCGGCGAGCGCCGTTGCTCTTCGTTTTCGGGCATGTTCCAGCGTTTCGAGGATGACCACGCCTGCGCCTTCGCCCATCACGAATCCATCACGAGCCCGGCTGAACGGTTTGGATGCTCGGACACATTCTCCCTTGCTTGTGGACAACGCGGTGAGCCGATTGAACCCCGTGATGCCGAGCACATGGATCATGGTGTGGGTGCCGCCCGCCATCATGACGTCCGCGGTGCCATGCCTGAGAATGCTGAACGCTTCTCCGATGGCCTGTGTGCTCGCCGCGCAGGCAGTCAGGCAGTTGTAGGCCGGCCCTCGAATTCCAAACTCGCGTGCGAGGTGCGCGAGCGGCATGTTGGGCTCCTGCTCAACTTCACGCCACGCCGTCATTCCCTGCAAGGCCGATTGGGCCCACTTGACGGAATCCACCTTGCCGGCCGATTCATCCCAGCCCGCCAGATTCGACCCAACGTAGTTCTCGAAATCGAGCACACCTTCACCCGCCCCGAGATACAGACCGATGCGTTTTTTGTTGAGCCCGTTGCTGGTCTTCAAGCCGGCTTGCTCCCACGCCTGTCGTGCCGCCCCCAATACAAACTGCGAATTCAGCCCGGCGTGCTCATGGACGATCGGATCTTCGACGTATTTCCTGAAGTCGTAGTTGCGAACCTGTGCGGCGAACGTCGTCGGAAATGTTCTCGCGTCAAACCGATCGATCGGTGAAACGCCGGACTCCCCCGCCATCAAGCGCTTCCAGACGCTTTCGAGGTCGTGCCCCAGCGGCGTCACCCAGCCCATGCCGGTAATCACGACCCGGGTCTCTGCATTGCTCGGATTCATTCCATGGACCCCAGGATCATGGCAACGTTCTGGCCACCCATGCCACAGGTCGAAACCAAGACGCGGCGAAGACGAGTCCTGGAGGCGGGCGCCTTCGACGCGGTCAGACCGGGCGAGTTCGTCGTATTCATTCGTGTCGGCAACATCTGAGTGGCTATGGCTTGCGCAGCTGCGATCAATTGAAGTGCCCCCGCGCCCGCACCACATTCGCCGACATTCGGCACGATGGTAAGGATCGGAATTTCTCGGGACCGATCTCCGAAGACCCGTTGAATCGCTCGGCATTCTGCGCGATCTACAGCGGGAATCCCGGACCCAAGCGGGACGATTGCGTCAATTTCATCGGGTCGAACCTCTGCCTCGTCCAAGGCACCCTCCATCGCGTCGGAGATGCCTGATTCCTCCGCATCCAATTCAACTCCGACCGTATCCGGGCAGAATCCCTGACTGGCGCCGAATCCCATCAATTCAGCGATGGCACGACCTCCGCGCGCCCGCGCCGTCTCCAGGGCCTCAACCACGAGAATTCCGCCACCTTCGCCGAGCACCGTCCCCGAAGCGTCGGCATCGAACGGTTTCACTCGAGCCTCGAATGGTTCGCCTTCAACATCAGGCGCGAGCCGCCCGGCGAACTGCTGGCGCAGGAATCCCATCAGATTCAACTTTGACTCTGCCCCACCGGAGAGACATGCATCCGCATCACCTCGACCAATCACCCGCATGCTTTCGCCGATCGAAAGCCCGCTCGATGCCTCTGCACACGTGATCGTATTGGACGGTCCCTGACAATCATGAATGATCGTCACATGGCACGCCAGCATGTTCGGGAGGTACTTGAGCAGCCAGAGCGGAGTGAGATTCGTCATGCCTGTCGAACCCCATGCGGACAAGTCAAAGCTGCCGTCCTCCCGGCGGCTACTTGCAAGGGCCGCGGTCAACTCGTCTTCCTCCGCCGCGATCAGGCCCGCGCCAATATGGCAACCCATTCGTCCCGGAGCGAGGGTTGGCGCCACGTCGGGATTCGTGCCTTTCGTCATCAACCCAGCGTGGGCGACGGCCGATGCGGCAGCGCCGACCGCAAGCTCAATATCTCGAGCCATGACCTTGGTTGCCTTGCGGTACGACTTGGGCACGACCGACTTGACGTCGAAGGTGCCATCAGGAACTTCAACGCCCGCACTGCATGAGAAGCCCCGGGCGTCGAAACGCTCCATCGGACGGACGGCCGACCGCCCGTCACAGAGTCCGGTCCAGAACGGTTCCAGTCCGACACCCAGGCCGCAGATCGGCCCCAAACCTGTCAAAACCACGCGGCGATGCCGCCGAGATTGAGCCATGAGGGGCATAGTGTAGGCGGGCGTCGCTCTGATCGCAGCACCCCGCGCCTCAGACGGCGATTGACTCCGGTCCCTATGCTGTCAGCATGCCCGATTCAGGGTTCTCGCCGAAACTGCGCGGCACATGCATCGTCATGTTTGCCGTTGATGTTGGATTCGCAATCGATCTGGATAAAGCCGAGCAATACCTCAGTCACACCGCCCAGCGAGAGAACATCCGGAGGCGTCGCCGAAGCCCGGCCTACTTTGCCTACCGGCCGCCGCCGTTGCGCCTCTTTCAGTCGGGGAACTCCGAGCTACTCGAGGGACGCACCGTCAGCGCTGTGGAGGTCGTTCTCTATGACTTCGGGGCGGCGAGCGTTGGCTATCACGTCCCGTTTGACGAGCCTCTGGACGAAATGCCTCGACTGGCAGAACAGATCTACGACCACCCGGGTCTTTTCAACGACGCCCACACCCGGGTGAGACAATTACTTCAAGTCCTCGGTGAATCCGTGGATCGCCCTCGATTGGGCACCGGCATGGAGGATTACGTTGTCTATCGAGTGGACTCGATTGACGACGAGGCAGATGCGGGCTGCACCGGCCCTCAGACAGATCGTCTTGAATTCGCCCGCCGCCATACTCGTGGCATCGCCCAGGTCCTTCGCGCTGAGACTCAGCCCCTCTCCGATCAGCAGGCCGCCGAGGCATTGCTGAGTCAATGGTCATACCGTCCGGGAGAAGTTTCGATCATCGACTGGAATGCTTCCATGGTCCTTGAACGGGAGTGCGAGGACGTGGTGGCGGCATTGGAATTCGCCAACGTCGAACTCCTCGAGCTGCGCCACCTCGATGAACAGCTCGATGACACGCTCGACGGGGCTTATGCCTCAGTTTCGCGGCGGCAAGGCCTGTTCAAACGCATGGCGAACATGCGCCGGCTCGGCCGCCTGCAGGTGGATGCAGCGCTGCTCTTTGAAGGAGTCAATAACTCGCTGAAGCTTCTTGGCGATCAGTATCTGGCCCGTATCTATCACGCTGCGTCAGAACGATTCCATATTCCCGAGTGGGACGCGTCAATCCTGCGCAAGCTGGAAACCATCGAAAGCATCTATCAGAAGCTCGACGATCGGCAGACGACAGTGCGCATGGAAGTCCTTGAGTGGATCATCATCCTTCTGATTGCTTTTGAGGTTGTAATGTCACTTCGCACTCCGGCGTGACCGACACCGGCCTTCAGACCGCCTTCGTCGGCTGCGGAGCCGTTGGTGCAGGGCTCACGCGGTGCACCCCAAGTTCGACAATATCAGGCCGGAAGACGAGATCGAGCGTCCAATCCAGCGCGACTCGAATCTTCCGTGCCAGGGTTGGCATCTTCATGAGGTACACCGTCCTCCAGAGAAACCATGCCGGAAAGCCCGAGAGTCTGATGCCGAAGACCTGAGCGACACCCGTCCTGCAACCAAGTGCGGCGATCGAACCCTGATTGGTCAGGTCACAATGAACGGTTGACTGCCCTCGGAGTGTGCGAACCAGATTCTCTGCACACGCCGTTCCCTCGCGAATGGCGTGCTGGGCTGTGGCCGGGTAGGCCTGGCTGTCCGGCCCCAGATTGACCGCAAGGTCGCCAATGCCCCAGATCGTCTGGTGCCCTCTCACTCTCAGGTCGCGCTCGCATTGAATGAATCCGCGTTGATCCACGGGCAGTCCCCAGGTCTGCATGCATGGATTCGGGCCGATGCCTGCCGTCCAGATCACCGTTCGGGCGTTGATCCGCTCGCCGCTCGAAAGCTCCACTGAGTCGTCGTCGATGCGCACAGCCTTTTCATTGAGCCGAACTTCGATCCCTCGTGATCGCAAAGCCTTGGTCGCATACTCCGAAAGTGAGGGAGACAGTGGCGTCAGAATGCGGCCCTCGGACTCAACCAAGCTGATGTGATACGCGTTGTCGAAGACGTTCGGGTACCGGGCAACTGCCCGCCCTAGAAACATCTCGAACTCGCCGGCCACTTCGACTCCGGTGAAATTCCCGCCCACGATCACCATCGACAGAAGCTCGCGTTGCCGCGATTCATCATCGGTCGCGTTTGCCTCCTCAAGCAGGCGAACCATTCGATCCCGAAGCGCCACGGCATCGCCCAGATCCTTCATCATGCGACCATGTTCTCGGAGCCCGGGCACGGGTGGCATCCGGGTGACACTGCCCAGCGCCACGACAAGATGGTCGAATCTCAGCTCCGTCGGGGGTGCATCTCCAATCCGCACACCAACTGAACTGCCCCTCAGATCGACGCTCTCGACCTCCCCCATGAGGAAACGGCCTCGTTTGATGAAGTCGCGAATCGGTACCACGGCGTGCCGCGGTTCGAGGCTTCCTGTCCCCGCTTCAATAAGCAGCGGATGAAAGACGAAATAGTTGTGCCGATCAATGAGCGTCACCTCAGCTTCGTCGCGTCTGAGTTTGCGCAGCAGCGCCTGCGCACAGTACGCTCCGGCGAAGCCGCCGCCAAGAATGACGATTCGGGGAGGCATGTTCCTCATTCTTCCGGCGTGAACGGGGCTGGCTCTAGAACGGACGCAGGCCGACCTTCGCAGCGCTGAATCCGTGCTCGTCAAAGATCATCAGCGTATTCTCGGCATCGCTGCGCAGCCAGGATGGCGGGACAACCAGGCCTTCCAAGGGGCCCACCTTCCGTCCATCGCTCCCGGCAACGAAATATCGCCCAAGATTCTGGCCGTTAACGAAAACCTGGCCCTTACTCAACGGCCGCAGGTCGAGCCAGATTGGCCCGATCGGTGCCCGAAATGTCGACATCCACCAGCATGGTTTGCCCTTTGCAGGATGGGTCGTCTGCCAACCTGTGGCAACTGGATCAGGAGGCTCCCACTTCGCAAAGGCCCAGGAGGCACCGTCGGACACAGTGCTGATGACTGAATAAAACCGAATGGCCTTCTGCAGGCGCTCCAACGGCTGATCCTGATAGGGATCTGGGGCAAACCGCAGAACATTCGCCCCGCGTTTGGCGCCTTCGGGCTGATCCGGAGTCAACATCATTGACAAATTCGTCGACCCCGCCGATCCGGGGAACCACTGAATCGGAATGTCATTGAGAAGAAACGTGCCCGAGACTGAACAATTCCGAATCGTCACAAGCATTGGCTTGGTCTTGGCCAGACTGAGCGGCCAGCGTATTTGCGATGAGTCTGAACCTTGCCCCTGCGCCCGGCCCCATAAGAACCCGCGCACTTCAAATGGATCCACTGGATCCGCAGAGATGCGCTTGGAAGCAGGTTTTGTTTGTTTGACCTCCAGCAGGTGGCCATAGACACCATGTCGCTGGTGTTGGTCGGCTCCATCGGAAAACCCGCCGAGATGATCGGCAAGGATCGTGATCGAGTCGTCCTTGGCGATGACGAGGTCGAGGGGTAGTTCCTTCGCAGCCGGGCCTTCTCCATAGACCCCGATCAACCTCTCACTGCGGTAGAGGTGAATTCGGTCACCCGAGTCTGGAATATGAACCAGCCGTTTGCGGCTGGATCCATCCTTGAATCGAAGGCGGTACCACCCATAACCACCTGCAGCGCCACAGGAATTGAGTGAGGCAGGCCCTTCAAGCGTTGCAAATCGTTGAGACTCCCCGGTGACATAGGCGTCCAGTGGCCACGCCAACCAGGCCCCCTGCGTCAGCTTGGATGAACGAGCCTTCTCACGCACGGACGATGCCGGAACCGACTGGGTTTCTCCCGAGATGCTAATCGCCACGACCTTCGCTGCATCAAACGGAATCGGCGCCCCGGAGGCATCGAATCCCGACACATTGAGATAGAGCTTCTTCTGATGCACCATTGCCCGATCGATCATTCGCTCGTTGCAGATCACCACAACGACGTCCTTCTGTGGGATGATCAATGGTTTGTCACCCGAAGGCACGGGCACTTCAATCGGTGTGCCATCAACCGACACATACGCCGGCGTCGATTCCGGTCCAAAGAGGACCAGCATCGACCCGCCCACAAGCGTCCACGGCATCAGATTGGAGTAATCGAGATGCGCTTTGCCCCCCAGGTCAACATCGAGGATGAACCAGCCCACCGCCTCCCTGCCCAGGTGAATGGGCATTCGAACGCCGTTCTCCAGCAACAACGTGGTCGACCTTGGGCCATGTTCTGACCCAAACACGAGGACGACGGAACCTTGTGCGCCGCGAAGGTGAACCGGCACCAGACCCACTTCAGCCGAGACGCGCTTGCTGGCGCCCAGCGCACTTGCCCGGCCGTGAATCTCAGAGAGGTCCACGCCGATCGGGTGGTAATCGGGATCAAGATCAGCGAAGACGTGTCCGAATGATGACGCAAACGAAGCCAACTTCTTCAGGCTCGAGTAGACCGCGGTCTTTCGGCCAGCTTCGTCGATCGCCGCACCGAGGGTCCGGGGCGTCACGAATCCGCCCTCCGGGCCGCTAAGCCGCCCCCCACTGAACGATGGTTGTTGACCGGCATGAAACGGCGACGCGATGAACTGGGCTCCGGCGGCCAGCACCTCGGCCGCCCGGGAAATCACTTCGGTCATCTGCAGTCCCGACGGCTGCTTTCGTCCCCAGATCTCCAGTTGACTCCGATCACACAGGGTGACGATCCGAGGAGCATGCGATTGAACGCCGCGCAATTGCCTCAGGTTGACGAGAAGGTTCGACGAACCCGACCATGTCTCGATGGTTCCCTCAACATCCTGCCAGAGGTCATTGGCCGTGAGGAGCGGAACGGTGATCCCGCATTCCCGAGCAAATCTCGCCAGCTCTCGCAGGTAGTCACGCCCTTCGTCGTCGTTGGAGCAATGCCATTGATGCTCAACCTGCACCAACAGCAATGGTCCTCCATCACGGCCGGCCGGGCCGTCTTGCGTGGTGATCTGAAGGTCGGCAACCTGCCCCAGGACCTTGTGGTAGTAGGAACTGACCCTTTCGAGAAATACGTCGTTGCTTTCCCGAAGTCGAACATCCTCCATGTCCCCCAGCCAGGAGGGCATGCCTCCGCCGTCGAAGGCGCCTCCGATATTCGGCCCGATTCGCAAGAGCACCCGCATCCCGACCTCGCCGCAGAGGGTGACGAATCGCCTCAGGTCGTTGGGGCCGGCAAAATCGAACCGGCCGGGCCGCGGCTCATGCCGGGACCACGGCACCGAAGTGTCGATCAGATTGAATCCGGCCAATTTGGCGTCCCGAATCAAGTCGGGCCACGTGCTGGGTGCCGAAAGCGAATATTGAATGGAGGCTCCGACCAGCCAGAGCCGGCGACCATTGATGAGGAAACTCTGTCCGTCGTAGGTGACGTTGGGCATAGACTGACACGCTCGTGTGGCCCGAGTAGTCGGGCCGGAAAGGAAACGGGGCAGTTTCATGGAAAAAGCCTCCGGTGGCAACCGATATGTTTGAACAGTCACCGAATATGTTCCCCATGCGCTGCCGTTCCTTCGCCACAACCTCGCTCATTCTGATGCTCATTTCGGTCGCTTTCGAGACAGGTTGCGAGTCGGGAATGGCGGCTATTGACCGCCGAACCACCGCCTTGGTGCACGAGGCCAGCAGGAGCCTCGGCAAGGAGGCGTATTCGCCTGAGACGATCGTGCCCGAATCGCGATCACCCTGGTCGGGAACACTCGAATTTGAGGGACAGCGACCGGCTTCGGTCAACCCGAATGCCGCGGATTTCAATTACCAGGCGCGTTCCGAAGCTGAGAACGTCATCGAAAGACTTGCCTCGTACAGCGCCACCCCCGATGACGCCGCGAAGATGGTCCTGAACGAAGCGCTCAAATACGCTGTCGAACACAGCCGGGAATACCGTGACGCAGAGGAGACCTATGTGCTCGCCGCTCTGGAGCTTCTCGTGGAGCGGCACCTGTGGGGTCCGCGGTTTTTTGATGAAATCACCACAACAGCTCGCACGCAGGGCGACAACGATCTGTTCGACTCGTCGTTGAGCATTGTCAACGAGCTGCGGGCGACACAAAGGCTTCCGTACGGCGGGGACGTCTCCGTACGAGCCTTGGCCAGCGCGACCGAGGATCTCTATCAACGTGTAGCCGGTGAGGGTGTCCAGTCGGCCGACATCATTCTGGATGCCAATATCCCGCTCCTGCGCGGGGCGGGGCTGGCGGCTCGCGACAGTCGAATCCAGGCGGAACGAGACGTTATCTACGCCGCGAGGTCGTTTGAGCAGTTTCGCCGAAACTTCCTCGTCTCCATCGCGTCCGACTTTCTGACGCTCGTTGCACTTCAGCAGGGAATTGCCAATGCCGAACGGCAACTGGCGAGTTTCGTGCAGTTGGAGGAGCGGGCCCAGGCTTTGGTGAAGGCCGGGCGCGAGGAACCGTTCCAAGCGGCCCTTGCCGCGCAAGACACTCTGTTTGCCCGTGACAGCCTGACATCCCAGCAGGAACAGTATCGATTGACCGTTGACCGCTTCAAGGTACGTCTGGGCATGCCCACCGAGCAACCGCTCGTGATTGTCAAGAGCGAGATTGGCCTCAAGCCGCCGAAAGTCGACCTTGATGAGGCCGTTCAGATGGCGCTGCTCTATCGACTCGATCTTCAGACGTCACGTGATCAGGTCGAAGACAGCCGACGAACGGTGGCCGTGGCGAGGAACCAACTCCTGCCAGACCTCAATCTCACAGGAAACGTTTCGTTGCCGACCGACTTGGATCGCGTCAACGAGCGGGCGGGAGCCGATTTTGACCCCGGTGATCTCGATGCATCGGCCGGCTTGACCTTTGGCGTGCCGCTCGATCGGGAGATTGAGCGGGTTCGCCTGAGGCAATCTCAGATCGCCCTCGAAAGGTCCATCCGATCTCATGACCAGTTCCGCGACACCGTCGCCGTGGAAGTCCGGGCAGCCGGCCGTGATATCGACCGGGCCATCTTCAGTCTCCAGCTTCAGGAGGAGAACATCGGGATCGCCAAGCGACGCCAGGAATCGATTGATGCCGCACCGGCCCGCGCCGATGCCCGCGACCGCAGCGAAGCCGTCGACGCCCTCCTGCGTGCCGAAGACGATCGAGATCGCGCCCGCCGGGACCTTCAGGTGGCCATTCTGAATTACCTTGTCGCCACCGGACAGCTGCGGGTGACTCCGAACGGCATGCTTCAGGCCCTGAACGGGATGGAAATCACCGCGAATCCACCACCCGGCGAGGTCGAAATCTCGAACGTCGGCTCCTAGACTCCAAAGGCAGGTCCAGCCCCATGCACCAACCAGGAATAACCTCGACGGGCCAACAGCGTCGCCGCGGCCAGATGCTCCTCTTCGTCGTGGGAGGCGTCGTGGTGGCTGCAGCGGTCTTGGCCGGGCTGTTGGCACTCCGAAAGGGTGGCGTCGGTTCAGAGGCCGGAACCAACGAGATCCAGCAGGTTGTTCGCACCAACATGGATGTGATGATCCCTTCTTCGGGAGAACTCGCAGCCTTTCAGCAGACCGACGTGGTGAACATGCTGGGCGACAACTTCAAAGCCGTAATCACCGAGATTGTGGAGGAAGGAAAGTCGGTCAAGAAGGATGAGGTTCTAGTCCGCCTTGCCGACGAAGAGGTTCAGCTCAAGATCAAGGATGCAGAGGACGAGGTCAACGTTGCCGAAAAGGCGCTTGTCGCAGCAGAGAGCAAGCTGTCCATTCAACGAAATGCCGCCGACAGCGACCTTGCCAAGGCCGACCTTGCGATTGAACTTGCCAAGCTGGCCCTGGAAGCGTGGCAACAGGGTGACATGATGTCTCAGCGAAAGAAGCTGGAGACCGGTGTTGAGACTGCCAAGATCGACCTGGACCGCCTTGAAGCCAAGTTCCTTGAATCACAAAAGTTGCTTGATGCCGGTTTCCTCAGCAAGGATGAGTACGAGCTCGACCGGATAGCGCTCGTCGAGGCCCGTTCAACGCTCGATCAGGCCACGATCGACCTCGATGTATTCAATACGTACAAAGTCAAGGAAGAGCAGGCGAAAAAGCAGTCCGATCTGGATCAAGCCAATGCCGAGCGAGGCCGCGTGAAAGAGCGGACTGATGCGGAGATCGTGACAGCCAGTGCCGACGTCGAGAGTGCAAAATTCAAGCTGCAGTCGGCCAGAGACCGGCTTGCGAGACTTCAGCAGCAATTCGCCAGCTGCACCATCCGCGCACCCCGAGACGGCCTGGTCATCTACGCCAGCAGTGTGGAGTCGAACCGATGGGGCGGCAACGACAATCCGATTAAAGTCGGTGCCCAGCTCTATCCAAATCAGACCATCATTATCCTTCCCGACACCTCCCAGATGACCGCCAATGTCAAGGTCAACGAAGCATTGGCGGGCCGGGTCAAGCCCGGGCAGCGCGCCATCGTCTATTCAGACGCCATGCCGAATGCCCCCATGACCGGCGAGGTGTATTCTGTCAGTGTGCTCGCCGAAACGGGTGGCTGGCGAGATCCAAATCGTCGCGATTACACGGTCCGGGTCAGGCTTGATGGCGAGCTTCCATCCGGACTCAAGCCGTCGATGCGGTGTCGCGCTGAGATCTTCGTGGAGCGAATTGAGAACTGCCTCTCGGTCCCCATCCAGGCCGTGCTGCGCAACGGGCCGCTTGCGTATGTCTACGTGCCCGATGGAAGCGGATATTCTCAACAGAAGGTGGAAACCGGTCGTGCCAGTGAGATGCGGGTCGAAATCATCAGCGGGCTTGCTGAAGGCGACCGAGTGCTCCTGCGTGAGCCGAGCCCCGAGCAGGTCGTTTCCCGGCTGCCCCTGCCGAACCGCGAAAACACGTCGAACCCTGCCGGCGAGCAGGGACCGGCAGTCCCCGCGTCCAAGAAATCCGATTCTGCCGCGGGGAAGAAGGGTCGAGATGCGAAACCGGAAGCGGAGGCTTCTGCGGCCGGCACCGAAGTGGTGTCCCCAGCAAGCACCACCGAGGCCTCAAGCGCATCGTGACTCCACCGATGGTCTTGAACTCGTTGCCAAGGATTGAAACGGAACCCTTGAGTCGCCGGCCCGTCGATGTCACCATGGCTGTTCAACGGGCAGAGTCATTCACCCGTCGATCGATCAAGGGGCACTCGAAGCTCCAAGCCTTGCTCCTTGCTGTTTCGATGATCGACCTGACCACACTGGAAGGGAAAGACACCCCTCAGAAGGTTGTCTCGCTGTGTCGGAAGGCTGTGCGACCCGATCAATGTCCAATCCACCCGGCGGTTCCGTCGGTTGCTGCAGTTTGCGTGTATCCATCGGTCGTGCCCATCGCTGTTGAGGCCTTGCGCGGGTCGGGTGTCAAGGTCGCCTCGGTCGCGACGGGATTCCCCAGCGGCATGTATTCTCTGGACGTTCGCCTCCGGGATGTCGGGGATGCGGTGCGTCACGGAGCGGACGAAATCGACATGGTGATTCACCGCGGTGCCTTCCTCGCGGGCAGATGGCAGGATGTTTCCCGCGAGATCCGGGAGGTCAAATCCGCGTGCGGACCGGCACACCTCAAGATAATTCTAGAAACCGGCGAATTGGAGACCCTCGAGTCAGTCCGATGGGCCTCCGATCTCGCCATCAATGCAGTGTCGACCGTCCCGGGCTCCGCACCCCTCGCCGACGGCGAGGTGTTTATCAAGACCTCCACCGGCAAGATCGCACCGGCGGCCACGATGCCGGTGACGCTGGTCATGCTCGAGGCCATCCGTGATCACTTCCGCTCCTCGGGTATCCGCATCGGGATGAAACCGGCAGGTGGAATTCGAAGTTCCAAGTCGGCACTTCATTACCTCGTCATGGTCAAGGAGACGCTCGGTGAAGATTGGCTGACGCCGTCTCTTTTCCGATTTGGGGCCAGCGCCCTCCTCAACGACCTGCTTCGCCAGATTCGTCGAAGCGCCGGCTCGCGATACACTGCCGACTACGACGTCTCGCTGGCCTGATCAACGCCAAATTGAAGACTTTGCACCCTTACATCTGTGCGGGCCGGATCCGGCCGCCGATCCTATACTCCGAGCCGGAAAGGGCTTCCAAGCGCATCTGAGATTTGCAATGACCACAGCACCAACGCTCGATGTGAAGCGGATCGGCCAGGACGTTCAACGGACGTCGGAACCATTCCAGCGACTGCTGGAACAACTTCGCCGCGTGATCGTCGGGCAGGAGAGTCTGCTGAAGTCGCTCCTTCTTGGCGTGCTTTCAAACGGCCATGTGCTGATCGAAGGAGTTCCAGGTCTCGCGAAGACAACGGCCGTCGCCAGTCTTGCCAAGGGCCTCCACTGCTCCTTCCAGCGGGTCCAGTTCACGCCCGATCTCCTTCCCGCCGATCTGGTCGGGACTCAGATCTATCGTCCCAACACCGGGGATTTCGCCGTTCGGAAGGGCCCGATCTTCGCCAACATCATTCTGGCCGATGAGATCAATCGCGCTCCGGCCAAGGTGCAGAGCGCCCTTCTCGAGGCCATGCAGGAGCGACGGGTCACCATTGGGCGAGAGACCTTCACGCTCGACGATCCGTTTCTTGTTCTCGCCACACAGAATCCGATCGAGCAGGAAGGAACCTACCCCCTTCCCGAAGCGCAGGTTGATCGTTTCATGCTCAAAGCGCTCGTTCACTACCCGACTCGCGAGGAAGAGCGCCGCATTCTCGATCGGATGGCCAAGACCGCGGTCCGTGTCGAGGTGGATCCAGTTCTCGAACCGGCGGAGATTGCGTCGGCCCGAGCCGTGGCCGATGAGATCTACATGGATGAGCGAATCAAGGACTATGTGGTCGATCTGGTGATTGCCACACGCGAGCCGAAACGACTTCGCGTTCCCGCCGAGGGGCTCATCCAATACGGCGCTTCGCCGCGCGCCACGATCAATCTCACGATCGCGTCACGGGCCAATGCCTTCCTCGACGGACGCGGATACGTCATCCCTCAGGACGTCAAGGACGTCGCGCCGCTTGTGCTCCGCCACCGCGTCGTTCCATCCTACGAGGCTGAGGCTGAATCCAAGTCCCCGGACGACATCGTCAAGATCGTTCTCGACCATGTCCCTGTGCCCTGATATGCCATGCTGCCGGCTGAGCTCCTGCGCAAAATTCGGCGAATTCAAATTCGAACGTCGCACCTCGTCAGCGAGGCTCTCGGCGGCCAGTATCGTTCCGCCTTTGCGGGTCGAGGCATGGAATTCGAGGAGGTCCGCCCCTACGTCATCGGCGATGAGGTCCGCACGATTGACTGGAACGTTTCAGCCCGAACCGGCGACCCCCATGTCAAGGTGTTCCGTGAGGAACGTGAGCTTACCGTCATTCTCCTTGTCGACCTCAGCGGCTCATTGACTTTCGGGTCGAAGCCCACGCTCAAACGAGAACTCGCCGCCGAATTCGCCGCCACCATCGCCTTCTCCGCGATCCGCAACAACGATCGCGTCGGCCTGATGGGATTTTCCGATCGGCTCGAAATTATGGTCCCAGCCCGCAAGGGCTCCAGGCATGTACTTCGAATTGTCCGCGAACTGCTCGCCGACCGGCCGGCGCATCGTGCCACCAATTTGGCAGCGGCGCTGGATGAACTCAATCGGACTGTTCGCCGCAAGTCTGTCGTCTTTGTGGTCAGCGACTTCCTCGATGCCAATTGGGAGACGGCATTTCGAGTCGCCCGTCGCAAGCACGACATCATCCCGGTCGTTGTCTCCGATTCGTTGGAGCAGAAGCTTCCCGCCGTCGGGATGGTCCTGCTCCAGGATGCCGAAACCGGCGATTCCATCATCGTGGACTCCTCCAGCCGTCGAGTTCGTCATCGATTCCAAGAGGCCGCTGAGGCTCGAACCTCGGCGCGATTGGCGACCTTTCGAAGAATGCGAGCCGATCCCATTGAGATCCGCACCGGCGAGTCTTTCACGGAAACGCTAACGCAGTACTTTCGCCGCCGCGAAGCGAGGCGCAGTCGATGAGGACTCGCCTTGCGGCCATCGTCGTGTGCCTCTGTGGTGTTGGCTGCAAGCCCAGCGCTCCGTCACCATCGGCGCCGTCAGCCGCGCCGCCCCTGGCTTTCTCAACCACGGTGGAGGGCGGAGATGCAAGGGCGACGGTTTCAGTGGATAAGACGAACTTCACGGTCGGCGAAGCTCTTGAGTATGCCATCGACATCGACGCCCCCAAGGACTCCATCGTCGAATTTCCCGAATCGAGAGAGGAACCTGATTCCTTTCAGGTACTCCGTCGCGATGTCACGCCCGGTCTGCCCAAGGATGACCGAAGGCATTGGGTCCTCAGGCAACAACTCAGTACGTTTCAATCCGGAGATACGGTCATCCCTCGGATCACGGTGGTGATCCGGTCCGTTGATGCGGAACACCCGACGACAATTGACATCCCGGAGATTCCTGTCACCGTCGCATCGGTGCTTGATGGAGACGTGGATCCAACCGAATACCGAGATATTCGTGACTCCGTCACGGTGACCGTTGATCGCCCGCCCATCTGGGAAGTGCTCTATCAGAAGCTTGGCGTGCTTGGATTCGCGGCCATCGCGCTCTGTGCGCTGATCGGCGCCTCGCTTGCCGCATGGTTAATCTCGCGTCGCTCTTCGCCGATCCCACCGATTTCTCCCGCCGACTGGGCTCGTCGGGAACTCGAGTCTCTGGAGCGCACCGACCTGCTTGCTCGCCATGAATACCATCCGTTTCATGTGCGCCTGACTGACATTCTTCGAGCCTATGTTGAACGGCGGTTCGGCATCATGGCTCCGGAGAGAACAACCGATGAATTTCTTCGGGATGCTGAAAAGAGCAGCAGCATTTCTGTGCCTCATCGGGAGTCGCTACGCGGATTCATGCGTGAGGCGGATCTGATCAAGTTTGCGCTTTATCGGCCGCAACCCGGCGACAGCGAGAAGGCGCTTTCGCTCGCCCGCGACTTTGTGGAAGCGACCGCCGGCGAACCTCCCACCCTTTCGAAAGCTGCACCTGACCAGGGAGCATCCACACGATGATTCCCAATCTCACGTTCCACCCTGAGAGCGTGTCATTCCTGCTGCTGGTGCTCCTGGTACCGCTGGGCATCTGGCGCACCATTCGCCGCCACCGACGAGCAAGTCTGGCATATTCCTCGATTCGACTCTTCGATGGGGTCGGTCCCGGATTCTTCGTCAGGCTCCGCTGGCTGCCGACGGCCCTTCGGGTCGCTGTCCTGATTCTCCTGGTCTGCTGTCTCGCTCGCCCCATCGAAGCCAATCAGCAGGCAAGAGTCTTTGTGGATGGGATCGCGATTGAGATGGTGATCGACCGATCCAGCAGTATGAGCGCCCTCGATTTCAAAATCGACGGCAAACAGGCAAACAGACTGGAAGTCGTCAAGCAGGTTGCCCGGCATTTCGTCGCCGGTGAGGGTCAACTCAAGGGCCGGCCAGATGACATGGTCGGCCTGATCAGTTTCGCCGGGTTTGCCGATTCCATCTCACCACCCACGTTGGACCACGGGTATCTGCTTGACGGCGTAAAGCAGATGCGCATCGCCGACCGCGGCAGCGAGGAAGATGGCACCGCCATCGGCGATGCTCTGGCACTCGCCGTCGAACACCTTCGCGACCTCGGCGAACATGCCGACCCATCCGGGTATCAGCGCATCCGGAGCAAGGTGATCATCCTGCTTACCGACGGCCAGAACACCGCCGGTGACCTGGACCCTCTCAAGGCCGCTCAACTTGCAGCCACAGAGAAGATTCGGGTCTATACGATTGGGGCAGGCACCCAGGGCTATGCACCAATGCCCATCCAGATTGGCAAACGAACGATTCTGCAGGACATGCCGGTCACCATCGATGAGGACACCCTGACCAAGATCGCGGAGATTACCGGCGGGAGATATTTCCGAGCAACTGAAACCGATAGCCTCACCCGGATCTATCAGCAGATAGATGAGCTCGAAAAGACGCGAACACAGGAACGCCGGTATCTCAGCTTCAAGGACCTTGCCACGTCCTCGATCGACGCCGTGGGGGTTCATTGGCCGCCGATACTTCTGACGTCACTGATCCTGCTGAGTCTCGAACTCGCACTCTCATTCACCCGCTTTCAGACGATTCCCTGAGTCCATGGACCTTCAACTCCTTCAACTTGACCGCATCGTCTGGTTCTGGCTTGTTGGCGCGGTGGCTGCCATCGTTGTGTGGGGGTTGATTCGCAGACGAAAGCGAATTCATCGACTCATAGACCCTGCAGCCCTTGACCGCCTGGCCAACGCGCCGTCGATCGGCCGCACCGCCGTTCGCGCTACCATGATCGTCGTTGCCCTCGCCCTACTGGGAATTGCCTTGCTCGATCCCCGGTGGGGATACGAATTCCGCGAGGCCCGGCGGCGAGGCATGGACGTCGTCTTCGCCGTCGATTGCTCGCGGTCGATGCTGGCCGAGGATGTATCCCCCAACCGCCTCACCCGCGCGAAGGAGTATGTCCTTGAAACGATTGACCGCCTCGCCGGTGAACGTGTAGCGCTTATCGGATTCGCCGGGGTGTCGGCGGTCAAGTGCCCGCTGACTCTCAACTATGGAGCGATGCGCACCGCCGTTGACGACCTCGACATCATGTCCGGCGCTCGCGGCGGCTCGATGCTTGGCGAAGGTCTCAACGCCATCGCCAACGCGTTTGTCGATGATGGACCACAAAGCAAGGTGGCGATCCTGCTCACCGATGGCGACGACCAGGACTCGGCACCGGCCGACGTTGTCGGGAGGCTCACCGAGATGGGCGCCCGGTTGTATGTGGTCGGTCTCGGCGATACCAAGGATGGAGCGAGAATCCCGGTCATGCGCGACGGCCAGAAGGTATTCCTCACTGACCAGGGGCAGGAAGTCTGGTCCAGGATGTCTCCGGAGATTCTGCGGCCGCTGGCCGATGCCACGAACGGTGCGTTTCTGCCGGCATCAACCCATCGAATCGATCTTGGCGGATTCTTCTCTCAGAACATCGCGGAACTTTCAGAGACCGAGCTCGAACAACAGTCTGTCAGGGAAGCAATTCCGAGGTTCCAATGGTTCGTGGGAGTCGCTTTCACGCTGCTCCTCCTGGAAGGCCTTTTGGCTGATCGAACCGTATTGCGACCGATTCGAATGACCCACGGAGGTGGAACAACATGATGCTGGCCGCAACGATCCTCATGGCAGCTTGGACCACTCCTCCGACTGCGAGCCCGCGGTCGCCCGAGGATTACGCCCGGGTCGTGCAGCAGGCCACTGAGGCAATGAATGCCAAGGACTATGCGGCGGCGGCCTCGGCGTGGGCAGAAGCCTCGGCCATTCATCCTGAGCGTCCCGAGCTGGCCTACAACCTCGGCGTCGCTCGCTTCCGCCAGGGCGATCACGCCGGAGCCACGGAATCGTTCAAGCAGGCAGTGTCGCTTTCATCGGGACAGCTTCGCAACGAAGCACTCTTCAACATGGGCACGTCGGCCTACGCCAATGCTTTGGAGACGCTGCAGAAGTCACAGAGTGAACAGCAATCACCGGCGCCATCATCACCCTCGGACGGGGACGCATCAAACCCCGTCGAGACTGCGAAGGCCAACCTCGGCGAGGCCATCGAACAACTGACCCGTGCGGCCGCCGCAAACCCGAACAATCAGGATGCCCGCATCAATGGAGAGCTGGCCCATCGGTTGCTGAAGATGCTGGAACAGCTGGAAAGTCAACAGAACCAGAATCAGCAGAATCAAGATCAGCAGAACCAGCAGAACCAGAAGCCGCAAGACCAGCAGAATCAGGATCAACAGGAACAGAACTCCACGGAGCAGCAGAAGCAGGATCAGGGCAACCAGAACAAGGACAACCAGAACCAGGACAACAAGCAACCGCAGGATCAAGACAGGAATCAGAATGGCGAGTCCAACCAGCAGCAGGATTCAACCGCAGAGGACTCTTCGGAATCGAAGCCGGCTGAGAACCAGAAGCCGCAATCTGCTGAGGATCAGAAGAAACCCGACAAATCGGGGGACGCGGAGAAGAGTCCGACCGATGCCGCGGCCGGATCGGACGCGAAGGAGAACCCGCTCTCCAAGGAGGAGGTCGCAAGGATTCTTCAAGCCGTTCGTGATAAGCAGCGCAAGCGTCAGGAGATGCTCGCTCAGCAGGAGGCTGAGAAGCGATCCCGATCACCCCGAACGCCCGCAAGGGACTGGTAATCATCGTGCTTTCCATGCCTTCCCAAGTTGTGCTGCGGTTCGTCACAGCGACAATGATGTCGCTGTTGTTGTCCGCCTTCGCAGGCGCTGATTTTCGAGCCGAGATTTCGTCCAACACCGCCAGTGTCGGCGACGCGATCACGCTCTCTGTTTCCATCGACTATCGAGACAAGGTCGAGATTCCCGAAGAACTGGTTGTCGATGGTGCTGACGTCACACCCCAGGCGCCGCTCCAGAGCCAGAATATCGTCACGACGAACGGACGAAGAACCATCACTCGTTCGGTTCGAGTTCGTTACATCATTTCGCCTCAACGGGTTGGTCGGCTTCACATTCCTGAGTTGACATTCCGCGTCGACGGGGAGGAGCAGGTCGCCGGTCCCTTCGATGTTGCCGTGACGCAAGGGACGCAACCTCTGTTCGTGGATGTGACCTGCAGCAAGCCCAGGGTCTATGTCGGCGAGCCGCTCGATGTCACGCTGCGCATTTGGATCAAGCCTTTCCGAGCCCCGAATCTCTCCAAGGTACTGAGTGATCGTGACATGTGGGGACTTGTCTCAATTGAGAATTCTGAATTCGGTCTCTTCTCCAAATCGATCAGGGATCTCCTTCTTCGCCAGCAACGTCCCGCAAGCAGATCCATGGTTCGAACAATTGATGCCGCAACGAACGAAACGTACTACGTCTTCCAGATCACCCAGCGCTGCTGGCCTCTCCGGGAAAACGACCTCGGCCTGGGCGACATTCGCATCAAGATGCGCTACCCAACAGGGCTGCGGGAAGACTTCTTTGACCTCGTGATGACCGGAGCGAGAGACCTTGAAGCGGTGGCCGAGGTTCCGGACATCACCATTCTGCCCATACCCACCGAGGATCGACCTCCCGATTATCGCGGTGCTGTCGGCAATTTCGAAATCAAGGTCACGGCCGACCCCGCGACCGTGTCCGTCGGTGATCCAATCACCATCACCTTGGCCATCACCGACCGTGGAAACCCACCGTCAGACCTCTCCACGCTCCAGCCGCCACCCTTTACCGAAGGTGAAGCCTTCCAGACAAATTTCAGGATCCCCTCCAATCCACTGGCCGGGATCGTCGAGGGCAGGGTCAAGACCTTCACACAGTCGATTCGTCCTCTTCGCTCGGAAATCGATGAGATTCCCCCCATTCGATTCGTATCATTCGATCCCAAGGAAGAAAAGTTCGTTGTTCATTCCAGCAATCCCATTCCCATCCACGTCAATCCCGCCGACCTCATCACCGGCGCGGAGATCGCCCAGGGGCTCACGCCAATGGGTGGAGATCGGCGTGCGGCAGGCCTGACCAGTCGCGCTGGAGGCATTCGAGCCAACATTGCCGACCCAGCCCTCGTCCTGGCTGAATCATTCCAACCGTCCATGCTGGTCATCGCCCTTGCAGGCGGAGTTCCACCCGTGTGCTTCGGCGCCGCCATGGCCCTACTCGCCTGGCGGAGGCGGCTCAACTCCGACCCGGTTGCCCGTCGCCGCCGCGAGGCGTTTCCGGCCGCCCGCCAGCGCCTTCGTGCCGCACGAAACGCTCCTGATCGGGTCCGAGCGGCGGCAATCTCCAGCGCTGTGACGGGCTACATCGCCGATCAACTCGACCTTCCACCGGGTGCCGCCACACCTCAACACTGCCTCCAGCGACTGCATGAGGCCATTGTCCTGCCGCCGACCCTCGACACCCTTCAATCCCTGCTTCGGCAGTGTGAAGTAGCGCAGTTTCAAGCCTCGGATCACGTTCAATCTGCCGAGTTGGAGGCGAACGCCGAGGCCTGTCTGCGAGAGTTGGAACGAGTGGATTGGTCCGCCGTGACTTCGGAGCAATACCGCCGATGAGACTCCTGGCCGTCACTGCCGCAGTGCTGATCGTGGCCTTCGCCGCATTCGGATCAACGCCTCTGACGCCGGAGCAACAGGAGTCGGTCCTGAATGATGCCTTGGGTGCGTACGACCGAGGCATTGTGGCATTGGCCGATCGATCGCCTACGGCTTCCAGCTATTTCGATGCCGCCGCGGCCAAATTTGAGCTATTGATCGCTTCCGGCGTAAAGACACCCGCTCTCTACTACAACCTTGGAAACGCTCATCTCCAGCGTTCGCGGCTCGGTGATGCCATTCTGGCCTATCGCCGTGCGGAACAATTGGACCCTTCAGATCCGAGGCTCCAGGAAAATCTCGCGTATGCCCAATCGCTTCGAATTGATCAGATACCCGAGCGTGCGGGTCACGCCATCCTGGCTCGACTATTCGGGTGGCGACAGATCGCCTCCTGGCAGAATCGATTTCTGTTGACAATCGGCCTCTATGTCGCCTGTTGGACCATGCTTGGCGCCGGCCTATGGCTCTCTCGTCGTGGCCTGCTCTTCGGCAGCCTTGCCGCGGGAGCCCTCTCGCTGATCGTCGCATCCTCCTGTTTCTACGACTGGTGGCGAACCCATCACGCAATCGAAGGGGTCCTCCTGCACGATGAGATAGTCGTCCGGAAAGGGAACGGAGAGGGATTTGAGCCGGCGTTTCAGGAACGGCTTCATTCCGGAACCGAATTCGATCTGCTGGAGGCTCGCGGCGACTGGATTCATGTTCAGTTCCCTGACGGAAGCGACGGATGGATTCGTGCCGATGATGCCGGTCTGGTGAACCAGCCGCTGATCCGCAGTTGACACGTCGAGCCCTGCCTGCTCCAACTTCAAGCATGACGGACGTGCGACCCCTTCGGCTGGGCATTGTTGGCGGCGGTGTGGATGCGTTTATCGGCGCGGTACACCGGCGTGCCGCCGCCTTGGACGGCCATTTCGTCTTCATGGCCGGTGCGTTGTCTTCAACTCCGGAGCGGGCAAGGTGGAGCGGCCACCTGCTGGGCCTTGCGGATGATCGCTCCTACGCAACCTGGAAGGACATGCTGGCTGCCGAGTTGCGCCGAGACGCTCCTGACCGCATTCAGGCCGTCAGCATCGTGACGCCGAATGACTCTCATGCGGAGATCTGTGAAGCCTTCCTTGGTGCGCGGATTCCTGTCATGGTTGAGAAGCCGATGACCAGGACCCTGGTGGAGGCCGTCCGACTTCGAGACGCCGTTCAGCGCACATCCACCCCGCTCTTTGTGTCATACACCTATGCAGGGTATCCCATGGTTCGCGAAGCACAGCGACTCGTTTCGACCGGTGCATTGGGTGACCTGCGGCGGGTCGTCGTCGACTATCACCAGGGCTGGCTTTCCGACCCGATCGAACGCCAAGGCCAGAAACAGGCATCGTGGAGGACCGACCCGTCGCGGGCCGGCGCCGGTGCATTGGGAGATATCGGTTCACACGCTGAGCAACTGATTCGCTTCATCACAGGCCTTCACCCCGTTGAAATCGCTGCCGAAGTTCGAACTGTGGTCGCAGGCCGCCATGTTGACGACGATCTCTCTGTCATGGTGCGTTTGGGAGAAGCTGATTCCTCCTCAGGGCACACTCTCGGATTGATCAGCGTCTCCCAGGTCGCCACAGGTTCAGGAAACGATCTTCGCATCAGAATCTGGGGACATCGCGCCGGCCTTGAATGGCATCAGCAGAACCCGGAGGTGCTGCGGTATCTTGACGCAGACGGCACCCAGCGCGACCTTCGCAGAGGATCGGGAAGCACTGATGATCGCGTCAGGGCTTCAAGCCGCCTGCCCGGCGGCCACCCCGAGGGGTACATCGAGGCATTCGCCAATCTGTACGCCGACTTTGCCCATTCAATTCGCGCCGGCGCGGCGCTCTCGCCCGGGTTTGATGTGCACTCCGGAGCACGGACCATGGCGTTTATCGACGCCGCTCAACGATCTTCGCAGGCCAACGCGGCCTGGGTGCGATTGGCCAGCACGGCCCCCTGAGTTCAATTCCTCACCCTCAGGACCGAATCCTCAGGGAGACTGAGGCAGATCGCAGAAGATGAACGCCAGGACCTCCGCACAGGTTGCATCCCATTGGACGTCGCAGCAGAAGCTGTCCGCAGCGCATACCGCGTCACAACAGGCCTGATCGTCGCAGTATGGAGTGTCGTGAGCCTCAAAGCAGCTTCCGGCGATGGCGTCGCCGCAGTTGTTCGCCGTGGGACAGACACCCGGACACAGTTCCTGTGCCGACGCGACGCACAACTGATCCCAGGTCGTATCGCAACAGAAGGAATCGTCGTTGCAGACGAGATCACAGCACGCGGCGTCGTTACAGGCGGGGCTGGGGTGAGCCACGCAACAACTTCCGGTGAAGGGGTCTCCACACTCGGGTCCGGGGCAGACATCCGGGCACACGCCTCCTGCCGTATTCGCGCAGATGGCATCCCAGATGACGTCGCAACAGAACGAGTCGACCGCACACACCGCGGCACAACACACGGGATCGTCACAATTCGGCGTGTCCTTGGCCTCACAGCACGGCCCGGCACACGGGTCTCCGCACGGTAACTCTTCCGGACAGAGCCCGCCGCACAGGTCGAGTGCCTCGTTCACGCAGGTCTGATCCCACTCGGTATCGCAGCAGAACGAATCCTCGTCACAGACGGCTTCGCAGCAGGTCTGGTCCGAGCAGGATGGCGTCGGGTGGGCGATGCAGCAATCTTCAGGATTCTCGCCGCAGTCGGGAGGACTGCACAGGTCATTCGCCTGATCAACACAGAAGCTGTCCCATTGGACACTGCAGCAGAAATTGTCGACTCCGCATACCAGCGTGCAGCAGTCAAGGTCCGCGCATGCCGGGAAGGAGCTGACGTCAAAGCAGTTCCCCGCATAGGGCGACCCGCACACCGTGCAGCGCTGTTCCGCCAGCGTGACGCAGGACGAATCCCACGTCACGTCGCAGCAGCTCGGATCCTCGTCGCAGACGGCTTCGCAGCATTTGAAATCATCGCAGGACGGACCCGGGTGCACCTCGAGACACGATCCGGCGCAGACCGTGCCGCAGCCGCCGTCGCCGCAGCAGAATCGCAATGCAGCCGCCACGCACGGCGCATCCCACGTCGTGGTGCAGCAGTATGAGTCGAAGAGCTCGCAGACCGCGTTGCAGCAGGTTTCGTCGTTGCAGCCTGGATTATCGTGCTTCTCAAAGCACTCACCGAAGCAGGGGCACCCGCTCTCGCCCTTGCAGAGTTCGTTGGCCTGATCCACACACATCGCGTCCCAATCATTCTGGCAGCACAATGGATCGACAAAGCAGACGGCCTCGCAACACGCCGGATCGTTGCAGGAGGGCGATGGATGCGTGCTGAAGCAATCCCCGGTGCCGGGGCAGGTCGGAAGGGTGTCACACGTATCCTCCGCCAGAACAGCG
Source organism: uncultured Isosphaeraceae bacterium (assembly GCA_964407695.1). Classification (GTDB taxonomy): domain Bacteria; phylum Planctomycetota; class Phycisphaerae; order Phycisphaerales; family SM1A02; genus CAYOWQ01. The sequence continues at coordinate 34,211 of CAYOWQ010000011.1, read as the reverse complement.
CAATTGTGATCCCACGCCGAATCGCAGCAGAATGGATCCACGCTGCACACGATCGTGCAGCATGCGGCATTGTTGCATCCTGGTCCGACCCCGACAAAGTAGCAGCTCTGGTCGCTCGAACCGCATTCCCCCGGACCGCTGCAGAGCTCGATCGCCTCGCCGGCGCACTGAGCATCCCAGAGGACCAGGCAGCAGTAGTCGTCGATGCTGCAGATCAGGGTGGCACAATCCGCGTCATCGCAACCGCTTGTCGTCTGTGAGGCAAGGAAGCAGGATCGCTGGTCCTGCGCGCTGGATGCGGGCGTGATGCAGAGCTCGATGGCCGCCTGCACACAGGCCTCGTCCCACCCGGTGTCGCAACAGGCGCCGTCAACTGAACACACGATGTTGCAGCAGCTCTCGTCATTGCAGGCGGGGGCCGTGTGCACGCTGAAACACTGGCCCGCTCCCGGGCACGAGAGGTTGAAATCACAGATCCCCTGAGCTTCCGACACGCAGACGGAATCCCATGATTCATCGCAACAGAATGAATCGACATTGCACACGGCCGTGCAACACTCCGTGTCATTGCAGAACGGAGATTCGTGAGCTTCGAAGCAATCGCCGCTGACTTCCGATCCGCAGCCGATCGACTCGCAGACCTGCCCCGCCACATCCACGCAGTTCATGTCCCATTCGAGGCCGCAGCAATCCGGAGCGACGTTGCAGACCAGGCTGCAGCAGCCCGGCTGATCGCATCCGGGCGTGGCATGCACGGCAAAACAACTGCCTTCCGCACTGTCACAGGTCGGATTCTGGGCACAGCTCAGAAGCGCTTCAAGCGCGCATACCGTATCCCACTTGACATCGCAGCAATAAATGTCCTGACTGCACACCGCGATGCAACATGGCGCTGAATCGCAGGAGGGTGTTCCGTTGGCAACGAAGCAATCGCCGGCGCCTGGGTCGCCGCAGTCATTGCATTCTCCGCAGAGTTGGGCGGCCACTTCCGCGCAGACGGCATCCCACGAGATGCTGCAGCAGAACTGAATGACGCTGCAGACCGCACAACAGCATTCCGCATCACTGCAGCTGGGCGATGAGTGCGCGATGCAGCAGTCTCCGGAGTCAAGATCGCCGCATTGGTCGCATCGCAGGGCCGCCAGGGTGGCACACGTCGTGTCCCACGATACATCACAGCAGAAGGTATCGAGGTTGCATACTTTCTCGCAGCACTCGCAGTCGTCGCAGCCGGGTGACGGATGCGGCACTGTGCACGGGCCCGCCTGGGGCGATCCGCAGACGGCCGGAGCGGAGTCGTTTCCACATCCGCACACCACCTGCGCCAATGTGACGCAGGACGAATCCCACGCGATGATGCAGCACAGCGGCATCTGTGAACACACTTCATAACAACACTCGGGCGTGCTGCAGCCGGGCGAACCGGTTTGGTAGCAGGTATGCGAAGGATTGGGGCAGATTCCAAACCCACCGCATTGATCGGGGCAAAGCGTCAGCGCGGACTCCGCACAGAACGCATCCCACTTGACCACACAGCAGAACGGGTCCGCACTGCAGACGGCGTTGCAACAGGTGACGTCGTTGCAGCCGGGCGTTCCCTGCTCCAGGCATCCGTGGGTCAGATTTGGGCAGACCTGGTCTGATCCGCAGAGATTGGGGCACAGTTCATTTGCCTCATTGGCGCAAATCGTGTCCCAGGAGTCGAGGCAGCAGAACGGGTCAACGGCACACACAGCTGACTCGCACGCCATGACCGCGCAGCCGGGGGCGTTATGCGGGGCACAGCAATCGGCGGTTCCGCCGCAGATCTGCTGGGCGAAATCAACGCACGTCGAATCCCACTGCACCAGGCAACACGAAGGGGAGACCGAACAGATTACCTGACAGCAAGCGGAGTTGGAGCACCCGGGAGTCCCCTCCGTGAAGCAGTCATGATCGCCATTGGGACATGTGTCTGACGGATCCACATCGTCCAGGCAGAGCGCTGTGCCGACGGCAAGCTCTACACACGAATTGTCCCATGCAACCTCGCAACAGGATGGTTGCACCAGGCAGATCAATCCGCAGCAGTCGCTGTCCGTGCATCCCGGTCCACCGCTCTCGAAACACGCATGATCCGTCGGCGGGCAGTCCGCCGGCTCGATCGGGAGCGGCTCGTCGTAATTCAGGCAGTCCACCGAGACTCCCGCCTGGCGGCCGTTACCGCCGACTCGAACATATCGGATCAACTGCCCCGGAGGCGCTGTGATCACCAGGACCTCGGTATCGATCACCGCCGTGACATCGATGGCGATGAGATTCATCGAAACGTCGAATCCCTCCATGACGATCAACCCCGGGTCATTGATGAAGCAGATCTCCGCAGAGAATGATGTCACACCTGCATCTATCGTCCCGTCCCGCTGAACAAAGGCGCACCACCAGTCCGCTGAGAAAAACGGAAGGCCCGCTGAGCGACATTGCGGCGAACACGCCCCGTCAAGACCGATCGCCACCGGGGGCACCACGAGCCCCGTGGCCGGACCAAAGACGATGTGCTGCGAGAGTTGAAACTGCGTGTTGATCTCGAAACTCGGGTCGTTTGAACAGGGCGGAATCTGGCTGTTGTCCATCGGCGTAACACCGAAGTCGATGCGGCCGCAGGTGCATCCACAGGCAGCCACCTTGAGCGCTTCGAAGACGCAAAGATCATCCCATCCTGATTCGCAGCAGCTTGGGTCGGCGAGGCAGACCAGTTGTTCACACTCGGAAATCGCGCACCCCAGTCCGGCGTGCGTCGAACAGCAATCTCCCGGCGGAGCCTCACAGATCTGCTGAGCCAGCACGACACAACTCTGGTCCCAGACCACGCTGCAGCATGCGGGCTTGGTCTCGCACACCGCATTGCAGCATGACATGTCGTCACAACCCGGATTTCCGACCTGAAGACAGCCATGCTCTTTGTTGGGGCACACCGTCTCATCACAGCCGCAGAGGACTCCTGCCTGACTTTCGCAGAGTCCGTCCCAGAGGTAGATGCAGCAGAAGGGATCGAGCGTGCAAACCGCGTTGCAGCACGCCGTGTCACTGCACGACGGCGTCCCGTTCGCATTGCAGCAATCGCCGGTGCCCGGGCAACACATCGGATTCTGGGCGCCGGGTGTGTCAACCCCCGTCGTGACATCGGCAAATCCGAGCCGCCAGCCACTGTAGGGCCGACATCGATAAATGTGCGACGGAATCGAAAGCTGTTGCGTGAAGGTCGGCCCATAGACGCAGGAACTGTCGCCCACCTCGCGCAAGGCAATGGAATCAATGAGTTCGCCCCACGGGGCTCCGTCGACCACGCAGTTCTCGTCTTCGTCGATGTCGGTAGCTCCCGTCCAATTGCGCACCAATCGATGGGTCACGTTCTGATCGTTCGTGAACGAGAAATTCGCCACCAGATCCGGCGTGCTGAGAGAAAAGGTCGGCGAACCGATCAGGAAGAGCCCGTCGGGCTGAATGACCTTTCCGGCAAGAGGAATGGCCGCTTCCACCGTTCCGTCGCCTGATGAATTGGGGTCGGTTCGAATGGCAAGGTAGGTCATTCCGCTCAGAGACAATCCGGCGGGACCCGCCAGTTCAACGTATTCGTTGACGTCGTCACCCGGCTGACCAACTCTGATCTCGTTGATCTGCGGCAATACTTCGCAAGGCCCCCAAGCCGCCAGCAACAGGCCAAGATCGCCGCCGTCGACGATTCCATCGCCATTCAGGTCGATCGCCGGATCACTCAGAAGCCAAGATGCAAGCAAAAGGCCGAGGTCAGCGCCGTCAACATTCAGATCTCCGTTGTAGTCCGGAGCGCAACCGCCGACGATGACCTGACAGTTCACCGATGCAAAGCTCGCGCATGTTGCATCCCACTCCACGATGCAGCAGTCGGGGAAAACCATGCATGTCAATTCGCAACAATCCGGACGGTCGCAGAAGGGATCCGGATGGGCTACGAAACAGTCACCGGTCCCAAACTGGCCGCACTGAGCCATTGCCGCCTGGCAGGTGCCGATCCAAGTGATGACACAGGCCAGCAGACATACCAATCGATTGATCAATCTCACGCTCCGCTCCCTGATCCGGCCGCAAGGCGATTCCTTGGCGTTCCCATTTCCTGAAAGGGCCCCTTCAGGACCTGGGCAAAATCGATGGGCCTGACTGTTAGTCATGGTATCTCAATAACTTATGAATGCAACCTGAAATTCTCGGACCGTCTGAAACGAATCCGTTGGGCGCAACGACCCGGTTGCTTCATATCGGGCCAATTCTCGCCCCGGTCCAGTGAAGTTACACGCCGTCCGAGAACTTCGGCCTATTCATCTTCCCCGGTCTCCAAGCCACCAAACCGGCGCCGGCGACCGGCAAAGTCCTGCACCGCAAGACCGAGGTCGGCGGGGCTGAAGTCGGGCCAGAGCACATCGGTAACATGAATCTCAGCGTAGCTGATCTGCCAAAGGAGATAGTTTGATACCCGCATCTCCCCGGCCGTACGGATCAGCAGATCGGGGTCCGGAAGGCCACCCGTGTAAAGCCGTCGGCTGATGGCCCGTTCGTCGATCTCGGAAGGCTGCAGGTCTCCGGCAACGGCCTCGGCAGCGAGGGCCTGCACCGCGTCGACGATCTCCGCCCGCGACCCGTAGTTGAGAGCGAGGCACAAGGTCATCCCGGTGCAGTGTCCGGTTCGCTGCTCAGACTCATCCAATTGATTCAAAACCGCCTCAGAAAGCCCCTCTCGCCGGCCGAGACGACGAAACTTCACATTTCGGGCGATCATGCGCTCCGTCTCGATTCTGAGATGCTCAACACAGAGATCCATCAGGGCGTTGACCTCCTCGTGAGGCCGTTTCCAGTTCTCTGACGAGAAGGAGTACAAGGTCAGCGCCTGGATACCCCAGTTTGAACATGCCGTTACGATATCAGGGACTCTTTTTGCGCCCTCCCGGTGGCCGAAAAGCCGCGGCAGATCCCGCTGGTGGGCCCAGCGTCCGTTGCCGTCCATGATGATCGCGATGTGACGCGGCCGCCGATTGATCGGAACGTCGATCTCGGCGACATTCGGTCCTTCAACGACGGTCGCTTGCGGCATGGCTCAAAGTCTACCCGAGGCGGCGTGGCCTGGTTCGGCTGAATTCCGTCGTTCAGCGGATTCTGGGGCGAAGAATGACGGTGACGGGCGTCCCCATGGGGGGAATACGCTCGCCGCAGGCCATCCACTCTGGGGGTGAGATGTCCGCCTGGTCCGAAAGCACTTCTCGCCGCCCCAGCAACTCGTCCCCGAATGTGACGATTCCCACGATGTTTCCGCTGATATCGGCGGCGTATCGAGATTCGTCCGAGTCACCGATCATCACCGATCCTCCAAAGATCCAGGCCTCCCCACCAAACGTGGGCTTGCCGGAGTCATCACAGATCCAATCGGCAATCTTCCGCTCAGTCTCTTCCCCACCATCCCGGTATCGGACAAGGACTTCGATGGCCGGCCCCGACGGCGGAGTCAGAACCAATGCCGATCCGTCGACAGCCCACCGGCCCGGCTCGCCTGGTTCAAGATCGAGCAACAGCAGACCAGCATGAACAAGGCTTGGAGCGACGTCTGTAACGACCAGGGATTCATGCTCTCGCGTCCCACGCGAACACACGGCCACCTCAAGCCAGCCTGTTGTCAGGCACACCTCGCCACTGAATTGAACCTCCTTCGAATCCGGAAGAACCGTGATGCCAGGGGCAAACTCAATCATCCGAGGCGATTCGGCCATTTCCATCCCCACAGGCGCTTCGGCACCCCCTGCAACCACCCTGTTCGAACTCGATTCTGAATGCGTTCCGGTGTCAATTGACGTGTTTGATCCACGTTCATTGACGGTTTGAGACTCATTTGCCTCCACTGGAGCCGTGCCCCGCGGAGAGCTGCATGCAGCCGCAAGCACAGTCAGAATGGTCAGTGCAAGGCATCTCACAGTTGAATCCTACCGCAGCCTACGATCCGCACGTGGTAGAGTTGACTCGTACTGTTCGTTTGGCTGTTCGCCAGCATTGGACCATCTCCGATGCACGATCCCGTCCGCGTTGGAATTCCTATGCCGGCTGGCCGGCAGCGATCGGAGCGGGGTGCTGGTGTGAATTCGATGTGTCGTGCCGTGGTGTGCCTGATGTTGAAACGGGGTATCTGATCAACATTAAGCAAATCGATGATGCTGTGCGAGATTGTGCCCTCGAATGGCTCTTGACAGCGCTCAACCAACCCGGCGAGGCGCCACCCGACCTTCATGGCCTTCTGGGTCGGATTGAAGCTCGGCTGCCGCTCTCGGTCCGCCGACTTCGGTGGCGCCCAACTCCGTTTCTCTCGATCTCGGCCGAGGTTCACCCCATGCCCCACGTCCTTCTGACCCATTGCTTTGAGTTTTCTGCCGCCCATCGGCTTCACGTGCCGGAGTTCTCCGAGGCACAGAATCAAGCGATCTTCGGGAAGTGCAACAACCCTAATGGGCACGGGCACAATTATCAGGTGGAGGTCACTGTTCGATTGCAGACCACCGCAGGCAACTCAAGCCTTGAAGGCCTTGAGCGAACAGTTTGGCGCGAGGTCATCGAGCGTTTCGACCATAAGCACCTGAATCTCGATACGGAGGAATTCAAGGCCCTGAACCCGTCCGTTGAGAACATCGCCATGGTCTGCCACGGCCTGCTCGAAAAACCCCTTCGTGCGGCGGGTGTTGAGCTTCGAAACGTGCGAATCTGGGAAACTGAGAAGACGTCGGCCATCTTCCCCGCAGATTGAGGGGAGTGAGGTATAGTGCGGGATTCAGGAGTCCGAAGCCATGCACGCCATTGTCTTGATGACCGCAATGTTGTTCAGCACCCCCGTGGCCCAGCAGCCTGCTCCGACGGCGAACGCTCCCGTTCACACCGGCGACACGGTTGAGTCACTCGTTGGGATGTACCGCGTTTTGCAAACGCACCTCAAGACCAAGATGCTCTTTGACATCGATACGATCCGCGAGATCGATCAGCTGAGAAAGCGGGCGGCCGCATTCAATCAGGCGAATCCCGGAAACGTTCAGATTCTTGCCATGGAGTTGCAGCTTTCGATCTATCGAAGAGATCGATCGCGGGCGGAAGAGCTGTTTGAGAAGATGCGTTCGATTCGAGGTGACGACGAACAGCTGCAACTCGCCTATGCCCAGTACCTCAAGGACAACAATCAATACCTGCGCGCCGTCGAAATTCTTGATAACGCAAATCTCGCCGGCGACAGTGCCGCCCGTGGAAACCTCATTCGTGCTGCCTGCCAGATTGCCCTGAATCACTTTGATGCGGCCGACCGATCACTCAGCGCCGAAGTCGTCACGACCACCTCACGCTCCGACATTTCGACCGAGGCGGCTCGGCTCCGTCAGACACTGAGCGCCATGCAAGGGCTCTGGCCACGGGAGGTCGAGGCTCGACAAGCGGATGCAGCGAAGGATGATTTGCCGCGGGTGGAGTTTCAGACCAGTCGTGGCAACATTCTCCTGGAACTCTACGAGGATCAGGCGCCGTCCACAGTCAATAACTTCGTCGCCCTCGTCATGCAGGGCTTTTATGACGGCACGAAGTTCCATGTCGTCATTCCCAATCAATACGCCATTGGCGGTGATCCCAATACTCGGCCTGACGGAACCGGTCGACCGGGGACCGGTGATCCCGGCTACAGGATCCCAGATGAGTATGCGCGTTCCGATCGGCGGGATCACTTCGGCGGGGTAATCTCCATGGAGAATCCGCAAGGGCCAAACTCCGCAGGAAGCATCTTTGCCATCATGTTTGAGCCGAATGCGGCTCGAAATGGTCGGAATACCGCGTTCGGGCGGGTGGTTGAGGGCATGGATGTCCTGCTGTCGCTGGAAGCCAACGATGAGATCCTTTCCGCAAAGGTCCTCCGAAAGCGAGACCACGATTACACCGCAACAAGGTTCTCCGAAACGCCCGCAACCCTCCCCGCTTCACCCGCTGCCAGCCAGGACGCGAAGGACTGATATTCATGGCCAGACTTGTGAAACTGGAGCACTCCGGACCCCTGAAGATCGAACCGCAGGACAAGGCCGTCTGGATCTGCCGTTGCGGACTCTCATCCAATTTTCCGTTCTGTGACGGCAGCCACAAGGCTTGTGCCATCGAACAACCGGGGCGAATCTACACCTACGACAAGGCTGGTCAGGTCCTGACGGATGCTGACGCGGCCGGCAGTGCCGGCCAACCTTGAGGAAATTTCCCGGCTTTTGAGTTAAGTCGTTGGCGGGGACCTCCGATGACATTGGGGACTTGGGGCATCGGCTGCCTCACGTTGATAGACCTTGCTTGCTCCCATCGTGGGAGAGGCGAGGCCGCAAGGCGGGCACGGTCCGCCGGAAACACCTTTGATCCAGGAGATTCTCATGCCGACCAAGAGCCCGTTCAAGACCAGCTTCAAGAAGTCGCCGTTTGGCACGTCCTTCAAGAACCTCTGCACCAAGGGAACGCCCTGCTGGACCGCGATCGAAATGATCGCCAACCGCACCGGCAAGTCCACCACCACCGTCATGAACAGCCTGTGCAATGCCGGCTACTGCTGCAAGCAGAAGTTCAATGGCTCGTGGATCTGCTTCCCGACCTTCCCCTGCAAGACCAACATCAAGAACTGCAAGAAGGCCCAGACCAACCTCTGGCAGTGCTTTGTTGACTGGTGCTGCTGCAACGGCTTCTGCACCCCGAAGCAGTTCGTCAATCATTGCGGCACCCAGGCCAACTTTACTTCGTGGTGCAAGAAGTATTGGGGCAAGCAGTTCAACACCGGTTCCAAGTCGGCCGGCAAGTCCTTCAAGTTCCCGAAGACCTCGGCGAAGTTCCGTCGCGCCGCCTGACCTCGCGGCCGCACCCGACCGAATCCAGGAGCACGGATGCTCACTCGCCGGCGACATCACTCGTCGGCGATTTTTCTTGCGCTGAATCCGGCGAAGTCAACTGAATCCGGATCTCCGTATCCATCCGATTCGCCTCGGGAAGATTGATCGCCCATTCGACCTGTTCGATTCCCGCCGCGACGTCATGGATTGAATCGAGGTAGTTTCGAACTGACTCCACGTCGCTGGGTTCGAAGAACACCCCCAATTGATCTCGCCAGGTCTGAACGTGCTCGCCCAGTCGGCGCGCTGCGGCGAAACCGGCCGAAGTCCATCGCGGCGACGCAAGTTCCGGACCGGGAGGTGCATCGCGAAATGCCTGCGCCACCTCATCAAGAAACTCCGGACTTGTGGCGTAGATCTGCCACGCGCTGTTTCCGGCGTCAACAACCTTCCAATTCAGTGACACCGCATCTGCAACCGCGTGGTCTCCGATCAACGCTCGAACCAGCGACGAGACATCAATTCGCCGGCCCCCCGTTTCAAGCAACGACCGCTCATCAGGCACGGCAAGCATGAATCTGCCCACCTTGCCCCAGCGATCATTGACGCCAAGCACTGCATCGGTCACCAGGTCATCCTGCTCCCGTCTCCCGATGTCGGCATCGTTGATTTCGACGGCGAATGCAAAGGTCGGATACATCGCGCTGAAGGGCGTTGGCGCCACCGAACCCGGTTGCTCACCCATCACCCACAACGACCGTTCGCCGAGATTGGCGGAACTCATCTGAAGCTCAGGAATCAACGCGGCAAGAAATGGATCGCCGTTGGATTCAACCGGTTCAACCATGGCCATGAGGGCATGCTCACGGAATCTCGAAAGAATCTGAACATCCACAGACCGTTTCGCCGATCGCGACATCGCCAGCGGCGCATCAAAAACCCCGTGATGACTGATCTTGACCGTGTCGCCCTGCATCGTCGCCCAGACCACGGAGGCGCCGCCCAACAACCCCCGATGCTTTGCGTAGATGTGGACATCGGCCTCGTCGTGTGACCAACCCGCCGCCACCTGTTCGTTCTCAAGGAGCGACGGCTGTTGCGGCGACCGAATACGGTCCAGAACCTCCACGAAGAGCGGTTCATCCGCCCGCGGTCCCACGACAAGAGCGCCGCCAAGGTACGACATGACGATGTTCTGCTCCATGACCTTCATCGTGCCTGGTGAAAGAAGCTTGGGAGCCAGCTTGGCGCACAGGGAGAGGTATTCACCCGGCGGAATCTTGGTCAGAACAATCCACCCCGATCCACCATCAGAATCTCGAATGCCTAGCGCTGCTTCCTGCCCGAACACGTTGTCAAAGAGCGACCCCGATTCTGTTTCGAGTTGCTTTGACAATTCACCCCATGCCCCGGCGATAATCTCATCGCCGAGAATCTTGGCCGCACTGGTCGAGATCCGACGCTCGCCGATGATGCGTCGAAGGTCGCGTGCATTTCGAACCTCCACCACCACCGAGACATCCGGCGGCAGCACCGAGATCAGTTCCTTCACCTCGGCGGGCGGTGCCGTTGGCGCAGGGTCGGCCTGAACCGGGATCGCCGGCAGCGAAGCCCATGCAAGCACCACGATGGCGAAAATGCGGCGTTGCATAACGATGACGGCTCAGATGCTTGAGTATGGCGCCATGGCGATGGTCACCTCCGGCGTCCCAGTGTCAGAGTGGCCGGCGGCGGAGTCAGGCGTTGCGAGACCACGTAACGCCTCAATCCAATGGCGGACGGATTCTTCGCGTTCCACCATCGCCTGACCGATTGCGGTGGGAAGGGTGACATGGGCCGCACGTTCAGCCTCAGCTGATGCGACCTGAATCCTCGTGGCAATCCCGAGGCCCGCAGCCACAACCAGACCCATGACGACCCGACCTCCGATAAGTGAAAATCGATTGCGTCGAGTCTCGGTATCGACGGCGATGAATCCAAGGCGATTCATGACCGAGCCGGTCACGTCCGGCGATGCCGAGAGGTTGATTCGGGTCTTTGGCCGGGTACGCGGAATAGAGTGTCTTCGGCGACGGCTCATGTCATCGCCTCCGTGGCTTGGCGCCGAAGCTGGCAGTCGCCGTCGATTATCCGGCGCATTCGCCGGCGAGCGCGATGCAAATGGCTCTTGATCGTTCCCTCGGGCATTCCGATGTGGAGCGAGATCTCTGTGATCGACCAGTTCTGCTGGTGATACAACATGACGATCTCCCGCTGCTGTTCGGTCAACCCCTCGAACGCCCGCTCCAGCACATCCCGCACGTTGGTCCGCTTTTCATCGTCTTCGGACCGCCGGCCCGGTGCGTCCACACTTGAACTGCAACCGCCCACCGTATCTGAATCGTAGCTCGGGCGGTGCTTTTGCATGTAGTTCACAAACAGGCGCTTGGCAATAGTGAACAGCCAGGTGCTGAATCGAAAACGGCTGTCAAATCGATCAATATTTCGAAGGACCCTGACAAAGGACTCCTGGACGATGTCCTCTGCAAGATCGGGCCGGCCTGAGAGGCGAAGCATGAACGCATAGAGCGGCTCCTGGTGCCCCTTGATCAACGCCTCGATTGCCTCAGAATCGCCCCGTTGGGCCTTGCGAATCAATCGACGCTCGAGTGAGGGACACATCAGATTCCACCTGCTTGTAAATCTACCGGCTCGAGGGGCGTCGGTTGCCGTCAAAGACAGTGTACCCTGACTTGCCATGGCTGGAGCCAAAATGCCGCAGTTTCTCTATCGACTCTCGCGCTTGGGGACGCCCAAATTAACGCTTCTGACAGTCTTCATAGCCGCCCTGTGCGGGTGTGCCACGGATTCTCCCTCGAATCCCTCATTTCCAGTGACTCTCTGGCAGGCTCGGGAAGATATTGAACGGATGGAGCGTGATCCAACCCCGCTTGCCCGCCCGGTCATTGTCGCCGGCGGCTTTGGCGACCCCGGCTGGGTCGCCAGCGCATTGGCCGACAGGCTGAGGCGACTCACCTCCACACCCGAACTCGTGCAGTCCGTCGCTTTTTTCGGACTTGGCAGCTTCGATGATTGCAGGAATCGGCTGGCAGAAACCGCAGAGTCCCGATTTGGAAGCCGTGATGTGTCAATCGACCTCATCGGGATTTCAATGGGCGGCATCGTCGCCCGGTATGCATGTACGGCCGAGGGCTCGTCCACCTTTCGGCCCCTTGCTGCAGAGCACATCTACACCATCTGCACACCGCACCAAGGCGCGCGCCTGGCGGTGCTACCCACGGACGATCAGAGACAGGTAGACATGCGGATGGAATCAGAATTCCTCGCTCGACTCAATGCCGCGCGGTCAACAGATTCGTTCGAGTTGATCGCCTACTCGCGACTCAATGATCCGCTGGTCGGCGAGACACTCTGTGCCCCGCCGGGCGAAAGATCGTGGTGGGTCGCTCATGGCCCATCACTAGGCGCCCACATGGGTGCGTCGGAAGACCCGAGAATAGTCGCCGATATCGCTCGACGACTGCGTGGAGAATCTCCCTGGAGTACCGAACCGGCCGCGAATTTACCCTAGGCAACGCCGGTCACGCTCTAGAATGCACGCACTCCGGACCGTTTCTCCGATTCGGAGATGTGTTGCCCATGATTGACGAACACGAGCACGAGGATCATCCGGCCCGCTCAGAGGGAAGCCGGCCATCGCCGACGCTGGAGTCATGGCCGACGCTGTCCACCACCAAGGCGACGGTGGATCGGATCGGCGAATACCAGATCCTCGGAGTGCTCGGCGAGGGAGGCATGGGCGTCGTCTATCTGGCCCAGCAGGAGCGGCCCCGCCGCTTCGTGGCCTTGAAAGTGATTCGTGCCGGAGTGATCAGCCGTGACCTGTTACGGCGGTTCGAGTTCGAGACCGAAGTGCTGGGGCGACTCCAGCATCCGGGAATCGCGCGAATCTATGACGCCGGCGCGGCCCCGGGTGCCGATCCCTCCGGTCATGTGCAGCCGTATTTCGCCATGGAATACGTCCGCGGACGACCGATGATCGAGCATTGCGAGTCCCATCGGCTCGATGTGCGATCTCGCCTCAGGCTGATGCTCAAAGTGTGCCAGGCCGTCCAGTATGCCCATCACAACGGCGTGATCCATCGTGATCTGAAGCCGGGAAACATCATCATGGACGAGCATGATCAGCCGAAGATCCTTGACTTCGGTGTGGCCCGATCGGCAGACGTTGAATCGATTCGCGCAACCCTGCAGACGGATATTGGTGCCATTGTCGGCACGGTTCCCTATATGAGCCCCGAACAGATCGCCGGGGATCCGTCGCTGGTCTCGACTCGCTCCGATGTGTACAGCCTTGGTGTCATCCTCTACGAGCTGCTGACAGGACGCCTTCCACACGATCTTCATGGAAAGACGCTTCCCGAGGTCGTTCAGATCGTGAGCCAGCGCGAGCATACGAGACTGTCATCGATGAATCGATTGTTTCGCGGAGACCTCGACACCATTGTCGCCAAGGCCCTGGAGAAGGAACCGCGACGCCGGTACGCGAGCGCCTCTGAATTGGCACTTGATCTTCAGCGATACCTCGACGACCAGCCCATCGTTGCACGTCCTCCCAGCGCGATGTATCAGTTCCGCAAATTCGCCAAGAGAAATCGAGCGCTGGTTGGCGCTGCGGCGATCGTCGGGCTCTGCCTGGTCAGTGCGACCGTCGTCAGCGCCCTCTATGGCCTGAGTGAGGCTCGCGCGAAACGTGATGCCCAGCGGGCTCGCGACAATGAGGCTGAACAGCGCCGGCTTGCCGATGATCGCCGAGTCGAAGCCGATCGCCGGGCGGCCGAGGCCATCTGGCAGGCGTATCTGGCAAACATTGCGGCCGCGGATGTCGGCTTGCACGCCCATGACGTCGAATCCGCCCGACGCCGGCTCATGCAGATTCCTCCTGAAGCAAGGAACCAGTGGGAATGGGCCTATCTCTACTCAAGGCTTGATGATTCGATTCGAAAGGTCGCTTTTCGCGGCGGCTCCTCGTACGCATGTGCGTTTCTCCCCGGCGGCGAATCGGTTGCAGTGAGTTTCTGGGATCGCACCATCAAGGTTCTCAATCCCGAATCACTGCTCGTTCAGTACATGGCGACCGGTCATCAGGCGCGAGTTCCATTTCTCAAGATCAGTCCGTCGGGCGGCATTGCCATGACGGCATCCGATGACCAGGAAGGGGATCTCAAGATCTGGTCTGCCGACCTGAAGACGTTGCACAGGTCTGTCGGAGGATTCGATGGAACGCTGTGTTCCATCGAGATCAGTCCGGATCAACACACCGCGGTTTGTGGACTCCGGACCGGGGTGGTCGAAGTGATCGACGTCTCGAGTGGCGAAAGGCTTCGTCGATGGCAAGCCCATGAACGGGAGATCACATCCATGGTCTTCTCAATGGACGGCCTCACACTGTTCACCGCCGGCGACTACGGAATCGCACAATGGAACTACCAGGATGGCTCGCTTCGCGCAAGGACGCCGCGCGGAACCTCCCGCATTCGCGACCTGCGACGTTCCGTCGACGGCAGCCTGCTTGTCAGCGCCTGGGAGGCGGGCGACATCACGCTGTGGAACTCGGAAACGCTTGAACAACGACTCAGCATTCGTGCCCACGACGGCGCTGTCCGATTCGCTGCGTTCGCGCCGGACGACAGAATCATCGTCTCCGGTGGCCAGGACACGACGGTTCGATTCTGGGATGCTTCCAACGGCCGCCCTCTTGGCGTTCTTCACGGGCATTCCAAGGATGCGTTGAGCGTCGCCTTCTCGCCCATCAGTACGCAGTTCGTGACGACATGCCTTGACGGCGCTGTCAGGCTCTGGGACCTGCAACAGGCTGAATCGCTTGGGCTCCTTCGCGGCCATCGATCCGCCGTCGCTGGAGGCTCCTTCTCGTGGGACGGCCGTCGATTCTTCACCGCGGCGGCGGACGGCACCGTTCGAGCATGGGACGTCGACAGCGGGTTCGAGGTTGCATCCCAACCCGGCGCGACTGAGAATCGTCAGCCCCTCGCGACCTCTCCTGACGGCCTCACGATTGTGACGACCGATGGTCATGGTGGGATCTGTCTCCGCGAAAGCTCCACTCTGAACCTTCGCCTCTCGGAGACTCGACACTCAAACTCGGTCACCGATCTCGCCTTCACACCGGATAGTCGCCACATCATCAGCGCCTCGTATGACGGCGACGTTCACATCCTGAACACTTCCGACCTCTCGATTGTGCGGTCCTTTTCCGATCATGCTGACAAGGTCATCTCAGCAATGCCAACAAGTGATGGCCGAAGGGTCATCATCGTTCGCGGGTCGAGCCGAGTGCAGTGCTATGACCTCCACACCGGCGAATCGATCTGGGATCGGAGCATTCGAGTTCCGTCTCCAACGACGGCAACACTTTCGCCGGACAGTCGCCAGATCGCGGTCGGCTTTGGAGGCGGAGAGATCCTCCGATTCGATACCGAGCAATGCGACCTTGTCGGCAAGCGAATGGAGTGCAGGACCGCCGTCCTTAGCCTGACATACTCACCCGACGGGCAGCGGCTTGCCTCCGGGGGCGTTGACGGCGTGATTCACCTCTGGGATACGGATCTCGACGATGAAGTCCTCTCGCTTCGCGGACACGTTTATTCCATTACGGCACTTGAATGGAGCCCCGACGGATCGACGCTCGCTTCCGGGTCATTTGATGCCACCGTCAGGCTCTGGGAAGTCAAAGGGGCCGCCGATCGCGTCATGGCCCGCCGATTGGCGAGACCGAGGCTGTCGAAGATTCCGATCGCGGACCCCACGGCTGAAACTGAATCGTCCGAACCCCCGACGCCCTAATCGCCGGGCGTCCATCAACGGGTTCGAACTCCGCCACAAGGTCACAGGTGACAGGAACCCGATACTCAAGCTCGAGAGGAAGCATCAGTTGGATGCGCCAGCACGGGCCTACCAAGGACGATACCGCGGCCGACTTCGCCAGGTCCTCGCCCTCAATCCGCCAGGAAATGAGCGGACTGGCAGCGGGATTGGCGGCCTCACGCCCGGCAAAGAGTCGAAACACGAACCCCCCCGCCTCGATCACCGGGGTCGGATGAGGCTCACAGAACAGAAACGCTTCAAGTTGTATCTGATCGGGGTAACCGTTGCCGTTGGTATCCAGGGGTTTGGGGCCCATCATCAATGCCAGGGTTGTGGCCTTGGCGCCGGGGGGCGGCGTCGGCGCTGGCTTGGGCTTGGGCGGCATCGGCCCCGGGCCATCGGTCGTGACCTTGTCTGTAATGCACCCCGCCGCCAGGAGCATCGACAGCAGGGCACAAAGCAATTGCACCATCGAGAATCCCTGCAACGGTTGCCGGGTCACGGGTGAGACTCCGGCTGTGTCGCCGCGGGTCGCACGATCGGATTGCCGTCCTTGTCGTAATAGCTCTCATTGCCATAGAGAGCCCCACGTCGAATCTGGTCCTTGATCGTTTCGGGAATACTCAATCGATCAATTTCATCTCGGCTCAGAATCCGCATGTCCTCGACCCGATCCCCGGCCGGACTCATGATCACATGCGGAGTCAGGACGATGAGCAATTCAGTGTTGGACTGCTCAGTGGTTTCGGCTCGAAACAATGGCCCGAAAATTGGCAGGTCGCCCAGCAGCGGCACCTTCTCATCACGGCGTTCATAACGGCTGGAAATCAGGCCGCCGATAACCACCGTTTGCCCGTCCTTGATGGTCACCGTGGTGTTGGCCTTTCGTCGAGTGATGATCGGCGACTCAAAATCCTCACTGATCCGCGTGGTCCGGGCGGAGAGGCTCGAAATCTCCGGATTGATGTCCATTCGAACGAACCCGTCCGGATTGATCGACGGGGTCACCTTCAGAATGACGCCGATGTCCTCGGGCTCCACCGAGCTCTGCTGCGAGCCTCCCTCGAACGAGGTGCTCTCCGGCAGGCGAACGGTCTCACCGATCTGGATCTGGGCCTCTTCGTTGTTGGCTGTCATGATTGACGGATTGGAAAGCACATTCAATCGCCCCTGCGACTGCATCGCCCTGATCAGCAGATTGAAGTCTTCACCCGCCACCGCGATATTCGGCACACCCATGCCCGTCACGAACGCGCTGGCGAGACCGTAACCACCCGTGACAACCGTGGCCCCGACTTCCTTGGCGAAATTGAAGTCCACGCCCCATTCGTCGCTCGAATCCAGCGTGATTTCCGCCAGCAGCACCTGGATCAGGACCTGCGGCGGATCGATATCCAACTCCTCGATCATCAGCTTGACCTGTTCCATGTAGCGCGGGCTCGCATTCACGAGCACGGTATTGGATTTCTCATCACCGACAATCGTCACCTCTCGCTCAAGCAGGCGAGCCGCAGACGGGAGTTGATCCGTCGAGAGCGTCTCGATCAGCTTCTTCTGGTCCTCCTGGACGAATTTGGACACCACCTCCGCGACCTCGGCGGCGACGGCATTCTTCAGCCGGTAAACATATGTCTCCCGCTCATTCGCCTGCTGCGCATCCAATTCCGAAACAACCTGCTCAACCAGATCCAGATAATTCGGCGTGGCCGAGACCAGCAGGCTGTTGGTCCGGCTGTCGACCGTAATGGACAATTGCTGTCGCTCATCCGGCACGGCCGTAAGGTCTGTCCCCGAGAGCCCCGCCAGCGCCGGCGGCTCGGCCAGCCCATCGGCCACTCCGGACACAACGTCCTCCCGAGGCTTCAACACCATCAGATTTCCCTGACGCTTCAGGTTGAACAGTTCGGAAAGGATCGTTGCCGTCGCTTCGGCGTCGGCATTCGTCAGTTTGAAGATTCGCAGCCGCTGGGCGCCAATGTTCGAGCCGTCCAGATCTTTGATCATCCGCTCAATCATCGCCATCGCTTCGCGAGGCGCGGAAATGATGATCGTGTTGGTGCGCAGATCCGGCGTGAGGTTGATGGTCTCACGAATGGCGGTTGAGACTTCCATCTCAGCCTTCCCGTTACCGCTCTCGTCCTCATACTCCTTGAGGTACTTCAGCACCGTCGCCTGCGAGGCCAGCCGCCGGCCCGCAAGGTTGCGCCCGGCAAGGACATTCTCGATCAGACTGACCGTCTCCAGAGCATTGGCGCTCGTCAGCGGGATGTACTTGATCTCCACCACCGCCGCGGCCGGCGCTCCATCCAATTGCCGCGTCAGCGACTTCAGCGCATTGATATCCGAAACAGAACCTGAGAGAAGGACCGCATTAAGCCGCTGGTCTGCCGTGACACGGACCGTGCCCGCTCCTCGCTTGCGATTCTCCTCATTGACATACATCTCTTCGAGCAGCGGCACGATCTCTGTCGACTTGGCCGTCGTCAGGGTCACGATCTCGACATTCTGGCCGCCGATCGCCTCGGCCTCGGCCTTTGAAAGGGCCTCAACCAGCCCTTGAACCATCTCGGCATTCTCGTCGCTCGCCGCCACGATCAGCGTGTTGCCTCCAGCATCCGCCTGAATGGAGACCTGATCGGATGGACTCGCCGATTCTCCGAGGCTCTGTCGACGCTCTCGCATCAGGTTCTGCAGCCGTGGCGCCAATGTCTCCGCTCGCCCCGTCGCCAGTGGAATGACGTGAAGACCGACCGCCGGATTGCCCGGCACGTCCTCCAATTTTCTTACAAGGTCAGCGATGGTCAGTTGATCCTCCGGATTCGCCGCGACAAGCAGACTATTCGTGCGAGAATCGGTCAGGACCAGCGGACGCATCGATTTGTTCACATCACCGGGCAGATCGGCATACCGACGTTCCATGATCTCCTGGACCGCTCGGGCAATTCGATCCGCATTCCCTTTGGTCATGGGAATCACGGTCACCGCGGAATTATCGATCGGCAGCGGTTGATCAAGATCCTCGGCCAGGCGCTTCACCACTTCGAACGTCTCATTCCCCGCAGCCACGACAAGCGAGTTCACCCGGGTATCTGCAACCACAACGACGCGATCAAGGTCGGCGGTCTCGGGTTGAATCTTGCGAAGTCGATCAAGCCGCGCATCCATCATCTGCTGAATCATCGAGGCAAGCCGCGATGCGGCCGCATTCTTCAACTCGATGGTCCGGATCTCTCGCAGTTCGGGCGACAGCTTCTGGTCGAGCGATTTCAGCAGCCCTTCAAGCACCGCAAAGCTGCGAGGACTGGTCGTCACCACCAGCGCGTTGGTGCGCTCGTCGGCCTGCGCAAAAACCCGATCTTCGGGTCGAATTGCCTTCAGTTGAGCCTGTTGATCGAAGAGCCGTCCCACCGTCTGCGCCACCTTCGCCGCGGAAGCGAAGCTCAACGGATAGATTCGAACGGAGTTCTCCGGGGCCGACGCCTCGACGTCCAGCAAACGGACAAACTCCTCAACCACATCCAAGTTCGCCGGTGTGCCCACACACACCAGCGCGTTCATCTGCGGCTCAGGCTTCACCAGCAGCTGCGTCATCGGCTGGAACACATCCGCCTCGATGACCTTCGCTTCCTGTCCGTTTGGCTGCGACCGGGCCATGCGCAAACGGCCAATCTGTTGTTGAATCGGCGTTGATTGGGGAAGATTCGTCGCCCCATTGACGACGATGTCATTGATTGTGGTCGCCAGGTCCGTGGCATCGGCGAATCGCAGTGGAATCAATCGAGGCTCCACCCAGCCGATGGTTACCCCCGAATCAATCTTGTCGCGCAGCACCTGGACGAATGCGACCGACTCCTCCTTGCCCGCAACGACGACGGTGTTCGATCGCTCGTCGATGCTGAGAGCGACCTCGTCCAGCAGCGCCCGCCCCACGGTGCCCGCTGGCATCCCTTTCAGGTCAACACCGGGAACGGAATTGAGCTGCTTGCCCTGCGAGAAGAGATCCTTGACGATGCGGCCGAATTCTCTTGCCGAAATATTTTCCAGCGGAAAGATCTGCACCGTGACCGCTTCCGTGATGGGCAGTTGATCCAGCACCCCGATGACCTGCTCGATCGAACCGACGTTCTCGGGCGTCGAACTCACAATCAGTGCGTTCAGCGCATCGTCGGGCTGAATTCGGATCGGTTTTGCCAGGTCAAGCTTCACGTCGGGCTGATCCGCTCCATCACGTCGAAGATTCAGCCGCCGGATCTGCTCTCGCATGGCCCGCGACAGGGTTGAATTCTGCTGCTGACCTTCATCCGGGGCCAGCATCGCATTCAGCAGCGAGGCCAGGGCTGAAGCCTTCGCATTCTTCAGCGGGAAGACACGCAACTGGGCCTCCGCCATTTTCGGCTCGGCGTCGATCGCCTTCATCAGCGCAACAATCGTGTCGCGATCGCCCGGATTGGCGACAACGACGATGGCGTTGCGGCCCGCCAAGGTCGAAACCTTGATCGGTTCCACGACGATTCGCGACGTGGACTGATCCGTCGGAGCCTTGTCCAGCCCGATGCGCTCCACCACGTGCCTGGCTGCCTCCGGCGAAATGTTCTCGAGTTCAATGATGAAGATCCCCTGCCCTGCGGCGGGCGCCATGGCATCCATCTGCTGTACCGTCGCCACGATCTCGTCATACATGGGCCCGGTCGACGCCACCACGAGATTGTTGCCTGCGGCATCCACCGTGATCGAGAGCGGCAAATTCGACTGCTTCGCTTTCGCTGCGAAGGCGTCCTCGACGGCGCTGGCGATTCTTGCGGCCGGCGCCGATGTCAACTTCAACACATGAACGCCAAGTCCCTGACTCGAAGACTGCTGTTGCAGTGCGTCAGCCAACGCCTTCACCTGCGCAAAATCGCTTTCCTCGGCCCGTACGATGAGCGTATTGGTTGTTACATCACCGATGATGCGAAGCGCTCGTGTGGACCTGTTCTCGCCTTCGGCCGCATACAACTTGCTGATCGCCTCTGCCAGTTGCGTTGGGTTCCCGCTTCGAACCGGTATCAGCTGCGGCGGCGGAAGCTTCGACGACTCCGGCACATCCAGCTGCGAGATGATCTGCTCAATCTTTCGGATATTCGAAAGGCTGGCGGAAACGATGACGGAGTTGGTTTGTGGCTCGGCGGCCGCCGATACCCACTCTTCCGACTTCACCAGCGCTGCCGGCACTTGCACATCAGGTCTCTGCTCATCGCCGGGTCGCCGCGTCGGCTGGCGCCGTTCCTGTTCCGAGCTCTGCTGCTGCCGAATCGCCCCCTGAAACGCCTCCGTAATAGCCCGGGCCACGCTGCGCGCATCCGAATAGGTCAACGGCATCACCCGTAACTGCAATGACGTGTCGTAATCCTCGCGATCAAGCTTGGCCAGGAGCCCGCGAATTCCCTCCCACTCTGCTTCATCGGCGGAGATCACCAGCGAGTTGCTGGCCGGGTCGGCAATGATGCGAACATTCTGCTTGCCCGGCGTATCCGCGTCGGCCGCGAACTGACCGTAGAAATACGACAGCGCTTCCCGCACCTTCTCAGCCTTGGCGAATTTCAGCGGCACAAAATCCGTCGTGCGCTTGGTGGCTGACGGTTGATCTATCTCCTTCAAGATGGCATCGATCTGCTGGAATTGGTCGGTCGTTGCCGAGATGACGAGTTGGTTCTCCAGCCGGTTGTAGTCAATCCTCGCTTCCGGCTCGCTCGTGTTGCGAGGCAACGGCAGCAGTTGCCGCAGGGTGTAGGCCACATCCGGAGCCA
The DNA here is from genome assembly GCA_964407695.1 of uncultured Isosphaeraceae bacterium. Lineage (GTDB taxonomy): Bacteria > Planctomycetota > Phycisphaerae > Phycisphaerales > SM1A02 > CAYOWQ01. Next base: position 12,661 of record CAYOWQ010000011.1, on the reverse strand, counting down.
GCGCATGCGCCAACGAGATCACCCTGTATTCCACGGGGCTCGACGCGGGCACAGCCTCAAGTTTGTTCACCAATGACTCGATGACCGGGAACGACTCGTTCGTCGCCGTGATGACCAGGCTGTTGGACCTTGTATCAGCCACGATCCGTGCCTTCACTTCGACCGGCGGCGAGTCTCCGTCGTCCAGTTTGATAGTGATGCCGCTGGTTTTCCCCTGAGAATCAAGCTGCAAGGTCTGCCCCAGGATCCTGACCGCCTCCTCGGCCCGCGCATTGGCCAAGGCATAGGTTCTGATGATCGTCACGGCTGATTCGCTCGGGGAATCCAGTCGCTCGATCAGAGCCTTGACCTGCTCAAACTGCGCGGTCGGCGCATTGACGATCACCGAATTGGTTCGTGCATCGGCAGTGACGACCACCCCCTGTCCGCCCTGGCCTCCTGATCGCCGGAATTGTTCCGACACAAGTCTCGCCACTTCCGGAGCCCGCCCATCCTTCAATCCCAGGATATCGATCACGCGATCGCCCGCGGTTGCCGGTTGATCCAGCCGTGTCAACAGGTCGCGAACCGTTGAAATCTCGTCATGCGTGCCCGAGACCAGCAGCGTGTTCGCCGACTCGCTCGCGACAATGGCCACCTCCGGCTCACCGGATTTGGACGACCGAGCCTGCTGCACAAGAAAATCACGCAACGTGCGACCCAGTTCGCTTGCTCGCCCGAATTCGACCTGCATGACCGAGGTTTCAACATTCGCCGCAGGTGGCCGCGATTCAATCCCGCTGACAATCGAGCTGATCTCGTCGTGCTCCTTGGCCGTGGCGGAGACAATGATGGTTCCACTCTTGTCGTCCACGCGCACCTTCGGTCGCTGGGCCGGGGACGGATCAAACCATCGCTGTTGGCCCGAGGTGTCGCCCATGGCGTCACGAATCAGGTCGGCCATCACATTGACATCCGTGTTTCGCGGGACATAGAGCCGCACCAGCCGCTTATCTCCCTCAGGCAACGGCGCATCCAACATCTCGATCATCTGTTCGGCAACATCGAATCGGTCCCCCCGCCCGGTGACGATGATTGAGTTCAGCCGCGGCTCAGCCCGAATGGCGATCGCATCCTTCTGAGCGTTCTGTCCCTGCCGCATCCACGGCATGAAGATGCCGCTCGATTCGCTCCACGTCAGATCATCGATCAGCCGCTGCAGTGTCTGTTCGATGTCGCCGGCCTTGGCATTCTTGAGCGGATACACTCGATACGCCATCGCCTGCGAGGCCTCAGCGCTGTCAAATCGCTCCACCAGCGTCTTCACTTCCTCAAAGTCCTCATCCGATGCCGCCACCAGCAACGTCGCCGAGGTCATATCACCGACGATCGTCACCCGCCGACCCTGCTCGCGGCGGTTGCGTCCCACGCTCGACAGTCTGGCCCGATCATCGAAGAACTTCTGAAGCACGGTCGCCACGGTCGAGGCATCGGCATGCTGCAACGTGAGCGTTCGCACCTCGAATTGCGATGTCGCCTCACGATCGATCTCGCGAATGACCTGCTCAATTTCCGTAAGCACCTCGTCGGTCGCCCGCACCAGCAGCACGCCCGAAGTCGTATCAGACACGATCAAGGTCGATGATCGTCGCGATGGATCGGTACCGATGACCACCTTGTTCACGATCTCCGCCGCTTGATCCGCGGAAGCCGAATTCAAGGTGATCGTCTTGAGCGTTCGTCGATCATTGGCCGGTCCCACATCCAGCTGAGCAATCAGTCCGTCGACTTCGGCCAGTTGCTCCGCCTCCGCCGTCACCACCAGGGTGTTCGTCCGTTCGTCGGCTGCAAACTCCGGCTCGCCCTGTCCGCCCCCACCCAGATTGCGATGCCGCGCCCGGAAGATGTTGCGAAGTGTACTGCTCAGCTCGCTCGCCCTCGCGTTCTTCAGAGGAAAGAGCCGCAGCGTGCTCTGCGTATTAATCGGGGTCTGGTCGATCATCTCCACGAATCGATCCATGAACGCGATCGCATCAGGATCACCCATCACGATCACGGCATTGTTGATCGCGTCCGACGTCACCTTCATCCGGCTCGGATCAATCACGGCCTCCACCGAAGCATCACCGGTCACCAGAGTCATCGCCATGTCGCGCACGCGCGGCGATCTCCCCCGTCCATCACTGCCGATCAAGGCCCGGATGCTTCCCGCGGCTCGATCCGCTGTAATCGTCGTCAACGGATAGATCTTCACCACGAGCCTTTCGGGTGTACCCGACTTCGCCAGCGTCGCCACCAACGATCCGATCAGTTCAAAATCCGTGTCATCGGCCGCGATCAGGAGACCGCCGCCCGCCGCATCGGCCACGATCGCCGTTCTCTTCGCCACATCACCGGGCTTTCCTCCGGCCGGCGCCAGTTGGCGCATCGTCTCCGAGGCCAGCGCCCGAATCCGCTCCGCGTCCGTGCCCTCCGGCAACGCGATATATCGAATCTTTCCCGGGGCGCTCGGCATCTGTTCCTGCAGCTGCCGCGCGAGATCCATCAGCCGATCCAGCGAGCGATCCGATCCCACCACAACCAGCGAGTTTGTCGCCTCATCCACGGCAATAGTCAGCTCCGGCTGCGGCTCGCCGCCGGACTCCGTCTGTCCCATCGCGGCCATCGCCAGGACGCCCGCCAACCCGCCCACACCTTCCGCCGAGCGGGGCCGACTCAAGCTGACCTTCTTCAGGAGCTCATCGATCGTGATGACCTCAACCTTCGAGCCATCCTGTCCCTTCTGAAGCATTCGCTTCAACATCTCCGCCACATCCTTCGCGTCGGCCTTCGATCGGTCGATCGGAATGGTTCGAAGCTCGCGCCCGCTGGCAATGGTCGCGTCATCGATCTTCCTGACCACCTCGTCAATCGTTGCGAACTGCCGGGCACTGGCGCGAACGATCAGACTGTTGCTGGCCTCATTCACTCGAATCGTGGGCCGCTGTTCTGTCGCCTCATCGTCAAAGAGTGCGCTGAGCGTCTCCGCAATTTCTCCCGCATTCGCATTGCGGATTGTCAGGACGCGAATGGATCGATCGCCCGACCCGTTGACGCTTCCGGGATCCACATCCAACTGGGCGATCATCTGCTCCGCGGTGTTGAGCGCTGCCGACGGCCCCGACACGATGATGGCATTGAGCCGCGCATCCGCCGTCACCCGAAATGGCGGGCGGCCCGAGGCCCCCTGCTCTCGGCTCCGGATGTAATCAACCCTCGCCCAATTCGGCAGGTCGTTGACGTCGAGCAACTCCTTTTCCGCCAACAGGTCCGTCACCAGCGGCGCCACCGACTCCGCTCTCGCGAATTTCAGAAACACAGTCCGCACCTGCATCTGGTCCGGAGTCTGCCCCTCATCCATCGACGCCACCAGCTTCTCAATCTCCGACAGTGTTTCCGGCGACGCCGTCACGATGAGCGAATTGCTGCTCGGATCGGAGGCGATCGCTGGCTTCAGCGACCCCGTCCCCGTGCGAGCCTCCATCGCCACGCGAATCGCGTTCGCCGCCTGATCCGCCTTCGCCACCTTCAGGCTCAGCAACCGAGTCTCCTGAACTCCCGTCTTGGCCGGCTGGTCGATCTGCGCGACCAGATCCCGCGCTGTCGCCGTGAGTTCGCTCGGAGCGCTAATCAGCAATCGATTTGCCGATGGATCGGCCGTCGCCGTCGGCTGCGCAATCGTCAATCCCGCCTTCGCCGCCGCGGCCAGCTTCGCAGGCCAACGCGAACGATCCTGCAGCAGCGCCGACATGACCGGGGCGATCGCCTTGGCGTCCGCATGCGTCAGCGGCAGAATCGCCAGATCCACCTGGGGCAGTGCCAGGCTCTCCGCATCCCGTTGCTTCATGAACGCCGTGGCACGATCCACCTCATCCTTCGTACCGATGATCAGGATCGCACCCGATTGCGCATCGGGCAGAAGCTCAAGCGTTGACCGGGTCCCACCGCTCTGCGTCGCCGCCACCACACGCTTCGTTGCTTCCGACAGGGCCGATGGATCTGCGTTCGCGGGCGTGAACGAGGCATAGGTCCGCGTCGAACCCTCATCGGGCCGGTCAAGTTCAGTGATCAGCGTATTCGCCAGCGCCACCAGCCGTTGGGGCCCCGAAACGATCAGACTGTTTGTCCGATGATCCGCCTCCACACGAATTTTCGGCGTCAGATCGAGCTGCCCGCGCGATCGCCGAATCCGTTCCAGCACGATCCGCGGATCCTGATCCTGCTGGTCATTCAGGAGCGTCTGCACGATTGGCGCAATCTGTCCCGCCTCCGCAAACTTCAGCTCAAATGTCTTGGCGTCGATCGCATCCTGCGATGGCCGAGCGTCAAGCGGGGTCACCATCGCGTCAACTTCCGCAAGATCCGCCTCCGGCCCCACCATGATGATCGCATTGCTTCCCGGCGACGCAATCAACCGGACATCCAACGGGTTTCCGGTCGACTTGCTGAGCACGTTCGGCAACGCCTGCGAGAGCGTCTGCGAAACATCACTCGCATCGGCAAAGGTCAACGGATGCACCCGGATCACCGGACTTCCAACCGCCGTCGTCTCGCTGTCCAGTTGTTTGATCAGCTCCGCCGCGGCCGGCATCAGCGCTTCCGGCGCAGAAATAATCAGGGTGTTGGTGGCTCGATCGGTCGTCACCGTCAGGAGACTGGCCGCATTCAAACCCGCATCGGGCACATCCTCGGCGATTCGCGCCGTCAGAATCTCCCGCATCATCGGCGCCAACTGATCTGCTCGCGCCCGCTGCAGTTTGAACAACCGCATCGATGTCGTCGGACCCGCCTTTCGCGTATCCAGCGACTTCAAGACGTCATCAACTCGCCCGAAGATCTCCGACGGCCCCGAAACAATCAGCGTCTGGGTCAGCGGCTCCATCGAAATCGTGATATTGGCCCGCCGCGCGCCGCCCGTCGCCCCGAGGTTCCCCTGGTCCGCAAGCTGCCGAAGTGTCTGTGACACTGCACCGAGGTCAGCATGCTGCAGCCGGTAGGTCCGCACCTCCGTCTCGGCGGCTATCTCCTGTCGATCCAGCGATTCGACGAGTTTCTCAAACCCGGTCATGCGCTGAACCGGAGCATCGACAATCAGCGAGTTCGTCTGCGCATCCGCCCGAACCACCACCTCGCGCGGCTTCTGCAGCTCCGGCCGCGGCCGGCCTCGCGGGTCCACCGGAACCGGTGGCTCTGGGAACATGTCATCAATCGTTCGCGCCAACGATTCCGCCCGCGCCACCTTCAGCGGAAAGATTCGAATCTCCCGACCCTCGGCATCCACTCGATTGGCATCATTCAGCTGACTGACAATGCCCTCAATCTCCGGCAGCACATCCGGGTGCGCCGCCACCAGCAGCATGTTGGTCTGAGCGTCTGCAGAAATGCTTACCGGCCTTGACGTCCGCTCGCTCGACGGCCGAGCGTTGTAGTTCGCATTCAATGTCGCCGCGAGACTGACCGAATCTGCCGTACGAAGCTGGAAGATCCGAAGAGGCTGCACCTCGTGATCTGCCGGCACGTCGAAGGTCTGCAGCACTTGCGCAATGATCTGCTGTTGCGATGGTTCCGCCGTCACGATCAGGAGATCCGACGCGTCGATCGCATCAAAAGTCGGAATCGGGCCTTGCGCTGATCCGCCACCAAGGGCCTTTGCCGCCAACCCCTGAAGGAACGCGGCCGCCGTCGATGGCTTCACGTTTCGCGTTCGCAACACACGCACGTCGCTTGCCGGCGCCATCGCCCCCCGAACCTGATCCAGAATCGATGCAAATCGACTCAGTGAATCCTCGGATCCCACCAGCGTCAGCATCGATGTCGTTTTGTCGAAGTCCACCGTCCCAAGTTCCGCCGCCATGACGCGATCCGCCTGCGCTGCAAAGAGCGCCTTGGCTCGCTCCACATACTCGGACGCATTTGCCCCTTCGACGCGAACAACGCGCACAGCGAGCGCTTCACTCGATGGCTGGTCCAGGGCTGCCAGCATGGCCTTCACACCTTCGACCTCACCGTCCGGACCGGCCACCAGAACGCTTTTTCCATCCAGTCCGGCAACCATCCGCAGTGTCGTGGAATCCTGCCGACCCGAAAGGGCCGCAGCCGCTGAAATCGCGGACTCAGCCTTGACATTTCGCAGCGGCACCACCGCCACGCTTGCCGTCTCACCATTCAACGACGAAGGGCCGTCAATCTCCGCGAGAAGGGCGGCCGCGTCGGCAATATCTGAGTCTGACCCGACAACCGTGATCTTGGCCGCATTGTCCTGGCGGATAATCACCGGAGGAGTCTCTGGGCTGGGCACCCCTTCCTTGGGCCCCTCCTTGGGTCTCCTTCTGCCGTTCGCATTGAGCGTCGGCCCACCCGCAAAGAGCTTCTCGAGATGCTGCGCAGCCTCGGTTGTGGTGAGTCGATTCAGCCGAAACGTCTTGATTGACCGGGATTCCGCAGAGCCCGGCACATCCAGAAGGGCGATCGTCTCCTTGAGTTGATCGAGCTTCGCCCGCGTCCCTCGTCCGATGATGGCGTTCGTCCGTGCATCGGCCGCAATCGTCAGACCGGCAAGTTTGTTCTCATCAAGTTTGACCCGTTGATTGTTTGCCGGGTTGATGACGTACTCGATGGTTCGCTCACCGATCAATGCGGTCAGCGATTTCACAAGGTCTTCAGCATTGGCATGCTGAATCGGAATGAACTCGACGACGTTCTCCACATCCTCCCGATCAAGTTCGTCGATGATGCGCTGAAGGCGGCGAACTTGCGCGGCGGTTTCCACCAGCACCAGCGCGTTCTGCTTCTCCATCGCCGACACCGATCCGTAGGACGCCACCATCTGAGACAACTGTTCAGCCACCGGCTTCGCCTGGGCGGTGAGCAGCGGCACGACCACCGTCACGATCTGATCCGATGTGACGTCCTCCGGAAGCCTTCCGACGAATGTCGGAATGTCTTCCCGTTTCATATCTTCCAACTTCTGCAGAAACAGCCGATCGTCCTCCCGACGAAGCATGACCCCGCGTGTCTGCAGCAGAATGTTCAACGTCTGCAGCGCTTCGGGTAGCGAGTACACCCGCGACGAGAGGTAATCCACCGTGCCGTCCGGCGCCGGCACTTCCCGCACGATCGGCAATCCGGACAGGCGCGAGAAGTAATCCAGCGCCTGGTCCCACGTGGCCCCTTTGAAATTGAACCGAATCTCCGCCGCCGGCTTCGACGATGTTTCAGCTCCATCAGGTGGGGCAGCAACGGGTGGCGCTGCGACGGGTGGCGCGGCCGGCGATTCAGCGCTCGGGCTCGCGGGCATTTCGCTCTGCGCGGTTGCCGCGTGCGGCGTCAACAATCCCGCCAGCAGAACGGTAAAGAACGGTCGGTACATCACTCGTTCCTCCGAACCCGACGCTGGAGAAGGAGCCGAGTGCATCCATGCACGAGTCGACGCGTTCCACCGCCGAGTCAGTTACCGGCGGAGACCGAAGCCGCCCGCCGTCGATCCATCGATACGCGACCGGTACGTTGGTCCGGCCACCACACCATCCTACCGAACGATCGCCACCCTGTCGCTCATCCGATTCCCCACCACCACGGCAAACCGCTGTTCCGCCAGCTCAAACTGCGCCGAATCCCCCTCCACCCCGATGAGCCTCGCATCCGCCAGCGTTTCCCCCGGCAGGAGATTCCGCGTTTCGTTGCTCACCACATTCCGTAATCCCACCTCCCAGCCGTTGGGTCCCATCGCCACCATCGCCACCATCCACTCGTGCCACGGGAATCCCGTCGGCGGTGGCGGCGCAGGCGTCGGCACCGGTTTCGCGGCCTCCTTGGGAGGAGCGGGCACCCTGAATGGATTGGTCTCGATTAGCGCCAGGTATTGATCAAAGGGGCCGAGATCCGGCGCAGCGACCACCGCTTTGGCATCCGGCTTCATTCCCGGAATGAAAAGCGTCGTCAGTCGAACCATCACCTTCTGCGTGTCTCCATCTTTCACGGGATTCAGGGAGACCTCGTCGATCCGTTTGATCCAGGGCTCAGACTGAATCCGATAGATCAGTTGCAGCACCTTGTCGATCGACCCCTCTCCCGACACCGTCGCTTTGACCTCCGTGAAATCCGGTTCGTTGCGCAGCTTGGTCTTGCCCGATCCGTTGAACGTGCTTCTTCGCGGCGATGATCGAGACGTCATCTCCCCCGTATTCACGGCGTTGCCTGCGAGGTCCAACTCCTCCACCAGTCGATTGAGTCGGCTGCGCAGCTCGCTGTCGACTGTTGCGGCATCGCCGCCCAAGGTTCGATTCGCAAAGGACGCCGCCTCTTCATCCTGCTTGGTGCGTTGTCGGATGCGCGTCGACGCCGTCGAAATCCGGCTCTCGAGATCGTTCAAGGTGGATCGCAGTTCACCGCGCTCGCCCGACCAGGTGCCGTCGCCAACCTTGTACGCCCCCCACCCGGCAAAGATGAGCACCGCGCCGATGACGGTCAGTCGCGTACCGGGATGCATGGCGTGCCATCGCTTCGCAGGATTCATGACGGCTCACCCCCCTTGGAGTCGTCCGACTTCGTTGCCTGCGGTTTCTTGGAATCGGTTTCGGGTTTCTTCACCTCAAGACTAGCCTTCAACAGATAGCCGAACGGATACGGATACCGCCGGCCTCCCTTCTTGTCGGCACCGGTGGTTTCCAGGCTGTATCGCTTGTCACCGATGATCGCCGTCCGGAATTGATCCGCCAACAGCCGATCCTTGGCCTCGCCTTCAACCTGGATCTGAAACTCCGGCGAAGCCGTCCAACCATCCTTTTCCGTGTATTTGAATGGTGGCGCATTCAGCGACCCCGACCACTGATTCAGCACCATCAACCGCGTCCCGGGCGAGATCGACATCAGGTACTGCGCGTGATCCAGCCAATTCACGTTCACATCCGTCCAGTGCCGCAGATGCTCCAGCCTGAACTCATCGCGCAGATAGCGATCCGATCGCGGAGCCATTTCGCTCCACTGTTCCTTCTGAGTATCGACCTTCTCGCGCAGCTCGCGGAGCGACTTCTGCCCCATCGTCCACGCCCCGAGAAGCAGCACCGCCGCCCCTCCTCCCGCCAGCATCAGTCGCTGGCGGTATCGCGCCGCCAGGTCAGGTGCCTTTCTCGGCCGCGAAAAATCAATGATCTCCCGCTTGCGCCGAAGCGCCAGCAGCAACCCTGCAAGCGTCCATGCCGATCCAAGGCCGCCTCTCGATTCAACTTCCCCGTGCTCTTCCAGCACTCGCGCCTTCACCCCGGCAACCTCCGCCACCCCCGCGGCGATCGACGCTGTCAGCGCCCGCGGTCCCATCACGATCGCCTGCTCAATCGCAAGCCCCTCCTGTCCCATCCGAAAGCTCAGCCACGATCGGCGAATCTCCGTCATCGCCGCCTGCGCCGTCGCCGCATCATCCCCCGCGGCCAACTCAACCCCTCGCGAATACTGCAACACCCCGTTGGCCACCACGCTGACCTCGAGTGCTTCACCGGTCAGGTCAACCACCACTACGCCGGCCTGCGGCTCAATGGATGCCGCCATCGCCGTAGCCCCGATTCCTCGCAGCGTGATTCTCCGCACCCGAAGTCCCGCCGACTCAACCACGCGCCGAGTCGATGCAATCTCCTTGTCAGGCGCTGAAAATGCGATCACCGTCGTCGACTTCTCATCCTTTCCGACGACCAGAAAATCAATCGCTCCGCTCATGCCCGCCACGGCCTCTCGCTGAAGGCTGAGCCGAATCATGTCCGGCAGTTCCTCCGCGACAGTCGTCGGCAGCGTCAGCCGCTTGATGCCAACCAGCGCTCGATCGAGCACCAGCGTCACCGCCTGCTGCGGCAACTTCTCCTCCTCCCACACCCGACGAACCCAGGCGCCGACCGCCGCGGCATCTTCCGAATTCAATCCCTCCGGCATCACCCGCTCGACCGATTTGACCACCCGCACGCCTCGGCTGGTCGGCGCTGCCCACACCGCGGCCAGACGTCTCCGGCCCACATCCACCGCCAGCGAGTTGCCCGCGCCCGTCATTCGCATTCCCAAAATCCTATCGGAATCAACTCCTGAATCCCACCACAATCCGCCCCCGCGCATGGCCCTAACCCACAAGGACAAAACGACAACGCCCCGCAAACATTGCGGGGCGCTGCCTTCGATCATTCCCCACGGAGAAGTTGATCAGACCATTTCCTTCAGACCCTTCAACGGGCGAACCTTGACCACATTGCGAGCGGGCTTGGCCGCTACTTGCATCATTTCCCCGGGCTTGAACGGGTTCGGTCGCATGCCGCCCTTGGTCGCCGGCTTGCGAACAACCATCACCTTCATCAGTCCGGGCACCTGGAAAATGCCGGGACCTTTCTTGCTCAGATCCTTCTTGATCAGAAGGGTCATCGCTTCAAACACATCGGCAACATTCCGACGCGTCAGACCCGTCGCCTCCGCGATCTCGGTGTAGACGGCGGACTTGTTGCGGGCCTTCGTTCCTGCGGTCTTTGTGGCCATCGAAGAATCCTTTCCTGAGAACCTTGGTGTGAGTCGCCGTGTCCGGTCCATTCCATCGGCACGGCACAACGCGGGCAATGTAGCGGCAATTTCGGCAAGCACAAGCGTAAACCCCTAGTTTTCTAGGGAAATTTCAAATCTCCAATTTCCACCCCGCGCCGCCCTTCCCTGAATTCCGTCCGGCAGATATACTCTTCCCCTCAACCGATCCTCAGAATTCAGCCCGAGTTGGCCTTATGAAAGACAAGATTCATCCCAAGTACTACCCCGACGCCAAGGTCTTCTACCGAGGCGAAGTCGTCATGACCGTCGGCGCCACCGTGCCCGAGCTTCACGTCGAAGTCTGGTCCGGTTCTCATCCCTTCTTCACCGGCCAGAAGTCCTTCATCGACACCGCTGGCCGCGTTGAGAAGTTCCAGAAGAAATTCGCCGGCGAATACTTCAAGGGCAAGAAGAAGAAGTAGCTTCGTTCCGTCTGATTCCTCGCAGCCGTGCTGATCCCTCAGCGCGGCTGTTTTGTTTCCTGCTCTGACCCTATCCACTGGACACTTCAGCTCGGTGCCAACCGCGTCTGGTGGCAACGGCGTCTGGCGGCAACGGCGTCTGGCGGCAACGGCGTCTGGTGGCACGGGCGTCTGGTGGCACGGGCGTCTGGTGGCACGGGCGTCTGGTGGCGCGGGCGTCTGGTGGCACGGGCGTCTGGTGGCACGGGCGTCTCGCCCGTGATTCCGTCAGCCTTCAGCTCGGTAGCACAGGCGTCTCGCCTGTGAATCACTTCTCTCCTGGCTCCTCACTCCTATGTCCCCCTCCGCCAATCTTCTCCGCCGGCTCGACGAACTCGCCCAGCAGTTCGATGCGCTCACCGCCCAGCTCGAAGACCCAGCCGTCCTCGCCGATCATCGCAAGATCCGGGATCTCTCCATCAAGCGCTCCGCTCTCGAAGATCTCGTCACCGATTATCGCGCCCTCCATCGCTCCATTCGCGAAGCCGAAGACCTCCGCTCCGTCATCGCCGCCGGCGCTGATCCCGAACTCGTCGAGCTCGCCGAATCCGAATTGCCCGCGCTCGAATCCTCCATCGCCTCACTCGCCGACTCCCTTCAAACTCGCCTGCTCACCGCCGACGATCGTGCGGTCGCCTCCGTCATCCTCGAAGTCCGCGCCGGCGTCGGCGGCGATGAGGCCGCCCTCTTCGCCGGCGATCTTCTCGGCATGTATACCCGCTTCGCCGCCTCACGCGGCTGGTCGGTCGAGGAACTCGAGCTCTCCCCCGGCGAAGTCGGCGGCATTCGCTCCGTCATCCTCTCCATCACCGGCCCCGCCGTCTGGAGCGAACTCGGCTACGAAGGCGGCACCCATCAGGTCAAGCGTGTCCCCGCCACCGAGGCGCAAGGTCGGGTCCACACCTCCACCGCCACCGTCGCCGTCCTTCCCGAACCCGAAGAAGTCGAAGTCAAGATCGCACCCGACGACGTCAAGGAAATCCTCACCACCGCACAGGGCCCCGGCGGCCAGAACGTCAACAAGGTCGCCACCGCCGTTCACCTCATCCACATCCCCACCGGCATCGAAGTCCGCATGCAGGAAACCCGCTCGCAGGGCCAGAACCGCGAAAAGGCCTGGAAACTTCTCCGCGCCCGCCTCTTCGAGCGCCAACAAGCCGAAGCCAACGCCCGCAGAACCGAAGCCCGCAACGCCATGATCGGCGGCGGCGGACGCGCAGAAAAAATCCGCACCTACCGATGGAAGGAAAACATCGTCGTCGACCACCGCCTTCGCGGCCAATCCAACTCCGACTCCGCCGGAGAGGAATCCACCTTCAACCTCTCCGAGATCATCGCCGGCAAGCTCGACGACCTCATCACCTCCCTGCAACGCCTCGACATCGACCGCAGACTCGCCGCCCTCTAGGCCCCATCGCCGCGCACGGTCGCGCACTGCAGACCGCTTGTCGTGCTTCGTAGGGTTCCGCTGTGCGGACCGCTTGTCCGAATCCGCAGGGTCCCGCACCGCGGACCGTGCCGTGAACCTCACCGCCCCCGGAGAACACCCTTCAACACGGAGTCCGCCGAGGGTGACGGCTGGACACCCAACACGAACAACTCCATTCAACCTCCGCACCCAGACCCGCTCATCC
>CAYOWQ010000010.1:87762-141562 GCA_964407695.1 uncultured Isosphaeraceae bacterium | reverse complement strand
TGGCGAAACATGCCCATCGAGGCTTGACAGGCAAGACAGTCGCTACGGGAGAGAAACGACGCTTTGCATGACCTACGTCACTTCCGTTGGGTTGCTTCCAGTGGGGTTGTACGCCAGGTTGCCCTCGAAGAGGCAATTGATGATATCGGGGTCGCTGGAGCAATACAGACCGATCGCCCCGCCGGCCAGCGCGTGATTCGACTCGAAAACGCAGTTGCGAATGGTGGGGCCGGCATCGCGGCAGAAGAGGCCGCCGCCCGCGGCATTCGGCACGGTCTGATTCGGAGCACACTCCGTCGCGCTGCCCGTGTGGTTGGTGGCATTGCCGCCTTTGATCGTGAAGCCGTCGAGAATCGCGCTTGCCCCGACACCTTCAGCGCGAACGACGTGATAGGAGTTGTCGTCAGTCAAATCGCCATCGAAGGGCTCATCGGGATCATCGTCGCCGCCGAGGTCGCCGGAGAGAATGCTCACAAACCCCTGTTCGTTCGGATCCAACTCCTGTGAATTGGGGCCGCGGAACCCTCCGCGAATGGCCACGCCAGTAATGAGCGTGAACGAAATGCCCCCATCCCCCTCAACGATGAAGTCGGGGCTACCCGTGTGGTTCTCGGATAAGTCCGGGAAATAGGTGCCTTGGGCGACGCGTACCTCGTCGCCTGCGTCAAGATCATCGCTCAATAGCGCATCCTGGAGGTACCTGAAGGCGGTTCCCCATGAGGTGCCATCACCGTCTTCGACAGCGTCGTCGTTCACAAACCAGACATCTTGTTGTGCGAATGCTGGGCTCGACATCAGACAGAAGAGCAGGAAAAGCGAGCATTTCAAGAACGATCCGTGTCGCATAAGTTGGCCCGTTTGAGATCGAGATTAATTCTGAAGCGAATTTTGTGGTTGCGAATTGCAACGCAACAGTAAATACTTTGACAGAGGTAGTCAAAGCTTGCTGCAGACCTTCGTCCAGCGTTACCAGTTGCGATTCACCTGGGCCTCATGCTCAGTGTTGCTTGCATTCTGTACTGACCTCCGGGCGAACACCGTGCCGGCATGCCTTCGGTTTTCGCTCGAAGCGATAAGTTCTCCTTGTCGTCCCGGCTGGTCAAGCGGCGCTTCGGTCAACCAGCTCGGGCACCTCACCGGTTCCTACCACTGTGCCGTAAACGGTCTCGACTTTGCATTCGTTTGGGATGGAGCAATTGCGAAGACGTTGCCTGTGCCGCAGGGATACAAGAACTTTGAGGCAATTGACTTGAACGCATCGGATACGACAGTGGGGTGGATGCTCTCGACATCGAATACTTTTCATGCCTGCCTCTTCAACGGCCGCGAGACGGTCGCTCTTGGGTTGCTTCCCGGTCACAATGAGAGCGCTGCGGCGGCGGTCAATGGTTCCGATCCGCCGGTCGTTGTGGGGAAGTCGCAGAACAATGTGACGGGCCCGCAGACCGCCATCCGCTGGATCGATGGCAAGCCTGAAGCTCTTGTGCTTCCTCTGCCACCTTATGGCGTCGCAAACGCCATCAATGACGCCGGAGTGATCATCGGTTGGATGGGTCCCTCCGCAGGGCGCCACGCCTTCATCTGGAACGATGGAAACGTCATCGATCTCGGCGTCATTCCCGGCGGCAGCTCCAGCGAAGCTCGTGGCCTTAACAACCGCGGCGACGTCGTCGGCAGCGGCATCGTTCCGCTTCCCGGGGGCGGCAACACCCGCCACGCTTTCGTGTATCTCGACGGCGTCATGACTGACATCGGCACGCTTCCCGGTTTCAACCGCAGCGATGCCTACGACATCAACGATGGCCGCGTTGTCGTCGGCCATTGCTCCAACACCAATAATGCTTCCTTTGCTGCGTTTGTCTGGAAAGATGGCGTGATGACGGCGCTTGATGACGTGGTCACATCTGACCAAGGCCAAGTGGAAGTCAATCTCGCCTACGCGATCAACAACACCGGTCAAATCGCCGGCTCCGGCGAATTCGACAACGAGGAAATCGCCCTCCTCCTCACTCCGGTTCCGCCCATTCCCGGCGACCTCACCTGCGACTGGATCGTCGATGGCGAAGACCTCGGCCTGCTGCTGGCCGCGTGGGGCGAGTGCGCTGTGGCGCCGCAGCAGGATCGCGGTGGCCGAGTCGGCCGCCCCACCGACGGAGATCGCCCCATTGAACCACCCCCCTGCCCCGCCGACCTGAACGCCGACACCACCGTCGACGGCGCTGATCTCGGCCTGTTGTTGAGCAATTGGACAAACTGAGTTCCCCGCAGGAACAACTCTTGCCCTCCTGTGCGCGGCAGGATGAAGTCCTGGCCTACAGCTCCACCTGCACACCCACCTCGATCACCCGGTTCGGCGGAATGCGGAAGTAGCCCGAGGCGGGCTGGGCGTTGCGGGCGAGGAAGCTGAACAACGTGTCGCGCCAGGCGCGAAGGCCGCGTTTGTTAATGATGAGCGTTTCGCGGCCGAGGAAGAACGTGGCCTCGGCCAGCTTGATCTTCAGGCCCTTGGCCTCGATCAGCGGCAGGAGCGCGGGAACATTGGGCTCCTCCATGAAGCCGTGCAGGGCAATGATTCGGTGAAAGTCGTCGCCGAGGTTTTCGACGGCGATGCGATTCTCGTCATCAACAAACGGGGTTTCGGTGGTCAAGACGCTCAGCAGCACGACGCGCTTATGCACCACCTTGTTGTGGCGAAGGTTGTGAAGCAGCGCCATGGGAATGCCGCGGGTGGAGCCGGTCATGAACACCGCGGTGCCGGCGACGCGCTGAGGCGGGTCGTAGGCGATGGCGGTGAGGAACGACTCGATGGGGCGAATCGTCGGTGCGATCTTGGTGCCGACGATGGCCCGGCCACGTTTCCAGGTGGTCATGATGATGAAGATCATTGCTGCCATGACCAGCGGAAACCATCCACCATGAGGAATCTTGACCATGTTGGCACCAAAGAATGCAAAATCGAAGATGAGAAAAAATCCCGAAAGCGAAACTGCGTACAACAGTGGGCGGTTCCAGAGTCGGCGACTCACGGCGAAGTACAGAATGGTTGTGATGGCCATCGTGGCGGTAACGGCAATACCGTACGCTGCGGCGAGGTTGCTGGAGGATCCAAAGCCGATCACCAAGCCGATCGTGCAGAACATGAGTGCCCAATTCACAAACGGAATGAAGATCTGCCCGAACTGACTTTCAGACGTGTGTTCAATCCGGACGCGAGGACAGTATCCCAACTGCACAGCCTGCATCGTGAGACTGAAGACGCCCGAGATGAGCGCTTGAGACGCGATTACCGTGGCGGCGGTGGCCAGCGCGACCATCGGGTACAGCGACCATCCTGGTGCCATTCGGTAGAACGGATTCTCCGCTGCCTGCGAATCGCGCAGGATGAGAGCTCCCTGCCCGTAGTAGTTGAGGAGCAATGCCCAGAGAACCAATCCGAACCAAGCCACTCGAATCGGCTTCGCTCCGAAATGTCCCATGTCGGCATAGAGAGCCTCGCCGCCGGTCACGACAAGGAAAACGGTTCCGAGCACCAGAAATCCCGTCAGGTCATTCTCAAGGAAGAAATTCACGGCATGAGTTGGATTGATGGCGGTAAGGACTGTGGGGGTCTTCAGGATGGACGCGATCCCGAGCAGGGCAATGGTCACGAACCAAAGCACCATGATGGGTCCGAAGACCGACCCAATCCTTGATGTGCCACTACGCTGGAGGAGAAAAAGTCCGACGAGAATCGCGATCGTGATCGGAACGATGTATTCGTCAAATGCAGGCGTCGCAACGCTAAGGCCCTCGACAGCCGAGAGTACTGATATCGCAGGCGTGATCATCCCGTCCCCGTACAGCAGGGCCGCACCGAAAAGTCCCAAAGCGATCAAGAATTTGCGCCGTGACGATTCACCTTTTCCATCCGGGGCCAACAAGGCAAGGAGGGCAAGAATTCCCCCTTCGCCGCGGTTGTTTGCCGCCATGATGCATCCGAGGTACTTGAAGCTGATGACGAGAATCAGGCTCCAGGACACAAGGCTTAGTACCCCAAGGACATTCTCAGGAGTCGGGTCGACATGTGGATGATCCCCGTGGAAGCACTCGCGGAGGGCATACAGGGGGCTGGTGCCAATGTCGCCATAGACGACGCCAAGGGCCAGCAACGCAAGTCCCCACAGCATCCTTCCCCGAGGCGGCTGAGTCGGACCATGCTGGATCGTCAACGGCAAGACCTTTCTCACCGCTCACAGGGCGGTGCGGCCCGGGCGACGAACCGCATCGGCCGCGGTTGAAGCCGGGATGGATCGCATGTTACCCCGGATCGGCGCGGGGTGGCACTCAGGGGGGCACCAGCGAAAGGCGGGGGTTACCGGACCTCAGGCGATTCTGCGCCTCGACCTCTACTCACGATCGACTGAGTGCCATCCGATATTGAATCGGAACGAAACCCATACTCAGAAAGGACCATGCCATGAACATGCATTGCCAGTCGACCAAAAATCTCTCGTTGCCCGCGGTGCTGTTTCTCCATGCGGCGATCGCGACCTCAGTGTTCGGAGTTTTTACCGCACAGGATGCCGCTCGCTCGCCGATGCATGCGGCGTGCCTGATCCCGGCAGGCGACGGCCATGGGGCGCCGATGGGCGGTCATGGCGCAACACCGACCAAGAAGAGTGGTCCTGCGGCGAAGGGATCGGAACCCGCATCGAAGACGCCGGGGACCACCAAGCCCTCCGAGTCAAACTCCAATGCAGCTGCGCCCGACGCCCACGGTTCTGACCAGACGGCCGACGTCGCCGATGCATCTCAGGGCGATACAGCACCCGCACCGTCGATCGCTGATTCGACGACGAGTATCTCGGCCGACGAAGCGATGAAGAAGCTTGTCGAAGGAAACAAGCGATGGGTGAGCAGCAAGCCATCCAACCCGAATACGGATGCTGACCGCCGGACGGAAACCGCGTTGAATGGCCAACATCCGTTCGCCTGCATCCTTGCATGTGCTGACTCGCGGGTTGCGGTGGAGCGGGTGTTTGACTGCGGCGTCGGCGACCTGTTTACGGTCCGCGTGGCAGGCAACATCGCCGGCGACAGCGAGACAGGATCTCTTGAGTACGGCATTGAACACCTTCACACACCTGTTCTCGTCGTGATGGGACATACGGCATGCGGAGCGGTTACCGCCGCGACAACCGGAACCGTTCCCCCCGGAGCGGTCGGCAAGGTTGTGGAGCGCATCGAACCCGCAGTGGATCGCGCGCGACAGCTCGGTGCAGGTGATGACTCGCTGGTGGCCGATTCGGTCCGCGAGAACGTCTGGCAATCCATCTTCGACCTGATTCGATTCAGCCCGGTGGTTCGCGATCACATGCGGGCCGGCAACTTGAAGGTCGTCGGCGCGGTGTATGACCTGAATACCGGCGAAGTGAAATGGCTCGGCGAGCATCCCTGGCAGGGCGAACTGGTGGCCGCCTTCAGCCAGCGTTCTTCGGCCCAGGCCAGCGTTGATACCGACGCGGAGAATCCGTCACACTGATTCGCGCAATCGAGGCGCGTTCGTGACGGAGTTCGGACCTGCCGCGGCATGACCTGATCGCGAGAATCGCCGGATTGCTATGGCGATCAGCGACAGGTCGGCGGGATTGATTCCCGCAAGGCGGGCTGCCTGGCCGAGGGTTGCGGGTCTGAATTTCGACAGGACGTGAATGGCCTCCGAGCGCAACCCGGTGATGGACCGGATCGGCATGTCGGCGGGAATCAGAACTTGTTCGGACTCCTGCTGGCGGCGAATTTCAGCGCGCTGACGATCGACATAGCCCTCGTATCGAAGGTCGGTCACAACGCGCTCGAGAAGAGGTCTTGGAACAGCGTCGTCGATCGATGCGGCAATCTCCGATACGTCCACCTCCGGACGGCGGGCCACCTCGGCGAGGCGCTTGCCGCCGGCAGCGCGACGCTGCAGTGATTCGCGGATAGCGATGATCTGGTCGCGGCGAGTCTGAAAGGCCTGCCAGCGGTCGTCGCCGACGAGGCCAAGGGACCGGCCCAGCGGGGTGAGGCGCTCGTCGGCGTTATCCGCTCGAAGCAGAAGCCGATGTTCCGCCCGACTCGTGAACATGCGATAGGGCTCGCGCGGGGTCTTGGTGACCAGATCATCCAACATGACGCCGATATAGGCTTGATCGCGTCCGAGTCGGACCGGGTCTTCCCCGCGAGCGAATCTGGCCGCATTCAGCCCGGCCACGAGACCCTGACCGGCGGCCTCCTCGTAGCCGCTGGTGCCGTTGATCTGGCCGGCGAGAAACAGGCCCGGCACGAGCTTGGTCATGCACGTGGAGTCAATCTGGTGGGGCCACACCATGTCATATTCCACGGCGTATCCATGCCGCAGGATGACGGCATCGGCACAGCCGGCCATGCCGCGCACGAGCATCTCCTGCACATCCGCGGGCAGCGAGGTTGAGATGCCGTTGCAGTAGATTTCGTTGGTATGAAGCGATTCGGGTTCGAGGAAGACGTGGTGCGTTTGTTTCTCTGCAAAGCGAACCACTTTGTCTTCGATGGACGGGCAGTATCGTGGACCGCATTCAGCTTCAATCTGGCCGGAATACATCGGGGCGCGATGAAGATTCTCACGGATGAGTTGATGAATCTCAGTCGTGGTGCTGGTGACGCGGCATTCAACCTGCCGAAGGCGCGGGAACCGCTGATGGGCCACATCTGAAAACGGCGTTGGAATCTCATCGCCCTCCTGTGGCGGAAGCGACTCCCATGCGATTGACTCCCGTGCCAGTCGAGGCGGTGTGCCCGTCTTCAAACGACCGAGTTCGAATCCGAGGCCGCGAAGGTGGTGGGAGATGCCGACCGCGGACCCTTCGCCGACGCGGCCGCCGGGCGCAGTGGTGGGACCGGTATGCATCAGGGCTCGCATGAACGTTCCGGTGGTGAGCACCACGGAGCCGGCGCTGAGCCGGCGAGACCGACGTTCACATTGCTCGTTGACCGTGAATACCGGTCGGGGCATGCCCGCGTTCTGCTGATTCCAATCAATGGCTTCCTGGTTTGCGGTGGCCGGTTGAGCATTGGCCGACAACACAACGGTGAGGCCTTCATCGGCAGAAGTGATCTCGTCAATCGTCGCCGCGATGACGACAATGCTGGAGTCGGTCGAGAGCAATCGCTGAACTTCGGCGGCGTAGGCGTATTTGTCACACTGGGCGCGAGGGCCGCGAACGGCGGGCCCTTTGCTCATGTTGAGCATCTTGAACATGATGCCCGTTGCGTCGGCGGCCCGGCCCATGAGGCCTCCGAGCGCGTCCACCTCGCGAACGATCTGCCCCTTCGCGAGCCCGCCGATGGCCGGATTGCACGACATGGCACCGATCTTCGACGGGTCCATCGTAATCATCGCCACGCGGCCGGAATTCCCCAAGGCATGGGATGCCGCCCAGGCTGCCTCAGCGCCGGCATGGCCTCCACCAATCACAATGACGTCATAGTCACGGGGCATTCCGGAGAGCGTAGGCCGCAATTGAAAATCCCCGCTCTCGCGGGGATTTTCTGCACCACGACCGGCTCTTCATCACGGTGTCGGCTGGTTCTTCCACCAGTCAAACCCGAAGACCTTCCGGAGTACGTTGGTCCCGCAGTGGACTTCGCCAATATTGAGGTGATAAGCGTCGAATTCCTCGAGATACTTCACAAGTCCCGAAGCGCCGGGATCGACACCGCTTGAAACACCCGCGCCGAGAATGTCAACTCCATCCTTGAAGGCCACCTGCTTGGCTATGAAGAGTTTTCCACCGCCAAACTGAATATTGGCTGCCCCCGGCGTCCAGGCCATGGTGAGGCGGTCCTTCAAGTCCATTGTGGTGGCATCGATCTGACCGGTATAGATCACCGGCACCTCGACGAAGGTCACGACATCGGGCGCCGCAGCGGCCTTGATCTTGGCGCGAGCGTCGTCGATCCGTGCCTGAGCGAGAGTATTGATGTCGCGCAGCTTCGAGAAGTCGCACTTCAACTCCTTCACCGTTACCAGGGCCGGGTTACTGGTGCCCGGGAGTCCTGCCAGACCGTCCTGAGGCGGCGCGGGCCAGAACATCGTGTCTTCGATCAGTAGGGCCTTGCTTCCCGGGCCAGGCATCTCGAACCCGTCAACCGGCGAGAACCATCCCACCTTGACCGGAACCTCATACCAGAAGCCGTTGAGTCCGACGGATTCGCGCTCGGTAAGTCCCACCTCAAATGATGTAGGGTCGTGCGGCGCCCAGACCTGATCGATGAGGATCTGATTCTGATTGATGGCCGCGATGTGCGCGATCTGACCCATGCCCGGTCCCTCGTAGATGCGGAGATACTGATAGGAAGAGCTGAGCGGAACGGAGGGATCCAGAGTGAGTGACTCGCTGGAGACGTCCTCCACCGAGGCCGCCACGTAGGAGCCGATGCCGAATACCACTCCGGGATCTTCAAGTGGCACGGGCCCCTTGGCATTTCCGTCACGACCTCGTTCGGCGGGCGGCGCAATCGGCAGCGCGCCGCAGTCAGGTCCCACCGCGTCAATAATGCTGTAGGCCTTCTTTGGCGAACCGAGAATCACCGTCAGGTTCTTTGAGCCGGACGCAGGCTTCCAGAAGGAAATCATCTCGTCGACGTGACCCACATTGAGCCAATCCGTATCGACGTCGAACGGTGCCTGAACCTCCTGGCTCTTCAGGAACTGCTTCTTCCTTTCACTCATGCCCTTGCCGAAGCAAATTCGACCGAGCGGGTACTTCGACGTCGGCGGAAGCAACTCGAGGTTGCCACCGTAATCGAATGAATCGGTATCGACGTCCTTTCTCGACGGTGATCGGTAGAGGCCTCGGTCCTTGTCAAGAAGATACTGTCGGCGGAACGTTGCGTCTCCGATGGGATCAGACCCTGGAAACAGTTCCTGATTCTCGCTGCTGCCGTGGTGGCGGGTGAACAGCGTGACATGCATTGAGCTTCTCGGGGTCTGTGTGTATCCAATCTCAATGTCATCCTGCGCCCACCGCGTGTCGGTCGTGTACTCCTTCACCTTGGCGCCAAGCACTGCCTTGAGATCGTCTCGCATCGACTTGTTCGCCGCACCGAGGTCTTTCACATAGAGCTCCTCGGCATCGAGGTCGTTGGAGAGCAACATGACCGGCGCAACCTTCAACCGAACCTTGTCGGATCCGTAGACGGTCGTTGGTTCATTCTTCTTCTCGATACGCAGTTCAAGGTCGATATAGCCGGAGAAGAGCATGTCGTGCCCGGCGGGGAACTCGCCCGCCGCGTTCACGCAACGGAACTTCAGACCCTCAAAGCCCATCTCGACATCACCCTTTCCCTTGACGGCTTCGGTAATGTCGTGTTCCAGCTTGGTCTCGCCGGGGCCGCCCCACTTCTTCGTTTCGCCGGCCTTGACGGCGTAGAAGAATTGAATCGCCCGGATCTGCTCCTCGCTCGCGGCGTAAAGCTTGACGACCTTGTCGTCGCCGAGGACGCCGATCTTGCGAATCACAACCGGTGTAATGTCGAGCTCGTCCGAGGCGTTATTGATTTTTTCGTCGATGATCTTGATCTTCTCTGGCTCGAACCCGCCCGGACCCGCGACGCCCCATTCGAATGCATCCGCATTCTTGCCCGCAACTCCCCCACCGTCGTTGGCAAGATCGTCATTGTCGGCATTCACCATGAAGATGGCTCCTCGATCCTCCTTCCAGACATCCTCATCCTTCTCGTCGGAGACGTCCTTCACCTTGCCGTCGCGGTCGGTGTCCACATCAAGATCGACACAGAGCGGGCACGTGCCCCACGCGGCAAGCAACTGCCCCAGATCGCACCCGTCGATCCCCGGGGTTCCATTTAGATCAATCGACGAATCCTCTGTTCCCCAACCCTCCAGCAGCTTCCCCAGATCCGTTCCATCGACTTCCCCATCGCGGTTGTAATCGGCCGGGCAGCAGTCAAAATTGGCCGCAAGGACCGGCTGAGACAACCCCAACGCCAGGACAGCGCACGAAAACACAGAGCATCGCATGACACGTCTCCTCAAGGTTTGTTGGTTGCCGGACCGAACGCGGCCGCAGCCAGCCACACGCAACCCCCTAGCAAGCGGGCGCGGATGTCTGACACCCCGATGGACCGGAGGACACCGGGAGCTCGGATCCTGAGAAAAAGCCGCCAGCGGGATTCGAACCCGCGACCTCAAGATTACAAATCATGTGCTCTGCCAACTGAGCTACGGCGGCGAGTGGCAAGCGTAGGCGCACCGACTGAACACAATCCAAAAGCAACAACGCCCCGTGTGGGGCGGGGCGTTGGTTCGGCTGGGCTGCCGAAAGGAACAGGTCAGAATCGTGAGAGTCGGATTCGATGTTGATTCAACGACCGTTGCGGACGTGATCGAGAAACGCCTTCTTGGCCGCGGCACGTTCATCCTGAGAAATCGCGCCGTCGTGGTTCAGGTCCGCCTTGGCGCGGAACTCGCCCTTCTTCGCAGCGACGCCGTCGCGAACAGCGCCACGAATGGCCTGCCGCTCCTTCGGTGAGATGGCGCCGTTTTGATCCGTGTCAAGCCGATCATGCATCTTGGCCTTCTTCTCGCCAAGACGTTCCATCACGGCCTTCTTGGCGGCGGCGCGCTCCGCTTCGTCGAGCACGCCGTCCTTGTTGCGATCAAAGCGCTCTTTGAGTGCAGCGCGAAGATCGGGTCCAAGTCCTTTCATCATGCGATGGCCTTGATGAGCCTTTGGTCCCTGCGAAGGCCTGGGGCCCATCTGGCCGCGGTTGATCTGGCCGCGATCGACCTGATCCCGTTTGATTTGGCCACGATTGAACTGGCCGTGAGCGCTGGGGGCCTGGGCCGGCGGCGCCTGGGCCATCCGTTGAGGACGCGCCTGGGGGCGGCGATCGGGCGGAGCGGCCGAAGCAGACGTGCTTACGGAACCGGCCATGATGACACCGGCGAGGCACAGAGTGTGAACGATTGAGAGCGTGAGCTTCATGACTTTCATCCTTTCAATCGAAAGTGAAAAGGCGCGGTGCGAAACGTGCGAATCGATTCAGTGCGGGCCGGGAATGAAACCACCGTGATTTCGAATCCGAACGTGGCCTGAAATGCCTCCGGCGAGGGAGAGCACGTGGCTCGCTCGGAGGCCGGGTCGTGTGCGTCGGTTTCTCGTGTTTACCGACAATCGTCCAACGACAGATGCACTCCCGTATTGCAGCATCTTGATTTTCCGCGGGGTTTTTGGGGCTGTTTTCGGACCCCGTTCATGGGATGCGGCAAGGCGACTACCATAGAGGCTTTCACCTTCTTCATCCCTTGAGACGTCGATGACAGTCGCCATTCGCCCATCTACCACCGTCATGGAAATCAACGTCGGTCCTGAGTCTGCGCCGGAGCCTGTGCTCAATCCTTCAGACACGTTTGTGCATCGACACATCGGCCCCGAACCGGCCGAAGTTCAACAGATGCTCGACGTGCTCAAGGTCTCGAATCTTGAGGCATTGATCGACGGCACCGTGCCCCCTTCCATTCGATTGAAGTCGCCGCTTCGAATCACCGATCCCCAGGGGAATCCAACCGAACGACGAGGGGAGTACGGCGTGCTGGAAGACCTGCATTCCATCATGCGACAGAACAAGGTGTTCAAGTCGTTCCTGGGCATGGGGTACTCAGACGTCATCACACCACCTGTGATCCTTCGCAACGTGCTTGAGAATCCCGGCTGGTATACGCAGTACACGCCGTATCAGGCGGAGATCTCGCAGGGCCGGCTCGAAGCCCTGCTGAACTTCCAAACCATGGTGAGTGATCTCACGGCTCTGCCCCTGGCGGGCGCAAGCCTGCTCGACGAAGGCACCGCGGCCGCCGAAGCCATGGCCATGTGCTTCGCCATCGCCGGAGGTGTCGAGGGTGGACGAGGACGCTTCTTCGTCGATGAAGGATGCCATCCGCAAACGATCAACGTCGTGCGGACCCGTGGCGAGTCGCTCGGGGTGGAGATTGAAGTTGGAAACGCGGCCGTGCGATTCAAGGCCGGTGCTGTGGATGCATCGCGATGGTGCGGCGCGCTGGTGCAGTATCCCGCCACGGACGGACGAATCGAGAATTATGAATCGCTGGCCAACGCCCTGCATGAAAAGGGCGCTCAGTTGGTTGTGGCAACCGATCTTCTAGCCCTGACCTTGATCAAGCCGCCCGGCGAATGGGGGGCCGACATTGCCGTCGGTTGCGCCCAGCGATTCGGCGTGCCAATGGGATTTGGTGGGCCGCATGCCGCTTTCATCGCCACTCGAAGTGAGCATGCCCGAAAGCTCCCCGGGCGCATCATCGGCGTCTCAAAGGATGTGCACGGCAATCCAGCCTATCGCATGGCCATTCAGACGCGCGAGCAGCATATCCGGAGGGAAAAGGCCACCAGCAACATCTGCACAGCGCAAGCCCTGCTGGCGATCATTTCCGGTCTCTACGCGGCGTACCACGGACCGGAGGGCCTTCGACGAATCGCCATGCGCGTGAATGCCTATACGCAGGCCCTTCGCGCGGGCCTGGAGCGGATTGGCCACCGAATCGATCGACATCCCGTTTTTGACACCATTCGGGTCCATCCCACCGGTCGAAGTGCTGAGCAGATTCTCGCGGCCGCGCTCGATCGCCACATGAATCTGAGACTGTTTAAGGATGGTAGCATCGGGATCGCCCTTGATGAAACTACCGACCGGCGCGATGTTCAGCTCATTCTGGCATGTTTTGGCGGCACAGGCACCGAGGACATTGACGAGCTCGTTCGAGCCGGCAGGGTTGATCTTCCCGAGGCGTTCACGCGGCAGAGCGGCTACCTGACACATCCGATCTTCAATCGTTATCACAGCGAGCACGAGATGTTGCGATACATCTTCAAGCTGCAGGGGCGCGACCTCTCACTTGCCCACAGCATGATCTCGCTCGGCTCGTGCACGATGAAACTCAATGCCACCAGCGAGATGATTCCGGTGACCTGGCCGGAGGTGGGCGGAATCCATCCATTTGCACCGGCGGACCAGACGGCGGGATATCAGCGGCTGTTCAGTGATCTGGAACGTTGGCTGTGCGCGGTCACAGGATTCGCCGCTGTCTCGCTTCAACCCAATGCAGGATCTCAGGGCGAATATGCTGGCCTGCTGGCAATCCGCGCCTATCACCGCTCGCGCGGGGATGGGCACCGCAATGTGTGCCTGATCCCTGTTTCAGCGCACGGCACGAATCCGGCCAGTGCGGTGATTGCGGGAATGCGCGTCGTCCCCGTGGACTGCGACGTGAAGGGAAACGTTGATGTGGCCGATCTCCGAATCCGTGCGGCGGAGCATCACAATGACCTGGCCGCCCTGATGATCACTTATCCATCAACCCATGGCGTCTTCGAGGAGCAGATCCGCGACATTTGCAGGATCGTTCACGATCACGGCGGGCAGGTGTATATGGACGGCGCCAATATGAACGCCCAGGTCGGGCTGACCAGCCCCGGCGAGATCGGCGCAGACGTATGCCACCTGAACCTGCACAAGACCTTCTGCATTCCACACGGCGGCGGCGGGCCCGGCATGGGACCGATCGGTGTCGCACCGCACTTGGTGCCGTTTCTGCCTTCGCATCCGATTGACCCGCGCGGGGCGGTCGGCCCGGTTTCGGCAGCGCCGTGGGGCAGTGCAAGCATTCTGCCGATTTCTTGGATGTACATCGCCATGATGGGTGGGCACGGACTGACTGACGCCACTCGGACCGCCATCCTCAACGCCAACTACATGGCCCGGCGCCTCTCAGACCACTACCCCCTGCTGTATGCCAATCACAACGGGCTGGTGGCGCACGAGTTCATTCTGGACTGCCGGCCGTTTGACGCATCGGCCGGCATCAAGGTCGACGATATCGCCAAGCGGCTGATGGACTACGGATTCCATGCACCGACCATGAGCTTTCCCGTTCCTGGAACGCTCATGATCGAACCCACCGAGAGCGAATCGAAAGATGAACTGGACCGATTCTGCGATGCGCTGATCAGCATTCGCAGGGAAATCGGCGAGATCGAGGCCGGGCGCAGCGATCGGCTCGACAATCCACTGAAAAATGCGCCGCATACCGCTGCAGCCGTGTGTACTGAGACGTGGACCCATTCCTACCCCCGCGAACAAGCGGCCTTTCCTGCCGCGTGGACCAAGGACCACAAGTTCTGGCCTCATGTCGGCCGGATCGACAATCCTTATGGAGACCGCCATCTCATCTGCACCTGTCCGCCGATGCAGGCCTATGAAGGCGTTGACTCAAACTAGGAGCGGCAGATGCGACGACATCATCTCATCCTGATCTGGCTGTGTCTGATCGGTGTGGCATTGGCGATGAGTCCGGCGGGTTCAATGCCCATGTCGGCCGCCGATGGAGGCTCGTCGCCTGCGGCAACGCAGCCGCACTCCGAGCCGCACCAGGACGCCCAAGGCCCCCTCTTCGCCGTCATCGAGACTGACAAGGGACAAATCCGAGTCGAGCTCCATGTTCACGAGACCCCGATCTCTGTCGCCAACTTCTGCAATCTCGCCCGGCGCGGCTTCTACGACAACACCATCTGGACCGGCAAGTCGCGCGTTGTTCGAGTGGCCGGAAGCCCCTCCGGAACGCTCTTCTACGATCCCGGATACTCCATCAAGCGTGAACTACGTCCAATCTTCAAATTCGACGGGCCCGGTCGCGTGGCGATGCTGAAGGAGAAAGACACCGTCAATTCGCGTTCGCACGGATCGCAGTTCTTCATCACCATCAAGGAACAAGATCGATGGAATCTCGACTTCGCGATCTTCGGCCAGGTCGTTTCCGGGCAGGAGGTCGTGAACCGGCTGGAGGAGGGCGACTCGCTCAAGAAGGTCACGATCGATGGCGACCCCGCTCCGCTCTTCGAGCGATACGAGAAGCAGATCAAGGAATGGAATGCAGTCCTTGAAGATCCCCACGCCGCCACGGAAAAGGAAGAGTCGCCGGGGTCTCCGCTCCTTCGCAAGTCACCTGAATGAGCAGGAGCTGAGCAATCGGTCATCAAAGAGCCAGGGCCCGGGGTGCATCCGGTCGGCTTTCGGCACAAGAAACTCGACGACCGATTCGACGAGTTGCTCGATTCCTGTCCCCGTCTGCGCGCTGATCCCAAGGTGCGATTCGGGAACGGGCTCCGTTCGAAGATCAATCTTGTTCGCGACGCGAAGGTCCGGTTCCCTGGGCAAGTCCGGCCAATCGCCCGATTCGTCCGCCATGGCGATGAGCAAGTCAGCGCCGGCGATGAGACTGGACGCGAGTCTGATCGCGGAGCGTTCAATCTCATCGTGGGTTTCACGAATGCCCGGCGTGTCGAACCATTGCACCACACATCCCTTCAGGTCGATCATGCCCGTGGTGTAGTCCCGCGTCGTCCCCGGCATGTCGGCTTCAAGTGACATCGTTCGACCGATGAGTCGGTTGCTCAAGGTGCTCTTACCCACGTTCGCCCGTCCGACCACTGCCACTCGCGGCGGCCGCAACAGTCGGTTCAATCGGGTTGATCGAGCCCGATCTTCGGGAGTCAGGCATTTCGTGACTCGCCAGCGCTGGGGCTGATCCAGGAGGAGATCGATCGCCAAAGGACTGGCCGCTGTTGCCAGGACCTCCAGCATGATCGCCTCGATGTCATCGGCGGCTTCTGGAAACCGATCCAACGGTGAAAGAGCGTCCGCATTCATCCTGGCGCCAAGGCCTTCCAGATGCTCCATGATCTGTCGCATCACCCGCGGACCGCCATGCGGCATCAGCAACATCAACCGCTCCGTTGGCCGGGCCAGAACACACTCGTCAATCCCCGCAACGTCAATCAATCGGTGCGTTCCGGTCGCAAGCGGCTTCGATCCGCACAACTTCGGAATCAGGGCCTCGAGATCGCCCGCGAGTTCGAGAATTCCCACCGCCCCCGGAACGTTCCCCGTTGATTTCGACACGCTGATTTCAATCGCCCGCGTCATGTGGCGGACGCGTCCGTCTCTGACGCATCGCCTCCGATGGCTTGACGCACCGCCACCTCGATTCCCATGAGCGTCAGGTCCGGAACGATGCGGTTCACCAACTCATCGCCCTCAAACAGCAGCGCTGCATCGCCACCCGTGGCAATTACCGTCGGAAACGCCCCATACGCTTCGGCGTACCGCTCCACCAGCTTCCAGACAAGTCCGCGCAGGCCATAGAGAACGCCATTGAGAATCGCCTGGCGGGTGTTCCGGCCGAAGGCGTCCGGATCGGGCGATGCGGCCTCGATCAGAGGCAGCGCTTCAGTCCCTTCATGCAGGGATCGAAGCTGCATCGAAACGCCCGGCGCAATGGCCCCGCCCTGAAACACGCCCTCGCCGTCGACGAAGTCGACGGTCACGGCGGTGCCGGCATCCACGATGACGCATGCTTGCTTCAGACGGTCATAGGCCGCCGCCGCGTTCAAGAGTCGGTCAATTCCAGTTAATGTCTCCGGATCGAGCGACTCGCCGATGGGAATCGCCAGATCATCGCCGACTCGGCTCACCGACGCGGTCGTCGTGGACTCAATTCGTCCTTTCAGGTCGTCCGCAACGCGGTCGTTCACGCTGCCCAGGGCCACAACAGCCTCTGATTCGCCGGATTCCTCGATCATGAGTCGGGCCGTACTGAGCACGGCGTCCAGGTCATCGTTGGCCAGCCGCGATGAGCGCACCAGCTTTCCGTCTTCAAAGAGACCGAGCTGTGTTCGAGTATTGCCAACGCTGATCGCAACGCATGTCGCACCGTTCATGACGCGGCTCCCGCGGGGCACCGCTCCAATGCAGCGCCGGTTCGCCTGGCAATTTCCATTCGACAGGCTTCAAACATCGAGGTCGTCACCGGACCGGGCGAGCCGTCGCCCAGCGGCGCTCCATCCAGAGCGACGATCGCCGCCACGATCTTGCGACTCGACGTGATGAAGACTTCGTCCGCGCGGGGAAGTTCCTCCACGCCGATTGGGCGTATCTCAACGGAAACTCCCGACTTCCGTGCGGCTTCCAGGACCATGATCCGCGCCACACCGTGAAGGATCGGGGGGTCATCATCCAAAGGTGTTGTCGCGAGCACGCCGTCCCTCACAAGAAAAACATTGGTGTGACTTCCCTCACCCACATGCCCGCCGCGATGCAGTATGGCTTCATCCGCATCGACCTCCGCCGCCGCCATCATGCACATCACGTTGCCCATGAGGCTCGTCGTCTTGATTGAACAGAGCCTCCATCGAGGATCCTCCATGACCGCAGCACGGAGGGCGTCCGGTCGTTTCATGTCGCCCAATGGCGGGGCCGCTGAGACATAGGCAAAACACCCCGGCCGAATTCCCGCCGGGGGAATGTGGCTTCGATCGCCAGAAACGCCGCGGGTCACCTGGACGTAGAACGACGCCTCCGAGATCTCATTGGCCTCCAGCAGTGCTGTGCCGATCGATTCGATGCTCCGAGCGTCGAAGCCCGTCATTCGTGCCAGAGCCAGGCTCCGCTCCAGCCGCCGAACGTGAGCCTCCATATCCAGAGGGCGCCCGTTGAAGTATCGAAGTACCTCATAGACCCCGTCTCCAAACAGATAGCCGCGATCGAAAACGCTTACCAGCGCCGATTCTCTCGGAACGACACAGCCATTCAGCCAGACCTTCATGCGCGTAGTTTAGGTTCGTTTCCGCAAATCATGCGACGGCCCGGATTGCAGCACGCCGAAACTCCGCCGCCCGCACGGGATCAATGGGTTCAGCCCAATGACCGTTGCGCTTGATCCAGGAACCGACGATCACGACTTCAGCCTGGGCGAACAGAGCTGGCAACTGCTCGGGCGTGGCGCCCGATCCAACGAAGACTGGAATGTCGACGCTCCCTCGCACGCGGCGGAGGTCGTCAAGATCGGCAGGATCGCTTGTCGAAGCCCCGGTCACCACGACGCCGTCGGCGCCGAAGAACTCCGCCCCACTGGCGGTTTCCGCGATCGAAACGTCCGCAGTGATGGCGTGTGCTGAATGCTTCTTCTTGATATCGGCGAACACCTTCACCTGATCAGCCCCGATGGCCCGACGATAGCGAAGCAGCGGGCCGGCATCCGCATCGGCGATCAGCCCCTCGTCGGCAATCGACGCAAAGACGAAGCCCTCGGCACGAATGAAGTCCAGGCCCGTCGCATGTGCCACCGCCAATGAAGCCGCATTGGCACCCGCAAGAATCTGGATTCCAACCCTGACCTTGACCGCCGTTCGCACCTCTGTCGCGATCCTCGTCATGCACGCCACGACCTCCGGCCCGACATCGCGTCTCAGATAGGGCACGTCGTGCATGTTCTCGATGAGAACGCCGTCAAAACCCGCGGCCGCAAGCAGTCGAGCTTCCTCCACCGCCTCTTCAACGATGCGATCCACCAGAAGTTTGTGCCGAGGCGTTCCGGGCAGGGCTGCGACATGCACCATGCCGATGATCGAGCCGCGTTCAAAGATCGAGTCCGACATGGGGCTCAGGGTGTCTCGTCAATCATGTCGCGAATCTGGATCCATTCGCAGAGGGGCCGCCACCGATCCACGAAGGCCTGATGCTCAGGATTATTGATATAGGCCCGATAGGCCTCCGGCGTCTGAAATCCCATTGTCATCGCCACGTCATAGTCATACAGCACCTCCGCGCGTCCCATGTCGAAATGCGGACCTGCGGAATAATTGATCAGCGATGGCAGACGCCCCAATGTTGCATTCGCATCGGCGACCAGCGCCGAGGCCTGACCGGGATCGTTCAACTTCACGAAGACGATGTGATTGATCCGCGCGGTTCGCACGGGCACGATCGGATTGGAAACGCATGCGGCGAGAAGGGTGGTGCACGCCGCCGCACACAAGGATGCTCGAAACATGCCGACAGCCTATCAGCCTGGGTACCCGCACGACAATTCGCGCGACGAAACCAATCCAAAAAAAGCCCTCGACGCAATGGTGGGTATCGCATCGAGGGGGAGGGAAGAAAGAGGCTCGAGAGCCTCCAGGGGGAGCAGGTCGCCTCCTGTCCGGAAGCCAAAGCGCGATGGGGGGCGGCTGGCCGAAGCGGCCACCCCGCAGCAAGTGCGGGGGGCGGGCCCTGTCAATCCCTGCGAGCCCGACCGTGCAAGAAGGGTCCATCCACTCGCCGACCGGTAAGTCCTTCAGGTCGCAGTCCGCCCCCATCGCTGGAGGAGGGCGTCCGGGCGGCAGTCGGAGATACGCCGCCGGACGCCTGGTCAACTCAATTGTCAAGGCCGCGAGCACCATCGAGCGAAGTCGGCCTCAGCCTTCGCCCGCGTCTCATTCACGAGCAACCCATGGAATTTCCACAATTCAGGCACTTGTAGCAGGTGCCGTTTCGAACCGTGATCGACCCGCACACATCACACGCGGGCGCATCGCCCATCAGTGCGGCATTCGATTGATCCAGCACGTTCCGTGCTCCAGCCTTCGACTCGACCGTGACCGTCTCTTCCATGTAGACCGCCGTCATCGAACTCGACGCGCGTACGCCGGTCTTCGCCGGGCCGGAACCAGCCGAATCTGAACAGTCCGCGTCCTCGGGGTCCGAGGTCGACGATCCGACCCCACCCAGACGCGACCCGGTCCCAGACTCTTTGGAAACTCTCGCGACATCTTTCCATGACGCATCCTCCTTGATGTGCAACGTTTCATCCTGAACTCCCAACGCGCTGCGCTGCGGCGCGTTGGCCTCGCGATATCCCGGAATGAACTGCATGCCGAACCATCTGAAAATGTAATCCACGAGGCTCTTCGCGAAGGGAATGTCGGCATTGGCCGTCATTCCCATCGGCTCGAACCGCTGATGCGCGAACTTGTTGACGAGACTCTGAACCGGAACACCGTACTGCAACGCCACCGAAATCGCCGTGCCCAGCGAATCCATCAGACCGCCGATGGTCGAGCCCTCCTTGGCCATGGTGATGAACAATTCGCCAGGTCGGCCATCCTCATAGAGGCCGACGATGAGATAGCCCTCGTGCCCGGCCACATTGAACTTGTGCGTGATCGATTCCCGCGTATCCGGCAGGCGGCGGCGCATCGGCCGTTCAATGATTCGCTCCACAATCCGCTCAACATAGTGCGGCTCCGGCTCGGGAAGCGGTCTTACAGGTTCATCCATTTCCGGAAGGCGGCCGCCTTGGGTCCGGCCACCGGAGGATGTCATTGAGGTCGAGGTCGCAGCCGTCGTCCCCGCAACCGCGGACGCAGCCCGAACCACGTCCGCCGCTACTTCCCCCAGCGCAGACTCCGTACCCTCCGAGTCCTCATCCTCATCAAGGTCGACATCCGCCTTCGTCGAAAGCGGCTGGCTCAGCTTGCAGCCGTCTCGATACAGCGCGTTCGCCTTCAGCCCCAGCTCCCAACTCAACCGATACGCCCCGGCGATGTCGTCCACACCGGCCTCGTTCGGAAGATTGATCGTCTTTGAGATCGCGCCGGAGATGAACGGCTGAGCCGCCGCCATCATGCGGATGTGGCCCTCGGGCGCGATGAACCGCGTGCCCAGCGTGCCGCACCGATTGGCGCAGTCGAAGACCGCAAGGTGCGAATCCTTCAGATGTGGAGCACCTTCGATCGTCTGGGTTCCACAGATCATTCGATTCAGGGCATCGATCACCGGCCGCGATAGACCAAGCGCCCGCAGGCCATTGAAACGGTGATCGCTCTTCGCCTTGGCAGGATCGATCTTGGCCTCGCGCAGGACTCGTTCCGGCATGCTCCACGCTGAGAACGCAAAGCCGATCTCAAACACCGTGGGCAGGCTGTTCTCAACCGCAATCAGGTCCTCCGGCGTGTAACCTTTCGACGCGAGGAATTCTCGGAAGGTCGTGCCGGCCTCGCCGCCGCGCCATATCTCGGGCATCGCCACATCGAGACTGAGCGACCCCATGACATACTCAAGAATGTCGTCGGTCTGCGCCTTGGAATATCCAAGGGCCTTCAACGATGGCCGCAGCGACTGGTTGGCGATCTTGAAATAACCGCCGCCGGCAAGCTTCTTGAACTTCGTCAGTGCGAAATCCGGCTCCACACCCGTCGTGTCGCAGTCCATCAGCAGGCCGATCGTGCCCGTCGGAGCAATCACCGTGACCTGCGCATTGCGATAACCGTGCTCCTCGCCGAGCTCAAGAGCATCATCCCACGCGGCCATGGCCCGCTTCAGCATCTCCGATGCATTGGCCATGTTGACGCGCTGCGATGTAAACACCGTGTGGTTGATCGCCACAGGCTTGATTCGGAGGTTTTCGTACTGCCCCAGGTCACCGGCAGAAGCGCCCCCGTGCGCTGCACGACGATGGTTTCGAATCACCCGCAGCATGTCGTCGCGATTCTCATCAAACGCGGCGAACGGCCCCAGTTGCGCAGCCAGTTCAGCACTGGCCGCGTAAGAGCGACCTGTCAGAATCGCCGACAACGCGCCACACACCGCCCGGCCTTCCTCGCTGTCGTAGGGAATGCCCGCCTGCATCAACATGGCCCCGAGGTTGGCAAAACCCAACCCCAGCGTGCGGAACTTCCACGAAAGCTCCGCAATCTCCTTCGAAGGAAAGCTGGCCATCAACACGCTGATCTCGAGCACCACCGTCCACAGCTTGATCGCATGCTCGTAGCCCTCAAGATCGAAGGTCCGCGCCTCGGAGTCATAGAATTTCAGCAGGTTGATCGACGCCAGGTTGCACGCCGTGTTGTCGAGGAACATGTACTCGCTGCACGGATTGCTGGCGTTGATTCGGCCGCTCTTCGGGCAGGTGTGCCAGGCGTTGATCGTGGTGTCGTATTGCACGCCGGGGTCGGCACAGCGCCACGCCGCCTCGCAGATCTGTCGCCAGAGTTCGCGAGCCTTCACCGTCCTGCCCGGCTTGCGATCGGTGCGTCGGATCAGCGTCCAGTCCTCATCCCGATCCACGGCGTCGAAGAATGCATCCGTCAGCCGAACCGAGTTGTTCGAGTTCTGCCCCGAAACGGTGTAATAGGCTTCGCCATTGAAGTCGTAGTCGAGCGAAAGATTCAGCTTCTTGGCCTGTTCCTTCAATTCGGGCGAGAGGTGCTTCATCCCCTCGACCAGCGCGGCCACCTTGATCTCTTCGCGCACCTTCCAGTTGATGAACGCTTCGACGTCAGGGTGATCGATATCGAGGCAGACCATCTTGGCCGCTCGCCGCGTGGTGCCGCCCGACTTGATCGCGCCCGCCGCCCGGTCGCCGATCTTCAGGAAGCTCATCAGGCCGCTCGACTTGCCGCCGCCGGAGAGCGACTCATTCTCGCCGCGAAGGGCGGAGAAATTCGTGCCCGTGCCCGAGCCGTATTTGAAAAGCCGCGCCTCGCGCACCCAGAGATCCATGATCCCGCCCTCATTCACGAGGTCGTCGGAAATCGACTGGATGAAGCAGGCGTGGGGCTGCGGATGGGTATAGGCATCTTTCGCAAGATGCACGCGGCCGGTGGCGTGATCCGCGATCCAGTGCCCCTGCGCGGGGCCGGAAATGCCATAGGCGAAGTGCAGGCCGGTGTTGAACCATTGCGGCGAGTTCGGCGCTGCCATCTGGTTCAGCATCATGAAGCAGATCTCATCGTAAAAGACCTGGCCATCGCGCTTGCTGAAGTACTTGAACTTCTCGCCCCAGTGGCGCCAGCACCCGGCAAGGCGATGGATCACCTGCCGCGCTGATTTCTCAGGGCCTTTGCCGCCATCCTGCTGGGGCACGCCGGCCTTGCGGAAATACTTGCTGACGATGATGTCGGTCGCCAACTGGCTCCATGAAGCGGGAATCTCCGCATCCTTCATCTCGAAGACGGTCGAGCCGTCGGAATTCGAAATGCGGGACGATCGCTTCGACCACTCCGTGGCTTCGAAGACATCCTGATTGGCCTGCGTGAATCGTCGAGTAATCTTCATGGAGCGTCCAAACTGTCCCTGAGAGATGTTGGGGGTCAGGGCATCGAGGCCCTGAAACCTCGATGCCACGTCGTGCTCAATCCACCATGGGCAATGTCAGCCCGCTCTGATCCTGGTATTTGCCGCCCTTGTCGGCGTAGCTCACCGCGCACACCCGGTCGGCCTTCAAAAACACCATCTGTGCGATGCCCTCGTTGGCATAAATCTTCGCCGGCAGCGGCGTCGTGTTCGAGATCTCGATCGTCACCCGTCCGCGCCACTCCGGCTCCAGCGGCGTCACGTTCACGATGATGCCGCAGCGGGCATAGGTGCTTTTGCCCACGCAGATCGCCAGCACATTGCGCGGCACCTTGATTTCCTCCACCGTCTCCGCCAACGCAAATGAGTTCGGCGGAATGATGATGTGGTCTTTCCCGGTCTCCTTCGTATCCAGCGTAATGAAGGAATCCGGACTGAAATTCTTCGGGTCCACCACGCCCGTGCCGCCCGTCGTCACGTTCGTGAAAATCTTGAACTTCGTTCCCACCCGGACGTCGTAGCCGTAGCTCGACACCCCGTAGCTCACGCGGCCTTGCCGCTTCACATTCTCTTCAAACGGCTCAATGCCGATCAATTCGCGGATTTGCGTGTCGCACAAAACGCCCATCGTTTCACCTCGTCTTCCCGCCCAAAGAAATGTGGGGGCGGGTCGTCATGACCGGACGCATCCGCACGTCCGAGCCGGGCAGGGCGGGAAAACCGTCCCACGAGGCTGAGCTCGCCGCCATGGCCGAAACCGTCCTCAACAGCCGCATCCGGCGGCCGCCATCGGCAGTTCAGCGAACTCCTCAACAACTGCATCGTACCCCTACATATTGTGGCTTCAAGATTCTTTTCAACGAAATCTTGTATATTTTGACATTCGATGGTAAGTCATTGTCAAGGCAAAGTTTATCGGTCCTGCATTCGCATGTCCAACCTCTATGAATGGTGTGGACAACCTTTCCCTTGCTGTCATTTCCACTAGGGGTTGTGGTGGCCGAATCGCCACCACCAATTGGTTTCAGGATGACGCCCCTCGGCGGGCCGCATACGCTGCCGCGATGCTCGACACCAGGGCCCTGCTCGACGATCTCACCGAGCCTCAGCGAGAGGCCGTCATGCACGTCGATGGTCCACTCCTGGTGCTTGCCGGGCCGGGATCGGGCAAGACCCGCGTCATTACCCGCCGCATCGCCTGGCTCGTTTCGCAGGGCATTCCCGCCTGGAACATTCTCGCCCTCACCTTCACGAACAAGGCCGCCGGCGAGATGCGAGAACGTGTCGAGCAGCTCCTGCCGGAGAATCTGCCCGGTCGTCGCGGCCTGACCGTGACCACGTTTCACTCCTTATGCGCCCGGCTGCTGCGCCGATACGCCGACGCTGCGAAACTTCCCGAGTCTTTCACCATCTATGACGCGGCCGACCAGCGCGACGCCGTGAAGCGAGCCATTGAGAGCGCTGGGCTCAGCACGAAAAACTGGTCGCCGGCGTCCGTCGCATCGGAGATCAGCAACGCCAAGAACGCGCTGGCCGATGCGGGCGCCTACGCCGCCAACGCCAACGATTTTCGCGAACGCTCGATCGCCAAGGTCTATCGCGTGTATGAGCAGATTCTGCGCCAGAACAAGGCTGTGGATTTTGACGACCTCCTGATGGAGACGGCCCGCCTGCTGCGCGACGACCGTCGCGTCCGCGCGGAACTGCAGGAACGGTATCGATACGTCTTGATCGACGAGTATCAGGACACCAATCACGCGCAGTTCATGATTGCGCACCTCCTCGTCTCACCGATGGTCGCAGGTGTTGCACCTGTGCCGACACACCAGCCCGCGTATGACTCCTTTGGCCTGCCGATTGAGACCGAAGCAGCCGCCCCACCCACCGCCAACATCTGCGTCGTCGGCGACCCCGATCAATCGATCTACGGCTGGCGCGGGGCCGACATCAGCAACATTCTCGAGTTCGAAGAGCACTTTCCAGACGCACGCATCATCCCGCTCGGCGAGAACTTTCGATCGTGTGCCCACATTGTCGCCGCTGCGGCAGGCCTGATTCAGCACAATCGCCGCCGCAAACACAAGAGACTGTTTACAGGTCTCGACGACGGCGAAAAACCCAGCGTCATCATCTGCCGGGATGAGCACCACGAGGCCGCCATCGTGGTCGACGAGCTGCGCCGACGCCATGACGACGGCATCTCATGGAAAGACATGGCGGTGCTCTATCGCATGAACGCACTGTCGCGGGTGATGGAGGATGCACTGCGTCGCGCGCAGGTGCCGTATCAGATCGCTCGCGGCACCGCCTACTACGAGCGCAAGGAAGTGAAGGACCTGGTGTCATACCTTCGCGTGGTGGCGAATCCTGCCGACGACGTTGCCCTCCGACGCATCGTCAACACGCCCGCTCGAAGCATCAGTGATGCCACCGTGAGCAAGCTTGAAGTTGTCGCCTCTGATCGACGAATCTCGCTCCTCGACGCCTTGCGCCAGGCCGACGTCGCCCACGGCCTCAATGCGCGAGCCGTTAACGCCTGCCGCAAATTCGCGGCCATGGTCGACGGCTGGAGGGAGTCGCTCACCCCAACCGGCCTGCTCGGCGGCGGAGGTGGAACCCTTGCCGAAGTTGTCGGACGCATTCTCAAGACTTCCGGCCTCGAAGACTTCTATCGCCGATCGCAATCCGAAGAGGACGAGGAGCGACTTCGAAACCTGGAGGAACTGGTCAGCGCAGCGGCCGAATTTCAGCCGCCGGTCGACGACGAACGCGACGAACCGCTTTCACCGGCCCAGATGCTCGCGGCGTTTCTCGAATCAGTCGCCCTGGTTTCCGATGCCGATACCATCGATCCGGCCTCAGGGGCGGTGACGCTTCTCACGCTGCACGCGGCCAAAGGCCTGGAATTCTCCGTGGTGGCCCTCATCGGTCTTGAGGAAGGACTTCTGCCCCATGCTCGCTCAGCATCAAGCGAGGTTGAGCTGGAGGAGGAACGACGATTGTGTTTCGTCGGCATCACCCGCGCCCGCAAGCACCTGCTGATGACCTCTGCGGCCATTCGTACCGTCCGCGGCTTGCGCGACCGCACCATCAGGAGCCACTTCATCGACGAGCTGCCCGCCGAGAACATCACGATCTCGAATCAGAACGACCCGTTCGTGGAATACGACGACCCGGCCATATCCGCCGATTTCGGCAACGAATCGGTTCGCGCCTTTCCCGTCGGCTGCCTCGTGCGGCATCCACAGTTCGGGCTCGGCCGTGTCGAGGCCGTCATGCCCCGCGCGGGCAGTTCAAGCGCCCGCGTTCGTTTCGGCACGGTCGGACTGAAGACGCTGATCCTCGAAGTGGCGCGGCTTCAGCGGCTGGGCTGAGCGGCTCTCTTTTTTGCAACCCATTCATTGACGCGACGTTCGAGAATGCTGATCGGCACAGCGCCTTCGAGCAGCACCACATCGTGAAACTCGCGCAGGTCGAAGGTATCTCCCAGCGCATCGGCCGCCTTTTCTCGCAGCCGCTTGATTTCCAATTGCCCGATCTTGTAGCCCGTCGCCTGCCCGGGCCACGAGATATAGCGATCCACCTCGGTCTGAATGTTCAGCTCCGAGAGGGCGGTGTTGTCGCGCATGTACACAATGGCCTGATCTCGCGTCCAACCCAGCGCATGGACGCCGGTGTCCACCACAAGTCTGCACGATCGCCACATCTCGTAGAGCAGCCGCCCAAAGTCATCGTATGGATCGCTGTACAGTCCCATCTCCAGACCGAGACTCTCGGAATAGAGCCCCCACCCCTCTACAAAGGCCGTGAAGCCGGTGTGCTTTCGAAATTCCGGTATTCCCTCAATCTCTTGAGCAAGAGCGATCTGCAGGTGGTGCCCCGGCACTGACTCGTGCAGCGCCAACGGGATCATTTCGTACTTCGGCCGCTGATCGAGGGCGTAGGTATTGGCATAGAACACGCCCGACTCGCGATTGCGGATATCGCCATTCTGGTAATACGCTGTGGTCTGCATCGGAGCCATGAATTTGGGCACCGGCCGCACCCCGTAGGGCAACCTCGGGAGTGTCTGAAATACCCGCGGCAGCTCGGCATCGATCCTCTTGCAGATCTCCCGATATCCCGTCAGGAGATCCTCTTCCCTGGTGTAATAGAACCGCGGGCTCGTGCGAAGATAATTGACAAACGCCTTGAAGAGTTCGTCGCCCTCCAGTTCGGCCGACTCCGGATTCTTTTCCTTGAAGTCGGTCCTGGCGATGACCTTCAGCATCTCGTCGCGAATCCTTGCCACCTCGCGCGTCCCGATTCGATGGATGTAATTCGCTGAAAGCTCTGACGTTGTTTCGTCACGCAGCCGCCACGCGTAATACGCCTCACCGTCGGGAAGGTCCTTGGCTGCGATCGTTGGGCGACACCCCGGCAGATATTCCTTGGTGACAAAATCACCCAGGCGCTCCAGCGCGCCTCGAACCGTTGGAATGACGTCCTGCTTGAGCTGGTCGGCAATCTCGTTCCGGTTTGCCTCATCAACGCACGCCGGAAATCGAAGCAGCGGCTGGGTCAGTCCGTCCAGTCCGCCCCCGCTCAGAATCGCTCGAAACTGATCAGGTATGGACTCCATCGTGACCCGCGGCGGCGTTCGCCCTTCGGCAAGTCCCGTCTTGAGCGTCTGGATCAGATCGTCCACCATCTTCGGAACACCCCGCAGTCGCTGGAGATAATCTTCATAGTCCTTCACAGAATCGAATCGCACGCGTTCGTGCATCTGTGGTACAGCGAGATGAGGGCCGAACCGTGCCCCGATCGGCATCAACTCCGTGCGATACTGGTAACCCGCCACCTCGGTCGTAAGCATCAGGTCGAACACCTCTCGGCTGATCAGCGAACGCTCGTCCAGTTCTCCGGCAGGAATCTGGTGCAGGCGATTCAGGAACTCCCGTGTCTGCTCCTGGCGGCGATGCACCGCTTCAAGACTCATGTCCGAAAGATGGTCCGCATTCGAATAGTCACCGTTGGACATCGCCATCTCCGGTGACTCGCGCAGGCGCCAAGCCTGGTAATCCTCATAGAGTCGGTTGAGCTCCAGGGCGGGATCGGATCCGATGACAACTGCAGCCAGTGCGATGACGTGAATCATGACACCAGATTACATCAGCTTCATGAAGGAAACTTGATGTGACCAGGGTATTGATTGCCTGTGTGGGATTGGCCTATTGATCCTTTCGGCCCATGCATCCCGCCAACCAGCTCCACCTTGACCGCACGGCTTCCAGGTCACAAGGCCAGAACTCGACCTTGCAACGCGTCTACGCCGCGTACGCGGAGACCTATGACACCCGCTGGGCTCGCTATAGCCGCGATACCCACCATGCGGCCTTCGCAGAGCTGCGCGGTCTCGTCCGGCCCGATGATGGAGTTGTTGTGGACGTCGCCTGCGGAACCGGTTTACTGGCCCTGGGAATCGCAGAGCGCTGGCCGGAGTTGAGAATCCTCGGATTCGACCTGTCGGAACCCATGCTTGCCCGGGCTCGCGAGCGGCTCGCGTTCCATTCTCGATTTCAAGCATCCGTGGCCTCCGCCGACCGCCTTCCGCTTGCCGACACCTCCGCAGACCTGGTGACCTGCACGAACGCATTCCATCTGATCAGTGACCAGAACGCCGCGTTGAGAGAATTCCATCGTGTGCTCCGGCCCGGGGGCCGCCTGCTCATCATCGATTGGTGCCGCGACACACTCTGGATGAAGGTGATGATCGGCTCGCTGAGAATGGGAACAGGGCCGCACCGCCGCGTCACGACGTCCACCGAGATTCTCAAAGCCCTGGCTCGCGAGAACCTCGAGTTCCGAACGCTTCGGACGTGCCGGTCCGGAATTCTCTGGGACCTCTTCAGCGTCACCGCCGTCCGGCCGGCTCGACGACCCGAACCTCCGGCGAGATACCGTCCTCGCATCGCAGCCAATCAACTTTCTCTCGCGGCCTGCCGCACTGGAACGCAGGCCCCCTACACTCACCGGGAATCCCTGGAGTCTTTGACCGATGGCCGTGCGCATGGAACTTTCGAGAATCTTCATCCGCGAACTGGCGGATATGCAGATCATCGAGCTCTCTGAGGTTGATGGCAGCCGAAAGTTTCCCATCGTCATCGGTCTGCCTGAAGCCTTTGCCATCGAGCGCCGACTCAAGGGAATCGAGATACCCCGACCGCAGACCCACGATCTCCTCGCGTCAGTGATCCGTCAGCTTGGCGGCCAACTGAAGGAAATTCACATCCACGACCTTGACGCCGGCACGTTCTATGCCCGCCTCCTCATTGAACAGGACGGCCTCGAAATTGAGGTGGATTCCCGACCTTCAGACGCCATCGCCCTGGGTGTCGCCGAAGGTGTTCCCATTTACGTCGCTGAGAAAGTTCTGAACGCGGCCGCAGCCGACCAGGGCAGCTTGTTGCAATCCCAGGAGTCCGACGACGACGTTGACCTCGAAGAATCCGATCTCGATCTCGAGCTCGACGACGAAGACGATCCGGACGAGTCCTGATCGCCCCGAGGTTTCGCATGCCCAGCGCGGCCACCGAACCATTCGACCCGCTGCCGCGACAGCACCTCTTGCCGCCTCCAACGCTTCGCGGCGCCATCAAGAGGCGGCCCGAGGACTTTCTCGTCGACGAGATCCCTCTCTATGAGCCTTCCGGCGAGGGAGAACATCTCTATCTCGGAATCGAAAAGCGCGGCATCGCTCATGCCGAGATGACCGACATTCTCTGCAGGCACTTTGGCGTTCAACCCGACGCCATCGGATTCGCCGGCATGAAAGACAAGGTCGCCATCACCAGACAGACCGTCTCGCTTCATCTGCTCAGGGACCCACCGGCCCTCAACCTCCCCGATGATCGCGTGCACATCCTCTGGGCCAGGCGACACGGCAACAAGCTTCGTCGCGGCCATCTCGCGGGCAACCGATTCGTCATCCGGATTCGCGATATCGACCCCCTGGCCGTTCCACAGGTTCATCGCCGGCTGATTGAGCTGGAGCGCACCGGTGTCCCCGATTACTACGGTTCACAGCGGTTCGGCTACCGGCACAACAACCATCGCCTCGCCGCCCTGTTGATTCAGGAAGACTGGACGGGCCTGCTCGATGAATTGCTCGGCTCCAGGGGTTCATGGTTTCCCCCGTATCAACTCGATCGACGGCAGCGCTACGACTCCGGAGACTTCAAAGGCGCGCTCGAGCAATGGTCGAGGTCGGATCGAGCCGAGTCGGCAGCCCTGCGGGCCCTGCGCCAGGGCCGCAATCCCCGTGGCGCGGTGATGAGCATCGGGAAGCACGGGCTCACTTTCTGGGTCAGCGCCTTGCAGAGCGCCATCTTCAATCGCGTGCTCGATCGACGGCTCGAGGATCAACGGCTCACCACCATTGTCGAGGGCGATCTCGCCTGGCTGCATCATTCGCGCCGGGTGTTCCTCGTGACCCCCGAAGATCTGGCCCGCGAAGACCTCGCGCATCGAGCCAGAACCTTCGAAATCTCACCCTCCGGTCCCCTCTGGGGCCAAAACATGACCCGCACCGCCGGATCAGTAGACGAGGCTGAGGTTGAAGCGCTCGCCTCCACCGGACTCGCGCCCGAGCTGTTCAGTCACCCTCGCCGCGGTCTCCTCGGCGGGCGGCGGCCACTCCGCTCACAGATCACCCACACGCAAATCGATTCCGGTCTCGATGAATTCGGACCCTATGTCCGCGTCGCATTCGACCTCCCTCGGGGGGTCTACGCCACGATCGTCATGCGGGAACTCGTCGACCTCGATGCTCAGGATCAGGCATCAGACACTGAAGTAGAGGCATCAGGTGACTGACATCGCGGCCGTTTCAGCCCGTCGAAACAACTCGTACAGCTTCTCGTTTGATTCGGCGGAATATGTGGCCTCGCGAAGCGCTGCATTGGTCATAAGGCGGCTGATCTTCCCCAATGCCTGAATGTGGTCGCTCGTCCGGTCGGGCGGCGAGGCCAGCAACACGATCAATCGGACCGGCTTGCGATCGATCGCGTCGAATTCGATCGGCTGGGCGGGGCGTCCAATCGCCATCACCAGTCGACGCACCGACGGGTGTTTTCCATGAGGAATCGCCAGCCCTTCTCCGATTCCTGTCGATCGCTGAACCTCTCGCTCCCAGACCGCCCGCTTCAGCGCCTCGGGGTCGCCGATCTGACCCGCCGCACCCAGCAGGTCCACAAGCTCTTCAATGGCAGGCTTCTTCTGGTCGCTCT
The DNA here is from genome assembly GCA_964407695.1 of uncultured Isosphaeraceae bacterium. GTDB lineage: Bacteria > Planctomycetota > Phycisphaerae > Phycisphaerales > SM1A02 > CAYOWQ01. The sequence continues at coordinate 110,312 of CAYOWQ010000010.1, read as the reverse complement.
CCAGCGGAACCTTCACGGCCTGAGGGGAAAGTATGTCAAGAATCTTGATCACGTCCGATACGGCTCCACCTCATTCTGACACCCGAATGGGAGAGGGATGGTAGCAGGTCCGATCCGATGAAGCCGAACTTCATTCCAGAGCACGTTGGCGCGACTTCCCGGCGGTCGTATCATCCGCGCTGTGACCTTCAGCCGCGTCATGCGCTGCTCCTTCCAAGCCGGCTGGCGGCGAGTGTTGGTTTGGATCCAGGTCTTCGTCGTCCTGTGGACGAGTCCGGCCTGGGCACAGGACCTCGATTCTTCCAGACCGCTGTCCGGAGACCGACTGAGCGGCGTCGTCCTTCCCGTGGAACCTGTCGCCGGGCCCATCCGCATTCAGGCGATTCGGGCCTGGACCTGGCAGGTGGACGACACTCAGCGCATGTTGCTGGAAGGCGATGTCAAGGTGGCCATCGGCTCCCACGACTTTGTTGCCCCGACCGCAGTGCTTTGGATGAATCGCATCCCGTCGGAGGCGGGGCTGATCAATCAGGTCGCACTCTACTTCCCCACCGTCGACGATCCTCAGAAACGCGCCGGCCTCTCGGTAACCGGAGAGAACCTGCTGGTCACCGGCAGTGCTCGCGGGGAGGTGACGATGACCGTCACTCTTCGGGATAACCAGGCGCCGCCGTCGTCGTCGGTTCTTGTGGCCGCGGAACGGCGACTGGCAGACTACATCGGGCGGATCACCGTGCGTCCGCCGAACCTCAACGTCGTTCCCGCGATCGATGCCCCGCCGAAGGCCGAGCTGCCCGAACCTGTTCCCGGAGGCAACCCATTGCCCCCCGCGGAAACATTCGTTCTGCCCGACTCGATTCCCATGCCACCCATGGAGGCGGAGCCACTGATCTTCTCGCCGGAGGGTCGGCTCGGCTTCGCGGCCGATTCCCTCACGATCGACGAAGCCGGGGATGCCATCATCGCCGAGGGGTCGATGATCGTTGAGTACCAGGGACTGGATCAATCGGGAAAGGCGGTGGATCTACACCTTTCCGCCCAGCGCGGCGTGGTATTCCTGAAACCGGGCGAGTTGACGGCCATTCGCGAAAACATGCGGGATTTGCGGTCAACCCAGATCATCGGCATCTACCTCGAGGGCCAGGTGATCGCCACCGATGGTTCATACACCGTTCGCGCCAACCAGATCTATTACGACGTTCAGCGCAATCGCGCTGCGGCGATCGACGCGGTGCTCCGGACTTATTCGCGAGAACTGGGCCGACCGGTCTATGCCCGCGCCAAGGAGATGCGCCAGCTTTCCGCCCGCGAATGGTCGGCCGACAAGGCCACCCTGTCGATCAGTGAGTTCTACACACCTCATCTCAGTGTCGGCGCCAACTACGTAACCGTTACCAAGGACCCCGAGGGCGGCGCCGGCGAGACACGGTTCGACAGTCGTGACAACGTGCTTCGAGCCGGCGACTATCCCTTCTTCTATTGGCCACGGTTCAGCGGCACACTCGACAGCGTGCCCCTTCGCCGTGCCTCCGCGGGCTATCGCGACAATGACGGGGTGCGAATCGAAACCGAATGGGATTTCTTCGGCCTGACAGGACTGCGCCGACCCGAAGGTGTCGACATGACACTCAAGCTTGATGGCTTCACCGAACGAGGTCCAGCCATCGGCACCGATTTCAAATATTCCATCGGACCCCATGCCGGAGAGATTGATCTCTACGGCCTCTATGACCATGGCATCGATAAGACTTCCGCCGGCCTGAACGTCGATCCCGATGAGGACCTTCGAGGGGTTGCCATCGCGGAGCATACCTCCCGGCTAAGTCGATTCTGGACTCTGCAGGGCCAGCTTTCCTTCATCTCCGACGAAACGTTTATCAGCGCCTGGCGTCGCGATGACTTTACCCAGCGGCGCGAATACGAAACGAGCCTCTATCTCAAGTACGTAAGGGAAAACGTCGCGTTTGATGTGCTGGGCAAGTACGACATCAACGGATTCCTCTCCAACGATGCACTCCTTGCAAGCCGCGGCTACGCCGTCGACAAGCTTCCGGAACTCACCTATCGCCGATATGGTGATTCACTCTTCAACGACGCCATCACCTACAGCAGCGAGTATCGCGGCTCGCGGATGGCTCTTGCAATCACCGATGGAACGCCCAATGAACTCGGTGTTCGTTCGGCCGCGTTCGGCATCGGCCCGGATGACAACATTGCCGATGCGCTCCGCGCCCGCGGCTATCGAACCGACTACGTGGAACGCTTCGACACGCGACATGAGTTCTCGCTTCCCAAGACGATGGGGCCGTTCGAAGTCACGCCCTACATCGCCGGCAGGTTCACCGGCTACTACGACGACGAATTCGAAGACTACTCCTCCGATTCCGACCAGCTTCGGTTCTCCGCCTCCGGCGGCGTTCGGGTCAAGACCACCATCCAGCGCGTCTATAACAATGTCGAGAGCCGCTTGTTCGACCTGCATCGCCTTCGGCACCTCCTGGAGCCGTATGTTCATGCCTGGTACGGCCACTCCACTGTTTCCAGCGACGACCTGCCCATCTACGACCAGGATGTGGAGGGCGCTGAATTCACCGAGGCGATCAAGTTCGGCATGCGAAACGTGCTCCAGACCCAGCGTGGAGGACCCGGACGATGGAAGAGCGTTGACGTCCTGACGCTCGATACCGGGGCGGTGATCAACGGCAACGACGCCGACCGCCGGCATCCCGTGCCTCAGTTTTATGACTTCAGACCGGAATACTCGGTCTTCGGCGATCATCTCTTCGGCATCGGAACATGGAACTTCAGCGACACCCTCGCCTTCAACGGTGTCGGGATCTGGGATCTCAACGAAGAGGAATTTGCCCGCGGCTCCACCGGTGTTCAGATCTCGCACTCCCCCGTTTTTTCCACCTTCCTCGAATACCGATTCCTCACCGCCAGCGAGAACGAACTGCTTGAACTCGGCTGGGAGTATCTGGTGACGCCGAAGTATCGCGTGAGCCTTGTTCCCAGTTACGATCTGAAGGCCGAGGAATTCAGGGCAGTCTCCATGACCCTCCGACGTCGCATGCCAGAGGTCGACCTGATCCTCGAACTCACATACGACCAGATTCTCGACGAGACCACGTTCTCCGCTTCCCTCGCCCGCTCAACCTTCTGAACATTCAGCCTCCGGCGCGCGGTGCACCGGGGTTCGTTTCGCACGCATCCTCTCCGAGGAGATCGATCGATGGCCAAGAAGAAGTCCACCAAGAAGAAAACCAAGAAGTCATCCTCCAAGCCCGCGCCTCGAAAGAAGTCCAGCGCCAAGCCGCCGAAGAAATCCTCCAGGAAGAAGACCTCCGCCGCTCCGAAGATCAAAAAGATCGGAACCGGCTCCGGCGCTCCGGCCCGCGAAATCGGCATCGATCTCGTGAAGGATTGCAATGCCGGCCAGCTCGCCGAACCCTATCGCAAGTGGTATCACCGGAATATCGAGTCCATCGAGGCCGATGGGCAGATGTGGATGGGCATGAAGGGCATCGAGGCCAAGAACGAATGGTGGAATGAGAACTTCCAGGTCGATTCGTTCTCCGCGGAAGGCCCGTATGTCGGCGCCACCGGATTCTCCGTGAAATTCAACATCGCCACCACCAACCGCAAGACAGGCGACAAGAACACCATGTCCGAGGTCGGCGTCTATACCGTCAAGAACGGCAAGATTGTTCGCGAGGAATTCATGTACGGCTGATCGCCCTCCAACCCCATCTCACGACAGGCGCGTCGCCGCGGATTCACCCCTGATTCCGCGGCTTCTTTTATGTCATGGACCGTGCCGGCGTTCCTGAGTCGTCCGGCTGCGCGCACGATCAGAGCAACGGAGCCTCGCCGTATCGAACCGGGCCCGTCACGACATCTGGTTCGCTGCTCACCTTGATCACGCTCGCCGAGCCTCCAGGCTGTTCACGCTCGTCAATGCTGATCGCAACCAGTGGTGTGATGTCGATCCTTGTCTCAAAGTGGATCCCATCCGCGAGTTCCTGCTCCCCCTCGACTCGCTCCACCAGCATTGAATCCGGGTTGACATAGAGCCCAAACGAGGCACGGCCCGCTGCTTCGGCCCGCCGACTCTCCAGTTGAAGCCTCCACAGATCGCGATCGTTCACTCGCACAAGCTCCAACCCCGTCGCGTCAAACCCATCAACAACACCCTCCCTGAATCCGGTCAGATCAATGTCGCATATCGCCAATCCAAGGTGTGGCGCTCGCCACAGGTGATGTCGCGACCTCAACTGCTTCATCAATGGCGTCTGTCGAGGTGAAACCCCGGGACCAACCCGCGCCAACACCTCAGACGCCGGAGTCTCGACGTCAATCACGCCGTCGCGAACCACGCACTCGGCATGCATCTCGGCATACGTTGGCTCATCTCCCTCGCGCTGCGTTCGCTCCTGCACCACAATCTGATCGCGATAGAACGCCAGTCCGTGGTACCGCTTCGACAGCCTCTCCAGGAACTCGTCAACCGCAGGAATCTCCGATGCCGACCCCCGCGAAACCTCCGACGATCTTGCCACACCCTCAAGCGCCAGATCCGCCCCGTCCAGTGCCACACGCGGCACCAGCCATCCCACGCCGATGATCAGGAGCATGACCGTCTTCATGTCAGAATTCATCCCACTCCGCCGGCCCGACGTTGGCCGCACGTTCCATCCTATTCGATGGAGATGCGATTCTGTTCCGTCAGGAAAAAACGCCGTATCCAATGGACTCTTTTGGTGCCCCCATTCGCCAAGTTATTGTCCTATAACAACTTGAATCAGGATATTGCGAAAACCAGAATCGTCATCACCAGCGCATTGCTCAGGCCGTGCGCCACCATCGATGGGATCAGAGAGTTTCGGCATTCCCGTATCAGCGTGAATCCCACCGCAAGACTGCCCAGAACGGGGATCGCCACGAGCCCCTGCGGGTGAATTGCAGCGAAAATCAAGCTGTTGATCGCCGCACTCACCGCAATGCTCGCCAAAGCCCCCAGCTTCCAACTCAGGCCGCGGAGGTGGCGATACAAAACGCCGCGAAACATCGTCTCCTCCACCACCGGCGCACAAATGCTGGCCAGTACGAAGATCTGAAGCACCATCCAGCCGCTTCCGCCGGCCATTGCAACAATCGGGTGAGCCGGACCAGGGTCCGGTTCAAACCCCTCCGGCTGGACTCCTTGCAGCATGTCCCCGAGGCCGAGAACGTACATCAGCGCGAGCATGAACACCAGACCCGCAATCAACAGCGGCATCGACATCGCATAACCCAAAACGCCCGCGGCCGGCTCAAGGACGCCCCACCGACCCCCCACCCACCCGATATCCGCACGGACCTTCGAAAAGGGCACCCCACGAATCGGACCCCATGCCACCGCCAGCAGGCTTGCGAGAAACGCCACGATCGTGGGAACCATCGACGCCTCCGGCGGAAAGTGCTCCCCAATCAAGCCGGCGCAGATCTGTCCTCCCAGAAACAGCACGAACCAGGCCGCAAAGATTTCCGCGTAGATCGATGAGGGCGCATCGCTTGGGGTGATTCCCCAACGCCGCCACCACGTGTTCGTCAGAGCCAGAATCCCCACCACCACTATCGCAACCACGCCACCCACCACCAGCACGAAATAAGCAACACCGATCGACACGATCGCCACGGCCAGTCGCACCGCCGCCCCAAGAGTCTCCTCTCGGATTTCAGACCCCGGAGTTGCCACGGCGAGTTTCCCGAACCAACCCAAGCGGTCTTCCGCAAGGTGCGCATCATCCGCCGCAGGTTCGTCTCCATTTGCCCGCGCCAGGTAGATAGCCTCCAGCGCGTCTCGAATCTGCTCCTCACTCTCGGAATAGGACACCCCATAGAGGTCGACGGCGTCGTCGACCTTCTCGATGGCGCCGAGAGCCGCTTCCGGCCCACCCACCTCGCCAAGCACGGTCGCCACCTTCAATCGATGAACGATCGGCCCCCCTCCCATGGCCTCAACGGAATTCAATATGGGCTTCTTGGCCTCGGGCGTGGTCTCGGGAAGGAACTCCGAAAACCCAAGGATCCACTTCGCCTGAAGTTCCAAAGTTGAATCGACCACCTCGGTCGCAACTTCATCCATCTCGTCTTCCGCCAGCATGGGAAGGATGGCATGCACGGCGATCGCCGTCACGATGATCGCCCACGCGATGACACCGGCAAGGGCTCCGGAGGAACGTGGCTGCAGCTCTGATTGTGGATCTTCCATGTGATTTCCGGCAAAATACTCCATCCACTCTACCCTACGATCCTGCTCAATCATAGGTTATCGGACCATCGAGGACCGAGTTGCAACGACCGGTTCGAACCCTGCCAATCTTGACACATCGGCTCAAACAGGTATCCTCTTCGATTCGCACTCAGTCACGCTGAAGGGCGATCGGCCGAACCGTTCTGGCCCGGCCGATGGTGCTTCTGTCTCGCAGGTGTTCCATGCCCCGTCAAACTACGCTCGCCAAAACCAACCAGATTGAGCCCAACTGGCGCCACGTCGATGCCGACGGCAAGGTGCTCGGCCGCCTCGCGGCGAAAATCACGCAGGCTCTTATGGGCAAGCACCGTCCGGAATATACACCCCACGTGTTAACCGGCGATTTTGTGATTGTCACCAACGCTGAGAAAGTCGCACTGACGGGCCGCAAGCTCGATCAGAAGTTCCGAATGCACTACAGCCGGTATCCCAGCGGCCTCAAGGTTGAGTCCTACCGAACCGTGCTGGATACCCACCCCGAGCGCCTTATCGAGGATGCCGTGAAGACGATGCTCCCGAAGGGTCGCTTAGGACGCGCCATGTATCGAAGGCTCAAGGTCTATTCGGGACCGGCCCATCCGCACCAGGCGCAACAGCCAATCCCCCTCTAATCACCCATGACGACCGCCTCCACCGAATCTCCTTCTGCTCAGCCCAAGGCCGCCGTGCACGGCTGGTGGCTTGGCACGGGTCGCCGCAAGACCGCGATCGCCCGCGTCCGCCTCAAGCCCGGCGATGGCACATTCACCGTCAATGGCAAGCCCTACGTCGAGTTCTTCACCGAAGAGCGCGATCGGAAGAACATCAAGACGGTTCTTGACAAGACCAGCACACAGGGCCGCGTCACCGTTGAAGTGAAGACCACTGGCGGCGGGTTTACCGGGCAGGCCGGCGCGGTCATCCTCGGTCTTGGACGTGCCCTGAAGGACTACGACCCGAACCTCGAGCCGATCCTTCGCGAATATGGCTTCCTGACTCGCGACGACCGAAAGGTCGAACGGAAGAAGTACGGCCAGGCTGGCGCTCGCCGTCGCTTCCAGTTCTCGAAGCGCTAAGCCACTTCGAAATACTCAGACCATCCCCAACCGCTCGGATTCCGAGCGGTTTTTTCATGCCCTTCGAATCGCCGCGATCAGGGAAGAAATCCGCCGCGTCACCGAAGCCACTGGCATCGTCAGCCCCGCCGCCAGCGAGTCGATCGTCTGCGGCGCCTTGCCTGCCCAGCCGAATCGTTGACTCAGGAGCGCGCGATCGGGCTCCTTGAGAATCCCCAGTCGATTCCTCCACTGGTTGGATGGACCGAGCATCTCCTGCCACGGACAGACTCGATCAAACGGGTCGGCGGTCCAGACCGACCCGACCGGATTCTTCGCCGCAGCCAATCGGTCCAATCCCGATGCCACGAGTGGAGCGAGGGTTTCGTCCAGCGTGGGTTTCCACCAACGGTCGATCGCATAACTACGGGTTGGATCGTGCAACTCAATGGCGCTGGCAGCGCTTCCAAAGCACGCGCGGAGGATCATGCGGATCAATTCGGGCCGAAGCTCTTCGAGCGGTCGGTTTAAGGCAATCTCAGCTCGCTGAAGGATGGCCGGAACCAGCAACCAGACCATCGACGATTTCAACAGCGCCGCCCACCGCAGGTCGGTTTCAATTCGATCCAGAATCGACGACGTCGGGCGAGCCCCAAGCCCATCCAGAGCACGCACGGCCCTCCGCTTGAGAAAGTTGTAGGCTGCAATCATCGCTGGGGAGATCTTCGTGCCCCGCGCTGACCGCGATGGCTTTGTCATCTGCAGCAACGTGATGGCGTCGTTGGCGACCGGCCATGCCGGCTGTGGGCACGCCACCGCCTCCGGCGCAAGAATCACCTCTCCGGATTCGTCGAGCTCAAACGTAGGTAGCTCAATCCAGCGAATGGAAAGTTCGCGAATAGCCCGAGCACGTTCCAACGCGACGATCCGATGCAGCGCTGCCTGTCCTCGCCCCAGTCGGTCTGCCAGTGATCCCAGCGAACATCCCAGCCGCCACGCTCGATAGGCAAATCTCTGTTCCCGCGCACTGAGCGGCCCCCGCTCTCGGAACTCATCCGCCACCGACAAATGGCGGTGAATCAGCGCGCGGATCGTCTCGCGTGATCGACCAAATTCCTTTGCAAGAATGGTGGCCGCCTGATTCAGCGTGTACGGCTCGCGCTGCCTCAGGTCACGGGCCCTGGCCACGATGATCTCCTCGGTCCTTGGCTCGATGCGGGTGTATTCCGACGCTTCCTCGATCTGAGATGAATGAGATCGTCGAAAGCGCTCCGCCTCCTCGCGATAGCACGCCAGAGCCGACCGACCATCGCCATACCTCACCACATGAAACATGAGCCCGCGCTGACGATATCGATGCAGCGTCCGCGTCGAGACATTCCATTCCCGGGCCAACTCGGTCGGCCGCAGCGCTCCCCCTCGATCGTTCGCATCCAGATCGAGATCCTGGCTGAAGAGCTGAATCATGGTGACCAGATCGGCCAGCAATGCCTCGCCGACCAGCACAGGCGACTCCAGCCTCACATCCGGTCGATACCCCGTAATTCGAAACACCACGTAATCGAGCGGATAGCTCGAGTCCGGGTCCAGATCGATGACCAGCGATTCGACCGCGTCCATCTGCCGCGATCGGGTGTCGGCCGGGGCATAGGACAATTCAGTCCACAACTGGGCCATCGCATCGATGCGGAATCGAGCCGTTCGGGGCATCAGAGTTCAAGAACGCGAATCGGGTGAAGGTCCTTGATCGCCCCGATCCGGGCCGCCTCCATGAAGAATCGCTCAAGACCGAGCCGCGTTGAATCACCCCAGGCAAAGCGAAGCCGCTGCGTCAGATACGTTCGCGCCAGATCCGCCGGCCACTGGCGCGGAACCGCTCGGCGCTGAATTATTCCATCCACGCGCTCAAGATTGTGGCGGCGCTGCCGATCCAGAACTCGGGCGGCCATGCGGATCTGATCGGGGTGGGCCGACGCCCGCGCCATCCACACGGCAAAGACGAACGGAAGACCCGTCAGCTCAAACCAGGCCTCACCAAGATCGAGCTGGTGCGGATATCGCACCGCCGGCGGCGAGTCGGTCACGACCTTGTCCCCGATGAGCAGCATCGCCTCCGGCCACTCGATCGGGCGACTCTCGGCCACATGCTCCCGGGCACCATAGGAAATCAACTGCGGCCGGATCCCCCACTTCGTGTGAAGCAGGATTTGAAGCAGCACCACCGACGTATGGCTATCGGTATCCACATGCACCGATGTGAGAGACTCGATCGGCGACTGCGAATAGAGGCGCACCGTCATCGTCGGCCCCTCGCAGCCAAGGATTCCCGCCGGCACGATCACCAGCGGAATCGCCGATCGCTGGTAGTCGATGGAACTGCAGAGGGCCAGCTCCACTTCGCCGGCTTCCAGCATGCCCAACAGAAGACTGGGCACACTCGGCTTCAGGGCAAGATCGACCAGCTGCTCCAACCCATCGATGAGCGGCAGCGTGTTCAGATAGCTCACCACGCCGACGCGGACCGGGGCGGTAGCCACCACAGGCGATTCAGTCATCAGCCATCATAGGTCCCGGACCGCCGTATTCAGGCGGCGGCGCGAGCTCAGGCCGCCCTGCGAATGGGCGGGGCCACGAGGCAAAGCTGCTGTTTCGTCCACGATCGGCCGCACTCGGGACACTTCACCTTCTGGTCAGGCGACTGGGGGTCGAGATGAGCCGCGAGCTGGTAGCCGCATCCTCGGCATCGCGTCGTGGGCCCATGGAGCGTCAGCCCATAGCTCAGGCACACTGCAATCAGCGTCCACGAACACGAGATGCCCGTCAGGACTTCCGGAACACGCATGCCCGCGAAATACACCGCACCGACCACCGTGATGTTCCCAAAGAACACCGTCCACCAGAATCCCGAGTCGGACAGCATTCGCCCGACGCGACGCAACAGCGAGTTCATCGGCATCCGCCGCAGAAACGCCCGCGAACTCTGATACGCCGCGGCCTCCTCGCGCGTCACAGCCCAGAGCCAGCCGGTATATCCGGCAATCACAAAGGCGGCTCCCGCCGCGGCCGGCTGCGATTGCCACAGGTACATGGGCAGGGCTGCGCTAAGGCCGCAGATCAACGCCACCATGGCGGGCCGAGCGGAACTGGTCTTGGTGTCAACAAGCGAACCCTGGGGGGACATGACGGCTGTATCGGCCGAATCAGGCCTGCGATTCAGTCGTGGCCCCCGGACTTCGGAGCGGAAGGTGAATGATGAAATCACTGCCGCGGCCAACCTCTGAGTGCACTGAAAGGCGGCCTCCGTGCTCTTCCACAATTCTTCGCGTTGTGGGAAGCCCCAATCCGGTACCACCGGATTTGTAGGACACGTAGGGCAGAAAAATTGACTCAAGTTTCTCGGCTGGGATGCCGGGGCCGGTATCGATGACGTGAAGTCGGACCTCACTGTCATCGCCCTCGGTTCTGAGGATAAGTTCGCCGCGAGGCCCCGGGCTGTCGCCCATGGCCTGGGCCGCGTTGATCATCAGATTCAGCACTGCCTGCTTGAGCAGGGATTCATCGACGCTGGCCTGGATTGGCGTCTTTGACAGGTCGGTGCGCAGGAGCACGCCAGCCTGATCGGCCTGGGGGTGAAAGAAATCCGCCAACTCCTCGACGAGCCGATTCAACTCGCAGAGATGCGGATCGATCTTCACCCGTCCGGCAAACCGGAGGAAGTCCGTCAGAATGTCGCGTAATCGGCTCGCTTCGCGATTGAGCGCATCCACGCGGCGGACCAGCCGATCGCGCTGCGCTTCAGGCAGATCACTCTCGGAGATCTCTTCGGCAAGCAACTGGGCATTGAGCCCGATGGTCGAAAGCGGATTCTTGATCTCGTGGGCAAGGCCTCCGGTCATGGAGCCCAATTCGGCAAGCCGCTCGGCAGCTCGGGCGCGTCGTTCCGCCTCAGAGATTCTTCGCTCCGCGAGGCGACTCCACCGTTTGGCCAGGGGCAGCATCGCCACGATGCCGAGCACCACGCCGACCGCGACGCCCGTGAGCCATGCAGCGCCCGGGCTCATGTTGTCGCATTCCTGTCACGCCTGCTGGCGCACCTCGCGCACAGGGTGCACATCGGTCGCGGCCCACCCCTTGTCGCCTTTGCGGGCCGAGTACCGAACTCGCTCGCCGTCGTGCAGCGTTCGGAATCCCTGATCCTGCTTGATGCAGGAGAAGTGGACGAAGATGTCCTGCCCATCAGGTCCGACAAGGAATCCAAATCCTTTGCGAGCATCAAACCATTTAACGCACCCTTCAGTGTCCACGATTTGCAGGCCTTGCTCCATGGGAAGACCAGTCCTATCTGCACGAACGGCGTACGACCGGGCATATCCGGGGGGAGTCCGGCTGATACCAGCACCGATATGAATCGGCGCATAGTCAAGTCCCAAGGGCCTCGCACAACATTCGCTCCCACGAGCGGGTCACATACAGGCAGTCCGCCATCCGGGCCCGAAGGAAACCAGGTGGCATCCTAACAAGACTTAGCGCAATCTCAACATGAACACACATTCCAGGGTAGATGGAGGATACCTGTTGCCACAGCTACCCGGATGCCAACAACGATGTCTAACGGTCTTCCCCGGCGGATGCGCTTGCAAGCATCGCCGCCCATCGCCGCGTTCGATACCCATGGTCGGCGACAATCGGAGGGAGCACCGGTGGAGGTTCAACAAATGCCTCGGCCTCGGTTTCCTCACGAACCGACCTGGCCATGTCCGCCGTCGAGGCCGGCCGCACAAAATTCTCCACACGATTGGGTGGCAGCACCGTGCCGGCCTGATTCTGCACGCCAAAGGATCCCGACGGTTCGTCGAGCCACTCCGGCGGCGCCCCGATATGAAACACCGTGTCGGCCGGGACCTCCACCAACACGCCCTTGGATGTTCGCCGATACTGCGACCTTGGAAATGCGGCATAGATCGCCCCGTTGGCCCGGACGTACGTGCCTTCCTCGGCAATCACCTGATACACGCGGCCGAATCCGGACGGTGCATCAAGGCCGAACTCGACGTACCGCAGGCTCGTGTTCAGCGGAGACGTATCTTCGACACCTTGATCCACCGGACGCAGAAACTCGGGCGCCAGCTGCGCGTGAGCCGGACCGGCCAGAAGCAGAACGATGGAGAGGGCGCGGGGACGCATCAGGTACATCTCAATCGACCTCATCGTAGGCCGGATTTGGCGAAATCAGAGAGTTCACCGTGGTATTCGCCGCGGGAAGGCAAACTCGCCCAGACTGGGTGAGTACCTCCAACCCCTCCAGAGGATTCACCCGTTCGACTCGCCCGCGAACAATGGACGGGCCCGAGCGAAGCTCCGCATCACATCCCTTGAGAAGGCAGCGGCTGTCATATTCCTTCGCCAATCTGTCGTTCGCCCATTCGAGGGTGTCGCTGAACGAACACATGAGCGCCACGATGACTTCAACTCGATCAACCCGCGACCCCAGCATCGCGAGGCTCGTCGCCCTCCCGGCAAGCTCTCCTTCAAAATGCCCCTGATTCACATTGATTCCGATGCCGACACAGGCGAGAGGGCCGGATTGCTCAATCAGGACTCCCGCGAGCTTTCGGCCATTCACATAAACATCATTGGGCCACTTGATCGAGACCCGGGAACCGAGCACGCGTTCCACCGCGATCGCTGCGCCCAACGCACTTGCGGCCGCCAATCGTTCCGAGTTCCGAGAGGAGACCAGAAAGCTGCAGGCGACCCCGACGTCGAGCGTATCGGCCCATGGTCGGCCGAGTCGTCCTCGGCCCGCCGTCTGGCGTGCGGCCACAACAACTGTTCCCGCCGCAGCGTGAAGTCGCTTGGCGGCATCCTGGGTTGAATCGGTTTCCTGCAACACGATGACTCGTTCAAATTGTCGTGTCAGCGCCACAGCGTCTTCAAGACGCTGTGGCCAGTCTTCAATCGGAACGACGGGTGGGATCATGACAGATCCAGGGCAAGGTCAAGCGCCGGCACCGAATGGGTCAGGGCGCCGACCGAGATCCGTTCGACACCGGTGGCTGCAATGTCGGCGACGTTCGCCAGTGAGACCCCGCCGGAGGCTTCGAGTTTCACGGTCGATCTGCCGTTGTTGCGCTGCCGCACTGAATCTGCCAGCATGGCCAGCGGCATGTTGTCGAGCAGGATGAAATCAATGGTTCCTTCCGGTAGCGAGAGCAGGCGATCGAGCTGCTCCAGCGAATCGACCTCGACCTCAATGAATTGCGGCGGCGTCTGCCCGCTTCTCGCGCGAGCCGCGGCGGAACGCACGAATTCCGGCAGTTGTTCGAGGCTGATTCCGGCTAGGTGATTGTCCTTGATCAGAACGGCATCGAAGAGGCCGATGCGGTGCATCGTGCCGCCGCCGCAGCGGACGGCGTACTTGTCCAGGCGTCTCCACCCGGGAATGGTCTTCCGCGTGTCGCAGATCGAAGCCCTGGTCTTGGCCACAGCCTCGACGAATCGGCGGGTCACCGTGGCCACGCCGCACATGCGGCTCAGCGAATTCAGAAGCGTCCGCTCGATGCCAAGAATCTCGCGGAGGGATCCTTCGAGAGTGGCGAGACTCTCGCCGCGATGGCAGCGAAGGCCGTCCTGAGTCCTGGCTTCAAAACGAACATGGGATGCGCCAAAGATTTCGAGAAGCATCGGCACGAGCTCCAGCCCGGCGACGACCCCATCGCTGCGCACCATGACCTCTGCACGACCGACCGCGTTCTCGCTCAGTGTAGCTTGGCTGGTGAGATCTCCGACTTTCCCGAGATCCTCCTGGCGCGCCAGCACCAGGAGCGCCCGAACCGCGTCGTGATCGACGAGGTCCAAGAACAATTGAGAAAGGGGTATGGCGTTGAAATCCATGCGAATGATTATGCCGGATCACTGGTCTTTCGGCTGGACTCAGCGGCAGTGACGGTCCACGCCATGCTTCGAGGGTACGCCCGAATGCCCGGGTGTCGCTCCTGTTGATCGACGTCACGCCTCGGCAGCGTCGAGAATGCCGCTATGAGAGGCAAACAATTCCTCCATGCGATCCTTCAACGGCGGAACCTCCGCGGAATCGAGCCGGGTGCAACACACCTCGAGCATCCGAATGAGGCCGTGATAGTCGTCGATGGAGATGTGTTCCGGCCCAACCTTGGGTCCGGCGGAGCCCGCCAGGACACCGTCGATATCCACCATATTGTGATAATTGCCCAGCGGCAGGCAGAGGCAGGTCGATTCCCAGCCGTAACAGGAAAACGCCGTGGCTTCGCAGGTGCCACCCGGCATCAGCTTGCGCTGAAACCTGAACGTCGGATCCGATTTCTGATACTCGCCGAGAATCTGACCGATCCGGTTCGTCAGCGATGGAGAGAACACGCTCGCCTTGTCGCCCACTCTCAGGATCGGCCCGGCCCCGATCGGGCTCTCGGCAAACGACCGCGAGTTCTCCAGGCAGATCAGTCGTGAACGATTGGGAATCGAGTCGGAACGAGCTGCGGCGATCGCACCGATGAAGCCGATCTCCTCAGCGCGAGTCAGCAATACACCGACATGCTCAGCCCCGGGAGTGACCGAGAGCGTGTCTAATGCCGCCATCGCCGCAGCCAGCGCTGCCAGATCATCACAGGCGTCGGTGAAGATCAGGCCATCTCGAATCACCGGATCCGGAAACTCCCAACGCGCGATGTCCCCCGGTTTGAGCGATGAGGCATGTCTGTCGAGCTTGATTCGAACCGTCTTGAAGGGCTTGGTGGTGGAATCGAGTGTGGTGATGACTCCGGACCAGAACCTCTCCGACCCGTCGATCGCCTCAACCCGGGCTCCGACGAAGTACGGGTCGTGCACGCCGCCGAGAAAGCAACACTCCAGTTCCGTGCCCGAGTGAACCTGCCGGATCACAAACGCCGGGTGATCGAGATGCGCGGTGATGAAGATGGGATCGCGAGCCGAAGCCTCCCGTCGGCGGAGAAACAGGTTTCCGGACCGATCGCGACGAAGCTCCAGATGAGGGCGCTCGGCCACCCATCGCTCCACCCAGCGAATCACCCGCTGTTCCTTCCCGGCGGCGGTCGGGATTCCCGTGATTTCGAGGAGCCACTGTTCATGCAGGCCGGCTTGGCCGGCACGGTCGGTCGTCGTCATGTCGGAATCGTAACGGGCGGAAACCGGCTCGGACCTTACTACAATCCCGACCGTGCCGCTATCACCGATCCCCGACATTCTGGAAGAACTTCGACAGGGCCGCATGATCGTGCTCGTGGACGACGAGCGGCGGGAGAATGAAGGGGACCTGGTGTGTGCCGCCGAGTTGGCCACCCCCCAGCACGTGCACTTCATGGTGCGCCACACTCCGGGCTACCTCTGCGTGGCCTTGACCGGGGATGACTGCGACCGGATGGATCTGCATCCGCAGGCCGGGGCGAACACCTCACTCCGCGGCACCGCCATGACCGTTTCCGTCGATGGTCACCCGCGATTCGGCGTCGGCACGGGGATTTCCGCCAGCGACCGGGCGAAGACCATTCGGCTGCTTGCCGATCCAAGCACGCGGCCGGACGATCTGGTCCGCCCGGGGCACATGGTGCCGCTTCGCGCACGCGATGGCGGAGTCTTGGTTCGCACGGGCCAGACTGAGGGTTCAGTCGACCTGATGCGGCTCGCGGGACTGCGACCCAGCGCGGTCATTAGCGAGGTTTGCCGCGAAGATGGGGAGATGGCGCGGCTTCCCGAGCTCGAAGCGCTGTGTGCCGAGCATGGCCTCAAGATGTGTTCCGTGGAGCAGATCATCGAGCATCGGCTCGCTCAGGAAACACTGGTGGCCCGCATCGACCCGGTGGGCGGCACACTCATCGACACACCGGCGGGCCGATTCAACCTCATTGCGTACTACAGCTCGATCGACCCGCTGCCTCATCTGGCGTTGACTGTTGGAGGCGTGGGCGATCTCGATGGGGATGGTCGGGTCGTGAGTCAGTCCGAACCCATTCTGGTGCGAATGCACCGTCGCGATCTGCTTGGCGATATCTTTGACGAGTCATCGCATCCCAGCGGAAAACAACTCCGGGCCGCCATGGCCGAGTTGCAGAACGAAGGCAAGGGGGCACTTGTCTACCTTCGGCCCGAGGGCATGGGCGACGATTGGCGGGCCCGGCTGCAACAGATTCACCGGCATCGACGGGACGATGAGGTCAACGCACCGGATCTGACCCGGGCGGACGGCCCGGCCTCGCGAATGCATCCGATGGATCGGCGTGAATTCGGCATCGGCGGGCAGATTCTTCGCGACCTTGGTCTCTCCCGGCTCAAGATTCTGACCAATCACCCCAAGTCCCTTCCCGGCCTGCACGGGTTTGGTCTCGAGATTGTCGAGCAGCGACCCATTCGTGATTCGTGAGAACTCGTCTCAGAGCATCCTGAGCAGCGCCACGATCAGGAACACGATGACCACTGCGATCAGGATGGACACTCCGCCGACAACTTTCCACTGCAGGCGGGCCCGGTCACGTGCATCCGCATAGGGAATGGTGGTGAAACTCACCATGTCGTAGAGCGGCAGATACAGGTTGGGGAGCATCCGGTTGAGCCGGTGCTCGAATCTCTTCTTGAAGTGGAACAGGCGCGAAGCGGTATGGTCGCGCATCTCGACGAAATTGCGCACGGCCAGATCGGCAATGGCGTCGGCGTTTCGCTTGCGATGGACCTCGTATTCGGCGAACGCACGTGAACGATCATTCGGGAATCGCCTCATGGATTCCGCCAGCGCGACGCAATCTTCGAACGCGCAATTCGCCCCCTGGCCATAGAACGGCACGATGGCGTGCGCTGCATCACCCACCAGCACCACCTTGTCTTCGATTCTCCATGGGTAGCAACGAACCGTGACCATCGAACCCACCGGGTTCGTGCGGAAGTCCTCGAGCAGCGTCGGCATCAAGGCAACTGCATCCGGAAACATGCGATTGAAGAACGACACCACATCCTCATCCGTTCGAATCGACGCAAAACCGTCTGATCCGTCGAACGGAAAGAAGCACGTGCAGGTGAACGAGTGATCCTCATTCGGCAGGGCAATCATCATGAAACTGCCGCGGGGCCAGATGTGGAGGGCGTTGGGTTCCATCGCCCATGATCCATCGGGCCTGGGCGGAATGTGCAGTTCCTTGTAGCCGTGAGCGAGATAGGACTGGCTGTAGTCGAACCGCTCGCGTTTCTCCATGCTGGATCGCACCGCGGAGTAGGCTCCGTCGGTCGAGATCACCGCGCCGGGCCGGACGGTGACGGTTTCCTGCCGTCGCTCGTCAAGGAATTCCAGTTCGGGTTTCTCGGGAATCAGCCCCGTGCAGCGATGGTCGAAATGGAAGCGGACGTTACCGTGCCTGGCCGCGGCTTCGAGGAGCACGAGGTTGAGTTGTCCCCGTGAAATCGAGTTGATGGCGTTTTTTCCGTCCGCGCTGTAGCGCTGAAACTTCAGTTCGCCGGTCGGGCTGTGAATCATTCGTCCGGGCATGCGGACGGCATGGCGAAGGATCACTTCCTCAAGGCCCACCTGGCGAAGCGCGTGCAGGCCGCGCTCCGAAATCGCAAGGTTGATCGATCGCCCGCCCCGATAGCCCTTTTCACGCGGATCCGATCGACGTTCATAGACGTCGATCTGGTAGCCATCGCGGCCGAGCATGCATGCCAGAAGAGATCCGGCGAGGCCGGCGCCGACGATGGCGATGCGGGTGGTGGCGGGGTCAGACACAGTCGCGGGTCGTTGAGAGAATGAGAGCGATTATCCTAAGCGAACTTGTCCACCCGCGCGGACCCAGCGCGGCTACGCTTCCGGCGGCCATGCCCGTCCGCGACGTTCGCTTCACCATCCTCGGCTCGGGAACATCGTCGGGCGTTCCGGTCATCGGGTGCGACTGCGAGGTCTGTCGCTCGACCGACCCGCGCGACCGGCGAACCCGCTGCAGCGCCTGCCTGCGATTCACCGACCCAGGGGGCTACGAACGAGTCGTCCTGCTCGATACCTCACCCGACCTGCGCGAACAGGCCCTGCGCGAAAACCTGAGGCGATGCGACGCCATCCTCTTCACCCACAATCACGTGGACCACACCTTCGGCCTCGACGAAGTGCGGCGGTTCAACGCCCTGATGAAGGGACCGATCGACATCCATGCCGATCGGCACACGATGGAGCACCTGCAGCGGGTGTTTCGACACATCTTCCAGAAGCAGGACAACGTCAACGATTCCTTTGTGGCCACGCTGATTCCGCACCTGCTGGATCCGGCGAAACCCGTCGATTGCCACGGCCTGCGATTCACCCCGGTAACCCTGCTGCACGGCAACCTGCCCGTGTTGGGATTCCGGATTGAAGCACTGGACCAGGATTTGCAGCCCGCGATGGAGCAGCCTGATCCACTCCCCCTGGCTTACTGCACCGATGTATCCGGCATCCCGCCGGAATCGTGGCGAAGACTCACCGGGCTGCGAACGCTGGTGCTCGACATGCTTCGCTTCCGCCATCACCCGACGCACTTCAACGTGGACCAGGCCGTCGCGGCGGCCGAGAGGATCGGGGCAGCGCGAACAGTCTTTGTCCACATGACGCATGACATCAGTCACGCGGATCTCGACCCCAAGCTGCCCGAGGCCATGACTCTTGGCTATGACGGTCTCTCGCTGCCCGATTGGGGCGCGGAACCGGCTCCGCGGCCAGCGCAGCACGATGTCGGCAGCGCAACGAAAAGGGCGGCGTTGTAGCGCCGCCCTGAGTCGATCCTGTTCTGTCAGGCTAGACCTTGACGGGTGAACCCGTTCGAGCGGCGACGAATCGCCTGGACACCTCGGCCCAATTCACGACATCCCACCACGCGGTGACGTAATCGGGCCGACGATTCTGGTACTTCAGGTAATAGGCATGCTCCCAGACGTCGAGGCCGAGGATCGGAGTGCAGACGGCGTCGACGAAGCCCTTCATCAGCGGGTTGTCCTGATTTGGGGTGCTGGTGATGACCAGCGAGCCATCAGGCTTGACACCCAGCCACACCCAGCCGGAGCCGAAGCGGCCCGCCGCGGCAGCGGCAAATTGGGTCTTGAGGGTATCGAACGAGCCGAAGGCGGCGGTGATGGCGGTCAGAAGGTCGCCCGCGGGCTGGCCGCCGCCACCCTTGCCGGCGGGGGCCATGATTTGCCAGAAGAGGGAGTGGTTGAAATGGCCGCCGGCATTGTTGCGAACGGGGCCGCGAATCGATTCGGGAACGGACGCCAGGTCAGCACAAAGTTCCTCGACGGATTTGCCGGCGAGGTTTGGAGCGCTTTCGAGAGCCTTGTTGGCGTTGGTCACATAGGCGTTGTGGTGCTTGGTGCGATGGATGTTCATGGTCATCTGGTCGATGACGGGTTCCAGCGCGCTTTCCGGATAGGGAAGCTCAGGCAACGTGAAGGGCATTCGGGTCCTCCTGGGTCTTGGGGTGAAACCTGATGTTAGGACACCGGAGCGAAACCGTCAGCGGCCCTGACGCAGCGCCATGTATGGATCGATCTTCTTTGACCACTGCGCGATCGCACGGGCAAAGTCAGCTTTCAACAATGTCGAATCGCCTTCGATCTCGATGTCTACGGCATCCCCGATGATGAGCTGGTTCACCACGTCCATGCCGGAACTCACGCGGCCGATCAGCGGCCAAGAGAGTTCACGGTTGTGGTATTGGGCATAGGTGATGAAGAACGTGGCGCCGACCTCGTTTTCGCGCAGCGGAAACAACGAGACATCCCCGGGTCCCTGGAATCGGTACTTGGGGCTGAACTTCGGCGGGATCACGAGCCCGGGCTCGATGGCGTCCTTGCCAACAGTGCCGAACTCGATCTTTTCGTTGCGATAGCCACCGTCGACATGGAATTGCTGATAGACGCCCTTTTCGGCGAGTGTCACAAACCAAGCGACCATCCGGGGCGCCTCGTTGACGCCGAGATCGATCCGGACTTCGCCTCGGGCCGATTTGAGCACGGCCACGAGGGCCGGATAGCGAGCCGGCTGCGTGGCGTCCGGCTGCGACTGGGAAGCGGGCGACGACGCGGCAGGCGGCGTGACGGTTCCGCCGTCGTTGGCAACGGTATGAGCCGGAATGGCCGCGGTGGCCAATCCAATGGCCACCAGGAGCAGGACAGCCGGGATGGAGCGGATCACTGGCATGAGCAGATTGTCGGCAGGTCGGGGATGGAAATCAAAAAGAAAGCCCCCCGATCCATTCGGACCGGGGGGCATGAGATCGAACCAGAGAACTTACGCGTGGATCACGCGATCAGTTGCAGAGGGTGCCGCACAGCGTGGCAGCTTCGCCAGCGCAGATGCTGTCCCACGCCACTGCACAGCAGAAGCTGTCGGCAGCGCAGACCGCAGACTGGCAGGCCGCATCATCGCAGCCGAGGCCGCCCCAGTTGGTGCAGCAGTTCGAAGCACCGCCGGTGCCGCCGCCGCCGCAAACTTCGCAGAGCGAAGCAGCTTCGCTGGCGCAGATGCCGTCCCACGCGACCGCACAGCAGAAGCTGTCGGCAGCGCAGACCGCAGACTGGCAGGCCGCGTCATCGCAACCGATGCCGCCATTGGCGAAGCAGCAGTTGGAGCCGGTGCCGCCGCCGCAGAGGCTGAACGCCTCAGCAACGCAGATGCCGTCCCACGCAACCTGGCAGCAGAAGCTGTCGACCGAGCAGACCGTATTGCAGCAGTCAGCGTCGGAGCAGCCCGGCGTGCCGGTGGTGAAGCAGTCGTGATCCGGGTTCGGGCAACCAGGAATCGCGTTGGGATCGCACTCAACGCCCGTGCACTCAACAGTGAGCGAGTAGCCATTGTTGGAGCCGCAGGGGAAGCCGGCGAACACGTTGGGAGCAACGAACAGCCAGGTGTCGCCGCTATCAGCACAGATCGTGAGCGAGCCAGAGCCGCAGAGGCCGGTGGTCGCGAACGGATTGATCGCCGACGCGGTGGCGCAGTCGGTGCTGTTGATCTTGCCGAAGATGAGCGGCAGGGTGCCGTTCACGGTCATGGTGACTTCCTGAGCAGCGCCGCCGTTGGTGAACACGAACCAATCGGTGTCGCGGAAGTTGCCATCGGCCCACGCGGTGCCGCAGATGGTCTCGCCGCAGCTGATGGAACCGAAGCCGGGCGGATTCGGAGCACAGAGGGTCGGGCAGAAGCTTTGGGCTTCAGCAGCGCAGATGCCGTCCCACGCCACTGCACAGCAGAAGCTGTCGACGGCGCAGACTGCAGACTGGCAGGCCGCATCATCGCAGCCGATGCCGCCGTTGCCGAAGCAGCAGTTGGAGCCGCTACCAGCGGTGACGTTGCAGCCGCCGTTGGTGTCGTCGCCGCAGGCTTCGCCTTCGTCGGTGCCGGAGCACTCGAACGGGCAGGTCGGAGCGCCGCAGAAGGAGATCGCCTCAGCGACGCAGATGCCGTCCCACGCGACCGAGCAGCAGAAGCTGTCGACGATGCAGACCGCGTTGCAGCAGTCAGCGTCGGAGCAGCCGACGCCACCGGTGGTGAAGCAGTCGTGCTCGGGATTCGGGCAGGCAGCGTTCTGGCAGCTGATGCCGCAGATCGACACAGCCTCAGCAACGCAGATGCCGTCCCACGCGACCTGGCAGCAGAAGCTGTCGACGGCGCAGACCGCGTTGCAGCAGTCAGCGTCGGTGCAGCCCGGGTTGCCCTGGGTGCAGCAGTCGTGATCGGCGTTATCGCCGCAGGCCGGATTGAGCGAAGGATCGCAGGAAACGCCGGTGCACTCGAGCGACAGCGAGTAGCCGTTGTTCGAGCCGCAGGGGAATCCGCTGAAGGTGTTGGGAGCCGCGAAGAACCAGGTATCGCCGGTGTCAACACAGATCGTGAGCGAGCCAGAGCCGCAGAGGCCGGTGGTCGCAAACGGATTGATCGCCGACGCGGTGGCGCAGTCGGTGGTGTTGATCTTGCCGAAGATCATCGGCAGGGTGCCGTTGAGGCTGAGGACGACTTCCTGAGCAGCGCCACCGTTGCTGAACACGTACCAATCGGTGTCGCGGAAGTTGCCATCGGCCCACGCGGTGGCGCAGATGGTCTCGCCGCAGCTGATGGAACCGAAGCCGGGCGGATTCGGAGCACAGAGGGTCGGGCAGAAGCTTTGGGCTTCAGCAGCGCAGATGCCGTCCCACGCCACTGCACAGCAGAAGCTGTCGACGGC
>CAYOWQ010000010.1:0-87662 GCA_964407695.1 uncultured Isosphaeraceae bacterium | reverse complement strand
CGCAGATGCCGTCCCACG
The DNA here is from genome assembly GCA_964407695.1 of uncultured Isosphaeraceae bacterium. Taxonomy (GTDB): domain Bacteria; phylum Planctomycetota; class Phycisphaerae; order Phycisphaerales; family SM1A02; genus CAYOWQ01. The sequence goes on along the minus strand of CAYOWQ010000010.1, from coordinate 87,644 downwards.
CCACTGCACAGCAGAAGCTGTCGACGGCACAGACCGCGTTGCAGCAGTCAGCGTCGGAGCAGCCGACGGTGCCGGTGGTGAAGCAGTCGTGATCGGGATTCGGGCAGGTCGAGTTCGTGCAGCTGATGCCGCAGATCGACACAGCCTCACCGACGCAGATGCCGTCCCACGCCACTGCACAGCAGAAGCTGTCGACGGCGCAGACCGCGTTGCAGCAGTCAGCGTCGGAGCAGCCCGGCGTGCCGGTGGAGCAGCAGTCGTGATCCGGGTTCGGGCAGATGCCGCCGGTCGGGCAGGTGATGCCGCAGATCGACTGTGCTTCGTCGACGCAGATGCCGTCCCACGCGACCGCGCAGCAGAAGCTGTCGGCGGCGCAGACCGCGTTGCAGCACTCAGCGTCGGAGCAACCCGGCGTTCCAGTGGAGCAGCAGTCGTGTGCGGGATTCGGGCAATTGGGATCGCCCTGGCATCGCTCAGCATCGCTGGGGACGCAGGAGTTCCAAACCGCCAGGAGGAGGCCCAGGTCGGCGCCGTCAACGTTGCCGTTGCCGTTCACGTCTTCACAGAAATCAAAGTCTGCCGTGCCGGGGGTGAGCCAGGCAGCGAGCAGGAGGCCGAGGTCGGCACCGTCAACGGTTCCGTCCTTGTTGATATCGGCCTGACAAGTGCAGCAATCAGCGTTCTCGGCCTGAGCGCCAGCGGCTACGAGGAACGTAGCTCCGCAAGCGAGCGAGGCGAGGGTAGCGCCGCTGCCGGTACACGAACACCAGCTAAAGAAGCGACTGGTTTCTCTCACGATTCAATCTCCTTCCACAAAGGTTGGTAACGGATCGACAACACCCACGTGGACATGCATCCAGCACGCCACCCTGTTACCATAACCGGATCGGCGCAGTCTGCAAGGGGTTTTTGGATAGAATCGGGAAAGTTGCAAGGAATTTGGGTGGGAGGGACACCCATGAGGACTGCACTCGCAACTCCGGCATTCCCGAGAACTCAGTTCCTTTCCCAGTTTGACACGGGTAGTTTCACTCAGGGTTGACTGGCGCTGTATTCGGACGCTCCCCTCGGCGTCGACTCGGCCGCCACGCGCGCTCTCCCACCTTTCATCCACTGTCGATTGCAGGGAGAATTGGGAGCCGAGCTGCATCAAATCCTCAAGTTGTACGTCGGTCTCTCGGATATAGTGGACGAGTCCACCCCGAACCTGATGTCGGGCTGGCGTGGCTGCAAACCGCGAGATCTCAAGTCAAGGAGAGCCCGATGAATCGGAAACCGTCATTTGATAGATTTTTGTTCGCATTTCTGCTCCTCCTTGGATGGGCGATCTTCCCGGCCCCGGCATTGGCCCGTCAAGACAGTCCCGTTGAGACGGATGAGTCCATTGATGAAGAGATCGACGCGCCGCCTCCGATCGTGTTTGAGCCATCCATCCTGGACTTCGGCTTTGTGAAGCCGGGCTCGGTGGCCACGGGCAAGGTGAAGATCAAGAACACGTCCGATAAGCCATTGACGATTCTGGCCGTGCAGGCGGGCTGCAAGTGCACCACCCTGAACGACCTCAGCGGGGAGGAGATTCCGCCGGGCGGTTTCGTGGAGCTTGAGCCGCAGATGAAGGCGCAGGCTTCGACGGGCCCCAAGAAGACTGAAATCAAGGTCCTGATTGATGGGTGGAGCCGGATTGCCCTCGTGACGCTCAAGGCGGAGATTTCCCGGGGTGTTCGTGCTGCACCGGGCACGATCAACGCCGTCGACGCAACCAAGGTCACCGGCCGCCTGGTGATTGAATCGATTGACGGAAAGCCCTTCAGCGTTTGCGCGATTCACGGCGAGAAGCCCGAGTTCGTGGGGTATGACCCGTCAACCAGCGAGCCGGTATCGAAATACCTCGTGAATTACGATCTGAACAAGTTCGGCGACAATATTCCGCGGTTCCTGGTCATTGAGACCAATCACCCGGAGGCCCGAGTCGTGGAGGTACCGGTTCGGCATCGCACGACGCTGGGAGCCGGCAAGTTCGCATTGCGGCCGACGGAGACGCGGGTGAACCTCGACGAGATCAAGGCCGGCGAACCGAAGAGTTTCGAGATTGAGTTTGAATCCGTTACCCAGGCGGACCCCCTGCTCACGGTGATGTATTCCAATCCAAACGCATCGGTGAAGCTGGAAAAGACCGAGACCCGCCCCGGAGAAGACGGCAAGGAACTTACCGTGGCGACGGTCAGCCTGACGCCGAAGGCTGATGCTCATGGTCTGCTCTACGGCGAAATGATCTTCTATACGCAGTCGCGCGAGCAGCCCATCCATGTGTTCGGCGTGGTTGGCAAGGCCGAATGTGGTGAGCGGAGCACGGCTTCGGCCGGCAAGTAATCCCTGACGCCACGAGCGAATCACGGATCGTGATCTGATGCCCTGCTGCAAAGCAGGGCATTTTTCGTTGTTCCAGACGGTTGAATTGTCTGGATCAGTGGAGGTGTCGTGCTACAGTAGGTTCGAGGAATGCAGGGCTTCGTATCTGAGAACTTCTCGGACGCGGACTTCTGTACGAGGAATGTGGTTTGACTCCTCTGGCCATGGGGAAGCCCGGAGTCTGTGGTTTGGAATACGGAGCTTGCCATGAATGGGAACGGGTGGGGCGGAACATTGTGGGTCTTTGCACTTGGCGCTGTGGGGAACATGGCCCAGGCTCAGATTCTGCTGAGCGAGGTCTCGGATCAGATCGGCGTTGCCTTCATGCACAAGACGGCTGCGCTGGCGGTTCCGGGATTCCAGGAATTCATGCCGTCGGGTGTTGCCGTTGGAGATTTCAATCGCGACGGCTTCCCGGACATTTTTGTGCTCTTGGGCGGGATCGAGGCGGACCGACTGTTCATCAACACCGGCCGCGGCACGTTTGTAAACCAAGCTCGCCTTTGGGGGGTGAACAAGGTCCATGCGGGCTGCGGCGTCTCGGCCGCGGATTATGACAAGGATGGCTGGATCGACCTGTACATCACGAGTTTCGGCAACGGGACCGACAACAAGGGTCAGCACGGCAAGAACATTCTGTATCACAACAACGGGAACGGGACGTTTACGGATGTTGCGGCGACAGCGGGATTGGCCTTTACCTCGATGCCGCCGTCGACCCCAAGCGGTTACGGTTCGTCGTGGGGTGACTACGACCTTGACGGCGACCTTGACCTCTACGTGTGTGCGTGGGTTACGTCTTCACAGGCCAACAAGCTGTTTCGCAACAACGGGGACGGAACGTTTACGAACGTGACCACCGAGGCGGGCGTGTTTCAGACGGCAATGGCCGGGTTCCAGAGCTGCTTTGCCGACATGGACGAGGATGGATGGCCGGAGCTTCTGGTTTCGGCCGACTTCAAGACGAGTCGATATTTCAAGAACGAGGGAAACGGGACGTTTTCGGATTACACGCTGGCATCCGGAACGGGGAAAGACCAGAACGGGATGGGCCAAACCGTGGCCGATTTCGATGGTGACGGCCGACTCGACTGGTACGTGACCTCGATCTATCTCGACAACCCAAACCCCGCAGCCGGCGAGGGCAACAAGCTCTATATGAATGATGCCGCGCACCTTTATCTGGAGATTGCGCAGGATGCGGGCGTTGATGACGGCGGCTGGGGTTGGGGCACCGTCGGTGTTGACCTTGATCAGGACGGCTTGATTGACCTTGTCGAGGTAAACGGTCGAACCGGATCGGCAGAGTTCGGGCTTGAGCCGGAATACGTCTATCGCAACGACAGCGCCTGGCCCAACAACCTCTCGGGGACCTTCTCTGAAATCAGTGAACTGTGCGGACTGGTGGTGGCCGCGGAGGGACGAACGATTTCGTGGCTGGACTACGATCTCGACGGCGACCTTGATCTTGCGCTGGGGTTCAACAATGACCCGTTCAAGTTCTATCGAAACGATTCGCCGGCGCCAGGCTCGTGGCTCTTCCTGACCTTCGACACCTCGAACAATCCGTTGCTGCCGGCGGATGGATTCGGCGTCAAGGTCACGGCAATCGTGGGAGGCAAGACGTACGTTGACGTCATGGACGGGGGGCCAAGCTTCCTTGGCACCAGCGAGTTTGCGGTGCACCTTGGGCTGGGGGATGCCGCCGTGATTGACGAGTTAACGATTCGATGGCCGCGGGGGTATACGAAGACCATGACCAATGTTCCGGTGAACCAGCGGATGAATGTGATCTCGCCCGTTCCCGGCGATTTCAACGTGGACGGTCAGGTCAACGGCGCGGATTTGGGAATTCTGCTGAGCTTCTGGGAGCAACCGCTGAACGGCCTCGAATTGTACGTGGACCTGAACAACGATCACCATGTGGACGGAGCCGACCTTGGTCTGCTGCTTTCGCAGTGGACAGGATGAGCCGCGGATTGAGACGGGAGATCTCGCGTCCCGCAGCGACGAAGGTTGCGGCGTAGACTTGGGGCGCGGAAATCGACTTTTTCCAAGGTGATCTCATGATGAATTTTCACGGCGCGTATACCGCCATTGTGACCCCGTTTACGTCCGATGGCGGAGCCATTGACTTTGACCGGCTTGACGAGCAGATCCGCTTTCAAGCGCATGGCAGAGTTCGGGGCGTGGTGCCTGCCGGAACCACCGGCGAGAGCCCGACACTTTCGGATACCGAGCAGTGCGAGTTGATCGAGCGCACCATTGAGATCGCCAGGCCGCTGGGTCTTCACGTGATCGCCGGGGCGGGTTCAAACAACACGTCGCACGCGGCCGACCTGCACAAGTTCGCCGCGGCGTCCGGCGCCAACGCATCGCTCCAGGTGAATCCGTACTACAACAAACCGTCGCAGGAAGGGCTGTACCGGCATTTCATGACGGTGGCGGATGCAGCGCCGCTGCCGATCGTGCTCTACAACATTCCGGGGCGCTGCGGCGTAGCGCTCACGCCGGCGACCGTGGAGCGACTTGCAAGGCATCCCAACATTCGCGCCATCAAGGAGGCGACGGGCTCGACGGATTCGGCAAGCGAGATTCTGCAGCGGTGCGACATTCAGCTGCTGTCGGGCGACGACACGATGACGCTGCCTTTTGCGTCGGTCGGTGGCGTTGGGGTGGTGAGTGTCGTCAGCAACCTCGTTCCGGATCGGGTCCAGGGGCTGTGTGATGCGTTCAATGGCGACCATTGGCCCAGGGCACGGCAACTCCATGCCGAGCTGTTTCCGCTGTGCCGCGGGCTGCTTTCGCTGGATACGAATCCCATTCCGGTGAAGGCGGCAATGGAGTTGCTCGGCCGCGATACGGGCATGCTTCGCCTGCCGATGTGCCGTGGCAGTTCAGAGATGTTCAAGCAGATCGGTGAATTGCTGGTGCGATTCGACCTGTCGCCTCGGCGAGAGCCTGCATCGGTATGACGGGAACCGCGTCTTCGAACGCCGGCACCTCGATCACCTCACTGCCCTACAAGATTGCGGTGCTGTGCTACCTGTACGATGCGCAGGGACGAGTGCTGCTGCTGCATCGGCGCAAGGCTCCGAACATCGACATGTACTCGCCGATCGGCGGCAAGCTGGAGGCTGCGGAAGGCGAAGGGCCGCACGAGTGTGCCCTGCGCGAGATTCGGGAGGAAGCGGACCTTCACCTGAGGCCCGATGAGATTCGACTGTCCGGAATCGTTTCGGAGCGAGGCTACCAGGGCGAGACTCACTGGCTGATCTTCTTGTTCGAGGTGACCCGACTGGTCGAGCCGGAAGAGATCGCCTGGGACGACTTTGACGAAGGACGCTTGGAATGGGTGCGACTCAGCGACGTTGCGAATCTGCCGATTCCGGAGACTGACCGAAAGGTCATGTGGCCGAATGTTCAGGCCCACCGCGGCGGGTTCTTCATGGCACACATTGATTGCACCCATGACCCGTTCACGTGGACGGTCGTGGAATCAACCGCGGGCTCGACGGATCACGCCAGGTCGCGCGGAACCGGGGCGACCGATCAGAAGAATCGAAGCCCGGCCTCGTAGCCGTTGTCGTTCGCGACGGGACGCACCCAGACGACCATGGCCGCACGGTTCACCGGCTCGCCCTTGGGCAGGAGATTGAGCACCATACCGGTCATGCCTTCGACGAGGGGGGTCGATGTGCGGAGCTTCATACCGCCATCGCTGACGTCTACGGCGGAGAATCGCAGGACCTCGGTGGGATCGAAGTGCCAGAGCATGGTGATTTCCAGCGGAAGCGCTGCGCGGGCGCCGGAGCGTCGATCTACAGATGTCGGGGCCGACAGCTTGGCGTCGTGAAGCATGGATGGAGCGTCGAATGCAGGGTGCCTTGGAGCCACTGCTTCGCCGACGATCCGTCCGGATCGAGTCGATCTATGCCGTCCACCGGCTTACCGGGCCCCCGCCTCGAGGTGCGGGGGCCACGGATAACCGGTCAGAGTGTGCTGGTGGAACGCTTCACCAGGCGATCAGGCCGGGCGAAGCGCGAAGGAGATGACGAGACCGTGGTAAGCACTCTTGGCCTTGGCCGAGGCTCGTGAGCTTGCTGGATCAGGGAGGCGGGAGCGTCGGATCTCATGTCATTGACGGTTTCAGTCGCATGAGAGCCGGAGTTCTCGGACCAATCCTGTGCAGAGTGGAGCATTCGGCGTACCAAGGGGTGCATTTCGTCAGAGGGTTGTTCGGACCAGAACCAACACGCCGGGAGCGTACGGGCAAAATGGAACCGCCCCGAAATTAATTGCGGAGAATGTGGAAGCAGGGACTTTTGCTAGGCGTGGAAAAAACGCCAAGACGCTGGCGTTCGCGTGAAGTTGGCTTATAGTGCAAGGGATGGTGCGATCAGCACCACAGCGAGAGGAACGACGATGCCGTCGTCAATGCCGCGAAAAGACCGGTTGCACGAACTTCTGGCCTTGGCTCAAGCGTATCGCGGTTGGAACAATCGCAAACTCGCGGAGTGGCTGGGCAGAGACCCGAGCAACCTCGTTCCGGAGAGTGGGATCCCCAAGCTTGATCTGGTGATTCGGTTGGCCGAGGCTTTGGATTGGCCGGTCGAGGACGTCGTGAAGGACCTGTGCAGCGAGACCGGTGGTCCGGCGGAGTTCAGCGCTGAGAACAAGGAGTTTCGAGCACTGGATGGTGCCGCCTTTGGGGCCTACGAGCGCGGCGAGTATTCCCAGATGGTCTCATTGGCGCAGAAGGCGTTTGCCGCCGCGACGTCCGCTGAGGAGCGCGCCCGTGCCTGCAATCGTGAATCGGGTGGATGGGACGGCATGGGGCGCTACAACAGCGCATTGGAGGCGGTTCAGCGCGGGCTCAAGGAGATTGATGCGCCGCTGGAGCGTCGACTTCGTCTTCGCGGCAACCTCGCCAATGCGTATTACATGCTTGGCCAGCTCTATGAAGCCAAGGGCGTGTCGACTGATCTGATCGAGCACTTCCAGATCGAGCCGCCCGCTTCCGATGCGCAGCGGCAGATTCTTGCATTTGCCAAATATGTTCGCGGGAATTGTCTTCGGCAGCTGGCGGACACGGACGGCGACGAGGCCCGCCGCCATGCCAGGATGGGCCGCGACGACCTGGTGGAAGCCCAGACGATGTATCGCGAGCTGGGTGAACGGCTGAATTTGGACTCGTATCTCGCCATTTCGAACACCTGCCAGGGCGCCATCATGGAAACACACGCCCGGTTGGGAGAGCGAGACGGCGAAAGCGTCATCGAGGAATTCATTTCGGGGCTGGACAAGCTGATCGATCTTGAGGCCGAGGACGCGCCCAAGGGCCCGTGGCTTGAGTCGTTCGGCTGGTGGTGCATCTTTGGATGCAATGTTGCACTTCGCCATCTGAAGGACGAGCGGCAGTTGCAACAGTGCATGGCTGTTTTCACGAACAAGGCCGATGAGATTGCCGAACGACTCGGCAATTGGGCCCTTCGAGAGCGTGTGTTGACAATGGAGTTTGAGCGGCGTCGACGCCTGGGCGATTGGACGGGTGTCGAATCCGACTGGGTCATGGACCAAGAGGACCTCTGCACGCTGACTGGAACGATGGGAAGGTTTCCCTCGTTCCGAACGACTGCATGGCGCATTCTTCGCGCAGCGCGAGTGATCCGAGACGATTGACACCTTCGACCCCAATGATCAAATCAACCACCGCAATTCTCGTCCTCGCAACCGCCGTGATGGCTTCGGTGTGCATTGCCGGAACTTCGCCGGGTGACAATACCACACCGAATCCTGATCGCGATGCTCCTCCACCAATCCCTGCTCCGCCTTCGCCATCAGCGTCGGATCCGGCATCGCCGTCGGCGCATTCAGGCCAGGAGCCGCCGCTGCTTACCGGTGGGTTTGAATTTGGATTTGACGGTCCAAACCTCGGTGGCCCGGCTCTCCAGCAGAACCAGAATCACACGGTTGAGGTTGAAAATCGGCAGCCTCCGCCGCAGCCGCCGGATCAGATTCGAGCGAAGTTCCGAAGGCTCCTTGAGGGCTACCGACAATCGGGCATGTTCCTGTCCATGCCGTTCGATACGTGGATTCGAATCAATGGAGTGGTATCGCCCCACGAGCGAATGTGGCACCTGAGGCTCTATCGTTCCGTCACGGGCCAGAGTCCATTCCGGTATTCGCCGCACCGGACTTCACCGACCCGGTGAATTCGCCGAATTCGCGTTGTGACCTCGGGTCTCGGCTGCCGATCGCTGTCCTGATACGCTCATGACACCGGCCCGGTCGGCCGATCTATGATCGGGGTTTCCTCCCCTTGAGGAGCGGCCTCGAACCGGCCCGGCGATCCTGTCGTATTCGGTCGGGCCCTCAGTGTTTCGCGGCCACTCTTCGACCTCACCCCTCGCACCGAATCGCCATGAGCGCCCCCGTATCCCCGACGCGATGTTCGCTGATTACGGGTGGCGCGGGATTCATCGGGTCACACCTCGCGGCACACCTCCAGTCACAAGGGGAATCGGTTGTCGTCATCGATAACTTCTCGACGGGGCGTTGGAGCAACCTCGAACACCTTGATCAGAGCCGGCTTACCGTCCTTGGCGGATCAGTGACCGACCGGCTGTTCGAACTCCGTGGAAATCGATTTCAGGCGGTGTATCACCTCGCGGCGGCCGTGGGCGTTCGTCTTGTGATCGAGCGCCCAATTGACACGATCGAAACCAACGTGAACGAGACTTCTGCAGTACTCCGGTTTGCGGTGAAGGATCAGATTCCCACGCTGATCGCCTCGACCAGCGAGGTCTACGGCAAGAGTACGAAGACACCGTTCTCTGAAGACGACGATGTGATGTACGGTCCGACAATCTTCAGCCGCTGGTCATACGCCTGCTCCAAGGCGATCGATGAGTATCTCGCGCTGGCGTATTTCAAGGAGTACGGCCTTCCGGTCGTGATCGCCAGATTCTTCAATACGGTCGGACCTCGACAGGTCGGCGACTACGGGATGGTGTTGCCCCGATTCGTCGCTGCGGCGATGACCGGCGCCCCCCTTGAGGTTCATGGTGACGGCCGACAGAGCCGATGCTTCTGTGATGTCCGGGACGTGGTGCCGGCTCTTCCCAGGTTGCTGACGAGTCGGACGTGTCGCGGACGAGTGTTCAACATTGGAAGCGATCGCTCGCTGACCATTCTTGAGCTGGCTGAATTGGTCAAGACGACGCTGGGCAGCGACTCTCCAATTGTCATGACTCCCTACGAGGAGGCATTTTCCACCGGCTTCGATGACCTGAGGCGGCGCCAGCCCGACCTGACTCGTATTCGCAGCGAGATCGGATTCTCGGCCGATATACCCCTTGAACGAACCATTCTTGATCTTTCCTTGGAGTTGCAGCGCCATCAGGAGGCTCGTTCCGGCCCACAATGACCGTGCCCGCACAACATCCTCCTGCGATTCCGACGCTCCCTGTCACGTCGATCGAGTTGCTGAACGGCTACTCCGTTATTTTCATCGTGGCCTTCCTGACCACGCTCCTGCTGACGCCCATCGTGCGACGGATCGCGGTGAGACATGGCATCATCGACAAGCCCGATCAGGTGCGAAAACATCACAAGGAACCCATTGCCTATCTTGGCGGGGTCGCGGTGTTTGCCGGCCTTGCGATGGGCATTATCGCGAGCTTCCTGTTCTCCGACGGCACCACGGCGAAATATGACTCGGTCCCGCTCTCCGTCGTGCTGGGCATGGTGGCGATTGCCCTTACCGGCATGATCGATGACATCTGGAAGCTCGATCCGAGGCTCAAGGTTGCAGGGCAGCTGGTGGCCGCCGCGGCGATGGCCTACGAGGACGTCGGGGTGCGCGTGGCGGCGGGCGTGCTGGCCCCGATTGCACCGCACGTGGATGCCTGGCTTGGCAGCCAAGACCTGGTCTTCATGGTCCCGGTCTTTGGGATGCAGGTTCCGATCAACGTGATCTACTGGACAGGCACGGCCATCATCGCGGTGTTCGTTCTAGGCGCCTGCAACGCGACAAATCTGATTGATGGCCTTGATGGCCTGCTGTCGGGGACGGTTGCGATTGTCGCCGTGGGGTTGCTCGCGGTGTGTCTGATGATGGCGGTCGCGATGCCCCCCGAAGTCGGTCAGATCAGCATGACCGGCCCCCGCATCGTCCTCTGCTTTGCCGTTCTGGGCGCGGTGCTTGGGTTTTTGCCGCACAATTTCAACCCGGCGGTCATCTTTCTTGGCGATTGCGGAAGCCTCCTGCTTGGCTACATGTGCATCGTCATCATTCTGATGCTCGGCGAGAACGGCCAGACGCACCTGGTGATGGCGGGGCTCATCATCTTCGCGCTTCCCATCATGGACACCATGCTGGCGATCATTCGGCGCAAACTCGCCGGGCAAAGCATCTCGTCCGCCGATGACCAGCATATTCATCACCAGGTGAAGCGGCTGTGCGGCGGCGGGGTCAAGCGGGCGGTATTTGTGCTCTACGGCATTTCGGCAGCATTCGCGACGGTCGGCGTCACTCTGGCGGCCCTGGTGATGTTCACGGAGCTTCGTGTGCGCAGCATCTACGCCGTGGCGATTGTCCTCTTCAGCTTTATCGGCATCATCGCCGTCAAGGCCGCCCGGCGCGAGCGACTGCGCATCGATGAGGCTTCGATTCCGGCGGATCGAGAGATTCCGTCGGCCAAGGAAGCCTCGCCGCGTCAGACCGTGGGTTCCCGATAGGAATTGGGACCGGTCCAAAGCCACCGAGGGTCGAAGGCTGCCGTTGCCAGGAGGCTCAGGACCACCACCGTGGCAAAGGCAATGGCGCCGGCCCCGGGGGCAACATCGACAAGATCTCCCAATTTCACAGCGGCAACGAGTACGGCCACCAGCAACACATCCATCATGCCCCACCGGCCGGTGAGTTCGACCAAGTCGTGGGCGATGCGCCGATGCCTTGCGGTGAACCGTGATCCGCCGAGACACAAGATGAGGATGGCAAAGATCTTGGCGAGCGGCACCAGCACACTGCAGACGAGCACAATGAGCCCGAGGACCCCGTGCCCATCAGCTATCAGGGTTGCGATGCCGCGAATGATCCCGGTTTCGTGTGAATGGCCGAGCTGGCTGATCCGCATGACCGGGAGCAGGACTGCGGCGGGATACAGGAGCATCGCAGAGACGGCGAGCGCCATCGCAAGCTGAATTCTCCAGGCCGAGGACTCTCCGTCCGGAAGGCGAGCGTCGCACCGGGCGCAGCGGACCTGAGATCCGCGGGCGTGTGGTGGAACGGACTGAACCAGCAGGCAGGAGGGACATGCCGTGATGCTTCGGTCCGCCGAGATCATCAATCACGATAGGCATCCATTTGGTCGACCACCTCCCGGTTAGAATTGCGCTTCGTTTATCAAATCGGGGAATTTGCGCCGGATTTCATCTTCGATCCGATAGACTCGTCGTTGTCCCTCGGTTGAGGGCGGGAGACCGACGGACCGGGCGAATGTGGGATTCGCGCGGTGTCGTCGCAACAATTTTGAAAGGACGATTGACCATGAAGTTCCTGTCAGATGTCCATAGCACGCACCATTGGCTGGCCGGCTCACTGATTCGATCGCTGGATCGATTCGGGCGCGCCGGTCTCGTCGGATTGGCGGCGGCGGCGGCGATGGCCGCACCAGGCTGGGCGCAATGTGTTCCTGGCGGCGGCGACCATACCTGCTGCACAACGGGCACCCCCGGCTGCAGCGACGAGGCGTGCTGCAGCGCGGTGTGTGGTGTCGACAGCTTCTGCTGTGCGGTGGCGTGGGACGGAGTCTGTGTCGACGAAGCGGATGTGCTTTGCGTGGGAGGATGCGGCCCCTCATGCGGCAATTCGGACCACGATTGCTGCACGGTCGGCAGCGCCGCCTGTAGTGACGCCAGCTGCTGCACCACGGTGTGCTCATTCGATCCGTTCTGCTGCAATGTTGAATGGGATTCGACCTGCGTTGACGCTGCCGTTTCCCTCTGCGGCGGCTGCGGCCCGGTCGATACCGATGGGGATGGTATCTCCGACGCCGACGAATCCGCCGGCTGCACGAACCCCAACAATCCAGACACCGACGGCGATGGACTCGGCGACGGCGAAGAAGCGACTTACGGCACGGATCCGTGCAATTTCGATACCGATGGCGATTCACTGAGCGACGGTGCTGAGGTTGAAGCCGCCGCGGGCGGCGGGTGCCCAAGTCCGACCGATGCTGACTCTGACGATGACGGCATCAGCGACGGCGCCGAGGTGACCACCCTGCCTTCGGCGACCGACCCGTGCAATACCGACTCTGATGACGACGGTCTGCCCGACGACATCGATCCCTTCCCGACGAACCCCGGCGGCACGGTTGATTTCATCGAAGACATGCTTCGAGACCTCTGCGCGGAGATCAACGGGTATCCGACCAGCGAATTCGTCGGTCCCAACAATCTGGCAAAGAAGCTGAAGCGGGCTGTTCTGGCCCAATCGGCTTGCGCTGCTGCCAACTTTGTGAAGTGCGGAAACTATGAAGCGGCGACCGCCCTTCTCGAATTCCTCCTCAAGTTTGTCGACGACGATCCGACCCCGCCCGATTGGATGGTGAACGGCGCCGCCCAGGATCAGGTCAAGGGCGAAACCGAATTCTACCTCCTGCTGCTGAGCTTCTTCTAAGCCGGAGAGACCTTGAGTTCCAACCGCCGCACCGATCGCCGATGCGGCGGTTTTTTATTCCGACCCTGTTTGGTCGAGCGAAGATTCGGTGAGTTTCCGCCTCCAATGCTCGGCCTTGAGATCGAACCCGCGGTGCGGGTCGGCCTGATGCTTGAGGTCATAGAGCGTGACAAGATCCTTCACGCAGCGCGGGTATCGATCGGGCGGGCAACTCTCGGCTGACCGGAGCATTGCTTCCGCATTCAGAAGTTCCGACTCAGCCTCGCCGAATCTGGCACGATCGAGCAGAAGCTCCCCAAGACCCATATGGGCGTTTCCCGTTTCCCAGCGACCCGAGCCCAGGGTGGCCGACATGCCGTCAACCACTTCGCGATAGAGACGCTCCGACTCATCGAAGTTTCGGCGTTTGCGCAGGAGTGCCGCCAGGTTGTTGACCGAATACAGCGTGTCGAGATGGCGGTCGCCCAGCAGGCGTCGCGAGGATTCGAGCACCTCGCGCTGGCACCGCTCGGCTTCGTCAAGCTGATCCATCTGTGAAAGCAGGAATCCGAGATTGCCGAGAGACGTCAGAGTCTCCGGATGGCGGTCACCGAGAGCCCGGCGTCGGATCTCAAGGACATCACGATACAAAGGCAGCGCTTCGTCGTAGCGCTTCTGATTGACCAGCATGAAGGCGAAGTTATTGACGCAGATCAAGGTGTCGGGATGGTCGTCGCCCAGGACCTTGCGACGAAGCTCCAGGGATTGTCGATAGAGCGTTTCGGCTTCATCCGCTTGATTGAGAGAATCGAGATCCATCGCCAGATTCGTCAAGGAAACCAGAGTGTCGGGGTGCTCGGGGCCCAGCACCCTGGTGCGGCGCTGAAGTGTTTCGCGCAGAATCGGCTCGGCCTCTCGGTACCGTCCGCGAACGAGCAACAGCGACCCCACGTTGCTCAGGGCGGCGATTGATTCGGGGTGGTCCTCGCCTTCGAGGCGATGCATCCACTCATTCACCGTGTCGTAGATCTCCTCAGCCTCGTCGTATCGACCGAGCATCTCATCGACGACACCGACCTGCGAAAGCGTCTGGAGCGTCTCGACATCATGTTCACCAAGCCATTCGCGGCGGATCTGCAGCGCTTCATTGAGCGGGCCGGCGGCATCCTGGAGGAGTCCAAGGGATCGGAGCATGACTCCGATCGCGTGAAGCAACCGCGCGCGGACCAGTGGAACTTCCGCAAAGTCCTTTCGCACGGCCTCCAGCGTCTTGTCAAAGAACCCCCGCTTGAGACCCTGAATTGCCACGTTGGTGAAATTGACACCCTTCAGCGCTTCCTCCAGACCGGAAAGCCGTTCGTCGGCGGCGACTGCCGACCCACCCGCCCGATCAGACGCTGCTCGGGCTTCCTGCAGAAGATCGCTGCGCAGGTACAGCCCCATCCGCATCGGATCAATTCTGCCAAGCTGCGATGACTGGAACTCAACAACCCGCTCCAACTCGGTCGCCCGTTGCTTGAGCCCGGTCTCGGCCGCTTCGGCACGATCGAGTGCGGCCTGAAGCTGACCGGCTCGTTCCTCGGCCAGGGACCGGGCTTGCACTGCGGAACGAAGGCCGAAGGAGGTTCCCGCGAGACCGGCAAGGAGCACCACGACAATGGCCACGCCGGCTGCGACCGAGCCACGGCGACGGCGCACGAATTTCGCGAGCCGATACATGGCCGTGGGTGGGGTCGCAAGGACCGGTTCGTCCTGAAGGAACCGGCGGAGGTCGTCGGCAAGAGCGCTGGCGCTGGGGTATCGGCGTTCGCGATCCTTATCGAGGCACTTGAGCACGATCCAGTCGAGATCGCTTCGAAGCACGCGAGCCAGGGAGAGGGGTTCCACGCCGCGATGCCGTGCGATATCGCCGGCCACCTCGGGCGACTTCCCGCCCGCCAGCGTCAGAACCCTGGTGCTTGGCCTTGGCGGATCAACCTCGCGAATTCGACGCTGAATTTCCGCAACGCTGGGGCGGGTTGTGGAATCCGTCTCGATCGGTCGGGTGCCGGTGAGCAGTTCATAGAGAATGACGCCGAGCGAATAGATGTCCGCACGAGTATCGACGTCATGGGCGCCGGGCTCGGCCTGCTCGGGGCTCATGTATTCCGGGGTGCCGATGAGCTGTCCCACCATGGTGTACACGGTTGAATCCGTCAGGGGCTGGTGCAGCGCTTTGGCGACGCCGAAGTCGATGACCCGCGGAAACGCAACCCCGTCGACGGCTTCAACCAGGATGTTGGCCGGTTTGAGGTCGCGGTGCACCACGCTCTTGGTGTGGGCATGCTGAACCGCCTCGCAGACCCGCGCCAGAATCTCGACACGTTCGCGAATGGAGAGCCGGTATCGGTCGCAATAATCGGTAATGGGCAGGCCGTGAACGAGCTCCATTGCAAAGTACGGCCGTCCTTGCGGCGTCGCCCCGCCATCGAAAACCTTGGCGACCGACGGATGATCGAGCATGGCCAGCGCCTGGCGCTCTGCCTCGAATCGAGCCACAACCGCGCGGGAGTCCATCCCAGGTTTAATGAACTTGATGGCCACGCGGCGGGCGATCGGCTCACGCTGTTCGGCGAGCCACACCTCGCCGAATCCGCCCTCACCGATTCGTTCCAGCAGACGATACGGACCGATCTGGTGCCGTTCTGACGACGATTCAGATGTCTGGCGGTCGCCGTCCGAGGGCCTGGGCTCGCCATGCTGCGGCATGGGCCGATCGATCGTGGGTTGCGAGTCGTCGGGGCACATGGGAAGCCGGAATCAATCGATCATCGAGCGCAGAGCATCGCGGCCTGCTCGTCGGCGTGATAGGAACTGCGCACCAACGGGCCGCTTTCGCAGACGCGGAAACCCCGATCAAGGGCTTCACGCCTGAAACGGGCAAACGTGTCGGGATGGACCCAGCGTTCGATAGGAAGATGGTTGCGGGTCGGCTGAAGATACTGGCCGATGGTCAGGATGTCCGCATCGCACCAGCGACGAATGTCGTGAATCAAGTCAATGGCCTCGTCGTCGCGCTCGCCGATGCCCACCATGAAACCTGTCTTGGTGACCAGACCACTCTGCTTGAACTGCTGCAGCACACGAAGCGAGCGATCGTATCGGGCCTGTGGCCTGACGGCCGGATGCATGCGGCGAACCGTCTCCATGTTGTGAGAGATGATCTCGGGGCGGGAGTCGATGACGGTCTGAATGGCCCGCTCATCACCGAGAAAGTCACCCACGAGGATTTCCACCGACATTCCGGGACATGCCTCGTGGACGCGATGGACTGTTTCGGCCCAGATGGCAGCGCCCCCATCCGCCAATTCGTCGCGATTCACGCTAGTAATCACAACGTGCTTCAGATCCATGAGCCGCAACGACTCTGCCACGCGCCTTGGCTCATCCAAATCGAGGGTCGGCGGCCGCCCGGTTTTGACATTGCAGAACCCGCACGATCGGGTGCAGACGTCACCAAGGATCATGATTGTGGCCGAACCTCGGCTCCAGCATTCACCCATGTTGGGACAGGAGGCTTCCTGACAGACCGTGTGCAGACGGTGTTCATCGATGATCGCCTTCAGGCGCAAATAGCCTTCGCCACCCGGGACCCTGGCCCGAAGCCAGTCCGGCTTGCGGCCGATTCGCAAATGCTGTGCCTCATCGTTGCGGTTGTTCAGAATCCGGTCTGTAAGGCTCATGACCGGGATGCCAACCGACCGAGCCGTATCGCCGCCAAGCGGACGCGGGTGCCGGGCGATGGTTCGCGTTTCGCCATGGGAGGGGTTGCTGGAACTCGGCCGGTCGCTGACGGACATGGATTTCATGATAGGAGCATGGCGGGCGGAAGTGGCGGGCTTGACGGCCGCGGGAGACCGGCGATGATCGAGGTCGATGTCACCGCGACCAACGATTATTGGCTTGGGATTCCTGTCAGTTCTTGCGGGCTTGCCGGGGTGTGCGATCCTGGAGAAGCCCCCGACCGTGACGGTATCGGAAATTCGGCCAACGTCGGCGTCTGGGCACGTGGATTCCGTCGAAATCGTCCTCAATGTCGCGAATGACAATACGGATGCGCTTGAACTTGACGATGTCCGCTATTCGGTGCGGTCCTCGTCGGGCTCGACGTACGAAGGCCGTCGGGCAGCGCTGACCACAATTCCCGGCAAGAGCACCGGCCAGGTGATTGTGCCCGCCGTGGTTCCATCGGGCGCTGTGATGGATTCGCGCGTCAGCGGATCGCTGCGGTATCTCGCGCCCGGTCGGCTCGCCGAGCTTCTCTTTGAAACTGGCGTTCGACGCCCCAGCGTCTCGTTTCGATCCTCAGACTGATTCAATCCGCACCGACCGCCGGCCGCTTCGAATTCCTGCAGCGCGGGCGAGTCGGTCGAGTCGCGATCGAACCTCACTTAATTCATCACTTGACAGCTTGCGGCCGCCAAACCGAACGTTGTAGTAATGATCAACGATAGCCATGACGTCGTTGGCGACGGGATGGCCCGCGGCCTGCAACTGGGCCGCGAAGTCGCGGGGCGGCAGCCAGGCAGGTTTCGGCGTGCCGGCGCGTTCGAGAATGAGCAGCAGATCAAGATAGAAGGCGACATCTCGAAGCAGTCTTCGATAGCGCCGGCCCCGGAGTCGCTCGAGATGAGCGACACGTGAGATAGCGCGGATTCGCTTCACGATCTTGATGGCCGAAAGGATCGCCAGGACGACGATGAATCCCAGCAAACCAAGATAGAGATATCCCGCAGGACCGAGGCTGAACGTGCGATTCAGCCGGTACGCCATGTTGCGAAGATTTGCCAGCGCTGAGCCGATCCACCCGAACCAGCGCTGGCCGACGGATTCGACAAAGGAGGCCTGCGTCGAACTATCGAAGGCGACTATTCGGCTGTTCCACTCAAATTCAATTCGGTCGTAGAGCCAGCGAATCCTGTCGGTCCATGACCGGCCCGCGCCGGTGTTGTCCTCGAGTTCCGAAGGCGGCGTGGGGTCGTAGGGGGTCCATCCGTATTCACTGGTGCGCACCTCAACCCACGCGTGCGCGTTGGACTCTCGCACGATGTACCCCTCGCTGGCGTCATCGAACTCGGTGGCGACGAAACCGGTGACCAGCCGTGCCGGGACGCCGACCGACTGGCACATCAGCGTCATGGCGGACGCGAAGAACTGGCAATGGCCGAATTTCTGGCGAAGGAATGCGTCGACGGCATCCTCATCCGACGGCTCTCGCACAAACGATGAAAGGTCGGTCGTGTAGGAGTACTTGCTTGAATGCAACTCCTTCTCGATGGCCCGTGCGACAGCCCGCCGATACGCGTCGCGACTCTTGGAATCGCCCGCCACGGGGGGCGAGATCCGGGCCTCCTGCAGGATGCGAAGCGCTTCGGCGTGAGCAGCCTCGGACCCTCCTTCGAGCGTGCGCCCGATCCCTGCGCCCCGGGTCAGCGATTCGATCGTCTCCTCGGTTGGATAGGTCGCCACCATGACCCGATAGCTTGATGCGCGAGGCGTCGCGTTGGTCGTCACGTCGTGCAGGAGCAGCGTCGTCGGGTCGAGTCGAATGGTGCGCTCGTCCGGTGACTGGACTGCCATCGGAGCGTACATCGAGAACAGAGTCTTGGTCGCCATCGAGCGCATCGTGAACTCGAGGGTGAGAATATCTGACTGGCCTGCTGACCGTTGTGGAGAAAGCGGCTCCCACTCACCCGGCGACAGGTTGAACTGTCGTGCGCGTGACGGGTTGGCCTGTTTCGGCCGCCACCGGCTTTGGCGAGCATCGTACTCCTCGGACACGGCAGCCCGCAGGAGGAGCGGTGATTTGTATTGAAACGCAACGCCATCCGATCCCAGCAACCGAACGCTGAACACCTCGCGACGCGACTCCGTGAGATTGACATCATTGAGATCAACGACAGGATTCAGCCCGGCCGTGCCAGGTCCTTCGGGCAGGCCCATCGTCTGGCCCATCCATTCTCCGCGTGGAAACATCACGAAGACGACGAACGACAGCAGAAGCGTCAGAATGCTGCAGGCCCCAACCAGCCGGCGCAGGTGAGAGGCCATGGCCGTGCCCACTGTGGGCTGAAGCGGCGGAACCACTCGAGCGTTGTCGGGCGCCAGCGACTGTCGTGCATCCTTGGCGGTCTCGTATGCGGCATAGAGCTGAAAAACGATCAGCGCATACGCACCGATCAGGAGGTAGGCCACGAGAACGATGGCGAACGGCAGTTCAACCGTTTCAAGACAGCCCGACAGCGCCAGGACGACTGAGAGCGCCATCACCTGGGCGTAGTCCCGCGCCCGCTTGCGTTCGTACAGCTTGATCAGGATGAGCCAGACCGCAAAGCGGCCCACGACGCCCATGATCTCGTGGGGCTGATGGTGCTGCGCCAGATCGACCAACAGGCTCACGATCACCACCACCAACAGGACGTTGGACACCCAGCGGGGCAGCGTGCGTCCCCTGGGACCCTCAGTCACAAACCATGACAGCGAGGCCGCGGCGCCCGAAATCAGGAGTAACTGATTGTTGCGATGAGCAATGCTGAACGCAATGAGCCCCAACATCGCCATCGCCAGCACGGCCTTGGGGAACCCTCGAATGATGTTCATGCCACGGTCTCCACCACCTTGGGCCGAACGGAGGCGGATTCCGGCTCAACGAACCGCGACAGTTGGGTGGCGACCAGGTGAACAGCCTCGGGCGGCGCCAACGACGGTGCGGCCGCATCGGGATGAACCGCCACTACGGCACACCGTTCGACTTCTCCCACGGGAACAACAGCGCGGCGCGGGGCAGCGCGATCGATAGAGGCCAAGGCGCCAAGCATTTTCTGCAGGTGCCAGTGACTTCGACGCAACGGGGTTGATGGGATGTCGTATCCCAGGATGGACAAACCGGTTTCGTATCCATGCGATGACGCCTCGGAGAGAAGGCTGGCCGCCAAGCTGATGGCGTCCTCCTCGAGGCCGTCCTGAGACTGACCGGAATCGACACGGAGTTGAGACGTCGGCTTGGACAGGTTGAGCACGACGCGCAGCCGTGGCGGGCTGGCACGGGCCCGCTCGATGGTCACGAGCGTGTCGAGGCCCGCCGCTCGCTTCCAGGCGATCTGTCGCACGCTGTCGCCGGGGCGATACTCCCGAGTTCCAAAGAATTCGTCGCCAAGGCCGCTCTGGCGGGAAAGGCGGACTCCGGAGATTCCTACCGGGGCCACCGATTCGATCAGCCGGGGCCGCAGCGCATAGACCCGCGGGTAGATCAGCGTATGGTTGACCTGCGACACCGTGACCGATTTCTTGATCAGTCCGAAGGGAAATGTCGACCACACCCGAAACCGGGTGAATTCAGGTCGGCCGCGAGCGGTGGGCCAATAGACCGCCTCGGCATGCACGGTCTCTCCGCCTCCGGCGTGCAGAATCCAGCCGTTGCCGCCTTTCATCAGGAGACTCCAGCTCGTCGGACTCGACGATGGAAGTTCCTCGATGTGAAGGTCAAAGAGTGGGAACCAGCGGGAGCGATTGGTGATCGCGTATCGGATCACCAACGGCTCGGCCACGTTGCCGTGGCCGGGATCGAGCCGCATGATCCGAACCCGCATGAGCATGTAGCCGGAAATCAACCCGGAGATGAGAATGGCGCCCAACATGACGCCGAAAACCCACACGAGGAGGTTGTTGTAGCGACTGAATGCCGCCGACAGGCCTACAAAGACCGTCAGTAGAAGGTAGAAGGTGCCGGGGAGGTGAAGGTGGTACCGACGCTTCATGCGCAGAGTGCCTGCTGAGCCGCCGCAAGTCTATGAACCACGCCAACATACGGGAGTGATTCGGCCCCGGATTCAGCGAAACTGCTCGTATTGGTCGAGGATTCGCTGTTTTTCGTCGTGAATGCCGCCGGATGCACCTGGGACCATTCGAACAATCAGCCGCTTTCCACCGGGGCTTCCGGGCAGGCGGAGTGTGACCTCCACGTCGTCATACCCGTTTCGAACGGCCCGGATCGAGAATTTCTCCTCCAGAAACCCTGCGCCAAATGAATCGACCGTCAGATTGAAAGTGCCGTCGGTACGGCTCTTCGCTGTTCCGACCTGCTCGCGCCCGAGAGAATCCGGATCACGAAAAATCGAGATCGAGGCAGCCGGTATCGAGTTGTTGGATTGCACCTTTTCGCCGCTCGATACAAACGAGATGTCCGGGTAGCCGTCGCGAATGACCTGCCCCTCAATGACGTAGGACCCGCAGCCCCCCAGCACTGAGACGACCGCGATGAGAACACCCAACAACTTTGAACTCAACATTTAAGCTCGCTCCACGCGAAGAGTATCGATGGCTTCCATGGCCGCGGCGGCGCAACCGGGCCCAAACACCCCCATTGATGTGCGAATCTGCCAATCGGAGACCTGGTCACGCTGGATCAGCGTTGTGCATCCTTCCTGAAGACTACGGACTACCGTCGGTACATTGAGAAGCGTTCCTTCGGCGGTATCGCCTTCCACTCGAACCGCCTCGAACCAGAGATGCTCGCGCACACAGCCGTTCGACGACTCGCTCGACGCGTCGAAGCCGGCTTTGACAAGAAACTCGGCGATCGAGACGCCATGTTCCCGGGCGTATTTCTGGGCGCAAGCGAATGCCGTGGCAAAAGTCGGCCATCCCTTTCGAGCCAGTCGCTCATCGCGCCGAGAGGCCTCACTCGATTTGTAGACGACCGCATTCTTCTCAACATATCTGGCCACGGCCTTTTCGGGCCAGGTCCAGACCGATTTCAGGGTTCCACGGGGGGTCGGGCCACAAACCACGGCACGAACTCCCTGATGATCATCCACTCCCTCACGACCGTCGATTTCCCGTCGGGCGCGAACCGACGCCGCGGATTCGTGCCCCAGGTCCCGGGCAATGGTCTCCCATGGGTGAATCGTCAGATCGAGTTGCTGACCAATGGCAAACACCTGCCCGGGCTGAGGTGTTTCAAATTCCAGCAACTGTTCGCCAAGGTCGTTGAGAAGACGCGCGGCGGCCGACGCCACATCCTCCGGCACCTGAATCATTTCGAGTTCCGGCACTCCGCAGCGAGCGAGGCCGTGAGTGTGAAGCCACACTGTCTCTCCATCGTGAACTGCGTGAATGATCCACAAGACGTCGGTTTGCGGCATGGCGCCGTCCGGCAGCAAGTTGACATCCAGCGATTGTCGAAGGTGCCAGCGACAACTCTCCACGTCCAACACGGCCGGAATGTCTTCGCGAATGGCGGCGGCGAATCGCATCAACCGGACAAAGGACTCGACGCAACTTGAACGATCGAGGACGCCTTCAATGCGAACCGCCCAACGGCAGGCCCGCGCAGCTTCATCAAGCTCACCGTCGCCGGGTTTTTCAGCAGCGGGCATGGCTGAGACGAGCAGCGGACATTCATCTCTTCCGAACTCGAGCCAATGCGACCAGAGAGAGGCTGCATCCTCCTGCTCAACCGCGGTCACATCCGGCGTGCGGCCAAAGACGGATTCCGCCGCCGCGACGACTTCAAATTCGGTCGGAGGATCGTCGCCGGGAATGAGGGCCACCAGCACCGTGGTTCGCGGTTCATCGACCTTCCATGGATCGGGGTCGTTGTTGAGGATGGAGAGCGACACGTCGCCCGGCGGCCGGGTCATCGGCGGGAGTCTATGCCGAGAGAAGCCGGGCATGTCCGGAAGTCGCTCCGATTCTGACATGTCCGCCCCTGCCGGTCGACTATGCTTGAACTATCAAGTCTCGTGGAGCGGACGCCATGCTGAATGCGTTTTTTACAGGGCCGGCCGCGTGGTTCACGACCACGGCCATCATTGGCGGTGCGTTTTTTGTGATCCGCCTTCTGATGATGTCGGTGGGTCTGGCGGGTGTTGACCTTCATCTTGATCACGGCGGCGCCGATTCGTTTGATTCCCACCACGGCGATGCCACCGATGCCTTCAAGGTGTTGTCGGTGCAGGGCGTTGCCGGATTCCTGATGGGGTTTGGCACCGCTGGGTTGGGGGCCCTGCTGGGCACGGGGTGGTCGCTGCGCGTCAGCATTCTCGTGGCCGTTGTCGGCGGCCTTGCGATGCTGTACCTCGTGGCGTTTCTGCTGCGGCTGATGGTCGGTCTGCAATCAAGCGGAACGATGGATATTCATCGAGCCGTCGGCGTCGAAGGCGATGTCTATCTCTCAATTCCCGCGGCTGGTGACGGGTGCGGCCAGGTGAAGATCGTGATCGGCGAACACCAGCGCATTCTTCCCGCCGTGTCAACCGACACATCGATTCCCTCGCAGTCTCGCATTCGCGTGCTTCGCGTGAATGACGACCGCACCTTGACCGTGAGCCCGCTCTGATGGACCGCACACCGGAGGATTTCCCCATGATCAACTCACTCGCCGCAGCCAACAACGCCAATCCCCTTCTCTGGCTCCTTTTCATCTGCGGAATCCTGCTTGTCCTCTTCGTCTTCGCGATGTTTCTCGCGTCGCGCTACAAGCGATGCCCCAGTAACCGCGTGCTCGTGAAATACGGCAACGTCGGGTCGAATAAGGCCGCCAAGTGCATTCACGGCGGCGCGACATTCGTCTGGCCGCTGATTCAGGACTACGGCTATCTCTCACTTGAGCCGATGGTCATCGAAATCCCGTTGTCCGGGGCGCTGTCCCAGAACAACATCCGTGTGAACGTGCCTTCGACGTTCACCGTGGGCATTTCGACCGATCCGGTGTTGATGAACAACGCCGCGGAGCGACTGCTGAACCTGACGACGGTGCAGATTCGCGAGCAGGCGCAGGACATCATTCTGGGCCAGTTGCGCCTGGTGATCGCCACGCTCTCGATCGAGGAAATCAATCGGGATCGCGAGAAATTCATGAAACTGATCAACGAGAATGTTGATCAGGAAATCAACAAGATCGGCCTGGAGCTGATCAACGTCAACATTCGCGACATCACGGATGAATCGGGCTATATCGAGGCCATCGGGAAGCGTGCCGCGGCCGAAGCGGTGAACCGGGCCAAGGTGGAAGTGGCCCAGCAGGAACGCGACGGCGCCACCGGCGAAGCTCTTGCGGTTCGTGAACGCACCGTCAAGGTGGCAGGCGAAACAGCCTCCGCGGTGGAGGGCCAGAAGCAGTTCGAGCAGCGCCAGCGCGTGGCCGTTGCCGCCATGGAAGCGGAAGCGGTCAAGGGCGAAGCCGCCGCCAAGCGAGAACGCGAGATCACCATCGCTCAGCGCGAGGCGGAAATCGTCGCGGCCAAGAAGCTCGCCGAGCAGGAACAGCGCATTCGCGTGGCCGAGGCGGAAGCCAATGCCGTCGTCGGCGAAAACCAGTCGCGGGCTTCCATGGCGGAAGCCAACGCCAAACTCGGCGAAATTCAGGCCGAAGCCAAGCGTCGATCCGACGTCGCTGCGGCCAAGTCGCTGGAAGCCGTTCTGCTCGCGCAGCGCGATCAGGAGATGGCCCGGCTGGCCAAGGAGGAAGTGGTTCCGCAGGAGATCGACAAGAAGCGGATTGAGATCGCCGCCGCCGCCGAGGCCGAGAAGCGCCGCATCGAGGCCAAGGGCGAGGCCGACGCCATCCTCGCCAAGTATGAGGCGGAGGCTGCGGGCGTGCAGAAGGTGCTGGAAGCCAAGGCAGAGGGCTATCGCAAGCTGATTGAGGCCTGCGGCTCGCATCCGCAGGTGGGGCCGACGCTGCTGCTCATCGAGCAGTTACCGTCGCTCGTTGCCGAGCAGGTGAAGGCGCTGCAGAATGTCAAGATCGACAAGATCACCGTCTGGGATACGGGTACCAACGGCACCGGCCGCAGCACCACCGCCGACTTCCTTTCGGGACTGATCGGTTCGCTGCCGAAGCTGCACGAGTTGGCGCAGCAGGCGGGCATCGAGTTGCCGCCCATGCTGGGTCGGGTAAGCCGTGAAGCCTCGGTAAACGGGGAAACCGAAGCGGTTGCAACCCGACAGGCCTGACGAGCATCCAAACTTGGTGCAACCCTTCGACCCATCCGGCGTATATCCAGATGCACCGTCTCAAAACCACAGGAGAAAGACCGTTGTTCCACGCCGCCACCGCTTCCGTCATTGCCGCCGCTTCGTCGCTCGTGTTGGCCCTTCCGGCGAGCGCGGGGCTGGTGACCAGTCCTTACGTCATCGATTTCTTTCCCAGCGGCGTCAAGACCAACAACATCATCCAGCTTGGTTTTTTCGGCCCGGGCAACGGCCCCAATGAGGGCGTGGGTTATCAGATCACCTCCACCACCCTGCACATCAACTTCACCACTGCGGGCACATTCGACGCCGCCAAGCTGAACGTGCTGCTCGTCGCTCCGGCGGGCGAGACCTTTATCCTTTTTCAGGGGTCTGACGTCGGCTGGTCGGGCCAGGGCACGTTCAGCGGCAATTTCGTCTTCGACAATCTCAACGGCCCGATCCAGCCCGGCCTGTGGACGTTCGACGTGACCGGAGACACACCGCTGCAAACGTATTCGGGCAAGTTCAGCGACGACACCCGTTGGATCGTCAACCTGGAGCCGGTCCCGGGACCTGCCGGTGCAGCGCTTCTCGGCATCGCCGCGATTGCGGGCCGTCGCCGCCGCCGCTAGCGCTGCGATTCGCCTGTGCTGCTGCGAATCGAATCGGGCAGCGGGCGGGGCCGACCATCGCGATCAATGCAGGCCAGAGTCGTCGCGCCGACCGCCAGCGATTCCACACCCCGCAGCAACTCGTACCGATGGCCGATCTTGACGTGGCCCACGTCGTGCAGGGTGGTCACCAGAGTCAGGACGTCGTCATACCGCGCAGGCCGGCGGTAGGTCACCTCCAGCTTCACCACCACCAGGTACGCCCCCGCGTCCTCCATGGCCCGATAGTCGCCTCCGCCTGAACGCAGAAGTTCCGTCCGGCCCATCTCGAACCAGACGGGATACACGCTGTGGTGGGCCACACCCATCGGGTCGCATTCGCAGTAGCGCACGCGGATCTCGATGGAGTGAGCGTCGATCATGATGGTCGCCAGCGTGAACCCCCCGCCGCCTCATGTCAAGCCGGGGCCGAGCACTCGCCGCGCCCGACGTACAATCGCCCCCGGCCCCCCGCTTCCTGTCTCATGCGAATCGCCCTGCTTCAGCTCAATCCCACCGTCGGCGACATCGCGGGCAACGCCGAGCGCCTGCTGAAGGCGGCCTCATCGGCCGCAGCCTCGGGCGCCCAACTCGCGGTGGCCTCCGAGCTGGGCCTGATCGGCTATCCGCCGCGAGACCTCGTGTTGCGGCAGGGCGTGGTGGAGCGTTGCGAGGCGGAGGTCTCGCGGCTTGCTCAGCGCGTGCACACTGCTGCTCCGGGCCTGACGCTCGTCGTCGGGCACCCACGCCGGGTTGAAGGCGGCTCGCGGCCGTTGCGCAACAGCCTGTCGGTGCTTCAGGATGGTGTGGTCTCGGCGGTCTACGACAAACGGCTGCTGCCCACCTACGACGTCTTCGATGAAGACCGCTACTTCGAACCGGGCGACAAGCCCTGCATCATCAGCGTGGCTGGGAAACGCATCGGCCTCATGATCTGCGAAGACCTCTGGCGGGCCGACGACGTCACCGCGGAGCGTCGATACCGCGCTGATCCCTTCGAGGAAACTGCTGGCCCGGGGCCCAATCCGGGGTGCGACCTGGTGGTGGTGCCCAGCGCCAGCCCCTTCATCATCGGCAAGGCCCGGAAGCATCGCGTCCAATTGGCAGCGCTGGCGAATCGGCATCGCGTGCCGATCATCTCGGTCAATCAGGTGGGGGCCAACGACGATGTGATCTTTGATGGCGGCTCGGCGGTCTTCAACGCGATGGGCGCTGCCGTCTGTCTTCTGCCGTCGTGGCGCGAAGCCGTCGAAGTCGTCGATCTTGCCGCCAATGCATCGCCCATTGCGATTCCCGAACTCGCCTGGGAGCATGAGATCTTCCACGCCCTGGTGCTGGGCATTCGCGACTACGTGAGAAAGACCGGCCACGAGCGCGTGCTCATCGGTCTCTCCGGGGGCATCGACTCCGCGCTGACCGCATCGCTTGCTGTTGCCGCCGTGGGCACTTCGAATGTCCGCGGCATCACCATGCCGTCGCGGTATTCCTCAACGGGCTCGATCGAGGATTCGCGGGTGCTGGCAGAAAACCTTGGCATTCGATTCGACACTGTTCCCATTCTCGAGAGCCACAACGCGGTCACTGCAGCGCTTGCGGCCGCGGAACCCAGCGCCACCATCGGCATCGCCGACGAGAACGCGCAGGCCCGGCTTCGCGGCCTCCTGCTCATGTCGATCGCCAACGCCACGAATGCCCTCGTGCTGGCCACCGGCAACAAGAGCGAAATGGCCGCGGGATATTGCACGCTCTACGGCGACATGTGCGGAGCGCTGGCGGTGCTGGGCGATGTCACCAAGACCCGGGTGTGGGCGCTGTCGCGCTGGATTAACTCCAACCACGCCCGGTGCGGCTTCGACCGGCCGCCGATTCCGGTGTCGTCGATCGAAAAAGCGCCCAGCGCCGAGCTTCGACCCAACCAGACCGACCAGGATTCGCTGCCGCCCTACGAGGTGCTCGATCGGATCGTGGAAGGTGCGGTTGATCTCGAGCTCGACGCAGCCTGCATCGCCCGCGAGCATGGGATCGATGAAGCGCTGGTGCTGCGCTGGATGCGTGCGCTCGACCGGACCGAGTACAAAAGGGCCCAGGCAGCGCTGATTCTCAAGGTCACCGATCGCGCCTTTGGACCGGGTCGGCGCTATCCCCTGGCTCAGCGCAGCTGATCACTCGGCCATCCAGGCCACCTGACCATCATCGACCGCACGCACCCTCCGCTTGAGCGGACAGAGTTTCCGCTTGAGCGGACAGAGCTTCCGCTCGACCGCGGGTGCTCTTGACAGCCATGAAGCTCTTTCAGCGGCCCTTTATGGCTCCCTCAGGGGCACCTGAAACTCTTTCAGGGGCACGGGAAGCTCCTTCAAGGGCCCTCGAAGCTCCTTCGACGACCGTTGAAGCTCCTTCGACGACCGTTGAAGCTCCCTCGACGACCGTTGAAGCTCCTTCAATGACCGTTGAAGCTCCTTCGACGGCACTCGAAGCTCTTTCGACGACCGTTGAAGCTCCTTCGACGACCGTCGAAGCTCCTTCGAGGGCCTCCGGTGCGTCAGCGGCGCACCCTACGCCTCCCCCTTGACACCTCGACACCTCGACACCTCGACACCTCGACACCTTGGCACCTTATCCGTGGTCGGACCTACTCCCGCTCCACCAGCATGCACACCGCGTTGCCGCCGCCGAGGCATAACGCGGCCACGCCGCGCTTGAGGTTGAGTCGGCGCAGCTGGTGCACCAGGGTCACCAGCACCCGGGCGCCGCTGGCCCCGATCGGGTGGCCCAGGGCGATGGCCCCGCCGCAGATGTTCAGCTTGTCTTCGGAGATCTTGAGGGCCTTGGCGTTGCACAGCACCTGGGCGGCGAACGCTTCGTTGATCTCGAAGAGGTCGATCTGGTCCACCGTGAGGTTGTTGCGCTTGAGCAGCATGGTGATGCCGTCGACCGGGGCCCAGAACAATTCCTTGGGGGCGACACCCGCGGTGCAGGAATCGACGATCCGTGCGAGCGGCTGGGCCTTGAGCTCCTTCATCGCCGATTCGCCGGCCACGACCAGGGCGGCAGCACCGTCGGAGATCTGCGAGGCGTTGCCCGCGGTCACGGTGCCGTTCTTGGGATCAAACGCGGGACGGAGCTTGGCCAGGGCTTCAACGGAGGTCTCAGCGCGGAAGCCCTCATCGGCGATGAAATCCTGCTTGCCCTTGATCTGTTCGGCGGTGAGCGGCTGGATCGCCTCCTTCAGCCAGCCTTCGGCCGTGGCCTTGGCGAGGCGATGATGGCTCTGCACCGCAAAGCGGTCCTGATCGTCGCGGCTGACGCCGTGCTTGACGGCGATGTGCTCGGCAGCCATGCCCATGCCCCACTTCTCGAAGGGGCAGGTGAGGCCGTCGAACTCCATGTGGTCGAGCATGGGGGCCTGGCCGTATTTGACGCCGTTGCGCAGATACATCATGTGCGGGGCGAGCGACATCGTCTCCATGCCGCCGGCGACCACCACACCGGCCTCGCCCGCCTTGATGGCCCGGGCAGCGCTCATCACCGCCTGCAGGCCCGAGCCGCAGACCTTGTTGACGGTGAACGCGTTGAGCGTCTCGGGCAGGCCCGCCTTGAGGCCCGCCTGCCGGGCGGGATTCTGACCCACGCCCGCCTGCAGCACGCAACCCATCAGACATTCATCGATCCGCTCGCGGGCGCCGGGCGCTTTGGCCAGCGCTGATTCAATCGCCCACGCACCGAGTTGAGGCGAGGGAATCTTTGACAGAGCCCCCATGAACCTGCCCACGGGTGTGCGCCTGGCGGCAATGATGAACGCGTTCTGCATACTGAGATCACTCCTAAAGGGTTCGATGCCCAAAGCCGTTGGCCGATTCGGCTACAATCGCCCCCCACCGCGGCCGCTGCGAGGCGGAAATCATAGCGGCAAACGCGGGATTTCAAGGTCCGAGAAGAGCGCATGGTCAACGGCCGCGACACATTGACATCGATTCAGGCCCACATCCTCGCCGAAGAGGCCAAGTTTCCCCAGGCGACCGGCGATTTTACCTGGATTATCTCGGCGATTTCGCTGGCGGCGAAAATGATCGCCTACAAGGTGCGCCACGCCCGGCTGGAGGAGGTGCTGGGCGATGCCGGCAGCCAGAACGTGCAGGGCGAGACGCAACAGCGCATGGATGTGATCGCCAACGAGTTGATCATGCGGGCGCTGGGTGATCGGGCGTCGATCGCGGTGCTGGCATCGGAGGAGGACGAGGAGCCGACGATTCTGCGCCGGGGCCACGAAGGCGGCAAGTACTGCGTGCTCTTTGATCCGCTCGACGGATCAAGCAATCTCGATGCCTGCGTCGGCGTGGGGACGATCTTCACGGTGCTGCGCAACGACCCGGGCATTCCGGGCGCAGTGGAAACGGTGTGCCAGCCCGGGCGGCAGCAGATCGCCGCGGGGTACATCCTCTACGGTTCGTCGACCGTGTTCGTGCTGACGACGGGCAACGGCGTGGACATGTTCGTGCTTGACTCAGCGGTGGGCAGCTTCATGCTGGTGAACAAGGGCATCCGCATTCCTGAATACGGCAAGACGTATTCCGTGAACGAGGCGTACATTGATTCCTTCCCCCCGGGCTACCAGGCGTATCTCAAGGATGCGCACGCCTCGGGCTATTCAAGCCGCTACATCGGATCGATGGTTGCGGATGTGCATCGAACGCTGATGAACGGCGGGGTGTTCCTGTATCCGCCGACCCGGAAGCATCCCGACGGCAAGCTGCGCCTGCTCTATGAAGTCAATCCCATGAGCTTTATCATCGAGCAGGCGGGCGGGCTGGCGTATTCCGGCCGCGAGCGCACCCTCGATCTTCAGCCGAGACAGTTGCACCAGCGCGCGGCAGTGATGCTGGGAAGCGCCCGCGAGATTGAACGGATTCAATCGCATTTGCGCACTGATACCGATGCGAGGTTTCCGCACTAGCGCCTCACGGCCCGACGGATCGCCCGGGGCCGGGACGAAGAATCGAATACAGGCTCGAGAAATCGTCGGTCCAGAGTGCGACGGATTCAATCGGGCGACGCAGCGGGCGGCCGCGACTCATGAGCCTGGAGTTGGAGAGGATGGACGGGTCCTCGCTCAGCAACACCCAGATGCTGCTGGTGGCCAGCGGCGCGGTCGGATTGGTATCCGTAACGATGACTCCGGCCATGCGGAAGGATTCGGCAACACGGGACAACACCGGTTCGAGATCGAGATAGGCGTTGCTGATGTGAACCGCGATCACACCGCCGGGTGACAGCCGTGATCGATAGGCCTCGAACGCCTCGCGAGTGAGCAGGTGCACCGGAATGGAATCGCTGCTGAAGGCGTCGAGGACCAGGGCGTCGTAGGTCGGACCGGATTCTGCTTCAAGCGAAAGCCGGGCATCGCCTGGAATCACTTCGGGCCGACCTGCGGGACTGTCGGCGAGAAACGTAAAGTACTCGGTCGCCAGCGCTTCCACGGCGGGGTTGATCTCGTAGTACCGGAACACGTCGCCAGGATGCGCATACGTCGCCAGCGTTCCGGCCCCCAGGCCGACAAGGCCCACGCGGCGATTTCGAGTCGTCAAGACGTGATCGAGCATGAGGCCAACACCGCTTGAGGAGGTGTAATAGGTGGTCGGGCGCGCTGGAGCGGCGAAGTCCTGTGTGCCGTGGGTGATGCGACCATGAACCAGTTCGCGACTGCGCTGGCCGGTCTTCGGGTCGACGGCTTCGCTGACCTGAAGAATGCCATAGAAGTTTCGAACACGGGCAATGGTCCGCTCGCCAGGATCGTCTCTGACCGGCAGAATCTGCGTGAACCCCAGGAGAAACAGGACCCCCAGGGAGAGCCACGCGAAGCGGTGCTGCCCGTCGAAGAACATCGAGGCCTCATCGTCATAGAACCGGACCAGGAGGAGCGCAGCACACGCCGCCATGGCCAGCGGGAATTCCATGAATGTGTCGAACATCATCGGGGCGGCGAGGGCGACAAACACCCCGCCCAACGCGCCACCCGCCGAAATCAGGAGGTAATACTCGGTCAGGCGATCGGGTGATGGTCTCAGGCGATACAACTCGCCATGGCAGATCATGCCGACCACCGCGAGAACACCTCCCATGACCGCGATCTGCAGCTTGATGGAGGAGCCCGCGTACGCCGGAAGCAGCCACAGGGCGATAAAGGTGGCCAGGAGCGCTGCCGCGAAGACCACCCGATTGTACAGGCGGGGTCGGTCGAAACTGACGATGAACGTCACCAGATAGATGCCGAGCGGCAGGACCCACAGAAAAGGCACCACCGCAATATCCAGACAGATTCGGTTGGTCGTGGCCAGCAACATGGCCGACGCCGTCGCGGGGAGTGCGAGCCAGAGCAGCACCGTCTTGATGTTGGGTGCCGGCGAGCGAGCCGTGGATGCCGCAGGCGTCAACGATTGATGCTGATGCCGAAACGTCAGCGCGAGCACGCCGGTCGAAGCGACAACAAACGCCGCAAATCCCCACGACCACAACCGCGCCTGACCTTGCCGTGAAAACAGGAACTCAACCGCAAAAGGATACGCAACGAGCGCCAACAGCGAACCGAGGTTGGAAAGCGCATACAGCCGCCACGGAGGTGATTGCGGATACCGCCGACGAAACCAGGCCTGCATCAGCGGCCCGGTTGACGCCAGCACGAGGTACGGCACCCCGATCGAGATACCCAGGAGAAGCAGAATCTGGAGCGAAGGTGAACCAGCCGTCACACTGGCCAGATGCGGCCTTGGGTCCACGGGCAGATAAATCACCACCGCTGTGGCGAGGACCAGAAGGTGCACGATCCACTGGAATCGGGGCCTGAGCCAGCGATGGCTGATATGCGCATAGGCATATCCACCGACCAGCAGAAGCTGAAAAAACAGCATGCACGTGGTCCAGACGCCCGTCGACCCGCCGAACGAAGGAAGGATGAACCTTCCCATCATGGGCTGGACCAGAAACAGGAGGAAGGCGCCCAGAAAAATGGCCGCGGCAAACATCGGCATCCCGGAAAAATACCTGATGTCAAGGAGATTTCGGGGATCGCAGACTATTCACCAATTGTTCCACAATCGTCCGGGCAGCGTCGAGTCGGCGTTCATCCTTCACGAGCATGGTGAAACGATCGGCGGAGTGAATTGCCCATTGCAGAGCCTCTGGCGACCAGGCATCTGAGAGGTTGTCAAACAGGTCGGCGAGTTTCACCAGCCGGGCCTGCCAGGCACCGGACATCAGCCGTCGGAAGTACTCATCCTCCCGCGCCGGCTCCGTCAGGCGGCGGTCCTTGGTCAGACATGACACCAACCGGGCCACGTCGACACCGCAAGTGGCCTCGATTTCATCACAGTCAACGAGCGTGTCTTCAATGACATCGTGCAGCAGCGAGGTCGCCAGAATAACGGAGTCGGTCTCGTGAAACAGGGTTGCCATGGCCAGCGCAACCCTCATCGGATGAGCGATATAGGGCGTGACACCGTCCTTGCGCAACTGATGGCGGTGGGCCCGAGCCGCCAGGGAGGCTGCCTTGCGAACAAGCTCGTGCTCAATGACCGGGTGTGCCAATGAAAGCTTTCCTCAGGCGCGAACCAGCAGAACCACCACATGAACCTCGACGGCGCGACCCTCACCGACGGCATCCACGCGCTCATGGGTCTTCCCCTTGAGGTTGAGATTCGCAACCGGGCAGCCAATACAGGATGCAAGGTTGTTGATCATGTCCGATTTGACCGGACCGATCTTCGGCTTCTCGCAGACTACCGTGAGGTCCATGTTCGAGACCACGTAACCCGCTTCAGCCATTCGGCGGGCAGCCTCTCTCAGGAAAGTCGCCGAATCCTGTCCCTCCCAGCGCGGGTCGTGATCCGGAAAGATCTGACCGATGTCGGGCAGTCCCAACGCACCGAGAATGGCATCGGTGGCGGCGTGATAGACCGCATCTCCATCACTATGGCTGACCGGTCCCATGGGGTGTTCGAAGGTCATCCCGGCGAGGACGAGAGGCCGACCCTGGCCGGCCGGCGGTCGCGGCTCCAGCCGGTGAAGATCCCATCCGTGACCGATCCTGTAGGGTTGGGTGGAGGTGACTTGCATGGGCGGTCGCTTCGTTCTCGTGAAATGTACTCCAAGTGCCCGACGGTGAGGCGAGTGCGAGGATGCGACCGTCAAGGTATCGTGTAGGGCACGAACCCGGATACCCGATAGGAGCGTACAGGATGGCGATGCGAACGTTGATGATTCTGGTCCTCTGCGGAGGTGTTCTCTCGGCGTGCCATACGCCGCGTGGCGCCATTCTGGGCTATACGGGCGGTTCCTACACCTACTTCTCGACGGAACAGATGCCCAAGACCTTTCGCCTTGTGGACACTCGGACCGAGGAGGTGATCTTCATTGAGGAGATCCCGGCCGGAAAGCAGCTGACCATTCAGTTCATCAAGGGCGAGGGTAACGATCCCGTCAACACTCCCGACCTGATGATGTATGAGGTAATGCCGATCAACACGCGAATCGGCACCTTGCGAAACAGCATGACCGTTCCCAATGCCGCGTGTCGAAGAATTGACATCGATTTCCGGCCTGCGCCCGAGGCAGCCCCCGAGCCCGCAGGACAAATCTACAGGCCGGACCGGCTCAACGACGGAAATGAATGGATGACGCCCGAAGGCGGCGAAATCCCCGAAGAACGCAGCGGCCACATCTACGACGACTGAGTGCTAATCAGGCTGCGGGCCTGACGACGAATCGGCATCCGGACGTCCGTCACTCCTTGGACGCCTTCGACGGCGGCGACGACGACGAGAGGGAGTTGCCGACCCTTCAGGCGTCAATGGCCTGTCGGTTTCTTCCGGCTCCACCGGTGTCTTGGATTCATCCGCGCCAGGCAACGACTGACCTGCTCCGGCTTCGCGAGATCGACGACGGCGACGACGCCGGGATCGGCGGCCCGCCGGCTTCTCCGCCTGATTGTTTGACGCCGGTTCGTTTGCCACCGGCTCATTGTCCATGGGAGTCCTCGCCGAAACCTCGCGCTGTTCAGCGTCGCGATCTCGATTCCGAAACTCCTCCTGTCGACGGTTCGGGCCATCCGATGCCCGCGATTCAGGGGCTTCAGCGATGGGATTCTGCCGCGCAATGCGTTCCGGTCGGGCGCCTCGCAGCGGGTCAATTCGAGCGCTTGCCTCCTCGCTCGCCCGGGCAAAATCGGCGCTCGACGGCTGCGGACATTCGTCGGGCTTCATCAACTCTTCAACGGGCACGGCGATTTCCTTGCCATTATGTTCCAGCCGCACCAGCACAAGCTGCACGAGGATCTTGGTTTCAAGGACCACACCGGGGCCCTCACCGGTGCCGACCCGGGATCGCAGCTTGGGTAATCGCCGAACGAGCTCGGTGTAGGTCTGATCTTCATACCGAAGGCAACACATCAGGCGGCCGCATCGACCCGAAATTTTCAGCGGGTCAAGCGTCGCCTTCTGGACCTTGGCGCTTTTGATCGAGACTGGCTTGAGGACCTTCAGGAACTGCTTACAGCAGCAATGTTGGCCGCATCGCTCGTAGTCGGCGACGATTCGAGCTTCATCGCGGGCGCCGACCTGTCGCATTTCGATGCGGGTTTGAAGCTCCGCGGCGAGCAGCCTCACCATTTCTCGAAAGTCGATCCGCTCCTCTGAAAGGTAATACACCGTGACGGTTTCTCCGCCGAGGATCGGCTCGACGTCAACCACCTTCATTGGCAGTTGAAGGTCGAACGACACCCGCCTGGCAAGTTTCAGATGTTCCCTGGATTCAGCCTGCATCGCCGACCAGCGATTGAGCTCTTCAACGCTTGCAACGTGCAGGATGCGGCCGTCGGTGTGGAACGGAAATTCGCGGCCGCCTGAATTTTCGATGTATTCGAGTATTTCCTGTCGGGATACGCTCTTTCCGCACCCGGAATTTGTGCAGGTCGTGGTGAGCATCTCGGCCAGTTCGGTGCCGCGATGGGTTCGAACGACCAGCTTCGATCCGCATCCCGGCTTGGAGTCGCCGTCGTAGGGGAACTCGCCGATCAGCTTCAGGGCCCCGAATCGGACGACGATGGATTTTGGAGGCTGGAGTCCCTCATAGACCTCCTTGTCGGTGAGGGCATCGCGTCGAGCGGGATCAACATCGGCCTCGAATACAGGCAATGGGAAGATGGACATTGGAGGAAGCGATCGCGGGCCGCGTTTCTGCGGCCAAGGACTCAGTCGAAACTGTCATCAGGAGCGGAGTCAGGCAATCGTCGGCGTCCTGATGCACCGGCGAGTCCAAACGCGATCAAGAAAGCATTGTAGCGATCCTGCATCAACCAAGGGGGGTGAGGCCTCGGCTCACAGCTCTTCTGAGCTCTCCAACGACTCAAGGTCACCTTCAATGGCTTTTGAAGATGGCTTGCCGGCGCGCAACTCGCTCAGGCTCTTGCGCTTCCGTTGGGTAATCACGAGACGGATGGGCACCTCCGAATACGCAAGGTGCTCGCGCAACTGATTGAGCATGTATCGCTCGTAGGCGCCCTCAAACATGGCCGGCTCGTTGACGACCATGACAATAGTGGGCGGGTTGACGCCGATCTGGGCAAGGTAGAAGACCTTCGCTCGAGTTCCGAGCTTCGAACTTGGCCCGCGCTTCTGCATGATGGTCTTGAAGACCGCGTTCAGCTGCCCGGTCGTCTCGCGGTGGTTCGCCTGCTGGTGGAGATTATGAGCCATGGCGATCACATCGCGAACGCCCTCACCGGATTGGGCGCTTACGAACGCGATCGGCGCGTAGTCGAGACCGGGAAGCTCCTGATTGATGTACTCCAGATAACTTTCAGGCGTCAACCGGCCTCGCACCTTGTCCCACTTGTTGATAACGATGACAGTCGGCTTGAACTGATGCTGGAGCTCAAGGGAGAGCTTCTTGTCGACCTGCGAGACCTCCTCGGTTGCGTCGATCATCAGGAGCACGACATCCGCACGTCGAATCGCCCGAAGCATTCGATGATGGGCGTAGTACTCAATGTCATTCTGGAAGCTCTTTCGCTTGCGCACGCCGGCGGTGTCGATGGCCAGCATGGTTCGTCCGTCGATCTCGAAGCGAACATCGATGGAGTCGCGCGTCGTGCCGGCAATCTCAGAAACAATGACCCGAGGCTCGCCCGCAAGCGTGTTGATGAGGGTGCTCTTACCCGCATTGCGGCGCCCCACAATCGCGAGGCTGAAATCCGCGACCGGCTCCTCCTCAGCGGTGGCGCGAGGATCAACGATGTCAAAAAGTCGCCCGAGGAGCTCGCGTTTCCGATAGCCGCTCTTGGCACTAACCATGATCGGTTCACCAAAGCCAAGACGGGAGGCGTCGAGCGCATGCCCCTCCCAGCCGCCGTCATCAACCTTGTTCGCAACGATGATGACCTTGCCCGCGTAGCCGGCCTGACGCAACATCGATGCAATCTTCTCGTCCAGCGCGGTGACACCGGATTGGGCATCGATTACGAAGAGGATGACCTGCGCCTTCGCGGCGGCTGAACGAATTTGCGACTCGATATCGTCGGTCAACGAGGCCAGATCAGCACCGACCTCGTCGAATCTCTTTCCTTCGGCGGTATAGACCCCGTAGCCGCCTGTGTCGACAACTTCCACGACCTTTCGTTCGGCGTGATAGACGCCTCCACGACGATCGTCCTCCCGCGGGTCCTTGAGGGCCACGACGGTGGCGACGCGGTCACGGGTGACACCCGGTTCCGGATCCACAATCGAAATCCGTCGTCCGGCGATGCGGTTCAGCAGACTCGACTTACCGACGTTGGGACGCCCGATGATGGCAACCTGCGGGAGACTCATGAACCCCGATGGTAGGCGTCCAACCCCGGATCACCACTCCTAGAGGCCGCTGGTGCTGGAATTGATTCGAGCTTCTGTTGCTGCAGCCGCTGCCAACTGGGCCCCAATGGATTCAAAATCATCCTTCAGCTTGCCTGTAAGTTCGCTGGAGAAGCGACGACCAATCTCTGCGTGGGCAGCCTGTGCAGCCTTGGCGTCTCGCCCAACCAGCCAATTCAGGGTGTCCATCCACGATCGAGCATCCGCCTTGATGGCAGAGGCGTCGTCGAATCGCCCGTTGGCCACGGCAATCCGAAAGCGAAGTTCATTCCAAGCCTGATCCGCCCCATTGGGGTCGATTCCTGCAAGGAGATCAGACGCCCTACGGATTTCACCGTTTTCAAGACTGAGGGCAACAAGTCGCTGCTGGAGCACCTGTACGTTCGGATCCGCAGACGACGATTCCCCGAACGGTTCAAGAATGGCGATACGAAGCTTGGAACTCGAATAGGGAATCGACTCCAGCATGTCATCGGCCTTCATGACGTCGGCGGGGGCGAGTTGATCCGCAACCTTGATGATGGCCGCCTGCCACGCCTCCTGCTGAACGGCGGGGGGATCAAGCTGGGCCACCTCCTGAAAGAGGCTGAGTGTGCCCGGTGCATCGGTCAGCGCGCCGATCAGGGCGGGGTAGATCGCTGGGTCGCCGGACCGAGCTCGAAGCGGATCCAGCATTCCCCGGGCACGCAGACCCGCGGCGATTCCTGCCCGAAGCTTGTCATCCTTGTCGTCGAGCATCTGAATTGCGCGGGTGACGTCATTCTCGTCGCCGACTCGAACCAGGAGCCGCCAGACCGCTTCGGAACGCGAGGGGGCGGCGGCGGCTCGCGCTGCATCGGTCAGTGAATCAAGAAGGTCGGCTGGAATGACGCCCGCCTGCAGGAGCTTTTCCGCAGCCGTTGCAGCGGCATCGGCAATTCGCGGTTCTTTCAGGCCTCGGAGGACGGCGTCAACAGCATCGGCAGAGGGTCGATTCGCCAGAACCCCAAAATAAGCGGACTGAACCTCCGGATCCTTCTCGGTAAGCATTGCCTTGGCAATGCGTTCAGACGCTTCGGGGTAACCGAGATCGTCCAGAAGTCGCGCCACCCGAATACGCGCCTGGGCATTCGTATCACCCAGTCGCTCCAGCACCTTCTGCTGCAGGGTGTCGGGCACCCGCTCGCCATTGCGCAGCATCCGGTCAATCTGGCCCAACGCAAACAAGCGCACCACCGCAACGTCGTCAGACAGCAGCCGCGGCAGCCGGTCCAGCCGCGCTGAAGCGGGAAGCGAAAGGAAGAACTCCCCATAGAGTTCTGTGAGTCTGGAGCCTGATTTTGCCACTTCCTGACGCAGACTCTCCACCTCGGCTTCGAGCCTGGTGTTCTGTGTGCTCAGCAGATACACCATGTTCTGCAGCCAATCTCCGGATGGCTGATCCTTGGCCTGATCCCACCAGCGCAGCCAGGCACCGACGTTGGTCCCGTAGGGCATGCCCGTCATCCGCTCTAGGGCTTCCATGGCGGCAACCTGAATCTCGCGAGGTTCATTCGGCGCATTAAGAAGTTCCACCAGGGCATTGGCGGCGGGCCGCTGGTGGAAGGACGAAAGAACCGCAATCGGACCGAGGCGATCGGCGGCCGCCAACTGGTGGTCGGCAATCGCGGCCATCAATGCTTCTCGGCCCGCATCCTCGTACCCCACGATGGCTTGTGCCAGGGCCGGCCAGACATCCTTTGGAACGCTGCTGGACGCCTTGACAAGCGTGGACAACATTTCCGCCGGCCACTTGCGGTTCTCCGACATCGCGGCAAGCACGGGCGACATCAGGCTGGCGTCACCCTTGAACGAATCCTGAAGCGCCGCCAGCGCGACCGGTGACGATTTGTCGAGCAATTTCACCGCGGCGATCTTGCGAATCTCCGCCGAATTGGATGGATTCAGGAGGACTTCCTTGAGGAATCCGATGTCCGGATCCACCGGTGCCGCGGGGGTGCTGCTCGATGGGATCCGGCTGTCCTGGGCCCAGCCGGGGGCCGCGCAGGGGACGACCGCCGTGAAGATCGCGGCCAGGAACAGTGTCATTCGGCGATGTCGTACCCTCATGGGCTATCATCTCCAGACACGCCGCGGTTGCGGCTTGTTTCATCCTATCGGCCATCTCCTGACCAGGAAGTGCAGGCTGCCGACAAAGTTGGGAAAAACAGACCATTCCTCCAGAAATGGTCGCCACCGCAAAACACCTCCATGGAATGGTTCAGTGCAGAAGACCACGTTGACCGAGCGCTCGATCTTTATGAGCGTGGTCGATGGGCCGACGCCGAACGCGAGCTTCGAAAAGCTCTGGCGGTCAACCCGGATCAGGGCGAATGGCACTTCAATCTTGGCCTGACGCTGGAAGCCGACGGTCGAGAGGCCGAGGCGCTGGGATGCTATGTTCGATCATCCGAACTAATGCCGGATGAAGCCGCCCCCCTCCTCGCGGCAGGGCTGGTTGGGAACCGACTGGGACGGTTCGACCAGGCGGCGGAATTTCTGGAGCGGGCCAGCAAGCTCGATCCTTCCAATGAGACGATCTATGCGCACCGCATGGAGGGATTGATTCGCCGCGGCGCATTCGACGAAGCGGAAACGCTTTTCTACCTCGCCCAGCAGACGATACCCGAGACACCGCAGTGCCTGCTTATGCAGGCCGACATTCAGATGCACCGGAGCAACTGGGATCGCGCAGGCTGGTGCCTCCGAGAGGCACTGCGGCTCGAGCCGACGCTTCCTCGGGCACGGGCCCGATTGGGAACCGTTCTGGCCGCAACCGGCCAACCGGATCGGGCGATGCAGATGTACTTGCGTGACCTGCGCGATGATCCGGGGAACATCGAGACACTCTTGGAACTGGGTCTGCTTCTCGAAACGATGAAGCGTCCCGCCGACGCGGCCGAGAAGTATCGGCGGGTTCTTGAACTGCATCCGGCAAACGTCGAAGCCCATGTGCGCCTGGGACGAATTGCGATGGCGCTGCGGAGATTCGACGAGGCGCACGTTGAATTCGAGCTTGTTCAGAAGCTCGATTCCGAGTACCCGGGGATCCGAATCATCCTGGCCGACGCGCTGCTGCAGCGTCGGCGTCCGGCCGAAGCTCGCGAGTTGCTTCGCGAGGAGCTGGGCAGGATCGTCCTTGACGATCCGAATCTCGATCTCAGCGCCTTGGGCGACCTGGTGCTTGAGGCCGATCTTCCAGCGGAGGCCGTGAAGGTCTTTGAAGCTGCACACAAGCGCGACGCAGCCGACGCCTCCACCCTGCGAAGGCTTGCCCTGGCGAAGTTTCGATGCGGCGATCGCATCGGCGGCGCGTTGACGTCTCGACGTGTGCTTCGACTCGATCCGGACTGCGCTGCATCGCACCACAATCTTGCCATGGCGGCGCTGGAGGAGAATTCACTGGAGCGCTCGCTGGTGTGGATTCGCCGAGGTCTTCGGCTGCATCCATACGACGAAGGACTCCGTCGGATTCGAATGCGCTGGTGGTTCGCGCGATGGCGGCGATGGCTTTCCCGCTGGATTCCGATCGAACAGGGCAACGCTCGCGGATGATCACGCAGGCTGCATCAGGCCATCGCGAACC
Organism: uncultured Isosphaeraceae bacterium; assembly: GCA_964407695.1. Classification (GTDB taxonomy): domain Bacteria; phylum Planctomycetota; class Phycisphaerae; order Phycisphaerales; family SM1A02; genus CAYOWQ01. The sequence goes on along the minus strand of CAYOWQ010000010.1, from coordinate 46,421 downwards.
GCGATTCGCTTGGCCAGAGCAACGCCGGAGTTGAGCGCGCCTTCCATGTATCCGACGAATGCGTAGCAGCAGTGTTCGCCCGCAAAGTGAAGGTGATCCAGACCCTTCCGCAACGCGGGACCGATGGTCGTGACCTCCCCCGGGCCGGGGAACGAATAACCCGCCTTCGTGAAGCGCTCCCTTGGCCAATCCATGAAGCGGGTATCAACCAACGCATCCTTGTAGCCGGGATAGACCGGCTCAAGCGCTTCGGCAAAGGCGGCGTTGGCGGCATCGCCGGTCTTTTGAAGGCACTTCTCCGCCGCGGATCCGCCCGAGAAGGCGACCAGCACCGCAGGCTCATCGCCGGGTTGATTGTCGGTGCCCTCCCAGGTCATGGAAACCTGCGTATCCGTCAGGGAATCCGGAGCGAGACCATGCGCCTTCCAGAATCGAGACTTGACCTGTGAGAGAAACTTGATGTTGACTCCCATCTGCGGCTTCAGCGATGCCGGAAGAGCCGGCTTGATCGAAATGGAGCCCCACACGCTCGGGGGAACCGCAAGCACAGCATCGTCGCACTCCAACTCCCTTCCATCAGCACATGTCACGGTCATGACGTTGCCCTTTCGGGCGACCTCGGACACCGGCAAATCGGTGACAACGCGGCCGGCGGGCAGACTCTCAAGCAGTTTCATTGCGAGCTGCTGGTTGCCGCCCTTGCATCGATAGACCTCGCTCTCCTCCCAATATGCCTGACCGCCACCGCCGGAGATCGAGGCCAGCATGCCAAGCAGGCTCTGTCGATTGCAATCGACGCCATTGTCGGCCGCGAAACTGAGTGACAGCGCCTTCTTGCACCGCTGAGAGACGTCGAGGCTGTCAATCCAGCTTTGCAGATTTCGCTGATCGAGCGACGAGGCGTTCTCGGCTTCCCAAGGCGCCTCAGCCTTCACGCCCTCCGCGAGACCGTTCAATCCGGATGAGGCTGCGTCCAGTTCTTCCCAAAGGGCGTTCCCCTCGTCCTCGGTCAGCGTCTTTCCATCGAGAACGATTGGGGCGTAGAGGTTCTCATCTTCGGTAACGTCCAAGAACTCGAGACCGAATCTGTCGGCGTACGAGACCCACGTCGGGTGATTCGAGCCGATCAATTCAGCGCCGCCCTCAGCCACGCGTCCCTTGACCCAGTCGGTGAACGACAGAACTCTTCCGCCGACCCGTCGACGGGCCTCGATCACCGTAACGTCATACCCTGCGGCGTTGAGCTCATGGGCACACGCCAGCCCCGCAAACCCTCCCCCGATCACCACGATCCGTTTGCCGCCGGATCTCCATGAGGCGAGGGCGCCGCTTCCGCTCAGGAGCAATCCGGCCGAGGCCGCGAGCGTCGATGCAAGCATGTCGCGACGAGAGATGGGCGTATGCATGGCCCGCCCCAGTCGGCGAGCGAGGGTGGCGTAGAGTCGCGGCATGAGAGATCCTCCTGAACGGTGCTGGTGTGTCGCTGAAGGGAAACACGATGTCGGCGGGCGACGAGATCGTACCGCGCCACTGAGGGCGGCTGGGCCTCGGTGTGTCCGAAAACATCGCCCCCTCCGAGCATCGAAGGGGGCGATTCAAATCATTTCCTGACAGAGTCTTACCGCTGCGACTTATTCGTCGTTGGTCGGTCCGACGCCGATCATCCAGAGCTTGAAGAAATTCATGACCTGCTGCTTAGTCAGCTTGTTGGCGTTGAGGTTGTACGTGACCTTGCTGCTTGACGGAGCGGCGTCGGCCCCCGAGCCCATCGTGTCGACATAGGAAATTCGACCGGTGAGGGATGGAATCGAATTGTCGACGAAGAAAAACGCCTCCTCATCGCTGAGATTCTCGAACGCCGCACCCTCATCGCCGAGGGATCGATTCTTCTCTTCGTTGAATCGCAGATTGAATTCGTAGTAACCCTTGCCGTTGCTGGCGCGATCCGGATCCTCCACCCACTTAATCGATCCCGTCACAACGTCCTCGATTTCCTGGCCGTTCAGGGTGTATCCGAACCTGATTCCATCGGTGTACCAGTTGCCCGTCTCATAGTCATAATCCAACCGGCCGTTCACACGGGTTGACGGATAGTTCTCCGAAGGACCCTTGCCGAGAACCACGTTCTCGAACTTCATCGGATCGGACTTCTTCACCACGACCTGCACCGTCTTGTTGCCAACGAGGCGCTTGAATGTATAGGAAGCGAGACCGTCCTTCTTCTCGGCCTTGCCAACCATGCGGCCGTAGAAGAAGTCCTTGAACGCCGGGGCCCGCCCGCTCGCGAGGATGTCGATGCGCAAACGGCTTTCACCGTCGCTGTCTCCATCGCCAAGTCGATACGCGCCGGAGACCGGATCAATCGGCACGTAGCCGACCCACTTGCCGACCGACTTCTTCTGCTTCAGATCGCTCGGATTCAAGACCGAGAGATCGAGGTTGAAACTCAGCGCAGCATCCTGCTTCTTTCGTTGCAGCATGCTGGTGTACAGATTGGGCTGCCGCGTAATCTCACCGGTGAACTGCGTGGTCTTGGCAACCGTCAGGTTTACCTTGTAGATATCCTTCACTCCCATCGCGGCCGATCCTTCAACGAGATCTCCCGAGGAGTCCTTCTGCGTGCGCGTATTGAACGTAATGTCCATCACACCGTTGATGATGTCGTTCTCGGTGATCTGGCCGGATGCCGGGGCTTCAGGCTTGGCTGGTGTCTGCTGGGCCAGTAACGCCGATGCCGGCAGGAATGACGCAGCGGCGATCAGACCCAGGACTGTGAGGCGACTGATTCGAGACTTCATGACTGATCCTCCCATCGATCGTTGAGCTGAGCGACCGGGTTCCGACTGCACCGTGCAGCTCGGCCCATCCGTCTGTTCGCAAGCCCAGCACTACGATAGCATACGAGTTTCCAACCCTGCGACGTGTCCGCATCCGGGGGGCTCAGGACACTTCGATCCCCCACCGCCGACCCAACCATGGCAACTCCGGTGGCTCACCAAGCGCCTTGTCAGATCACAATGACCGATTCAGGTTCGAATCCACTCAAGCCTCGCGACCTCAAATCCGCTGCCGGACCGCTGGCCCACATCCCCCTCTTTTCAACCCTGAATGCCACGGAGCAGCAGCAACTTCGAGATCTCATGCACCGCGAGCATTTCGAGCCAAACCAGACCATTTTCTGGTTCGGCGACCTCGGAAAGAGCCTGTATCTGGTCAGCAAGGGGGAGGTCGAGATTCAAGTCCCCGGAGACGACGGCATCGAAAGAAAACTGTCGCGCCTCGGACCGGGCGGTTTCTTTGGTGAGCTGGGGTTGCTGGACGGCGGTCCACGCACGGCCACCGTGCGGGCCGTGGGGGCGACTGAAGTCTTTGTGCTGAGCCGTGATCACTTTCACGCCTACATTCGGGCGAATCCCGACGCCGCGGTTGAACTGTTGACGGTGATGGGCCAGAGAAGTCGAGTGAACCTGCAGGCCATCCGCTCGACCCGGAATCCCAACGAGGAGTTTGAGCGATCGCACTCAACCCTGTGGCAGCATGTCAGTGATTTCGTCGCCACGGTGGCCGCAAGCCAGTGGTTCACGATCGCCCATCTGACCTGGTTCAGCGGTTGGATCTCCTGGAACCTGCTCGGGTCCCTTGGAATTGGAATCCCTCCGGGCTGGACCTGGGACGTCTATCCCTTCGGGCTCCTGACCATGATCGTAAGCCTCGAGGCGATTTTTCTGTCGATTTTCGTCCTGGTAAGTCAGAATCGTCAGGCACAGAAGGACCGGCTCCGGGTGGACATCGACCATCAGGTCAACGTCAAGGCTCAGTCGGAAATCATGGGCATCGCTCGGCACCTCGAGCGGCTGGAGTCCATGATTCGATCACTGGATGACCAACGGCGCGGATAGCGATCGATCAGTCCGTTCAGCGGGCTCCGGCCGGGGTAGGAAGCTGGAGAGGAGTTGAATGGACCGGGATCCGGTACCGGGTCGGCAGCAGGTACGAATGGCCCTGCGAGGACAACACTCGACCACCCAGTTCAAGCACCAGAGGCCCATCCGACTGCCGCGCCATGCGTTCTAGGCCTTCCAGCGCGAGACATGGAAGAAGGTCTACCTCCGGATCCCGCTTGCCCGTGGCGTCGGCCTCAAACACGAATCGCCATCCTCCGGACACTCCGTTTCGGACCAGGCTTCCTCGCCGGAGGCCCAATCGCCCGTCAACCTCTGAAACGCCTTCATTGCCGGACATTTCCGCCCCGGTGGCCGGACCGGCGCCGTGAGCCACTCGACCGATTCGCTCCTCCAGCCGTCGCTCGATATCCATGCTCTCGTCGGACCCTTGCGGGCCGGGCTTGCGCTCGACGCGGTCGATCAGCGGCGTCGCCAGGATTGGAAGCAGGTAATTTCGTCCGGCGTAGACGAAGATCTCGCCCGTGAGTTCGAAGACGGCCGCCTGGCGCGGGTCTTCGGCAACGCGCACAATGTCGTCAAGGCCCTGTGACGGGAGCAGAATGAATTCATGTCGCGGCCGGTCATTTCTTTCGGCGAGGGTGAACAGCCACTGTCGACCACCGACATCCCGGGTGACGTCTCCACTGACCTGCGTCAGGAAACTACCCTCTCTAAGTAGAGGTGCGCGACGGACTTCCGGTTTCTGGTCTCCCTCGTCGGGCTGGGAATGGGCTGCTCCGGGTTCCGAAGCGGTTGCCGCCCCGTTCGAGGCAGCGCCATTCTCATGAATGGAAAGATTGGACGCCGAGATCAGAACAAGGAAAATACCGACATGACTCATCAGGTTCATTTTGGATTCATCCCTGCGTTTCTTCTCAGATCGGCACACCAGTGCTCGCGGCTTCGTCTTAATAGTATCGGGCTGGCCGTCCTTGCAGCTCTCGTTCTGGGGGCATGCAAGGGCCACTATAACTCGCCGCCCACGATGGCCGAATTGACTGACCCGAGGCCGGTCGACCTATCGGCCGGGGCTCGAACGGTAATCGCCATCAAACCGTTCAACAATCCAGCCAGGTCCCCCCTCGCCTGGAACGACATCGGTCCGGGCATGGCAGAGGCACTGAGCCGAAAAATGCTGAACCGTGGCGACTTTGACGTGCGGATTCAGACATCGCTCGGATCGATGGTCGATCAGGCGATGGCGCTCAAGGGAGAAGACCGGGCGAAGGCCCTGCGCGAGATCGGCATCTCGAACCCGGAGATTGATTTCGTTCTGACCGGCACGGTCACAGATTTCCATCACACCGGTGAAATGTCGGGCGACTTCGCCCGGCGCGGATTCTTCGGCAACAAACTGAATGAAGCGGTTACGGCCATCTTCGTCAACGTGGTGGACCTGCGAACGGGATTGGTCCGAATCTCGGATCACGTGGTCGCCACGGCCGAGGCCGGGAAGACCAAGATGGCCGACCAGTATCGGGACGTGGCGTTCGGCAGCTACCTTTTCTGGTCTACGCCCTTGGGGAAGGCCAGCAACGATGCAATCGATCAGTTGATCACGCGGCTCAATGATTTCGTGCCGAGAAAGCCGCTTGAGATCCTGGTCACACGCAAGAATGACTCACGCTGGCTCAAGCTGGCTGGAGGTCGGAATCTGGGCGTGAGCGAGGGCATGATCTACTGGCTTTGCCGCAAGGGCGGCATCGGGGCGCCGCCCGCCGCGGTGCGAGACTTCGCCTCCAATGAGCCGATCCAGGTGAGGATCACCAGTGTGGGATCCAACTCGGCTGAGGGCTGGATGATGGGTATGCCCCAGACTGATGAGGACCTTCGGTTCCTGGTGGTCGTTCCCGACAAGCCGCTTTGAACAGGGCCGTTCTGCTAATTGCCCTTGGCTACTTTTGATCGATCGGGCCATGGAGGCATCTCGGGCAGGGTCTTCGGATTGTTCCTGATCTGCTCCTGGACCCACTCGATGGCGCGATCAAGCTGTGGGTCCCGCGCTGCAGCACGATCGGCGGGGGTTGTATCCACCTCGATATCCGGGGGTACCCCGACGTTCTCAAGCGACCAGCCGCCTTCGGGATCCCACCACGCGAACTCCGGTTGCGTCGACAGACCGCCATCGACAAACGGCTTATCGGCTCGAATCCCAACAACGCCGCCCCAGGTTCGTGTGCCGATGAGCGGGCCAATGCGATTCAATCGGAAACTCGCCGGGAAGATGTCGCCGTCGGAACCGGCGTGCTGGTCCATGACCACCGCGATGTGGCCGTGAAGCGATTCCTTGGGATATCGCTCCGTTGCACCATGACGGGGCTGCTGAAAACCCCAGACCTTTCTGCCAAGTCGTGCAATGATCTGCTGGCTGATGAAGCCGCCGCCGTTGCCGCGAATATCAACGATCAGGCCCTTCCTATTGATCTGGGGATAGAAGAGGCGGCTGAAGGAAACGAGGCCTTCCGAATCCATATCGGGAATATGGAGATAGCCGACGGCGCCGTCGGTCGCCTTGTCGACGTAGTGCCGGTTTGCTTCGACCCACGCGGCGTATCGCAGCGGTTTCTCCGTCGAAAGCGCCGTGATTTCGACGATTCTCGAATTTGTCCCCGCGCCATCATCGGCGATCGTCAACCGAACGGTTTTTCCGGCCTGATCCTGAAGCAAGCTGTATGGATTGACACCGGTGGCAACCGGCACACCGTTGATTGCGATGATTGCCTGTCCTTCATGCACATCGAGGTGGGGCATCGCCAGCGGGCTGACAAGCTCATCCGACCAGAGATGCGACGGCAGAATCCTCTTGATGCGACAGGCATTTCCATCCCACCCCATGTCGATGCCAAGCAGACCGACGTTGACCGAGCGCGGTTTTTCTATCGATTCACCTCCCCAGACGTAGGTGTGGCTCGTGCCCAATTCGCTGATCATCTGCCCGACGAGATCGTTCAGCTCGAGCCGGTTCCCCACCCGGGAGAGCAGCACTTCATATTTCGTGCGCATCGCCGGCCAATCAACACCTGCCATGTTCGGAGCCCAGTAGAAGTCGCGCTGGAGCCGCCATGCCTCGCCAAGCATCTGCTTCCATTCGCCCGGTTGGTCGACAAGAATCATCATTCCGTCTGACTCGACCGTCGTTGGTTTTTCGTCGCCACGCATCGGAGAGACGTTGAACTTCTCTCCCGTCCACCACGCCACTGCGGAGGCATCGGACGAGACCTGGTACATCGAAACACTCTCCGCCAGTGTCTTCGCTTCCTCCTCGACGAAGTCGTATCGATTAAGGCTGCAATTCGCCACGCCCAACGGCGGCGCCGGCCAGACATCTTCAAGCATCCCCTGCGTTGGAGCCTTGAGATACATCACGCCGCCGTGAATGGCCTCCAGCATGCGCAAGTTGCCGGGTGCAATCGGAAGACCGAATGCTCGCGATGCGAGCCCGTCAGTATCCACTTGAATGACCATGGGCTTGGGTTGCGGGTCTGCAGCGACGGCCGGCTCCGGCTGGGCGCCTTCCGCAGCGGCGTTGCCGGCAACCTGAGCCAGGGCTGGCTTGTCGGCGCCGGCCTCGTCCGCACTCCATTTTTCAAGGTCGAAGCCGGCGCGCTGTGCAAGCGCTTTGATCGGGGGCGGAGTGTTCGCGGCCAACGGAAGCGCCATGATCTGACTGGTCTCCACCAGGGCGTGTTCAAAATCCAGTTCGCCGAGGATCGGGTCGATATGGCGCTTTGAGATGAAGTAAAGGAATTTGCCCGCCGGATCCCAGCGAGGCTCGCTGTCATTGGCCAGACCGTCGCTGACCGGAATGCTGCGGGCGGTTCGAACCGAATACAGCATCACCATGCCGTACGAATTCGGCATTGGCTTGGTGTAGGCAAGCCACTGGCTATCGGGTGAAAAACGGTAGTCCGAAATCTCCCATGCATCAGCTTGATCCACGACCTGCTTGGCAAGGGTTCCGGTATTCAGGAGGTGCAATCGACCCGTGTTGTCTCCAAAGGCGACCCACCTTCCATCCGGCGATGCCTCTGGAGCGAAGAGCCATGACTCTCGATCCGAAGTGAGCGGCGCCGGCGTGGCGGCTCCGGACTTCTCCACGTCGAGCATGACAATCTGCTGCTCGCCGGACGCATCGCTTATGAAATAGAGGGCCTCTGAACCTGCCGCGGATTTTCCCGACGTGAACCCCCACTCGCGCGAGGCCGATCGGGTCAGCTGAATCGCCGCGCTGGACTTGCCGGGCTTCATCTCACCGACCGGAATGCTGAGGATTTCGCCGCGCGATCCCAGGAACAGCCGGCTTCCATCTGATGAAAGGCTGAATTCCGTGGTCGTCTTCGCCGAATCCATGTACTGCGGTCGACGCTCGGCAAAATCACTTCGCAATCGAATGTCCAGCCGCGAGACCCGGTCGTCGTTGGTATCCAGGATCGCGATCGCCGCCCCCTGAGCAAACGCGATCCGCGTGCCGCCGCGGGCGGCGTCTGCCTGCGGCCAGCGCAGCTCATAGCCCTCAGCTGATTCCGGAGATTGCGGATCGGCCGCAAAGTGTGTGTGCTGCTTGAGTTCGTCGCCGTGCGGCGACATCGACCAGATGTTTGCGAAGCCATCCCGATCCGAAAGGAAAAAGATCGACGCACCCACCCACATCGGAAACAGATCGTTTGCTGGATTGTCGGTCAGTCGCCGATACTCGCTCGTATCAAGATTCGCGAGCCAGATCTCGGGGGCGGTGCCGCCACGATATCGCTTCCAATTCCAGGTCTCATTCGACCATCGGGTAAACGCGATCCTGCGGCCCGATGACGACATCGTTGCCAGCGAGCACTCCCCGAATTCGTATCGAGTTTCGACGCCTCCGCTCGCCGGGACCCGCCAGAGCTCCCACCGGGAATCGGGATTGCTTCGCATCGAGCGAAACAGAACCTCCGAGCCATCGGGCGAAAAGCACTGGGGCAGGTCCGGATCGGGGTGGTAGGTCAGCCGCACCGGGTCGCCGCCATCGACCGGCATCACATAGGCATCAACGTTTCCGTCGTATTCGCCGGCAAACGCCACAAGACGACCATCCGGACTCATCGTCGGCCAACTCTCGACTCCCACGGCCGACGTCAGCCGGTTGGCGACGATCGGTGCCGTCAGATCGCTTGGCAGGTCGGCCAGCCAGAGGTCGCCCTCGCTGACAAAAATCAACCTGTTGCCATGAATCGCAGGTTGACTGTAGTACCCCGGTCCCGATCCGAATGTGATGGACGCGAAGCTGCACAGACCGAGAATGATGCCGAACTGTTTCATGGATGGGCCTCCAGATGTGGTAGGGTGAGAATACCGCGCCCGTCTGCCCACGATGCCGGCAAAACCTGACCCATGCCCCGCATTCGAATACTTTTTTGCATCATGGCCGCCGGACTGCTCGCCACCGTGCTGCTCTCGTGGATCTCAGCGCTGTTCCTGAATTCGGCCGCCACGCAGACGCTCATCTCGCCGATGACGAGAGACCCTGTCTGGACCTCCACAGGCACCGGCCTCTGGCGAATCGATCAGACACATTCCTGGTCCACCTCGATCGTGCAGAGCTTCTGCGCCATCGCCGCTCAACCCGGCGGCACGCTCACCGTTCTCCGACTTCCTGGGACCGACGACTTCGAAGTAACTTCAACGGATGCCGATTCGCAGTTCCGTGGGATTGCCTCGATCGGGGCTCCGCTGGAGAATCCTGATCGCATTCCAACCATGGTGCCGGGATGGAGTTCAATCAGCGGTCGCGAATGGCCCGCGGCCGTGGAGTCCAAGTTCGAGTTGGCCTTCGGCTGGCCGATGAGAGCCCTCAGGATGCAATGGATTCGTTCCGGTCCAACGGCCACCACACTCAAGTTGACCGATGGCTGGCCGATTGACGGGAAATCGACCGCACCGACACCGGGGGCGCGGGCCCTGCCGATTCGGCCGATCTGGACCGGTCTTATGGTTGACACGCTCGTGCTCGCCGCCTGTATCGCCATGCCGCTGGCAGCGCTTCGATGGGTTCGGCGGCGCTGGCGCATGGCCCGTAGCCGCTGCGTGCGCTGCGGCTACGACCTTCGGGGCAACCTGAACCGGCCATGTCCCGAGTGCGGGCTACACTCTTCCATGACCGGCACGGTTCCTCTCGAAATCGAACGAACCTACCTGCTGCACTCCCTGCCCCTACTCCCCCCGGGGCATTCGGCCATTCAAATCGAACAGGGATACCTTCCAGCCGGATCGGGCGACCTGGAAGGGCGCATTCGCAAAGCGGTCTATCCGGATGGCCGCGTGTCCTTTCGCCACACGGTCAAGACCGGAACCGGACTGGTCCGCACGGAACAGGAGCGCGAGATCGCCGCGGCCGAGTTTGACCGATGGTGGCCATCGACATCAGGCCGACGCATTCGAAAGACTCGCTACCGCGTCGCAGAGGGCGATCTGACATGGGAAATTGATCAATTTCACGGCCTCGATCTATTCCTTGCCGAAGTCGAGTTGCCAAGTTTGGATACGAAGACCTCCATTCCGCCCTGGCTGGCCCCATGCGTGATTCGCGAGGTCACCGATGAACCGGCATATCGCAACTATGAAATTGCCCGCCGGACGGGACTTCTCAACCCCACGGCCGAGTCCACCGCAACTTCAGCGAGTTGACGACGCCCGCTGAAAGTCCTCCAATCCGAGACTTCATGGCCGCCATCCGTCTTCAAGGCGTCACAAAGTCGTATGCCCGCGGCGCAGCCGCCGTTCGCGGCCTCACCTTGGAGATTTCCCATGGCGAGTTCATGGTGCTCGTCGGTCCCTCGGGCAGCGGAAAGACGACCACATTGCGTCTTCTCGCGGGTCTCGAGAGTCCGAGCGCCGGAACCATTCATTTTGGTAATCGCGATATGGCCGGAGTCTCGCCGCAGGATCGAGATGTTGCCATGGTGTTTCAGGATGCGGCCTTGTATCCCCATATGTCGGCACAGAAGAACCTCGCGTTTCCGCTCCAGATTCGTAGAGTTCCGAAGGCCGAGATCCGGTCTCGAATCGACGTCGTCGCAAAAGAGTTGGGAATCGCCTCGCTGCTTGATCGCAAACCCCATCAGCTATCCGGAGGAGAAGCGCAGCGTGTCGCGCTGGGCAAGGCCATCGTACGACGGCCCTCGCTCATGCTCTTTGATGAACCGGTGTCGAATGTCGATCCCCGTCGGCGCGTCGAATTGCGGGCGCTCATCCTCACCACCGTTCGCAGGTATCCGGCCACGACGGTGTACGTCACACATGATCACGAAGAGGCCATGGCGATGGGCGACCGAATGGCCGTCATGGATCAAGGTGTGATTCGTCAGGTCGGCCGCCCACTGGATGTCTACCGCACTCCGGCCGATCGATTCGTCGCGGGGTTTCTTGGCTCACCGCCCATGAACTTTCTGGAGGGATCGCTTGCGGTCATCGACGGCCGCGTGATCTTCAGCGACGGCGCATCACTTCGTGTCGATTGTGGACCGTCACTCTCCCCCACTCCCGATCGAGCCATTCTGGGCCTCCGCCCGCAAGATCTTTGCATCAAGACAATTGCTTCGGCCACGACGATCGACGCCACGGTCGATCTCGTTCTGCCTCGGCCTGACGGCGCAGAGATCCACTTGCGCACCGCTCGGGGCGATGTGCTCGTTGCTCGGCTGACTTCAGACGACCATCCGAGCCCCGGCACGACGATGAATCTCTCGGTCCGACCGGAATCTGCATATCTCTTTGAAACCGGAGAGGCCGGGCGCAATCTCAAGGATACGTCTCGTCGTATCCACTCATGAAACTCACTGCCGACATCTGTCGGGATCTCAATGCCTCGCTGTCCCGCGAATGGCTGGTTGCGAACGGCCTTGGCGGCTATGCATGCGGAACGGTCGCCGGAGCCAATACCCGGCGGTACCACGGCCTCCTCGTCGCGGCCACGGAACCCCCGGTCGGCCGCACGATGCTGCTTCAGCGCGTCGATGAAACGATCTCGGTCGGTGGTGTGGACTACGAACTCGCCACAAACTGTTGGGCCTCCGGCGCGATCTCGCCGCAGGGATATGACCTTCTCGATTCATTTTCGCTTGAGCTTGGACTTCCGGTCTGGAGGTTCAACGTCGGTCACGCGCGGCTGGAGAAGCGCCTGTGGATGGTGCACGGCCGCAACGTTCTCGGAATTCGTTACACCCTTCGCGGTGACACAAGCGTCCGGCTGGCCCTCCGTTTCCTCGTGAACAACCGGGTGCATCACGCGGTGTCCGCGGCCGGGAGTTTTGGCGTTTCAGCACGTGTCGGTGATCACGGAGCGACCATCAGTCTCCTGCCTCATTCGCTCCACGTGCGGGCCGGACGGGGCCGGTTCCTGCCGGAGTTCGCGTGGTATCGAGATTATCTCCTCCCTGTTGAACGAGACCGCGGGTACGACCACATCGACAATGCGTGTCTCGCGCTCTCATATTCTGTCGAACTTTCTCCGGGCCAATCGATCGACCTTCATGTTTCCTCCGAACCACTGGTCGACTCCACCGAGCTCGCCCTCGAAGCTGAGCATGATCGGCGTCGCCGGCTCCTCGAGAAGGCGAAGCTGCGTGCACCGGATTCACTCCAGACCTCGCTTGGCATTCCGGAGACGCTTGTGCTCTCGGCCGACTCGTTCATTGTGAAGCGCGAAGAGGGCTCGTCGGTCATCGCCGGCTATCCGTGGTTTGCGGATTGGGGCCGCGACACCATGATCGCCTTCCCGGGCTTGTTCCTCTCAACCGGCAGACTCGATGAAGGAGCCAAGGTTCTGCGCACCTTCGCCAGGCATGTTCGCGAGGGCCTGGTGCCGAATCGATTCGGCGATGAATCCGGTGAACCGGAATACAACACCATCGATGCGTCTCTTTGGTTCATTCAGGCCGTTGATTCCTATTGCCGTGCCGCAGGATCACGCGACCTCGCGCAGGAACTCCTGCCCGCCCTGATGTCAATTGTCGAACACCATCGCCGCGGAACACACTTTGGCATCGGCGTCGATCCGGAGGACGGCCTTCTTCGCGGCGGTGCCCCCGGCCTTCAGCTCACGTGGATGGATGCGCGCATCGGAGACTGGGTGGTCACACCCCGCCGAGGCAAGCCCGTGGAGATCAACGCTCTGTGGCACAGCGGGCTTCGCATTCTTGCGGAGCTGCACGAATCATTGGCTCTGGATGATCACGATCTCGTTCGTGAGGCCGATCGAGCAAAGAGGTCATTTGCACGATTCTGGAATGAAGACGCTGGATGTTGCTTCGATGTTCTCGATTCCCCTGACGTGGAGGGTGGATCGGATGCGTCCCTCCGCCCGAATCAGCTCTTGGCCGTTTCATTGCCGCAGAGTCCACTTTCGACACCGCAGAAACGTTCGATCGTCGACCTGGCCATGAAGCGCCTGCTCGTGCCCTGTGGCGTTCGGACACTTGATCCTGCCGACCCCCGGTATGTGGGTAGATACGAGGGAGATCAGCGGAGCCGCGACGCGGCCTACCACCAGGGAACAGCCTGGCCCTGGTTGCTCGGCGCCCTCGCCGATGCCCACCGGGCTGCGTACGGAAGCGATCCGCCCAGGGCATGGCTCGCGGACATGCTGAATTGCCACCTCGTGGAGGCCGGCCTGGGTTCCGTCAGCGAAGTTCTCGACGGCGACCCGACATTTCGGCCGGGTGGCTGCCCGTGGCAGGCCTGGAGCGTCGCCGAGGCCCTTCGAATCCTGAAACCCCCGATGTGAATTTTGCATGATTATGCGGCCTTGAGATGAAGTCGGCCCTTGGGCTGTCCGAAAACTCTGATGGAAGGACACGCGTCCGATCCACAGGGAGCGACACCCATGCAGGAAACGCTTGAATCCACGTGTCAGCCGCCGGCTCCGTTGCACTTTGAGCGACGCACCCACGATCGCTGGTCCATTGACGGCGTCGCCACCATCTTTCATCTCGGAGGGGCCCACTTCGGGCGCATGCACAGCCTCAAATCCATCGACTACGGCCCCGGCGGCCTCGGTGCCCGCAGCGCTGACCCCGTGGAACCCGGATCGCTGGTCTCCGTAGGTTTCGAAAGTCCAACCTACACCGCCAAGCGCGGAGTCGTCGTTCGCTGCATGCCCTGCGGCGACGGTTATCGGGTGGCTATTCGCTTTGAGCATCGGCTCGCGGCCTGAGCGCCGCCTGCCGCCCGTGCACCCTGCGCGGTCTATTCCGTCGCCATTTGACGAATCCTTCCAGTGATCATCGACAGGTGGTTGATTTCCGCCGATCTGAATCGTGAGTTGGGAATGGAGCGGGCAAGGGCCGACGCCGCCGGAGGGGCGGCGTCGGACACGCCCGACCTCAGGCGACCCGGATCGACAGGTCCGCAACGCCATTCGGCGAATCCAAGGTGGATTCGCGGGTCTTGTTCATGGACGCGGCACGGCCACGGGCATCGGCCGACCTCGTCGGTTCCCTCGATTGAGGGAGATCTCTTGTCGAAGGAGTTACAGCCCATGCGTACGCAACGCCACAATCGTTCTGGTTTCACGCTCATCGAAATTCTGATCGTGGTCGTGATCCTCGGCATTCTTGCCGCGATCGTCATCCCGCAGTTCACCGACGCTTCTCAGGAAGCCGGCGAGAGCAGCACCAAGAGCCAGCTGCAGACCGTTCGCAGCCAGATCGAGCTCTACCGTGTCAAGAACGGCGGCGTTCCGCCGGCGGCCCTCGACGACCTTGTGACTGACGGCTATATCCAGCAGGACCCCACGGCGTCGATTCAGGCCCTTGGATACGACTGGAACTATGACAACTCCACCGGCGCTTTGGACATGTCGGACTGCCCGGCCACGGACACCACCGACGAGTGCCTCACTTGGTGATTCGCTCGACGACTGGTTGATATCTCTCTCTGAACGCCGCGGCCTCGAGGCCGCGGCGTTCTTTCTTTTGCATCGGTCATGAACGTGACTATCGGACCCGATCCATCGTTTCATTCGTGCCCGCGCCAACTCGCAATTTCGGACTGAATCCACCCTCCGATTGGTCCGATCTTGAAGATGCAAGCCCGCGCAGGCTGGAGGAGCAATCGGATGAGCAACAACCATCGCACCAACGGATCGAATCGTCTCCTGGTGTTTGCCAATGTCATGCTGCTGCTCGCACTCGGATGGACCGTCGTCGGCCAGCGTCCGGCGAGCCATGCGGCTCTGGCCGCGGCGGAAGGCTCCACCGATGACAACGTCGGCATTCCCAACGCCGCAGGTCAACGGCAGAAGATGATCGAGGAACTTCGTCTGTTGCGCCAAAGCGTTGACGCCGTAAACAAGTCGATCAACTCCGGCAATCTGAAGATGGAGATCACGAACCTCGACAAGATGAAATCGGACTCCGGCAAGCCAACCAAGGAGGCCCCAAGAACCCCGACCCGGCCGGCGCCGGCGGACGACGGCTCCGGCCGTCGAAACCCCGCTGACGACTCGCCGAAGTCGAAGTGAAAGGAGTGCTCCGTGGTCTCCCAATGTCCGTCATTCAAGGCTCATTCAGCCCGACGTGCGTACACCCTGATTGAACTCCTCATCGTCATCGGCATTCTCGGCCTTGCCGGAGCGCTGCTGATTCCCAGCCTGGTCCAGGGCGACACGCTCTCGATTCAGGGCGCGGTGCGACAGATCGTCGCCGACATTACGTTCGCTCAATCCGACGCTCTCGCCCATCAGGAGATGCGGCGGATCTACTTCTACGATGACGGCAGCGGATACTGTCTCTATCGCGTTCCACAGTCGGAAATCGCTCTCGAATTCGACCCCGATACTGTTGACTATGTGAACGACCCGCTGGCCTCCGGTGGCAAGTTCGCGCCCTACATCGTGCGCTTCGCCGACGGCGGGTTCGATGGCATCTCGATCAGCGGCGTCACGCTTGACGGCGATGAGCGATTCATGACGTTTGACGCCCTCGGCGGCACCGTCAACACGTCGAGCCTGCCCGGGACCGGCGGCTCGATCACCGTCAAGTCTGCCAACGCCGCGTACACAATCACCGTCGCCGGCTTCACGGGCAAGATCACCGTCGCCAGCGTCGATCCGGATGAGTAACCGCCGAAGGAGCTCCGTTGTTTGGTACGAGATTCTCATCCTCAGTCGGCCCCATCGGCATCGATATCGGCGCCCGCGGCATTCGCCTGCTTCAGGTGCGCGAACAGGCGGGCGACATTGATGCTGTCGGCGCAGCCACTCTCAACTACTCAACGCCCACGGATGACCCCGCCTGGCGCCGGGAATTGGCCGACGCTCTACAACACGCCGTCATGCACGGCGGCTTCAACGGACGCAAGTGCGTCCTGAGCCTCGCTCGATGCGACCTCTCGGTCCAACCCGTTCGGCTTCCCCGGATGCCGGAGGCCGACCTTCGACAGGCGCTTCGGTGGGAAGCGGCCGAACGCTTCGGCCTCCCCCGTGACCGCTGCGAGGTGGACTATGTTCGGACCGGCGCTGCCCCGACCGGCGGTGAGGCCCGCGACGAGTTCCTTGTTGTGGCATCATCGCACGATTCCCTGAACCGGTGGCTCGAACCGATTCTCGAAGCCGGGTTGCGCCCCGTGGCCGTCGATGCCTGGTTCGCAGCCGTCGCCCGTGCCTATAGCCGCATGTATCGCCGCGAAAGCGATGAAGAAACCGTTCGCGCCCTGATCGAGGTCGGCGCTTCAGGCAGCACCATCATGATCCTCCGGGGCGATCAGGTCGCCTTCTGCAAGCCGTTGACGTTCAGCGGACAGGACATGGACCGCGCTGTCGCGGCCCAGCTACGGATTGAGCCGACCATCGCCGCCGATCTTCGTGCCCAGCGCATTCGAGCCGCCGCCGGCCAGAACACCGACTACGACGCCACCACCGACCGGGCCATCTTCGACGCCGTGCGTCCGCTGCTGGGCGATCTCGTGCGCGAGGGCACCATGTGCCTGCGGTACTACGGCGTCACGTTCCGAGGCCGGCCACCCGAATTGTTTGTCCTCAGCGGCGGCGAGGCGTTTGAACCGCACCTTGATGAGATGATCGCTCAATCGTGCAAGGCGACCGTGCAGCGCGACGACTCCGTCGGAACGCTGTCGCGGCTGCACGCGCAGGTGGCTCGTCGACTGGGCCCCGATGCCGGGCTTGCCGGCTCGTGGGCGGTCAGCGCCGGCCTCTCGATGCGCGGGCTGGCCATCGCCAGGCAGGATCGTCGACGCACTTCCAATCACCCGGCGGTGCGGAAGGGAGCTGCATGAGGCAACATGCCATCAATCTGCTTCCCACGTCGGTGCAGGCTCGAACGGCGAAGGGCGCAGCGATCAGTCGGTGGATCACCCTGGTTCTTTGCGGCGGTGTGGCCCTCGGCGCCTTGCTCACGTGGAGTCGGTTCCGACTCGCCGAGGCCCGCGATCGCTATGACGCCGCCCGAGTGCAGGCCGACATTGTGCTCCAGGCGGAAAAGAAGCAGGAGGAACTGGAGCAGACGCTCAGGGACATCGACAAACGCGTTGAGCGGTACGCCTTGCTGTCTCATCCCATTGAACTAAGCCGGGTCACGGCCACCATCATCAACCTCATGCCGCCCAGCGCGGTACTCGACCGAATCGATATTCAGGCCGGCGCTCGCCGTGCAGTCAAGACCGCTCGAAAACCGACCCCAAATGCCAAGGCGGACCAGCCGCGGCCGCCTCGCGTCGTCACCGGCGAGATGACCGGGTTCGCCGCCAGCGATACCGACATCATCGACTTCGTCGCCAAGCTCGCGGAGCAGGCTCCATTGTCCGATGTCAGTCTCGATCAGACGCGCCATCGCGTGGTTCGCGACCAGAACGCACGCGAGTTTCGCATCAGCTTCAAGATCGACCTCGAGTCGGAGTATGTCGTGGCCCTGCCCGAGGAGGCCGATGATGCACCCTAATGTCACTCGAGCCCTGGCCATTGTTGCCCCCGTGGCCGTGTATGCCCTCATCGCATGGGCCTTCGTGTGGCCCGCATGGCAGGAGGGCACGCGCCTGTTTCATGAGACCGCAGCCCTCGAGCAGCGGGCCGCCACCTTTGCGGATGAATCAAAACTTGTTGCCGTGCTGACCCAGCGCGTCGGCGAATCGCAGAAGCGCGAGGCCCAGCAGACCAAGCTGATTCCGCATTCCGCGGACCTCGCCGATGTGATGCGGGCACTCTCAACACCGATCGACGGCTCCAGCGTCATTGATCAAACCATCACCGGCGGCAAATCCGGACCGGCGGTGGTCGGTGAAACCCTTCCCTTTGAAGCGACGCCGCTGACGGTTGACATGACTGCACGGTTCGACTCCGTCTTCGATGTGCTTCGCCGGGCCGAGCAGTTGGATCGCCTCATTCGCATTGCGTCGATTCGAATTGAGCGACCCGAAGTCGACCACAATGCTCGCATTCCGACTGACCCGCTGGAGTCCGACGTCGTGCTTGCGTCCATCGGACTTGAGGCGATTTACGAAGTTGAGGCGCCCGCCGCCGAGCCATCCGCGCCGGAGGGTCGCCCATGAGCAACAGCCTTCGACGAATCTGGCTCCAACTCACCGTCGACAAGCGACGCTTTCGAGCGTTTGTCGCGGTCTGTGGCGTTGGCCTGGTGATCTGGGCAAAGCCCATGGGCCTGTTCCTCTGGGCCAGGATGCGGCTGATTACCGGAATCCCCAAGACCGCCATGGCGGACGATCCCCTCGATCAACCGCCCATTCCGGCCCTCCCGCAACGGCCCAGCGGCTCAGATCCGATCGCCGTCAGCCTCGACGACCGGCTCCGCCGCGATCCCTTTGCCGTCGACGACGCCATCTATCCCAAACCGATCATTCCGCAAGATTCAACAGAGGATGAAGGAAAGTCGGACGCAAGGCCCGCCGATGATCCTGCGGAGGCGGAAGCTCGCCTCACGGAACGGCTTCGAGAACTTGTCGCCCGTTTCCGGCTCGAGGCCGTTATCTCGGGATCGCCGCTGGCCGTGATCAACGGCCGCACCGTTCAGGTCGGCGACCACATTCCCGCGGATGACGCCGACGGCACGGAGTTCCGGCTCAACGAAGTTCGTTCCCGCAGTGTCGTCCTGGAGTGCCAGGGCCGACAGTACGAGCTCGAAATGTTCAAACCCTTGGAAATGCCCGATTGACCTAGCACGTCCAGAAGCGGAGTTCTCACCATGTTCCAGATCAGCAACGTCATTGGATCGATGTTCATCCTCCCGTCGGCAGCCGCCTGGACATTGGCAGCGTGCCTCGCGGCCCCGACCCTGGGCCAGACTGAACCGTCGGCGCCCGGCGGAAAGGAAAACGTCAGTGTCGATGACTACGGCACCGTCGACCTTGCCGTACAGGACACCGATCTGGCTCAGGTACTTCAGATGCTGTCCATTCACAGCAAGAAGAACCTGATCACCTCCAAGAGCGTCTCCGCGACGGTCACCGCGAATCTCTACGGCGTCACGTTCTACGAGGCGCTCGACGCCATCCTTCACGTCAATGGGTACGACTGGGTGGAGAAGGGGAACTTCATCTACATCTATACCTTCGAAGAGAAGCAGGCGATCGAAGAGAAGGACCGCAAGCGCGAAAGCCGCATCTTCGTCCTTGATCACCTGAACGCCGTCGACGCAAACGAATTCATTCAGCCGCTTCTCTCCGACATCGGCCACGCGTCGGCTCGCGGCGAGGTCGACCCCGGCATCAAGCCCGATGTGACCGACGCCGGCGCGGACTCCTATGCCTTCAGCGCGGTGCTCGTGGTGAATGACTATACCGACAACCTCGAGGCCATCGCCGGTCTCCTGCAGGAACTCGATACACCGCCACAGGAAGTGCTCGTCGAATCAACCGTGCTCCAGGTCTCCGTTGATGAGACCAACGCCTTCGGAATCGACTTCACCGCCCTTGGATCGATCAACTTCGCCGACCTGACCAATCCGCTCTCGGCGGTCGCCAACCTGCTCCAGGGCAACACCCAGGGCGCTGACATCAAGGGTGATGACAGCGAAGGATTCCAGCCCGGTGACAACCGGGCGTTCGCGGGCACCAGCACCGTCGGAAACACCAGTGGTCCCGGCGGCCTGAAGATCGGCGTCGTCACCGACGACATCAGCGTGTTCCTTCGCGTGCTCGACCAGGTGAGCGACAACACCGTCCTCGCACGGCCGCGCATCATGGCTCTTAACCGCCAGCGCGCTGAAGTCCTCGTGGGTGCCCGCGTCGGCTACCTCTCAACCACCGCCACCGAGACCACGACCACCCAGACCGTTGAATTCCTCGACACCGGTATCCAGCTGATCTTCCGGCCCTTTATCTCCAAGGACGGAAGTATCCGGCTCGAGCTCAAACCCAGCGTCTCTGAGGCACGGCTGCGCAACGTGACTGATTCGAATGGTCAGCTCGTCACAATCCCCGACGAACTCACCAACGAGATCACCACCAACGTCCGCGTGCACGACGGCGAGACTCTCGTCCTCGGCGGCCTGTTCAAGGAGAACGTCCGCAAGGAACGACGCCAGATTCCCTACCTGGGTGATGTTCCAATCCTGGGTGCGGCATTCCGCGGCAACGACGATTCCGTCGAACGCACCGAGATCATCTTCCTCATCACCCCCACGATCGTCAAGGACCGCGTGTTGTGGGCCGCCGGTCAGTCTGCCCTCGACATGATCGAGACGGCACGCGTCGGCATGCGGTCCGGCCTGCTCCCATGGAGTCAGGAGGCTGTGACGGCCAATCACAATCAGGATGCCGCTCAGGCCCTTGCCGACGGCGATACCGCCAAGGCGCTGTATCACCTCGACGCCTCACTGCGACAAAATCCCAACCAGCCGGAAATCATCAAGCTTCGCGACGAAGCCGCTCAGGCGGCCCCAAGCCGAATCCACGAGCGCAGCCTCATGCATCGAATCCTGGAAAAGGAGCTCGGCGACGCCACGCCAGTATCAATGAACAGCGGGAAGCCCTCCAAGCCCGCGGTCGATCCGCTGTCCGATACCGCCGCCCCCGGTCAGAACACCGCCGGCAATCTCCAGCCTGATGCACACGAAGGATCAACCTACGCAACTGGTGCCGACACATTGCAGACCAGCGGACCGATTCCGGATCCCGCCGCGGAAGGTCAAGAGAGCTCCGGCGCACCGTCGGTCGCCAGTGACGGCACCTCGTATTCGACCAGCATGGACAACCTGCAGACCGAAGGACCCTTGGAGGATTCACTCGCTGATTCCACCGGATCCGATGGCGATTCCAATGTCGCCCCAGAGCTCGTGAGCGGCCCATCGCCTGACTCCACTGCTGACGTGGCGATGCAGACCAACGAGGTGACCGATGCACCCGCTTCGACGCAGAACAACGTCGCCACCACGTCCGATGTCGCGACCAACATGGATACCGCCAACAACCCGAACCACACGGCGTGGCCCGAATTCGTCAACGACTCGCAGGGTTTCGTCGCCAGCGCCGAGCCGTTCGTGATCGATCATCCCTGGGGCCGATTCTGGTTCTGTGTCGCCACGGGACGTCCGCTCGGCTCGATGTTCACCAACGACTCCGATTCAACCTTCGCATCCGTTTCGGATGACAACGAATCCCACTGATCCAACCCAGCACACTCCATCCCCTCCAGGAGCCCGACTTTGAAGACTCGAATCATCATCCACACCCTTCTGGCATGCCCCTTGGTCCTCAGCGCCTGCAATGGACCAACCCGTACCGGCATCGAAGCGCGAGATGCGTCGTATGGCCGCGTCAATCTGATGAACGCCCAGATCAACTACGACCAGGCCAAGAAGGCGTTCACCACCGGCGAATTCGACAAGGCCCTCAGGGAAATTGACTTTGCCATCGAGCGCGCTCCGGATCAGGCCTCCTACCAGGTCCTTCGCGGCCGCATTCTCATGGAATCTCATCGGCTTGAATACGCGCTCGACTCCTTTGACAAGGCCATCGAGATCGACCCCGCCCTCGCCGAAGCTCATTACTTCCGTGGCGTCGTCTTCGAACGATGGTCTGACGACGAACGGGCCGTCGAGTCCTACAGCGCCGCATTCCAGAACGACTCCGCCAATCTGCAGTATCTCCTTGCCACCACGGAGTCGCTGGTGGCCCTGAACCGACTCGACACGGCCAAGTCGATGCTGGAGACCAAGCTAACCGTCTTCGAACATCACGCCGCCATCTATGAACTCCTCGGCCGCGTGGCGCTTCTCCGCAATGACCCGTCCGAAGCCGCCGATCGCCTGTCTCGGGCGTGCGTGCTCTCCTCCGACGATCCGGCCCTGCGCCGCTGCCTCGCCAACGCCCAGTTCCAGGCCGGACGGTTTGACGCCTGCCTGCAAACAATCGCCGAGTTGCAGCGCGGTGAATCCAAGCCCAACGTCGACCTCCTTCGCATGAAGGCCCGATGCCTCGATCAATCCGGTCGAACGGAGGATGCGCGGGCGATCTACTCCGACCTGACCAGCCGCGATCCTTCCGATCTTCAATCCTGGATCGAGCTGGCTGGCGTTGCCCACGCCCTGGGCGACAGTCGGCGCGTTGGACTTTGCGGCGCCCGGATCGTCGCCCTCGCACCGGAGCGATATGAAGGATACATGTTCAAGGCCATTGCCGAGCAGGGTGTGGGACATCAGGACAAGGCCATCGCCCTGCTGCGCCAGGCCACAGTCCGGTCCAAGTCCGACGCCGCACCGCACCTGCTCCTCGGACACCTTCTGCGCTCCATCGGCGATACCAACGGCGCTGCGGCCTCCTTCGCCAACGCGGTTCGCGTTGATCCAGGCAGCGAAAAGGCGCGAGCCATGATGGCCCAGGTTGAGGAGAAGTAATCGCCTCTTGAGATCCGCGGTTTCACCATGCGTGCCATTGTCCCGATCACTTTAGTTGTATCCCTGGTCGCGGCCGGCACGGTTGCCGTGATCGCGTGGGGGTCCGCCGCTCTGCTTGGTCCGGCGTGGCCGTCGGAGGTGATCACTGCATTGGCCGCCGCGCTGGCCGCCGCAGGTCCCACGATCATTCTCATGATCGGCGCTCGTCGATCCGCCGAGCGCGTCAATGCCAGAATCGGCGTCGCCATCGCCGATGAGGCCGGCGTTCAGCGCTCAACCGGCACGGATTCGCCTTCGTCGCTTGAAGCGATGTTCTCACCGGGACTCGAATCGGTTCGCCAATGTGTTACATCGCTTCGAGGCCGGATCAGGGATCTTGAAATACGTCTTCGAGTTGCCGAATCGGAGCGTCGACAGATCCAGTTTGTCCTTGATTCGCTTCGCGACATCGTCATCGTGACCAATCCGTTTCACGAGATCGCCGTGGCCAATGAAGCTGCCGCCAAGGTCCTCGGGATCGATCGGGCCAAGTGCAATCATGAAGCCATCGAGAAGATCGCGCCCAATCACCCCATCACCCGGGTGCTTCGAGAATGCCGCCAGGCGCCATTGGGCGCGGAACCTCGTCATATCGAACTGGAATTCACCGTTGAGAACGAGCCCAAGGTCTTTGATCTCACGCTGAAATCCGTGGCCGGCGCCTCGGACGGGCCCTCAGGCCACGTCGCCATTCTTCACGACATGACTCGTGAGCGCGAGGTGTCGCAGATGAAGTCGGACTTCGTCTCCAAGGCTTCCCATGAACTGCGCACGCCACTCTCCTCAATTCGGGCCTATGTCGAGATGCTCGTTGACGGCGAGGCGCAGGATGAACAGTCACGCGCCGAATTCTATCGCGTCATTCAATCGGAAACCGACCGCCTCGGCCGAATGATCGACAACATGCTCAACATCAGCCGCATCGAGGCTGGAATTCTCCAGATCGATCGCACTCAGGTCGAGATGAAACAATTGATCCGCCGGGCGATCGAAACCATCGACCCCCAGGCGAAAGAAAAGGACATCTCCCTCACCTCTCGTTGCGCTGAAGTGTCGCTGACTGTCGAAGGCGATGAGGACATGCTCTACCAGGTCATCCTGAACCTTCTCTCCAATGGCGTGAAGTACTCGCCCGAGGGCGGGCGCATCACCGTCACCGCCGATTCCGACAACCTCACTCGAAGCGTCGTCGTCAGCGTAGCCGACACCGGACTCGGCATTCCGCCCGACGCAATCCCCAAGCTCTTCGACAAGTTCTTTCGTGTCGAAAACTTCAAGAGAGTCGCCAAGGGAACCGGCCTGGGACTCAATCTCTGCAAGCACATCGTGGAAACCGTTCATCGCGGCCAGATCGGCGTCGAATCCCGCCTCGGCATGGGTTCACGGTTCTGGTTTTCGATCCCCATGCGGTATGTCGGATCCCAAGCCGCAGCATGACCAAGGAACCGCGACATGAACCACACCCGCATTCTTGTTGCCGACGATGAAGCTCACATCGTTCAAGTGCTTTCGGTCAAGCTGCGCAACGCGGGCTACGAGGTCATTACGGCCGTCGACGGCGAAGAAGCATTTGAGCTTGCCTGTCAGAATTCTCCCCAGCTCATCATCACCGACTTCCAGATGCCCTATATGACGGGCCTCGAACTGTGCAAGGCCCTGGCCGCAAAGCCCGCGACCAGCGGCATCCCCGTGGTCATCCTCACCGCGCGCGGCTATGCCCTCGAGGATGCTGATCTCGCCATCGGAAACATTCGAAAGGTCCTGGCCAAACCGTTCAGCCCCCGAAACGTTCTGCAGCTTGTTGAGGAACTCATTGCGGGCAGCGCTCCGAAATCCGAATCGGAGGCGGCATGAACCTGCTTGCCGCACAGACCGATCTTGTCTCCCTGCGAGACGAACTCGCGCCGATCCTTCGGCGACACGGCGTTGTACTTCTGGCCTGCAACGGCCAGGGCAATCTGATTCCACGTTCCGATGACGACGACTGGTTCGCGGCGATGCTCCATGCCTCTCCCGTCGAAGCTCGATTGGCGTCCATTCTCGAATCCTCCCCCGATGCAGAGGCCAGCTTCGACCTCTTTGAGCATGTGCTGGCCGCGGCGCTGCCGGTCGGACATCGTCGAACAAAGGCCGGATATCTTGTACCCATCGCCGTCGGGGCCCCCTTTCTCCGATCCGGCCGATTCGAACACCTCTGTCAGGTGGCCTCGCTCGATGCTGCAGTTGTCCGATCCAGCCTCGTCCTTCCATCTGCCTCGGACGACCTCGCCCGAGTGGTCGGCCTTGCGGCGGAACTGATCCGCCGAACGATCCACGACCGATTTCAGTCGCACGAGTTGGAGAGCGTGGGCCAGAAGCTCTCAGAGATGTATGAAGAGATGAACCTCTTCTACACCATCATCCAGGGGATGTCGGTCGACCAGCAACCCCGGCGATTTCTCGCCCTGGTCTGCTCCGAGCTCCTCCAGACGATGCACTACGGCTGGATTGGTATTCACATTAGTCATCAGGCGAAATTTCTGACCGAGATCGCCGGCAGACTCATACTCGCCGAGGGAAGCGAGATCAATCCACATCACGTGGAGTCTCTCTCCGCAAGACTTGCGGAAACTGCCGCCCCCGATGAAGCCCGCATCCTCCTTCCAAGCGCTGACAAGGATCACGCCGCCTATGCGCCGCTTGGCCGCACCGCCATCGTGCAGCCTATCGGGCGACAGGGCAAGGTCCTTGGTGTCCTCATCGCCGGAGACAAGCACGGGTCTGACGATGCCATCACCTCTGTCGATCTGAAACTGCTCGCAGCCGCCGCCTCGCACGTTGCCATCTTCATCGAGAATGCCGGACTCTATGACGACATTCAGCGGATGTTCATGGGCACGCTGGAAGCGCTCACGGCCGCCATCGATGCCAAGGATCGCTACACCTGCGGCCATTCTCAGCGAGTGGCGCTGCTGAGCCGGCAGTTGGCCGCTGCCCTTGGCCTCAAAGACAACCTTGTTCAGAGAGTGCGAATCGCCGGACTCGTTCATGACGTCGGAAAGATCGGTGTTCCTGAATGGGTGCTCAGCAAGGCCGGCCGCCTGAGCGACGAGGAGTTTGGCTGGATCCGCCGGCATCCGGAGATCGGCTATCGAATCCTGAAAGACATCCCTCAATTGCGGGATGTTCTGCCTGGCGTGCTTCACCACCATGAGCGTTGGGATGGCGGTGGCTATCCCGGTGGCCTGACGGACACCAACATTCCGGAGATGGCTCGAATCATCGCACTTGCCGACAGCTTCGACGCCATGAGTTCCAACCGCACCTATCGCTCCGCGCGCGATCGGGCGTGGGTGCTCGAGGAAATCCTTCGTTGCTCGGGACAGCAGTTCGATCCCGCGTTCGCCAAGGCGTTCGTCTCGCTCGATTTCACCGAATATGACCGCCTCGTGGCCGAACATCGCGCCAACGACCCGATCACGCCGGAAACACAGGAGGTGCGATCTTGAAACTCTCCTATGAAGACTTCGGCACACGAAGTGTCATCACGCTCTCCGGCGAGTTGACTGCCGACAAGACCGACAAGTTCCGTCGTTCCTGCGGCGATCGCTTCAATGCCGGCATCCGCGACGTGCTGCTCGACATTGAGCATCTCACACTGGTCGACTCAGCGGGCCTCGAATCCATTCTCTGGCTGTCCGATGAAGTGACCCAGCGTCGTGGACATTTCCGACTCGTCAACCCCGACGAGCAAATCCGCAAGATCCTCCAGATCACCCGACTCGACCGGCGCTTCGAAACCCACACAACCGTGGAGGCGGCTGCAAAGAGTCTTCGCTAGGTCTCTCGCCCATGGCTCAACCGCAGGCTGCCCCATCCTCATACCTCGACTCGCCAAGACTCCAGCTCGGCGAACTCCTGGTCTCGCGCGGCCTCCTGACTGAACGCCAGCTTGAGCAGGCTCTCGAGCACCAGGCCCAGCGCGGCCACAAGCGCCTGTTGGGAGAAGTCCTCGTCGAGCTCAACTTCCTCACCGAAGCGCAGGTGATGGAAGCACTCGCTGAGACCTATGGCGTGCCCTATGCCAGTGACACTGCCCGCATCGCCGACCCCAAGGTGGTCGAACTCCTGCCTCGCGAATTCCTCGAGGAACACAATGTCCTCCCGCTCTTCCTCGTCCGCGGCGTCCTGACCGTCGCCGTCAGCGAACCGGCCAACCTTTACCTGATCGAGGAAATCCAGCGCCGAAGCGGTTATCAGGTGCAGATCGTTGCGGTGACCTCACAGGAGATCAAGGGGTCGCTGAATGCCTATCTGCCCGCGGCCAATGTCTTCGTCATCGACGACATCTATGAAGACATCGACGAAACCGACTTCTCGCTTATCGAGCGACAGGTCTCCGAAATCGCTGACCTCGAACAGGTTGCGGGTCATTCACCCGTCGTCAAACTGGTCAACTACCTCATCTTCTCCGCAGTCCACGACGGGGCCAGCGATATTCATATCGAGCCGGACGACCATCGGCTTCGCGTGCGCTATCGGGTCGACGGAAAACTCTTTGAGAAGCTCTCGCCGCCCTACCAGATGGGCCCCGCCATCACCAGCCGTATCAAGATCATGAGCAATCTTGATATCTCCGAGCGGCGTCTTCCGCAGGATGGAGATATCCACGTGCTCATGGAAGGCCGGCCCGTCGACCTCCGCGTCTCAACCATGCCCGGCAAACACGGCGAAAAGGTCGTCATCCGCATCATCGACGCTCGAAACGCCGTCGTGTCGATGGACAAACTCGGCTTCTCGAACCAGATGCTTGAGGCGTGGAAAACCGTCGTCGATCAACCCAACGGCGTCGTGCTCGTCACGGGTCCCACGGGAAGCGGAAAGTCCACGACGTTGTATTCAGTTCTGAACATTCTGAACGCCGAAGACCTCAATCTCTCCACCGTTGAAGATCCCGTCGAGGCCAACCTGCCCGGTGTCAACCAGTTTCAAGTCAACGAAAAGGCCGGATTTACGTTTGCCGGAGCGCTCCGATCACTGCTTCGTCAGGATCCCGACATCATCATGGTCGGCGAAATCCGCGATGAAGAAACCGCGACCATCGCCACTCAGGCCGCCCTGACCGGACACCTCGTCTTCTCCACGCTTCACACCAATGACGCCGCCAGCGCCATCACCCGGTTGAGCAACATCGGCATTGAACCGTATCTCGTCGCGGCCACCCTCCGCGGCGTCCTGGCCCAGCGGCTCGTCCGCAAGATCTGCCCTCACTGCAAGGAACCCTATCAGCCTGATCCTGTGACCCGCGCCGCCATCGAAGACATCTTCGGCGCGGTCGAAACCCTCTACAAGGGCCAGGGATGCTCCCGCTGTCGCGGCACCGGCTTTGCCGGACGGATCGGAATCTTTGAACTCCTCATCCCCGATGAGGAGCTCCTCTCCGCCATCGCCGCGGGCGCCACATTGCAGGCCATTCGTGAAATCATGGCTCGCAACCACTTCATCTCTCTCCGCCGCGACGGGCTGGAAAAGGCTCGCAATGGCCTCACGACCGCTGAGGAAGTCTTCTACGCCACCAGCACCTGACCATCATGCCCGCCAAAGCCACATATGCCTATCGAGTTCGAGACGCCGCCGGCCAGGTCGCCAGCGGAACGCTCGTCGCGGGTAGCTCCGATGAAGTCGGCGCCCGGCTGCGCGGCGAGGGCAAGATCGTCCTCTCCGTTCAGGAGCACGGCCTTCAAGCCGCCGCCTTCGACCCGGTGCAGGTTCGTCGAGCCGAAGCGGCCCGTCGCGTCAAGCGCGATGACGTCATCGCATTCTGTCAGCAACTGTCCGTGATGCTTGAGACCGGAGTCCCTCTTGTCGAAGCCCTCGACGCATTCTGCCGCCAGACTCCCTCGCCGGCGTTTCGACAGGTCCTCGAAGTCATGCGCGACGATATTCAGTCCGGTGAACCAATTTCCGCCGCCATGTCGCGATGGCCCCGCGTGTTTCAGCCCATGATCGTCAGCCTGATGAAGGCGTCGGAAGCCTCCGGCACCATGGCGATGATGCTCGGTCGGGTGGGCGACTATCTCGCCAAGGAACGCCGCACCGCGCGACAGATGCGCGGCGCCCTCGCCTACCCCGCATTCATGATGGTCATCGGTTTCAGTCTCACGCTGTTCCTGATGATCTTCGTGCTTCCGCGATTCAGCGCCTTGTATGCCAGCCGCGGAGCCAGCCTTCCCAAGCCCACGCGCATCCTCATGGCCGTAAGCAATTTCCTCCAGCACCAGTGGATGTTCTACGTCCCTGCCGCCATTACCTTCGGCATTGCCCTGGTCCTCTGGATTCGCACCCCCGGAGGTCGGTACGCCATCGATTGGGCGCGACTCCGTCTCCCGGTGCTGCGCATCCTGTACGGCCATGTATACCTCACCCGGGCAGCGCGAACCATGGCCACGCTCGTCTCATCCGGCGTCAACCTTCTTGACATCATCTCCATCTGTCGCGGTGTCACCAACAATCGGCTCTACGACCGTCTCTGGGACAGCGTGGAGACAGGCGTTCGCGACGGCCGTCAGATCTCCGACGCGCTCATGGGCAACGGCCTGATCCCACCCAGCGTCACGTCGATGATCAGCGCGGGCGAGCGCTCCGGACGGCTCGGCGAAGTCATGTCCAAGATCGCCGAATTCAGCGAGGAGGAGCTCGAGGCTGCGGTGAAGCAGGTGGCCACCATCTTGGAACCGCTGATGATCTGCATCATGGGCGTTGTCGTGGGCGGCATCGCCCTCGCCCTGCTCCTGCCTGTCTTCAGCATGAGCAAGGTCATCGCCCATTGATCTAGCGGGCAAGCAGCAGCGCACCGAACAGAATCAGCCAGACGACGTCGAGGAAGTGCCAATACATGGCCACCAGTTCCACCCCGAGTCGGTTCGATGCGTCGTACCAACCGCGAATCGATCGTCGGACGACGATTCCCATGGGAATCAATCCCCCGATGACGTGCACCGCGTGCAGTCCCGTCAGCACATAGAACAGCCATCCGTACATGCCGCTGCGCAGGGTCAGCTGTCCTCCGATCAGGACCCACCAGCACGTTCCCTGAACGAGGAGAAAGAACAGCGCCAACCCAAACGTCACGACCATCCACCGGGCAAACGCCCGTGTCCGGTCCTGCCGCAGGTGTCCGAGGGCGCGCATATAGGTCACGCTCGAAGTGACCAGGAACACCGTCGAAAGAGTCAGCCCCGCGGGAAGCGCCGGCGCGTTTGCCGGAAGCCACGATGCCTCCTCGTTTCGATTCAGCCGGACCACCATCAGCCCCACGAGCGTCGCCGCGAAGACCATCCCCAGCGAAATCAGGAACAACACCATCCCCCAGCGCGCTGCTGCAGCCCTGGCCGTCGGCTCGATGAATGGGTCGCGTGGTTGTGCAGTCACTCGAACTGACCCCGCCTGGCCGATCGTCGGCCTGGCCCGTTAATGGGCCGCCGGCGCCTGACCGGCTGCGGCCGCCTGGTCCATGGTTGCAATGCCCTCCGCCGGTCCACGGTCAACGTCCGGGTGATACGCCGAAGAGTCCATCATCGCGAATGCGATGAACAGGCCCACGAACGCGATCGACGCCACAAACGCGAACGAATTGAACGGTCGGTCCCACCACAGGTGCATGAAGAACAGCGAAACAAGCGTCGCCTTCACCACGGCAATCCCCAGGGCGACAAAGATGTTCGCTTCGCCAAGATCAACGAAGCGCACCGCCACGGTGAGCGCCGTCAGAACAAGAAGTGCAGCCGCCGTCCCAAACAGCGCGCTGTATGGAACCAGGTGGCCGACGGTTGGATGCGGCTCATGGCCATGAGATGTGTGTGCCATGCGGAGGGCCTCGAGAGGTGCCTGAAATCTCAGGTCAGTGAATCAGGTAGAACAGCGGGAACAGGAAGATCCAGATCAGGTCGACGATGTGCCAGTACAGACCCACAAGGTCCACCGGCGTGTAGTACTCGGAATCGAAATCTCCCCTGGCGCCACGAATGATCAGCCAGGTGATCACCACCATGCCTACGACCACGTGGATGCCGTGTAAACCGGTCATGCAGTAATACACCGCGAAGAACAGGTGTGCATTCGGCGGACGATCCGGATTCTGAAGATGCGGCGGCGGCTCTCCATTCCCGAATGCATGATGGTCCTTCGGCGTCGGAGGATCGGTCATGAACCCACCCGGACCCGTGGGGGCGGCCGAAATCGCCGGAGCATCAACCTTGGGGCCGCTGATCGGCGGAAGATCCGTCATCGGAGCAATCACCGCGGTGGCAACCCCATCCGCAGGCTCCGCTGCCGGCTCGCCCGCGGCGGCCCCTCCGGCCATCGTCCCTTCAGGGGCTGGCACGGCCATCTCGCCATGAGTTCCACCATGACCTTCTCCGTGCTCAGACGGCACGTAGTAGCCCGCACCCCAGACGAGGTGACTGTGGATCTTGTGCGAGTACTCAAAATACTTGATGACCAGGAACCCCGCAGCGCCGGCAAGCGTCAGCACGAGGCAGATCAGCATCGGGCCCTTCTTCGACACCTGCGCAAATCGCACCGCCAGCGCCATCGTCAGCGAACTGAGAATCAGCACGCACGTGTTGATGCCGCCCATCACCGTGTCAAGGTAATTCGCGCTGAACGAGAAAATCTCCGGATACAGGTGACGAATCACCGCATACGCGCAGAACAGCCCGCCGAAGAACAGAATTTCCGTCGCCAGAAACAGCCACATCCCCAGCTTGCCCGATTCAAACTGCTGCTGAGGCGTATCAAAGTGATGCGCCAGATTCTTGGGATGGTCATGACCGTGGCCGTGGCCATCACCTGCCGAATGCGGTTGTGCGGAAATCGTCGTCACGTGTCAATGACCGCCTTTCGCGCCGGCCGCGGCCGGCTCACCTTCAAGATCGCGTCGAACCACATACCCCTGCTGCGCGTCATCCCATTCCACAATGGAGAAGTCGTAGCAGTCGCCCACGCGCGGCGTCACTGCAAAGTTGTCGTGGGGCGGCGGCGAGGTGCACTGCCATTCCAGGCTTCGCCCGCCCCACGGATTCGCCGGAGCCTTCGCTCCGCGGAACAGTGAGTGAATCAGGTAGACCGCCGTGATCAGGAAGCCCAGCGCCATGAAATAGGCGCCCAGCGTCGAGATGACGTGATAGATCTGATACATCGGCTGATAGTCGTAATAGCGGCGCGGCATGCCAAGGCTGCCGAGCATGAACTGCGTGAAGAACGTCACGTTGAAACCGATGAACACGATCACGCAGGCGATGCGGCCCCAGAACTCGCTGTACATCCGCCCCGTCATCTTCGGCCACCAATGGTGCAGACCGCCGATCATGGCGATCAGCGCTGAACCCATCATCACATAATGGAAATGCGCCACCACGAAGTATGTGTCATGAAGGTGGACGTCGGTCGCCAGCGTGCCGAGGTGAAGGCCGGTCAGTCCGCCGATCGAGAACAGGAACAGGAAGGCCAGGCCGTACAGCATCGGCGTGTTTAACGAAATCGACCCCTTGTACATCGTGGCCAGCCAGTTGAAGACCTTGATCGCAGACGGAATCGACACACTGAACGTGATCGCCGAGAAGACCGTGTTCATCAGCGGGCTCTGGCCCGAGACGAACATGTGGTGTCCCCAGACGAGGAAGCCGAAGATCGCGATGGCTACCGAGCTGAAGGCGATGAACCGGTACCCGAAGATGTGCCGGTGACTGTGCACCGCAATCAGTTCGGAAACGATGCCCATGCCCGGGAGGATCATGATGTACACCGCCGGGTGCGAGTAGAACCAGAAGAAGTGCTGATACAGCACCGGATCCCCGCCCATCGACGCCGTAAAGATGCCGATCCCCGCCAGCCGCTCCACGACCAGAAGCATCAGGGTGATCGCCAGCACCGGCGTCGCCAGCACCTGGATCACCGCCGTGGCATAGATCGCCCAGAGAAACAGCGGCATGCGGAACCATGTCATGCCCGGGGGACGCAGCTTGTGGATCGTCACAACGAAGTTCATTCCGGTGAAGATCGAACTGAATCCCAGGATAAACACGCCGAACAGCACCGGCACCACGCCTCCGGCATCCGTCTTCGTGCTGTAGGGCACATAAAACGTCCAGCCCGTGTCGAACGATCCCGCGATCAGTGAATACACCGTAAACAGCGCCCCGCCGATCCACAGGTAATAGCTCATGAGATTGAGCCGCGGGAATGCCACGTCCTTCGCCCCCAGCATGATCGGCAAGACGAAGTTGCCCAACGCCGCCGGAACCGATGGAATGATCACGAGAAACACCATGATCGCCCCGTGAAGCGTGAACCAGTGGTTGTACACGACGGGATCCGCCGTGATCGTCGGCCCGGGAGTGAGCAACTCCGTGCGGACCAGCAGCGCCATGATGCCGCCGACAAGGAACGAGGTCAGCACCGACACGAGGTACATCACGCCGATGCGCTTGTGGTCCAGCGTCAACGCCCACGACAGGATGCCGCGGGTGTGCGTCAGGTAGTTGTCGCCCGGTTGGGCGTGTACGGGTCGAGAAATATCAAGCGTGGTCATAACAGATGCCTTCTTCGAGGCTTGGGGAACTACTTCTTCACTTTCAACTGGCCCTTGGCGTCAAACTCGTCGAGATGCTGCATGAAACCGATGATCGCCCGGATGCCCGGCTCCGGAATCGCTCCCTTGAACGTCGGCATCGCATTGCCGAATCCGTTCACCAGGTGATTTCCAGGGAACTTGATCGAGTTCTCGATGTACTCCTCCGGCGTGCTGAACTCCTTGCCCTCACCGATCATGTCCGCATACCCGCGGCCATCCGAGAACTTCATTTCCTTGTTCTGCAATCGTTCCCAGATGGTCTTGCCCTGATAGCCCTTGATCGGTCCCCAGCTGGGTCCGATGCCGACAGAGCCGTCGAGCGAATGACACTGGCTGCATCGGGCGTAGAGCTTCGGGCCCGCCTTCCAATACAGTTCCTCTGCCGGAATCTTGTCCAGCCACTTCGCCTTCTCCGCGAGCCACGTTTCGAAATCCGCCGGGTCGAGCACGTGCACCTTGCCATTCATCTTCGAATGGTCCATGCCGCAATACTCGGTGCAGAAGAGCCAGTGGAAATCGGCGTCACTCTTCTCTGCAATGACGTACCCCTTCTCCGCCTCGCTGTATTGCAGCTTCCCCGCCTCGTACGGCGCTTCAAACCACACATACGACACGCGCCCCGGCACCGCATCCTTCTTCACCCGAAAATCCGCGACATAGAAGCTGTGCAGCACATCGACCGCTCGCAACACAATCTTCACCGGACGCCCCGCGGGGACCACGAGTCCGTCAGGATCCGTGTTCGTCGACGTCGCCCCGTTGGGGTACTTGAAGTCCCATGACCACTGCTTCGCCGTCACCTCGATGGGGTAGGCGTTCAGCGGCGGCGTTGAGAGATTCAGGTAGTCCCGGAACCCGACATAGAACATCACGATCACCAGCAGCAGCGGCAGACCGCTCCACGTCAATTCAAGCATCGTATGGTGCGTCGGCCCGTGTGCGTGAATCTCCTTCCCGCGCTGCCGGTACTTCACCGAAAAATACACCATCAGAATCACGATCAACGCAAAGAAGAAATAGCACAGGTACGTAATCGCCATGAACAGCCAGTCAACCCCGGCCGCGGCGGTCGAGGCCTGCGGCGGAAGCCAGAACGTCTTCGGGGCAGGACCACTCGACGGCAAGACCGTGCCGAACGAGCTGATCAGAAGTTGTGTAAGCATGCTGTTCATCGTTGAACTCCCATCAATGCGTCGGGGCCGCTCGGCCCTCCCCCAACTCCTCGCCTGCGGCCTTCGCCCCGAGCAGATCCTTCCGCCACATCATCGCAAACCCGCCGCCCATCACCACCAGCGTCAAAAGACCGCCCAACTGCATGAGTCGGAACGCGGCCAGCGAATACGACCCGCTCTTGGGATCGAACTGATGACACCAGAGGATGAACCGATCCACTGTCGTGCCGATCTTCCCCTCCGATGCCTCCAGCAGCCCCAGCCGCAGCGTGGACGGATCGAACTTCACGCCATAGAAATATCGAGAAATTCGCCCGTCCGGCGTGCAGAGAAATATGGCCGACGCGTGGACATACTCGCCCGAACGTTCATCGTATCGGTAGCCATAGCCCACGGCATCGGCG
Organism: uncultured Isosphaeraceae bacterium; assembly: GCA_964407695.1. Lineage (GTDB taxonomy): Bacteria > Planctomycetota > Phycisphaerae > Phycisphaerales > SM1A02 > CAYOWQ01. Next base: position 11,414 of record CAYOWQ010000010.1, on the reverse strand, counting down.
ATGCGCCGGCTCTTCTCCTCCTCGGCCACCATGAAGTGAATGCCGCGGGCAGCCTCGGGACGCTCATACACGAGCTCGTAGTTTCGAGCTTTCACCGCCGCCAGTTCCGGGCTGTCTTTCGGGTTGATGCTGACGTTGACCCAGGTGAAGTCCTTCCCCGGCTCGAAATCAATGTTCTTCAGGGCATCCACCAGCCCGTTTAGCGTCAGCGTGCACAGCATCGGACAGGTGTAGTAGTTCAGCGTGAGGATGACCGGCCGCTGGCCCTGAAAGAATGACCCCAGTGCCACCGGCTTCCCCGTGTCGTCGATCACCATCGTGTCGAGGGGCAGTGTCTCATCGAGATGCTCGACGATGTCCACGCCTTCCATCTCCGGCGGAACACTGTTATCAAGGCCCGGACCTCCCGGCGGTGCAGCCCCGTACTGGGCGCGCGCCATGGTCGATCCCAGCATCGAGCCGAGCACGATCAGACCGAGGATGAATCGTCGACCAACTTTCATCACTCAGCGCTCATGGCCTCCGGCCGATGCAACCGGGCCCTTTCCCGATTCCTTGACGATCAGTTCCATCGCATTCCTGACCGGAATGTGAATCCGCTTCGCCGGCTTGCCGTTGGCATCCATCACCGGATTGCCTTCATCATCCACCACGGGGGCCGTGCCCCAATTCACCAACTGCTCATCCCACTGCTTCTGAAGATCGAGATACTCTTTCGGCATCTCTCTCACGACTCGCTCGTCGATCAGCTCCGAATCCGCCCGATAGAACAACACCGCGACCGAGATCACCAGGACGGTCAGCACGAAGGCGCCGCCGATGCCGATGGCCCACGTGGAATCGCCGACGGGGTCGTCGTGGTCGCCGGGATTGTGTTCGAATTGCTCAGACATCGCCGTTCACCTGTGATCGAAGTTGTTGCACGCTTGAAATCAGCATCACATGTTCTCGAAGGCCAGTGATTCCTTCAGCCGCGGATCGCGCACCGGTATCAATTCCTTGTCTCGGAGCCGATACACCGTCATCGCCAGGAAGATGCCCGTCAGTCCTACAAGCCACGTGAAGTCGTAGACCTTCCACCCGTAATTCACGTCCGCATTCGTCGTCTGGGCGCTCAACTGCGAGAGCGTCTCCACCTTGGACAGCACCTCGTGAGGCACCGTGGGCATGATCAGCCAGTACAGGTCGACCCAGTGCAGCATGAGCATCCACACCGCGCCGGCGGCCAGCATCAGCTTGGTCCGCTTGATGTGCTTGGAGATCATGAAAAGGAACGGAACCACAAAGTGACCAACCAGCAGGAACCAGCTCACCCCCGCCCATCCATGCACATACCGCGGCATGAACCAAGCCGTCTCCGGCGGAAGGTTCGCATACCAGATCAGCATGTACTGGCTGTAGGCGATATACGCCCAGAACACGATGCCAAACGCGAAGAGCAGCTTTCCGAGGTCCTGAAAATGCTCCTTGTTCACCACCTGGGTCAGTCGCCCCCGCGACTGCAGGTACACGAAGATCAGAATGTTCAGAGCAAAGAAACCCGTGCACAGCCCGGCGAAGAAATACACACCGAACATCGTGCTGAACCACGCGGGCGAGAGCGACATCATCCAGTCAATCGAGGCGAACGTCGCCGTCAGGGCAAACAGGATCGCCGACGGTGCGGCAATCGTCTGCATCCTGCTGGTCAGCCGCGGGTCGCCCGTCCGATCCTGCAACACCGAGTTTCGATAGAAGAACCAGCTCAGGATCGCCCAGACCCCGAAATAGATCGCCGCACGGGCCATGAAGAAGTTCACGTTCAGGAACGCCGCCTTCTTCTCCACAAGATGCGCCTCGGACGGGCTCATGCTCTGCAGGTCGGCCCAGGGAAACAGAGTCGACTGTCGACCGTTCAGGAAGAACAACGCGGCGATCGGAATAAACAACACCCAGATCCACATCAGATTGGCGCTCACCGCCTCTGCAGGCCGCCGCACCGCCACGCTCCAGCCCGCCCGAGTCAGGTGCTGCAGAAACGTGAAGAAGAACCCGCCCAGCGCCAAGCTCACGATAAACACAAAATTATGCAGGTACGATTTGAAGAACCGCGAACTGTCGCCGTCCATGAAGCCCAGCACAATGGAGGCCGCGATGCCGATCACACCCGCTGCGCCAAGCATCGTCACCAGCCTCGGCGCAAGCCCGTCGAGTCGTGTCCGTTCTGAAGTCAGATCAATCGTGTGTGCCGTCGCCATGGGTCACTCTCAACGGGACTCTGTCGCCCGGGTCAAATCGTTCTGTCGCTCCGCAGGCACATCGGAAATCTTCGCGTTCTGGCTGCGCTGCAGCGCCTTCACGTACGCCACGATCAACCACCGGTCCTCCGTCGGAACCTGGGCGGCATACCCCGACATGTTGCGAATGCCATAGGTCACCGTGTTGAAAATCTGGCCCGGCGGCTGATCTCGAACCGTCGCATCATGCAGCGACTTCGGCTGCACCCACACCGTCCCGTTCACCGGGCCGGTTGCATTCTCCACCAGCGCCGTCGCCCGTCGATGCACGATGCCGTCGCCATAGCCCGATTTGCCGTGACACACCGAGCAATAGATATTGAACCGTTCCCGTCCCCGCTCCATCAGCTCCATCGAAAGCTGCATCGGCACAGACGTCACCCACTCGCCCGAGGAATCCAGCCCGAATTCATAGGCCGTCCGCTCCCTCTGCTCGCCTCGCGCCACGGTTCCCTCAACCGGCGGGCGCATCGCCCGACCGTCGGCGAACAGCAGGTTCACCTGCTGCGACTTGAACCTGGCCTGGTTGTCCATGTCCTGGAGAATGTGGATCCGTCGCGTCTCAGCGGGCTTCGACCGCACGTACGCAATCCACGCCAGCGGCACAAATGAGAACAGCACCGCCAACACCACGAAAATCCGAAACGGGCGCGGGATCCGGATCATGCCTGGTCCTCCACCACCTCAATATTCACCGCGCCCGCACCGCGAAGCAGCGCCTCCGCCTTCGTCTTCGAGAACTTCGGATCACGCGCCTCCAGCACAATGAAGAACTTGTCGTCCGTCACGCGGCGAAATCTCTGGCTGGCAAACAGTGGATGATGCAGCCGCGGCAACCCGTTCAGGAGCAGCATCAACAGCACGCATCCCACCGCCGACAACAGGATCGTCAGCTCGAACATGACCGGAATGAACGAAGGCACGCTGATCAGCGGCTTGCCTGAAATCAGGAACTGATACCCCGTCACCGTCAGGCCGGGAAGCCCGCCGGGAATCGTCCATCCAAGACCGTTGGTGTACGCCTGCAGCGCAAAGCCCAGGCTGCATCCCGTCAGGCCGCAGATGAACACAAGCACCGGCAGAATCGTCGGGCGAACACCCATCGCATTGTCCATCCCGTGCACCGGAAATGGCGTCAGGACATCCCACCAGCGGAAGCCGGCGTCTCGAACCTTCTCGGCCGCGTGCATCACGGCGCCGGGCGTTTCGAATTCCGCCAGCAGCCCGTAGAGCACCGTCCGCCGCTTGGGCTTGGAAGGTGAAGCATGTTCAGAAGGAGTTGTCAGCGTCGTCATGGTGAGCGTCACACTCCCTTCGTCGCCGGGGCGTGATCATGCTCCGCATGCGGATTCGCCTGGGGCATGACCGCTTTCACTTCCGCCATCGCGATCATCGGCAGGAAGCGGCAGAACAGAAGGAAACAGGTGAAGAACAAGCCGAAGGAGCCGATCATGGTGCACACGTCCACCCACGTCGGCGTGAAGTGATCCCATGCCGTCGGCAGGAAGTCATTCGCCAGGCTCGACACGATGATCACGTACCGTTCGAACCACATGCCGATGTTCACGAAAATCGACACGATGAACATCACGCCGATGCTCGTGCGCGCCCACTTGAACCAGAAGATCTGCGGGCTGATCACGTTGCACGAAACCATGATGAAATACGCCCACCAGTACTGGCCGAACGCACGGTTCAGGAACGCGAACTTTTCATACAGCTCGCCCGAATACCAGGCGATGAAGAACTCCATCGAGTACGCATAGCCCACCATGCATCCTGTCACCAGGATGATCTTGTTCATATTGTCAAGGTGCCGCTTCGTGATGATGTCCTTCAAGCCGAACAACTGACGCGCCGGCACCGCCAGCGTCACCACCATCGCGAAACCCGAGAAAATCGCGCCCGCCACGAAGTAGGGCGGAAAAATCGTCGTGTGCCAGCCCGGAAGCTGGCTGACCGCGAAGTCGAACGACACCACCGAGTGCACCGAAAGCACCAGCGGCGTGCTCAACGCGGCCAACAACAGATACGCCCGCTCATACCGATGCCAGTGCCGGTTGCTGCCCCGCCAGCCCAGCGAGAAAATTCCGTACGCGATCTGCTTCGTCTTGCTCGTCGCCCGATCACGCAGCGACGCCAGGTCGGGAATCATGCCCACATACCAGAACAAAAGCGATACCGTGAAGTAGGTGCTCACCGCGAAAACGTCCCACAGCAGCGGGCTTCGGAACTGCGGCCACATCTCCATCTGGTTCGGAATCGGGAACAGCCAGTACGCGAACCACACCCGGCCGACGTGAATGCCCGGAAACGTACCCGCGCAGATAACGGCAAAGATCGTCATCGCTTCGGCGAATCGATTGATCGCCGTACGCCACCGCTGGCGGAACAGGAAGAGAATCGCCGAGATCAGCGTTCCCGCGTGACCGATGCCGACCCAGAACACGAAGTTCGTGATGTCGAACGCCCAGCTCACCGGATTGTTCAAACCCCACACGCCGACGCCGGTGATGAAGAGGTAGCCGATCATCGCGCCCAGCATGCCCGTCACCCCGAGCGAGATGATGAAGGCGATATACCACGCCAACGGCATCTTCCGGGCTTCACTCACCTTGCACACGGTTTCAGTCACCGCGTGGAATGAATCGTGGTTGAGCACCAGAGGCGCTCGACGCGTCGGATCGTCAAACGTGTTGTCTACGATGATCGTGCTCATCCGTGCGCTTCCTTCTCATGGTCGCTATGCGTGTCGTGCGACCCGCCGCCCCCGTGCTGGTGCGGCGCGGCGCTCGCGATCGCCGGATTTCGAAGCCGCGCCAGATACTTCAATCGCGGCTTGGTGTTCAGTTCTTCAAGCAGTTGATAGGCACGCTCGTGTTTGGTCAGCTGCGATACCCGTGACTTCGGATCCGACAGGTCGCCGAACACGATCGCCTGCGTCGGACACGCTTGCGCACATGCCGGGGTCACCAGGCCGTCGTCAATCCGGTAGCTCTCGCTCATCGCCGTGCCGTTGCTTCGCGACCGCGCCCACTCGTTCTTGGCCGCGATCTTCACCTCATTGATCCGCTGGACGCAGAACGTGCACTTCTCCATCACGCCGCGGCTGCGCACCGTCACCTCCGGATTGAACTGCATCGCGCGAAGCGGCGGAGCCCCGTCCTTAAGGTAGTACTCCGGCTTCACGTGCATCAGTCCCGGATTCTCACGCACCGGGTCGCGACGGTTGAAATCAAAGTAGTTGAATCGACGCACCTTGTACGGGCAGTTATTGCTGCAGTATCGGGTGCCGATGCAGCGGTTATACACCATCACGTTCAGACCTTCGCTGTCGTGCGTGGTCGCCGCCACAGGGCAGACCTGCTCGCACGGCGCGTTCTCGCAGTGCTGACACGTCACCGGTTGAACCGCAACCTTCTCTAGCGTCGAGAGGTCGTACTCGGTCGGCACTCCGTCATGGTCGTGCTTGGCCGCCTTGAAGGCGAAATACCGGTCGATCCGGATCCAGTGCATCTCGCGCCCGCGATTCACCTGGTCCTTCCCGACCACCGGAATGTTGTTCTCCGCCTGGCAAGCCGTCACGCACGCCGAACAACCCGTGCACGTGCTCAAATCGATCGTCATCGCCCATGCATGCCGGTCCGGCGCGCCCTCCCGCGCCCCTTCATGGAACGGAAGATTCTCCTCCCACAGGCTCAGCCGATGCGCCACGTGGTGCCCCGCTGGATGCTTCGCAAACTGAGGATGCTCTCGATACTCATCGATCGTCCCCTCGCGAACCAACGTCGGCAGACGCTGCTGAATTCCCTGCTTGGGAATGTCCGAAAGCGGGCTCACCGCCCCGTGATCCTGCGTGCTCGCCAGCACGTACGAGCCGGCCGCCTTCGTCACCGTCACATCCGACAACACCCCGCCCGATCCCGACGTCCGCAACGAATACCCGTTGAAGCCGGCGCCTTCGCCGATCACGCCGGCCGCCGCCCCGCGGCCATAGCCCAGCGCCAACGAAACCGACCGATCCGCGTGCCCCGGAAGCGGATACGCCGCCACGCCGTTCAGGCTTCGGCCACCAACCTTGATATCAACCACGTCGCCACGATCCACGCCCAACTGCTTGGCCATCGCCGGGCTCATCAGCAGCGCGTTGTCCCACACCAGCTTCGTCACCTGATCCGGAAGCTCCTGAAGCCATCCGTTGTTCGCGAATCGACCGTCATGCACCTTGCCGTCCTGCAGCAGCACCAGCTCGATCGCCCCCGCCTTGGCCGACGCCATCGACTCCTTCAGGCCGGCCATCAACCCGGATGCTCCCGCGGCATTGACGGAGGGCTTCGACTTCTCCCACGCCGTTCCGGCAAACACCCCGTCATCCAGCACGCGGCGCCACCGCATCTCAAGGTCCGCACCCTCGCCGCCGGTCATCGTGGCGTAGGTGCCCTTGACAAGCTCCATCCCCGGCTTCACCTCGCCGCTGGTCAGCATCGACACCAGCTCGATCGCGCTCACGCCTCGCTGCGCTTCCTCGATCATCGGGGCAATCAGCGGCTGCGTGATGCCGATCGTTCCGTCATACGCCCGTGCATCGCCCCAGCTTTCAAGGTAGTGCGTACACGGAACATGCCACGTGCAGACTCGACCCGTCTCATCCAAGTGAGTTCCAAGGTGAATCGACGTCTGAACCTTCTTCAACAGCCCGCCGAAGTCCAGGTCCGCCGCCGCCGTGTAGACCGGATTGCACCCGATCACCACCAGCGTATCGACCCCGCTCATCTCCCCGCACAGCGCCTTCAATGCCTCGCCGGAATTCGCCGCCGGCTCCGTTGAATAACTCACCGTCGTGCCGACCGCGCCGATCTGCTCGTTGATCGCAGCCGCCAACGCATGCACAGCGCTTGGCATCCGCGGCCCTGCAATCACTACCGCCGCACCCTGCGCTGCCTTCAAATCCTCAACCAGCTTCTCCAGCACCGCCGCATTCGCTTCCACGGCCTTGCCCGCTTCGCCCTCCAGCAACCCGCTCGCGGCCGCTGTCACCGGCGACGAACCACCCAGCTTCGACGCAATCCACGCCGCCGCCGCCGGAACATCGCTCGATCGCATCGCCACCCGCTGATCGGCACAGATGCCCGTCATGCTCAGCGTGCTCTCCAGCACATACAACCGGCTGAATGAACCCTTCGCATCACTCGGCCGGCGCATCGCCGCGAAATCTCGCGCCAGTTTCAACGACGCCGGATGCGTCAGCAGGAAATCGCTGTCGAGGCTCACGATCACCTTCGCCTTGTCCAGCGAATAGTGCGGCCGCTTCGCCTCGCCGAACGCCGCCTTCAATCCATCAATCTGGTTGTCGTTCGAGAGCGCTTCGTACTCGTACCACTTCGACCCCGGATACGCCTTGGCAAACGCCGATTTGAGGCCCGCCATGGTCGGCGATGTCGTCGCTTCAGACAGAACGCGAATCGCACCGCCCTTGCCCTTCAGGCCGCCGAAATGATCCTTCACAAATGACTCAAAAGCGCTCCACGAACTCGCCTGACCACCCTTCATCACCGTGCGCGACCGATCCGGATCGTAAAGATCCAGAATCGTCGCCTGCATGATCGCGTCCGTCGTTCCCCGCGCTTCGCGATGCGGCACGCCAGGCGTCCCATTGATCGGGTGTCGATCATTCCCTTCGATCTTGATCGGACGCCCGTCATAACTCTTCACCAGCAAGCCATACCCCACGCCACCCAACTCCATCGTCGTCGCATAGTGAACCGGCGTTCCCGGGTCACGCCCTGCCGGCCGATGCGCATATGGAGCGATCTTCTCGTCCGGCCAGCGTCGGCACCCCGTCATCGTCAATCCGGCCAGCGCCAGCGATGCGCCCATCAATTTGATGAACGACCGACGATCCTCGCCCAGAAGCTCCGATGCACCGTCGGAAAACTCCCGATGCATGAATTCCTGGAATTCAGCCGTCTGCGAATACTCATCGAGGCTTCGCCAATAGCTCTGGCCCTTTGCCGAAGCCATCTCTGTCTTTCGATTCAGCGATGACATGTCGAGCAGTTCTCCGAGGGATTAATCTTGAACAAACTCTTCAACTCCGCACGCTGCTCCGGCGTCTGGCTCTTCTGAGCGCTGAACTCCAAGTGCGTGACTTCCGCCAGTGGTCGCAAATTCTCGTCCGGATGGCGATGGCACTCCAGACACCAACCCATGCTCAATGGCTTCTGCTGGCTCACCACTTCCATGCGATCGATGCGGCCATGGCACTCCACGCACCCCACGCCCCGGTTCACATGCGCTGAGTGATTGAAATACGCATAATCCGGAAGGTCGTGAATGCGCCTCCACTGCATCGGCATCCCCGACTCAAAGCTCGCTTTCAACGGAGCGATCTTCGGGCTGTCTTTATGAATCTGCGTGTGGCAGTTCATGCAGGTCTGCGTCGGCGGAATCGCCGCATGCGCCGATCGCTCCACCGTGTTGTGGCAATATCGACAGTCAAATCCCATCTCGCCCGCATGCAGCTTGTGACTGAACGGCACCGGCTGCGTCGGCTGATACCCCACATCCGTCGTCCATGGACTGAAGCCATACGTCACGATCGTCGCGGCATACAGCGGCGCACCCGCACCCACCACAATGATCGTGGGAAGCGCAAGGTTCGACCACCTTGGAAAAAGAAAGCGGCTCATGAGTTCGTGCCTTTTTTCACAATGTCGACCCGATGCTAGCGACAACAGGAAAAACGGTCAAGACCGCGCAGAGCTCGCGGACCGTCGTCGCACACCTGTTCCTGCCTCGTCCGGGATCATAATGATCCCCCCAAACCCCGCAAGTGATCCATTCCTCATCAAATACCAATCAAAATGCTAACGACAGGCCCGCCCCAGCAACCACTCCGCAGCCTCGCCCACCGACGCCCTTCCATCCCCACGATCCACCATCAGGTTCGCCTCACGCATCAGACCCACATCCACCGATCCCACCAGACGCCGCAACGCACCAACAACCCCCGCATCATCCACCACCCTCGGTCCCAGCAACACAATCGCGTCATACGCCGGGAATGCTTCCTTCGGATCGCCCAGCACCACCAGGTCATTCGCCGCAATCCGCCCATCACTGCTGAACGCCGCAACCACATCCACGGTCCCATCCTCCACCGCGCTGTACATAAAGGATGAGTCAAACGACACCCGTTCCGCGAAACTCAACCCATAGACATCCCTCACACGGTCCCACTCCGGCCGGCCGAAGAATTCGTAGTCCCCGCCGATCTTCAGCTCCCCCGCCTTCGCGGCCAATTCTTCAATCGTCCGTATCCCCAGCCGCTCCGCCTCCTCCCGTCGCATCGCCAGCGCATACGTGTTCTCAAACCCCAGCCGACCAAGGCAGCGCACCCCGTGCTTCTCGTGAAGCCACCACGCCGACTCCGAATACACCGTCTCCGCCGACGCCGAATCCAACCGCTTCATCAGCGTCGACCAGATCGTGCCCGTGTAATCGACATACACATCCACATCCCCGTTCACCAGCGCGTCAAACACCACCGTCGACCCAAGGCTCCCCATCGTCTCCGCCGCAATCCCATGCCGCTCCAGCTGCAGCGCAATCGCCCGCGACAGAATGTATTGCTCCGTAAACGTCTTCGCCCCGACCACCACCGTCCCCACGTCGCGCTGACCCTCCTCCACCACCACGTCACGCACCGCCCGGGCCCGATCGAATTCCACCATCGGCGCCATCAACCCTCCACCCACCAGCACCACCAGCCCAACTACCGCCACAACCCCTCGCCAACGGCTCCGCTTCGCGCTGGCCGCCTCCACCAGCCGATTCACCATCTTCAGCGTCGTCGTCTTGCCGCTCCCCGATTCCCCCACCAGCGCGATCATCTCGCCCCGCATCACCTCGAGGTTCACCTCGCGCACCACCCATGTCGCCCCGCCGTCAAACGAATGTGAAACACCGCCGAGACGGATCATCCGTCCCGGCGGCTTCCCTCCTCCACGGGTCTCCTTCGCACCATCCATGTGAATCACCATGGGCACGGATGCGGAATCGGCTTCAGCTTCGTCGCCACGATCGCCACATAGTGCAGCGGCTCCCCGCCCACGCTGAATCGATGCCGATACCGCCGATACGCCTGAATCTGAATCAACCCGTGCCGCGTCATGTCGTGCACCAGACGGCTGAACCCCGTGTGGTCACCATCATCATCCAGAAAGTCTTCCTTGATGTTGAACGCCAGCCAACCCGGCGTCTCCACCAGGTTGTACGCGGCGATGAACGCCTCGGGCGGAATATCGCCAAACCCAAGCGCAGCCACCGTTGAGAGCGCGTTGAATCGCCGCATCCGCAGCCGCTCTTCCTGCGCTTCTTCAAGCGACGTCAGATCCGCCACCAGGTAATCGTCATACACGCCCGGCCGATCGCGCTCGAGCGCCGTCTTCGCCTCCGACAGGATGTCAATCCCCACCACCATCGACGCTCCGATCTCTCGCAGCGACTGCCCCACCATGCCGTTCCCCGCGCCAACGTCCAGCACCCGCAGGTTCTCCGCCGGCTCGCGATAATCCGACAGCACCCCATCCAGCAAACTCACCACCCGTTTCGGCGAACAGCATTTCAGCCGCCGATAAAAGAGCGCTTCATACAGCCCGGGAACGTCGTAGATGTCCGCGTAATCGTGAAATCGAAGCCGTCGCCATCCCCCGTCCAGTTTCACCTCGCACCACTCCTCATCCTGCCCGATCTCCGGCCCCGCGCTCGGAAATCGAAAAGAAAACTGGCTGACCCGCGTCACCGCGCGGTCGCCCCGTTCGCGTACTGCAGCCCGTTCGATCGTTGGCAAGGTGCACCTCCTCGTGCGAGAATGAGTACAGCACGCTGCATCGCGCGCCGATGAGTGTGACCCTCCGCCCCATCATCCACAACGGCGGCGAAACGTCGAAATTGTCAACACCTCCGCGGAAAAAGACCTGAGAGCTACCCTATCGCCCCCATCCGCTCAGTCAACCACGCGGCCAAATCTTTTTTCCCACCGCGCACACACCCTCGTGAAGGACTCATCCTTTGTCGTGCCTCGCCGGGTGCCACACACCATCCCGACAGGGTGGTGTGTGCCAGCGTCGTCAATCG
>CAYOWQ010000009.1:0-186721 GCA_964407695.1 uncultured Isosphaeraceae bacterium | reverse complement strand
CGACAAGGAACTTCGCTACCTTAGGACCGTCATAGTTACGGCCGCCGTTTACTGGTGCTTCGGTCGCCAGCTTCGCTTGCGCTAACCGGCTCCCTTGACATTCCAGCACCGGGCAGGCGTCAGACTGTATACTTCCTCTTGCGAGTTCGCACAGTCCTGTGTTTTTGATAAACAGTCGCCAGAGCCTTTTCTCTGCGCCCTCTGTTGCCAGTAGGGCCCCCTTATTGCGAACGTACGGGGTCAACTTGCCTAGTTCCTTCATGACCATTCTCTCGAGCGCCTGAGGCTATTCGCCTCGCCCACCTGTGTCAGTTTTGGTACGGTTTGTATGGTTGTCACCGGACGGTTTTTCTTGGAACTCCGCTGCCCAGCTTCGGCCTCAAGGGCCTGGACGCTTCACTGTCCCGCTGAACTTTGGAATCCGTCACGCCGGATCAACCGCCCATACAAGGGCAGGAATATTGACCTGCTGTCCATCGACTACGCCTTTCGGCCTCGCCTTAGGAACCGCCTAACCCTGGGCGGATTTACCTTCCCCAGGAAACCTTGGGCTTTCGGCGACGGAGATTCTCACTCCGTTTATCGTTACTCAAGCCGACATATTCACTTGCTGCCGCTCCACCAACCCTTCCGGGAAAGCTTCACAGCTGACAGCAACGCTCCTCTACCGCCCTCGCGGGCCCGCAGTTTCGGTACGACTCTTGATTCCCGATCATTATCGGCGCTGGATTCCTCGACCAGTAAGCTGTTACGCACTTTTTAAATGGTGGCTGCTTCTAAGCCAACATCCTGGCTGTCACGGCAATCCAACTACCTTTCGAACTGAGAGTCGTTTGGGGACCTTAACTGACGGTCTGGGTTGTTTCCCTTTTGACCGTGGACATTATCGCCCACAGACTTACTCCCGGGGCTGCTCAGATGGTATTCGGAGTTTGATTGGAGTGAATAGGCTGGAGGCCCTTCATCTCCATTCAGTAGCTCTACCCCCATCTGATGACGCCCGAGGCTAGTCCAAAAACTATTTCGAGGAGAACGAGATATCTCCGGTTATGATTAGACTTTAACTCCTCCCCACAGGTCATGCCAGAACTTTTCAACGTTCACGGCTTCGGTCCTCCAGGAGGTGTTACCCTCCCTTCAACCTGCCCATGGGTAGATCAACCGGTTTCGCGTCTGCACCCTGCGACTCGGCGCCCTATTAAGACTCGGTTTCCCTTCGGCTCCGTCTCGGAGAGACTTAGCCTGGCCGCAAAGCACAACTCGTCGGCTCATTATGCAAAAGGCACGCCGTCACTCCTTACGGAGCTCCGACCGCTGTGTAAGCACATGGTTTCAGGTACTTTTCACTCCCCTTATCGGGGTGCTTTTCATCGTTCAGTCGCCTTACTGGTTCACTATCGGTCGTCAAGGAGTACTTAGGCTTGGAGGGTGGTCCCCCCATGTTCAGGCCGGGTTTCACGGGCCCGACCCTACTCTAGGCCTCGCGGCACACACGCTACAGGACTGTCACCTCCTCTGGTCCGCCTTTCCAGGCAGTTCGCGTGATACGCCGTTTTATCCGCTTTCGCTCGCCACTACTCACGGAGTCGCTTTTGCTTTCCTTTCCTCCTGCTACTGAGATGTTTCAGTTCGCAGGGTTCGCTTCATACGCCCTATACATTCAGGCGCAGATGGCCTTTCGGCCGGGTTGCCCCATTCGGAGATCCCAGGATCACAGCTCGGTTACCAACTCCCCTGGGCTTATCGCAAGTTCCTACGTCCTTCATCGCCTCTTGACGCCAAGACATTCACCATGTGCCCTTATTGACTTGATCATGCCGACCCGACCCCGGCTCATCGTGAACCGACCCTTCGGTCAGTTCATTCTTCGCCTGGACAGGGGCACGCCACGCCGGACGGGATCATTCCCGCGCCGGCGACCCAACGCATTCAGCACCGCAAAGCACGGCCATGAATTCGTGGGCAGCCACATTCGCCGCTCAAGATTCAATCTCGGTCTTCGATGTCCTGACAACCAAAATTCCACGGGGATAACTATCCGGGAAAGTCGTCATCAGGACTCGCGACACGTTTCACCACTTGTCAAAGAACCGACCGTCGACGAGACCAAACGTCTGTCGACTCGCCCCAGGGATTGACCTGAAGCAGATCGACTAGGATATCGAGAACCTCAGGATTGTCAAGCTTCCGAAAAGCCGATTGAATCCGTGCAGAATCCAAACTCTGCACGGATTTGTGCGTGCTTATGATCCCTCTGCTTCTTCGGCCTGAATCTTAAGCCTTTCCCTCTCGGGATTTGCGGCGTCAACGACCGGACTGCGAATGGCAATCGTCTCATTTGTCCCGATTCGTTTGACCAGAACGATGCCGCTCGACTCCGCATTGAGTTGATCGCCGGCAGACGCCGAAAGATCGTTCAGGATGTCGACAACGACCCATTCTGTGGAAAAGTCGATGTCAGACTGTGGAGGAGTATCGGACTTCGAGCTTTTCGCCTTTACAAGGCCGCCGATCCGATCGCCGACCTGAACCCGGAACTCTCGGAGTCGGCGCTGGCCGTCATACAGTCGATAGACCTCAACCAACGCTGTCCCAAGCTCGTTTTTCTCAGAACTAGGGCTGGCCTGCGTAATGAAGAATCGGACCGGAGGCGTAATTTCCACCTCTTCTGACCAATCGCTCGGAGGCGATTCCATGACCACCCTGTCCGCCAGAGTTGCCTGTTCCTTCACCAGCTGCCGTGTGCGAGCAAAGAACGGATTGAAGATGCGAACACGGCAGCGATATCGATACACCTTTCCCGGCTCAACATCGATGTCGTGAGCCCATGCGACGACGACAGGATCCCGATTGACGTTGATCTCGATCGACGCGGCCTTTTCCGGTGTCGCTGATTGAACGGAAACCCCCTTGTCGGCAAGCTGTTTCTGGATTCGCTCCAGCGATTCCTTCTTGCGCTTGATCTTCTTTGTCAGAGCAATCCTGGCCTTGTCGCTCGCTTCCTTGTTTTTTGCCTTCGGATCTTCACCCTTTGGACCTGCATTGCCGGGGTTAAACCCGAATCCGCCGCTTCCACCCATTCCGCCGGGATCGGACTTCTGGGCCGGGGGCTTGTCGCGACCCCCTCGATCGGGATTCTTGGGATCCTTGGGCTGCTCTTCCAACGGCCCTCCCATTCCTTCTAGACGCTTCTCCTCTCGGCCAATCTCATCGAGGAGCGATTTTTCGCGACGCTGCAGACGAGCCACCTCGCCGAGCGACGGATCCAGCGTGTCCTGAGGCTTGGCATCGAGCGACGGAGGCGTGAAGGCCTCGTTTTTCGTCTCGTAGAACGGAGGCTGAAGGATGAGCTGCTGAGTCTTCTGGTCAGACGTCTGGGCAATCATCCAGTCCTTTCGAACCGAATCGACCGAGGCGTCGATGTATGGCCGCAGGGCGAAATTCGGCTCCAGGTTCTTTACCATGACCGGTTCGGTCCAACTGCCGTCGGAACGTTTTTCAGACCGCTCGAAGACGACGTCGAAAACCGACAGCGTGTCTGAGTACCAGGGTGTCGGAATCTGGGCTCGCGGGGGGTTGGAAGCCGCTTCGGCGGCATGCAACTGCGCGAGGTATTGACCAACCGGAACCGCCGCGGCGGGTGTCGCCCAAATGATGTCATGCGGGGTCTGTCCGTTCGGGAACCTCGCCGCAAGTTCGGGGTTCGACTCCACGACGCCATCGGCAAGCGCGTCTGCTGATTGAGTCACGCCGGGAAGCATCTTGGCCATCTCAAGCCTGGGTTGGTGGTACCAGACATCGCCGCGAAGCTCTTCCGACGGGGCCGCGAGAACATAGGTCTGCGGATATCGCAGTGCGGGAGAATCCACGCTCATCGGATTCTGAAGTCTCGACTCGAATTTCTGGCTGAGCAGCGGGAGGTTGTCAGCAAATTGCGGCACCGGCAACGGCGCGGAATCGCCGAGCTTCGACCCGAGGGCGTCAGCCTTTTCACTGAGGATTCGATCAACATCGCCGACGGCGACATCGCGACTCTCCAGCTTGACCGAATTGCCGCCGAGGACCTGCAACCCGACGATTACGACAAAGGCGAGCGCGGCAACACCGATGACGATCTTGTCGACGTGTTGCTCGAAGATGGAAATACCCTTGAGTTTCATGATTTACCTTCCTGTTGGAAGCCTCATTGCGTGACGGGAGAGGGCGTCTCCTCGGCAATTCCAAGCTGTCGTTTCAAGTCTTCGGGCATGCGCCGCGAGGTCCATTCGCGGAGCCAGATTGTCTCGAGCCGCAGAGTGGCCTGTATGACGGGCTCGCGATACACGTATCCATTGGATGCGGCTGCATAGGCGTCGATGGGGGCCACCGAGAGATCGATGGTGGTGATGAAATTGCGTTTTGCCAGGGCGTCAATGAGACTGGAGAGCCCGTCGGCCGCGACGATGACCACCAGCTCCACATTTCGAACATCGTAGAGCGAGTTGGATTTCCGGCCGGTGAAGGAGACCGAGTAATCGAGAGGCGCTTCGACGGTCGGATCAACCTTGGAGCCTCCCACCGCGGCCTGTTCCTGTTCCTGGGGCTGCGGCGGCGGAGCGCCGCCGAGGCTGAACCCGCTGCCTCCGCTCCCCGGGGCATCACCCCGAGAATTGCTGGAAGGCACACCGGGCGATACGTGATCAAGAACATGGATGGACACCACTCGCTTGACGGGTGCATCGAGAACACTGTCGCTGGTTCCGCGAGAGTCCTCAATCGCATGGAGGATGTCGTCGACGATCCAAAACGTCCATTGCCAGTTGTACATTTCCGACATCGTCGGCAATCGTCCCTGCGGAATTTCCGGCAGGTCGAGCGCATTCGGCAGGAGGTAAACACCCAGATGCTGGGCGACTTCGTCGCACCGGGCGCGGCGGGTCTTCACCAATTCTTCCGTCAGGCCCTTCAACTCCTCGGCATCAAGTTGAGACCGATTCTGTTTCTTGACAATAGTGCTGATGTATTGGGCTTCGCGGCGGCCCAGATCCTCCGCAAGCTCGGACTCCGTCGGCGGCATGCCGGCCCCTACGTCGCGAAGAAGCGCGGCGTAGGCATCGTGAACTCGTTTGACAAATTCAAATGGAATCGTTTCTCGCTGATCTGCCGGCGGCTTGGGAAACAAGGAATCCAACAGCACGGATCGGTTCTTGCTGTTGAAGTTCACGGCCATTTCGCGAATAAGTTTGGAATCCGAACTCAACCGCTCAACAGCCTTTCGGTATTCCTCGATCAACGCCGGATTGATCACCGAAGTGTGTTCAATCGTCGCCCCTCCCGGAACGGGCAACTGGAGTTGGGTCTTTTCGAGCGAGGTCAGATTGGTTGACTTCCCTGCGCGCGAGCTTGCCTCGGCCAGAACTGAATCGTTCAATCGGCTACTGACGAGCGGCCCGGCAACCAACGCCGCAACCATCACCGCGCCGAAGACGACGATGAAAACATTGGCCTTAATCCAATTCAAAACCTTCGTCATGCCCGATCCTCCCCGGCGGTCGACCGCCGTGCTTCAACCGCGGGGGCCGGAGCCTTGTTTTCAATCAATTCCACTTCGAACGTGATCGGAACCTTGTAGTAAACCTGCCCGGGCTCAAAGAGACTGGGACGGGGCGGGATTGGGGCGACCTCATCCACCTTGACTGGATTCTCATTCGAGTTTCCGCCTGTATCCTGGCCCCCGCTGGGCGGGACCGGCCTTGAGTCGGGGGGCTTTGGCTTGTCGTATCGGGGATTCGACTGGTCCGCAGGCGTCTGGGGCTGGAATTGACCCGGTGAGGCACCAAAGCCGGTTCCCATCCCCGTCGGATCAGCGATGGGCTCGCGAGGTTGACTTGCGTCGTCCCCTTGGGGGACGAACGACCCAAATCCCCCCATGGGCTGGCCGGCATCCCCGGTCGGCGCGGGTCCCGGATTGGCCTGTGGCGGAGGCTGCTCTGACTTCTCCCCGGATTCAGTCACAGTCACGGTCGCAATCTGGCTCGGATTGACCGAGATGGTCTGCGGCAGAATCTTGTAAGGAACCCCGGGACGCTCCGCGTGTTCGCGCAGCCACATGCCAACGGACTCGTTGAGAAACTTCGCCTTTTGCGAGTTGCTGAACGACACGTTCATGGTCACTCGAATCCGGCGCACGCCTGACGCGTGCACGTAGTCACCGTCCAGACTCTCAAGCAGGATCAGGTTTCTCTCCGCCGGCGGGACGGAGCGAATGGCGTTCAAATCAGAGCCCAGCAATTCCGTTTGTGGTCGTGATGAAGCCAAGGCGTTGCTGACATCCGAAAGAAGGTAGGGCCAGATGTCTCGATCTCTCAGGAGGCGGTCGTAGTTCTCCGCCGTAAAGCCTGAATTGGCGTTCTGACCGATCTCCTGATACTGCCGCTTGAGGGCTGTCCCGCGACTAAGAACGTCGTCAACCTTTGAGGTGGAATTGAACCGGGCGAGCGCCGCCTGATCCTTGAGCGGACGAATGAACATCGCTCCAGACGCAGCGATGATGATGGCTGCTGCGGCCGCAAACCATTTGATCTTGGAGTGCCAGACCTGCTGCCGGAGCGAATTGACCGGCATGAGATTGACCGCGATCGGTGCCAGCCCGACGCCCTGCAGGGCGAGGCCGTAGGCGGTGGCCATGTTGACGGCGTTCGCGGCGAAGGCGGCTGCTTCACGACCCTCGACCCGGATTCGTCGATATTCGTCGAGACGAAGCACATCCATTTGCAACTGCTGACCAAGGAACTTTCTCAGGCCGGGAATCTTGAATGTTGATCCGATTCCGATCATCGTCTTGAGTTCGCGGTCTCGGTGCAGTGACGCGTAATAGCCCAGGGATCGCTGCACATCCTGGAGCAAGTCACTGAACACCGGGCGCATGGCCTGCATGATCTGCTTGGCGTATTTGCTGCTTGTGGACTCCTGCTTGAGCTTCTCGGCCTTGGAGTATGAGAGCTTGAAGGAACTGACGATGGCGTCGGTGAAATGCGTCCCGCCCAGCGGGAAGGTTCGAATCCAGCAACGGCCCTCATCGGCAATGATGAGGTCGGTGGCGCTGGTGCCGATATCGAGAAACACAAGCGGCTGGTGGTCGCCAACCAGGCTCATGTCGTAGACCATGGCGTTGTAAACGGCAACGGGGCTCAGCGTGAGGACGTCCGGCTGGATCCCAAGTTCGCCGTAAAGGGAAAGTCTCTGCTGCACGCGTTCGCGCGTGATGGCAAAGATGCCGACCTCGATGTCGGGCAGGCCTTCCTTGGTAAAGGTCTGATAGTCCCATTCCACCTGATCAATGGGAAACGGAATCTGTTGAACCGCTTCAAATTTGACAATATCGCCGACCTTGCGCGGATCCACGGGCGGCAGCTTTGCAAATCGGGCAAAGGCAGCATGTCCGGGCACGGACATGACGAGATGTTCACCCTCCATGGCCTTCTGGCTCACAAATTGTCCAAGGCCGAGCCGGATCATCTCGTCCTGGTCAAGATCCGGCGTTGTAAGGACCTTCTTGTGAGGAATCACGACGAAATCGGAGACCTTGACCTCATCGCCCTCGCGCTCAAGTCGAAGAGCCTTGATGGAATCTGAACCGATCTCGATGCCCCATGCGGCCTTGTTTATTGCCATGCGGTGAGCACTCCGTTCGAAATACTGGATTGACCGTCGGTCATATCGCCGAGAATAACAGCCCTGAAGGCCGATGATACCCGACTTGCAGCGTTTTCCCCGACGCGCCGCGATATCCCTTATACGCAGGAAGGCACCGGCCAGGTTCCGGACTTCCGATGACACCGAATGAGAGATTCCACCGTGCCAAACCCAATTTCGTCTGGGTGTTTGCTACAGTACCCTTTGGTCCCCCCTCAACTCTCGCTCCGTCACCCGGCCACCCAACTACCTGTCTGCCATGTCGACCCAAGATTCAACGCCATCCTCAGCCTCTGATGCCCGCACCTCGCTCGACGAAAGGCTCGAGGCGGAAATCTCCGAGGCCCTTGGAGACATGAGCCTTGACGAAATCATGGAGACTTCGGCTCCGGTGAATCCGCCGTCGGCGAAGAGACCCTCCAGGCCGATGGCCTCTTCGCGGCCCGGCGCCCGCGGCCGCCAAGCGCCGAAGGCTGAACGGGTCAAGCGCATGGGAACCGTCATGCGAATCCATGGCGACGATGTCTTCGTGGAATTCGGCCCGAAGTCTCAAGGCGTATGCCCACTGGTGCAGTTTGGAAACGAAGCACCGGCACTGGGAGCCAAGCTCGAATTCGTCGTTGATCGATATGACGCGTTCGATCGCCTCTACGTGCTCTCCAGAGAGGGAGCGGTTCAGAAGGCCAATTGGGACGCCCTGGATGTGGGCCAGATTGTCGAAGCTCGCTGCATCGGCATGAACAAGGGCGGCCTCGAAATGGAGATCGCCCATCACAAGGCGTTCATGCCCGCAGGTCAGGTCGACGTTCGTCACGTGGCGGACATCTCCGTCTTCATCGGACAGAAGTTCCCTTGTCGGATCATGGAGCTGAATCGGGACAAGGACCGCATCGTCCTCAGCCGAAAATCAGTGCTCGAAGAGGACCGAGTCCGGCAACGGGAAGAGATCCTGGCCGTCCTGGAAGTTGGCCAGCAGCGAACGGCGACGATTCAGACATTACAGCCCTATGGCGCATTCGCGGACATCGGCGGAGTCGACGGCCTGATTCACGTTTCCGACATCTCCTATGATCGAGTCAAGCATCCGAAGGATGTTCTCTCCGAGGGACAGCAGGTTGAGGTGAAGATCCTTCGAATCGATCGCTCGCTCAATCCACCGAAGATCTCGCTCGGCATGAAGCAATGCATGGCCGATCCGGCCGTGACCGCGTTCAACGAGTTGACGGCCGGCGAAACCATCACGGGCAGGGTGACCCGGCTCATGCCTTTTGGAGCGTTCGTCGAGTTGCGCCCTGGCCTTGAGGGCATGGTGCATATCTCCGAGATCAGCCACGATCGAATTGCGACCGTTGACAAGGTTCTCAAGAAGGACCAGGTTGTGACCGCCAAGATTCTGTCAGTTGATCTGGATCAACGGCGAATCGCACTGTCGATCAAAGCGACCATTGATCGGCCGGCTCCGCAACCCAAACCGGGCCGCAGCGACGGACGTGGAGACCGAGGCCACCGTGTGGAGAAGGAATTCATGCGTGAGGAGGATCCGGAACTCCGCAAGCTCAAGGCCAGGTTCGGCGGCGGATCGAAGCTCAAGGGCGGTCTTGGCTAAGAAGTCGGCGCAGGGAATCGATGGTCGCGATTGAGATCTGCTTACCGGTATGCAGGTCCAGGTGGCATGTTGAATGCCATTCCGGCGGGCATCGCGTCAGGACAAATTCGCACCCGGCATCCTGAAATCGAATTCGATCCGCCCGTCCGTGTCGGGTGGCTGCGGTTTCGAACCTCGGTTCTTCGAATCCGGCATCCACCAGAATGGCCGCGATCTCCCCAATTCCGCTTCGTGAATAGATCCGGAGATGAACGCAGGGCGGCTCGTCAAATCGCCCTCTGGCCGCTCGGCCGGCAATAAGGATGTCGTTGGGTGAGAACTGCTCGTCAAGCAGTGTCATGATCTCCTCCGCGGTGGAGAGGAAATGCAGGTTTCGCTGCCGGACGCCATGCGTTCCAAGTTCCGAAAGGCGCATGGCCTGAACATGCCGTCGAATCATCGATCGGGACGGCAGCGAGGAAGGTCGGTCCTTCATCGACTGAACCGCCAACTTGAGGGCTTCCCCATAACCGGCAGCCCGATTCTGGACGAGAAACCTCGCTGCCAGTTGGGCGATCTCTTCACCGGGAGACTTGAGGCTCATGGCACAACAATACGTGTTCACGCGGCACGAGATCGGGCGACCGACGAAAAGTTCAGCCCATCGGGATGCCAAACTGGCGTCGCGGCGCCATTACTTTGAATCCACGCGTCGATCATGGGACCGGGCGAGAGCGTACCGATGACCAACCGTTCAGCAAACTGCTTCTCCACGAGTTGATGGCCCGCCTCGAGAAGAGCTGCCCGAATCAGCGGCTCGCCCTTTCCGGGCGACACGATGGTCATTCGCTCCGGCGGGAAGGCCCTTGCGAATCGTCGCGCCGTCAAGAGTCCGCTCCAGCGATCGTAGAGAGCGCGAGCGAGAGTTCTTCGAGGCTGGCCGAATGCGGTGGCCGCGAACTGGGCCGTTCCAGCCAACCAACCCGCCAGTGCACGTTCCTTCACCGCGATTCGTCCATACCGACGAATCGTGTTCAGAATCTCGCGACTCCGTTCGCCGTCTGGCGCATATCGCAACGTTGTCCAGCAGTTGTTTCGAACAAGGTTGCGGAGAATCACATCCATGTTTCGCCCCCCCGCCACCTTCTGATGCCGCACACGGAATCCAAAGTTGTGAACGATTCGATAGCCGGCCGCGATAAGCCTGGCGCTCAGGTCATACTCCTCAACGTAGTAGTGAAATGACCGGTCATATCCACCAAGTCGACTGAAGACCTCGCGGCGACACGCCATTCCACACCCGATCAGCACCTCCGGCAGTCCTCCAGCCTCATGCGAGTTGTCCGGCAGCAGGATCTCCGCCCCGACGGCACCGACATCCGGCGCCTGCCGCCGCAGCACCTCCATGAAGTCCGCATCGAGCGGAAATGAATCGTCGTCGAGCATGACGAGCCATTCGCCGCAGGCTCTTTCTGCAGCCACATTTCGCGATGCCGCAGCCAGATTATCCAGCAAGCTGATGAAACGCACTGGCACATCGTTGTGAAGCGCTGTGGGTACGGAGGGAACCGGCGTCGACGCGTTGTCAACCACGATGACCTCGGCCGTTCGACCATTGATCTGCTCAACATCGAGAGACCCGATGGCATTCAGGGTGGGCGCGAGAACCTCCGGCCGGTTTCGCGTTGGAATGATGAAGCTCACCAGGGTCATGGGGTCTACATCGCGGCGATCGCCGGCGGCGCGTCCCCCCCACCGGTCCACGTCAATTGAGCATTCTGCAGGCGATGTATTCCCCGGCGAAGGTCCGCGGCCCCAATCACCGCATTGCCAAGTCGTTGCGCCTGGGCTGCCGCCGCGAGGCTACCAAGAACTGCAGCCTGCACGAACGTGGCCCCTGTGGAAAGGGCGGCGGTGGCCGTGGCGAGCAGCGAGTCGCCGCAGCCCAGCGGATCCACCGCGATTGGTGCCAGGCTCGGAACATGCTCGCCGGAGAGTCGTGACCGCCAATCGATGGAACCGTTGGGCCGTGGCTGGCGATCAAATGCGATCATTCCATCAGCACCGAGCGTGACCATTGCGGCCCGCGCGCTCATGCGATCCAGTGCGTGCCACGCCACGGATGCAAGGCCGTCATCAAACTCTCTCATCGCCTCGCGGAGCTCGGACTCGCTCGGACACACCAGATCCATCGACTCCATGTGAAGCAGGTTCGACCGTTTCCCGCTGACATCACCAGCCAGCACGTTGACCTCAGGTCGCAATGCACGACAGAGCCTTGGCATCGACCCGGGCGTAAACAATCCAAGTCCGAAATCGGCGACGATCGCGGCGTCAGCGCCTTTGGCGGCCTCTACGGCCATGGCGACCAGCTGTTCGTGCGTATCGAGGTCGAGGGTGAATGACCGTCCCAGATCGAGCTTCATCACCTTTGAGGAACCAACCAAAAGACGCTGCTTCTCGAGAATCGGGCAATCCGTCTCGATCCAACGAACGTCGACTCCTTCACCCGAAAGCCGTTGGCGGAGACGCTCGGCATCAGTGTTCCGGGGCATGGCGGTGACCAGGGCGGGTCGGGCGCCCAGGGCTGCGAGATGCCGCGCCACAATGGCAGCGCCGCCGTCGAAACGACGGTATTCCAGCGGCCGTAACGTCATGATCGGCCCCTCGCCCGCCACATCGGGCCGGTCGCACATCACATAGGTATCGATGATGGTTTCCCCAACGACCAGGATTCGTCTGCCCTGAATCGATGCGACCACCGATTCAAGCTCACCAGCCCCGAGGGGATGATCCGCAAGGAGCTGCTTGAGTCTTGCATGGAACGGATTGACCTGATCCTCAAGCGCTGCAATAAGCGCGGTTGAGCTGAACACGACGTCGCCCGAGCTGAAGACAACGCGGCCGCCATAAGCGGCGACGGCATCTCGCTCTGCGAGAAACCGCGGATCCTCGCTTTGTTCATATTCCCGACCCTTGACGAATATGTCCGGGCGGATGGCCCCAAGAATTTCAGTCGCGGTCGGCGCTGGGCTCACCACCACCCAATCAACGAAGTCGAACGCGGCCAGGTTCTCGGCACGCAACTCCTGCGGGATCAACGGCCGGCCATCGCCTTTTCGAAGGTCGGCATCATTGGTGATGCTGACCAGGAGTCGGTCGCCGAGCGATCGAGCGTGCTGGAGGTGCCTGATGTGCCCGGGGTGAACAATGTCGAAGCATCCATGGCACATCACAACGGTTTCGCCTTGGTGCTGGGCGTCGTGAACGGCGTCGGCAACCTCGACAAGCGACAGAATCTTGGGACGGATTTTCACAGATCCAAGATCGTCCATGGAGACAGCCCGATCCGAATGTTTGCGTTGCAGGCGAAACTTGCCGATGGATGAGGGGCCCTCTCAGACCTGCAAATGTCCTCTCAACCATCCATACCGGTCGTCATCCTCGCTGGGGGATTCGGCACCCGCCTAGCCGAGCGCACGGACGAGATCCCCAAACCAATGGTGGAAATCGGCGGATGGCCGATTCTTTGGCATATTCTCAAGATCTACGGCCACTTCGGGTTCCGCGATTTCGTCATTGCTTGCGGATATAAGTCCAGTGCTATCAAGAGGTTCTTTCTCGAGTACCGAGATCGAGAATCCGATCTCGTCATCGATTTTCATCGCGACACTGTCGATCGGATCGTCCGTCATGTCGAACCATGGCGAGTCAGCTTGATTGACACCGGCGACCGGACCCTGACCGGCGGGCGCGTGAAGCGGTTGGGACCGCTCGTCAGGTCCGGCAGGTTCATGATGACCTACGGCGATGGAGTGGCCGACGTCGATATCGCGCAACTTTTGCGCTTTCACGAATCACATGGCCGCCTCGCCACCATGACGACCGTTCACCCTCCGTCCCGATTCGGTCTGGCCCGGATGGACGGCGACCGAGTGGTGGCGTTTGCCGAGAAGCCGGACCACTCGCACGAGTGGATTAACGCGGGGTTCTTCGTGCTTGAGCCAACCGTTCTCGATTGGATTGCGGGAGATTCGACGATGTTTGAAACCGAGGTGCTGCCTCGGCTCGCGGCCGAAGGCCAACTCATGGCGTTTCGCCATGAGGGGTTCTGGCAGCCGATGGACACCTTGAGGGATGTCCGAAATCTCAATGCCATGTGGGCCGACTCGCCTCCATGGAAGGTTTGGAAGGACTAGACCATGCCGAGTTCGTGGAATGATCGACGTGTGTTGGTGACCGGGGGCTCAGGCCTGTTGGGAAGCCATCTGATTCGACGGCTTCATAGCGAGGGTGCGTGGGTGGTGTGTTTCAACCGCGATCCCGATCCACAATCGCCTCTCTGGCTCTCCGGCGAGTCCGATCAGGTTGCCGTCGCACAAGGCAGCCTTGAGAGCTTCGAACATGTGCGAACAGCTATTTCCGAGCGCGAGGTAGACACGGTTATTCATCTCGGTGCCCAGGCGATTGTGGGTGTCGGCAGGCGGAACCCGATCGGCACGTTTGAAAGCAACATCCAAGGCACCTGGAATGTGCTGGAGGCTTGCCGGCTCTATGGACAGAGTGTCAAGAGAATTCTTGTGGCTTCGAGCGACAAAGCCTATGGCGACAGCGATGAGCTTCCATATGTCGAGACGATGCCATTGGCTGCGAGGAACCCATACGACGTCTCCAAGTCCTGTGCCGATTTGATCGCCCAGTGTTATTCGCAGACATATGGACTCCCGGTGGCCATCGCCCGATGCGGGAATCTGTATGGCCCCGGAGACCTCAACTTCAGCCGCCTGATTCCTGGAACAATTCGTTCACTCCTGAACGGTGAGCGACCGAAGATCCGGTCCAATGGCAGAATGATTCGTGAGTACCTGTACGTCGAAGATGCCGTCCAGGGGTATCTCGATATGGCGGAATGGCTTGATCGGCCGCGACGGGAAGATGATCCGCAGCGCGCCTTCAATTTCACCAGCGGCGAATCGCTGACGGTTCTTGAAGTGGTGAAGCGCATCTCGATGGCGATGGGATGTGATGGCCTGCTTCCGGAGATCATGGACTCGGCACGGGGCGAGATCCAGGTACAGCGACTCTCGTGGACGCGGGCCCGCGACACGCTGGGATGGGCTCCGAAACACGCACTAGAGAGCGCTCTCCATGAGACGATTCGGTGGTATCGCACCTTCTTTGCCACTCGCGACCGTGCGCGCAGTCAGTGCAAGACATCCCTGGAACGAGGGCCCATGGCTCCGTTGAGGGCGTCGGCATGAATTGCCGGATCTGCGGCGATTCGAACCTGATCGAAGGTATCGACCTGGGCGATCTGCCGCTCGTGAACAACTTGCCGGACTCACCCGATCAGGCCTGCGTGCGGCATCCGCTGCACATGCTGGTCTGCCCGCAATGCATGCTTGGACAGTTGACGGAATCACCGCCGTCAGACGAGATGTTCGAGGAATACTGCTATTTCTCATCGCAATCGCAGACCATGGTCGCGCACGCCCGGATGCTTGTCGATCGGTATGTAGTGCCGGGTCAGTTTGTCATCGAAGTCGCCTCCAACGACGGCTATCTCCTGGGCCCGGCCAGAGACCGCGGTGCCCGCGTGCTTGGAGTGGACCCCGCCCGAAATGTTGTGGCCTCCGCGGTCGCCAATGGCATTCCCACGATCTGCGACTACTTTGCTCGCGACGTCGCACGATCCATCCGGGCTGAGCATGGGCAGGCCGACGTCATCTTCGCGAACAACGTGCTGGCTCATGTTCCTGATCCAGGTGAGATCATCAGCGGTATTCAGGAACTGCTCGCGCCAGGCGGGATCGCACACATCGAAGTGCCCTGGCTTGGTCGCATGCTGGAGCTTGGCGCCTTTGACACGATCTATCACGAGCATCAGTTCGCATGGTCGGTGAAGTCGATCGAGCGACTGTGTTCGCAGTATGCACTTGGAATCCGAGCGGTTCACCTTGAGGACGTGCATGGTGGCTCCCTCCACGTCCAGATCGCGAGAGGCCCCTCGTCCGTAGCGGCGTCACGATGGATTGAACAGGAGACATCTCTCGGTCTTGGTGCTGTTTCGCGATATGAACGATTCCGCCAACGAGTCGAGGCTCTCCGTCTTGAGATACTTGACGTGCTGGAGTCGTACCGATCCGTGGGCGGCTATGGCGCTGCCGCGAAGGCGGTCGTAATGCTCAATGTCTTCGGCCTTGGTGTCAACCAGATTCCATGGGTCGCCGATGTCAGCCCGCACAAGCAAGGACGCTTCATTCCCGGGACGGGCCAGAGAATCGTGTCGCCGAGTCGACTGCTCGACGAACATCCGCCAGCGTGTCTTCTCTTCGCATGGAATCTCGCCAGAGAGGTTGCCCAGCGCAATCGCCTTTACCTGCAGCGAGGCGGCCGGTTCATCGTGGTCGTTCCGGAAGTGCGAGAGATCAACGCGAACACACTCGAAAGGATGGCCGCATGAGCTCCCCTCGATCGGCCGATCGCCATATTGATGGGGTTCGAATTCTTCCACTGCGACGAATCCCTGACGAACGCGGAACGGTCATGCATATGCTTCGTGCCGACGAGCCCCATTTTCGCGGTTTCGGCGAGGTGTATTTCTCAACGGTCTATCGAGGGGTCGTCAAGGGGTGGCATCGACATCGAGAGATGACGTTGAATTATGCGGTGCCTTTTGGACGGGTGAAGCTGGTTCTCCATGACGACCGCGAGAAGTCGTCGACTCGTGGCGCGCAGATGGAGGTCTTCCTGGGTCCGGATGACTACTCACTTGTCCAGATTCCCCCGATGGTCTGGAACGGCTTCAAGGGCTTGAGCGAGCCGCTGGCCCTGGTCGCCAACTGCTGCACGCATGCCCACGACGCCGATGCACACCGCACCGAGCGGCTGGATCCCTTCGCCGGCGGAATTCCCTACGACTGGAATGTTCGATGCCATTGAGGTGAGCCGGCTTCACCAAGCTCCCAGGCGTTTGCCGATAAAGCTCGAATGGACGACGTCTCCATCCCGGTCTTCAAACCCCTCATTCAGGCCGAAGAACTTGCCGCTGTGCAGGAATCGCTGGTCAAGGGCTGGCTTGGGATGGGCAGCTACGTGGGCCGATTTGAATCGGCTCTGAAGGACTATCTCGGGGCGGCCGACCGCGAGGTCGTCGCAGTCAGCACCGGGCACGCGGCCCTTCATCTTGCGATGATGGTGGCCGGTGTCGGCCGGGGCGATGAGGTCATTACCCCTTCATTCAACAACATCGCCGACTTTCAGGCCATCCTTGCCGTCGGCGCAGAGCCCGTGTTCTGCGACATCCTTGACGACACGCTTTGCATCGATCTGAAGAAGGCCGAGGAATTGATCTCGCCTCGCACCAAGGCGATCATCGTCATGGACTATGACTGCCTGCTCTGCGATCACGACCATGCGGCCGCACTGGCTCAGCAGCACGAGCTTCGACTGATCCACGATGCAGCGCACTCATTCGGATCCAGCTATCAGGGACGACAGATCGGGTCATTCTCCGACCTCACGATGTTCAGTTTCGATCCGGTCAAGACCATGACCTGCATCGACGGCGGCGCCATCGTTGTTTCAAATCCCGGTGAAGCTGAACAGCTTCGCGAAATGCGGCTCATTGGCATGGGCCAGCCCAGCAGCGTCATGTATCAGGATCGCCGAGCCTGGACTTATGACGTCAGCCGATTGGGGTTCCGATACCACATGGCCAACCTGCACGCGGCCATGGGCCTTTCCCAGCTTGCCAAGATGGACCAGATCACGTCCAGCCGTCGGGCGGCCTGCCGTCACTACAACAGCCGCCTTGGCACTCTTTCGGGGGTTCGAATTCCGCAGACCGACTTCGCCGATGTCACGCCGTTTCTCTATTACATCCGCGTTGATGCGGAGCACCGGGAGCCACTTCGCGACTGGCTGCGCAGCAAGGGGATCGATACGGGGATTCACTGGCAGCCAGGTCACTGGTTCACGTTGCTCAAACAGTGCCGACGCGGTGACCTTTCTGTCACCGATCGAGTTGGGCATGAGGTCATCTCACTGCCGCTTCATTCGATGATGAGCCTGACCACGGTGGATCGAGTCTGTGAATCGATCGAACGGTACTTCACAGCCCATCAGAAAGCACCACGGCTCCGGAATTTCGCCGGCGCTGCATGAGAGGGAATCCAATGACCACGAAGCACGCGCAGATGATGGCCTTCTGGACCGATCGTTCAAAGACGTTTGGCGTGGACCCGCGGGCGAACACGAACGATGTTCACCTTCGGCGGGTCGAGATCGATTTCGTGGCTCGGCAGATCGAGGCCCTGAGACCGGCGACCGTGCTGGACTTCGGATGTGCGAACGGCTATTCGACCTTGATCCTGGCTCAGCGATTCCCGAACATTCGTTTTGTGGGCCTCGACATCAATCAGGACATGATCTCCGCCGCCACAAGCTGCCTCGGTCAAGATGCACCGAAGAACATCGAGTTCCTCCACCACGACATCATCTGTGAGCCGTTGGCCGAGTCATTCGACTTGATTTTCACAATTCGCGTGTTTCAGAATCTCGAGTCGGTCGAGATGCAGAAGCGAATCGCGGAACTCCTCGCCGATGCGCTTCGCCCGGGAGGTGCTCTTCTCTATCTCGAATCGTACGAGTCGGGGTACCAACGCATCAATGAAGACCGAGTCCGGATGAACCTCGAACCGCTTCCGATTCACCCGCACCTGACGCTGCTGCGAGAGGAGTTTGATGCCTATGTCGGCGGCCTGCTCGAACGGATCGGCGAATACTGGCCAAGCTCGTCTTACTATCTGATTACAAGGCTCATCTACTCCGCATTCGCTCGTGACCAAGGCGAGGCGATCGACTATGACCACCCGATTCATCGGCTCGCTGCGGAGGTGCCGCAGGTCGGCGACTACGGCGTTCAGAAGGCCTTCGTCCATCGCAAGACCCGGGAGCGGTCAGTGTGATCACCATCGATGGCGATCTGGTCACCATCACGGATGAGCGGGGACGTCGAACGGTGCCGATCGGCGACCCTGAAGCGTTTGAGTCTTTGAGCAAGGTTTGGCTGCGGTCGGGGTGGGACATCAAGCACGTCTACACGTTCACGTGGCTTGGGCGTCCGATCATTCAGTTGCCCGAGGACATGTTTCGGCTTCAGGAACTGATCTGGAAGGTCAAACCCGATGTCATTATCGAGACCGGCGTGGCTCATGGAGGCTCGCTGGTCTTTCACGCGGGTCTCTGCCGTCTGGCCGGTCGCGGCCGAGTCATCGGCATCGATATCGAGATTCGTCCGAAAAACCGTGAAGCCATCGAGAGCCATTCTCTGGCTGACCTGATCACGCTTGTCGAAGGCAGCTCTGTCGAGCGATCAACCGTTGACGCCGTGCGCAAGCATGTGAAGCCGAACGACACCGTCATGGTGCTGCTCGATTCGTGTCACGAACGAGATCATGTTCGCGCGGAACTCGAGGCCTATGCCCCGTTGGCCAGCGTGGGGTCATTTGTGATCGCCATGGATGGGATCATGCAGGAGGTCGTCGGTGCGCCCCGCACGCGGCCGGACTGGGCCTGGAATAATCCACAGACCGCCGTGCGAGATTTCCTTGCCGAGCACCCGGAATTCGAGTCGATTGAACCAACTCACGGGTTTGACGAGAGCCTGGGATCCCGCCCGGTGACGTATTGGCCAAATGGCACCGTGCGGCGAATTCGCTGAGATCCCACCGACCTGATTTCAGCGCGTTACACTTCGGGTATGACCAATGTGCTGACACCGGACGAATGTCGCGTCCTGGGGGTCCTGATTGAAAAGGCACAAACGACGCCCAGCCAGTATCCGCTCTCGCTGAATGCGGTCGTCACCGGAGCCAATCAGAAGAACAACCGGGATCCGGTCATCTCCATGGATGAGGATCGGGCGTTGACAGCGTTGGACGGCCTTCGGGCGAAGGGACTCGTCCGTGAGGTGGCTCTCAGCGGCTCTCGGGTGGAGAAGTTTCGCCACGTGGCCCGAGAGGTACTGCAGGTCTCGACCAGTGAACTGGTCATTCTTGCTGAACTCCTGCTCCGAGGGCCGCAAACGATCGGGGAACTCCGGGGAAATGCGAGTCGAATGCACCCGCTGGAGTCAATAGAGATCACTCGAAACGTGCTTCAGAGCCTGATGACCAAGGGCGACCCAACGGGCCCGTTGATTCGAGAGATTCCACCCGAGCCGGGAAGTCGGGTATCGAAGTTCGACCAGTTGCTCTGCCCCAGCCTCCGCCCGGAAGGGACAGAGACCACCGCCGAATCCGACACCGGGCGACGATCGAGCGACTTGGTCCCGCCCGGCACGTCTGAACGACTTGCCTCGCTGGAAGCAGAGGTTGCGAGGCTTCGCCGGCTGGTCGAACAGATTGCCCGATCGGCGGGCCTTTCAATCGAAGATCATCGGTGACCTGGAAGGAATGACCGGCTCTTGAGCGATAGCGGTTTCGAGGTTGCGGTATGCTGTCGCCATGAATCGTCTCTCAATTGACTACTCCAATTGCCTCGCAGCCCGCGTGGGAACTGAAGGGCTCGCCAATGACGTGATTGGGCGCCGAGCGGACTCGATGTCCGCCCAGACACGCTCGCTTCAACAGACACGCGGCACGGGCTGGGAGCGGTGGCGGCTCCTCCCTTTCGACCCCATGCGGAGCAGCCACACGAAGGCGATTCGACGGCTGGTGAAGAAATACAAGGGAGCTATTGACAACCTGGTGGTGTTGGGAATCGGAGGCAGCGCGCTGGGCAACATTGCGCTCCAATCGGCTCTCAATCCCCCAACCTGGAATCTGATCCCCAACAGGCGGCGGAAGGGCCCGAGGCTCTTCGTGCTCGACAATGTTGACCCGAGCCTGATCCATCACGTTTTTGATTTCATCCGGCGTGAGGACCACAAACTCAAGCGAACGCTCATTAATGTCATTTCGAAATCCGGTGAAACCGCGGAAACCGCAGCCCAGTTCCTTTATGCCCGAGACCTCCTGAAGAAGGCGCGAGGGCGGGGCTATGGGGATCATATTGTTGCGGTGACGGATCCCGAAAAGGGCACGATGCGGTCCATCTGCGATGCGGAGGGTTACGCAACGCTTCCGGTACCGGAGGGCGTGGGCGGACGCTTCAGCGTCCTGTCTCCGGTGGGGTTGTTCAGCGCAGCGATGTGCGGCATTGATATTGATGCCCTGCTCGACGGTGCGGCGGAAATGGACACACGCTGCAGCCAGGCTGAATCCGCCCAGAATCCGGCCGCGGTCATCGCCACTCTTCTTATGGAATTCGCCTCGAAGGGGAAATCAAACCACGTGATGATGCCGTATTCGAACAGTCTGTATCTCCTGGCAGACTGGTATCGACAGTTGTGGGCCGAGTCGCTTGGGAAGCGGGTCAATCGATCCGGAAAGGAAGTGTTTGCAGGGGCCACACCCATCAAGGCCCTCGGTACGACAGACCAGCACAGCCAGGTTCAGCTCTATCGGGAAGGCCCCAACGACAAGGTCTTCTGTTTCCTGGAGGTCGAGAAGTTCTCCAAGGACGTGAAGGTCCCGCGAGGCCTGAAGGTTGAGAACCTGAAGTATCTCCAGGGTGCATCACTGACCGAGCTTCTCAACGCCGAGAAGAGAGCCACGGAGTATGCACTGGTGGAAAGCGCCCGGCCGAACTTGACCATTCGATTCCCCAAGATCGACGCCTTCCACGTAGGTGAGTTCATTCAACTCTGGGAGATCGTGACGGCGTATTGCGGCCTCATCCTTGATATCGACGCGTACGACCAGCCTGCGGTCGAAACCGGAAAGGTTGCGACATTCGGCCTGATGGGTCGCTCGGGATTCGAGGAGTGGAAGGACCGCGTCGATTCGCGACTCTCGTCGGGAGCAGCGGTGATCAGCTGAAGACTTTGTTCAGGCCACCAGCGCGTTGGCGGCCTCGATGGAATCGATCACCTGACGCACTGTGAACGGCTTTCGAAGGACTCCATGAAAACCGCCGTGGAGGAGCTGGGCGGCCTGACCCTCAGTGAGCTTGCTGCTCATGCCGATCACTCGGGTGAGCAGAAGGTCGTCGTCGCTGCGTAGAAGGCCGCAGATCCGGCTCGGGTCGGAGTCGGCAAGGTGCAGGTCCATCAGCATGACGTGCGGGCGAAATCGCTCACACTCGACGCCGGCCTCAAAAGCGCTCGCGCACGTTCGCACCTGGTATCGGGTTTGTTCGCCGAGAACGGCTTTCAATGAACCAAGCACCTCGGAATCCTGGTCGACCACAAGCACTCGCGGCTCGCCGCTCATCAACCCGTCGGTTGGAATGTTGTGATCCTTCATGAATTTGATGAGGTTCGCAAGCGGAATGCGGCGATCCTTGGAGCCGGGAATGCGATATCCCTTCAGCTGGCCTGAATCGAACCATTTGCTGACCGTTCGAGCGGCGACGTTGCAAATTCTTGCGACTTCACCGGTGGTCAGAACATCCTTCTCAATGTTCATGGGAGCACCCTCTCGCGCGAGGCGATCACGTTCAGCGCTTGGCCCATCCGTGGGACAATTCCGCCGACTTTGAGTTTTCGGCAGGATCGCAACCCCTCTGAAGCGTGAGACCGTCAGAATCGAGAAAATCGGTTCGATCCCGTTATCCGGACGTCGGCATTCCGGGCCTCCCTGATCGGGAAACCACCCTGATGCCGCGCTCGCGGAGGGATTCGTAGAGCTCTTCGGTGTGGGCCCGATCACGAACTTCAACCGTGCAGAGAACTTGCACCGTTGAAACGTCGGGTCCGCCGAACGCCCGCTCATGCGAGACCTGTTTGACGCTGGCCCCAGCCGCCGCGATCGCCAGCGCAAGTTCCGCCAATCCACCCGGACGGTCACGAATCAGAGCCGTGAATTGGATGAGTCGCCCATCCACCGCCAACGCATGCTCGATCACGCGGCTGAGGATGGTTGGATCGATGTTTCCGCCGCAGAGGGTCAACACCACCCGCTTTCCGGCAAGATCGGCGAGTTGCCCCGAGAGGAACGCCGCGAGCGGCGTTGCTCCAGCGCCTTCGACAACTCCCTTTTCCAACTCAGCCAGTCGCAGGATGGCGAGCGAGATTGATTCTTCGCTGACCGTAATCATGCGATCGACATACTTGCGGGCCACCGCAAAGGCCCGGTCGCCCACGGTTGGCACGGCAAGGCCATCCGCCAGCGTGGACTGCATCTCGATGGGCACCGGTCGCCCCGCCTTGAGCGCAGCGGCAAAACTCGCGGCGTGTTCGGGCTCCACCCCGATGATCTGCGTCTTGGGCCGGGCCGTCTTGATGGCCAACCCGATGCCTGCAATTAGCCCCGCGCCACCGATGGGCACGACAACGGCGTCGGCCTTCGGAACCTGCTCCAGAATCTCGAGCCCGATCGTGCCCTGCCCGGCAATGATCGCCGCATCATTGAAGCCGTGAATATAGGTCAAACCCTTTTCAGCGCCGATCTTGTCAGCGGTCAGTTTTGCCTCGGCAATGTTCTCGCCGGCGATGATGATGTCGGCTCCAAGCTGACGACAGCGGGTCTGCTTGATCAGCGGAGCAAATCGAGGCATCACCACGGTCACGGGTATTCCAAGCTGCCGTCCATGAAAGGCCAACGCAAGCGCATGATTGCCGGCACTGGCCGCAATCACCCCGGTCGATCGCTGTGCTTCCGTGAGCAGGAGCAGCGCATTGCGCGCCCCCCGTTCCTTGAAGCTGCCGGTACGCTGAAGGTATTCCAGCTTGGTGTGGATCCGGCAGCCGCACATCTCCGAGAGCGCGAACGATTCCTCGCAGGGCGTCTTGACCACGCCGCCGGCGATGCGCTCCTCCGCGGCGACAATCTGATCGAAAGTCACCTCTGTGCTTAGGTCGTGATCCATGGCAGGAGAAATCGGGGCGGAACCGGTCAGGACGCTCATGGTCTGATTATGAGCGCCTCGACGCCGTTTTGCCACGTGCAGGTGCCTACATTCGGTCGCCAAGGGCTTCGCGAATCGGCATCACAATGTGGGGAATGACCCGGTCCTCCGCCAAACGTTCCGTATGACCGGCCAGGGCGCCAAACACCGTTCCAAATTCCTCCATCGATCGAAGAGGTCCGGTGTGTCGAACCGTCAGATAAATGCTGATCGGCTCGGTGGAATACCTCCCCATTGCGATTTCCGAGGGCCTTCCGCGGGTCTTCACCTCCACAAACGCCTGCAGATTGCACGAGTCGTCCAACGAGAACCCGATAAACGGCTGCACATCGATCAGATTGTCCTCGTCCGGATTAATGATCGCGGCCAAGGGGGATTCCGCCAACAGAGCCTGAAAAACGGCCGCATCTCGATTCGTGGCAGCCTCCATGTCAAACCCGAACACCAGCTCGAGGTGCTCCACGTCGAGAGGACTGATTGATAGGAAATACGGCGCCACCTCCAGGATGACGCGATGTAGCCGATAGGCAGCATCCAATGATTCCGGATTGACCCAACCCGATCGAATCGACGTCTGCTTGAGGGCCATCCACATGTATTCGCCCTCGCGATCGTTGGATTCGAGGGCGATTTCGTCATCGAATCGCCGAAAATGGTCCATTTTCGGCAACTCCTTACGAACCCGATCCATCATGTGGAGGATGGTTTCCCGCCCGGACGGCACATCGAGCTTGAGCGACAGCTTCTGATTCACGTAGAAGTCGCTGCAGAGCACCGCGTAGTCTGTGGACATGCCTGGTCTTGATCCTCCCCGACCAAGCCTAGTCGAGCTTCAACGGCTGCAAAGACAACCGACGAGTTATCCCCAACGGAGCGTGCTGAACGGCTAGCGATCATCCCCCTCTTGCCCCTGCTCCATCTGGCGGATCAGTTCCTGCTGCTTCGCTTCGACGGCATCAGCGGTTCGCCGAGCAACGTCTCGCGCCTTCCCGGGAGCGGAACCCGAACTCCCGAAATCCACCCCTGCCGACGAAACCGGACTTGATTCCGCGGCGGGGGTCTCACGCTTCGCTGTCGCTCCACGGTTGACCGGCTCGTCACACCCCACCGGAAGAGCGGTTCCAAGGACCACGATCAGCGTCAGAAAGGCGGTTCGCATGGTGAAATCTCCGAATTCTCAGGATCATACGCGCCTAGCCAACTTCCGTGATCGACTTTCTTTGGCTACCCTTGCCATCCCCATTCACCGACCCTTCGAAAGGACCCCCCACAATGCTTCGATCGACGATCGCCGCCACCCTGACTCTTGGAGCTGTCGCTTTCCAGGCTGCGGAGCAGGTCGGACCGGATTACGAAACGATTCCGCCCGAGCCGGCCGCGATGGAGCAACATCTTGCGGCCAGCAAGGTCACTCTGGACCAGGCGATCAAGAGAATTGAGGAGAAGACGAAGGGAGCGGTGGCGGCCATCGAGGCGACCGGCAACCCCGACAAGGAGAAGGTCACCTATGCCGCGATCAGCTTCGTGAACGGCATGGAGGTGCGGGCCACGGTTGACGGCGATACTGGCGAGGTCAGTGTGGCCACGCTGCCCCTCAGCAAGGCTATTGAGATCGCCCTTGGCGGCAGCCCGGGCCAAGTCAAGACCGCGTATCTCGATACGCGGTCGATTCCCCCCACGGCAACCGTCATCTACTTTGATGGAGGAAGCGGGCACAAGGCGGTGATCAATTCTTCGACCGGCGAGCTCATCAGTCGAGAAGAGGTCGCAAGATTCCCGGGCGAACCGGTCAGCGGCGATTGGATCGAGACCGAATCCGGGCTGAAGTACTACGACATGAAGGTCGGCGAGGGTGCTGCTCCCGAGAACGCCACCGCAAAGGTCACGGTGCATTACACCGGGTGGCTGGTTGATGGTACGAAGTTTGACAGTTCCGTGGACCGGGGCCAGCCGGCGACCTTCGGATTGAACCAGGTGATCCCGGGATGGCGCGAAGGTGTGGAGTCGATGCACGTGGGCGGCAAGCGCAAGCTGATCATCCCCTACACCATCGGGTACGGTGTTCGTGGGAATCAGTCGATTCCGCCCAAGGCGACGCTGATCTTTGACGTCGAATTGCTCAGCGTCGTCAACGAGAATACTCCCAAAGTGCCGAATCCGTAATCTGATTCGCCAACTGCGTTAAGCACGGACGAACCGATGAGTGGCAACACGTGGCTGGCGGTCTACTGCGCTGGAATCCTTGCGGCATCAATCGCAGGCGGCTTGATCCCCCTCGCTCTCAAGCTGACGCACCAGAAGCTCGAGATCATGATCAGCTTCATTGCCGGGCTCATGCTTGGCGTGGGGTTGCTTCACATGCTCCCGCATGCCTTGATGCTGGGACTCGAGCGGAACGGTTCCAACGCACATGGGCATGATCTGGTTGACCCGATCATGCTGTGGCTGCTGGCGGGTTTCTTGATCATGTTTCTCGTTCAGCGCATGTTTCATGCCCACCACCATGAGCCACCGGATGAATCTCATGGCCACTGTGAACATCACCACGGTCGGCAGACAGCCGCCCATCCAGCCTCGTTCCGTTGGACCGGTGCTGCCGCGGGCCTGGCAATTCACAGTCTCATGGAAGGCGTCGCAATTGCTGCGGCAGTTGAAGCCGGAGTCCGGCACGCTGGAGGCACCTGGTTCGGATTCAGCACCTTTCTGGTGATCGTGCTGCACAAGCCGTTTGATTCCATGAGCATCAGCACGCTCATGTCATCCGCCGGGTATCCCCGGTTCAAGATCCACCTGGTCAATCTCCTCTTCGCAGCGATCGTGCCCCTCGGAATCCTTCTTTTCAAGGCAGGACTTCTGAGTTCGACGGCGTCAACGGCCATTCTGGAGATGGCGCTGGCGTGGTCTGCGGGCACCTTTCTCTGCCTCTCCATGAGCGACTTGCTGCCGGAACTGCAATTTCATCGCCATGATCGAATCAAGCTTTCGGTTGCACTCCTTCTTGGATTGACCCTCGCGTGGGGCATCGGCCGCCTCGAGGCAGCCGGTCACTCGCAGTTGCCGCATGCTCATCCTCACCAGGTGGATACCGACGAGACCGAATTACTGCACCATCACGACCACGATCACCACCACGAGTAGGTCCTCGCGACATGGCGTCCGTTGAGATCTGGAATGTTCTGCGAGACGTCGTCGTGCTGCTCACCGCCGCGCTGGCGCTGGGCCTGATCTTCGAGCGACTGCGGCAGAGTTCCATCGTGGGCTGCCTTGTTGCAGGAATTCTGGCGGGTCCAAGTCAGCTTGGCCTGGTCCATGACCGCGACACCATGCAGGCGATGGCTGAGATCGGCGTCGCCCTCCTGCTCTTCACCATCGGGCTGGAAACATCCTGGCGTCAGTTCCGGTCATTGGGAAAGACTGCCACTATCGGCGGCGCCCTGCAGGTCATTCTGACGGTGGGAATCAGCGCCATGGTGATCCTGGCACTGGGTCAACCGGTTCAGGCCGCGGTGATCTATGGAGCCATCATTGCGATGAGCAGCACCGCCACCGTCGTTCGCTCATTGCAGGACCGCCACGAGCTTGACAGCGACCATGGTCGGGCCTCACTTGGGGTCCTGCTGCTTCAGGATGCCGCCGTCGTGCCCCTTGTCCTCATCGCGGAATTTCTGGGGGACCAGGCGCAGGTTGCGGACGCCATCATGAAATTTGGGTTTGCGGGGATCCGCGCGGCCGTTCTGGTGTTTGGACTCATCGCAATCGGGAGCTTCCTGATGCCGCGCATTCTCACGGCGGCGGCCGTCGCGCGAAACCGAGACCTCTCCGTCATTCTTCCGCTTGGCTCATGCATGGCCGCCACTTGGGCCGCCCATGGCCTTGGTCTTTCACCTGCTCTGGGGGCCTTCGCCGCCGGAGTCATTCTCGCGGATTCGCCGCTCGCCACGCAGATGAGGGCGGACGTCGCACCGTTTCGAATCGTCTTTGTTTCACTCTTCTTCGCCGCGATGGGAATGCTCGCCGACCTTCGATGGCTGATAGACCCGCAACATGCGGTCTTGGTCGCCTGGCTGCTGGCCGCGGTCATTGTGGGGAAGGCATCACTGATCTGGCTTGTCATTCGAGCGACCGGTCGATCCAGCACGACGGGCTTGGCCACCGGGCTCTGCCTGGCACAGATTGGCGAGTTCAGTTTTGTGATGGCCGCCATCGGATTGCGGAACGGAGTTCTGTCGGAGGATGGGTTCCAATTGGTGATCTCAACATCGCTGCTCTCGCTCATCCTGACCCCCACGCTCGTTGGAATCTCGAGACGGCTGGCGGATCGGGTCACCTTGCCGGCCGAGGCCCGAACCCGCTCTCTACCGGCCGAAGACCGGCACATTGAACGAGTGGTGATTGTCGTCGGATACGGGCCCGCGGGTCGGGAGATCGTCGGTGCCTTGAAGGAGAACCATGTTGCTCCCATTGTCATCGATACGAATCCGAGGACTGTTCAGGCAGCACGGCTCGATGGCTGCCGGGCGGAGGTCGGGGATGCCAGCCGGCCGGAGGTGCTGCTGCATGCCGGGCTCCTGAACGCGGCGGGCATTGCCGTCACGATTCCAGATCATCGAAGTGCAGTCCATATCATTCGACAGTGCAGGATCCATGCCGACGACATTCCTGTTGTGGTTCGAAGCCGTTACAACGTTCACGCGAAGGAACTTGAGCGGGCCGGCGGAACGGTGATTGTCGATGAGGAAGACACCGTCGGTCGATTGATGGGCTGGCGGATCATTCGAGCGGTCACTGACCGATTATCCAGTTCGCCCGGTGGAGAGGTCGTCGTTCAAGAGGAGGCAATGCCGTGATGCGACGCAGGGATTCCGCGAGACCATACAATCCGGCCGTGCAACCTCGGATCCCATGTGCGCCCACCGTGCGAGCCGCTCTCTCGAGGCCGAGGGTGCACCGGTGTTTCGCGTTTCTCCTG
Organism: uncultured Isosphaeraceae bacterium; assembly: GCA_964407695.1. Classification (GTDB taxonomy): domain Bacteria; phylum Planctomycetota; class Phycisphaerae; order Phycisphaerales; family SM1A02; genus CAYOWQ01. The sequence continues at coordinate 158,540 of CAYOWQ010000009.1, read as the reverse complement.
GCCTTGGCTCTGCCATCCGCGGCAATGTCTGCTCCCGCGCCAGACGACTCGGAAATCCAGCGATTGAGTTCGACATTCACCCGACTGGCTCTTCAGGCCGTCCAGACCGCGCAACGGAATCCCGAGCTGGTCAACACGGCCACGTCGCTTGCTCAGGTGGCGGCCGAGTTGACGCCCGACAGTCCGGACGCGTGGAGACTGGTCATACGAATCGGCGAACTTCGAGATCGACCGAAGGACTCGATCGTCGGGGACGCACTTGCCAGAGTCTCTGCCCTGGATCCAAGAGATGACGTTGTTGCCTTGAAGCGCCTGCGGAATTCCATCGACAGCCGGTCCACCGCAGAAACGAAGATCGAGGCCTACCGGGTGTTCTTGGACGAACGGAATCGCGGCAAGCTTTCGGCTCCGGTGGCTTCGCGGCTCTCCCTGGATCTTGCCAACCTGATTTTCGCTCGAGACGGTGCGACACCGCAATACGCGGAATCCCTCGCGGAGGCTGTGTCGCTGGATCCATCCAATCTGGATGCGGCCCGACAGGCGGCACAGTTCTACCTGGATCGAGTGAACGATGATGCCTACGCCGCCGCGGAGGCGATGGTGACGGTCGTTCTCGCTGATCCAACCGATGTCGAATGGCTGACGGCACTGGCGCACCATCTCTCGGATCACGGCGCCTATCGCGGCGCTGCACGCCTCTACAACGCGGCGATCTCCACGATGATCGCGAAGGAGGAGGATCCTGGCTCGCTGCAGGTCGACTATGCAGTCGGATTGTGGGGCGCCGGAGACTCGGACGCGGCGTTAGAGGCGCTTCAAAATCTGCAGAGGTCGATGAATCGCGCTGCTCAATATGAAGCACTCCGTGCCAATCCGACTTCCACTCCGCTTGACGTTAAGGATGTCACCGGATCGCTGCCGCCTGACGCGGCAACCGCCCGAGCCGCGATCCTCCGACGAAAGGCAGACTTCGACCCAGCGCAGATCGCCGCAACGCTGGCGAGCTTCGATCAGGCCATTGAGAAATCGACGAAGGAGGAGGAGAAGCTAAGGCTTCGACTGCAGCGGCTCTGGATCATGACACTTCTCGATGTCGACACGCAGGCTGCTGTTGCAACCCTTGAGGAGCTCCAGGCTGCAGGTGCGCTGACCGATGACGCCATCGCCCGATATCGAGCCTGGATCATGCTTCGTGAAGGCGACGCTCAGGGAGCAAAGGATGCGTTTTCGAAGCTCTCGATCGAGGAGCCTCTGGTCAGACTGGGACTTGCCACGGCGGAAAGGAAGTGCGGTGACCTCCGTGCAGCCGCGACCGGATTCCTGGAAGTGGCACGAAGGTCGGCGGGTTCGGTAGTCGGCGTGTGGGCGGCAGAGGAGCTTCACTCGCTTCTTGGAAGGCGTCCGGATCTTTCGACCGAGGCCACTCGACTGGAAACACTTATCGAGAGCTTGCCTGCCTTCGTTGAACGGGCGGGGCCGCACCCCGAAGACGCCATTGCGCTGCGGCTCACGACGTCCGAGGGGCGGGAGTTCAACGCCTTTGAGCCTGTCCGTTTGACCCTGGAACTAACCAACACCTCGCCGGTGCGACTTTCAATCGGGCCGTCAGGACCACTTCGTCCGCAAGTGGCATTGCGGTGCCAATGGTCGGTCATGAATCGGACTGACCGCACCACGTTTCCAATCGGGGTGATCGACCTTGATCGTCGACTGGGGCTGGCCCCGGGCGAGAAGATGGTTGTTCCGATTGACTTGCTCCGGACGAACATCGGCATGCCTCTTCTGATGGCCCCGATGAGTGGTACAACGATTCAGGTCAATGCGATCACCAACTTCATCATGACTTCGGGTGTGCCTGTTCCTTGGCTTCTCGGGCTTCAGGCGGGACCCGTGTCGTTACGCATGGAGGGCATCAGGACCTCTTCGGATTGGATCGAATCAGCGTGTCAGAATGCAGAGAGCACAACGCAGCAGCCCGATCCGGTTGCCCTCGCCGTCCTCTGCCTGTTCACATCGACCTCGGCCCTCCCGGACGAACTGAAACCGCAGATTGAACATGCACGCCGGGCCATTCCGCTGGGTTACTCCCGGCTCAGTGATGAATCTGCGGCGTGGGTGCTCTCAATCATGCCACGGGATTGCAACGCCCGGGACGAAGTATTGGCTCAAGCACGACAGCGCCAGAGCCGGGAGGTGAAGGCCCTGTATCTGATGTACCAGATTGATGGCAAGGAGGACACCGATGACGCGGTCTACCTCGCCGCCAGGGAATCCGATGATGCCCTGTTGCGAGGGCTGGTTGCGTGGCTTGAAGCCATTCTTGAGCAGGCTGAGGATGTACTAGAGAGCAATGACGACACCATGCACATTCCATCACCTTCTCGGCCTTGATTCGCTTGCTGCGGAGGAAATTCAGGCGATCTTCACCCGGGCGATGGCGCTGCTTCCCACGGCCAGCGGGTCAAGTCCCCCACTCACCGCAGCACGTCCCCGCATGGTTGCGAATCTCTTTGTGGAGGATTCGACGCGAACCAGAATGAGCTTTTCACGGGCGGCACAACTGCTTGGCCACACTGTTCTTGATCTGACGGAATCCGGATCAAGCGCCAGCAAAGGCGAAACAATGCTCGACAGCGCCCTGAATCTCCGGGCCATGGGTGTCAATGCCGTCGTGGTTCGAACGGCCGCCTCGGGCGGCGCCAAGCTACTTGCTCAACGCCTCGACTGCGCGGTGGTGAATGCCGGCGATGGGCGCCATGAGCATCCCACACAAGGCCTGCTCGATATCTTGACGTTGCAGGAGGCCTTGGGCTCAGTTCAGGGTCGAGCCATCGGCATTGTTGGGGATATCGCCAACAGCCGGGTTGCACGCTCCGACCTGTTGGGGTTAACCGCATTGGGCGCCCGTGTCGTACTGATCGGTCCGCCGCCCCTTCTTCCGATTGCCATGTCCGGGCTGGCACGGTCTCCCGGGTCAGCCTCGATAGAGCACGACCTCGATCGAGTCCTGCCGACCCTGGATGCCATCATCATGCTTCGAGTTCAAACGGAACGCGCTGCCGGGGGAGGAATTGCGTCGGATTACCGGACGTGGTACGGCCTGACGGCACACCGGCTGGCACGCATGGCCAATCACGCCGTGGTGATGCATCCCGGGCCCATGAACCGGGGCCAGGAAATCGACGGGACGGTCGCCGATGGTCCTCGAAGTGTGATCCTTCGTCAGGTCTCCCTCGGGGTGGCGGTTCGGATGGCGGTACTCGAGCGGGCTTTGTCCAACTGACGGGACGCCAGCAAGCGGATACCATCCCACCCTTTCCACTTTGCGGAGATCGTGTGCATGGAAGTCGGCCTTGTTGGGCTCCCATCTGTCGGCAAGACCTGCCTCCTGACAGCCTTGGCCGGCACGTCGGCGGCGGCAGGTGGCGGTGGCGCCATGAAGGCGCTTGTCGCCGTGGCCCAGATTCCGGACCCGCGGCTCAACAAGATCGCCGAGCTGGTGCCAACGAAAAAGCTGACGCCCGCGTCGATACGAATTGTTGACATCCCGGGACTGACGCGCGGAACCAGTGAAGGCAAGGGCGGGGCGGGTCAGTTCCTTTCCGCCGTCCGGGAAGTCGACGCCATCTGCCATGTTGTTCGATGCTTCGATGACCCGTCCGTGGCGCATGTGGATGAGACGATCAATCCGGCTCGCGATATTGACACCATCGATACCGAGCTCGTGCTGGCTGATCTAGTTGTTGTTGAAGGCGCGATTGACAAGGCATCTCGGTCAGCCCGAGGCAACGACGCCGATGCAAAGATGCGACTCGCCGTTCTCGAGAAGGCTCGACCCCTGCTTGAGGAAGGCCAGGCTCTTCGTCTGAACTCGTCATGGTCCAAGGAGGAAGCGGCGGTACTTCGCGGGTATGGCCTCATCACGGCCAAACCGGTGCTCTACGTGGCCAACGTTGGCGAAAATGATCTCGCAGGGATCTCAACCGAGGCGAGACAGGTCCATGACATTGCTGCCAAAGCGGGGGGAATCGCTGTTTCCCTTTGCGCCAAGCTGGAGGGCGAGATTGCCGAGCTGGACGAAGGCGATCGGCAGGAGATGCTCAATTCGTTGGGACTCGCGGAACCGGCCATTGGGCCGCTTGCCCGCGCGCTCAATTCACTTCTTGGCCTGTCTGTTTTCTACACGGCAGGCGAGAAGGAGGTCCGTGCCTGGGTGATCCCGATCGGTGCAGCCGCTCCCGAGGCAGCTGGCGCCATTCACTCCGACATTCAACGTGGGTTCATCCGGGCGGAGATATTCGCCTTTGATGATCTCGTCCAGTTCAAGTCCGAAAAGGCCATCAAGGATGCGGGCAAATTGCGGAGTGAGGGCAAGAGCTATGTCATGCGAGACGGCGACATCGCTCACTTTCTGTTCAACGTGTCAAAATAGCGGGCTCGCCTTTGGCGGATTTCGGGCCGGGTTGGAGATCCGGATCCAGCGTGATCAACACCCGATGACTCGCCCCTGTTTCGGCGAAATTCCATTGAATTCGGCCGCGAAGCTCTCCTGAGAGCAACCCCTCGATGATCTGCGTGCCGCCTCCGGGAACGACCTGGCCCGAGACGGTCGGACCCCCGGACTCAAGCCACGCGAGGCTCAACACGCGAGTCGCAGCACTGTTCATCGACGCGGTGATCGAGAGGGTTCCGTTCGCAGACTTCAGAGCGCCGTGCTTCTCGCTGTTCAGCAGGAGTTCATGAAGCACCGTCGCCAGCGCTGTCAGGAGTGTGGCGGGAATTGGAGCGTTTTCGCCGCGGAGGTGCACTCGCTTCCAGTAGCTTGCCGGGACCAGCGCCTGAATGAGCGAGAAGAGAGGTGTCTCCCGCCAGTGCGACTGGTTCAACAGATGGTGGACGAGCGACATCGTCTGGAGTCGATCCTTGAGGGTCGCTGAGAATGATGCGACGTCCGTGGCATTCTGACGCATGAGGTCGATCAGCCCGGAGAGGGCAGCCAGGTTGTTGGCGACACGGTGGTTCAGTTCCCGCAACAACAGGCGATGCGTATCCAGATTCTGCTGCAATTGATCATGCAATCGCTTGCGCTCGGAGATGTCCGCCATCGTTGACACGATGCCGCGAGTCTTCGCATCATCGACGCCGGAGAGTGGTCGCGAGTTGATAGATACCCAGCGCGTGAATGTCGGTGATATCACCAGCCCCATCACCACATTGTCAAACGTTCCACCCGTTCGCAATGTGCTCGCGCACGGCGCATCCATCGGGGAGATGGGCTGTCCGGCCGAATCCACGAGTTTGAGCGGAAGTTGACTCCCCTTCTTCCCCAGGATCTGTGATTCCTCGATGCCAATCATCGCCGCCGCCGACGAATTGCAGGCCACGATTCGCCCGTCCGCGTCGTGAACAAAGACACCTTCAGCCAGCGATGCAATCGTATCACTGAGCAGAGATTCACTTTCGCGCAGGGCTCGCTCGGCGTGCACGCGAGGTGTGATGTCGACCAGTACCCCGCTCATATGCCGCCCGTGCTCCGTCTCAACGGAGACCATCCTGTCCTCGATCCAGCGATAGCGCTGGTCGGCATGACGAACGCGAAACTGCAGCACCAGCGGCTCGGGTCTTCCACGTGCATTCCAATCCTTGACCTGTGACCCAACGTGTCCGACATCATCCGGATGGATCAGACTCGGAAAGAAGGAGCGGTCGCCAGAAATCTGAGACGATTGGTAGCCCAGCATCTGATAGACATTCGGCGAGACATATTCGCAGCCTCCCCCCGTGTCATAGAAGACCAGGTCGGGCAGGTGCTCACACAGCGCGGCAAATCGCTGCTCAGCTCGGATCACGATGGTTTCTCCAATCTGAGATCCTCCATGCCGTCCGCTTCATGGTCGTGGCCGATTCAATGTCCCACCCGTTTGCCAAGGAACTTGGACAATTCAGCGACCTTGGCGGCGACCGTGGCGCGATCGGGGCCTTCCAAATTGAGCCGAAGAAGCGGTTCCGTGTTGCTCATGCGCACATTGCACCACCACTTCCCAAGGTCAAGCGTCGTTCCGTCGAGGTCGTCGACCTTGGCGTTGGGAAAAGCCTTTCGGAGCCTGTTCATGGCCTCGACCTTGTCCTCAACTTCAAAATTGATTTCACCAGACTGTGCATAGCGCCGAGCCCCGGCCAAGATGCCGCTGAGGGACTCCTTTCGCACGGCCAGCATGCTGAGAACCATCGCGAACGCAATGGCCCCGGAATCGGCATTGAAATTCCCGCGGAAATAGAAGTGGCCGGACAATTCGCCACCGAAAATTGCCCGTTCTTCGGCCATCTTTGCCTTCATGAAGACATGACCGACGCGGCTTCGCACCGGGCGCCCCCCCGCCTCCTCCACCATCTCAGGAAGGCTCTTGCTGGAACGGAGGTCGTAGACGACCGCAGCTCCGGGCTCACGCCTCAGCATGTCCTGGGCAAGAACCGCCGTCATCAGATCGCAACCGATGGTGGCCCCCTTCTCATCCACCGCCACGCATCGATCAGCATCGCCGTCGAAGCAGATTCCAACGTCCGCCTTCTGCGCAATCACCTTCTCTCTCAACGCCGAAAGATTCGACTCCACGAGCGGGTTCGGTTCGTGGACGAACTCTCCCGACGAATTTTCGAAGTTGAGCGGAATGATCTTCAGTCCCGGCAATCCGCCAAAGACCTTGGGCACCATCGTTCCCGCCATGCCATTTGAAGCATCCACCACAACCTTGAGCGTCTTGCTCCCCTTGATCAAGGCGGGCTCCAGAAACTGCAGCACATGATCCCTGTAGTGCGACCACAGGTCACGCGACTCCTCGCGGCCATTGCGAGGATCCAGTTTCTCTCGATCCACCATGGCCGCGTAGCGCCGGATCTCGTCGAGCCCGCTGTTCATTCCAACCGGTTTGGCAGCAATCTTTGAGATCTTGAACCCGTTGTAGTTCGCCGGGTTGTGGCTGGCCGTCACCTGAACGCCGCCGCAGCAGCCAAGCAGGTTGATTGCGAAGGAAACCAATGGCGTGTCGACCAGACCGACATCGACAACATGAGCGCCGAAATCGCGAATGCCCCGCTTCAGGGAACTCACCAGTGACGGCGAGGACTTTCGCATATCGCGTCCGACCACGATATGCCGCATCATTGGATCGTCGAACCCCGCCTCAGCCGCCTGCTCAGTGAGATACTGGGCGACGGCATATCCGATCTGCCAGGTCAACTTCTCGTTGAGCGGTTTGGGATACGTGGCCCTGACGTCATACGCCTTGAAGACTTTTCCCAGCATGGGGCAAGCTTTATACCACAGCACGGGCCTTGGTATGGCACAAAGTTACCTCTCGGACGAGGCAGTATCCCGTCGAAACAGCCGATGTTCCGGAAAACCTGTTGATCCATCCATGGGGATGGCGGGCTGGCTGGCGAATTGATCCTTCTCGATAAGGTAGGCAGTCAGTGAGCCGCCATACACACATCCGGTATCGACATTCACCACATAGGGCCGACCATCGTCATGCCTGAGCACCAGCGGCTTCGGAAGCGGCTTATGGCCGACGATAATGAGGCCGTCGGAGCCGTCATATCGCTCCCACCAGTGCGGCTCTCCTTCGAGGGCCTTGATGTGAATCTTGACATCATCGGGCGTGCGTCTCAGTCCCAGGCTTGGGTCAATCCCACCGTGAACGACCGTCCAACCGGCCTCGGGATTGCGGATTTCGGCCCGTTCGGTTGCTTCGACCATCAATCGCATGGCCAAGCGGAGCGTTCCGTCGTGAGCCAGCCGGTGCCAGGTCTCCCGCTCCGCCCGACCAAGATTGTTCGGACTCAGGCCTGACTGCACGCTGGCCAGGGCTGCAAGCATTCGCAGATCGTGATTGCCGCACACCAGATCGATTGCCTGGCCGGCCTCGCGCCGAGAGATAATCTGTCGCACAACTTCGCCGGGTTGGGGTCCTTTGGTCAGGAGGTCTCCGACCAGAATGACGCGACTGGCCGGGCCCGTGGCATCCAGGGATCCTAGAAGCGCAGCAAGTTCGGCACCGCATCCATGCACATCGCCGACCACCGCCGTCACCATGCTACAACGATACCCGATGAAGTCTTTGGAGGGGCAGGGAATGGGTCGTTCAGGCGGGATTGTCGCGTCGTCGAGGCCGTGGATTCATCAGGGCCTGATATCTCAGCGCTGTGGCATACCGGACGACATGGGACCTGGCGATCAGAGCCCGCAGGCCCGCCGACAGGAGCCGATGTGGGTCCCGAATGCCCGTGGAACGCATGGCCATCCGGAACAAGCGGGGATCGATATCAACGCGAACCTCCATGGTTCGAGATGATACGACGAATACCCGGCGACCGATAAGCCCGAGCCAGTCCACGTATCCCGACCAAACTCAAAGATCGACAAAGACGGTCCTTCAGCCTTGGCATCGGTCGGCCGATTCCAGAGGCGAACCTGATCGGCCCGAGAGCCACCGACCGCCCGGGAGAACCGGGCATCGACACCTGCAAGGGCCGGAGCTGCGCCATGGATAAAGCCAGTCTGATCGGTATCCTCGTCGGCTGCCTGTGCCTAGGCATCGTCTTCTTTGAGACGTCGCACGGCAACCTGCTGATGTTCTATTCGACGGAAGGCGTGCTGATGGTGATTGGCGGCTCGATCAGCGTCGTCTTCATCGCCATGCCCATGGAGCGCTTGCTCGCCGTCCCGGGCTACATTCGGCGATTTCTCTTCCACAAGGGCATGAGCATTGTCGACACGGTGCAACTCCTCTCGTCTCTCTCGGAAAAGGCCCGACGAGATGGCATCCTGGCGCTCGAAGCCGAGATTCAGCAGATCAAGGACCCCTTTCTCCAAAACGGCCTCAAGATGGCGGTCGACGGAACGGACGCGAGCATTATCGAACAGACGCTGCGCATGGAAGTGCTGGCCATGGGTGAGCGGCATAAGGCCGGAAAGAAGTTTTTCGATCTGATCAAACTCTACGGCCCGGGATACGGGCTCGTCGGCACCCTGGTCGGACAGGTCGGCATGTTCGGCAATCTTGCCAGCGCGGACATTGGCGTCCTGGGCCACATGCTCGCGCTCGCCGTGGTAGCCACCATGTACGGCGCCATCGTGGCCAACGCCATCGCAGGCCCCATCGGCGACAAGCTTGCATTGCGTTCCGGCGAGGAGATCCTGAACAAGGAGATGATGCTCCAGGGCATTCTCTCCATCCAGGCAGGCGACAATCCTCGGGCCACCCTCGACAAGATGATGGCCTTCGTTCCCCAGACCAGTCGTTCGAAGCTGAAGGTCGCTGCATAGGGCACGTTGCCATGGCAGAGAAAGAGCATCATTCCGAAGGCGACGGCGGAGGCCACGGCCATGGAGGCGGCGGGCATGGTCCCGGTGGCGGCGGGCACGGCGAGGGCGAACACGAGGGCGCGCCGGAGTGGCTCATCTCGTTTGCCGACAATGTCGCCTTGATGATGGGCTTCTTCGTCATCCTGCTCGCCATGAACCTGAACAAGGAGACCGCGGGCGGCATCGGCGGCGAGGGCGAAATGGCCGGAGGCGGGGAGAACCCCGAGATGCTCGATTTCGCCATCGCCATGCGCGAGATCTTTCACAATCCGGTGGATCTCACAGGGTCGGACCCGCGTGACGACATCCTTCGACGCCGGCTTCGCGAACGAGCCGGAAAGAGCGACACCAGTGATCCCGGCGTGAAAGGATTCGAGCACGAGGTCGAGTCCATTCGCCCGAATTCAGACTATTACTCCCTTTCAGCGACCGTGCCTTTCGGCGACAACAGCTCGGAAATCACTCCGAGTGCCCTGCCCGCCATTGATGAGTTGGTGTCAAAGGTCAAAGGCCTCAACTCGATCGTTGAGGTTCGAGGCCATACCGGCGTCTCCGAAGCATATCAGCAGCGCGATCAGGCGATGAGGCTTTCGTTCAATCGGGCGCATGCGGTGGCCAGTGCGCTGGTTGAACGGGGCGTCAAGTGGTGGCAGATTCGCCTCATCTCGTGCGCAGACACCGAGCGATCCAATTCGGCCCCACGGACTCGGGCTGACGATCGTTCAAATGGCCGAGTTGAAGTGGTCGTGACCGACCACGTGGCCCCGGCGGAAACACCGACGGAGCCGCAAGGCGCCCGAAATTAGCTGGATCGTGATATTGGGGTGCTGGACATACCCTGTGGCGAATTGGTCTGCGCCGCTTCCACCAGGGCTCGAACAAGACCGAGGCCAAGGGCGGCATCGGCCGTGCGCTCCGGATGCCACTGCACGCCGAGAAAGAACCGACGATGCCTGTCTCGAACGGCCTCGATTGTTCCGTCAGGCGCTGTGGCCGCAATGTGCAGGCTTCCGGGGTTGGTGACCGCCTGACGATGGTGACTCAACACATCACCGCGGCCGAGATCGCCTCGCACGGGATGAGAGACCCTGCCCCAATGGAGTTCGTGAGTCGGCAATGTCTCGGGGAGGTATTGATCGATGGCGCCCCCGGCATGCAGACACATGTACTGCATGCCGAGGCAGATTCCCAGCACCGGTTTCGCAGGATCGTCTCGAAGCGCGTCCAGCAGCGCGAGTTCCATGTCCTGCCGAGCCCCATCGACCCGTGTTGCCTTGGGATGGGTCGCAACGCCAAACGGCTCCATGATCGGATCGTCACCACCCGACAAGATGATCCCGTCCACAACCGCGAGGTACGCGCGGGCCAGCGACGGGATGCATGGAATCAGGATGGGAATTCCCGCCGCCGAGACAACGGCATCGGCATAGGGCCGGCGAGAGAAGTATCGCTCGGGATCGGCGTCTGTCGTGATGCCGATTCGGGGAAGCATCTCAGTGTGTAAGCAGCTGCCCACGAGGAAGGACGACGACCTCGGCTTCCGATTCGGCCCGCACGAGATTGGGGAAGTAGTCCTGGATGGCATTCACGTTCCAGGCACCCGCGCGGATGGCGGCTATCGCCTGCACCGCGGCCCGAGCCCCTGCGATGGTGGTGATCATCGGAATTCCAGCCTTGACCGCCGTGGCCCGGATTCGGCCTTCGTCGGTCTGGGCGCCCTTGCGAGTAGCGGTGTTGATGATCAGGTTGATCTCGCCGTTGGCAATCTTGTCGAGCACATTCGGGCGCTGACCTTCCGAGATCTTGGGGAGTCGATGGGTCTCAACGCTGTAGCGCGCCAGAAGCTCGTGTGTACCCCCCGTGGTGAGCACGTGAAAGCCCATCGACACAAGACTCCGCGCCACCTCGGCCACGTGTGGCTTGTCGGCGTCGCGAACGGACAGGAACACCGTGCCCTCGCGCGGAAGTCTGATCCCCGCGGCCATCTTCGCCTTGGCCAATGCGATCGGCAACGATCGGTCAGCACCCATGACCTCGCCCGTTGATCGCATTTCCGGTCCAAGTACGACGTCAACTCCCGGGAACTTCGAGAATGGAAAAACAGACTCTTTCACCGAATAGAATCCAGTGTCGGGAATTTCCTGTACTCCCATCGACTCCAGTGATGCACCCATCATGACCTTGGCCGCGATTCGAGCCCAGGGCACTCCCTTGGCCTTGGAGACAAACGGCGCAGTGCGGGATGCGCGAGGATTGACTTCGAGGATGTAGAGCGTCTCATCCTTGACGGCCATCTGCACGTTCATCAATCCCCGGACACGAAGGCGCTTGGCAAGACTCCTGGCCTGCTGGCGCACTCGATCAACAATGGACCGAGGAAGCGACCAGGGCGGAATGGTGCACGTCGAATCACCGGAATGAATTCCAGCTTCCTCGATGTGCTCCATGACGCCGCAAACCACGGCGATTCCGGCCGTCTCCGGCAGCCGAAGCTGGCGGGGCGCGGTGGCATCGGGAGGCAGGAAGTCGGCCACAACATCCACATCGATTTCAATCGCGTCGGAAAGAAACCGGTCGATCAGGATGGAGGGCCCACCGCCGGATGCAAGGTCAGAGACTTTGACGGCCTGCAGCATGTAGCGACGAAGCGAAGCCTCGTCAAAGCAGGTTTCCATCCCCCGGCCTCCCAACACATACGAGGGTCGAACGAGCACGGGGTACCCCACCTGCTCGGCGATTTCAACGGCTTCCTCGAGGCTGTGGGCGATTCCGCTCGGCGGCTGCTTCAGGCTGAGTTCGTCAAGCACCGCCTTGAACCGATCACGATCCTCGGCAAGATCGATTGAATCGAGGCCGGTACCGATCAGCGGCACACCGGCCGCGACGAGACCGTGGGCCAGGTTCAACGGCGTCTGGCCGCCAAACTGAACAATGCATCCGATGACGCCCCCGCTTCGATCGGGAACCTCAATTCCTCCTCCGTTCAACCTCTCCACGACATTCAGAACGTCTTCCAGGGTCAACGGCTCAAAGAAGAGGAGGTCTGAGGTGTCAAAGTCAGTTGACACGGTCTCCGGATTGGAGTTGATCATCACCGACTCGAAGTCCATTTCGTCGCAGGCATAGGCCGCCTGAACGCAGCAGTAATCAAACTCGATTCCCTGACCGATTCGATTGGGGCCTCCACCCAGTATCACGATTTTGTTGCGGTCGCTTACGCGGATCTCATCGTCAATGCCGCGGCGACCGTCAGACGAAACACTCTCGGCTTCGTACGTGCTGTAATAGTAGGGAGTGGCCGCCTCGAATTCGGCAGCACAGGTGTCTACGAGCTTGTAGACCGGCTCGATGCCCAGGCGCTTTCGATGGGCTCGCACCGCGAGAATGGCAGACGTCGTGATTTCGCCGAGATACACGTTCGCCAGTTGCGGATCGGAATACCCGAGTTGTTTGGCTTCACGCAGCAACTCGGGCGGAACAGATTCCAGGGAGTCGTACTCGCACAGGCGATCTTCAAATTCGCAGAGCTGGAGGATCTGGTCGAGGAACCACGGGTCGATGCGGGAGAGCTGGTGCACCCGGTCGATCGACCATCCCATCTTGAAGGCGTAGCGAATGTAATACAGGCGGCCCTGACTCGGCACGCTGAGCTTGCGAATCAGAGTCTCATCCGGAACGGGCCAGACAATTGGCGATCCATCCGCGGCCAGCAGGCCGTGGGGAACCTCCGCCGTGGCGGTGCCCGTGAAACGAAGCCCGCCCGATTCAACGGCCCTGCGTGCAGCCAGCCATTTGTCGTTTCGATCCAGCCCCAGGCCAAACCTCTTGACCTCCATGGACCGGATGGCTTTCTGCAGGGATTCCTTGAATGTCCGTCCGATCGACATTGCCTCTCCCACCGACTTCATCTGGGTGGTAAGTGTCTCGTCGGCTTCGGGAAATTTCTCAAAGGTCCATCGCGGCATTTTGACCACAACGTAGTCAATCGATGGCTCGAAGCAGGCACTGGTCGTGCCCGTGATATCGTTTCGCAGCTCGTCAAGCGAATACCCGACGGCCAACTTGGCGGCGATGCGAGCAATCGGAAATCCCGTGGCCTTGGAGGCGAGGGCGCTCGAACGCGACACCCGCGGGTTCATCTCCACAACCACCATTTCGCCAGTGGCCGGATTGACGGCGAATTGCACATTGGAGCCGCCCGTATTGACACCCACAGCACGCATGATGGCGATCGCGGCATCACGCATCCGCTGGTATTCCTTGTCGGAGAGCGTCATGATCGGCGCGACGGTGATCGAATCGCCGGTGTGCACCCCCATGGGATCGATGTTCTCGATGCCGCAGACGATCACACAGTTATCGTTGTGATCTCGAACAACTTCGAGTTCGTATTCTTTCCACCCGAGGACCGATTGGTCGATCAGGACCTGTCCGATCATGCTGGCCGATAGTCCGCGGCGAATGATCTCGTCGAACTCCTCGCGGTTATATGCAATACCGCCCCCGGTTCCTCCGAGCGTGAAGGCCGGTCTGATGATGGCCGGAAGGCCGATCTCCTGAAGGAAATCCCGCGCTTCGTCGAGGGTGTTCACCGTACGAGAGTGTGGCTGCTTGAGTCCCAGCGCCTGAACAATCTGGCGGAATGCTTCACGATCCTCAGCGCGTTGAATGATGTCTCGATCCGCTCCGATCATCTCAACGCCGAATTCTCTCAGGGTTCCGTTGTCGACCAGTGCACAGGCACAGTTCAGAGCAGTCTGGCCACCGAGCGTCGGAAGCAATGCATCAATGGGGGTTCCAAGTTCCGCCTCACGAGCGAGAACCTTACGAACGGCTTCGGGAGTGATGGGTTCGATATACGTTCGATCCGACATCGACGGATCAGTCATGATCGTCGCCGGATTGCTGTTGATCAGGACAACCCGGTATCCCTCCTCTCGAAGGGCCTTGCACGCCTGCGTGCCGGAATAGTCAAATTCGCAACCTTGACCGATGACAATCGGTCCTGAGCCGATGATCAGGATCGTTCGGATATCGCTACGGCGGGGCATCGGGTCGGACAGCGCAAACCTGTGGGAATATAGCGACTGTGGACCGCGGGCTCAACGTGACACCCCGAGAGAACAGGTGGGAGGCGTTACTGCCCCTGGCGAGCCATCGAGGCCGCCAGGTCCGTCTCGGAGGGCGCGAATTCCCGCACCAATGGTGCCATCGACCGAATCAGCGCATCCTTGTCCTTCAGATGAACTGCCTTGCCGCCCTTTTGGAGGGCCCTGGCAACCGCATCCTGAGAGAATGGCAGTATTCCAGCCCTGCGGGCGAGGTCGGCCTGAAGGCGGATCTCGCCCGCATCAACCAGCTCCGGAAGCTGCGCCTGGCCAAACCAAACCATCGATTTGGTGAGATCGAGGCGAACCTGGCCGTGTTCGTCGAGTTCCGACGGCACAATCGCGACGAGGCGGCCGGAATCAAACCCGACATTCACCTTTTCTGCCGTTTGGTCGCCAACAAAGAGTACGGGTTCAGATGATTGACGGGAGAAAACCGATGCTGGATTCACCCTGAGAACCAGAATGTATCCAGCGTTGAACTCCGGGCACTCCTTCCGCCACGTATGTTCAAAGGATTCATCCAGGGCGAAAGGACGGGCGATGACCAATTCGGCAACGGGCTCGGGCAACGCCGGCAGAGCCGGCGCTTCGATCGGCGCTGGTTCGTCGGCGGCGGACGCATCCAAATGGAGTCCCAGACCGGAGACCGTGATCAGAGTGATGAGAATGGGGAATGTATGTCGCATGGCAGAAACCCGTTGAAAAGGTCAGTCAGTGGTAAGCCGGAGATCATCGAAACCGATTCTTCCCTTCGCCGAGGTCCCTGGTTGCGCGAAGTCGAAGCGAATCGAAGTGATATTGGTCAGATCCAGCGATGAGCCGTTATTGAGAAAATCGGCCAATCGAACTCGGATGACTTCGAATTCGTTTTGCCAACCTGCGCCGGTGCCAAAGCCCGTTCGCTGATACGGCTCCTGAATTCCGCCGCCGTAGGCGCCGAAATTGATGGTGCTCTCCGACCCGTCGCCATCCCGAAGCGTGACGAGGAAGGTCAGATTCTCGAGGACAGCGGTTGTATTGGGATGGCGGGTCCCTTGTGTCGCCCGGAATTGAAGGTACCGGAAATCCGATAAATCATTGGTCCCGCCGGGGAGTTCAAACTCCAACTGGTGCGGGCCATCCCAGTCAAACACGATGCACCGCTGAGTGTCGCCCGTGCGACCCCGCACCATGCCATTCATCGCATCCGATGCGGTCCAGGTAAATGCCGTGTTGGCGTCATTCATCTTGTTCTCCACAAGATTGGTGACGTCGTAGGTGACCAGGCCGCCGATCGAGCTGAGGTTCGTCGCGGAATTTGACTGCAGGTCATCGATCTCGAGCGAGCCGGCGTCGGGACCGTCGTGATAGTCCAGAACGGCGACCACCTTGGTCGCCACCCCTTGGGGTCGCAACACTTCGTATTGGCGCCAGAAATAGTCCTTCGCCGCCACTTGCCCTTCGATGTAGTACTTCACCAGCGCCAGCCACATCGCCTTCGCGGGAGTCTGCGTTTCCGTCTTTGAGAGTTGATCCGGTCCTGATGCCGCCTCAAAGACGCTTCCCGAGTGAAAGTCATTGTGGCTTGCCCCGTGGAGGTACATCGACTGGCGAATGCCATCGGCACGCTCATAGATATTGAAGGAGTCGGCGACGTCGTTATCCGGACATCCGCACACATCTCCGTCGGAACTGCCATACACGAGGTGATACGGAACGAAGTGGGGGTCGACCGCGTAACCGTTCAGGAAGTCTGTCGGCGCGATCGAAGAGATCAACTTGATGTCGGCAAGCGTGTAGTTCGTGGGTACGAAATTTCCGTCGAGAATTCGGTCATACGCTCGAACAACACCCTCCCCTCCGCGACTGTGGCCGATCCAGATAATGGTGTGGCTGTCGAGGTGACCGTTCAGCACTCCTCCGCCGAGCGTCGTCTGCTGGGCGATGATGGCCTGAGTGTGTTGAAGCGTCGTTGTCGACGCCTGCACCGTTCCCGGGCCGGTGTTGTTCTGATGCGACATCACGATGTAGCCATACGACGCAAGGTGATTGCCGATGTAGTCGTACCAGGTGTACTGGTGACCGTTTCCGTGACTGACAACGACCAGCGGCAGTTGCGCGAGGTCGGCAATGTTGGACGGGTAATACACCTTTTCACTGCTGAACCCTCCGGTCACTCCGGTGACGGACCAGGTCTTCGTCGTGACCGAGTAGGGCCCAGGCAACGTCAAATCACGAACAACAAAGAAGCCGGCCTCGGTGCCGTCGAGGCCGCCGGCACCGTCGAGCAGATCGCCCCCGTCCAATTGACCATTGGAATTCAGATCGATGACGACGTCGTATCCAATCGAAATGTCCAGGCCGCCGTTGCCATCCAGCGTGCCGCCATCAACCGAGAAACTGCAGGCTTGGATCGTGCCGACCCCGAAGGTCACCTCCTGCGGACCGCTCGGTCGAACGTCCACAAGGTCAGTGGTGCGCTGCCATTCCGCTTCTGACCGGCTGCTGACCACCCACACCAATGCACTGGCGCCTGCGACGCTTGGGAATCGGTTCGGATCGATGCCGATCCAGACCGAAAATCCCGCGTTGAATGAGCGAGTATGTTCAAAATATGGATACGTGTTCAAGGGTCGCCCCGCCAGCTCGACGCGTGTCGCGAAGCTGCAGGTTGTGTTCCAGGATCCAAGCAGGAGCCCTAAGTCCTCGCCTCCAACGGTTCCGCTCCCGTCCAGATCCGCGCGACCTGATTCGTCCCACGAGGCCAGCATCAGGCCGAGATCGGCCGCGTCGACCAGCCCATCCCCATTCAGATCAGCGCTGCATCCCGCTGTTCCGGCCGCTGCCGTTGATCCTCCAGAAAACGCAACGCACGCGGAAACAACAGTCAGGCCAAGAGTGAGGAGGGTTTTCATGAGGCAATACTCTGCAGGAATCCGATCGGGTCTCAATGCGAATTCAGAGACTACATGACGGCCCACGTAGAGTCCAGATCCTTGCAAGTTGAACTCGAATTCCTCTGGCGTCGGGCAAACCACGCCGTATGATCCATTCGACAGTGGAGTGTTCGTCGGTTTACCCATTCCCCCATCTGAGTTCTCTTCATGACCATTCACCGCTCGTTGGTCGCCTCGGTCGCATCCATGATTCTGGCCCCCGGCCTCTTCGCGGCCTATCCGGCCGGATTCCAGGCTCTCTCGGTTTCCTCCGGATTCAGCAAGTGTGTCGGGCTGACGTTTGCCCCCGACGGCCGCATCTTTGTCGTTGAACAGCGAGGAATGGTCTGGGTGGTCGACAACGGGACCAAGTCGATTTTCCTTGACCTCAGGCAGGAGGTGGGGTTTGGGCAGGATCGTGGACTTCTCGGTATCGCCCTCGACCCCAATTTTCTCGAGAATCACCACGTGTACCTGCTCTACACGGTCGATCCGATCTTTGGTGACCCGGATGAACCCCCGGACACTGAATCGTTTGGCAGGCTGACGCGGTACACCGGCACCACGGCCAGCGGCGGAAACGTTGCCGACCCCGATTCGCGTTTCGTCCTGATTGGTGAAGATCCCTCCCAGGGAATTCCTGGGTGCCACGCCTCGCATCACATCGGCTCACTTCGATTCGGATTCGATGGCAGCCTCTTCCTGAGTGCGGGAGATGGTGCCCATTACGACTTCACCGATGGCGGCGGAGCGGATGACCCGTGTTTTGTTCGCGGCATGTTCAGCGAAGATCAGGACATCGGGGCGTTCCGGTCTCAATACCTGATGTCGCATTCAGGCAAGATCCTTCGGATAGATCCGGCAACTGGTCTTGGCCTTCCGGACAATCCTTTCTACACCGGCGACCCGAGTGCAGAACAGTCTCGCGTTTGGGCGTATGGACTCCGCAACCCCTTCCGATTCACCATTCGGCCCGATTCCCCATCTCCGGGAACGCTCTATGTGGGCGATGTCGGCTGGAACACCTATGAAGAAATCAATATCGCCCATGGCGGTGAGAATTTCGGATGGCCTTGCTTCGAGTCGCCTTTGGCTGCACCGGACTACCCGAATCTGAATCCTCCGGTAGCCGGCTGCGACACCATCGGCACAGCCGAAAACCCCGGCGTCCTGACCAGCCCGGTCGTCTGGTGGCACCATGGTGCGTCCGGATTGTCATTCCCGACCGGCTTCATCGGGCGCTGCTCCGTGGGTGGGGCGTTCTATCCGGGAGGCAACTACCCCACGAAGTACCACGGCAAGATGTTTGTTTCGGATTTCATCCAGAATTGGATACGGGTGCTCACCGTGGACGGAGCGGATAAATACGTCTCGTTTGAACCTTTTGCCACGGTGATCGGCGGCGGCGTTGAATTCGCTATTCATCCGACGACGCACGAACTCTACTTCGCCACGACCAACGGCGTGATCCGCCGCCTGAAATACTCGGGAATCGACCTCACCGGTGATGGACTGATCGACGGTGCTGACCTCGGCGTGCTTCTGGCCAACTGGGGCAACTCAGGCATCGGCGACTACAACGGCGATGGTGTCGTCGATGGCGCAGATCTTGGCACCTTGCTTTCAAGCTGGAGTTGAGATCCGCTATTCGCAGGATCGAGGCGGCGGAATCGGCTCGGAGAAGAGCGGGAAGACTTCGGCCTGTTCGAGCGGAGTCACTTCATAGAACACAAGAGGCGGCGCCTCCTTGCGGAAAACGCGAAGGCCCGTTGATTCCGGCACGGTCGGGTGAGTGTCTTTCGTAAGTCGATCGACAAACACCATCACTTCCTTGCCGTCAACACGGGCAAACACGGTAAGTGTGTTCTCCGTGATGGCTCGACAATACGAAAGCCCGACGCACGCGACCCTCTCCGTTTCGTGCATCGTCATGTTTGCCCCAAGCCACTTCATGAACGTGTCAGAGAACTCCTGGTCCGATTCGCACTTCCAATCCGCAGTAAATCCCGCCTTGACGCGATTGAAGTAGACCTTCTCCATCGCCATCGGCGTGAAGGCCGGAGGCTTCGTCGGAGAACTCGGACTCCATGCGGTCCACAGGCCTACAAACACCAGCGCCAGTGCTGCGGCCACCGCTGCCTGCCACATCCATCGCCGAAATGGATTGGATTTGTGTCCGTTGCCTGCAGCGTCGCCTGATGGCGTGGCTGCCGAGATGGATGCTGGAACGCCAAGAGCAAAGGTTGCCTTCAGTGATGCATCAATTCGCCGCTGAAGCTCAACCTCACGGCGAACAGCGGGTGCGGTTTCCATCTCGCGTCGAAACGCATCCGATTCTGATGCCGACAGATCACCATCGACGTAACGTTCTACGCGAAGGTCCCGATCCGAGGGCCGTTGATCGCTTGGAGAATTCAAAGTCGCATGTTCTCCTTCTCTGGCGGCGAATGTGGACCCCGTTGAAGTCGCTCTCTCATGGCTCGACGAGCACGGTGGACGTGGCTCATCGCACTTCCTTCGGGAATATTCATGGCGAGTGATATCTCCCGATACGGCAATTCCATTACCACCCTCAGGAGCAAACACGCTCGCGCGGTCTCATCGAGGGTCTTCAGGGCGCTGACAACGTCGTCGTTGAACTCGGTCTGTTCGTCGTGGAGCTCGCCCCGAGAGGACACGGCTTTGGACGCCCCTGAGCCCATTCGAACCGGATCGGCAATGATCGGGTCCACCAGAGACCCGGCCTCTCGCCGACGCCGAAGTCTCGCATGATTCAAGGCTGTATATCGCACGATCTGGCTCATCCAGGCCTTGAAGGAGGTAGAAGGATCGAACTCGTCAAGCTTTCCTAGTGCGATCATCGCCGATTCCTGAACAACATCCTCCGCCCCGCTCCGATCAGCCAGTATCGCGGCAGCGATACACCAGAACAAACGAGAGGACTCGTCAAAACGTACTGCAAATTCCCCCCGACTCAGTCGCCTGATGTCGGTGCTACCTACATGGCAATCGTTCGCTGCCGAATGCGTCACGGCCGTTTCCAATACATGTCGGGTTGTCGCCGGCTGATTGCTGATTCCGCGGTTTTCGATGGAATTTCGCGCGACCTGCGACCAATCTTCTCCATCTTATCCATTCAGCCGAGATCATCAGCGACGTCACTTTCCTCCGGGTCAATCTTTTCTGATCGTCGCTTCGAGCCCCCCGGGTTCGCCCTCGCCTCGTCGGCCGCCTTCCTGCAGGCGGTTGCCAGGGCTTGATGAAGTTTTTCGTGGTCCGGATGGGCATCGAGGCAGGCAAGTAGAGCGTCAACCTGACGCTCGGCCTCGATACCGGTATCGACACCCAGGATGGCCGCATCTCCAAGCTGTTCGGCAGCACGTTCAAGCCACTCAATGGTGGGTTTGTCGATGTGTGCCGGAGAATCAATTCGAACTCGAATGGTCGTTTGTCCGATGGCGACAATCGGAGTGAGCTTTGCCCGGGTGACGGGCTCTCGGCACACGACAAGCACCGGAATCTCGCGAGATATCGCCATCGTGCGAAGCCTTCGGGCGTCAGCCCCGACAAGTGGCGGCTGAACGAGGTAACACCCGGACCGAATCCGGTAGTCGTCTCCGAACGGCGCCTCCACCACGGTGAGCTTCTTCGTGTCCACAGCCTGCTGCAACCGTTGCCGCCTCGCCTCCTGCAGGGGAAGACAGATTCTGGACATCGTGTCGAAGTCGCACTCCTGACGAGCGGACCGGAGCGCCTGTTCACAGACCCGCTCCGCGGCGAAGTATCTCGTCGCCGCGAGGTGCTCGCTCGCTTCTTCCATCAGTTCATTTACATTGATTGAGGAGGTCGCCATAGGCTTAGCCTTCGTGTCGCAGCCGTGCGTCATCGGCCAGTCGGGCCAGCTCATGCAGAAGTCCGCGCCACTCGGTGACCACAGGAGGAAGATCATAGAGCAACGTATCGGCGAGCGTGACAGTATCCCCAGCCGATAGAGCGTCTCGCAGTTGGCGGAGCTTGCCATTCAAGGTCTCGATGAGCTTCCGCATGGCGATGCCGTCCACCTCCACAGCCTCGAGATCGATTCCTGCAGCCTCGCTTCCTTGAGATGCCGCCGACTGCACCGATGACCAGATTGCAAGGGCTTGAGACATCAATCCCATCGCTTCGCCCATCTGGCCGGCCTGAATCAACTCTGCAGCACGCCGGTGAAGGTCGTCCGCCTCGACGAGAGCGTCGCTTGCCGCTCGCAATGCATCCTGAGCCAGATCGGATGCAAGCACCGTATTCAGTCGGACTTCAGTCGCTGGTCGCGAAAGGCGGGTGTCAGAGGCCAATTCGTCGTGCGACATCAAGACGCCGTCGACGTAGACATCCACGACCATTCTTCCTCGTGATCGTGCCAGGCGAACGCCTTCGAAGATCGCCTCGGCAATAGTCGCCGCATGGGATTGACATGGACGATCATCGAGTAGGACGTGCATGATGGTGCTCCTGTTTGGTCCGCAGTAGAAATCGAAGCTTTCGGTGAGAAACCATGATCGCGCCAGGTGCAAGGCACGGTCGTCCACTTCTTTATCGGCCCGACGCCTCCGAACCTGAAGTCGGCCCGAAAACTCGCAATCCCCCCCCTCACCCTGCAGATTTGAGGGTACCATCCGGCCACGCCTTCACATGCAGACCATCCTCTTCATCTGCACGGGAAATACCTGCCGATCGCCCATGGCTGAGGCCATCGCACGCGCCTACCTCGACTCGGCAACGTCCACAGCACGAGATGTCTTCGTGGCCTCTGCCGGAACCGCAGCGTCCGATGGCGCCCCGGTGACCCCGGAAACTCTCGCAGCGCTTACAGCCATGGGAATTCAGCATTCCGGAAGTTCGAAGCGACTCTCTGCAGACATGATTCGCCGGGCCGACGCCATATTCGGCATGACTGAAGGGCATGTTGCCGCGGCCCGACAACTCGTTGCGCCCGATGCGAATGCGATGTCCAGGATCGTCATTCTGGACCCGGAAGGCGACATTGAGGACCCGATCGGACTTGGTCAGAATGCCTATGATGAAGTTGCTGACCGCCTGCGTCGAGTCATCCCGAAACGGATGCAGGAGGTGCTGAGATCATGAGAATTGCCGTAGGAACTGATCATCGTGGCGCGGAAACAGCTCGGAACCTGGTGCCGTATCTGCAGGCCAAAGGCCATGAAGTTCGGGTGATTGGCGAAAGCCAGGTCACCCCATGTGACTATCCGGATAATGCCTACCTTGTCGGCAAGGAAGTATCAGTTGGCAATTCGGAGGTTGGTATCCTCGTCTGCGGGTCGGGCATTGGCATGTCGATTGCCGCTAACAAGGTGCCTGGGGTGCGGGCCGCCCTTGTTCAGGATGAGCTGAGTGCCGAGTTGTCAAGAAGTCACAACAATGCAAATGTATTGTGCTTGAGCGGGGACCTTCTTGGCCAGACCCTTGTCAAGAGGATCGTCGACACCTGGCTTGCAACCAACTTTCAGGGTGGTCGCCACGAACGCCGAATTCTCAAGATTCAAGCTATTGAACAGGGACAGAATCCGTCTGAGATTCGGCTGGATTCAGCCAACGGCGACATCACTCAAACTCGGCTTTGAGTTCGCTTGCACCTCCCGGGGTGCCTGACGAATTCGGCCAATGCCTGCGACTAGAGCGTGGCGTCGGTATAGGGAAGCAGCGCCATGTATCGGGCTCGCTTGATGGCCTTGCAGATTTCTCGCTGGGCTCGGGCGGATGAACTCAGGCGCTTGCGGCCGTAGATACGACCATTGGGCGTCAGCATCTTGCGGAGCTCATCGACGTTCTTGTAATCGATCGCCACCTTCGGATCGATCCCTTCAGCTCGCTGCGGAGCACCAAATTGAGACTGAAACTGAGCCATCTGTTGATTCCTGCGTCCACAAAGGGACTCGTCACGGTTGCCGGGGCAGCCCTCCATCCAGAGAGGGCGACGAATCGATCAGGGTAGCGTCAAGGGAGCGATTCCGCAAGGCGACCTTGACCCGGAATCAAAGCTTGATAGACTATCCCCCTCATTCTGGAACCGTTTTGACTACTGCGGTTGCTGACTCAGGCCGAGACAGCGATGCGGGCCAAGGCCCGGCCGCGGTGGGAGGTTGAAAACACATGGCCAAAAAGGTTGTCAAACAATTCAAGATCATGGCTCCGGGCGGCAAGGCGACTCCGGCTCCGCCGATCGGTCCGGCCTTGGGCGCCAACGGCGTCAATCCCGGTCAATTTATTCAGCAGTTCAACGAACGAACCCGGGAATTGGCCGGCAAGGTCGTTGGATGCGTGATCACGGTCTATCACGACCGTAGCTTCGAATTTGAGATCAAGACGTCTCCGGCGTCTGTCTTGATAGCCGAAGCGGCGAAGATTGAAAAAGGATCGGGTCAACCCAATACCAACAAGGTTGGAACGATCACTCAGGCACAACTTCGCAAGATCGCCGAAGAGAAGTTGAAAGACCTGAATTCAGGAAGCGTCGAAGCGGCCATGAAGGTCATCGCCGGCACCGCGCGTTCCATGGGTGTCACGGTGGAAGCCTGAATCTGGAGAATCACTGAAATGTCTCGATATATCTCCAAGCGAAACAAGACCAATCAGGCCATGGCTCCCAAAGACCCGCAGTCGATGGCCGACGCCGTGAAGACACTGAAGAAATTCAAGGGCACGAAGTTCGACCAGACCGTCAACGTCGTCGTGAATCTTGGAATCGATCCCAAGCAGGCCGATCAGACTATTCGCGGCTCAATCTCATTGCCCAAGGGCATTGGAAAGACCGCGAAGGTCATCTGCTTCTGCGGGGCGGACAAGGTCGCCGCGGCGAAGGGGGCAGGCGCGATCGAAGCGGGATCGGACGAATTGGTTGCCAAGGTGGAAGGCGGCTGGACGGATTTTGACGTGGCGATCGCGTCGCCCGACATGATGCGAGTGATCTCCAAGCTCGGAAAGGTGCTTGGTCCCAAGGGCCTGATGCCTTCGCCGAAGGCCGGCACCGTCACCCCCAACGTGATCGACGCCGTCAAGGAATACGCCGCCGGCAAGCAGGAATATCGAAATGACGATGGCGGAAATGTTCACTGCGTCATTGGCAAGATGAGCTTCCCGGAAACCGACCTGCTCTCCAATCTTGAAGCGTTCATTGCCACAATTCACCGCATTAAACCGGCGTCCTCAAAGGGTACGTACATTAAGAAGTGCGTTCTCAGCGCCACCATGACCCCGGGCATTCAGATTGCCGTCTAAGGCCACGCCTGCAGGAGCAACACCATGAGCAAGCCAGTCAAAGGCATGATCATTGAAGAGTACAAGAAGCGATTCGGCGAGCTCGAAGGCGCGCTGGTGATCGAAATTCGAGGCCTGTCCGGGAAAGAAACCACTGGGCTTCGCCACAGCCTCCGCGAGAAGAACATTCGCGTCACCGTGGTGAAGAATGCCTTGGCCAAGAGAGCGTTCACGGGAACCGCCCTGGAACTGCTTTCGCCGGCACTCAACGGTCCGGCAGCCATTGCCTATGGCAGTGGAACCGTGGTCGACATCGCCCGCGAACTCGTTCGCTGGGCCCGCAAGGTCGAAAAACTCGCGCTTCGAGGTGCGGTGCTTGACGGCGAGTATTTCGACGGCGACGCGGGGGTAAAGCGATTAAGCACCTTCCCCACGCGGGAAGAGGCACAGGCACGGGTTGTGACGCTGGCGCTCTCGCCGGGTGGCAAGGTCGTCGGCGGTGCCAAGGGTCCGGGTGGCCGGATACTGGGCGTCATCAAGGAGATTCAGACACGACTCGAGAAGGGCGAAACTATCGCCCCGGTTTCTTGAGCGATTCAGTTTTTTTCGATCACGATTCCGCGAATTGACTGGCCCACACGGGTTAATGGCGGCGCGTGCCGCCCCACTCAGACGCGACATCCAAGGAGTAGTTCGAGATGGCAGATACCAAGACCTTTGAAGCAAAAATCACCGACCTCGGCGACAAGATTGCCGGCCTCACTCTCAAGGAGGCGGTCGACCTTGCAGACTACATGAAGGAGAAATACGGCATTGAGCCCGCCGCGGGCGGCGCGGTCATGATGGCCGGTCCGGGCGGTGGCGACGGCGGCGGTGCGGCCAAGGCGGCCGAGCAGACCGAGTTTGACGTCATCCTCAAGTCTGGCGGCGACAAGAAGATCCAGGTCATCAAGGTTGTCCGCGAAGCTACCGGCCTCGGCCTCAAGGAGGCAAAGGACCTTGTGGATGCGGGCGGCAAGGCCATCAAGGAGAAGGTTTCCAAGGCCGACGCCGACGCCCTCAAGGCCAAGCTCGAGGAAGCCGGCGCTACCGTCGAGATCAAGTAATCCGCTTTGGCCCCAAGGGGCCGATCAGGATCAACCGTTCAAAAAAAGGCTGCCCGATTCCCGGGCAGCCTTTTTGAATTTTGTTTGGGTGCAAGCAAAAACTTGAAGATTTTTCCCAATTTTCCATTTAAATGGCATTGTTCATCGTTTCGGACCGCGATACACTGCGGTGCTTGGCGGCGATGAACTGAAATTCAAGAAAATTGTCCCACGGGCGAGCGTACGCGCGATGACGTTGTCATGTCGTCATCGATGGCGAATCCGCCCGGAGGACGTTTTTGCCGTCACAAGATGAGGTGAACTGGATGGCGACTGATACCAACGTCCGAAACTTCTCGAAGCGCGGCGACGCGATTCCCGTGCCGGTGCTGACCCGTGTGCAGCAGTACGCGTACGAGAAATTCCTGCAGTATGACAAAACCTCCGCCACGCGCGAGCCAACCATCGGCCTCGAGGCCCTGCTCCGCGAGGTCTTTCCGATTGAATCCTACGACGGAAAGATGAAGCTCGAGTACATCTCGTACTCGCTGGAAGAGGCCCGATACACCCCTGACGAATGCCGCGAACTTCGGCTGACCTATGGAATGCCGTTCCGGGTTCGGGTCCGCCTTCGCCGCGAAGGCGTGGACGAGATCCCCGAGGAGGAGATCTACCTCGGCGAGATCCCCATCATGATGGGCGGCGGCGAATTCATCGTCAATGGCGCTGAGCGTGTCATCGTCAGCCAGCTCCACCGCTCACCCGGCGTCGACTTCTCAATTGTCTCTTCATTCGGCGACCGCCCGCTGCACTCGGCCCGCGTCATCCCCGAGCGCGGCTCCTGGATCGAGCTTGAAGTCACCAAGAAGGACGTCCTGGCGATGCGGATCGACCAGTCGACCAAGCTCGCTGCCACGACGTTCCTCCGGGCCCTGGCTCTCCCGCTCTACGAGCAGATGGACAAGGAGAAGGACGAGAAGAAAAAGAATGCTCTTCGCTTGCAGGCGGAGAAGTTCTCCACGTCCGACGGGCTCCTCTCGCTTTTCTATGACGTTGAGGATGTCAAGGTCGAAAAACTCAAGCCCGACCACTACTCGGCGGAACTCATCGTTGATCAGGACACGGGCGAAGAGCTCTGCCGCGTCGGTGCGCAGATCGGCGACGCGATCGAAGCGATTTCGGCGTCGGATCTCAAGACCATCCGCGTCATCGCCAGCGGCGTCGATCCCTTGATCCTCAACACCCTCGCGGAGGAACGCCTCGACTTCCTCGCAGAGGTGAACGAGCATCAGGCCGCACTCCTCAAGATCTACGGCCGCCTGCGCCCGGGCAACCCCCCCCAGGTTGACAAAGCCCGTGCGCTCTTCAAGGAGAAGTTCTTCGACGAGAACCGCTACCGCCTGGGCCGCGTCGGTCGATTCCGCATCAACCGCAAGTTCAACATGGAGGTCCCGGAGAGCATCATGCATATCCGGGCCGAGGACTTCCTTGAAGTCATCCGCTACATGATGAACCTGCGAGGCAAGGTCAAGGGCGCCCACGTGGACGATATCGACCACCTCGGGAATCGCCGGCTGAGGACCCTGGACGAACTCGCCTGCGAAGAGATGCGCAAGGGCTTCCTGAAGTTGAAGCGCACCGTGCAGGAGCGCATGAGCGTCAAGGACCCTGACGAACTCGCCAAGATTGCCGACCTCGTCAACTCCAAGTCGATTTCCAGCGCCATCGAGTTCTTCTTTGGACGCAGCGAACTCTCGCAGGTGGTCGATCAGACCAACCCCCTGTCGATGCTGGTGCACGAACGTCGTCTCTCGGCGCTCGGCCCCGGCGGTCTCAATCGCAAGCGCGCAGGGTTCGAAGTTCGTGACGTGCATATCTCCCACTACGGCCGCATCTGCCCGATTGAGACGCCTGAAGGCACCAACATCGGCCTCATTGCCTCCCTGGGCATCTATGCCGAAATCGATGAATACGGCTTCCTGCTGACGCCGTATCGCGAAGTGAAGGGCGGCAAGCTGACCGGCAAGGTTGTTCCCCTCCGCGCTGACGAGGAACTCAAGGCCGTTCTTGCGACGAGCGACATGCTCGACGAGCATGGTCGGCTTCCGTCGGGCTCGGTCCTCGCTCGAATCGACGGTGATCTCAATCAGGTCGGGTCCGGCGAGGTGCAATTTGTTGACATCTCCCCGAAGCAGATTGTCGGCGTCTCGGCCTCGCTCATTCCGTTCCTCGAGCACGACGACGCCAACCGCGCCTTGAT
The DNA here is from genome assembly GCA_964407695.1 of uncultured Isosphaeraceae bacterium. Lineage (GTDB taxonomy): Bacteria > Planctomycetota > Phycisphaerae > Phycisphaerales > SM1A02 > CAYOWQ01. The sequence goes on along the minus strand of CAYOWQ010000009.1, from coordinate 130,551 downwards.
GGGTTCCAACATGCAGCGGCAGGCCGTGCCCCTCATCAAGACAACACCGCCCTGCGTCGCCACCGGCATGGAGAAGGTCGTCGGCGGGTTCTGCGGCATGATCATCAAGGCTCGCCGCGGCGGCACCGTCACCTTCGTCGACGCCGAACGGGTCATCATCGACAATGCCGACGAGTACGTCCTTCGCAAGTTTGTCGGGCTGAATGAACGGACCTGCCAGAACCAGCGGCCGATCGTCAAGCCCGGCCAGAAGGTGAAGGCCGGTGACATCATCGCCGACGGCGCCAGCACGCTGCAGGGCGAGTTGTCGATCGGAAAGAACGTGCTGGTCGCGTTCAATACATTCGACGGCTACAACTTCGAAGACGCCATCGTGATCAACGAGCGTCTTGTGAAGGATGACGTCTTCACCTCAATCCACATCGAATCGTTCGACGTCGAAATTCGAGAGACCAAGCTCGGACGCGAGGAATTCACCCGCGACATTCCCAATGTTTCCGAGAAGGCTCTCAAGAATCTCGATGAGAACGGCGTCATCCGAATCGGCGCCCGTGTCGGCCCCGGCGACATCCTCGTCGGCAAGGTCAGCCCGAAGTCCAAGAGTGAGTTGTCTCCGGAAGAGAAACTGCTGCACGCGATCTTCGGTCGCGCCGGCGAGGATGTGAAGAACGACTCGCTCGAAGTGCCGGCCGGAACCGAAGGCATTGTGATCGGTGCTCGCCGGTTCTCGCGTCGGCTTCACATGACCGAGGACCAGAAGAAGCAGCTCAAGAAGGATCTCACCGCCTTTGAAGACCTGATGGATGAGAAGGCCATCGGTCTCTTCAAGCAGATGGTCGCCGAGATCAATCGCGCCATCGGCACCGAGATGGTCGACCCGTCAACCCGCCAGAAGGTCGGCGCCAGCGATATTCCCGAAGTCATCCTCGAACAGATCGAGAACTTCGATCTCAAGTGGGTCAAGGGCGCCAAGGAGGCCAAGGCCGACGGCGAGCGCGTCTACGGCCAGTTCTGGCCCCGTATCGAAGGCGTCAAGAAAGAGAAGGAGCGCAAGCTCGCCCACATGAAGCGCGGCGACGAGCTTCCCTCGGGAGTGCTCGAGATGGTGAAGGTCTACCTCGCCACCAAGCGTGCCCTCTCGGTCGGCGACAAGATGGCCGGCCGTCACGGCAACAAGGGTGTGATTGCCCGAATCGTGCCTGAGGAGGACATGCCCTTCCTTGAAGATGGCACCGCGATCGACATCCTCCTCAATCCGCTGGGCGTGCCCAGCCGCATGAACGTCGGCCAGATCCTCGAGACTCACCTCGGCTGGGCAGCACAGGTCCTTGGCTTCCAGGCCGTGACACCCGTCTTCGACGGCGCCACCGAAAAGGAGATCTTCGATTGCGTCAACGAAGCAAACAACACGATTGAGTCTCGCCTCGCCGAGTTTGAGAAATCGGGCAAGGATCCGGGAACGCCCCGCGAACTCCTGGCCCGAATGCCCTGGGGCGGGAAGGTGCAGTTGTACGACGGCCGTACCGGCGATCCCTTCCATCAGAAGACGACTGTCGGCTTCATGTACCTCCTGAAGCTGCATCACCTCGTCGATGACAAGATCCACGCTCGATCCACGGGTCCATACAGCCTGATCACCCAGCAGCCGCTTGGCGGCAAGGCCCGCACCGGCGGCCAGCGCTTCGGTGAGATGGAAGTGTGGGCGCTTGAAGCCTACGGCGCAGCGTACATCCTGCAGGAACTTCTGACGGTGAAATCCGACGACGTCGAAGGTCGAACGAAGATCTATGACTCGATGGTCAAGGGCACCAACACCCTCCAGGCCGGAATGCCCGTGGTCTTCGATGTGCTCTGCCACGAGATTCGCGGCCTCGGCATGAACATCACCCTCGAGAAGCAGCAGTTGGACACCGGTAGCCTCCTCTGATTCGTCTTTGCTTGTTTTCCTGATACTTCACCCGCTCACAGGGTTCAACGATGACTGAGAACGTCTTCGATCGCGTCAACGATTTCGGGTCCGTCAAGATCACGCTCGCCAGCCCCAACGACATTCGGTCGTGGTCGTTCGGCGAAGTGAAGAAGCCGGAAACGATCAACTACCGCACGTATCGCCCCGAGCGTGATGGCCTCTTCTGCGAGCGCATCTTCGGCCCGGAGCGCGATTACGAGTGCGGCTGCGGCAAGTACAAGGGCACCAAGTACAAGGGCATCATCTGCGATCGCTGCGGCGTCAAGGTGACCCACAGTCGCGTGCGCCGAAAGCGCATGGGCCACATCAACCTGGCGGCCCCCGTGGTCCATATCTGGTTCTTCAAGGCCATGCCGAGCCGCCTCGGCACGCTGCTTGAAATGAAGACCTCCGACCTCGAGAAGGTGATCTACTTCCAGGACTACGTCGTCACCCAGCCGGGCGATACCGACCTGAAGTACAAGCAGGTTCTCACCGAGGACGAGTATCGTCAGGCGTTCGAGAAGTTCGGCACCAAGTTCACGGCCATGATGGGAGCCGACGCCGTTCGCGAACTGCTGCACCAGCTCGACCTGCCCAAGCTCGCGGAAACCATTCGCGAAGACATCAACAACACCCGCTCGAAGCAAAAGCACAAGGACCTCTCTAAGCGCCTGAAGCTCGTGGAGCTGATCCGCCACAGCGAAAACGATCCGGCCTGGATGGTGCTCGACGTCGTTCCAGTCATTCCTCCGGACCTGCGCCCCCTGGTGCTCCTGGAGAGCGGCAATTTTGCCACCAGCGATCTCAACGATCTGTACAGGCGAATCATCAACCGAAACAACCGCTTGAAGAAGCTGATGGACCTCAATGCTCCCGAGGTCATCGTCCGCAACGAAAAGCGCATGCTTCAACAGGCGGTGGACGCCCTCTTCGACAACGGCCGCTGCCGTCGCCCGGTCCTCGGTTCCTCCAATCGCCCGCTCAAGTCGATCACGGACATGATCAAGGGCAAGCAGGGCCGGTTCCGTGAGAATCTGCTCGGCAAGCGTGTTGACTACTCAGCTCGTTCGGTCATCGTCGTCGGCCCTGAACTGAAACTCCACCAGTGCGGCCTTCCCAAGAAGATCGCGCTTGAACTCTATCAGCCGTTCATCATCCGCAAGCTCAAGGAGCACGGTCTCGCCGACACGATCAAGTCCGCCAAGCGCATGCTTGAGCGACGCGACGCGGAGGTCTGGGATATCCTTGAACAGGTCATCCACCGACATCCGGTGCTCTTGAATCGTGCTCCCACGCTGCACCGCATCGGCATTCAGGCGTTTGAGCCCGTGCTCGTCGAGGGCAACGCCATCAAGATTCACCCGCTCGTCTGCACCGGCTATAACGCCGACTTCGACGGTGACCAGATGGCGGTTCACCTGCCCCTGTCGGTCGAGGCCCAGGCCGAAGCGCATCTGCTGATGCTCTCGACCCACAACATCTTCTCGCCGGCCAACGGAAACCCCATCGTGTCGCCCAGCCAGGACATCGTCATGGGCGTCTACTTCCTGACCGTCACCTACATCGAAGACGAGCGTCCCAACAACGAACTCCCGCACTTCAAGGATGTCCACGAAGCGATGCTGGCCTTCGACCAGGGCAAGGTGAAGCTGCACGAGCGCATCATGGTCCGCCTCGATCGATTCACCGAGGTTGTCAGCGATCAGAAGGGTCCCGCCGAGAAGATGCCTCAGAATCGTCGCATCGCCACCACGGTCGGCCGCCTCATGTTCGGCGACATCCTTCCGCAGGGAATGCCGTTCTATAACTGCGCCCTCGGCAAGAAGGGCTGCGCCCGGGTGATCGACGACACGTACCTGCGCCTTGGTCGTCCGGCCACCATCGACCTGCTGGACAACATGAAGGAAGTCGGCTTCAAGTCGTCAACGATCTCCGGACTCTCCTTCGGTATCACCGACCTGCGCATCCCCGCCGCCAAACACACGCTCATCGCCGAGACCCAGAAGAAGGTTGATCGTGTCGAGAAGGCGTTCCACGCCGGTGCCATCACCGAGCGCGAGCGCCATAATCAGCTGCTTGACCTCTGGGCCCACTGCCGAGAGAAGATCACCCAGGAGATGATCAAGACCCTGAAGAATGACCGGCGCGATACCGGCGGCCGCGAAGCCGATATCGATGCCCGAGACGGCACCCGTTACCTCAACCCGGTGTACCTCTTCTCGGATTCGGGCGCCCGTGGCAACGTCAGCCAGATGCAGCAGCTTGCCGGAATGCGCGGCCTCATGGCCAAGCCCTCAGGCGAGATTATTGAAACGCCGATTCGCGCCAACTTCCGCGAAGGCCTGAACGTGCTGGAGTACTTCTCCTCCACCCACGGCGCCCGCAAGGGTCTGGCCGACACCGCGCTCAAGACGGCCGACTCCGGCTATCTCACCCGCAAGCTGTGCGACGTCTCACAGTCGGTGGTCGTGCTCGAAGACGACTGCGGCACGAGCCTTGGCGTTCCCAAGCGCGCCATCTACAAGGGTGAGGAAGTCGACGTTCCGCTCCGCGACGCCATCGTCGGCCGAACCAGCCGCCAGACCATCATCAACCCGATGACCGATGAAGTGATCGTTGCGGAAAACGATGTGATCGACGACGACATCGCCGCCCGCATCGAAGCGCTTGGAATCGACTCCGTTCAGGTTCGCTCGCCGCTGTCCTGCGACACCTCTCGCGGTGTCTGCGCCCGCTGCTACGGCATGGATATGGCCACCGGCCAATTGGTTGAGAAGGGCATGGCCGTCGGCATCATCGCCGCCCAGTCCATCGGCGAGCCCGGCACCCAGCTCACCATGCGAACCTTCCACACCGGCGGTATTGCCGCCCGCGGCCTTGTCGACACCTTCTACAAGGCCGGAAATGCCGGTACGGTCGAGCTTCGCGATTGCAATGAGGTCGAGGTTGAGTCGGAAGGCAGCAAGTCGTTCGTCTCGTTGAAGCGAAACGGCGAAGTGGCGATCGTCGACTCGAAGGGACGCGAGCTCGAGAAATACAAGGTTCCTTACGGCGCCACGATCTCTGTCCGCCCCGGCGACCAGGTCAAGAAGGGCCAGCTTCTCGTCGAATGGGATCCCCACCGTACGCCGATTCTTGCCGAGAAGTCCGGTACCGTTCGCTTCAAGGACATTGTCGAAGGTGTCACCGTCCGACGCGAGGAAGCCAAGGGCGGAGTCAGCGAGCTCATCGTCATCGAGCACACCGGCGAGAAGCATCCTCAGATCATCATCGAGGATCAGAAGGGCACCATTCTCGACTTCCACCACCTTCCGGCCAAGGCCCGTATCGAGGTTCAGGAAGGCCAGAACATCAAGATGGGACAGATGCTGGCACGTCAGCCGAAGGACGTCGCCGGCTCGGCCGACATCGTCGGCGGTCTGCCCCGCGTCACCGAAATCTTTGAGGCCCGCATCCCGAAGGATCCGGCCGTGATGGCCGAGATCTCGGGCAAGGTCGAACTCTATTCAGACAAGCGCAAGGGCAAGATGACCATCCGCGTCATCTCCGATGCCGGCCTCGAACACGATCACCACGTGCCGCAGGGCAAGCACCTCTTGGTCCATACCGGCGATACCGTCACGGCCGGCGACCCGCTGACCGAAGGCCCGATGATCCCGGCTGATATTCTTCGAATCAAGGGTGAAGAGGCTCTCTACCTCTACATGCTTGACGAAGTTCAGAACGTGTACCGCGCCCAGGGCGTGCCCATCTCCGACAAGCACATCGAGGTCATCCTTCGTCAGATGCTCAGCAAGGTTCGGGTGCAATCGCCCGGTGATACCGACCTCCTGCCCAATGACGTCGTCGACAAGTTCCTCTTCCGCCAGATCAACGAGGATATTGGCCACATGCTTCGGGTTGTCGAGCCCGGCGATACGCAGCTTTCGGCAAACTCTCTGGTGGAACGCGACGAGGTCAAGGAGGCCAATGCGCTGGCGGAAAGCCAGGGCAAGCAACCCGCCAAGACCCGCAAGCCCAAGCCCGCATCAGGTCGAACGCTGTTGCTCGGCATCACCAAGGCATCTCTGCAGGCCGATTCGTTCCTCTCCGGCGCTTCCTTCCAGGAGACCACCAAGGTGCTCACCGAGGCAGCGCTCAAGGGTGCGATCGACGAGCTTCGCGGGCTGAAGGAGAACGTGTTGCTGGGCCACCTGATCCCCGCAGGCACCGGATTCGAGCCCTACACGAGGATCAAAGTCCAGAGACTGGTCGAAGAGCCAGTCGACCTGGAGGATTCCGGCGACGCCATGCTCGAGGCCGCCACGCGGCATGCCGAGGCTGCCGGTGCTGAACGTGCTGGGGCCGAGATCGAGGTGCTGAGCCATTCTTCGGAACCTCAGTCCAGCGATTTCTGATCCTCAGACCGAAACCAGACAGTTGATCAATCGGCTGCCCGATTCGGGCGGCCGATTTTTTTCCCCGACGTTAATTCTTGCCGTACTCTCGCCTAGAAGGCCGATCTCGTCGTTCCTACACTTCCTGACTGAATCGAGCCGACACGCAAACCATGGGTGAGACCCAAGACCGAAGTTTCTCCGCGGATTTCAAGCGCTCCGTCTACCGCGGCCTTGCCGTTCTGCTTCCGTCCGTCCTGACGCTCTGGATCATTGTCTACGCTTATCGGTTCGTGGATTCGACGATCGCGGAACCCATCAACGCGGGTCTTCGCGAGGGTCTTACCCGTGCGGCGGATTACTTTGAGACACTCGGGAAGAAATTTGATCCCTCGCCTGAAGCAGTCCAGCAGGCTCTTGCCACACAGCCGTCGACGCTGCCGACGCTGTCGGAATACGACGTCACCTACCGACTTCGCCGCACCAATATCGAGCAATGGTGGGCCGGCAACTGGATGATGGACCTGATCGGGTTGGTTGTTGCGATCATGGCCGTGTATGTGGCCGGCCGCTTGCTTGGAGGCTTCGTCGGCCGAAGCATCTGGAAGTACTTCGAGAAGGTGATCATCTCCGTTCCGATCTTCAAGCAGATCTACCCCTCCGTGAAGCAGATGGTGGACTTCATCTTCAGCGACGAGAAGCCGATCAAGTTCAACCGGGTCGTGATGGTTCAATTTCCGAGTCGCGGGACCTGGTCCCTGGGCTTTGTCACGGGAGGTGCCCTCCGGTCGGTCGCCGAGAGCGCCGGGGCTGATGTGACGGTGTTCGTTCCCTGTTCGCCGGCGCCATTCAGCGGATTTACGGTCACGGTCTCTGCCGCCGACCTGATCGAAGTCCCCCTCTCGGTCGACGAGGCGGTGCGTTACCTGGTCTCCGGCGGCGTGCTTGTGCCCGGACACCAGTCTCTCGATTCGGTCCTGGCGGATCATTCCGCCAAGATGCAGGCGGGGGCATCGACGGCTCCCGGCGCTCGCCCGGTTGCTCGACACTGACTTGCCAAACTCTTCACGATTCCCATCATGTCAATTCTGGAGCCATCCATGCAGATCAACATCAGCGGAAAGCACCTGACGCTCACCCCTGCCATCGAGTCGTACGCGAGAAAGAAGGTGGAGAAGCTCCCCCGCTACTTCGATCGCATTCAGGCCATCGACGTCATTATCGACAAGGTCAAGAACGGCTACTGCGTCGAGATTCGAACGGACGTTGAGCACCACGGCGATTTTGTCGCCCGGTCCGAGCACGACGATCTCTACGCCTGCATCGATCTCACCTCCGATCGGTCCGTCCGGCAGCTTACCGATCACAAGAGCCGACTTCGCGATCACAAGCATGATGGAGCCGGCCACCACAATATCGGGAACGGCGCAGGCTCCCACTCCGAGGAGGCCCCATGAGGTTTCGCGAGATTGTTGTTGAAGGCGCTGTCGTTCCACGCCTGACGTCGACAAAGCGCGATGACGTCATTCGGGAACTCGCCCAGCGCCTTGTCGACTCCAAAGGCCTTCCCGCGGCCCTCCATGATGAAATCATGAATCTCGTCATCAAGCGAGAGAACCGAGGGAGCACCGGCTTTGGTCATGGAGTCGCGGTTCCGCACGCCAAGCATCCCGCTCTCAAGCGAATTTCACTCTCGATCGGAGTGAGCGACCAGGGAATCGACTTCAATGCGCTTGACAAGAAGCCCACGCACCTGGTCTTCCTGTTGCTTTCGCCGGAGGACCGCCCGGAAGACCATATTGACGCCATGAAGGCAATCCTCGATAACCTTCAGCAGGACCGGTTTCGGAGTTTCCTGCGTCAGGCGACGACCGTTGCCGACGTGATCACCTTGCTCGATGAAGCCGATGCCAGGACCGTCGCCCGCTGAATTGTCGTCCCTCCCACCGTGCCAACCGTCACCGCCATTGTCACCATCGCCAACAAGCTCGGCCTGCATGCCAGGCCGGCGATGGTCTTTGTGGAGACGGCGGGCAAGTGCCGATCGAAGATTACCGTCCGCCGCGCCGACCTGGACGAGACCGTCGACGGGAAATCGATCATGCAGATGATGATGCTCGCCGCCACGATGGGCACCCCCATCGAGATCATCGCGGATGGCGAAGACGCTGAGGAAGCAGTTGCTTCACTCAAAAAATTGGTCGAGAATCGATTCTTTGAAGAGTAGTGCGGGGCCGGCTCACAGTGAGGTGCGCGGCGTCGCTCGGCCGCTGCGGGCAGGTCAAGGAAATTGACCCACATCATGAATCCGCGAGGAGATTGACCCCATGGCCTCCGACCTGTCGGCTTCCCGAGACCGTCAAGCCGCCGGACTGATCTGCATCGGATTTCAGGGCTGGACGATCAGTGATGAGGCTGCCGAACTCCTTCGGCGAGGGGTTCGGTCGATCATCCTCTTCACCCGCAACTTCGAGTCACCGGCCCAACTCACCGAGCTCTGTGCCGAGGCTCGTCGCATCGCCGGCCAGGACTTGCTCATTGCCGTGGATCAGGAAGGCGGGAGAGTTCAGCGATTCCAGGATGGGTTCACGCCGATTCCCAGCATGCGTGACCTTGCCCGCAGCCGCGATCCGTCCCGGATACGCGAATGGGGACACCGGATCGGTACTGAGCTTCGCCAATCCGGCGTGAACTGGAATCTGGCGCCGGTCATGGATGTGGATTCCAATCCGCTGAATCCAGTCATCGGAGCCCGGGCCTTCGCGTCCGATCCCCAAAGAGTCTCGATCTTTGGAAGCGCGATGATTGAGGGGTTGCAAGCCGCGGGAGTGGCCGCATGCGCGAAACACTTCCCGGGACATGGCGATACGTCACTCGACAGCCACCATGACCTCCCGCACGTGTTGCATGACTTGAATCGCCTTGACAATCTGGAGCTCATTCCCTTTCGCGCTGCCATCCACGCAGGGGTGGCCTCGATCATGGTGGCGCATCTCGCCATGGACGAACTTGCTCCGGGTATTCCTTCCTCGATGAGCCAAACGGTTGTCAGCGGGCTGCTACGAGATCGCCTCGGATGGACCGGCCTGGTGACGACTGACGATGTTGAAATGAAGGCCGTGGCTGATCGATATCCCATCGAGGAGGTCGCCGTACAAACGATCACCGCCGGCGGCGACCTCTGCATGATCTGTCACTCGACGGACCTGCAGCACCGGGCCATCGATGCCCTCGAGCGGGCCATGATTGAAGGGGTGGTCTCCGAACACCGGGTTCACGACTCCATCCGTCGAATTGACGCGGTCGCCACCCGCTTTCGCCTCGCGAAAGCCTGACCCGCAACCCGACACATCCTGCCCCCTATGATCCTGCCGATGTCGGGTCTGCTCTCACCCATATCGCTGCCGCTCCTGGATACGGCCGTGCAACGGCCCGTCTATGCCCAGGGTCCGCGCAGCCTCGCAGGCGTTCGGCTTCTCCGGTTGAGTCTGACCGATCGGTGCAATCTTCGCTGTGTGTATTGCATGCCTGACGATGGCATCGCATTCCACGACAAGGCTGACCTGCTCACCGCGGCCGATTATGAGGCGGTGGCGAGTGTCGCCGTTGGATTCGGAGTCACCCATCTCAAGTTGACGGGCGGAGAACCGACGATTCGCCGCGACATCCTGGAGATTGCAGAGCGGCTGGCACAACTCGGACCGGAAGACCTGTCGCTGACGACCAACGGCATTCACCTCGAGCACCTCGCGAATCCATTGCGAGCCGCCGGTGTGAATCGCCTTACCGTGAGTCTCGACACGCTTAACCCTGACCGGTTTCGGGCCATTACCCGGGGTGGACGACTGGATTTGGTGCTTCGCGGCCTTGAGGCTTCGGCCATGGCCGGCTTCGATCGAATCAAGATCAATGTCGTCGTGATCCGGGGCGTGAATGATGATGAGGTCGCCGACCTCGCCTCGATGTCGATCGACCGGGCCTGGACCGTCCGGTTCATCGAATATATGCCTCTCGGCGACAGCGCCTTCACCGGATCGAACAGCGATGCATCCCAGGCACTGGTCGACAATACTGAGGTTCGCTCACGCATTGAGCATCGCTACGGCCCACTGATTCCGGTCGATCGCTCGTCCGAGCCCGGAGTCGGGCCAGCCAACGTCTTCCGAATTTCCGGCGCGGCCGGCCGCCTTGGGTTCATCAGTGCCATGAGCAAGCCGTTCTGCGAAACGTGCAATCGACTCCGGCTGACTGCCACCGGAGAGCTCCGGAGTTGCCTTTTTGACGGAGGCGAGGTCAGCGTCCTTCCGGCGTTACGCCCGCTCCCCGATCCTGAGTTGATCCTTGATTGCTTTCACCGCTGTGTGGTCCTCAAGCCGGACGTGCATTCCGCACGCGGCAACCGGGCGATGAGCCAGTTGGGTGGTTGAACTGGGGTGGTTGAACTGGGGTGGTTGAACTGGGGTGGTTGAACTGGGGTGGCCGACCTTGGTCGGCTCAACAGGGGCAGGGAAGGGCTGCGCACCAGGCCTGAGCAAAAAAGGAGAAGCGGCCGGACCCTCCTCTCCGATGATCCGGCCACTCTCAAATGAGCTTCTTTCTCGTCCTCGCCAGATTGTCGTAAGCCGTCCTGAGCTCTCGTTCTGGTGCGCCGAGTCATTTCGGCCACCCTCCCACGAATCACCTCTTTCCCATCCGGCAACGTCAGCCGCAGCGGGTCGCCGCGTCCCCCACATCTGCTTGCAAAAGCGCAGGTTTTGCGGGGTCTTCCATCATTTCCCAGCGATCATTTACATCACATGGTCGCGTGGACAAGATTGAATTCAGAATGTGATTCCGGCGTTCATGGCCGGGGTGAACAAGTAGCGTAACACAGGATGTCGCAAAGGGAAACGCTTCTTTCGACAATTTGTCCACTTCTCGGGCGAGCAGGTTGCGGACCCGACTACCGTGGTTCCGATAATCGAGCGTAATCGCTTGGAAAATCAATGTCTTGCAGCACAGACTCGTCACCAAGCTCCAGCCGATGAACGCGATCCTCGTGGGTGCTCCAGAGGGTACGAAGGCCGCCTATCCCGGGCCACGCCAGAGCCGCCTCAATTCCACCGGGGAAGATGCGCACAGGGTGACCTCCCTTTCCTTGAAATGTGGGGATAATGGCCAGCCGGTCGCCTCTGTCAGCGTTACAGAGTACCCGAACTGTTGAAGGGTCCACGTTGGGCATGTCCGCAGGAAGCAGCAGCACCTCGGCGTGCCTGTCGACGGCTTGGGCGGCCGCCAAACCGGCCCGTACCGAGTCAAACATCGGAGCGTCGCCATCGACCTCAACGAAGGTAATCCGTGGGCTATTGAGAACCAGTCGCACCGCGGGGTCGTCGTGGGCGACGACGACCACCATGTCGGTGCAAATCTCCGCGACCACTCCAAATGAAGACTCCACAACCGTCGTCGTCCCGGCCGGCGGCCATGGCAGAAGCAGCTTCCGGCCCCCCATGCGGCGACCTCGCCCGGCCGCGAGAAGCACACCGATGCGACGGTTCATCCTGCCGTCACTCGTTCGGGCTGAGAAACTTCTTCAACAAGCCTCTGACCGGACCTGCGTCGAGTTTCGATCAATTGGCCGGCAATTGAGATCGCAATCTCTTCGACGGTCACGGCTCCGATTTCCAGCCCGATCGGTGCATGAAGGCGGGCAAGTTCTTCAGGGTCGCTCCCGGACTCGCGCAACGAGTCCACGATCAGTTTCACCTTTCGGCGACTTCCAATCATTCCCAGATATCTCGCTCCCCGACCCAACATCGCCTTCAATGCCTCGGCATCGTTTCGATGGCCGCGAGTGACGACCACACCCCACGTGAACGCGTCGAAGGGCGCTGCCGCGATCGTGTCGGCAATGTCACCACAGACGATTGAAACACCTTCGCGCTGAAACGGAGCAACGAGATCCGGCCGATCGTCGAAGACTGTGACATCAAAGTCGAGTCGCTTGGCCATTCGGGCCAGGGCGAGTCCAACGTGTCCCGCCCCGGCGATGTAAAGGCGATCCCGCACGGGCAGATTCAGCCGGAAACGACGCTCGACACCTGAAGCTTCGACCTCGAAATCGAGGCTGCTGGAAGCCCGTCGCCCCGCCGTCTCAAGAATACGTTCGAGCTGGCATGGCGCCGGAGGAGCCGTCATGACCACTTCAATTGAGCCGCCGCAGATCAAGCCGTCATCCCAGCCATAGTCCTGGTCGAGTTTGAACGACATCAATTCGCTGCGCCCTTCGCTCAAACGAGCCATGGCCCGACGACGAACCTCAGCTTCAATGCACCCTCCTCCAATTGTGCCGAAGGTTGCCGAATCGTCGGCAACGAGCATCATGGCCCCCGCGCCTTGGGGCGTGGAACCGCGGGTTTTCACGACGAGGCAAATCGTGCAGCTTCGGCCATGTCGCTGCAAGGCAGCGGCCCGGGTCAACAGGTTGAGTACAGAATCGTCCATCAGGTTGGAATCATCTGCTGAAGCAGGACCTCGATTGCGAACATTGGCACGGCCCGACGTGCTGGCCGTCAGGACCTCGGCAATCCTGCGTTTTGAGGCACCAATAGACTCGCGTGTCAGAGTTGGTGTCCAACAGGCCGGGCGTTGCGTGGCGGACGTCCACGTACATGAGCTTGTGACGCAGCGACACGCATGTTGACACGAGGTTCAGGGGCTTCTCAGGCATGGTACGGCCTCCCCGCTGCTCGAAGCACGGCACGACGCACCGCCACCGGCAGTAGTTTTACCTTGTATGCATTATCCCGCATGGGCCGAGCGCCCTCTGCAGCCGCCGAACATGCCGCGCGCAGCCCGTGTTCATCCGCAAGGTCAACGCCGGCGAGGGCAGCCTCCACGGCCGGGAGCCGCATGGGCACGGGCGCCACAGCCCCGACCGCAATTCTGGCGGCGCGTATGGAGGAGCCGCTGAGTTCCATGCTTGCCGCAGCCATGACTAATGGCCAATCAAAGGACTGCTTCTCCTTCACCGCGTAGAAACCGCTGGCCGGGCGAGAGGCGATGGTTACACCGGTGATCACTTCTCCTCGCTCCAGCACATGCTCCGATCTCATGTTGCGGGACGGGCTGACGAAGAGGTCCGCCAAGGCGATCGACTCACGTGACCCACCGACAAGATGCACGATCGCATCGGCGATCAACAGCGCAACCGCCGCGTTGGAGGGATGAACGATGTGGCAGGGATCGTCGCCGAAAATGGCGTGATAGCGATTCTCGCCTTCAACAGCAAAGCACCGATCGCCGCCTTTCTTGAGACAGGCGAACTGATCGTTGCGGTAATACCAGCACCGCGGTCGCTGCAATAGGTTTCCGGCGAGAGTGGCGACGTTGCGCACCTGCGGCGTGGCGGCCGACTCGCATGCCTGCGCAAGGGCGGGCAGATGCTTGACGATCGCGTCGAGACCGGCGATCTCCGCGAGCGTCGCGGTTGCGCTGATTCGCCAGATTTCCTGTCCGTCGTCGTTGCGCGACCATGACAGTCGCTCCTCGCGCGAGCGGCTCAGGTGGCGAACATCAACAAGCACATCCGGTTGAATCAACCCTTCCTTGAGATGGTCGAGCACGTCCATTCCACCAGCCTTGATGACCGGAAGCTTCCATCGCTTGTCATTCTGAGCGGCGGCCGCTTCCTCCCAACTCCGGGGTCGGGCGATTACGAAAGGTCCTGTCATGACGCCCCTCCCTTGTCTGCCTCGCCAATGGCCGCAAGCACCTTGTCGGGTGTCAACGGCAGATGTCGTATGGGCCGGCCGATGGCATTGAGCAGAGCGCATGCAACGGCCCCGGCCGTGGGAATGACCGGCGGCTCGCCGAGGCAGCGAACTCCGGTCTGGCCTGGATCCCACAGGATGGGCAGAATGTGCGGCATATCGCCCGCACCCAGAATCTTGTACATCTCCAGATTGGGATTGAGCATGGCACCGGTCACCCGGTCGAGCAGCCGATTCTCAAACAACGCGAAGCTCAGACCCTGAATGACGCCGCCGATGATCTGGCTCTCAGCCGTTTTTCGGCTCACGACACGGCCGCAGGATTGAATTGCCACCACCTTCTTCGCCCGGATCACACCGGTTTCTGTGTCGACCTCGATCTCGACGAACTGAGCTCCATTGCTGTGTCCGGTGCCCCAATTCAAGCCGCCACTTCGTCCAAACTTGCCCTGGCCGACAATGGATTCCGAGGGGAGTCGGGCACAGACTTCGCCGAAGGTTGCCATGGGTTCGCCATTCCGCAGGACCTGCCCATCAACCAGGTCGAGTTCGTCGGATGAGACATTCTCAAACTGGGCGATTGCGTCCAACAGCTTTCGCTTGGCGTCCGTCGCCGCGGTGATCATGGCGGGCGCAGTACTCGGCGCTGTCACGGATCCGCCGGACGCAGGACCGGGTGGAAGCCCCGAATGCCCGATCCGCACATCGACCACCGACAACGGCACACCAAGATGGTGGGCCGCGAGGATACCCATGATGGTTCGTTGACCCGTGCCGATATCCTGCGTTCCGGTGCGGGCTTCCACAGAACCATCGCGCCGAATGACGACCTCCGCCTCAGCATTGGTACGGTTCAGGCCCCAACTCGACGTTCCAACCCCGAATCCGGTTCGGAGCACACCGGACTGAGAACCATTCGGCACGCGCCGGTTCCAGCCAATCAGTTCAGCACCGACGTCATACATCTCTGACCTCTCGGGCGCCATGTCAATTCCACGTCGGAGTTGAAGCGGATCGGCACCCGTCAACGCGGCGATCTCATCGATCATGAGTTCTTCGACGAAGGCCCCTTGCGGGCAGCCGGGCGCCCGCATGGCCCGCGGCCCCCCGGCATTGAACGACTGATCGGAGTGATCGGCCTGAATCGGTCCCAACTTGTAGCGACCCGACGGCACGGCTGCACCACCGCCGTTGCGATCAATCCCGACGCCGCCCCACTTGGAAATCTGGCCGCCAAGGATGGTGCCGTCTTCGGCGTAGCCGATCCTGATTTTGGCCGCGAGGGACGGACGATTGCCGGTGTCGAGATGCTCCTCCTCCCGGTCACAGAAACTCCAGACCGGCTTCTTATATTTCTGCGCCACCTCGGCGGCGGCAGCGCCTTCCTTGCCGATGGCAAACTTGGCCCCGAAGCCCCCGCCCACGAATTCACACACAACCTCTGTCTTGGATGCCGGAAGACCCAAGCGACCGTTCAGTTGATCCGCGACCGTCGAGGTACCCTGTGTTGACGCGTAGATGACTGCAGATTCGCCACGATGATCGATGACCATTCCGTGAGTCTCGAGGGCACAGTGAGTCTGCACGGGCGTCGAATACTCCGCTTCGAACTGCTTCGGCGCTGCACCCATGACCATGCTGGTGTTGTCGGTCGGTGGGGGCATTGCACCGGCTTGAACCGAGGTCGTTGGCACCTCCCGCTTCCAGGTGCAACGCAAGGCACGAAGCGCGCGAGCAATGGACATCCGGCTCTCACCGACGATTCGCCCGACAACGTCGCCGTGGTACTCGCCCTTCTTTCCGTTGAGGGTGACCTCAACGATTCCCGGGATCGCCTCCGCGGCCTTGGCGTCGTAGGACTCGAGCGACGCAGAGCCCCACGGGCAGCGAATCAGTTTCACGTAGAGCATTCCCGGCAGCAGCATGTCCTTGCCATATTTGGCGCGTCCGGTGACCTTGACCGCTCCATCCAATCTTGAAGTCTGGTCGTTGACGGAACTGCCGATGTTCAGCGGCCGATTGGTGGTCGGCATGTTCGTGGGGATCGAGGGTGCGTGGTCTTCCATCGATCAAGACTCCTGGTCGACAACGGGAAGTTGCCCGGTGACTTCGAGAACGGCGTTGAACACATTGGAATACGTGCCGCACCGGCAGATGTTGCCGCAGAGGCCGGCCTTGATCTCGTCGAGCGTGGGATTCGATCGCTGGGCCAGAAGGGCTTTGCAGGCCATCACCAGCCCCGGCGTGCAATAGCCGCACTGAAGGGCGTCGTGTCGAACGAACGCCTCCTGAATCGGATCAAGTTTCTCGGGCGTTCCAATCCCCTCAATCGTCGTGACCTTGGCGCCTCGGGCGTCGCAGGCCAGATACATGCAGGAATTCACGAGCACGCCGTCGACCATCACGCTGCAACCGCCGCACGCCCCGCGATCACAGATTTCCTTGGTCCCCGTGAGATTGAGCTGGTGGCGCAGCAGATCAAGCAGCGTTGTTGCCGGATCAACCACCGCATCCACGCGATTGCCGTTGACCGTCAATGTCATGGGACCGGGATCCGGCCCGAAGACATCCATCTCTTCATCGGCACGCGCGATCGCTGATTCCGCATGGGCCCCGATCGCGCCTGCCGCGGCCGACAGACCCATGGATTGGATGAACGACCGACGACTAAATCCCGATGGCTTGTTGTCGGATGCATCTTTCCTGGTCGGATCGTGATTCGGCAAGGCGGAGCTCCTTTCGCCGTTGGGCGGAAGATCACACTAGCCGACGCGGCGGCATCGGGAAAGCACCGAATTCAGGAACCGAGTCGCTGCCTGATCGATTCCATTATGGATCTGTTGGCTTCGGGCCAGTTGAATTCGTCGATGGATTTCACGTCGATCCAGCGAATCTCCGCCGATTGAATGGGCATTGGAATTGCACCCGTGGGGCAGGGCGCAGCAAAGACATGAAGCCGAACCGTTCGATCGGAATAGTCGTGTTCAATCACACCAATCAGGTCCAATGCGGCCGCATCGACGCCAATCTCTTCCTGCAGTTCTCTTCGTGCCGCACTCGATGCCGATTCTCCCGGCTCGCACTTCCCTCCGGGCAGCTCCCAGAGGCCGCCGAGATGCGCTTCAGCCCGTCGCCGCGCGATCAGAATCTCGGTTGAATCCGGCCCTTTTCTGAAGAGGGCGACGATCCCGACGTCAATTGCCGAACTTTTTCCAACCATAATCGGCCGCCTCAGATCCTGCCCGATCAATGTGGCTGCGGGTCAAAGATCATAAGTCTATATTTCATAAGTCTTTATAAAGTATCGGCGAACCTTGTGCCAATTCGTCGATGAATCGTCCGGCATGCCGATATTGTGCGCCTACAGTTCGGCACAAATGAAGACCTTCTTCGCGGCCCGAAAGGGCTGCGTCGCCCCGCCGTCCCGAAAGTGTCGGAGCCTTCGGGCGGCGGTTTTTTTATGGAACTGACGCATGGGATGATGCACCGGAGTCAGGTTCTGGAGGCAACGGTTCTCCGGGATGAGCAACCACAAACGATGTGATCTTCGCAACGCGTTCCAGCGTTGATTCAACCGGTTCACCCGACAGCGCGCCGCGAACGCAAGCCATGACCGCATGCGCCCGTGCCAACGGATGAGCAAATGCGTCGGAGGCAATGTGATTCTGGGCCGATTTCCGCTCATCGATGAGGGCGACGTTGCCATCGGCGTCGGCGGCGAAGACGAACCTCGCTCTGCATTCCTTCGCCATCATGGCGACCTTCACGTCAAGCGATTGCTGGCGCCATGCCGGCGAGACCAGATCACTGCAATGGGGACCAAGTACGAGGCCGTGGGCAAACTCAACCGCGCGCATGAGAATCGACCGATCGATCACCTCATCCGGTCGGTTGGCCAGATCCAAGACTCGAAGTGCATGGGGACAACTGGTGAGGAAACGGTCAATTGTTGAACGGGCCTGGCCATTTCGACGGGCCAGAAGCCCATAGACCACGGCGTCTGCCTGTTGAGCAAGGTCTTCGAGGTCGAAGTCCCATTGAAGGTTGTCGAATGCAGCACGAGCATCGATTCGCGTGGTTTGCACACCCTGAATGCTTCTGATCAGCATTCGAGGCGTGGGCAGGTCCGGATCAGTCTGGATGTGGGTCGTCGCGACACTCGCGGTCCGCAACGACTCGGTTAATCGATGTCCGAGCGAATCCTGTCCGATCCGAGATACGGGCAGGCCGCGTTGCCCCTGCATGACGGCCGCGAGTGCCACATCGCACGCCAATCCGGACGGACGATCGCCTGAGGGTGACTCCGCCCAGAGGGCTTCTCCGATCGACGCAATGGTCCACGAGCGAGGCATGCAGGGAAATGTAGCCTCATTGCGTCCGGTCTGCGTGGTCTGACGTGCATTTGCGATGACGGGACAAAGCCCATAGATTTCGCGCTTCGAAGTTGATCGATGTTCTTTGATCTCGAATCTGGAGAAACGGGATGGATGCAGTGTTGATGGCGCTTGTGGTCATGGCTTCAGATCAGACTCCGTCGATCAAAACCGCGAATCTCGACAGCGGCACCGCGAATACGACGCTCAAGCTCGATCTGGGCGCGGTTGAGGACGCTCCCGTCCCGGTATTCGGCGTTAAGGATTCATGGCGATGGAATCTGTGGGCTGGATACAGCGACAACATGGATGATGCGCATCAGGGCCACCTCGGGGGTGGCGTCTCATGGTTTCCCATCGACAATCTCAGTCTTGACTTCGACCTGTTCGTCCTTGGAATCAATCAGCCGGATGATGACGCCGTCGCCGGAAACCTCAACATCATGTTCCGATGGCATTTTCTGGCTGAACAGACGTGGTCGCTGTATGCCGAAATCGGGGCGGGGCTCTTCCTGGCGAGCGATGACGTTCCCAGCGCTGGGTCGTCATTCAACTTCACGCCGCAGCTCGGTGGCGGGGCCAGTTTCCAGGTCATGCCCGGCGTTCGGCTGCTCACCGGCCTGCGCTGGTTCCACATTTCCAATGCACGGATCTACGACGAGAACCCCGGCCGCGATACCGTGATGGTGTATGCGGGCCTCTCGTTTCCATTCTGAGCAGGGTCAGAGCCCGAGGCCACCGATGGGGCGCAGGCTGACACGCACCGAGAGGTAGGTCTTGCCGCGGCGAACGGTGAGCTTCACAACGTCGCCGACCTGCCGCCCGGCAATCATTCGCACCACCTCGCCTCCGGATCGAACGGGCTCATCATCCACGGCGGTAATGACATCGTTCAGCCTTAACCTAGCGTTTCGATCGCCGAGACGTTCCACCACCTTTGAAATCCGGGCACCATCGTTGGCGTCTTCGATTTCACAGCCGATCCAGGCGTCGCCGGGCCCAAGCTTGTTCTCGATCATCGACTGGTCGTTAACCCATGCACGCCAGTCCTTCTCAATCTCCTTCAGCGGCTTTCCGAACACCTTCTCAAAAGCCTTGAGCCCCGTTGGGTCTTCGGCGTATCCAGCGACGTATTCGCTATACCATGGCGAAAGCTTCTTCTGGGCGGCCAGGAATTCAAACATTGAGCGCACCTGCGGATAAAGCCTTCCGGCGGAATCCATGAATTTGGAGGCGTTGCAGCTGAATAGTTCCTCCCATGGCTCAACCCGGCCGCCTTTCACATTGCGCTTAATGACATTCGTACGGTCGTTTGGAAGAAACGTGATCTCCGAACCGCGCAGCGTGTAGTCCTCGTAGAGTGACGCGAGGCCTTCCTGGATCCAGATCGGATGCTGCTGGCCCAAACGCTCCATGTGGCCATAGTGCATGAGGTGCACAAACTCGTGGCGGAGCGTGGCGCCGATGTCTTTGGCGACGAGCCGCCGAGGTCGATGCTCGTACAAGCCGGCGACATTCGGGCTATTGAATCGGGGGTCTTCCTTCGCCACCTCGGCAAAGAACCGAGCGGCGTCTTCCGGCGTCGGCACGGCAATGAACACGTAGTAGCCTGGCGGCTCACCGAAGAGGCTGGCGATCATCTGATCGGCCTGACGATCCAGCATCTGTCGCATTTGCCGATAGGCGCGATCATCGATGGCGATGGCGTAGTTCAGATGATGGGCGTCATCCGTGTCATATCGATAACCCTTCTCCCCGAACATGGATTTCCATTGTTCGATCTGCTTGGCGGAGCCTTCCTGATCGAGACGACGGCGGGCCTCGATGATGGCCTGATACACCTCGGTTTCACGAAGGCAGGCGATATCCGGATCGCGCTGCATGTGATCGAAGTCGCGGAAGCCGGCCTTGACCGCCTTGAGCAGATACTCGGCCCCTTCGTCGACCTTCTTCAACGCGCAGCAGGCGCACGCGGCGTTGTAGAGCGTGAGCGGAGAGTTGGGATGTTCCCGCAGGTGCTCCTTGATGATCTCATAGGCCTTGTCGACCTCCCCTGCACGAAACGCCGCAACGATGGCATTTTCCGTCGGCGATCCGGCCGGGGGATCCTGAGCCATTGCCAATTGGCAGAGGAAGAGGGCTGTGATCGCGGCAAAAGGCCACCGTGCTGCTGATCGTCGATTCATGGAAAACACCTCGGGCCGGCGGCGTTCGGCAGCAATGCTAGGCCGTCGATTTCGGGCGAGCCTCAGGCCGTAGCGCTGTGAGAATCTGACGAATGGCCTCGGGATAGGCAAGTCTTTCCTGTTCGAACACTCGCTCGGCCAGGTCCTCCGGGGAGTCAGATGGCAGGACGGGACACCGTCGCTGAAGGATGGTCGGACCGTGGTCGTATTGCTCATCCACCCAATGCACAGTGCAGCCGGATTCGGTGTCACCCGATCGCAGAACGGCTTCGTGCACGTGATGTCCATACATGCCAAGCCCGCCGTGCCTGGGAAGGAGGGCAGGATGAATGTTGACGACGTGACCCTTCCACGTTGTGCCCACCCTGAACCGTCGCAAATACCCGCACAAGCAGACCAGATTGACGCCGGCATCGACAAGGAGTTGATCGATGCGGTCGTTGCGCTTTTCGTCCGAGAGGCCTTCGTGGCGGCCAACGACTTCGACCGAAAGGCCCCGACCGCGACATCTTTCGATTCCGGCCGCGTCAGGGTTCGATGCAATGACGATCCCGATGCGCGCGGGTAAGCGGCCGTCAGCAATGGCATCGGCAAGATTGAGAACCGTGCGACCACCTCCGGAGATGAGGCAACCGAGGACGGGCGATTGCGTCATTCGTTGCTCCGGCCCCCCCCCACGCTTGGAGGCGAGTTGAATGGGATGGCTTTCCCCGCGGCATTGACGCTGACCATTGTGAGCGTGGCCTCGGTCACCTTCATGATGTCTCCGGTGGCGTAGCGCTCCGCGGTCACGCTGACCCGAACGGCGACTGAGGACCTGCCGGTGCGAGCTGTGGCGGTCCGCACTTCGACCACATCTCCAACCTGGATCGGGGCGTGGAAATCGACGCGGTCGATCGAGGCGGTGACCCAGCGATGGGTGCCGTGTTTTCTCGCCTCTATGAACCCCGCCTGATCAATGAGCGAGAGGATGACGCCGCCAAAGATCGTGCCGTACTGATTGGTGTCGCGCGGGAGCATGATGGTCCGAAGGGCGACGGCCATGGACTCGGTGGACATGCTGCGGATGATAGGTTCCCGAGGTGATCGTGAACGGATTGGGGAGGGACCGGCCGATATACAACGGTTGTGAAACCTGTCGCCTCCATCCTGATCCCCAATTTCAACAACGGACGAACAAGTTCGCTTCGGGGCGATCGCGATTTCCTTGGAGACCTCCTGCGATCCCTCGATGAGACACTTGGCGGGAGCGAAATCCCTGCCGAAGTGCTCATCGCCGATGATGGATCGACGGATGATTCCCTGGAAACGGCCCGACGGTGGGTCGCGTGCGGTGAGGGATTTCGTGGGGACCGCCGATTGATTGAACTCCCTCGATCGGGGGTTCTCTCTGCGGTGCTCAATCGACTCATGAACGAGGCTCGTGGCGACTACCTGCTCCGTCTCGACGGCGACATCGTCATTCACACCCCGCGTTGGGTCGACCTGGTCCTGGATGAATTCGGGCAGCTGGACCCCGACTTCGGAGTTCTCGGAACACTGCAGCTTGTGCCCTCGGGAATGGTGCATTCGGCCGGCGACTACCTCATTCATCCCCGCGGATACCACCATATCGGACAAGGCGCTCGCCCCGAGGAAATCCCCACCGGGTTCGAGATCGACCACGCGATGGGCTGTTTCTATGCGATGCGGCGAGAGGTGTTCGACTCGGTCGGACTCTATGACGAATCCATTCTCCGCGGCCAGACCGAGGACTACGGGGTTCGAGTTCTCCTTGGGGGCTGGCGTGCATGGTTTTCACCACGGGTCCAGTTCACCCACTACCACAGTCAACGTGGCTGGCGCGACAATGTCGCAGATTCCCCCGAAGCACTTGAGGAGGCGCTGAATCGATTCAAGAACAAATGGGGATTTGATCGGCTTTGCCCAGATCTTGACCTGATTCATCGGCGTTACGCCGGAACCAATCTGCTCTGGAGGAAGACCAGACAAGGTGCTCCGCAATCCCGGTGGGCCAGGTTCGAGTCAGACCCGGTGCTCCAGCAGCAATGCGCGGAGGTCGTGCAGACCATCGATTCGCTGGGACACCGACGCGTCGTTGAACTCAACGCCGGAGACGGACTCCTGGCCCATCTGCTCGCGCAACGCGGACTGGATGTCCTCGCGGTCGAACGATCCATCGACGCGGTCCGTGAAGCCTGCCGATTCATCGGGTGCGCTGCATATCCACGCCGGCGGCCCGAGGTGGTCCAGGCCCCGGATGAACGAAACTGGGCACGACTCGCTCCGGCCGCTGATGTGGTCCTGGTCTCTCAATTGGAGCGACACCCAAATCCGATTGCAGCCATCGAGGCGGCCGCCTCCATCATCACTCCAACCGGCCTCGTGATCTTCACGGCCGAAGAACGGCCCACACCCTTCGATGACTCGTCCGGGCGGCATGCATTCCGCGCCCACGAGTTGAACGCGCTGATCTCCAATTCCAGGATGCTCGAGTTGCAACGCCCCACCGAAGCCGGACGATCATCGCGAATGCTGATGGCGCTGGCCGCCCGCTCCGGCCGCGTGGGAATGCTCCATCACTTCAACGGTGCGGTTCGGGTCCAGCGTGCGGCGGGGTGAGATGTCCAGCTGGCAGTCCAGCCGTGCCCCGGCTTCGATCACGATACTGCTCGCCGACAGGCTTCCGGCCAGGGAACCCTTGGAGTCGATACGTGCGACCCCTCGGACGCGGACATTTCCGACGAGCCCGCCCTCGACCAAGAGTGACCCGCACTCGATCTTCCCTCGCACGGTTCCACGCCGGGTGATTCGAACCTGACCCAGCGTTGAGACGTTTCCTGTCATGATTCCGGTCAAAATCGCATTCTGCAGCTGAATCTGCCCCGAGCAGCGTGGGCATCGAAGCGAGACCGCCCGCTGAGCCGCGTCAAATTCAAGGGCACAATGCGGACACTCAAGCCGCTGCGCGGGTTCCGGCGGGCGCTTCCATTCCGCGCTTGGTCCGCGCAGTTCCACCGCCGAACGACGAGTTGATCGCACGTCCCCGCGCCGCATCAGGCCACCTCACAGTCGACCCGAACGTCAATCACGCGCCGGCTCGGGTCAGGAGGCCGCCGCGACGACGAATCGTCTGGCCGACCTCCGCGGCCCCGCCATCAGCAACCGGCTTCAGCTCGCTGAGCTTACCGCCGGAGAACGGGACTGACTCCGCAGTCGCGTCTCCGTGTCCCCTTGCAAAGACACGCTGTGCTTCCTCTGTCGCATCCGGAGCGATGACGAGGTGGCCGCGATACGTGGCCCCGTCGGCAATCGACACCGAGCGCGCAAAGAGATCTCCGACCAGGCTGGCCTGAGGGCCGATGTGCACCGTTTCACCACACACCACCGTGCCTGCGATCGAACCCTGCAGGTCGATCGTATGGTCGCATGAAACTTCACCCTCAATCTTGCCGCGGCTCACCAGCGAGCCCGCGTGGACAGGACCGAGGACCTCTCCCGTCTCTCCAAGTTCGAGATCGCCGGAGACTTCGACCCGGCCGCTTACGCTTCCAAAGACCGTTGCATCACCATCCATCGTCAGATCGCCATTGATCCGACAACTGGCGCCAATCGTGGTCGACTGACTTGACTCAGTGGATGCCGATGTTTTTGTCACGGGAAACTCCTTATGGGACTCGCCGGGATTCGCAGATTGGATCCGGCACAGTTGTTTTCGGACGTCCCCTCGATCTGGCGTGAATTTCTGCCTCGCGGCTGGGAGGCGGGACGGTCGGCTCGTGTCAGGGTGAAACCCGAATACTCAACCTATAGTACGAGTTGTCTGAGAGGTCTCATCAATCCATGAACACGTACCCACGAACCTTCATTTTCAATCTTCTTCTCGCAGCCGCCTTGACCACGCCTGGCTGGGCTCAATCGGGTGCCGTGATTTCCGGCCCCGAGAACATTCGCGAGTTTGCCCCGGAAGAAAAGGCGGTGACGGTCGATGCATCGACCGCCAACGTCAAACGCATCCTTGAAGACCTTGGGTCTGACGCCGCAGAGTGGTATCAGCACGTTCAAACACTTTCAAATCCATTCTTTGAAGGTCGCGCTCCCGGGTCACGTGGAATGGCGCTTGCCGAGGAGTATGCCGAATTCTGGTTCAGGCGAGCGGGATTGGATCCCGCCTTTCCATCGTCGGGCTCGGGCAGCGGTGATTGGACGGAGTATCGACAGCAATTTGCTCTTCCAGGCGAAGTCCTGACCGTCTCGGAGGCATCATGCACCATTGGCGGCCGCGATCTCGTGGCTGGAACAGACTTCTCAGTCCTTGGAATCTCCGACTCCGGCGAGGTGGAAGCGCCGCTGGCGTTCGTCGGTTATGGCATCGAAAGCGGTCCCGACGGGTATTCGAGTTTTGTGCCGATGGAGGATCTTTCGAACACGATCGCCATCCTGCTGCGCTACGAGCCGCTGGACGAAGAGGGGAACAGCCTTTGGAGTGATCAGCGATTTTCAGCGCGGTCCAGCATCGTCGCCAAGATGCTCGCAGTGTCTGACCGAAAGCCCAAGGCCATCATCATGGTCAATCCTCCCGGGTCCAAGCGGGGCCGGACCGGGCTGGAGACAGTGGACGGCAGCCGATTCGGACGCCGAATGAATGTGCCGGTGATCCAACTCACTGAAGACGCAGCCGATCGGTTGCTGAAAGAGGCCGATCCGAAGGGACGCGGGCTGATGGAGTGGAGGCGGCTTGCGGATAAGGGAGAGGTCAAGACTCAGCAGTTGGATACCAAAGTGAAGGTTTCCATCAAGGCCACGGTCACCGAGGGGACGATTCCCGCCGCCAACATCGGCGGCGTCTTGCGCGGCAAGGGAAGATTGGCCGAAGAATGGCTCATCATCGGTGCTCACCTTGACCATGTGGGTTATGGCTACTTCGGGACCAGTAACACCAATCGAGGGCAGTTGCATCCGGGCGCCGACGACAACGCATCGGGTTCAGCGGGCCTCCTCCTTCTCGCCCGACAGCTGGCCGCCGCCTACGCCGCCCATGACGGTTCCGGCGATGGCCTTCGGTCCGTTCTTTTCCTGGCATTCACCGCCGAAGAATCCGGGCTTCGCGGATCAAAGCACTACGTTCAGAATCCGACACTGACGACGGATCGCGTCACGGCCATGATCAACATGGACATGATCGGGCGTCTCCGCTCCGACACGCTGTCCGTCGGCGGCGTGGGATCTGCGGAGGGATTTGAAGAGTTTCTGCGTCCACTCTTTCAAGCCAGCGGGCTGACGGTTGCCACTGAGCCGGGCGGCCGCGGACCGTCGGACCATTCCAGTTTCTATGGTGTCGGCGTCCCGGTGCTGTTTGCCTTTACCGGGATGCACGAGGAGTATCACACGCCGAAGGATTCCGGGTGGACGGTGAACCCGGGCGGCGCCATCAAGGTCATCAATCTGATCCGCTCGATCTCGCTGGAGTTGGCATCGCGATCGGAGCGACTGATCTTCAAGTCCACCGACACCGGGCCGGGCCAAGACCGCGGCTATGCCACGGTCCGGTTGGGAATTCAGCCCGGGTTTGGCGAGGAGTTGGAAACCGGCATTGTTGTTGACGGCGTCTCCGACGGCACCAGTGCCGCCGACGCCGGCATTCAGTCCGGAGACGTGCTGCTGACCTGGAACGGCGAGGAGCTCAAGGGCATGGCGTCGCTCATGCAGAACCTGCAACATCACAAGCCGGGCGACGTCGTCAAGATTACGCTTCGCCGCGATGGGGCCGAGATGGTGGTTGACGTGACGCTGAAGGCCTCTCGAGGCGGGCCCCGACGCCCGGAAACCAACAATTGACCGCCGGGCGAGCGTTCCGTAGCATCGCCCGCTTCGCCCTGCCCGATTCGAACTGAGGGCCTGGAGCTGACGTGCGCACCGCCATCATAAGTGACATTCACGCAAACCTTGAAGCCCTGCAGGCGGTGCTCGCTCACATCGACCAGCAGAAGGTCGATCAGATCATCTGCCTCGGTGATATCGTCGGCTATGGTCCGAACCCCGTGGAATGTGTTGACCTGGTTGCCAAGCGCTGTGAATGGAGCCTGATGGGCAACCACGACTTTGGCGTGCTCTATGAGCCGACCAATTTCAATGCCGCGGCCGAACAGGCGGCGTATTGGACACGGCAGCAGTTTGAAACAGAGGCCACTCGGAACCCGGCGGCGGCAAAGTCGCGATGGGAGTTTCTCGGTCGGCTTCGCGTCCGCGTGCTTTGGGATCACTTTCTCTGCGTTCATGGAACGCCGCGCCGGCCGATCAACGAGTACCTGTTTCCGGACGACGCCATTAATTCTCCGGTGAAAATGCAACAGATCTTCGAGCGCATCGAACGAATCTGTCTTGTGGGTCACACGCACGTGCCGGGCGTCTTCACGGATGAGCCGGACTTTTATCCGCCAACCGACATCGGCGGCAATTACTCTCTGAAGCTGGGCGAGAAGGCCATCATCAATCCCGGCTCGGTCGGTCAACCGCGAGATCTTGATCCGCGGGCAAGCTACGCCATCCTCGAAACGGACCACGATTCCGGTTCCGCGACTCCAGAGTCGCCATCGGCGACGAATGGTTCCATCGGCCGCGTTGAATTCTTCCGGCTCGACTATGACGTGCAGGCCACGGCGGACCGCATCCGGCGCATCCCCGAACTCTCAGACTGGCTCGGCGAGCGACTTCTTGAAGGTCGCTGACCGCCGCTTCCCTTCGCCACGATACGACCTATGACACCTTCCGCTCGACGCATCATCATTCCGCTCGTGGTCGGCCTCGTTGCCATCGGCATCGCACTGACCATGCTGCTTCGGCCGAAGGTTTCGCCGTCCGGACCTTCCACTTCGCCGTCCCCGACTGTGCAGAATGGTCAACCGCCGGAGACCCCGGAAGGCGAGCCGACGGAGGAAGGATCGGCGGTTGGCGCCGATCTGGCAGCGGACATCAAGGGCACTCCGCTTCCCGACGACATTCTCAAGTCGCTTCATGTCAAGGAGATTGAGCCGCGGCAGGCACCCATGCTTCCCCTGGGCGATCTTGACCCGGAGAATGGCGTCATGCTTGTCGAGTTTTCGCAGCGAGCCGCGGGCATCGAGCGAATCACGTTCAGCAATTTCTGGACCACCGCGACGGCAAAGCGGCAGGCCGAACAACATCGGAAAGATGTTGCCGAGAATGTCTCCAACCCCACGCCGATTCCGGACGATTCCCTGCGATACGTTCTGCAGACCGCGCAGCAATTCCAGAACAGTCGGCTCGAGTCACTCATTCCGGGAGGAGGCACGCTTCCTCTTTTTGCGGCCCATCACATTGACATCAATGGAAGATCGATCAACCTGTTCAGCAGCAACTGGGAGCAGTATGCACCGGGCAAGTTCCTGCTGGAGATCGTCGATGGCGATGACAATGTCATCGTTCGCGTGCATCGAAAATACGGCCGGGTCCCCGGCAAGTATGTCATCAATCTGACCCAGCAGGTCGAGAACAACAGCCCGTATGAATATACGGCGCGACTGGTGCACTATGGGCCTTCGGATCTGAACCGGGATCTCGACGCCTATGCCGATCTGCGGCGAATTCGCTTCGGATACCTGCTTGGTCCGCAGCGTGACCCAAGCGGCACCAGCATTCGAGCGGACAGCTTTGTGCACGATCACCAGACACTGGTGAGTTCCTATGACCACGATGACAGCAATGCGGAGTTGTCGGATGCTCAACGCGAAGTGCGCCGACGACTCTGGCCGAATCCGGAGTCAATCGACCAGCAATATCAACTCTCGTGGTTCGGTTCGACCGGGCGCTACTTTGCACTGGGCATGATGCCCGGAGTGACGCGACGAGGTGTCGGCCGAACGCTTGGGGAGGTTGTGGAGTCGGTTCAGTACCAGGTGACCCACCTGAATCAGAAGGATGCACTGGTTCTGACGCTGGTTCAGACTCCTGAACATCGATTGGTGCCCGGAACACCAATCTCGGTGGCCAATTACCAAGGCGCGATTTTCGCCGGCCCACTCGACCGGAGGATGCTCAGCACCGAGGAGCCGTATGCCACCCTTCAGCTTGAGGAGCTGGTGCTGTTTCTGATGGGTTCGTGCTTCTGCAACACCTTCTGCACCTTCCCCTGGCTGGCCCACTTCCTCGTGGCGTTCCTCGGCTTTTTGCACGACTACATCCTGTTCGACTGGGGCCTCGCCATTATCGCTCTGGTCGTCGTCGTGCGCACGCTCCTCCATCCACTGACCAAGCGAAGCCAGATCTCGATCGCTCGCTTCTCCAAGATGATGTCGACGCTCAAGCCTGAGATGGACCGCCTGCAGGAGCGATACAAGAACGATCCGGCATCGCTTCAGCGCGAAACCATGGCCCTCTACCGGGAGAAGGGCGTCAACCCCGTGGGATGCCTCGGCGGTTTCCTGCCGATGTTTCTGCAGACCCCGATCTGGATTGCGTTGTACGCCACGCTCTATTTTGCGTTCGAGCTTCGACACGAACCGGCGTTTTTCGGTCTGTTTCAGAAGATCGGAGGCTGGCCGTTCCTCGGCGACCTCTCCGCCAGCGATCACTTCTTCTGGCATTTTCAGCAGCCGCACTCGTTCTGGATCTGGACCTTTACCGGAATCAACCTGATTCCCATCCTGATGGGCGTGATCTTTTTCATTCAGCAGAAGTACATGACGCCGCCCACGGCGACCCCGCTCACACCCGAACAGCAGAGCCAGCAGAAGATCATGAAGGTGATGACGGTCGTGCTCTTCCCCGTCATGCTGTACACCGCTCCCTCTGGTTTGACCCTGTATATCTTCACGTCGAGCGTGATCGGCGTCATCGAGAGCAGATACATTCGCCGGCACATTTCCGAAATGGAGTTGAACCCTCCAAAGCCCAAGGAGAAGAAGAAGTCCGACCGAATGGGCCGAATGTATGCCGAAGCTCTCGAGCGAGCTCGGCAGAAGTCCCAGAAGTCGAAGACTTTCAAGGAGCGGGACTGACGTTCAGGCTCAGTCGCGTAACGGAACGGCGCCATCCCAGGTTTCAAGCCGCACGGAAAGTCGAGACGGCTCAACGTCCCACGGCAAACAGGGAACGCCGGAGGTCTCAACTGCCCCTGTGTCTCCGTGGCGTCTTAGCAACCCGATGGTGACTGCGTCGATCGGAGCAGCCGGAAGCCAATCGCCGGGAAGGATGACGCCGACACGCCAGCGGTCGCCGAAGCTCGATTGCCGCACGTCAAGGTCTGGGGGTGTCGCACTGCGAACCACCTGCGCGCGGCCGGCCTCAGCGATCTTGAGCACGATCCCGGCGGCGTCCTGGGCGGGTCCACCGACATAGACCTCAATGCCTTCGCCCTCGAAGTGGCGGGCTGAGGGCGGTCGCATGCACTCAACATACAGCTCCCACCTTCCCGCCGCCCGCCGCAGAACTGCGGTGGTGGCGCGATCCGCAGGAACCATAGGCTGTAGTCCCGATCGAAGATCGGCCAATGTCAACAACGGCACAAACTCTGGAAGCGCCACACCGGGCGGCTTCGCCCAGATCTGCGCGGGTGGAACGGCAAGTCGAATGGTCGCCGAATCAACCTGCAGAACCGCGGAAATGAGCGGCTCCAGCCATCCGGCCGGCGTCCGAATTGGTTCATCGCGCGGCTCATCGACGCGAAGCATGAATCGGTTCAGGGTCGCTCCCGCCAGTGGACTTGCCACTGGAATGCTTGACGGCCTCTGCCACACAGCCTTCGCCACCGAGTTTCCGAGCGCTGGGCGAATCACCGCAAATACCGCGCTGGAAGGACTGACCCGGTTCACGAACGCAAGATCCGTCCGGCGCGACCGGGCCCAAGCCAGCGCTGCGTCGGCCAGCGCATCACCCTCAAGCTTCAAGTTCGCCCCCAACTCCAGCAGCGGCAACAGATCGCCGGGCTCGGTCAGCCACGAGGCGAATCGAACGCTTCCACGCGGATCGACAGCGGTCATCGTCAACAAGTCGATGCATTCCTCCGCCACGCCGTGACTTGCACGATCGATTCTCGCAAGGGCTGCCCTCCAGACCGAGGCGCTGTATCGCGCAACCGACTGTACAGCCTGATCAAAATGCGGCGTATCGGGAATCCGGCCCTCGCGGTATGCGATGACGGCCCACCGCCAATACTCAAATGGAGAGTCCGGATCGGGTCGGTCCAGACTCCTTGTCAATGGCAGCACTACGTCGCCATTCGGCGGTGGAGCAGGGTCCAGCCACCGCGGCCGGATCGTGTCACGGTCGATCCGCAGCTCGCCTCTGTATCCGTCCGGGACGTCGATCCAGATGGAGGCCGCTTCATCCGGGCCAAGTGGTTGTTCATCCGCGTATCGAACGGAGACTCGGATCGGCAACTCCGGCCACGCCCGGACTCGCGCTCCGGGATGCGGCTCCGGCGAGGCAATCAGGATCCGGCCCTCCAGCCGGGTTTCATTGTCCAGAACCACACTCGCGGTTGGTGGAAAAGTATCTCCCTCCCGAGAGACAAGCCGCGCCAAGACCTCACCGCCTGTCACTGCGATCGGTTGACGTTCAAGCAACTGAACTCCTGCCGCCCAGCACGCCGAGACCTGCAGGGTCGCACCTAGAACTGCACACAGGTCTCGAATGGTGTGATAACTCACGGTCAGAAGTCTACCGGAGGCCCTGATGGCCCGATGCAATTTGCAACGTATTGATTCGTCTGAGTTTCCGGCGAACGGCATTGCCGGATGAGCTACGATGAAGGTGCGAACATCATCGCTGGATAGGAGATTGAATCCAATCATGAGCATGAACGTCCGATATTCCGTCGCTTTTCTCGTGCTGGCTGCGGTAGGTTTCGCGGCTGTTGATGCCACCCCGCCACAATCCAAGGCGCCGGATTCGAAGGAGCCGCCTCAGGCAACCCAGCCGGCATCCAGTCGACCGGCTGCCTCCAGGCAGGCCCGACCCATGAAATTCTCACGGGAGTACTGGCCGGAAGCAGAGGGCGGCGGGCTCAAATTTGAGTACGAGATGCGAAAGGATCCGGTCGACGGCAAATGGAAGCGAAACGGCAAGTCACGGGCCCTCTATCAGAATGGCGTGGTCGAGCGCGAAGGGCTGTATTGCAATGACAAACGTGTCGGGGAATGGGTTTTTTACAATCCTGATGGCACCGTCACCCGGAGAGGAAAGTACCCCGGAGACCTGCCGCCTGAATACCAGTCGGAAGCTGCGACACAGCCCGCCTCGCAGCCGGCAACTCAGCCAACCACGTTGCCGAGTGATATTGGCGAAGAGGTAGAACTTCCAGGCTTGCCGCCGGGAGTGAAGGTGCGTCGAATCCGTGGATCGGACCTGCCGCCGGGAATGCGCCCGCCGACCCCGCCAAACGCTCGCCCGACTCAGGGTGAGGGCTCTTCTCCCACACAGCCCACTCCACCAGCGTCATCGCCGGCCTCACGGTGAGCTCCAGTTACCCGTCGATCTCTTATTGCCCGCCGGCTCCACACCTGCCGCAGGCACTGGCTGCAAAGTCGTTCTTTGAGCAGGTTCGAACCCGTCGAAGCGTCCGTCAATTCTCGGACCGACCTGTCTCGCGAGAAACGATTGAGTGGATAGTGGCCGCCGCGGGGTCGGCACCAAGCGGCGCCAATAAGCAGCCGTGGCGATTCGTTGCCGTCGATGACCCCACGATCAAGCGAGAGATTCGAATCGCTGCCGAGGAGGAAGAGCGTGAATTCTACAGTCGACGTGCCGGAGAGACATGGCTCGCTGATCTTGAGATCCTCGGGACGGACGATCAGAAGCCGTTTCTGGAAGTGGCGCCATGGCTCATCGTTGTCTTCAAATGCATGAAGACCGATGAGCCCGACGCCCGCACCGGATCCGATCAGGTGTATTACGTCAATGAGTCCGTCGGCATCGCAGTCGGTATGCTCTTGTTGGCGGCGCATACCGCGGGCCTGGCGACACTAACACACACTCCCAGCCCGATGAAATTCCTCGGCAAGATTCTCCGGCGGCCCGACCATGAGCGTCCATATCTGCTCATTCCCGTCGGCTATGCCGCCGATGATTGCCGGGTACCCGATATCCATCGGCGTCCGCTCAGCGAGATTCTGGTCTGGAATCGTCCGTCGGAATAGTCCTCACTTTGACTTGGTTTTCGTCCGCCCTTCCTTGCGTCGCTGCTTGTTGACGGTCGCCGCGGCGATACGCTTCGCCGTCTTCGAGGACCGACCCTCCTTACTTTCGCTCTCCTTGACGTGCTCATATTGTCGTTCGTCCTTTTTGGACCACGCTTTCGGCATGACTGACTCCTTGGTTGAACAGCAGGCGGAAGATCCCGCTGCATGGCTTCGGGGGACGTTCAACTTCAAGTTTGGTCACATCATCTTTGAGGCGCGTGAGCAGTCGCTGAATCTTGGTTCATTCGCCGAAGATCTCAGCGAAGAAGTTTCGCATCGAGATCCACGACCTCTTGTCCGCCATCGCGTTGTAATGCAGGCCGTGGGCCGCATCCATGGCGGCGGGATTGGTAAAGGCGTGAACGCAGTGTCCGTAGGCATGAACCTGCCAATCGGCTTTCGCAGCGGTCATTTCCCCGGCAAACTCGATCAGGTTCTGGGGCGTTGCCATCGGATCGTCCCAGCCGTGAAGCGCGAGTACCCGAGACTGAATCGGCTGCTGCGGCCCGAGTTCCGGGGCGCCGAGAAGCCCGTGAAAAGCAACAACTCCCTTCAAGCCGGGCGCGTTGGCCCGTGCAAGATCCAGGGCGCAAAGCCCGCCAAAGCAGAAGCCGATCGCACCCACCCGGTCCTGATCGATACCGGGCAAGGATCTCGCCGCGGCCACGCCGGCCAACAGGCGCTTGCGCAACATCGCGCGGTCGTTCACGAACGGCATCATCAAGGCGGTGTTCTCTTCGGCATTGGTGCCTCGCCGACCCTTGCCGTATACGTCGATGGCAAATCCGACGAAGCCAAGCTCAGCGAGCCCACGAGCCTTATTTCGGGCAAACTCGTCCTGTCCACCCCACGCGTGACACACGACCACTACCGGTCGATTCCTTGGTCCGGCGACGGGCTCGACAGCAAATCCTTCGCACTCAATCGATCCATCCAGATATGTCAGCGTGTTGGTCTTCATGGGAACTCGATTCTAAGGCCTCCAGATTCGACATGTAGTCTGTCCCGCTTGCGAGTACCATGGATTCATGCCTTCCACCGGGAAGATCTCTGATGGCGATAGCCTTGCGCCGATTCCGATCGATCTGATTGACGAGTTTTTCGATATTTCTCCGGCCCTGCTCGCTGTGGTCGGCGGCGACACTCGAATACTCAAAGTCAATCCGGGCTGGACGACAACACTCGGATGGAAGCCCGAGGAGCTCGTGGGAAAACTCTGGTCAGAGTTCCTCCACGCGGAAAGCCTCGCGACTGACACCGCGGCCTTCTGCGAATGCCTGAAATCTCCCGGAGTCAGCACGACCTCGTCGAAGCCTGCCCCTTCAGTACCCCATCTTGAATGCCGATTCCGAAGCGCCGGTGGCGACTACCGCTGGATCAACTGGAATCTGAGGGTGTCCTCGGATCCCAGGCGCATTCTCGCCGCGGGTCTCGACGTCACGGACCATCGCCATGCTGAAGACCAGGCTCGGAATTCCGCTCGAGACCTCGCGCTGGTCGTGAATGCCGCGCCGATCGCGCTCTTTGCCGCGGATCGCACCGGATTGATCACGCAGTTTGCCGGCCGGCTTGGCCAGAGCGAACCCAGTTTTCACCCTCGCGAGTGGATCGGATCAAACGGTTTCATCATCTTCGCCCATCACGCCCAAGTCATCGAGAACTGGAAGCGGGTTCTTAAGGGCGAGTCATTTGTCGACATGGTCGCCTGGGGCGGCGAGGAATGGGAGACCCATTACACACCCCTTCAAACCGCCAGCGGCGAGGTAAGCGGTCTGGTGGGAGTGGCTTGGAATGTGTCAGCGCGCCGGCGTGCTGAAGCGCAGCTCCTGGAGCTGCAGCAGCGATTTGCCCAGGTGAGCCGGGTGGCGGGAATGGGAGGAATGCTGGCGGCCATCGCGCACGAACTCAATCAGCCGCTCGGCGCCATTGCCAATTATGCCTCCGGGGCCGCCATCCACCTTGAGCGACTGCCGCCGGATTCCCTTCGATCTGCCGGCATCGTGGCCACGCTCAACGCGGTCAAGACGATCCAAAATGAGGCTCTGCGCGCAGGAGAGATCGTCCGACGACTTCGCTCTCTCATGCAGCGACGCGTGGTCAGCACTCGACCTGAGAAGCTTGTCGACATTCTGAAAGAGATCCAACCGTTGATCGATGCCGCCGTGAAGAACAGCAGGGCACGGCTTGAAATTGACCTTGACGAGAACCTTCCCACGATCGATTGCGACCGAGTGCAGCTCCAGCAGGTAATTCTGAACCTGATCCAGAACGGCCTGGACGCCATGGAGAATTCGCCTCCTCCTCGAACGCTTCGGATTGTGGCGCGACCCGGGCGCCCTGGATTCGTGGCCGTCTCAATCATTGACCGCGGATGCGGCCTCGATCCCAAGGTCGCCGACAAGGTCTTCGAAACATTCGTCACCACCAAGCCGTCCGGCGTCGGCCTGGGTCTGGCCGTAAGCCGTGAAATTGTCGAATCCTGCGGCGGATCGATTCGCCTGCAGAACAATCCCGATGGCGGCACCCGAGCCGAACTGGAACTTCCGGAGCAGCATGATGAAGGCCAACGTTCACGTCGTTGACGACGATCCGCAGATGTGCGCATCCATCGGCTTCGTACTCGAAAGTGCGGGGCACGACGTTCAGGTCTATTCTGGAGCCCGGGAGTTCCTGCATCGAATGCCCCACGCTCGACCCGGATGTGTGCTCCTGGACGTGCGCATGCGCGAGATGGACGGACTGAACCTCCTTGAGGAGATTCGCCAGACACCCAATCCCATGCCGGTCATCATGATGTCGGGTCACGCCGATATGAATGCTCCGATCTTTGCGCTGACCCACGGTGCGGTTGACTTTCTACTCAAGCCTTTCGCGAGAGAGGTCCTGATTCCAACCGTGAACAGAGCGATCGAACTGGACCATCGCCGAATTCGCAACGGGATCGAGTCGAATGCTGCTCGCGAACGGCTTGCGTCACTGACCGATCGGCAGCGCGAGATTCTCAGACTTGTCATTCAGGGAAAGCCCTCAAAGGAAGTCGGTCGAATCCTTGGCCTGTCCACCAAGACTGTTGAGAATCATCGAACGGCCATCCTGCAGAAGACCAACGCCGAATCGATCAGCAGCCTCGTGCAGGACTGTCTGCTCTCAGGCCTCTGGGCTCCCCATGAGGACTACAGCATCTAGCGCTGACGGTTTTCGTGTCGACGATTGTCAATCGTCAGCGCGGAATCCGTTGCCACTCGTTGAGAAAAAGAATAAATCGCGGCAAGTCAATTGCCGAACTCGGAACGGCATCCGGTTGCTGGCGGCGGCCACCACGAGGAGCATCACCGCTGAGAATTCAGCCGACGTCAGCGAACCATCCCATTCCAATATGTCGCCCTCGCGGACAACCGCTTGGGCACCTGCCTGGATCGGCCACACCACCGCGGCCGCCGAACATCTGTTCACCCTACCGTCTCCCTTTCCGAATTCCATAGGCAAAAACACCCGATTTCCCGGAATTTGCATCGAACTGCGGTCATCCTGGCTCCCAATGCAAATCTTGTAGAATCGACGACACATGAACACTGGACCAAAAGGTCAAAACCCCGTGCCTTTTGCGACCCGTCCGGGCAATCCTCGGGCTGATGAATCCGTCGCTGCCAGGAGGGCCGCTCCCCCAATCCTCGATGTTCGGCACCTGAAAACCTGGTTTCCAGTCCGCAAGGGATTGCTGCAGCGAATCCGTGGCTATGTGAAGGCCGTCGATGATGTGTCTTTCACTCTCGGCGAAGGCGAAACACTCGGGCTGGTCGGTGAATCCGGCTGCGGAAAGACGACTGTCGGCCGCACTGTCCTGAGGCTGATTCCACACACATCAGGCGAAGTGATTTACAAGGGCCAGTCCGTTTTCGAGCAACCGGCAGCGGAGATGAGACGTCTTCGCCGCGAGATGCAGATCATCTTCCAGGACCCGGGCGGCTCGCTGAATCCGCGTATGCGGGTCGGGCGACTCGTCGGCGAACCGCTCGAAGTGCATGGGCTCGTGCGCGGCGATGAACTTCGCCATCGGGTGGAATCACTCTTGGAGCGGTGTGGTCTCTGGAAGAGCGCAGCGGATCGCTACCCTCACGAGTTCTCCGGCGGTCAACGGCAGCGTATCGGCATCGCGCGAGCCCTGGCGCTTGAACCGAAACTCATCATCTGCGATGAGCCTACATCGGCGCTGGATGTGTCCATTCAGTCGCAGATCCTGAATCTACTCGCTGACTTGCAGGATGAATTCGGTCTTTCCTATCTCTTCATCAGCCACGACATGGCGGTGATCCACCATGTCTGCAATCGCATCGCGGTCATGTTCAACGGCAAGATTGTTGAGGAAGGTACCCGCGATGAGATCATCAGGTCGCCACAGCATCCATACACGAAGGCGCTCCTCTCGGCGGTGCCCGAGACAGATCCAAGGCGGGAGAAGGTGCGATTGACGTACGCGGGGATGCGCCAGTAGGAGCATCAATCCCAGGATCGCGCGTGAAGGCTATGGTGTCCGTATGAATCCACCGGATGGGGTCCCGTCCCCGAATACGCGTCTCTACTTCTGGATCATCCTTGGATCGTTCGTCACCGCGATGACCGCGACCGCCGTTTTCGGATGGTGGGTTGTCGCTGGTGCCCGGAAGGATGCCGATCACACGGACAAGGACATTCGCCTCGTCGCCTGGTGGAGCCTTTGTTATGCCGATGCGCACGATGGCAGCTTTCCGCCGGGCTGGGATGAACTGCTTCAACAGCCCTTCTCCGCGCAACTTGATTCCACGATACTGACCACGCCGCCCATGGAGTGGCCGACTAATCCCGATGAAGCAGGCCTTTCGGAATCCATTGATCCCGGCCGCGCGATCGAGGGGGCTCGAGAAATCGTCTCGGTCCAATTTGACGCCGTTGGAGGGCCCCCCCGAATCGGGGCTGAGGGCCGTTCCTACTACCATGGGACGCTGGATACGGTGAATCGCTGGCTTCAAAAGGCGGCCGACAGAGTCAATCGCACCAAGGAATAGGCGGCGGTCGCACTGAAAGGTCTGGTATCCTGCACTCGTGAGCGAGCTTCCCATCTTCTCGGTGCGGCTTGCGGACGGCCAGACTTTCGGCCCGGCCACGTCCAGTCAACTTGTTCAATGGGCCCAGGAAGGCCGCGTGCCGCCGGGAGCGACAATTCTGTCCGCCAATGGAGCCCCTCCCCTTCCTGCCGAGCGCCACCCCCTGATCGCCACACTCGTTTGGTCCGCGGGACCGTCGTTGAATACGGGGACAAACGCCGGTAACGGCTTCTCCATGATTCCATCGCGGAATCCGAAAGCCCTGGTCGGCTACTACCTCGGCGTTTTTTCGATCATCCCCGGGATCGGTCTCGTGCTCTCCATCCCTGCAATCGTTCTCGGAATCATGGGAATCAAAGCGTACCGTGAGGATAACTCCCGCCGCGGCCAAACCCATGCCATCGTCGCCATCGTGATCGGGTCGCTCACCCTACTGACGTATGGCACATGCCTGATTGGAACGATCGCGGCAGCCATTGTGAATTCATGATCGACAATGAACGGTGGATTACCTGTCTGAAGATGTCAAGACCTGTCGGATTCAAGGTGCAGAAACTGACGGCGGGGCTTTGGACTCCCGTGCATTCTGATCATAGGGTCAACCATGACCGTCGCATCAACCTCGCCTTCTGTGATCACCATGGACGCCTCTAGCTCCGGCGACCCGGCGGAGACCTCGGCGCCGGCGCTTGTCGACGTCATGCAGGGTCGCCCACGAATCGAGCAACGGGTCCACCAGCACGGGTTTGTCGCGCTGGTCGATGTGATGCCGCGACTGGTTCCCGAAGGCCAGACCGCCGATTTCGCCATCGTTCAAGCCGCTCGGGTTTCATACGGACAGGGAACCAAGAAGGTCAGCGAAGACCGCGGGCTGGTTCGATACCTCCTGCGTCACCGTCACACGACGCCGTTTGAGATGGTTGAGTTCAAGTTCCATGTCGCCATGCCGATTTTCGTCGCGCGACAATGGATTCGGCACCGCACCGCCAATGTCAACGAGTACTCTGCGCGATACAGCGTGGTGCCCGACCGCTTCTATAAGCCTTCAATCGAGAACGTTCGCAGGCAATCGAGCACCAATCGCCAGGGAGGTGAAGCCCCGGTCGATATCGCTACCGCTCAGGAGTTTCTTGAGTTTCTCGATCGCACCGAAGCGCATTACGCTGAGTACGAATCGCTGCTTGACAAAGGCGTCACCCGAGAGCTCACGCGAATCGGATTGCCTCAGAGCGTGTATACCGAGTGGTACTGGAAGTGCGACCTGCACAACCTGCTCCACTTCCTCTCCCTTCGAATGGATGCGCACGCGCAACTGGAGATCCGGGATTTCGCCGTGGCGATGTACGGCCTGATCAAACCGATTGTGCCCATCACCTGCGAGGCCTTTGAAGACTACCGACTGAACGCCATGCAGTTGACCGCGCTCGAGATCGAAGCCATCCGCAGCAAAGCCCCCCTGGCAACGGAAAACAAGCGTGAGATCGCCGAATGGGACGCCAAAAAAGCTCGTCTCGGACTCTGACCTTCGGCGTCGTCAGCGCGGGGTGTTCTTGGCCGCCGGCTCTTTGCGAATGGTAATCAAACCGACGAGTGGCTCGGTCTCACCGGTTTGAAGCTCGGTGAGCCGAATGGGAGTCGGATCGAATTTTCGAAACAATCCGCCAGGGTTCAAGCCCTCGCCGCGAACGTCTCGAAAGTCGTCGAGCGCCAGTCGCACCGTCTGACCGGGGTCGATCGAGACGTGATCCCGAACATAGCGCTGGTTGATCCAGATTGAAGCGTCGCTGAACGTGCGAGTGGTCGAATTGGTCATCTCGATGGATTCGCCGTCCCGAAAGACCTGAATATCGAGGATTCCCTCCGTCGTGTGCAGGTCCGACGGATACATTCTTGTCGCCCGCTCCGGGTCATATCGAACCGAAGAGCATGAGGCCGCACCGACGACGATCGAAGCAATTGCAAGGCCGGCCAGTCGTTTCACGTCGACAGCATACCAATCGATGCATGACCGTAAAGGCAGAGGTCCCGGGGCACGGTCAGTCCAATCCCGGATGTGGCCAAATGTTCAATCGACGGCTCTCGACACGGCATCCCTCAGGTCGATCGACGCCCACGCCTACCATCCACGATGTCCGTTGAGTTGGCTCCAAGCGATGTGCCTCCCAAACTCACCCCGCGGCCGATCACGGAGATCGCCCGGTCGATTCGAGTCGATCCGCGTATCTCCGCGGCCGTGCCCGGATTCGATGCCCCATTCTTTCAAGCCGGACTTGCAGGCTATTCCGATGGTCCGATGCGCCTGATCGCCCGTGGCCACGGCGCACCATTCTGCATTACCGAGGCGCTCCTCGACCGAACCTTGATCAACGGCGGCAAGGGCCGGAGGAAGGAGGATCCGGACCTGCTTGCCTCGGAATGCGGCCTCGGAGAGGTTGAGGACAACATCGTGGCCGGGCTGGACGATCATCCCATCGCCGGGCAGATCATGGGCACACTTCCCGAGGAGATGGCGCGAGGTTCAATGATCCTCGTCAACATGGGCTACGACGTCATCGACGTCAATCTGGCATGTCCGGTCAAGAAAATCCGGCGGTCAAATCGCGGCGGCCACTTCCTTGCGTTTCCTGATGAGGCCATCGCCGTCCTCCGATCTGTCCGCGAGGCGGTGCCTCGACATGTTCCTTGCACGGTCAAGCTGCGCCGCGCGTACGACGACACGCCACAGATGGCTGCGGCATTCGAGCGAATCTTCACCGCTGCGTACGAGGTCGGCTATGCGTGGGCCACCGTGCATTGCCGAACCGTGGAACAACGATACAAGGGACCCGGCCGGTGGGAGTTTCTCACCGACCTGACTCGCCGATATCCGGATCGGCTGATCTTCGGATCCGGCGATATCTGGGGCGTTGACGATATCTTCGCCATGCTCGAACTCTGCGGCGTTCATGCCGTCAGCGTGGCCCGAGGATGCATTGGCAACCCGTGGATCTTTCGTCAGGCTCGCGAACTCATGTCCGGCCGCGAGCCGTCATCGCCGACCATTCACGAGCAGCGACAGGTACTTCTTGATCACTTCACGCTCGCGGTCAGGCTTCATGGCGAGCAGCGGGCCGGGCGACAGATGCGAAAATTCGGCA
Source organism: uncultured Isosphaeraceae bacterium (assembly GCA_964407695.1). Classification (GTDB taxonomy): domain Bacteria; phylum Planctomycetota; class Phycisphaerae; order Phycisphaerales; family SM1A02; genus CAYOWQ01. The sequence goes on along the minus strand of CAYOWQ010000009.1, from coordinate 89,499 downwards.
TCAAGTTCGCCGCCCATCATCCGCAACCCGAAGATGTCCGTGCGGAATTCATCCGCTGCGAATCGCTCGCGCAATGGCACGACGTCATCCACCGGTGGTATGGCCCATCAACTGCAACTGGCGGCTGCGTTGCTGCTACTCCGACCTCAGCGGAATCTCGATGACCTGTGATTGGCCCTGAGAATCGACGACCGTCATCGTGATGGATTCGTTGGAGTGATACCGGCGATAAGGAAGAACCACGCGGTTGAGTCGGGTGTAAAACTCATCCACCGTTCCCACGGACTGGTTCATCAACTCGGTGATGATGCTTCCGGCCGCGACCTTGCCTGCCAAGGGTGAATCCGACGGAACGCTTCGAATCATCACGCCCCGCTGATAAGGCACCTTGATCTCGTTGGCCAGGGTCCGTGTCGACGTCACCAGGTCGGACAGGCCCATCATCTGGAGAATCGCCGCCGCTTCGCTGGCGTTGGTCTCGGGGTGAAGTGTTCCCAAGGAAACGGTGATCTCCAGGTTCTTGGCTTCGCCAACCAGGTCATCGCGACGCCAGATCGTGAGCGTGATCAGATCACCCGGGGCGTGGCCCGCAATGAGCGACATCAGTTGCGAAGCCTGTTGCACATTTTCCCCGTCAATCGCGATGACAACGTCACCGGCCTGCAGTCCCGAGTCAGCGGCCGGGCCGTCGGGCTCGACGGAATACACGCCGACTCCCATTCCGGCGAATCCGCGCTCACGGGCACGAACCCCTCCTGCCACCTGGTCAAGGTCGGCCAGTCGAACTCCAAGGTAGCCTCTCGTCACCTCACCCGTCCGGATCAACTGCTGCACGATCGATTCGATCATTGCAACCGGAATGGCCAGCCCGACTCCGGCCGACTGGCCATCAGGGCCGACAATCACACCTCGCCCCGTCGCGATCGCCGTGCTCATGCCGATGACCTCGCCGTGAATATCGGTAAGTGGACCCCCGGAATTCCCGGGGTTGATGGCGGCATCAACCTGAATGAAATTCTGGTACGTAATCTCGTCAATACCTGCCGAGCGGCCGAGTCCCGAAACCAATCCGCTGGACATCGAGAATCGGAAGTCATAAGGAGACCCAAAGGCGAAGACCATGTCTCCCTGCTGCACCGCGCCATCGCTGCGCGTCGCCGGATGCAGCAAGCCCGGATCGATCTTCAGCACAGCGATATCTGTTCGAATGTCCATTCCCACGATCTCGGCCTTTCGCAATTCACCGGTGTGAAGCTGCACCGAGACCCGCGACGCCGAATCGATCACGTGGGCATTGGTCACAATGTGACCGTCACCATCGTAGATCCATCCGGAACCGGTGGACCCATAGAAGATGCCCATCTGGCCACGGCTGTTCGTGCCCCGAGACTCGGCGGAGATATGCACCACCGAGGGCTCCACCATGAGGGCGATATCGCGCGTGGCCTGGTTCAGCTCCTCCAGAATCCCGGTGCCTTTGAGCCGATTCCCCGCTTGCAGGATCTGGGCTTCTGTTCGCGAATACTCCACCTGCCGCACGGCTGCCGGACCTCCGATCATCACCAGCACGGAAGCGGCGAGTACCGTCAGACCAGGTCCATAATGCTTGATTGAATTCATGGCGATGTGTCGCGACAATCGACTCCAGATAATTCGGAAACCGAGCTCAGAACCTTCAACCTCTTCGGCTCTGATCGAGCAATGGACGCATCAGAACCGTTCCGCCTCACCAGGATTCATGGCATAGGGGTGGTCGGCCATCCTGCCTGAGCGAACATCACCCGCCCATTTGGCAACCGCCTGCACCAACGCTTCGCCTAGATTGACAACGGGCTGCGCGAATGCCGGTTGGCGAGCTGACAGTCCGAGAACATCCTGCAACACCACGATTTGGCCATGACACGCTGGTCCGGCCCCACAGCCGATCACCGGAACACCTGTTTTCTCCACGAGCCGTTCTGCAACCTCCGACGGCGACGCCTCAAGCAGGATCGCCGCCGCGCCCGCGGCTTCCAGAGCCACCGCATCGGCAATCACTTCGCGAGCTTCGGCCGCCGACTTTCCCGCAATCACCGCCCCGTGCAACCGCACCTGCTGAGGCCGAAATCCTACGTGAGCCACCACGGGAATACCCGCTCGAGACATTCGATCGACCAGCGGCGCCAATGAGCGATCAGCTTCAATCTTCACGGCATCAGCCATGCCCTCTGTCATGAATCGGCCTGCATTCTTCATCGCTTCTCCCGGATCTGCCTGGTACGACATGAACGGCATGTCCGCCATGACGAGGCAATTCGGTGCGCCTCGTTTGACGGCGGCCGTAATTGTCACCAGAAAATCCATTGGCGCGTGAATGGTTGACGGAAACCCAAGAATGACCTCCGCGGCAGAGTCTCCGGCAAGCAGAACCGGTATTCCCGCCTGCTGCAGCCAGCGCGCGGTTGTGGCGTCATAGCAGGTGAGGCATGGAAACTTCACTCCCTGCTGTCGCCATCGCCCAAGCGTGCGGACTGTGACCGGGCGTTGCACGGAGTCGACACTGCCGGCATTCGGTGCGCCGTTCGATTGAATCAAAGGACTGAGCGGCTCCGGGCTCGACCGAGGCGTGGTCATGGTGAAATCGTAGCCCGGTTGATGCCCGCATCGCAGCCCGGTAGGAAGTCAACGAAAAGTGCCTCGTCAAGGACTCGAACCTTGGACCCGCTGATTAAGAGTCAGCTGCTCTACCAACTGAGCTAACGAGGCAGGAAGCCGGGAATATAGGCGATGGCCTTCAAGGCGGCAAAGAACCACCCGGAATTCTCTAGAATTGCATGCCGGTGATCGTTGCTTCAAAGACCAATCGACCGCTCACCACGCCCTGGCTCTTGCAGATAAACCGCCGCGGTCGGATCTCCACCTCCTTGGCAAGCACAAGAAGGACATCCCCGGGCACCACCTGGCCCCGAAATACCACGTCATCGCATCGGGTGAATCCGATGAAACCGGAGCCGGGATTCTTCGCCCGATACACATAGCTGCTCAATTGCGCACCCGCCTCGATCATCAAGACACCCGGAAAGAGTGGCCTCCCCGGGATATGCCCCGGCACCCAGAATTCGTCCGGCTTCACGTGTTTGACCCCAAGAACGGATGTGATCTCGTCGTTCTGCCAGATCACGTAATCAAGCTGGCGCATATGCCCCGCCTGCGGATTGATTTCGCCAAGCCGGTCCGGAGGACACGCCACCGCATTGAGATCAATTCCGTCAAGTTCGAACAGCAGGCTGGATGGCAACGGCTCACTCCGTCAGGGTCGGGATTGCGGCTCGGAGATTACCACAACACCCTCCGCCAAGAGCATTCGCCTGGTCGTGACAACCGCAACGAACCCGAGAAGCCCCAGACTCCCCAGACTCCGCCGCGACGATCTCACGGCGCCTGAGGTTCGTCGCGCATCTCCAGAATCTTTACCCGGATTTCCTGGGCAAGCTTGCGGATGTCCTGCATCGTTTTTCGAGCCCGAGTGCCGGCGGCTTTGTTGCCACCCTGGGCCTTTTCAATATCCGCGGCGGCTTCGTTTACAAGTCTGACGAGCTGTTGATAGAGTTCCATGGCTGTGGACAAGTGTAGGCCCTTGTCCGGTATCGGGGCATTTCGGCTACCACGCAACCGATTTGGCCAGACCCAGACATGCCTTGAATGAGGGGTGCGAGCAGTCGCCGATGAGCTCGTACATTGCTGAGACCACCCCCGTGAGTACTGCCCCGGCGGCCCGCATGCGTTCGTAGGCGTAACCGATCTGCTCGCGTTGGCCGCTTGAGGTGGCATCGGTGCATACAAAGACCTGGCGGCCAGCCGCCTGGAGGTCGAGCACCGTCTGAAGCACGCAGACATGTCCTTCAAGCCCAGCCACAATCACCGTCCCTCGACGATGTTCCTGCAGCATCTCTGCCACGAGGTCGACCATGGCGCTGAAGGTCGTCTTCTCGACTCGGGAGGAAGGGTCGGGCAGCGCATCGGCAATTTCTTGAACTGTGCGGCCAAGTCCCCCGACATTCTGCTCAGTCACAACGGCGGGAATCCCAAGTTCCCGAGCCATCTGCAGGAGAATGGCACAATTTCGAACCACGCGGTCGGCATCGACAATGGACGGAATCAGCTTCTCCTGAACGTCGATGATGATTAAGGCGGTGTCTTCCAGTTCAAGCCGGGGAATGGGCATCGGTGCAGTGTAGCGGCGGTTTCCATCCCCCTGACACCGGTTCGGGTCAGCCGACATACCTTGACATTCACTCGCCGCCTTCTTAACCTTCCTGATTCCCTATCGAGCCCTCGTAAGGACGGATTTCGCCATGCCTCAACCCTGCTTCAGAACATCGCCCGGTCGGACGCGCCGACGCCGTAGCCACCACGCGATCAAGCCGGAGCAGACCGTGCTCTGTCCGAACTGCGGCGCTGCAAAGCGGCCTCATGTCGCCTGCGGCGGCTGCGGCTATGTTCGTCCCGGTCTGAGCGTCAAATCTCCCACCGAAAGCGAATGATCCATGCGGATCGGTGTTGACGTGATGGGGGGCGATTACGCCCCCGATCCGATCTTGAAAGGTGCATTGCAATCACTGGAGGGGCTGGAGGCGGACGATACGCTCGTCTTGCTTGGCGACGCCGATGTCATTCGCGAGGGAATCCGGGAACGAGGGGTCAACGATTCGCGGATTGAAGTTGTCGGCACCACGCAGGTCATCGGGATGGATGAACCGCCGGTCGAAGCGGTCCGCTCGAAGTTGGACAGTTCCATCGTGGTCATGTCGCGAATGGCGTCGCCGAAGGCCGATCCAGCGCACCATCTCGATGCCATCGTTTCCGCGGGAAACACCGGCGCGTGCGTCACCGCAGCGCAGATGCACATGCGCCGATTGCCGAATGTTCATCGTCCCGGAATCGCGGTGACCGTACCGACATTCGGCGGACCGATCGTGCTCATCGATGTCGGCGCCAACATCGAACCCAAGCCGCATCATCTTGCTCAATACGGCGTCATGGGCGATGCCTACGCCCGCCACATCCTTGGGATCAGTCAACCTCGGGTGGCCCTGATGAATGTGGGCGGTGAAGAGCAAAAGGGCACCGCGGAAATGAAGGAAGCTCGCGACCGCCTGCGCGACGCGGAGGATGTGAACTTCATCGGGTATATCGAAGGTCGAGCGGTGTTTGACGGTGCGGCCGACGTGGTGATCACCGACGGTGTTGTGGGGAACGTCATGATCAAGCTGGCTGAGGGCCTCAGTGAGGGCATCTTCAAAGCCATCGCGCGAGAAGTTTTCGACATCGACCCAGAACTTGCCATCCGGTTCGAGCCGGTGGTCAAGAGCATCTATTCCAAGCACGACTACCACGAATACGGCGGTGCACCGCTTCTCGGCGTCAACGGAATCTGCCTGATTTCCCATGGTTCCAGTAAGGATCGAACGATCAAGAACGCCGTCTGGCGCGCCAGGCAGTTTGTCGCCTGCGGCATTAATGACATGATCACCTCGCGGCTCGCCGCCATGGAGCGAGAGGGCGGGGTCGGGGAACCCGTGGCATGAACGCCCAACCGGCGTACGGCACACGAATCGCGGGGGTAGGTTCTCGGGTGCCCGACCGGGTGCTGTCGAACGTCGACCTTGAGAAGATGTTCGAAACATCGGACGAGTGGATCCACCAGCGATCCGGCATCCGGGAGCGCCGCATTGTTGATCCGCGCTGCGAAGGCACGTTCACCCTGGGACGAGACGCGCTCGCCCGCGCACTGGCGCACGCCGGAATGAAGGCCGCCGACCTTGATCTTATCGTGTTCGCCTCCTGCACCCAGGAAATGAATGTGCCGTCAATCGCGTGTCGCATCGCCGCCGATCTCGGCGCAACCCCCGCGCCTGCCTTCGACCTGACGGCGGCATGCAGCGGATATGTTTACGCCATCAACGTGGCCGATTCCCTGATTCGAGCGGGTCGGCATCGCGCCATCGGCGTCATCGGCTGTGACGTCATGAGCAACATCATTGACTTCTCTGAGCGCACCGTGTCGATCCTCTTTGGAGATGCCGCCGGTGCTGCTGTGCTTGTCCGGGATGAGAATCCATCCTTGGGATGCATGTATCAGCACATGGGCTCAGACGGGCGGGGCTGGGAGACGCTGTACCTGCCGCGTCGCTGCATCGACATCCCGGCCGCCGACAGGGACAACCCGATCCGAATCGGTTGCCTGCGAATGAATGGTCGCGAAGTGTTTCGGTTTGCCGTAACCAAGTTTCGCGAGACCATCGAGGATGCGCTCGCCAAGACAGGGCTCCGCTCGGATCAGGTTCGGCAATACATCTGCCACCAGTCAAATGCCCGAATCATCGAGGCTGCGAAGGAGCGGCTCGGTCTTCGCGACGATCAGGTTCATATCAACATCGATCACTACGGAAACAGTTCCGCCGGCTCGGTGGCGCTCTGTCTTGATCAGGTCTGGAAGGGCGGCAAGATCGCTCGGGGTGACCGCATCATTCTCGTGGCCTTTGGTGCCGGCTTGACCTGGGCCAGCAGCGTCTGGCAGCTCTAACTATCGATTCGGAAGGGTGTTTTCATGGCTATCACCGTGCTCTGCCCCGGGCAAGGGGCCCAAACGGTTGGAATGGGAAATGCGTGGGCCACGCACTTCCCCGCTGCTGCTGCAGTCTTCCGCGAGGCCGACCAGATCCTTGGCAACTCGCTTGGTGCACCGCTCTCCGAGTTGTGTTTTCAGGGTCCGGCCGATCGCCTCAACCGCACCGACGTCAGCCAGCCCGCGATCTACGCGTGTTCAATGGCTTGCTTTGGCGCGCTCTCGGCCGCTGAATCGCAGCCCATAGCCGCGACGGCCGGATTGTCGCTTGGTGAATACACCGCTCTCTGTCTTGCCGGGGTCTTTGATTTCGCCACCGGATTGCGACTGGTCGCCCTGAGGGGAAAATTGATGCAGGCCGCCGCCGAGGCGTCACAGGGCGGAATGGTGGCGCTGATCGGCGCTGATGAGGCGGCTGCCGAGGAGGTCTGCAGCGAAGCTCGCGGGTCGGAGGTGCTCGTTTGCGCCAATTTCAATGCTCCCGGCCAGATCGTGCTTTCAGGCCATGCGAGCGCGTGCACGCGTGCGGCCGAAATCGCCCAGACACGCGGATTTCGGTCTTCGATGCTGACAGTGGCCGGGGCGTTTCATAGCCCGCTCATGGAACCGGCCGCCGATGGCATGCGCAAAGCCTTATCAGACATTGAGTTAAAGAAGCCTTCCACCGAAGTCTGGTCGAACGTGACCGCTCAGCCTCACGTCGCCGAAAACCCGGAACTTCTGCGTCAGCGGCTCGTCGAACAGTTGGTACGACCCGTTCGCTGGGCGGAATCCTGTGCGGCCATGCTGGCCCGCCATCCGTCCGGTTATCATGAGCTGGCTCCTGGCAGCGTGCTGAAGGGGCTCATGCGGCGAATCGATCGAAAGGCAGAGGTAGTCAGCCATGACCAACCGTAAGTTCTTTGTGGCAGCGTCAACGCTCGCAACCCTTTGCATGGGTGTGGTCCTGCTTCCGGGATGCGGAGAAGAGGAACAGCCCGTCGTTCAGGCTGCGCCACCGCCGCCGCCACCGCCGCCGCCAGCGCCGCCGAAGGCGACCAGCATCGAGGAGTTGATGGCGGCGCATAACATTGATCCGCGCATCAAGTTCCCCGAAGAGCGCGCCCCGGAGAGCACCGAAGCTCGGATCGCCATCCTGAAATTTTTCGATGCCTTCGCACGCGGCAATGAGAACGGCGTGCGTTCATACCTGAATCCGCTCGACACATTCGGCTTGGACCATCTCGTGAAGACCGGCCAGCTCGCGTCAATGGCCACGTCGATCAAGCAGATCAACATTCAGACGGGTGAAGGGCGATATGACAAGATGTGTGCGCTGGCGGAGTTTGATCTTTCCGATGGCGCCAAGCTGAATATTCAGCCGCAGCTCTGGTCATACACCTCCACGGGCGACAAGTTCTCCTTCGAGGCTGAGAAGTGCCCCCCGCACATGATTGAGAAATTGAGCGGCGCCAACTGGATTTCTTCGTGGTACGAGATCCTCGACCGGGAAGACAAGATCGCCCAGCAACCGGATGACCTCATCATCATCACGAAGCGGTACATCGAAAACCCCGACACCGGAGCGATTTCGAGTCCCGATGCGTTGCCCAGCGATCCGGGCGGTGTCCCGGATCGAGAGCCGATTCCCGATCCGACGCGTATGCCAGGTCAATGACCTGCCGAACCTGTTGAAGTTCGCGTACATTGGTGATATACACCCCTGCACCCCGTGCAGGGGTTTTTCTTTTTGAGGAGCATCCCATCGACAAACGCGTCGCCATCATCACCGGAGCGAGTCGCGGAATTGGAAAGGCCATCGCACTCAGGTTGGCACGAGACGGCCGCCATGTGGTCCTGGCGAGCCGCGCCCTCGTCCAATTGGAGGGCCTGGCCGCCGAGATTAGCGCTGAAGGCGGTTCAGCCGAGCCGGCAGCCCTTGATGTGGCTGACTCCGGGGCCGTTGCCGACCTCATTGATCGAGTCGCCGAGCATCACGGGCGCCTCGACATCCTGGTGAACAACGCCGGAATCACCCGTGACGGATTGATACTGCGCATGTCCGATGAGGATTTTGACGCCGTCCTCAATGTCAATCTGCGATCGGTATTCGTCGCGTGCCGTGCAGCCGCCCGGCCGATGATGCGCGGACGTTTTGGCCGAATTGTCAATATTGGGTCGGTGTCCGGGATCACCGGGAACGCCGGGCAGGCCAACTATGCGGCCGCCAAGGCCGGGTTGATCGGACTGACCAAGACGATCGCCAAGGAGTTGGGGGCCAAGGGGATTACGGCCAACGTGGTCGCGCCGGGCTTTGTGGATACCGAGATGACTCAGGGCCTGCCCAGCGCGGTGAAGGACGAGGTGCTGAAAAACATCCCAGTCCGCCGATTCGGCATGGTCGCCGACATCGCGGAGGCCGTTTCCTATGTCTCCTCGGATGGTGCCGGCTACCTGACCGGCCAGGTCCTGACCGTGGATGGGGGGTTGACCGGCTGACCTCCGGGGGTGCCCGGTTCGCGTTGCAGAATGCGTTGGCGACGCTATAGTGACCGGTTGCTCGGCATGTCCGTCGCCGAGGCATTACGCTGAGGAGATTCCGACCGTGACCGAAGCCGAAATCGAAGCCAAAGTCATCGATATCGTCGCCGAACAGATGGGTGTCGACAAGAGCGAAATCAGTCGCGACACGAGCTTTACCAACGACTTGAACGCCGACAGTCTCGACACCGTCGAATTGGTCATGGAATTCGAGGACGAGTTTGAAACCTCGATTCCAGATGAACAGGCCGAGAAGATTCAGACCGTCGGCCAGGCGATCGAGTACATCAAGGCCAACCTCGGCTCAAACTGAAATGAGGGTGCTGAGCCACTTGCGTCGACCCCGTGGCGTGCGCCCGGTTTCTGTCTCCATATCATTCATCAATGAAGGATGGCGCCGATGCGGGTGATACAGGCCCGGCGAGTGGTGGTGACGGGTGTTGGTGCGGTCACTTGTCTCGGGGCGACCGCTCCGGACACATGGTCGGCCATGCTGGCGTCCCGTTCCGGCATCGGACCGATCACGGCTTTCGAGCAGGACGAACAGTGGACCGTCCGAATCGCGGGCGAGGTGAAGAATTTCAACCCCGGCTCGGCGATTGAGCACCTTGAGCTCAAGCGGATGGATCGATTCTGTGCCCTCGGCATGATGTCGGCTATTGAAGCGGCAGCGGATTGCGGACTCGACTTCCAGTCCGGCGATCCGTTTCGCCGGGGCGTGGCAATCGGTTCCGGAATCGGCGGCATCATTACCATCGAGGAAGGGCACGCCAAGCTGATCAAGACCGGCCCGAGAAAGATCAGCCCCTTCACAGTGCCCAAGCTCATGGTGAATGCATGTGCCGGCAATGTGTCGATTCGCTTCAACCTCAAGGGCGCCAACACCGCCACCGCAACCGCCTGCGCAACCGGCGGGCACGCTGTCGGCGCTGCCTTCCACCTGATCCAGCGCGGCGATGCCGACGTGATGCTCTGCGGCGGATCGGAGGCGGCGGTTTCGCCGCTCTGCATCGGATCGTTCGCTGCAATGAAGGCGCTTTCGGCCCGAAATGACGCGCCCGAGAAGGCTTCTCGTCCGTTTGATCGCGACCGTGATGGATTCGTCCTCTCGGAGGGCGCTGCCGTTCTCGTACTCGAGGAATACGAGCAGGCGAAGACGCGTGGAGCCAGGATTTATGCCGAGGTGCTCGGCTTCGGATCCTCGGGCGACGCCCATCATATTGCAGCGCCAGATGAAGCCGGAACCGGCGCCCAGATGGCCATGAAGGCCGCCATCAGCGACGCCCAGCTCAACCTCGACCAGGTCGAGTACATTAACGCCCATGGAACCTCGACCCCACTTGGCGATGCCGCCGAGGTGCGCGCCGTCAAGGGTCTCTTTGGTCCGCACGCCCATCGCCTCGCCATGAGCTCGACCAAATCGATGACCGGGCATGCCTTGGGAGCGGCGGGCGGAATCGAATCCATGGCGGTGGTCATGGCCCTTCACGATGGCGTGATGCCCCCAACCATCAATCTGGAACACCCGGATGAAGGCTTCGATCTCAACTTCGTGGCCAACCAGCCCCAGCAGAAATCGATTCGATACGCCATCAATAACTCGTTCGGGTTCGGCGGTCACAATGTGAGCGTTGTCTTCGGCAGGATTTAGCCGGGCAGCCGCCCTCAACCACCCCCCCATCGTAAGCCGATAATCTAGGGATGCCTGCTCGCCTTCAAGAGGTTCTGACGCTCGAGGTTCCGCTCATCGTGCAGATTGCGGAGTGCCAGATGCCGCTCGGCGGCGTCCTTGACCTTGTCCCAGGCGCGATTGTTGAACTGGGCAAACCTGCAGACGAGGAATTGGAAGTGAGGGTCAACAACAAGGTCATCGGCCTTGGCACTGCCGTCAAGGTTGGGGAGAACTTTGGAATTCGCCTGACCTATATCGGCAACGTCCTGGATCGCATCGCTTCACTTGGCAAGGGGTCGAGCGAAAGTTCATCAGAGTCACCGGAAGCAGTGGCAGATCGGCTCCTTGCCGGATAGCCTCTCCAGCTCGCATGGAATCGCGGCCATCGGTAGAGGTCGCCGTGAAAGGACGCTCGGCGCATGCCTCGAAACATCCCAGTTGGAAACGGAGAGATGCTGGTCGCGTTTGACGACCTGTATCGCGTGCGCGACATCTATTGGCCGCATGTGGGGATGCCGAATCACAGCGGAGGCCATGTCCAGCGATTCGGGGTCTGGGCCGATGGTCGATTTGCATGGATTGAGGATCCTTCTTGGAACCGGACGCTTCGATACAAACCCGACACGATGGTGACCGAGGTCAGGCTTCACAACGAGATGCTCGGCCTTGAGGTGATCTGCAATGACGCGGTTGACTACTGGAGCCCGGTCTACTTCCGGAAGATCGTCGTTCACGACCTGCACCATCGCACGCGAGATGTGCGGGTGTTCTTTCACCATGACCTCTCCGTCAACGGCTCTCCGGTCGGAGACACGGTGAACTACGATCCGGCAACGGCCGGAGTCGTGCACTACAAGGATTCGAGCTACTTCCTCTTCAACGTCTGCGATGCCCGCAAATGCGGCATCGACCACTGGACGACGGGCACGAAGCGAATCGGAGATGCCGAAGGCACGTGGCGCGATGCCGAAGATGGTCAGCTTTCGCGCAATGCGATTGCCCAGGGCTCCGTCGATTCCACCATCGGAATCAACCTCGCACTCGAGCCAGGCGGATCCACATATCTCATCTATTGGCTGGCTGCCGGTCCCGATTATCAATCGGTGAAACACCTGAATCAAAAGGTGCTTTCCAAGACGCCGCAACGAATGATGGACCGCTCCGAGGCGTATTGGAGGCTCTGGGCATGCAAGGAACCGGTGGACTTTTCGCCATTGCCGGAACCGATTCGAGATCTCTACGTCCGCAGCCAGGTTATCCTGCGGACTCAGATCGATAACGGCGGGGCCATCATTGCCGCGAACGATTCAGACATCACCCACTTTGCGGGCGACACTTACTCATACATGTGGCCGCGTGACGGCGCCCTGGTGGCCTATGCGCTGGTGCTGGCCGGTCATGGGGAGCTGAGCAGAAGTTTCTTTCAGTTCTGTCTCAAATGCATCGAGCCCGAAGGCTACTTCCTTCACAAATACAACCCGACCGGCACGTTGGCCTCATCGTGGCACCCCTGGATGCTGGACGGGCGAAAGGTGCTGCCGATTCAGCAGGATGAGACGGCGCTCGTCGTCTGGGCCCTCCGTAAACACTTCCAGGTCTTCCGCGACGTCGAGTTCCTCAAGGGGCTCTACCAGCCGATGGTCATCGATCCATCGGCATGGATGATGAGCCACCGCGACCACAATGGGCTGCCCAAGCCATCGTGGGACCTATGGGAGGAACGCCGCGGCATTCACCTGTTTACCGTCTGCGCCACGATCGGCGCCCTGCAGGCTGCGGCCGATTTTGCCCGCGACATGGGGGCCTATGACCGGGCGGCGGAGTTCACCGAAGGGGCGGAGCGCATGCGCGGAGCCATGCTTCGCCACCTCTGGGTGCCGGACCACAATCGCTTCGCACGAATGGCGGTTCCGCTTGAAGACGGGACCTATCGACTCGATCTGACCCTTGACGCATCGGCGTATGCCCTTTTTGCGTTCGACGCCCTCCCCGCCACGCACCCCAAGGTGATGGCCCACATGAATGCGGTGAGAGAGCGGCTCTGGGTGAAGACCGGAATCGGCGGCGCTGCCCGATATGAGCACGACTATTACCACCAGGTTGAGCGCCAGAACATCAAGGACGTACCGGGAAACCCGTGGGTCATCTGCACACTCTGGATCGCACAGCATCGCATCGCCACCGCCAATACGGTGGGCGAGCTTGAAGAAGCGCTGACCTACCTGGACTGGACCCAGCGCCGAGCCATGGCATCCGGAGTGCTGGCCGAGCAATACGACCCGTACTCTGGATCGAGCGTTTCCGTCAGCCCTCTCACGTGGTCTCACGCGACGGTGATTATCGTCGTGATGCAGTACCTGCTGAAATATGCGGAACTGACCGGTCGCCGATCCGGTGCCGTGGCCGAGCTCGCCGGTCATCGGGCAGGTTGACGGCGGCTCCGGAAGAATCGCGGCGTCGGGGGTTCCAGACCGTCGCAGATCCAAAGCCACGAAAACGAGCATCGCCGATGCGGCGGAACCAGCGCCCGAATGAGCACTCGGCTTGTCGGCCGGCCGAGCAGGAGACCGGCGATCAACACCACGGAAAGCCCAATTCCGAAAATGAGCAGCGGGGTGCCACCCATGATCCTCTCAGCAACTGATCCAATGTACTCGCCCGATCCGCCGATCATGTAGCTTGAATACGGCGAATTCGCCTGCGAAACAAAGATGCTGGCGTTTACACCCGCAGCAATCAGGATCGGGAGCATGGCGACCACCGGCAGCCACAACCTTCGAATTCCCGGAAGCGTGGAGGCCCATGCACCGCCGACCACACTGAGAATGCCGCCAAAAGTGAATATCCAAACCGATGTCTGTGCATTGAACAGCATCGGCCAGATGCCTATTTCGTCACGCAAGACAGTATCCGGATGGGCCTCAATCCATTTCGGGTGGGCCATGTACTCCACAATGAACGGGCTGGTCCCCTGGCCTGGATCGCTCGTAATGTCGATGTGCTCGGCGATCAGCCAGGATTTCTGATGAGCGACCAGCCCTTTTTGAACGTTCTCCTGCATCATTGCGAAGAGTCCCCAGCTGAATCCGCTGAGCAGGATCACGATTCCGAGAGCAAAGGTCAGCTGGCCTACGAGAACGAAGCCCGCAAACATGGCCGTGGTCAACTTCGCCCAGCGGCTCATCATGGGAAATTCCTGCAGCGAAGCCACGGTTCCGCACTCAGCGCAGCGAACAATCACCATCTGGTAGTGCGGCTCACGAAGAATCGGCTGCCCGATGAGGTTGTAGCCGCACTTGACGCAGGCTCGGTCTCCTCCCAGCACTCCGAGGCGGTGAAACTCCGGTGAATCCTGATTCGTCATCATTGGGGAAGCATCCTGCGCCGGAGGCGTGATCGACGTCGTCGCCAGAAGCGACGATGGACACCGGTCCGAGCCCTGTCAATGGTCGGTTTGACGGCCAGCCAGAGCAGAAGGCTCAGGCCGATGCAAAGTCCCGCGTGAACGGTGCACCGGCCCATGAGCTTCAATGGGAATACGGCTCCCCAGGTTCCAGTTGTTGCCAGGGCGTTCAAGGCCAGGAGACACGCCAAGACAATCACCACAAGTCCGAACCACGCCACAAACTGCAGGGGCAGCCGCCAATGCGGCAAGGAATCTCCAAGCCAGAACGCGGTGGCCACGATGATCATGGTTCCCAGAGCCAGACTGATGACTGCATCAAGATATGGAAATTCATCCCAATTGACACTTGTTGGGAATTGATCCGGCTGGCAAAACCCGAGGGTCAGCAAAAGAAGGAGGAGCGCAACGACGATTCGACTCGCCAGCATTCGGAACTCATAAATGCCTCGACCAATTCTTCTTCGAATCGCGAAATCCTCCGGCCGTCTCTTCACAAACGCGGTTCGGCAGCCGGAACAAATCGCCAGCGGCAATCCGTACCTCGGCTCGACCTCAGATCGCACCCGCGAAAGGTCGGATCCACACCGGGGACAAACGAAAGCCCGCATGATCGCCCCAGTGTAGCAGCCGCTTGATACAGTCCCGACATGGAGGAATTGGGACGACCCCGATCGAGGGCATGGCGCTTTGCGGTTCTGATTCTGGCGGTCGCGGCCATCCTCTGGGCGTGGAAGAGTTATTCCGATTCCAAGGCTCAGGCAGAGGTTCAGCACTATGTTGAAATGATCGCAGCCGCAGCGGGAGAGGGAAGATCGGCCTTGCGAACCGCCCTTGGCAATTCGAATCGGGCCATCGCTGACAGCGTGGTTCGAATCCTGGAGTCGGCTCCGTCCGACCCCGAGCGACTTGAATACACCATCGTCCGTGGCGACGACCCCCTCATCGGAGATGGATCGGCCACGCATCGAGCCATCTTCAGCATCGACCATCGCCCCACGATTGAATTGCGGCTGCTCCATTCCAGGGGCTCAAATTCTGTGCAGATCCTTGGGTGCACCGATCTTTCAGCCATGCAGGCAAGTTCCGATACACTCCCGCCATGATGTCCACCAAGACAATAGATGAGCGCCGGGCCAAGCTTGCCGCCGCGTTGGGATCGAACAACGACGTTGTGCTGATCGCTGCGGGTGAATCGATTGGGATACCCGGCGGGCTTGACCAGGTGTTTCCGTTCCGGCCACACCCGGAGCATTATTGGCTGACCGGCGTTGAATGCCCCGGGGCAGTGCTGGCGTTTGACTCGCAGGATCGTTCGTGGACCCATTTCGTCCCGATCGTTTCAGAGCTCGAGAAAGTCTGGGAGGGACGGGAGCAGACTGAGGGTGTCCCGCTGGCTGAACTCCCGGCATGGATTGCTGCGCGTCGGGGCCGGCCGATCATCAACCTTGGAGCAGAGTTGCAGGGCGTTCGAAGCGATGCGGCACGGGTCGGTTCGCTGCGCGATGTCTTCAGCCACACGCGAAGGCCGAAGGATCGATCGGAGGTTGATCTCATCATGCACGCGGTTCGCGCCTCGGCCGCCGGCTTCAGCAAGGGGCGGTCGATGATTCGACCCGGGATGACGGAGCGCTCCGTCGAGATCGAAATCGAAGCGGAGTTCTTTCGCTCAGGAGCTGATCGCACCGCGTACGACACGATCGTTGGCGGCGGACCGAATTCCGTTGTTTTTCACTTCACTCCATCAAGCCGACCCTTTGCGAAGGATGAGATGGTACTGATCGACGCGGGCGCAGAGGTCGCCGGGTATTGCGCCGATGTGACCCGCACATATCCGTCATCGGGCACATTTGCTCCACTTCAGCGCGAGGTCTATTCCATCGTTCTTGCCTCCCAGGAGAACGCCGTATCGCAATGCACCGTGGGCAGGGAATGGCGGGATGTGCACCTGGAGTGTTGCCGCGAGATGGCTCGAGGCCTGCTCGACCTCGGGGTCTTGCAGGGAAGCCCTGAGGGGCTGGTCGAACAGGGCGTCATGGCTCTCTTCTTCCCGCATGGGATCGGACACATGGTGGGCCTCGGCGTGCGGGATGCCGGCGGCAAGCTTCCAGGCCGCGCCAACCGGCCGACACCCGGGGGTATCAATCTGAGAGTCGATCTACCACTCGAGGCGGGATATGTGATCACCGTGGAACCGGGGCTCTACTTCATTCCGGCGATCCTTCGGGACGCAGCGCGAAGAGAGAAGTTCCGCTCGATCGTGAATTGGGATCGGGTGGACCGTGACTTCATGAACCTGGGTGGTATTCGAATCGAGGACAACGTTCATGTCACTCCGGATGGGCCGGAGAACTTGACGGTATCGATTCCCAAGCGACTTCACGAGATCGAATCCTAGACACACGTCGTGCCTTCGGCGTCGCGGCACCTCCCCGTGCCGGTGACCAGCAACGGAGAGACAACCGCCGCCCAGGGTGTTCAATGAACCCTGAACGGCGGTTGTCTCGACGGACTGTGCGGCCGGGGCCGCCCGACACCGTGCCTCGCGTGACCGGAAGGGCCGGCAAACATAGCTCTCCACCGTCGGTTCCAGCCGCCGCGAGTCATCGCGACCGGTCGCGCAGTGATGTGGCGAATTCGCTCGCCACATTTGAATACGCAGAAGGAAGGCCGATATAGCCCAGAATTCGAAAATTGGGGAAAAACACCTATGACTGATCGGCAATGATGCCGAACATGCCGAGCAGGTTGAGATGCTCGGTTTCGCTCTCTGCCGGGTCGGGATTAGCTTCGTCAACCACCTGTTGTATGACTGCACGTACCTTCAGTCGGACGGCATGCAGCGCAGCCGAGAGCGATGCAGCATCTGTAAACCCAAGCTCGGAGGCGACTTGCGCCCTCGGCGCAGATTCAGTGCCGTAAATCGCCGGATTGAGGATGCAGATTTCGAACGCCTTCCAGTGCTTGGCCGTGGGTCGACCCTCGTATTGACGTTCACACAATCTTAGCGCGTGCTCGAGGGTGAGCATGGCCCAACGTCGATCGAACGCTGCTTCCGGGGAGAGTTGAAGATCGGAATCTACGAACCTGTCTTCGGCATCGAGGTTCGGCGGAGGCAGGTCGACGACCTTGGGTCGCGAGTCAACTCGACGATGCCGGTCGACCAGGTAGTTTCGAAGTGCTGTGACCAGGAGCGTTCGCAAGCCGGACCGATTTTGATCGGCCCGCACGAAGAGCTTGCGCGTCATGATTACATCCGAGAAGAACGCCTGTGTGGCATCCGCGGCGTCGGCCTGCGAGAGACCCTTTCGGCGAAACCAGCCATAGATGGGTGGCCAATAGATTTTTGCAATGCGTTCTTCAGCGATTCGACGCGTCTGAGGATCATCGTCACTCAGAGCGTCGACCAGGCTCCATCGTGTCGTCTGAAACTGCGCATGTGTGTGGTTGGTGGTCGCCATGCTTTCAACTAAAACAAATGAGTTCAAAAGGCACTGGTGACAATGAATGTACCTTAATCTTCACGAGACTTGATTCGCAGATCTTATGGAGGGCACAACCGTGCGTAATTCAAGACAGCAGCATCCTACAGAAACAATCGCTTTGTCTGTTGCCGGTCGTTACTCCGACATGTCATCGCAATCACCCCAGCCTCCGCGACTCTCCAGCGCTGACGCCGCCAAGAGGCTGCTGGCTGCACTGGCCGACAGCAGCTGGGACAGCGATGTTGAGCCCGACCTTCCCCGGATTGAAGGCTATGTCCTTATCAGGCGACTTGGGGAGGGCGGCGGAGGAACCGTGTTTCAGGCGGTGCGATCGGGATCAGACCGGCTGCTGGCGATCAAGGTCATTCGGACCGGAGATCGATCGGAGGTCGCGACGCAGCGGGCCTGGCGCGAACTTGCGGTCCTTTCGGAAGTTCGCTCACCCTACGTGCCGCGAGTCCATGACTATGGGGTCAGCGAGGGGCGGCTCTATATCGTCACGGAATTCGTCGATGGCCTGCCCCTCAAGAAGCATTGCGATACGCACGGTCTGGGACCGCGCGACCGAGTGGACATGATTGCCCGGCTGGCGGAGATCGTTCAAACCGAGCTTCACCAGCACGGCGTGATCCATCGCGACCTCAAGCCCGAAAATGTGCTGATCGATGGTTATGGTCAGCCGGTCATCATTGATTTAGGCATTGCCCAGATCCTGAATGCTGACGCCTCAACCACGATCACGAACGTGCCTGTTGGAACTCCGGCATTCATGGCTCCGGAGCAGGCGCGAAGTGAGCGCCGCGGCATTTCAACACGGACGGACATCTATGCCCTTGGCGTGACCGCGTTGCACCTGCTCATCGGACAGGGCCCCCACCCCTCTGATCTGGCGCTTCACGAACTGATTCGGCGAACAGCCGAATTGCCCGGAGCGCATCCGAGCTCACTCGGCGTGCAGCCTCGATCGCTTGCCGACGTCCTTGGCAAGGCAATCGCATTCAATCCGTCGGAGCGATATGCCTCGATGGCCGAGTTCGCGCAGGACCTCCGACGGTGGTTGAATCATGAGCCGGTATCGGCGAGCCCGCCCTCAATCCTGCAACGCATTGACCGGTTCCGGCGGAAGCACCGCGCAACGTTCTATACGGGCCTTGCGGCGGTGTTCGGACTGGTGGCCGTTGGAAGCGTACTGTGGGGCTTGGCGCAGTGGCGAGCGCAGCAGCGAACAAACGCGCTCCTCGATACCATCACAGATCTTCGAAACCAGGCTCAGCGACAAGCGGACGAGTTGTCGGCGCAGAGCCTGAAGTACGAATCCCAGTTCGAGAAGTGGCGGGCGGAAATGGCTGACGGTGTGGCCTTTGCCGAGTCTCTCATGATGGATGAGAACAACTACAAGGCTGCAGCCGAAATGCTGTCGGCGATGTCCGCGCTGCGACAGCGTGGTGTGACAACGAATGATCCTGAATTCGTCGAACGAATGAACTTCCGGCGTCAACAAATCCTGCACGAAGTCATCTGGTTGCTCTACGGAGGTCCGGCGGACCTTCGAGCCGTCGATGAAGAGATTCGAAAGCTTGAGCAACTGGAACACACTTCCAGCATTCTTGACGACCTGGAGAATCTGGTCCATGGACACAACGATCATTGAACGACTTCGAAGGGTACGAGGTAATTCGATCGCGATCGCCGGCCCGAATGGCGTCAACGGTGCTGCGGGCCACCTCTCGGGATTCGCGCTTGGCTACGTCACGGCGAAATACCAGGACCTCATCGTTGAGATTGCCGAGCTGAGAGATCCTGCCACGCCACCCAACCTTGATCCGCCAGACGCGGGGAGTCCCATCCCCGGCTACGACCCAACGCTGACCAATCAGTATGCTGATGATTTCGTGAAGCTCGCGACCGAGGCGGTTGAGGACAGCGAGAGTCCGAATCCGTCGGACCAATACATCGGCGACCGCCTGGCTACGATCTCATCGCTGACACCAGGATTCCGAACCGTGGCAGGGCTTCCATGATGATTCCTGAAATTGCATCCAACCCGTTGGCTCCTTCATTTGCACATCTTGCCAGCCGAGTAACACGCGATTTTCAGAGGCGATTCGGCAGGCCGCCTCGCGTGCTTGCGGCAGCACCCGGACGGCTCAACCTGATCGGCGAGCATACCGACTACAACTCAGGAATCGCACTTCCCTGCGCCATTGATCGCTGGGTCGTTGTGGCGATTGATTTCAATGGACGAAGCGTCTCGACCATTCGAACTCTGGCGATGAACGATGAAGCGACGGTGCAGCTTGGCATCGACCGCCGTGCGAGGCCCCGGCAGTTCGAAACCTATGTCCTTGGCGTTGCCGAAGGCCTTGCCCAGCATGGACTGCCGATCAAAGAGGTCGACACCCTCATTGGCGGCAATCTTCCCGTTGAGAGCGGATTGAGCAGCAGCGCTGCCTTGTGCGTGGCGTTCGCCACCGCCTACCTTGAATTGTCCCGCCCGACAGTCTCTCTTGATCGCCTGCAACTTGCCAGGCTCTGCCAGACCGCTGAACATGAATTCGCCGACGTTCCCTGCGGACTCCTCGATATGCTGGCCATTCTTCACGGCCGAGCCGGCCAAGCCCTTCGGATCGACTTTGAAACTCTTGACATCGATCCGATTGCGATGCCCAGCACCGATCAACTCGCCATCCTGCTCGTCGACACTCACACTGATCGTCGCCTCTCCTCCGGTGAATACGCACACCGTCGAGGACTGTGTGAGGAAGCTGCCGCGGCCATGGGGATCGCCTCTCTGCGCCACGCCAGCGAGGAGATGGCGGCGTCTGCCGAGATGTCGGCTCCTTCTCGAGACGCGGTGTCTCACGTTCTTGGAGAGAATCGTCGCGTCGATGACTTCATCAGGTGTCTCCAGAATGATCTGGCAGGGGCCGGTGAGCTCATGTTTCAGAGTCATGAATCGTTACGAAGGCTGCTGCGGGTGAGCCGCCCGGAACTCAATATGGTGGTCAGCACCGCCTATCGCCTTCGGACCCAAGGGGTCTATGGAGCAAGACTGACGGGTGGCGGTTTCGGCGGCGGTGTCGCGATACTCTGCGAGCCGACGTCGGCTTCAAGCATCGAAGACACAGTGAAAGCGGATTTCGCGGCCGTTTTCGACCATGACGTCGAGATCCACCATCTTCAGTCGGTGGATGGAGCCAATCTGCTGAGCAGCGACTCCATTTGTTAGATTTTTGATAGTATTTTTAGCCGGTCAGGTTCTTGACGAATCGGCCGATTCCTGATTCAATGATTTGTTCTTCGCCACCGATGGCCCAATGCGCGGGGGTGATTTCTTTTTAGAGGATTTGCCTGATGTCTCGATACCTTGGTCCCAAGGTGAAGCTTTCCCGCCGCGTCGGCGTTCCAATCGCCGATGTTCCCAAGCACACGTCCAAGCGTCAGCTGGTGACGCCGGGTATGCATGGCTTCCGTGGCCGGCGGCCCAAGGACTATGGCATTCGCAAGGATGAGAAGCAGAAGCTTCGGTATCACTACAACGTCCTTGAGCGCCAGCTTCGTCGCTACGTGGCCGACGCCTCTCGATCCAAGGGTAATACCGGCGAAGTTCTGCTGCAGATTCTCGAACGACGACTTGACAATGTGCTTCGCCGATCAGGCTTCGCCCGAACGGTCTGGGCGTCCCGCCAGATGGTGGTGCACGGCCATGTTCGGGTGAACGGCCACAAGGTGGATCGTCCAAGTTGCCTCCTCTCACCGGGCGATGTGGTGACGATGAAGGCCGGCATCGAGAAGCTCGTTCGCGAACACATGGAATCCATGGCCGGGCACGTGGTTCCCGGCTGGATGGATGTCAACCCGTCCGAGCTTTCCGTCAAGGTGCTTGCGAATCCCACGTCAGATCAGATTCCGTTCGACGTCAATACCAACCTGATCGTCGAGTTCTACCGATAAGCCAACGCCGCTGCGGCGGCAAACCTCGGCGCTTCGGCACCGTGGTTACCCCGGCTCGGATTCGAGGCACGCTTCGATGTTCAAGCTCTTCCGCCGATATAACAAGTGGATCCTCGTCGTCGGCGGCACTCTCCTCCTGGTTGCATTTCTGATTCCTGAGGCCATTCAGGGCATTTCGCGCGCCCGCGCAAGCTCTGGTGCCACGTGGGCGACTGTCGGAAATGACAAGGCGAAAGTCACCGCTGCCGACCTTGAATTGGTTCATCAGGAATTGCAGGTGCTGGAGTCACTTTCGGGTGACCCCGCTGTGCAGGTCCTCCGTCAACTCGGCGTGCTGCGGCGACCCGAGCATTGGTACCTCTTGGTTCGCGAGGCCCGCCTCGCCGGACTGATCGGCGGACCCGGCATTGGCCGTGCGTACGTTGCCAGCATTTCGAACATCAGCGGACGCACGAGTGCCGAAATCGTCGGCGGGCTCGCGGGCCAGTCGAAGCAATCCCCGCAGAAGGTCTACGAGACGCTGGCGAAGTTCAACGGTGTCATTCGGCTCCTCCAGCTAAACACGCAGGCCCCTCGCATTTCCGACCGCCGCATGCAGGAGGTCGCCGCCGAGCAACTCTCGCAGTATGCGATTGATCTGGTGGTCATCCGGCCCGACGGAAGCGGTGATGTTCCCGAACCGACCGAGCAGGAACTGGAAGAGCATCTGAAGAAGTTTGGAGATACGCCGGCAGGGAAGGGCGAGATGGGTCTCGGCTACAAGATTCCCCATCGCGCCAAGGTGGAGTGGATCTCGATTCCTCGAATTGCGGTGCGGGCAACCGTTGAAGCGTCCAAGGCCGTCGATGGTGTTGCACTTGCGAAGTACTGGCAGCAGCATCCTGAGGAGTTTCCACCCGATCCTCAGAACCCCGGTCAGGGATTTGAAGCCGTACGCGACAAAGTGAGGGCGAAGCTCGTCGATCAGATCACTGACGAGAAGCTGCAGCAGATCGCCAAGTTCGGGACGGACCAGGCGACCGCACCGCTCCTGTCGCTTGCTCGGGATGGCATTCATTTCAAGCTTCCGGACGATTGGGCCTCAAAGGCGATTTCTTTCCCTTCGTTGGCTGAATCAATCGCGAAGGAATTTGAGATTCCATTTCCTGCGTACACGGCCGCGGGAGACCGATGGCTTGACGAGACGGCAATGTCCAACCTGCCGGGAATCGGACGCGCAACCACGACGAAGTTCGGGACGAGACCCTACAGTTTTTCGAGGCTCGTTGTCGAGGCCAAGGAGTTGGGGAACTCTGAAACGATTCCGATGCAGAAGGGCGTGACGGGACCGCCGCTCTTCGCGGGGGATGGGAGCCTCTACTTCTTTCGCATCACCGATGTCGACCCGGCCCATGCGCCGAAATCCGTGGATGAGGTTCGCGATCAGCTGGTGCGCGACATCAAGCGGGTCAGGCAATTCGAGGACCTCAAGGCCAGGGCGGACGAACTTCGGAATGAGGCGATCGAACGCGGCCTGATCTCGATGGCGGTTGAATACAACTCAAAGCTTGAGTCTGTCGATCGAATCACCCCGAAGCAAGTCGTCAGCTACAACGGTCAGCAATTCACGCTTCCGGTGACATTCGGTTCGCTTCAGATCTGCCCGGAGGCGGTTGACAAGCTGGTTGATGGTGCGTCGACACTTCCGCGCACCATCCCGTTCAACGAGATTCCGTTGGCGGACAGGGTCGTCGTCGCACCGATCGAAGCCCAGCTCGCCATCGCCGTGATGCGTATCGAAAATATCAAACCACTCACCGTCGAGAGCTATCAGGCGCGCACCGCCACGCGGGAGGTGCAGAGCATGGTGAGTGAGACGTTGCTCGATACCAAGGCCATGATGGACCGTTTCGGCTACGACGCCATGGCCACACGGCACGAATTCCGCATTCGATCGGAAGGATCGGACAAGTCCGAAACTGATGCGGTCGAAACGAGCTGACCGGTTTCCCCGGCTCGCAACCCCGACGTCTGGGCTCAGAATCTCTTATGAACCGGGCGGCCTTCCTGGGGTCGGATTCCCATGATCTGCCGCACGAATTGCAAATCGGCCGGCGTTGTTACTTTGATATTGCCCGGCTCGCCATCCACCACATAGACCGGTTCTCCCAGCCGCTCGATCACCGCGGCGTCATCAGTCACGCCTTCGAGATTTGCCTCGGCATAGGCACGGCGCAGCAGTTCTGCCCGGAAGATCTGAGGCGTCTGCACCAACACCAGATTCCGACGGTCCAGCGTTGCGGTCACGATGCGGGCCTTTCCCGCAGCAGCCCCGCACGAAGTCGCCGGAGCTTCGCCGAGGATGGCATCGGCCAGAGCATCATCCTCGCCGGTTGATATCGTCTCGTCACCAACTCGCTTCACGGTCGCTGTGACAGCAAGGCCGGGGATCACTGCCGGAAGCGACTTGGCAGCCTCGAATACGCGGTCGATCAACTCCTGGCTGGCGGCCGGTCGTGCGGCATCGTGTACTGCAATGTGCGTGCAATCATCGGGTGCTTCGGCAAGGGCATTTCGCACGGTCTCCCAACGCTCCACGGTGCCACCGGCCACGATGCGAACACCGTGAAACGCCAATTGGGCGCCGAAGCGGTCCCGGAATTCATCGATTGAGTCCGGTGGCGCTGCGACGATGATTGAAGACACATCGTCGCGCTTGGTGAAGGTCTCCACGGTGCGAAGCAGGAGTGCCCGCCCACCGAGATCCTGCGAGAGCTTGTCGGCGACGCCAAATCGCACGCCTTTGCCGGCGGCGGGGATGATCACAGCAATGTTCATAGCGGGAGTTTATGGACTCGAGGCCGGCGAGGTATTGGAGATGGATGGTGTTGTTCGTTGATCGGGCACGAGGCCCGCGGAATTGGTGGGCTGGTCTCCGGGCTTTGCGGGGTCACTCCACGAGGGCAAAGGCCCGCGGTCAGGCGCTCCGAGGGCCGTGATGACCACGGCAGTGCCGTACGCCCGACTTCGGTCAAAGACGCGGTCGTTCCAACTGCCGTCGGCATCTCGGGTGCGAAGCAGGATCTCACGAAGTCGACGACGGTACTCGGCTCGCTCGTGCCGCGGCAACAACTCGACCGCCTCGGCGGCCCATCCGTGGGCGAAATAGAAGTAGTACGGGGCGATCTGATAGGGTGGCACGTGTGTCCCCTGCTGCTTGCGACGCTTTTCAAGCCACTCCCAATGGGTGAAGAATGCATCAACCGCCCCGCGCACCTTGGCGGCATCCGATCGGCCACTGAGCAGGAGCACCGTCTCCGCCGCCAGCATACGGCCGACCGCGCCCGGAACCGGCTCCCGGGAATTGGTCGAATCGCCCTGCGCTGAATACACGATGGCGCCCGACGCGGTACGAGACAGCTCCAGAACATTCAACGCGCGATCAACCACGTCTGCGTTGACGTCGTATCCCGCCGCCCTGGCCTCCATGAGAACTTCCGTGGCCATCGCCGTCATGAATGTGGCAGCGGGTGATGGCTGGTCAATCGCCTGCCGGGCATAGGCCCACCCGCCACGCTGCGGGATCTCGATGGCTTGAAGTGCGGCGATGTAGTCCTTGGCGGCCCGATGGATCTCCTCGATCTGATTGGCGGGAGCCAGATGAGACGCCTCGAGTCGGACAAGAAACTGAATTGCGGCGCAATAGCCCCACCCGCGCACGTCGTAACCTCCGGCGTATTTCGGATTCATGTCCGGATGCGATCGCGAATTGCAAACGAATGTGCACGCCTTCTCCACCGCGGCCAGCCGCCGCTGATCCTCGGCACACCCAGGGGCGGCCACGAGCGCCTGGGCGGCAATGGCCGTGCCGCCCACGCGATAGCCGATGGGGATCTGTCCGCGAACGCGATAGACACCCTCGTAGGGCCACTCCGCGTCGCCGTCGCCCGACTGCATGCCAAGCAGCACCTCCACACCCTTGGCCACGGGGTCATCGGCAGGGTCTGCCGGCGGATTTTGCTGAAGCGCTGATATACAGATGAATATGGCGAGGCTGGAGCTGATCATCATCTGCGTAGTCTACGTCGCATTGGTCAGGGGCTTCGGCCACCGGCCCCCACTGCGATGAAGCATTTCGGCACGAAGTTCGGCTTGGGCGGCCTCGATGGCGGAACGGAGCATGGCCAGCGCAGCGTCCGGACCATCGGCCATCAGCACGTCGTATGGAATCGCCGGACAGACCTTCACACCCAGACGACCGCCGAGCATTGGCCGCGATTTCCCTCGCGGCCAGACGTCGAACGCACCCTCGACTGCCATGGGCAGCACGGGAACCTTGGCCTTGCGCACCAGGAGTAGGAACCCCTTCTTGAATTCCTCGATCCGACCCGTCTCCGTTCGTGAACCCTCGGGGTAGATCAGGATGCACCGCCCGGCGGCAAGTTCGCTGATGGCGGCTTTGAGAGCACCCGAGTCGCCGGAGTCCTCCCGAATGGCAATGGCACCAATCGAATACATGAGCCATGCAAACGGGCGAAACCGAAAAAGTGATTCACGAGCAATCGCAGTGAGCTGGCGATCACGCACTGCAATGCCGTTGATTATCGGATCGAGATACGACTGGTGATTGCTCACGAACAGCACCGGACCCGTCGGCGGCACGTGTTCGCGGCCGATGACACGCAATCGCCAGACAAGGCCGACCACGACCTCGCACAACATGCGACAGGCATCGAACCAGATCGATTGGAGGAGCGAGCGACCCGGAATGCGCCGGGAGTATTCAAACCATCGTGGCCGACCGCCTGTGGGCGCTGGGGCGCCATTCGTTGGCGCTGCATCGACCGGAGTTTCGGGAGCGCGCATCATTCGTCAGCGCGGACGCAATGCGTCGGAGGAGAACGCTTCGGGCACCTGCTCCATCACGTGCCTTTCCAGCGTCGCCACGACATTGTCGAGCGACATCGCTCCGGTATCGATCACGATGGCATCCGGGGCAGCACGGAGTGGAGATTCCTCCCGCTTGGAATCGAGTTCATCCCTGGCTCCGATATCTCGCAGGACTTCGGCGAACGATTCCTGGAGCCCCTGTTCCGCAAGCTGCGTGACCCGGCGGGAGGCACGAACTTCTGGGGCCGCATCAAGATAGAAGTGCACCGGGGCTTCAGGAAAAACCACCGTACCCTGATCGCGCCCTTCGGTGACCAGCCGGGGGTGCCGGTTGGCGATTCGCCGTTGATGATGGACCAAGACGGAACGGACTTCCTTCTGTCGGGCAACGACAGAGACAACCCTATCGACGTCGGGCTCGCGAATGCGCCGACTGACGTCCCTTTCCCCGATCAGGATTGCCGGCGGATCCTTGGACCATTCAAAATGGAGGTCCACCGTACCAAGCATTTCGGCGATGGCAGGGCCATCGGTCGGGTCGATGTCACGTTCGAGACAGAGCAA
The DNA here is from genome assembly GCA_964407695.1 of uncultured Isosphaeraceae bacterium. Taxonomy (GTDB): domain Bacteria; phylum Planctomycetota; class Phycisphaerae; order Phycisphaerales; family SM1A02; genus CAYOWQ01. The sequence continues at coordinate 62,425 of CAYOWQ010000009.1, read as the reverse complement.
GCCGGCGGCCCGATACATCGCGCCGGTATCCAGCACCTCCACGCCAAGCCGCTTGGCCAACCGATGCGCCACCGTGGATTTGCCGGTACCGGCAGGTCCGTCGATGGTGATGATCAGTGAGTCGGGTCCGAGCTCAAGCGGCACGTGCAGCCCTCCGGTGGTCGAGGCTTCAAGATTCAGCAAGCGCCTCAATGGCTTCGCTGAGAGAATTTCGTGCCTGCTCGATGGGGCCGATGGGGTCGCCATGTCCAAGATACTCAAGGGCCAGAGTGTTGACGTATCCTACGCTCTGGATCGCCTCAACACACTTGGCAAGGTCGATGGATTTGTGCTTCGTGCCCTTCTGATTCTCATCAAGGATCGAAGCATGCAGCGTGCCGGCATAAGGCGCCAATCGCTTCAGCGCAGCTTCGGCATCCCCGGAATTGGAAGCGTGTGAAAATGAGGGGAGCGACCCGATGCGGAATCCGCCGATCTTCTTGATTAACTCGGTCAGCTCGACCGGATCGTCGGTCAATCCTCGGTGCGGCGCCAGCAGCAGGTTCAACTCCATCCGCTCAATCCGATTCATCGCATGCTTCATCCCTTGAACACACTGGTCAAAGGCGTCGGTTGTGGCGGGCGCTTCGAGCAGCAGTCCAACAGCACTGCACCCAAGCCGGGTCGCCGCGGCCGCCAACCGGGCCACGCGCTCGACCGCCGCGTCGCGCTCCTGCGGCGGGCCAACGAAGGAAATCGCGGAATCGTCAATCAACACCAGGCAGGGGCAGGCCGCTTTGTCGGCCCGGTCCCGGAGGCGGTCAAGGTCACGAAGGCTCCACCCTGAAAGCATCGACGATTGAATATTGAGCCCGCGAAGGCCAAGTTCCCGAATGGCGAAATCCGGCACGTCGGTCAATTCAAGGCGTTTGCCGGCGCCAGACCCCAACATGTTGCGCAGTGAACTCACCGCGAGCGTCATCAGCACAAAAGGTACCTCGTCAAAGTCGCGAGTCTAACGGTACAAGGGGCAGACGCAAGTTTCGTGCCGTCCGTGCATTTTCCGAACGGATCGTGCCGGATTGAACCATCAGATCGGCGATTCCGACGATCAGGACATGCTCAATTGTGGATAAGAGAAAACGCCGACCTGAGGGGCCGACGTTTTCCGGAGGGGAGAAAGATCCAAAAGGAGGGGAAAAACAGGTGGAGTTAGCCAAATTTGAACACCACCATTGAAAAATCTTACCGGTCTTCATCGGTCGTTGCAAGAAAATGGAAGAAAAAATCCTCCATTTTGACATTTTGGCCGTCCGAGGCCGGTTTTTGGAGATTCCTGAGTGGTACGAGTTTGGCGGATAGTGTGTTCATCACAATTGTGGGACTGGGGAGGATGTGTATCATGACCCCCCTTTCCGAGATCCAGCCCCATGCCCAGTCCAAGTGACCGCCGTTATTCCGAATCGCACGAATGGTTTCAGGTCGCCGGCGATGTCGTCACCATCGGCATCACCCAGTTTGCGGCCAACGAACTGACCGATGTGACTTATGTCGAGATGAAGAAGCAGGGCACCGTGATTGCCCCGAACAGCGTTGTCGGGGAGGTGGAATCCGTGAAGACCACCAGCGACGTGTACTCCGTTGTGGGTGGCACAGTGCTCGAGGTCAACAAGGCCGCGGTCGACGATCCTTCACTTCTCAACAGCGACCCCTTCGGCAAGGGCTGGCTGGTCAAGGTCAAGACCGGTGATGCCGCCCCCGTGAACGCCTTGATGGACCAGGCGGCGTATGACCGCAAACACCCCATCGGCTGAGTCGCCGACATCGCGCGTGCGAATCCGGGGGGTTCGCAAGTGGTATCGGAACTCCACCGAGCCGGTCGAAGCGCTTCGCGGTATTGATCTTCAGATCGATGACGACGGGTTCTATGCCATCATGGGAGCGTCGGGCAGTGGCAAGAGCACGCTGCTGCATCTGCTTGCAGGACTGGATCGGGCCGACGAAGGCACGATCGAAGTGGCCGGGGCGAGCGTTCACACCATGACCGAAGCCGCATTGACGCTCTATCGGCGAAAGCAGATCGGAATCGTCTTTCAACAATTCAACCTGATTCCGACGCTCACAGCTCTCGACAATGTGGCCCTGCCCGGCGTGCTCGACGGGCGCCCAGGTCCCGAGAATCGTGCGGCATCGATCGCCCTTCTCGAACAACTTGGTCTCGGCGGTCGAATCGGCCATCGGCCTGACGCTCTTTCCGGAGGGGAGCAGCAACGGGTGGCAATCGCCCGAGCTCTGCTGTTTGAGCCCAAGGTTCTCTTTGCCGACGAGCCGACGGGGAATCTCGATTCCAACAGCAGCGATCGTCTGTGGGCGCTCTTGAATCAGATCGCCCGCGAGCGAAACATGACGGTGCTGATGGTCACCCATGAGGCGGCGGCCGCGGTGCACTGCCGGCGCGTGCTGGTGATGCGCGACGGAATGATTGCCGACGATTTCGCCACGGAAGGACTCGATGCTGCTGCCCTTGCGACTCGCGCTGCATACGCTGGCCGGCTGGCGGGTTAGAAGCCTGCTGCTGGCGCTGGCGGTGCTGATGGCGTCATCCCTGGTGATGGCGATTGCCAGCGCGATGGAATCGGTTCAGGTTCACGCCAACGATCGGCTCAACAAGGCCTTCGGGGCGGTCAATGCACGAATCGTGCACGAGTTCAGCGGCCGATTCGACGATGCCTGGGTCGCCCGGGCCCGACAGTGGCCGGAAGTCGAAACTGCGGCCGGACGACTCTTTGCCACGCTCCTGATCTCACGCTCCGATGGGTGGGTCGACCCGGAGACGAACGAACCCGTTCGGCTCACGGTGGCAGCTCGCGGCCTTGATCCTGATGTTGACGAGCGATTCCATCAGATCGATATCACCGAAGGAAGTCGGCCGAGAGGACCGGGCGAGGTGGCGGTTGATCCGATCACCCGGAAGAAGCTCGGCCTCTCGGTGGGTGACAAACTGCAGATCGAACGCTTCGGCGATCCAATCGAGCTCAAGGTTGTGGGTTTCTATGGCCGCCCGGTGATGAACTTTCTGCAGCAGGCCGGTCTGCAGATGGATCGGCGCACGCTGGCCGAGGCCACGGGGCAGGAAGGAATGGTGTCGACGGTCTCAATCATCGTGAAGAAGGGAATCGACCCGGCGGCGTTCAGCGCTGCCCACGCAAAGGAGGTCCCTCCACCGCTGGCCGTGGAGCCTGCCGAGATGGCGCGCGCGGGACTTGATCGACAGATATTCGCCAATCGGGTGGCGTTCATCGTGGCGACAACTCTCGGTTTCCTGAGTTGCTGCTTCATCGTGGCCACCGGGATGACAACGTCGGTGACGGAACAGCAACGCCTCCTGGCAATCCTTCGCTGCATCGGGGGTCGCCGTCGAGATCTGTTTCTTTCACAACTGTGGCTTGGAATCCTGCTTTGCAGCGCAGGCGGCCTGCTGGGCTTGCCGGTCGGCCTCGGCCTTGCGTGGGTGCTGTTGCAAAATGTGCGTGAATTGGCCGAGATTCACCTCGTCGTTTCGCCGCTCGGCCTGGGCCTTGCCCTTGGGGGGGCCATCGTGTCGGGCCTGATCGGCGCTGCGTATCCGGCGTGGCAGGCCAGCCGAATCTCACCTCTGGCGGCCATGACGATCCAGGCACGGGCGCCTCGACCTCAATCCATGTTCATGTGCATCCTGGCCGGCGCGGGCTGCCTCGCCATTCAGATCGGGTTGGCCCTGATCCCCAACGACGATGCCCGCTTCTGGGTCTACGCCTTCGGTGGGATGCCGCTGCTGTTTGTCGGATACTTTCTGCTGTCGGCGCCGATTCTTCGAGGCGTGGTCGGAGTTTCGGGTCGAATCGTCGCACGACTCATGGGGCTGCCTGTCGCCCTGCTTGTCGAAACCATGCGAGCGACACCGTTTCGTCATGGCTTCACCGCGGGATCCCTGATGGTGGGAATGGCCATTCTTGTCAACGTGTGGTCGAATGCCACTTCACTGCTGGACGATTGGTTCAATCGGATCAAGTTCGCCGACGGATTCGTGGGTCGGTTCAACGGCATGTCTCGGAGCGAAGCCCAGGCGGTCGCCGACCTGCCGTTCGTCACGGCGACGTGCCCGATGGGATACCTCTCCATCAAGGTCATCGGAAAGCAGATGCTTGGTGTGGCCGGCATGACGCCTGACCGGGTGATCTGTGTCGGGATCGACCCGAAGACGTTCTTTGAAATCAATCGCATCGAATGGACCGCTGGCGATCCTGACACCGGAATGAAGGCGCTGGCAGATGGTTCGGGAGTGCTGGTCGCGGAGCAATTCCTCAAGGCCCGATCCATCCGCGTGGGTGAATCACTGACGCTCGGCGGCAGTCGCACCAACCACACGTTCACCGTTGTCGGCGGGATTGATTGTCCGGGACTGGCCATCGCAGCCCAGACCTTTGGCATTCGCGATCAGTACATGCAGAATGCCACGAACTGCGTGTTTCTCGACCTGCGCTCGGTCGCGGCGGCATTCGACAACGACACGGTCAATTTCATTCAGGTGAATCTGGATCCCGAGGTGAACGACGATGCGGTCGCCAAGGCCATGAGCAAGGCCGCGCCGGGAGCTCGTTTTGTCTCCGGCCGGTCAATTCGCGGATTCGTCAACGAAGTCGGACGGGCGCTTCTCGGCGTGTGGAGCGGAGTGGCGTTTTCCGCGCTCATTCTAGCGTGCTTCGGAGTCGGCAACATCATCCTCGCAGGAATCCACGGACGCCGTTTTGAATACGGTGTGCTGCGCGCGGTCGGAGCCTCTCCGGGTCTTCTGGCGCGGCTGGTCATGGCGGAGGCGATTCTGATCGGTCTCGGTGGAGGCGCTGTTGGTTTCACACTGGGAATGCACCTTGCGTGGATGGGGGTGGGTTTCTATCGCGACCTTGCAGGCCTGCCGCTTCGGCTCGCCGTACCGATTGAGCCCGCAGTCATCGGCCTCATCGTCATGCTGGCGATGTGCCTGCTCGCCGCGCTGCCTGGCATCATCTACCTCGTTCGGCAACCAACCCGAGCGCTTCTGGCCATTGGCCGAGCGGGCTGAGTCGGAGGATTCAACCTTCTTCCGACCGAATCCGCTCCACGCACTCGTGAATCGCCTTCATCACCCTGCTCTTGGCTTGGTGGACACTGTTGACTCCGATGCCGAGGCGCTCGGCGACGGCATCGGCCGCGAGACCGCGGCGGGAATAGAGATCAAAGGCTTCGAATGTTCGCGCATCGACTCGTGCACGGACCTCATCGGTAGCGCGTTCGAGAATCGATCGCGCCCACTCATCCTCCCAAAGCCGGTCTTCATCGTCATCGCGACCCGCCCGCTCATCAAACACAAAATCGTCGGCCTGAACCTGGCCCCGGACGCGATGCCGCCGAGCGTAGATGGCGTTGAGCACGCATCGCTTCAGGTACCCGCGAAAGCGCCCCTTGGAGGGATCGTATTCGAATTTCGGAGAAGCCTGAAAGAAGGCGAGCAGAACATCCTGCAAGACATCCTGCGCCTCCTGAAAGGCGAGGCCGGCGTTGCGGGCAAAACCAACGATCACGGGAGCGTAACGATCGTGAAACTCCTTCCAGCCAAGCTCGCGGGATTGCGTATCGTCAGCGCGGAGCCGAAAGAAGATCGTGGCCCGAGTCGCGTACCGATCGAGGTCTGCAGTGGATGAATCCGCCCGCTTGAAGACCGCAAGCTCGCTCTGGGCGCCGGTCGTGTCGGCTGCCCCGGTCACTTCGAAGGTCCACGGCCCGACGCGTAACTTGTCTCCATCGGACAGCGGCTCGGGTTGGCCGGCCTGGACTCGGCGGTCGTTCAGATACGTGCCGTGGGTGGACCCCAGGTCAGAAACATGCCAGGCGCCCGATGTCAGCGTGATTCGCGCGTGGCACCGAGACACCGATTCATGAAGCAGCGGAAGGTCAACCTCTTCACCCCGTCCAAGAACAGCGCCTTCGGCCCCCGTCACCACAAGTGCATCCATCGTCGGACCGAGGATCGGCACAAGTCGAAGGCTTCCTGCATGTGCTGCGGTCGTCACAACTCAAAGGGTATCCGCCTTTCGCCCAATTCGCCCGATTCTTCCCAATCCTGAATACGATTCAACCATGGTTGTTCGACGCTCGAATGTGGCGGAACCCCGGATCGAGTTGATTCCGCTGATTGACGTGCTCATGTTCCTCCTGGCGTTCTTTCTGGTCGCCATGACCGTGACGGTGCGCGTGGAACTCCTACCGATGGATCTGCGACCCCTGCGTGCCGCCGATCCGGCGACTCCCAGGCCGGCCACATCAATCAGCATCGCCCTCGATGGAACCATCGCCATTGACCGCGAGCAGGTTGCACTCGATGACATGGTGCCAAAGTTGAAGTCGGCCCTTGAGATGGAACCGACAACCGTGATCTACCTGGCGATCGCCGATGGCCAGGGAGCGGTGGACCGGGCGCCACTGCTGCAGGAAGTCTTCGATCGACTGAAGGATGCCGGCCTCTCCGTGGCCCTTGTCGGGAAGCCGAATACAGGCCAATCCACGGGGAACGCTCCAAGGACACCATGATCCGGCAGCGCATCAGAATGGCGTTGTGTGTGGCGGCCTCGGCTCTGCTCCATGTCGCCGTGTTGACCCCGCTGGCGATACGAACGCTGGCTGGTGCTCGAACTCTTCCCGACGTGCCTGAACCTCAGGAGACGCCGAATTCGCCGCTCCCGGAACTTGATGTGCTCGGTGTCGAGAAACCAACGGACGCAGCCGTGGCGTGGATTGGCTACGACACCTATCAGGAGCACCTTGCCAGACTGAGCGAAGTTGAACAGGCAGCATTCCACTTGAAGGAGGCGGTCGGCAACAACGCGCCGGGCGAACTGCAGGCGGCAACGGAGCCGCCGCAGCCGGAATCGGCCGCAGCGAAGGATGCGCCATCGACCGACGCTGTGCCCGAACCGCCATCGCTGCGTGACGCAACCGAACCACAGCCGGAGGAGTTGCCCATTGCGGTCATGCCGGAGATCGACGAAAGCTTCAAGGCGCCGGAAATGCCTGCCGTTCCCGCTGAGGATTCCGGAGACCTGATACCAGCGATTGAGGAGCCACGTCCCAGACCGACACTGACCGCCCTGAAGACGCTCATCGAGAAGCTCTTCGATTCGGCCGCCGCCTCCGAGCGCTCGCCGGACCCGGTCCCCAATCCCTCAGAATCCACCACGCCGACCAGCTCTCCAACCGCGCCGGTTCCCCGCCCGATCACCGCGGCATCTCCGGCACAGGAGACAGTACCCAGCAAGCCGGTGCCCCCGTCGCCCGCGCCGCCGGAACCGGGCGCGAATTCTGACAAGGAGGCCGATCCATCGAGCGTCATCGATGTTCCTCCGGAGAATTGGAAACTCGGTCAACCGCTGGCCGCGCAAGGGCTCGACCTGAGAACACGGCGGCCACGCTTCGATGAGCTCACACGAGTGACCGCATCTCCGGGGAATCCGGTGGCTGCCATTGCCTTCGACAGCCGTGGTGTGGCTGTTCGAGTCACCCTTCTGACGTCAAGCGGCGATAGCAGGGTGGATGAGCCGGTCATCAATGCGCTGTACGGCTGGCGCGCGACCGGCAAACCGTTGGCAAAGCTCCGCGACAAGGACACGTTTACGATCACGATCCGGATTCTCCTGCGCGGGGAGTGATCGTTAAGACGCCGCAGCCACGGCCCGCTGCCGACCGAGCAGAGGCTTGAGGTATTGCCCAGTGTGACTCCGCTTTTCGCGAGCAATCTGCTCGGGTGTGCCGGTGGCCACGACCGTACCGCCGCGATCGCCACCCTCGGGTCCGAGGTCAATGATCCAGTCCGCGCACTTGATGACGTCAAGGTTGTGCTCGATCACAACGAGTGTGTTACCGTTGGAGGCGAGGCGTTGAAGCACGTGGAGCAGGCGATCAACATCGGCGAAGTGCAGGCCGGTGGTGGGCTCGTCGAGAACGTAGAGGGTGTGGCCAACGGGCGCGCTGCCGAGTTCACCGGCAAGTTTGACACGCTGAGCCTCACCGCCCGAGAGCGTGGTGGAGGCTTGGCCCAGTTGCATGTACCCGAGGCCGACGTCGCGCAGACACATCGCCATTCGATGGAGCTTGGGGTGCGAATCGAAGAAGACGCACGCGTCGTCGACCGTCATGTCAAGAACGTCGGCGATCGACTTTCCCTTGTAATGAACCTCAAGTGTCTCCCGGTTGTACCGGGCGCCCTTGCAGACTTCGCACGTGACAAAAACATCCGGGAGGAAGTGCATCTCGATCTTCTTCACGCCCTGTCCCTGGCAGGACTCGCAGCGACCGCCTTTTACATTGAAGGAGAATCGCCCCGGTTCATAGCCGCGAATTTTTGCCTCCTTGGTCAGGGTGAAGAGTCTCCGGATGTCGTCGAACATGCCGGTGTAGGTGGCGGGGTTGGATCGCGGTGTGCGGCCGATCGGCGACTGATCGACCTCCACCACCCGATCAATCCGGTTCAGTCCGTTCACGCGGGTATGGGCCCCGGGGATGGCGCGCGATCCTTGAACCGCCTTCAGCGCGGACTTGAGCAGAATCTCGTTGACCAGAGTCGACTTGCCCGATCCGGAAACGCCGGTCACACAGATGAACCCGCCCAGCGGAAACGCCACGTCGATCGATTTGAGGTTGTTGGCGCGAGCGCCCTTGACAACGACGGCTGAAGATTCGGAGACCGCGCGACGCTCATCGGCGGACGGAGTGGCGATTCGCTTGCTGCCTGAAAGGTAGGCGCCCGTCAGGGATTCGGTGATCGCCATCAATGCTTCGACCGATCCCTGGCCCACCACCGTGCCGCCATGACGGCCCGGGCCCGGACCGATGTCGACCACATGATCGGCGGAGCGGATCATGTCCTCGTCGTGCTCGACCACCAATACGGTGTTTCCGATATCGGTGAGCCGACGAAGTGTGGCGATGAGGCGATCGTTGTCTCGCTGGTGCAGGCCGATGGTGGGTTCGTCGAGCACGTAGCAGACTCCGACGAGCCCGGAGCCAACCTGGGTCGCCAGACGGATTCGCTGGGCTTCGCCACCGGAGAGCGTGGCGCTGGCGCGATCCAGCGTGAGGTAGTTCAATCCGACGGAAGCAAGGAACCCGAGCCGAGCGTTGATCTCACGAAGGATGGGCTCGGCGATGCGGCGATGCTCAGTGGAAAGATGCAGGGCCTCGAAGAATCCGATCGCTCGATCGATGGTCATCGCGGTGACGTCGGCGATATTGAACGTCGCGCTCTCGGATGTGCGCAACAGAACGTGCAGCGCTTCCGTCTTCAGACGCTTGCCCTGGCAGGACGGACATGCTGTGGCGCTCATGTAGGCGTGAAGCCGCTCGCGAACGAAATCGCTCTCTGAGTTCTCGTATCGACGTCGAAGATTGGGAACCGCGCCCTCAAAACTAAAGCCGAGTTTCGCTTCATCTGCCTCGGTCGTTCCGTGCATGAGAATCCGAGCCGTGGTCTTGGGTAGCTTGGCAAACGACGTGGACGCCCCAATATTCATCTGCTGGCAGAAACGCCGAAGAAGGCGGCTGTAGTACATGTTCATCCGGCGGCCGTTTTTGCGCCAGGGTTCGATCGCCCCTTCCAGCACGGGAATGGATGGATCCGGCACGATCAGGGATTCGTCGAACTGGTTGATCTGGCCGAGGCCGAGGCATGTCGGGCAGGCCCCGTGTGGCGAGTTGAACGAGAACAGCCTCGGCGCCAATTCTTCAATGGAACACTCGGGGTGATCGGGGCAGGCGAACCGGTCGCTGAAGCGATGCTCGACCCACGCGCTGTCTCGCTCGATCAGCACGTTGATCGAACCCTCGGCAAGCCGAAGGGCCACCTCCACCGATTCCGCCAGTCGTTGCCGTTCGGCGGGCTCTGGGACGAGCCGGTCCACCACCGCCTCGATCGTGTGCACGTTATAGCGACTCAGCTTGAGCGGATTCTCGCCGCCTTCCTTCATCGCCTCGCGGATGTCGATGATTTCGCCGTTGACCCGCGCCCGAATGAAGCCGTGCTTCTGGAGCCCTTCAACAACCTCCTTATGAAACCCCTTCCGCCCGCGAACGACAGGGGCGCAGATCATCACTCGCGATGGAGACTTCGTGTTCGCCCCGGCGAGATCCATGATGGCATCGACGATCTGGGTCGCGGGGGTCGCGGCAATGGGCTGTCCGCACGCTCGCGGCTCGGTATCCGTTCCCCCCACGCGCATCCAGCAGGTGGGGGTGCCGCAGCGGGCAAAGAGCAGTCGAAGGTAGTCGTAGATCTCGGTGGTCGTGGCGACCGTAGATCGCGGCGTATGGCCTCCGGACCGCTGTTCAATGGCGATGGTGGGCGGCAGCCCCTCGATATCCTCCACGTCGGGCTTCTGCATCTGGTTCAGGAATTGCCTCGCATAAGCCGAGAGCGATTCCATGTACTTTCGCTGGCCTTCGGCGAAGATTGTGTCGAACGCCAGGCTGCTCTTCCCAGAGCCGCTCACCCCGGTCAGGACGACCAATTGGTCCCTTGGGATCGAGACGCTCAGATTCTTGAGGTTGTGCTCCCTGGCGCCGCGGACTCGAATGCACTTATCGGACGTGTGGGCCATGAGAATCGTGCCGCGATCATAGGCGTTGTCTTTCACGGATTTCGACGCCGGCATTCGCCGGATTCCCTGGAGACATGATTCCCGGCATCGCCGTCATGACCGGGAATTCTCTTGCATTTGCTGACGATTGAAAGGATTATTCTGGGTTCGCTGCGCCCAGAGGTGATTTTTGTCCGAAGATAGATGCATAGAGTGAACGCGATGACGTGTACGGTTAAAACCAACGTCGAAGTCGGCACGCCGGATCGAGTCTCGACTCCTGAACCGGATCATGCCGTGCTCGACTCTTCGAAGCGAATGCTGGAGGGATCCTCCAAATGCATTCGCCTTCGGCCGACAGGATCCCCGATCAGGGGTTGCCAAAGTAGCCCACCGGCGAGCCCAACCAATACATGAAGTCCGAAGAAAGCCGCCCGACGCGGCTCGCGTTGTTTTTGGGGGACTATCGTTTTCGGGCGCCCCGGCGGCTCCGCGAGATTCCGGCCTTTGATCGCGCCATGCCCGGCTTCTCCGCTCCGGATTCGTCCTCGTCTATCAGTACCGGCCCCGGCCCGGAGAAATCCGGTGCATCCTTGAGCTTGCGAATCTCGTCGCGAAGCCGGGCCGCCTTCTCAAACTCGAGCGCCTTGGCGGCCTCCAGCATCTCCTCCTGAAGCATGCGAAGCAGCTCCTCACGGTCGTATTGCTTCTGAGGGCGTTTTCCTGCGGCCGCCTTGGCCGTTCGCGTCGCCGCCAGCTCTAGTTCGATGCCGCGACGAATCGCCTTCTTGATGGTTTGCGGCGTAATGCCATGCGTTTCGTTGTAGGCGATCTGCTTCGCACGCCGGCGCTCGACCTCGTCGATGGCCACCTGCATATCCGGGGTAACCGAATCGGCGTAGAGGACGACATTCGAATTGGCGTTGCGCGCCGCCCTGCCCATGGTCTGAATGAGGCTCGACTGCGATCGCAGAAATCCCTGCTTGTCGGCATCGAGAATGCAGACCAGCGACACCTCGGGCAAATCCAGACCCTCTCGAAGGAGATTCACGCCGACGAGGACATCGAACTCGCCTTCGCGCAGGTCGCGCAGAATCTCGAGCCGCTCCAACGTGTCTATCTCGCTGTGCAGATATCGCACCCGAACGCCCTTGTCATGGAGATAGGCGGTCAGATCCTCGCAAAGCCGCTTGGTTAGCGCTGTGACGAGGGCTCGCTCGCCGCGTTCGGCCCGAGTCCTGCACTGCTCCAGAAGGTCCGGCACCTGGCCGCGGGCGGATTTGATCTCGATCGGCGGATCGACCAGCCCGGTCGGCCGGATGACCTGCTCGGCCACCACACCTCCGGATTGCTCGAGTTCATACGGTCCCGGTGTGGCCGAGACATAAACCATCTGCGGCACGAGCTCCTCGAACTCGTCAAACTTGAGCGGCCGATTGTCCAGTGCGCAAGGGAGCCGGAACCCGTGCTCAACAAGGACCTTCTTGCGATTGTGATCCCCGAAATACATGCCTCGGATCTGGGGAATGGTAACGTGAGATTCGTCGATGATCAGCAGCCAGTCATCTTCACTTCGACCGGGAACGTGGCGAAAGTAGTCGAGCAGCGTATATGACCTGGCGCCGGGCGCACGGCCGTCGAAATGGCGTGAATAGTTCTCGATACCGTTGCAGAATCCGGTTTCCTCAATCATCTCAAGGTCGTACTTGGTGCGGGCGAGCAGGCGCTGAGCCTCGAGCAGCTTGCCTTCGGAGCGAAGTTCGAGAACGCGAGCATCCAACTCGGCCCGTATGGCCTGAACCGCATGCTGAATCTGCTCCTGCGGCATGACGTAGTGCACCGCGGGAAAAATGAACACCTTGGTCTCGTCCGCCAGGACCTCACCCGAAACCGGATTGATGAGTTGAAGCCGTTCGACTTCGTCGCCGAACAACTCGATGCGAATCGCGAACTGCTCGTAGGCCGGGTGCACCTCGATGACGTCGCCGCGGACCCTGAATTGCCCGCGTTCGAGGGCCATCTCGTTGCGGCCGTATTGCATATCGGAGAGTCCGAGGAAGAATTTCCTTCGATCCAGCCGGTCCCCTACCGCCACCATCATGGTTTTCTTTGAATACTCCTCGGGCGATCCAAGTCCGAAGATGCACGAGACGCTCGCCACAACGATGACGTCATCGCGCGACATGAGATTGCTGGTGGCCGCGAGTCGCAAACGATCGAGGTCGTCATTTCTGGACGAGTCTTTCTCGATGTAGATATCGCGCTGAGGAATGTACGCTTCGGGCTGGTAATAGTCGTAATACGAAACGAAGTAGCTCACCGCGTTTCCGGGGAACAATTCCTTCATCTCTTCATAGAGCTGCGCCGCCAGAGTCTTATTGTGTGAGATGATCAGGGTGGGTTTGGCGGTCTGGGCGATCACATTCGCCATCGTGAAAGTCTTGCCGGTTCCGGTGGCTCCCAGGAGGGTCTGGTGCCGGGCTCCGGAACGAACTCCGTCAACCAATTGGCGTATCGCTTCCGGCTGGTCCCCGGTCGGCTGATAAGGACTGGCGAGTTCGAAGCGGCGAATGGTCACAACCGGATTCTAGGTGTCGCGGAGTGCATTCAACGCGAGGCCCATCGATTAGGATGTCTGCGTGATTCCCTCCATTCTGGTTCTGATTCCGGCCGCGCTTCTGATCGCGCTCCCGGCGACATGGGCGGCCCGCACTGTTGGCCGTCGAAAGGGTGCCTTGGACACTCCCGGGGCGCCGGGGCACGAAAAGGTGCTGCGAGCCGTCCCGAATGTCGGCGGCATTGGAATCTACCTCGGCTTTACGATCCCTTTTCTCGCGTGTCTCATCCTCTCGGTTGCGGGTCAAAGCCTTCTGAAGGATTTCGTTCCGGAGATCGGGACGCACCTCGCGCGGCTCCGTGACAGCCTTGGTTTCGGGGTTGCTCTGTTGCTTTGCGTTACAGGGCTCCACATTGTCGGACTAATTGACGACCGTAGACCACTCGGACCGACAGCGAAACTCGGAGCCCAGGTGCTCGCAGCCGGCATCCTTGCGATCTCCTATGACGTGCGTCTGCTGACCATGCTCGGCCCGCTTCCCAGCATTGCCCTTTCGATATTGTGGATCGTGGTGATCACCAACGCTATGAACTTTCTCGACAACATGGATGGATTGGCAGGCGGAATCTGCGTTGTGGCTGCGTCGCTCTTTCTCGCGGCCACCCTGGTCAACCATCAGTGGTTCATCGCGGCGACGCTTGCGATTCTCATCGGCTCCGTGTTGGGCTTTCTCGTATTCAATCTGCCGCCGGCGTCGATCTTCATGGGTGACGGCGGATCACTCGTCATCGGGTTCCTGCTGGGCGTTCTGACGGCGCGCACGACTTTTCACGATCCGGCCGATCCGAATTTCGCTCTGGGCGGCGGCTGGTACGCGGTGTTTATGCCGATCGTCATTCTGGCGATTCCCATTTATGACTTCTGCTCGGTGACTGTTCTTCGGATTCGACAGGGGCGAAGTCCATTCGTCGGAGATCAGCAACACTTTTCCCACCGTCTGGTTCAGCGGGGGCTGAGCCAGCGCCAGGCGGTGATGGCGATCTGGGCGCTGACCGCGATCACCGGGATCGGCGGCATCTCCCTTGGCCGGCTGACCGGCTGGCAAGCGGTACTTGTGGGAGTGCAGACGCTGCTCGTCCTGGCGTTGATCGCCATGCTGGAGTTTGCCCCGTCAACGAGGCTCAAACGGTGAGCGACCAAGGCGAACCGAATCGCCTCACGGGCAATCTGGCTGCCTGCATCATTGCTGGCATTGCCGTACTGCGACTACTGACGAACTGCGTTGAACTCCGAGTCTTCGATGTCGACCCTCTCCTCGATCCGGAACCCATGGCGGCGATGTGGTCGTCGTGGAGCTTCGCCCTTGATGTGACTCTGTTTCTTGCGTCGGCGTTGGCGTTCCGGGCAACGACCCGGGAGGGTCGGCGGATTTGTTGCACGACCGTCACGCTCGCGTTGATTCCCATTCCAGTGCTTCTCTTGCACGGATGGTCGGACACCACGCAGATGTGGCGGGGATCCACGTGGGCGGCTGCGGTGTGGAGCGCGATCGCGGCTTCGCACCTCGCCGCCGACCCGGCTCGTCGCCGCATGATGCTGGCGATCCTGATCGCCGGCGCAGGACCGTTGGCGATTCGGGGCCTTCTGCAGGTCTGGGTTGAACACAACGCCACCGTCGAGATGTTTCAGCAGACCAAGACTGCGTTCCTCGCGGACAAGGGCTGGGCCCCGGATAGCGCCGCCGCGAAGATCTATGAGCGGCGGCTTTATCAACCGGAGGCACTGGGTTGGTTTGGCCTTGGCAACGTCTATGCATCGGTGATGGGCGCCATGGCCGTGATGTGCGTAGGGCTCGTCATTGGATCCATATGGTCGCGCATGACCAGCGGCTGGACGGGTATGGCGGCCATGCTGTCTGTGGCGATCTTCGCCGCGATCTTCTCCCAGGTGTTTGCCGGCGGCACGGTCTCGAAGGGGGCGATCGTCGTGCTGGCGCTTGGTCTTGCGATGGTCGTCGCTATCGCCGCTCCAATCATGATGCATCAACGCATCATGCGACAGGCCCGCTGGCTCGTGCCTGCATTGATCTGTCTGTGCATCTCTGCCATCGGAGTTCGCGGGCTGCTGCCGATCGATTTCGCCCACGAGAAGAGCCTGCTCTTTCGCTGGTTCTACGTTGAAGGTGCGTCAGGCATCTTCGCATCTCATCCGTGGCGGGGTGTGGGGGCGGCAGGATTTCAGGATGCGTTTCTGAAGTTTCGCCCGCCGATGTGTCCAGAGGAGCCTGCAATCGCCCACAACGTGTTCATCGATTGGCTCTGCGCCTGTGGAGTCTGGGGGTACGCCTGGATTGCGCTGGTGTCAATCTTGATTCGTCGAATGTCAAACGTTGACCCGAGCAAGACTGACGACTTGTCGAAGAAATCGGCAGGGCCACCATGGTGGCCCGTTGTGCTTGTGGTGTTCGGTGCATCGGCGGCAGGGGCAGCGTTTGAATGGAGAGTTATTGATGGTCCGGGCTTGGTCTTCCGATCGCTCGGAGTTGTCATGGGGCTGGCGCTCAGCGCGATCAGCCTGAATGTATTCGCGTCGGTCTCAGAGAAGGTCGAGCGATGGACCCTGGTCTGCGCAGCCCTCGTGCTGTTGTGCCACGGTCAGATTGAGATGACGTTCTGGCAACCGGGAAGTGTGGTCTGGGCGATGGTGTTGGTTGGCCTTGCCGCGTACCGCACAGATGAACATGAGGTCACCCGTCGAACACAAGGCCGATCCCTGCTCGCGGTGATTCCCGCTGGTCTCTCCGTCGGAATGGCTTCGTGTTTCGGCGTCTTCGGTGCAGTGCCGGCGGTCGCTCTTGATCGGGCACTCATGAGTGCTGCCGAGCCGCTCATGGCATTCTCGCGATTCCGCCGGGCCTGCCTGCAAGCGGCTTTGCACGACTCCGGTACGTGGCCAACGGTTCAGGTGCTGGCGGACCAACTGAAGGCCGCGGCCGCCGCCCACAGCATCCAACTTGACTACGTTCTCTTGAATCGACATTCGCGGCCAATCGAAGATCGCGGAGACCTCGTTGGTGATCTTGCGAAACTGGAGCTACAGGTTCGCGAAGGGGTTAGCAATGAACTTCGCCCAAGGATTTGGGAAGAGACAGAAGAATCAGGCATGCATGCCATGCATCGCCATCTCTGGCTCACCGCTGTCAACATGAAACTTCGCTCGGTTCAGCTGTACAAAGAAGTTGACTCCGGCGAGCTTCGGAATCTCGAAATCCTGAACTGGCGGCCGAGTGATGAGTCGATCTCGCTTCGAGAAGCACTGCTCAGGGCGGAAGTCTTTGAGGTCCGGGCCACGCTTGAGAACATCTGGGGACCCCAGGTTGAGTCGTGGAAGGGCGTCTCCCGGCTCGATCCGGGCAATTGGCAATGGAAACGACGTGCCGCTGATGCGGCGTGGAAGGCCCGAGACCTGTCCGAAGCATCCGAACTGTACCGCGATGCACTCCGCCTCAACGAGAACTTCCGCCTCGATCCATTGAAGCAAATGCCCGAATCGCTCCAGAGACAGGCCGAGAGTAGGATCGACAACGCTGTGAACAGACCCGATTTGCATCCCCCGCAACCCAGGGAGGGTTCGCCATGATCTGCTACACCGTGCGTGCCGAATTCACCAGCGGCGACGTTGCCGAGGAATGGATTGCCTGGTTGGCTCAGGAACATCTCGAAGACGTACTCGCGGCGGGTGCGGTCGATGCGGAGGTGGTCAGGCTCGATGGCGAATCCGCGGTCTGTGAAGTGAGATATCACTTTGACTCGCGCGACGCATTTTCGCGTTATGAACGCGACCATGCGCCTCGACTTCGCGCTGAGGGATTGAAGCGATTTTCCCCGGAGCGTGGCGTAACCTACTCACGTTCCGTCGGCGCCAGCGTGTTCAGCATTATTGGCGAGGTTTAGTTGTCGCGCCGGCGGTCGGCCACGGCGGACGGTCGAGCGCTGCTGAGCGCTGACATCACCTGATCCGACGTATACGCGTTGGCCATCCACGGGATGTCGTCGTCCGGCGAATAGATGACCAACAATGGGATTCCGGTCTTCCCCAGTGAACGAAGAGTTTCCCAGCCGGGCGCTGCGTTGCTCGTGAGGTCGACGGTGAAGAGCGCGACGTCATCCTGCTTGAGGGCGGTGTGCACCGGTTCACGGTTGAGCACCGCGGCCTTGAGCGTCTTGCACGTCAGACACCATTCGGCCGTGAAATCGAGCACCACGATCTTGTGGCTCGCGCGGGCCTGGGCGACGGCCTCCTCCGAGTAGTCGTTCCAGACACCAGGAGTGAACGAGCCGTCATGGCCCGTCGCCGCGTTCTTGGCAAGCCATGTCTCCTTTGCCTTGCCGGAGGTATCGAGGCAATACAGAACGGCAACGCCGCCAAGGAGCAGACCCAGAAGTGTCATGGAGAACCTGGCCGCGGGTTTCTTCGTGATCTGGAACGTTCGCATGATCAGCCACAGGCCGGCCAAGACCGCAAAAGTGGTTCCGATCAGCCAGTGAAGTTGTCGTCCCAGCCACGGCCGGTCACTGACCAGGGCAATGAGTCCCGAGCCGACGAAGTAGGCGGCGGCCGCAAGCAACAACAGTCCCATGACCTGCTTCACCAATTCGCTGGCCGGGCCAGTTCGCGGAATGCGATCAACCCAGCGGGGATTCGCCGAAAGGATCAGATATGGCGATGCCATGCCGAGGCCGATCCCGGTGAACACAATCACGATCATCAGAGGAGGCAGGGTGGCGGCCCCGGCGAGTAGAGCACCCGCGACAAAGCCGAAGCACGGCAGGCCGAGCACGCCGGTCATGATGCCGAAGACAAATGAGCCCCAGGCGGTGTCCGCCTTCGGATTCACCGCGTAGGCGGCGGCAGGAAGCTGAATCTGGAAGAGGCCCATGATGCCGATGCCCATGAGGCCGATGAGCACGCCGATCGCCGTTGTGAGCCACCAGATGCCGAAGATACGCGATGGGTCTGCCGCACTGGTAAACAGCGCGGCCGGTATTCCGATTCCGGCCCAGAACGCCACGACGCCGAGCGCCATCCACAGGCCAAGATAAAGGCTCTTTCCCGGTGACCCGGCATGCTGACTGATCGTCAGAATCTTGATCGGAATGATGGGGAGAACACAGGGCGTGAGGTTGAGCACAAATCCGCCGGCAATCGAAAGCAGGGCCAGAATGATCATGCCGAGCACATCACGCGGCGGCGCGACCGCGGCCGGGGCCGGCGCGGAACTGTTCGTTGAGGGTGTGGGGTCGGGCCCGCCTCGGGTTGGGGACGTTGCGGTGCTGACCAGGGCGGCAGCCTTTTCAAGTCGCGATGAGTCGAAGCCTTCGAAGGACTTGGGGTCGCCCGACCATGGAATTGAGAGAGATCCCTTCGCGGCAATGTTCACTTTGGCCGAAAGCGTGATGGTCGCGGGCTGCAGGCACGTTGCGGCATTGCAGCTCTGAAAGTCAAGGTTGAGAGAAAGCGACGCGGTGCCCGGCTGAGCGTCGGCGGCGACGGCGAAGGGCACAAAGATCGTCGCCTGGCCGGCGAAGACGGCGTAGGTCGCCGGGCCATCGCCGACATCAGCGACAATCGACTCGGTCTTGGGCCACTGGATGAGCTCGACAGGGACCAGCAATGTCGAAGAGGTTGAGACCCCACCGCTCACTTCAGTTCGACGGGCATACTCGAATTCCACCGTTCCGGTGGGGATATTGCCGGGATTGGTCCAGGTGTGCCATTCGGCGTCGTGATTCATGACGATCGCGAACGCACCGGCCGTACCCGGTTCGAGAGTAATTTCCGAAGGCACAATCTCCGCCCTGACATGCTGCCGCGAATCGGTGAAGCCGGCTTCGGAGGTTTCGGCGGTCGACGACCCCAACCCCCCAAACTGAGCCCCGGCGACCCCGGCAAGCAACAGGACGGCCCAAAGAGTGATGGCTCGGTACTTCATGATGCGAAGTATAGAACGGCGATTCGGCCTCTCGATTGCCGGTTCAAGGCCCTCCTCCCGCTGTTCCGATAAATGCGATACGGCCATTTCGGCCTGAACCGCCTTTCCATGACCGACGTTCTTGACCAAGCTGATATCGACGCCCTGCTGAATTCGGTCGGAACCCCCGAAGCCGCTGAGGAGTCGGAGCTTCCACAGATCTTCACGCGGCACCGGCGGGATCTCGAAAGCCTTGAGATCAAGAATTACGATTTCAAGCGCCCGGAGCGCATCAGTAAGGACCAGATGCGGGCCCTTCAGACGCTGCACGAGGGCTTCGCTCGCTCCATAGGTGCCAGTTTGAGCGGATTCCTCCGCACCATCGTTGAGGTGCGCGTGGCCCATGCCGAGCAGATGACGTATTCGGAGTTCATTTCAAGTCTGCCCAATCCCACGAGCTTCAATCTGGTGAATTGCCCTCCATTGGAGGGGCAGATGTGCCTGGAAATGAGCCCGCTGATCATCTATCCCATCATCGACCGGCTGATGGGCGGCACCAACAGGGATCTGTTCATCCCGCAACGAGCGATGACACTCATCGAAAAGCGGCTCATTCAGAGGATTCTCCAGCGGGCGATGACGGCCCTGATGGAGGCGTGGGAAGGCATTCGGAAGATTGAATTCGCCTTGGGCGAAATGGAATCGAATCCGCAGCTGGTCCAGATTGTGCCTCCGAATGAGGTTGTGGTCGTCATGGGATTTGAACTCCGAATGGTGAACCGAGCCGGAACGATGAGCCTGTGCATTCCGTTCAATGTGATCGAACCGCTCATGGAGTCGCTGAATGCTCAGTCGTGGTTCATGGCCGGTCGAGCCAAGGCCGAGGATCGATGGGAAGAGACCATCTCCAAACGACTTGCAGACGCATCCTTGATGGTGCAGGGCCTGTTGGCGGAAACCACTATCACCATCGGAGAACTTCGATCTTTGGAAGTCGGGGACGTTGTCATGACCACGAAGCCGGCGACGGAGCCCGTCATTCTGCATGTTGAAGGTCAACCCAAGTTTCTTGCCCACGTCGGCCAAAGCCGCGGAAAGCGGGCGATCCGGGTCGTACGAGCCCTTGAGGACAACGATCGCCTGCCTGCCTGACCCGGTTTGAAGGACCAGCAATCGCCAAACAAACCGATACCAAACATACCCCTTCCTATTGACGTTTCGGCCCATCCCCCCTACTCTTCCCCGTCGGATGGACCCTTGTGGCCCGTTCGCCTGTGGAGTATTTGGCCGTGCACCGAAACGACATTGATTTCAATCGCCATGACGCCTAATCGCTGTCATGTCGATGGCGCGCACTGCTGGGCCATGGTTCGCCCGGTTCTTGAGTTCTGCCGCCGTGCAGCCAATGCATTGAATGGAGGATCCCTCGTCATGAGGTGACCTTGATTCGTGTCTGACGTCAGGCAACCACAGGCCACGAGCGCATGGGCGTCCGTGGCCGTGTTCGTTAATCGCAATTGCTTGTTTTTCTGACAATTCAACATCTTCTGAATCGACCCCCAGCATGAACTCTGAGACCCTTCGAATTCTCGACTCGATCGCCCGCGATCGAAATATTGATCGCGAGATCCTGATTCAGGATCTCGAGCAGGCCCTGCTGAGCGCTGCACGAAAGCATTTCAATTCTCTGGATATCGAGGAATTCGGATGCGAAATTGACCGGCTCAACGGACGAATCTCGATCTGGCGCAATCTTCTGGAGGGCGCTCGCGAAGAAATCCCGCTTGAACGTCTGGGTCGAATTCCCGCGCAGACCGCCAAGCAGGTCATGATTCAGAAGTTTCGGGAGGACGAGCGCAACAGCCTCCTCGAGGAATACTCGAAACGTCAGGGCGACATTGTCTCCGGCACCGCGCAACGGTACGAAGGCGGCTCGCTGGTGGTGCAGATCGACGGTCGGGCCGAAGGCTTCATGCCGCGATCAGAGCAGATCCCCGGAGAGCAATTCCATGCAGGCGACCGGGTGAGATGCCTGATTCTCGAAGTCAAGGAGACCGGCACACAGGTCAAGATCGTTCTGTCGCGAAGCCACCCTGAGTTCATTCGCAAGCTCTTCGAAGCCGAAGTGCCCGAGGTCGCCGAGCGCATCATTGAAATCAAGGCGATGGCCCGCGAGCCGGGTTTCCGAACCAAGCTGGCCGTCTCCTCGATCGATTCCAAGGTTGACGCCGTCGGCGCCTGCGTCGGCGTGCGCGGCAGCCGAATTCGCAACATCGTGGACGAACTCGGTGGCGAAAAGATCGACATCGTTCGCTGGAACGAATCGAGCCAGGTCCTCATTGCCAACGCCCTCAAGCCGGCCGACGTTGAAGAAGTTTCGCTCTGTTTCGAACTCGGTCGCGCCACCATCATCGTGCGCGAGGACCAGTTGTCTCTGGCAATCGGGCGAAAGGGTCAGAACGTTCGCCTTGCCGCCCGACTGACCGGATGGGATATCGACGTCCTGACCCAGGGTGAGTTTGCCCGTGGACTTGAGATTCTTGAGCAGACGGTACGCCCGATCGCCGGAGTCGATGATGAGTTGCTCGACAGAATGGGCGCGCTGGGCATGATCAGTGTCTTCGACATTGAGGAGGTCGGGGAAGACGTTCTCATCAACGAGTTGGGAATGACTGCCGACCTCGCCCGCGTCGTGGTCACCGAATGCTCCTCGAAAGCCAAGGTGGTCGCCGAAATGCTCCAGAAGGAGAAGGAGGCAGCCATGGCTCGCAAGGCCGAGGATGCCGCCACCGCCGACCTGCTCCTGGGAAGGGGCGACGAACCGCTTATCGAGCCCGACGCGGAGGCCGAATCGGCCGCGGACGCCATTCTCGGCGGTTCCGCGAATTCGACAGTGTCCTCTGAAGATAGTGCCAAGCCATGACGTGTTGATCTGTATCGCTCCGACTGCTCTCAAGGAATGCACGTGTCAAAAAGAACTCCGACGATGAAAGTCCATCAGCTGGCGAAGGAACTCGGCGTGAGTTCGAAGGACATCGTCGCCAAGTGTGCGGCAGAGCAGATTCCAGGCATCACCAACCACATGTCCCAGGTGAATGCCGGCCTCTCGGAGACGATCCGACAGTGGTTTGGCAGTGCCAGTGGAGTGGCCACGGCCGTGGAGACGGCCGCACCGGTTGATCTGAGCACCGTCAAGGTCAAGGCGAAGCGTCCTTCCCGAGCCAAGACGATCAAGACCGACGGCCACGCGGATGACTCGGAAGCGGATTCGGGCTCGGATGCCGTCGCTGTGGAAGTCGTGGAGCCGGTGACCAGGCAGATTCCCGCTCCGCGACTGCCCGATGCCGAGCGACCAATCGTGAGGCCGTCACTCCCGCCCGATCCGGCTCCCGTCGCCCCTGCGGCGAAAGAGGAACATGTAGCACCGGCTCAGGCGGCCGCGTCGGCACCGGAAGCTCCCACAATTGCGCCGGCACCTCCGAAGGAAGCCCCTCCCGGCTCGGCCCCTGCCGAACGCACCCCCGCGGCCGCCAAATCGTCTGCTGCGTCCCGTCATGCGAAACCGCAGCCTTCCACCAAGCCCGCGCCATCGAAGCCCGTCATGAACGTTCCGGAGCGACCCAAGGTCGTCAAACCGGTCGGTCCGATGCTCGATCAGCCCAAGAAGATCAATCTTGCGGGGCCGCGTGTGATTCGCGTGGAGAACCCGGAGGTCCTTCCCGAACCGCGATCCCGTTCGTCGTCGGGTGGTGCGGCTCGCGGCGGGCCTCGTGGCGGGCGCGGCGCTGAACCTTCGGCACCGCCGGGCGGAGGCGCTCGAGGCCGAGGCGCACCTCCCGCCGGAGATGACCGAAACAATCGTCGCAACAAGCGGCGGTCTGGAGCCGGGGAACTTGGCACCGGTCGGGTTGGTCGCGCATTCGCCGACAATGAGACTCCATTCGAGCCATGGCGCGAGCAGGACCTTATCGAGCGAGAGGATCGCCTGAGCAGGGCCGGCGGTTTCTTCCGGGCCCACAAACGCGACACGATGAAGCGATCCTCGCCGACTCCTTCGCGAGCTCAGTCGCCCGCTAAATCCGGGGGGCTCGTCAGGATCAGCGAACCCATCTATATCAAGGAGTTGTCGGCCGTTACCGGCGTTCCCGCCAACAGCATTCTGAAGCAGTTGTTCCTCTCCGGCGTCATGGGAGCCACAATCAATTCCGTCATCGAGTCCTCGAAGGCCATCGAGATCATGATGGATCACAACATCGAATTGCAGGTGGAGGCGCAGCGATCGGCGGCGGAAATCATCGAGCAGAAATTCGCCAAGCGTGATCTGGGCGAGGGAAGCCCGCGACCGCCGGTGGTAACCATTCTCGGCCACGTCGATCACGGCAAGACGTCTCTTCTCGATCGCATTCGAAACACGAATGTTGCCTCCGGAGAAGCCGGCGGCATTACGCAGGCAACCAGCGCCTTCCAGGTTCCGGTCCGCGCAGGTGAGCGCGACCACGTCATCTCCTTCATTGATACACCGGGCCACGAAGCCTTCACCGCCATGCGTGCCCGCGGCGCCCAGGTGACCGACATCGCGGTCCTCGTCGTCGCGGCCGACGACGGCGTCATGCCGCAGACCGTCGAATCGATTAATCACGCCAAGGCTGCCAATGTCGCCATCGTTGTGGCGTTGAACAAGATCGATCGACCTGAAGCAACCGACACGAACATTCAGCGCATTCTGGGCCAGTTGGCCGAGAACGGCCTCAACCCCACCGAGTGGGGTGGCACTACTGAAGTCATCCGCACCAGCGCCACCAAGGGCACCGGAATTCAGGAATTGCTCGACGTCCTGGACTATCAGGCGCAGTTGCTCGATCTCAAGGCCCCTGTCGATGGAGAGGCCCGAGGCACCGTGCTCGAAGCGCAGATGGTCGAAGGTCGAGGACCCGTCGCTCGGATCATCGTGCAGGAAGGCACTCTTGAGAAGGGCGACTTCATCGTCATCGGCCGAGCATTCGGCCGTGTGCGCGACATCGTGAATGATCGCGGCGAGCGGATCGAATCGGCCGGACCTTCAACCCCCGCGGCCATCTCCGGCATCGACGCCCTTCCTGATGCGGGCGACAAATTCTATGTTGTTGATTCGCTGAAGGCCGCGGAGAACGCGGCGGAAGAGCGCCGGCGCATCGAGCGCGAGCGCGCCCTCGCCGCACCCAAGATCACGCTCGACAACATCTTCCAGCACCTCGGGCAGGGAGATCGGAAGACGCTTCCGCTGGTGGTCAAGGCCGACGTGCAGGGCTCGGTGGAGACACTGAACGTCCTTCTCTCGCGGCTTTCGACCGACGAAGTCACCGTCGTTGTCAAGCACATCGGGGTCGGTGGAATCAACGAATCCGACGTCACGTTGGCGGAAACCACGGGAGCCATCATCATTGGCTTCAATGTCACAAGTTCGGCCAAGGCACGACAGTCTGCCGAAGCCAAGGGCATCGACATTCGACTCTATGAAGTCATCTACAACATCACGGACGACATCAAGAAGGCCGTGGAGGGCCTGCTTGAACCCGAGATGAAGCTCGAGGTGCTCGGCCATGCCGAGGTCCGCCAGGTCTTCCGCATCAGCAAGGTCGGCGCCATTGCCGGCTGCTATATCACCGACGGCGTAGTGGAACGAAACGCCCAGATTCGCGTGACCCGTGGTGGAATCGTGGTCGAGAAGGACCGCCGGCTCGAGCAGCTCAAGCGATTCAAGGACGACGTGCGTGAAGTCAAGTCCGGCATGGAATGCGGCATGAAGATCGTCGGGTACGACGACATCAAGGAAGGCGACATTCTCGAGTGCTACAAGACCGTTGAGGTAAAGCGCCAGGAGTCATGACCGCGGGCCAGGGCCATCTTCTTTCCGAACTGCGCCGAAAGGTGCAAATGGTCATCGCTCGCGGGTTCAACGATCCCCGCATCCGAGGTCTTGTTTCGGTGACCGACGTGCAGCTCTCGGCTGACAACGCAGAGGCCCTGGTCAAAATCTCAGTCCTGCCGGCGGAATACGGCAAGCTGGCCGTCGAGGGTCTCCGCAGCGCAGCCGGGCGAATTCAAACGCAATTGGCCCCCACGCTCCGGATTCGAAAGGTTCCTCGCTTTCGATTCGAGCTCGACGATTCGCTGAAGCGCCTTGCGGCCCTTGATGCCGCCATCGCCCGATCGACCGAAGCGGGTTCTCCGTCTGACTCTTCCCACCCTTCCAGTGACGAGGGTCCAGTCCAGTGACATCCATCAACGGCTCTGCGGCAAAACTCAACGCCCTGGTTCGCAAGTTCGGCGGCACTCAACGATCCCCCTCTCCGGACGGAAACGATCCGGTCGGCGCCTTGGTGTATGCCTACCTCCTCTGGGAATCAAACTCGACCGCCGCCTCCGCAGCCTTTGATCGAATCAAGAGCCGAGTCGTTGATTTCAACGATTTTCGCGTGTGCCTCCCGCCGGAGATGATCGAGATTATCGGGGCGAGGTACCCCGCGGCTGCATTGCGCTGCAACCTGCTTCGGGCCACGTTGAACGACCTGTATCACCGTGAGCATGTGGTCTCATTCGCTCGGGCCCTTGCTCTGGGCAAGCGAGAGGCGAAGGTGTATGTCGAGTCTCTGCAAGGCATTCCGTCGTTTGTTTCGGCGAGAGTGCTGTTGATGGTCTTCGGCGTGCACGGTGTCCCGGTTGACGAGCAGGGGCGGGCATGCCTCATCGAGGCCGGAGTCTTCGGTGCGGATGCCACACTGGCCGACATCAGCGCGTGGCTGCCACGCAATGTGAAGGCTGACGACGCCGCCAAGGTCGCTCACGCGATTCAAACGTGCGTTGATCAGACAACGGCGCGGCGAACTCGGTCACCGGTGCGTTCGGTCAAGGACTCTCGATCCGCATCGCGAGGATCGGCAACCTCGAAGAAGCGACCGACGAAGGCCCCGCTGAAGCCCAAGCGATCGACCTCTCGAAAGTCTGCAACATGATCGATCGGACCGAATCCGCGGCTTGTTGCCGAATCTCGGCACGCCTTGGCACGGTCTTCGTCTTGGTCGCTTTCGGGATTCTCGCCGCTGGTACATCCAGCGCAGTGAATCACGCCCCCCTTGAATCAACAGTTCTTGATTCGGGGAACTCCCCCATCGAGCTCGCGACCCCTCCCGGGGTTGACCCTTCGGAATTTCGGCGTCGCACGTCTGAAGAAACGGCGGCATGGAAGAGTCTTGAAGAGGTTCTCCTCGAACTCGATCACGAAGTAAGCCTTCCGCCGGCGCCCACACAGGCCTTCCTGCCCCGTGAGGACGTGGTTCAGGCTCAGCAACTCTACGCACGAGCCCGCCAGGACCTCACGAATGGTGATGCCCAGAGCGCCATGAATTGGCTTCAGCAACTCCTGCGACTGGACCCGGGAGCCGTGGAGGGCTGGCGGACATTGGCTCAAGCGGCCTACCTGCTATCCAACGTCGGCCTGGCTGAAGAGGCGTGGGTCAGGATCCTGAGCGTCGATCGGAACGATACCGAAGCCCTGATCAATCTCGGCGCACTCGCCCTGGCTCGTCGAGACATTGCAAAGGCCGCCTGGTGTCTCGCCAGTGCCCGCCGGATCCTGGACCCAACGGTTGATGCCGCCCGACGTGTCGTTGTCGATCACCTCCTCGCCGATGCGCTTCGCGAGTCCGGCTACGATCGCGCCTTTATCGAACTGGGAGAATCGATTGATAGCAATGACGTCACGGCGTCTCCGGGTGATCGATTCATTGAAGCAAGGCTGGGCGAAATCTTTCGTCGGCGCAGCGAGCACTGGAGATCCATTGGCGATGCCCACGTCCGGCTGAATGAACTTGATGCCGCCCGTCTCTGTTACACGCGAAGTGCTGCCTTGCCCTCGCCCGATCCATCGCTGCTGAGAACGCGAACCGTTTATGTCCTCCTGTGTGACGGCAGGCCGGAGGAGGCGCAGAATGAATTTCTGGCTGCCGTCGCGTCCGATCCCGAGCACGCCTCGCAGAATGACGTAGCCTTGGCCTCCTATCTTCGTCGCGTGTGCCCCGATACGACTCGGCTCACGCAGGCCGTCGATGAACTGCTCTCCGCCCATTCAACTCAGCCCGCAATCGTTCGCATTGCCGCGGAACTCTCAGCACCTGACCAGGCCATTGAAATTCTCCGGACCTATGCCCTTCGGTGCCCGGATGACCTCTCCGTGGTCGGCGACCTGCTGCGATTCCTGGCGGATCGAGATCTTGATGCGGCCGCCGCCCTCGCAGCGGAGTTGGTCAAGTCGAATCCCGGCATCGCCTCAAGCGTTGCGTCGACCTTCTCAGCTCTCCCGAAGGCGCCGCGTGAGCTTCGAACGGCCATGGAGAGTCAGATAAACAGCCCGGAACGGGCCGCGATGGCAGCCCGACTTGCCGCCGTCATGCGCGACCTTGGAAGGGCCTGGCGGCTCGTTGAAGCGGCTGATTCCCGCTGGCCCGATTCAGTCCCCCTGCTCGAGGCGCGTGTTGACGTCGCGACGGCGCTGGAGGAGCCCGCGCTTATTACTGACTCGATCAAGAGAGCGGCAACGGCTGAAGACCCCCGGTTGAAGGCCTCGATCGTCGAGCTTCTCTTGGGTGCCGGCGCCAAAACAGAGGCTTTGGAATTTGCTGACTCGTCGCTCTTGGTGCACCCTGCCGAGACCGGGCTTCTCCTGGCGGCCGCTCGCGTTCGCCTGCAAATAGCCAGAGAGGCCCCGGCGGACCGGCGAGAGCAACGCGCCGCCGATGCTGCCGAGGCCATCGTCTCCCTTCGAGCACTCAATCCGCGACCCCATGAAGTCGACCAGCTTCTGATTGAGTTCCACGATCCTCGATCCGGAATTCAACCCGATCCAACCGCCACGCGAGATGCCGTCATTCACCTTCGCGCAGCCGAACCGGATTCGGCATTTCTTCAGATGCTTCTTGCCACCGAAGAGGTGTCGCAGCGTCGGACCGACGACGCCATCGACCGTCTGCTGCAGCTCTATCAGAAGAATCCGGCCGACGCGACGGCGATCTCGCTCCTGATTGAGGCCTGGACTCGGGATCGCAAGACCAAGGAGGCTCTCCAGTGGATTGACACTCATCTGGAGACGTCACCTTCGGACCCGAACCTGCTCGATGCAAAAATATCGCTGTTGCTCCGACTCGATCAGGCTCAGGAGGCTCGCAGGTTTCTGGAGCAACGCCTGGATTCAGACCCTGATGACTCAACATCCCTCTGGTTGCTCGAGCGAGTATACCGGTCGCTGAAGCTCACAGACGATTTCGCGAGGGTCGCACGCCAGCGCGTGACCCCTCGCCCGGAGGGCCCACGAAAGAGTCTGACGTTGGCCGCCATTGCCCTGCAGGAAGGCAACGTCGATGCCGCGGCCAAGAACCTGATGGACGCTGCGCAGGATGCAGAGGGGTCGCCCCTGTTGGCAGGCAGCCTCGGTGAAATCGGCTTGGGGCTCTCGTTGATTCATGAGGGCGCAGCAAGAGAAGCCGCCGCTGCCATCGAGCAGGCCTTCACCGGCGACGCCGATGCGCCCTGGAACTGGCTGGCCACGGCCATGGCGCTTCACCAGCACGCGGGAGCTGCCGATCCTCAACTTCGTGTCGTCGCCGCTCTTGCAGACCACCGACTCAGTCGGATTGACCGACCGACGTTGGACCTGGCCAATGAATGGCTGATTCAGGCACAGAGCCTCGCGCAGCGTCAGGCATGGAGTGCTGCGGCCGTCTGGCTCATGAAACTCCTCGAGACACCCGGCACCGTCGAATCCCTGGTGTATGACGATTTGAGCCGCGCTGCACTCGCATGCGAGGCTGCGCAAGGTGGCCGCATTCAGGTGTCGATGGATTTTGTCCAGCGCCAGGTCGCCGGCGGACGCGTGCCTCTCGCGGAATCAACCACGGACCAGCCCGACTTTGCCTCGGCCCTCTACCGATTGAGCAACCTGTACTCGATGATGGGAGACACTGCTGGGTCTCGCGCTGCCCTCGAACGATCCCTCGAAATCGATCCTGGCGGCACGATGGCGATGAACAATCTTGCCTATTCGCAGATCGACGCGGGTGTATCCGATTCCAGGTGGGTTGAGATGGCTGAGGCGGCGCTGGCCCGATTGCCCGAGAATGAAAGCATTCTGGACACGGTCGGCTGGCTCCGATATCGCCAGGGCCGGTTCGACGAAGCCTTTGCCTTGATCTCCCAAGCCCGAGATCGCACCGAACGTGCGTCGTCGATCGAGGTCCTCGATCATCTCGGAGACACGCTCTGGAGGCTCGGCCGCAAGACCGAGGCACTTGAGGCGTGGCGAAACGCTGTTCAGATCATCGATCAGAACTTTACTCGCCGCCAGATGGTGCAGACGCTGATTCAATTCCAGCAGCGGGAATATCGAATCGTGGTGGTTGATCCTGAACGACTCTATGATCGAATCTACGGTGATGCGTACCGTCGCATCGGCGACAAGATTCATGCCGCTGCCGACGGTCGCAACCCCAGCATCGCCCCGTTGTTTACCGAGTTGGAATCGTTGCCTCAGAAGGAGCAGTCCAGTGGCCGGCCATAGTGCATGGAAGAACATCAAGCATCGCAAGGCTGCGGTCGACGCGAAACGGGGCAAGATCTGGTCAAAGCTCAGTCGAGCCATTATCGTTGCCGCCAAATCCGGCGGTGGCGACCCGAAGTTCAACGTCTCTCTTCGCTATGCCATTGATGACGCGAAGGCCAGCAACATGCCTCGCGACACGATCGAGAAGGCGGTCAAGAAGGGAACCGGCGAGGGATCCGGCGATACGTATTCCGCGGTTCGGTATGAGGGATACGGCCCTGGCGGCGTGGCCGTCATTGCAGATTGCCTCGTCGCCAACGTCAACAAGACGGCCCCGGAGATTCGCACCATCTTCGACAAAAACGGCGGAAACCTCGGCGTACCGGGCTCGGTTGCGTTCGGCTTTTCGCAACAAGGCGTGATTCTCATCGATGCGTCTCGCGTGGCCGAAGAACGGGTCATGGAAATCGCCATTGAGGCCGGGGCCGAAGACGTGGCGAATGATGAGGGGGCCTGGAAAGTGGTGACGCAACCGGCGGCCTTTCACAAGGTCAAGGAAGCCCTTGAAAGCGCGGACCTGACCCCCGATTCCGCTGAAGTCACCTTCGTACCCATGAACTGGGTCGCGTGCGACGGAGATGTCGCCACGGCGGTGCTCAAGCTGATTGACGCGCTGGAGGACCACGACGACGTGCAGAAGGTCTACAGCAACGCCGAGTTGCCTGACGAGGTTGCCGCCGACTAGGCCGCGTGAATCGCCGACCTCGCCGCTGAGATGACTCGCATGACCTTCGTTGCGATGGCCGCCGGCGCGAGATCCGGACTCTCCCATGCCAGGCAGCGGTCATGCCCCTGCGGACATTGAGTTCCGATGGCATGGCAGGGTGAGCATCCCATGTTGCTCTTCACCGGCAACACCGAGTCAAAGGTGTCTCCCATCCGTGCGGACGTCGGCGCGAAGAGTCCTATTGTGGGAACCTGCATGGCCCCGGCGAGGTGAAGCATGAGGGAGTCATGAGCCACCACCGCATTCATCGACTTCAGCCACACGGCCAATTCCACAAGCCGTGGCGTCTTGCCGCGAAGATCCTCCACCAGCGGCGATGAGCGTCGAATCGTAACTCCATCGTCCGCATCGCCAAGGAGCACGCACGCCACACGCCTCGTCACCAGTTCATCAACTATCGACGCAATCAGTCGTTGCGGAGGGCTTCGAAGATTCCCCACTGCCCCAATCGCGATGCCCACCATGGGACGATCGTCAGACGGAGCCACGGATCCGGGAATCTGAATCGGATAGGAGCAATCCTCGATATTGACATCGAGCGCAGCCGCGAAGACTCGGCTCAAGCCCCGCCCGGGGAGTTGCCCGGTCTGTTGAACACATTCCATGGAGACATACGTCTCGAACTGCACCCAATCTTCAAGGCGCATGGGGTAGGGAGCCACCAGGTCGACCACCGGAGACAGCGAGAAGATCTCGCCGGGTCCCGGTGTCGTGCTGACCACCAATGGTTGGTCCGGCGCCAGGCGACGAATGGCCTCAATCACCGGAAGCATCGCGATCGCGTCGCCCAGTCCGCCGATGAACGGCATCACCACTGGGCCGCAGATCCTGGCCTTTCGCGAGAACACCACAGGCCGAACAGGAAGCGGCTCGACGCGATCAAAGGCCCCTGCCTGCATGCCGCTCTGAATCTCGACGTCGTGCATCACAACGTCCTCGCCTCCCCGGAGCTGGATCACATTTCGTCCACGCTCCACGGCCACCGTCATGTCTTTGCCGGCTCGGGCGATCTGCATTCCAGTTACGTCGGCGTCGGGCCTGATCAGAGCCCAGATTTCATTGCAAAAATGAAAATGGCGGCCCCCGCTGGGGGGCCGCCATCAAGGAGCGAAGAGGAGAAACCGCGAGCCTTAGCCGAGCAGTCGCAGCACGGTCTGGGGCTGCGTGTTCGCGATACCCAGTGACTGGTTCGCGGCCTGGCTGAGGATCTGAGAACGCGTGAGAGCTGCGGTCTCGGTCGCGAAATCGGTATCGCGAATCGAGGATTCGGCCGCGGCGGTGTTCTCGAGTGAGATGCCGAGGCTGGAGATGGTCGATCCGACGACGTTCTTCTGGAACGCACCGAGTCGGCCTCGAAGGCTGGAGACCTGCTTGACGGCCTGTTCGACGATCGACTGAGCGCCGGACAGATTGCCGTTGACGACGTTGGCCGAGCCGCCGGCCTTGAGGTCCGAGAGGAACCCGGTGGTCGATGCACCGAGGTTACCGGTGGTCACCGTCTCAATACCCACCGAGACCTTGCTGGCCAGGCTCACCTTCGGGGCAAGATTGAAGTCTGCACCGCCGCCGGTGATGGTGAACGTCGTTGTGCCGTTCGTCGAGTTGATTGAGCCGACACCTGCACCCGCGAGATTCACACTGACGTCGAAGCCGTCGGTGCTGACTCGAGCGGTGAGGCCGTTCGTAGTGGCCTGGTTGCCGTTGATGAGGGCCGTTGCATTTCGGCCCACTTCCTTGACATCCGTCAAGGCCGAGGATGTTGCCGAGTTGAAGTCAGTCGCAATGATGTCAAGGCTCGACGAGCTGAGCTTCTTCACTCTGGCGAACTGGCTCGCACCGAAGCCGGTCGAACGAATTTCGATTCGAGTGGTGTCGGAGGCGTTCTGAATCGCCGAGACGCCGATCGCATCCTTGAACGAGTTGATGGCGCTGATGATGCTCGACTGGCTGGTTCCCGAGGCGAACGTGAACTGCTGAACACCCTTGTTGCCGGAGATCTCCAGCGTGATGGCGCCATTGTTATTGTTGACGAAGTTCGCCGCGGTGGAGAGATACACATCGGCCGTGCGGGCCGAGGTAAGCACCGAGACGGTCACCGTCAGCGAACCGTTGTCGGGTAGCTTGGCGGCGTTCACGGTCAGATCGGCGAGGGCAGCACTGCTGACGCCGGTGGTCGTGTAGTCGAAGTTTCCGTTGAGCAGCTTGGTGCCCTGGAACGACGTTGAGTTGGCGATTCGGTCGATCGTCTGAAGGATCGAGTCGATCTGCAGCTGGTTCGCGTTCTTCTCTTCTTCCGAGAGACCGGCTTCATTGGCGGTCGCGCCGACCAGTCCCTGAAGCTCGACCAGAAGGTTTGAAACCTCCTGCAGGCCGCCTTCAGCGACGTTGACCACCTGCTCAGCACGCTGAGCGTTGGTGATGGCCGAACTGATGGCCGTCTTCTCGGCTCGGAGGTTCTCGCTGGCGATCAGGCCTGCGGGATCATCCGATCCTCGGTTAATGCGAAGACCGGTGGAGAGCCGCTCAAGGCTCGTCACCAGCCCCCTGCTCTGCGAGTTCAGCACTCGCTGGGCAAGGATCGATGGTACGTTCGTGTTGATGCGAGTCATTGTGTCCTCCGTGAACACGCTCGGTCGCCTTCGGCGACCCTTCACTCCGTTGCTGCCCGTCGCGAATGGGCCTGGATCCGCCTCCCGTCACGCGCGGGCGGGCGTGCGACGGAACTTCCCGCGTGGGCGAGACCGAATCCGCGTTGACTTCGGGTGCACCGGTCCGCCCGGTGGCTGAAGTCCGTCGCACACAGACCATCGGATGCCTACAGCAGCGACTTAATTGAGCACTTCCCGGAATTGACCCTTTTTTTCAAATTCCCACCCCAGATACATTCCCCGGTCATTCCGACGGACCGATAAAAAACGCCGATTCCCACACACATGGGGAATCGGCGCTGGAAACGGGGTTAGAGACCGGGAAAAAACTACTGGAGGAGCTGCAGCACGTTCTGGGCAGAAACATTGGCCGTGGCCAGAACACTGGTGCCCGCCTGCTGAAGTATCTGGGCACGCGAGAGAGCGGCGGTTTCGGCCGCAAAGTCCGCATCTCGAATCTGCGATTCGCTCGCCGTGATGTTCTCCAGGCCGACCTGTAGGCTCCGCTCATTCGTCTGAATCGTGTTTCGCTCAAACGCTCCAAGGCGCCCTCGGAGCAGAGACACTTCGGAGATGGCACCTTCCAGGATAGTCGATGCGTTTTGGGCTTCGCCTGCCAGCAGGGAGTTCGCCTGACCCGACTTGATGGAGTCGAGGAAGTATCGGACTCCATTGAGCAGCGTTCCACCCAGGCGACTGGCGGCCACGGACTGAACGCCGATACCGACCTGTTGAGTGGCGTTGATCGTCGGACCGAGCTGGAAGTTGGCGCCGCCGCCAACGATCCGGAATGACTTGACCGAGTTGAGCACGTTGGCGTAGGCCGTCGATAGATCCAGATCAAGGCTGAGCGCCGGGGTGTTGAGCGAGATTGTGAGGCCCTTGCCGGAGGCCAGCGCACCGTTGATCACGGCGGTGACATCCCGGCCCTCGTCCTTCTGCTTGGCGACTGTGCCGCTCTTCTGATCGTACGTCTGGAAGAATGTTCCGCCTTGTCCGATCTTCTTGACCGACACGAACTGATTCGAGCCGAAGCTCGTGGAGTTGAAGATCAGGCCGCTGGTCTGGTCTGTCGCACTGACCAGCGTCGCCGAAACGCCGGTGGACTGCTTGAGCGTGTTGACGGCCGCGACGACGGCGCTCAAGTTGGTCCCCGAGACAAACGAAATGGTCTGAACGCCGAGATTTCCGGCAATTTCCAGGGTAACGCTGGACAAGAGCTCGCCGGCAGCGCCCGCCGTGTTTCCTGAGAGGAAGAGCGAGGCCGTCTGCGCCGATGAAATCACCTGCACCTCGACGGCAACGTTCGAGTTGTTGCCGAACTGAACGCCGTGCACCTTGACGCCCGTCACGGCACTGGTGGGCACGCCGCTGGTGACGTACTCGAGCGATCCATTGAGAAGCTGCAAGCCGGCGAAACTGGCCGTGTTGGAGATTCGGGTAATCGATTCGATGGCCGAGTCGATCTGCAGCTGATTGGCGGTGATTTCGTCGGGGGAGAGCGCACCTTCGTTGGCGGCCTCGACGACGAGACCCTTGACGGAGTTCAGAAGGTCTGCCACTTCCGCGAGATACCCTTCAGTCGTGGCGATGACCGAGCTGGCCCGCTCGGAGTTCTTCACCGCCTGGCCGATGCCTTTGATCTCGCTTCGCAGCCGCTCAGAGACGATCAGGCCTGCTGGATCGTCGGCGCCGCGATTGATTCGCAATCCGGTTGAGAGCCGCTGCAGGCGCAGGTTCAGATCAGCATTGGATCGGTTGAGATTGCTCTGGGCGATCAGCGAGGGAACGTTCGTATTAATGCGCGTCATGAGTGTCCTCCTTGACAGACGCTTTCAGGGGTCGGGATCTGCGCGGCCATGCCCGCGCCGGCATCACGATGGTGCTTCCGGCCGGTCATGCCGTGTCCCTCCGGGCTGGCACGCGACCGGCGAGCGAGTGTGCGGAAGCGGCGCCGGTCGTCTTGATCCGGCCCGCGAGTGAAGAAAGATCAGGCTGGCTCATCCGGGCCGCCAGCTCATTTTCACGCTTAATGGATTCATACACTTCCTTGCGATGGACGGCGACGGTCGGGGGCGCTTTGATGCCCAGCCGGACCTTGTCGCCTCGAATATCGACGACCGTCAGTTCGACGTCGTCGCCGATCATGATTGTTTCATCGCGCTGGCGTGAGAGCACCAACATCGAGAGGCTCCTTCCTGAGGTGGGCGTGAGGCCACATGGACCAATACGCCCTGGCGGGGCATCCGTGCCCCGAGCCAAACACCGGAACGGCATGGGCCGGTCCGGATCGAACCGATCACGCCGGTACGGCCTGGGCCACATCACCCAGATGCACCAGCTCTTGTCGCGTCGTCCAGCGTTTCTCGGCCAGCACCATCTGCATGGCCTTGTGGTTCGTGGTATTGACCACAAGCGGTCCCTGGAAGTTGCCCGTCAACGTGCGATCCCGCTTGTTGACGATGACGAACACCTGGGCATCCTCGAGGCGATCAAGGACCAGTTCCGACATCTGTTCTTCGCGGATGTTGACCTGATAGTCACTGACCCACAGCGAAGGGTCGGTTACCACAAACGCGAGCTCCGGCGAATCGACCGATTGCAACCAGAAGAACACGCCGTGATCATCCGGCTGCAACAGGACGAACCGCTTGTAAGACGCGAATCCCAGCAAACCGCTGGGAAATGATATGACTCGGTCGTCCTCGACCTGAATCAATCCGAACCGGGTGGTCTGCACGTTCATCTGAACGCTCCAATCCCATCGGCCGCTCCGTTCCATGGTCGGCGCCGTCCTCACTCCAAGGACGGTGGACCTCCTGTCCGAGGTCGTCCGCCTGGCCGGAGGCGGGCAACCCATCGTCCCGCGACGCCGCGGGAATCTCCCTGCTATCGCAGGAAGTCAAGCAGACTGAGGCTTGTGGCCTGACTGGCCGACGTAAGCCCTGCCTGCAATTGTCGTTGAAGGGCCGCGAACCGAATCGAGGCCTCTGCGAAATCAAGATCTTTGAGCTGGCTACGCATGGCGACATCCTGGATCTTCAAATCCTCCTCGCGCAGGTTCGCGTCGCTCAAGCGTTGCGCCCTGACGCCGACCTTCGCTCGAGCCTGCGTGGCTCGGGCAAGGTCGTCCTCCAATCTCTGTGTTGCAATCCCTATGCCAGTCTCGTCGTTGGCCAACAATGCATCGCGCAGCTTGATCAGGTGCGAGAAAACCCCGTCCACGGCGACTTTTGCGCGATCCTCTGTGACAAAAGTTGCGCTGGCCCAGGTTCCGATCAGGCCCAATTGTTCGCCCGCATGCGACCCATTGAGCGAGGCGATGACCGTATTCGCTCCGACGGTATTGTCCGTGATCTGAATCCCATTTCCATTGGCCGCCAATCCGGCCACAAATTGAGCCGGAATCAGCCCGGCGCCCGCGGCGGCCGAGTTGATGGCGTCTAGAACGTCCTGCACCGTGGTTGCACCGCCAGGCAAGTCGACGTCGAATTGGGTGCCGTCCCGTGCCGTGATTCTGAAGTCGAAGTCGTGGGTCGGATCCGGCAGACCCGAAACCGGGTCAACATAGCCATCGTTGTTATCCACCCCCAGGCCATCGTTGAAATCAGTGAGGAGAGTGGAGGTGGTATATGAACGGACTCCCAGCTCTGTGGCCGTTGCGCCCCCAAGCTCGCCGATTGACATCTGACCGCCTGAGAGTTCGTTTACGAAATTGAGTCGGTCGCCGGCTTCGCTGATTTCCACCCGAATTCCGATACCGGTCCCCCTGACGGCATTCATGAGTTCCTGCACCGTCTGGGCGGAGGAGAGGTCGAGGTCACGGACCTGCCCCGCATTGACGAGCCGGATCGATCCGAGGGGCGTGGTGACGCCGGTAAGGCTGGAAAGCAGCGTCAGTTCCGTGATCTTCGGGCTGACATCCTGTCCAACCGTGGTGGCGCCGGCCGGGTAGCTGCCGGTCAGACCAAGGTCCGCCGCGGTGCTGAGCGCGTTTCCCGGATCCGAGATCACCACCGTATTCCCGGCACTCAGAGTGATTTCGAACCGATCACCGGCGGCCGCATTGATGCCGACCGAAGCACCGGCATCCACCGTCTGGATGAGAGCCTCCAGATCGGTGATCACGTCGCCGACCGTGTCGGCGTCGGCAAGATCGAGCGTGTAATCAATCGTATTGATGTTTACGGTGATGGCGCCCTTGCCGATTCCCAGGCCGCGGGCACCTCCAAGGTCGGCCAATCGCGTCGTCGTGGTCATGCTCGGGTCGAGGTCTCGCTCGCCTTCCACCCGGGAACTGAGCGCTCCGAATGCCTCCTGGCCTGAAATCGTGATGGGCAGCGACTTCGAGAACCCAAGATCCGTGACGAGGCCGTCTCCCGAGCCAAAATACTGGATGCCGCCGAGAAACCCGGCAAACGGCTCGCCCGCCGTGGCCGTTCCGCCGAACAGATGCACGTCTTGATAGCTGCGGTTGGCAATCGTCAGGAGGTCCTGAATCATGGCGTCCACCACGGTCGCCTGGTTCTTTCGGGTCGTTTCATCGGAGCTGATCCCGATCTGGCTCAATCCCAGGCTCTTGGCATCCAGCAGAATCGAGTTGACCTCGCCCAACGCGCCATCCAACGTGTTCAGGACCGATTGCCCATGGCTGAAATTGCGGAGCCGCTGCTCGCGCTGCCCGATCGAATGATCGAGGATTCCCAAGCTCGACGCGGCCACGGCGTCGTCCGACGCCCGGTTGATTCGGAAGCCGCTCGAAAGCTGAATCTGAGCCTGAAGCATGTCGTTGGATGACCGCTGCAGACCGGCGAGGATCACCTGCGATGAGAGCAAGTTTGGAACGCGAGCAAGCGTGGATGGAATGGAAGTCATGGTTGAATGCCCTACACGATGTTGAGCAGTGTTTGAAGGGTTTCGTCAATCACACTGATGAATCGCGCAGCGGCCTGAAACTGCCGCTGAAATGAAATCAGGTTGATCGCTTCCTCATCGATGGAGACGCCCGAAACCGCCTGAGCCTGTGCATCAAGACTTTCCCGGACCAGCCGCGTCGACTCAACGGCAGCGTTGGCGGCATCACCCCGCACCGCCAGGTCATTGACCTGAGCCTGCCAGAATTCCCGCAGGCTTCGTCCTGACAAGTTCGAAATCTTGCTGTCCTGCAGCGCAACGATCGCCAAGGCATTCTCGTTCGACCCGCTGATGTGGTTGAGCCCGAGGGCGAGAAGATCCGGCGAATTCTGCAGGATTGAATTGACGGCGATGTCGGTGGCGTTGCTTCCCGTGAAGAACGTATTGACACCCAGGGACGCCAGGACGCCGCTTGAATCCTCAGAGAAAGTGATTTCAAAACCAGAGTCTGCCGTCAGGCTGAGTCCGTTTTCAAGGCTCAGGCCGGCCGTCGCCGACGACCCAGTTGCATTGATCCGATTGATCAGATCATTGAGAGAATCGGTGTTGCCGTCGACCGAAATCTGGTAGGTCTGGCGAGCACCGCTCTGAATGTTTGTCACGTTGAGGAGAAAGCTGCCCTTCCCGACCGGGAACTGCACACCCGAGCCCGGCGCGTTCAGGACGGCCGTGGAGTCGCTGAGACCCGTGGCCCCGGAGATGGCCGTAAACCCTTGCTTGCCCTGACCTTGCGAGTGAACCTTGTTTACCTGAAGGATTAGCTCGCCGGCGAGGGTGTTGAGGGCATCGATGGCCGGGCTGATCGTGGTGTCGCGCTGTTGCTCAAGGGCCCCGATCTGCCCCGAGCCGACATTCAAGAGGCTGCCGTCGGCTCGTACCCGGATTGAGACGTCGACGTCGCTGCCGTTGGATTCCACCCGCAGATCGAGCCCGCGAGATTCCCCGGAAAGGACAACGGGAATCGACCCAACCAGCAGATTCACTGCGCCATTGGGTTGATCGATGACGCTTACATCGATGAACTGGCTGATCTCGTCGATGATCACGTCGCGCTGATCTCGCAGTGAATTCGCGATCCCGACACCCTGCTCGGTCTGAGCAATCTGTATGTTCAGCGCGGCGACCTGCGAGAGCAACCCGTCCACCTTCTCAACCGCCGACCCCAGTGCGGCATCGATCTCGTTTCGCACCTTCGTATAGTCTTCCTGAAGGGCGTTCAGCCGATCCGCCAAGCTCTGACCCTGCTGAATCACCACCGAGCGCACCGCGTTATCCTGTGGGTTGTTGGCCGCCTCGGAAACTGCGTTGAAGAATCGATTCAACAAGCTCGAGAGATCCGTTTCGGTCAACTCGTTCTGCAGCGTCTCGATGGCGCTCAGAAACCGCTGGTCAATCAACGCGCCCTGCTCGTCGCCGATGGCCGCACGCACCCGTGCCTGCAATGCGGTGTCAACCGCGCGGCTGATCTGCTTGATCAAGACACCCTGACCCACGAATTGCCCGCGGCCCAGCTGCTCCGGCCGGGATGGAGTCAGACTCACCACCTGGCGGTGATAGCCCGGGGTCGACGCGTTTGCCATGTTGTTGCCGGCGACCTGGATGGCTGCCTGGCTGGCCGTGAGAGCTGATTTTCCGATCAGAAGCGCGCCGTTCAGGCTCATGGTTCAACTCCGGATATCGACGGCGGACATTTCAACTGAAGGGGTCAGGATTCGGCCGCGCCGGCCATACACTCGCGCTGAGCTGATGGCGGCGTGAATCGTCTGCATCAGCCCGGACAGGTGTGCGGAAAGAGCTTCAGCAGCCTGTCGAACCACCGTGGAGCGACGCTTCACCTCCAGCACGAGGGCCCGCAGAGAATTCGCTGCCGCCCGGACTCGTTCCTTGACCGACCCCGGTGCGGAATCAAGCAACTGGCCGAGAGCGGGCTTCGAGTCCTTGGGCAATCCCAGAATTTGAACGGACAGGATCTGGCGGCGTCGATCGAGCTCGTTGATTCGAATCGCGACCTCACGCTCCCGGGCGCAGAGTGGTTCAAGTTGATCCACCTGTGCGGATCGAATCGCCTCCTGCTTGGAAGCCAGGCAATCCAGCAATTCCCGGTGGCGATCGATCAACTGGCCAAGCAGCAGCTCCAGATCGGCCCACGGATCCTTGGTCGGGGTGGTCATGTCGTCCCATCCCTTCCTTGCAGCCATCGATCCGCGATCAGATCGGGCAACTTGAACTGAGAGCTCTCAATGACCCGATCGGCGATGGCCTCATCCAGCATGGGACCGAACCGCTTTTCCGCATCCGTCGGGGCAAATAGTCCGCTGGCCCGGCTGTTCTCCCGCATCGACGCCAGAATCGGTCGCACGAGAGCGTCGGCCACAAGTTGCCGGGAAGCCTGCCGCGCCTCGTCGGCGGTGTATCGCTGCTTCCGCTCGAGTACGTGGATCGATCGCTCGAAATTCGTGCCGCCGTTCGGGCCGGCCGCGGCCGATGCCAATACGCCGCCAATCATTGTTTGACGATCTCCGCGTGCAGGGCGCCGGCTTTGCGTAGCTCGTAGAGAATCGAGATCTGGTCCTTGACCGGCACATCCATCTGCCGCAACGCAGCGAGAAGCTCCTGAAGCCGGGTGCGATTGCGTCCGGTCCGGTCGGTCGTATCCATGCTCGTCCACCGGGTGGTTCGAATTTGGGGGTTGTCTGGCGTTGGCACCGGTTCTGGCGTGATCGTTGTGATGGAGAGTCCGTTGTGGGTGATCGCCACCGGACCGATTTCGACGTTCGCCGTGGCAATGATGATCCCTTCCCGTTCGTTAATCACCACGCGTGCTGGAATTCGCAGAAGCGAGGAATCCACGTATAGCGTCATGAGCGTCGCCAGAAACGAGGCCGGCTCGGCGCGATCGGCAGCGGGCAGGGTGACTCGAATGGTCTTGGGGTCTTCTGCCGTCGCGATGCCTGCGTAGCCTGACAGTGCGAACTCGTCGTTAATGATGCCGGTAATGACTTCGGCCACGCTGTAGCCGGCATATTCGTCATTCAGAATGAGCCAGACGTGGCCGCCTGCAGTCACCGGATCGGGCCGAATGTCGCGCCGGATGTCTCCACCCCGCACGACCGTGGCGCTCCTGGGATTGGTCGGGTCGACAACTACCTGCCCCTCCGCCAGGGCCACCACCGGAAGATTGGCTGAATCGGGCATTGGCGGCCGCAGAATGGATGGGACCAGCGTGCCACCGGCCAGGCTGCTTGCGTTGAACAGGCAACTCAGTCGAACGTCGAGGAGATCGCCCTCCCGAGCCCCTGCCGGCGGAATGGTCATGGTGACCATCACCACGGCATAGCTATCAGCCTTTTCGAGCTCGGAAAGCGTCTGAACACTGTTTCCGAGGTTCTTCAGCAGTTCGGCATACGGGCGGGCGGCGACGAGGGAGTCCTTTCCCTTGTCTCCAGTTCCATTCAGCCCCACCACGATTCCCAAACCGGTGACCACATTCCTTTCCATGCCCTTGATGCGGGCAAGGTCCTGAATGCTTGTCGCACGCGCTGGAACAGCGCATAGCGCAAGAATTGAGATCACCACCAGCGCAATCCATGCCTGATTGGGTTTCGCCACCATGTGGACCTCCTGTCCTGCCACGCCGCTGCACACGCGAACGGGCGAGGCTCAGGAGATCTACTGCAAAGCGTGGGCCGATTTGGATGCCCCGTTCGGGGGGACATTCGGTTGAGACATGTTCGCTACACCCTGAGGTGCCGCATTTCCATTGCCAAACGCCACCACTGCTTCTTCCTCGCCGGGCCGATCGAGGGCTGCAGTGTAGATGTCGGTCTCGGTGATGGATCCAGTCATGGCTGCGACATCAATATCAACCGAGAGTCCGCCAAGAGTCAACGTGATTCGTGGAGCATCATTGATCTCGATCAAGCCGCCCTGAGCGTTATAGGCGATGGTGTCCGAGGTCGCGCCGAAAATGAAGAGGTCAACCCCTGCAGCGCCCTCCGCACGGCCAACGCCCATCGTCACGACATACGGCTCGCCCGTATCAGGTCGAATGATCGGCAAGTCAGGGTCATCCGCATACGCGACCCAATAGGTGTTGTTGGCTGTGTCGAACCTCATCACCGCCGGAGTCTCGGGATACGCGATGTTCATTACCTGAACAAAGTCAAGATCCGACTCCACCACGGTCGACGCGGCCACCAGCCGCAGAACACGGTCATCGTTGATGTGAGGAAGCACCATGGCCGCCACCGATGCCACGATGACAAGGACCACAACCAGCTCAATCAGCGTGAAGCCCCTTGAGATCCGCATGGTTGATCCGCCCTTAGTTTTCCCAATCCAATGGATTGACCCCAAGCGACGTAATGGACACGTTCACAGGGATGTTTCGGGGGGTCGGTTCAGTCGGTGCCACAACCTCGGGCGCGGGGGCGGCGACGGTCCCCAACAGCCTGTCAGCGGCGGAGACGACTGTTCCAGTGGTGGTCGATACGACTGAAAGGGTTCCCGACGAGAGGTTTGTCAGGCTCGAGAATGTCGCCCGCATTCGGCCTCCGGAGTCATAGATCGCGCTGTCAAAATTCGTGAAGCCGCGATCCTGATTGAGCAGTGGGTCGTAGAAGATGGCCCCGTTTTGCGTCAGGTAGATGTCCTTCGCGACGATTCGTCCATAGACCGCCGAATCCTCGCGAATCTGGGCGATGAGGTATGGGTTATAGAGATTTCCGATCGCGACCGACTGCTTGGTCAGATACCAACCCTTGAGAGTGCTGACCGGCGTGATGCCCCAGAGCTGTATTCGCTCCAGTGACGCCACATAGGGCGCTGATCCGTCAACGGGTCGGCTGTTGTCGACCCGCGTGTCGCCGATGTACCCATCGCTTAACGTCATGTCGTGTCGGATGAAAAGCTGGAGCCTCGCTGTCGGAGCGACCTCGATCGAAGCCTGATCCAATTTCAGGTCATCGAACACGACCACCTTGTTGTCGCCGTTGACCACCAGCTTTGAACCGGGGTTCATGAGGAAGTCCTCATCGGCTACCAGCGTGGTGGTCCCGTTCAGGATCACCGTGCTGTTGTTCTGGATCTGGATGCGGAAATATCGCGCATCAGCACTGACCGTCGTCGTTGCCGCAGCCCAGGTCATGTCGGGCGGCTTGAGAAGTCGATTGGGCAGCGCGACACCGGCGTCGGGCGGAGCAGGCAGCGGCAGCGGATCGGGAAGCGGCTTCGACCGAATGGCTGGGCCGCTCTGAACATCAATCAGCGTTCCCGAGGCGCCCGGCTTGACATAGGCCTGACTGTTGGCGGCGCCCGCCAGATCTCGCACGTAGATCGACTGCGCTGCCACAGAGTTCGTGCCGATGTTCAGAGGGTCGCCCGCCTTGGCCATAGGTGAGTTCGGCCAGGTCATCATCGTCGCTGATGAGTCCATCTTGATCGTGTTGCCCGCATAAGCGACGAATTCACTGAGATCGACATCCACCAGCTTGTCCTGCCGCTGAATCTCGGCCGTTGCCGTCGCAACCTGGCTGATGCCGTCCACGATGGCCGTGGAGGTCATCTCCAGGTATCGCGTCTTGTCGGTCGGGGCCTCGCCGGTCGCCATATCAAGCACCTGGACCGAGACATCTGCGCCGGCCAGATCCACGTGGTCGAGCAGCACCCCGCCGGCATCCTGCCAGTCCTCCTCGGTTTCCATGACCGCTGCACCGACTTGGACGCCCGAAATCGCCGCCCAGCGCGCGGCCGCCGCTGCGGCCACGTTCTCGCCGATGACTGGCGAGTTGTCGCGACTCGCGAGATAGGCGGTGGTCAGGATCGTCGCCATCATCAGGGCGAGAATGACCAACAGCATTGCAATTCCACGTCGGGGCTGGGTTGTCAACATGTCGTGCTCCTCAGGACTTCGGTACATGATGGAACCGGATGGTGGCCGACAGCTGCAATTCTTCGGTTGTATCGCCAAGCTCGTAAGTCAGGTCAAAACTCGCCTGCCGTGCCGACATCGGCGCGGCATCAATGACGATCTCCAGGTCGCCGAGTTGATCCACAATGGTGATCGATCGAATCAGGTCGCGGGTGGCGTATGACTGTTTAACGGTCTCCCAGTTCGAGGCCTTTGGATAGTCCCTGTTGTTCACGTCGCACATGGCCTCCGACCAATCTTCCGGAAACGAGACAT
Organism: uncultured Isosphaeraceae bacterium; assembly: GCA_964407695.1. Lineage (GTDB taxonomy): Bacteria > Planctomycetota > Phycisphaerae > Phycisphaerales > SM1A02 > CAYOWQ01. Next base: position 18,172 of record CAYOWQ010000009.1, on the reverse strand, counting down.
AGTCCACCACAATCTCGCCCGCTGCGGCGTCGTATCTCATCCAGCGGAGTTCCGTCGCGTGAACGGTGTCGCTCTTGGTGTCGTCGTTGAGCCAGATCACCAGACTGGTGGAGGTGGCCTCGAGGATGCAATTGGCGGGCACGAGATACGCCGTCAATCGCGTCTCGGCGGCGTGCGCCATCACCAGCACGTTCCGCGAATCGCGTCGGCTGACGACGCCCTGGCGCACCGCACTCAGCATGGCGACGATCGTTCCCGCCACCATCGCGGAGATTGACAACGCAAGGAGCAACTCCATCAGCGTCAAGCCGCGGCGAAAAGATGGTTTCCGTGGCCGTGTCACTCCTGCGGCTCCGGAATGAACACGCGCAGGTCGGCCAGGACACGATCGTTGCGATCAAAGGCCTCAACCTGCACCGTGCGACCACGAACCCGAACGTTCACATCGGGCATCAACTCCAGAGAGGTCGTGATGCTCACCTTTCTGCCGACCGAGGCAAAGGCTCCGTCCATTGCCGCTCCGGCCCCGGTGGTCATGGACCCCGGTTCTTCGCGATAGCCCTGCCAGCTGACCAGATCGTCATAGGGCATCGCGACCAGCCGTCCAAGCAACTCTTCGGCCGCAAGCGATCCGGCAATCCGCTCCTGAGCTTCGAAAGCATTCTGCTGACCCGCCGTTACCGCCGCGAGCACGCTCAAGACAACACCGGCAAGAATGGCCGTGGCGCAGAGAGCTTCCAGCAGCGTGAAGCCGCTCGTGCTGTGAATTCGATTCCTCGTCCGCGTGGCGGCGACCATGGGGTCCTCTCGATCACCGATCCGCCAATGGCAGTTCGGCTGTCTGCAATGATCGGTTTGACCATTCCAAGGCGTCGGACGGGCAGGCCGTCAGCCCCCCTGTCTGACGAATAGCGGACGAACCAACCCCGACCGATCCACCCGCTTAACGCAAACAGTGTCCGAGAAGGCGAAGGACGATTTGCCTCCGGCACGGGTTCCCGTAACCATGGTGGCTCATGCCCTGGCGCCTGTACGGCCATTTACTCAAGGAACTGCTGAAAACGATGGCCCTGACCACCGGCATTCTGGTCACGGTGATCGCGTTTGGGGCTGCCATCAAGCCTTTGGCGCAGAATCTGCTCGGGCCGATGCAAACGATGCTGTACGTGAGCATCGCGACAGTGCCAATGATGCAGTTTGCCCTGCCGTTCGCTGCAGGGTTCGCCGCCACTCTTGTCTTGCATCGCATGGCGGTGGAAAACGAGATCATGGCCCTTTCGGCCTGCGGCATGAGTTATCGAAAAATGCTGTATCCCCTTGCCGGCCTGGGGATGCTGCTCCTGATCATCATGCTTGGATTAGGTCACTGGATCATCCCCAAATTTGCCGAACAGCTCACGCGAATTGTGACCAAGGATGCTCCAACGCTTCTGGTTTCCCAGCTTCAGCGCGGCGAGACCTTTCGATTCGACGACCATCAGATCTATGCCGACGAAATTCACACCGTCGCCCAGCCACCCGGGACGGACGCCGAGCTCAGGCTGCTCCTGATCGGACTGGTCGCGGTGAAGGGCGATCCCGATCAGGACCCCGAGGTCGAGTTCACCGCTGAGTATGCCACGGTCGATATCTATCGCCGGCCCGGAACCACCTACCTCAAATTCGCCCTGGGCGATTCCACGAGCTACAGCCGCGACCAGCACATGCTCGTCTCAGCGCCGGAGGCCACGCCCGAAGCAGTACGAATCCTTCAGGAGGCCAATGATTCTCCGAAGTACTGGACCCTGAACAAGATGCAACAGTTCAGGACGAATCCCGACGTGTCGAGTGCGGTCCGCATGGAGTGTGAATCGCTCGACAACACACTTCGTCAGCTCGACGATTGGCGTGCCATCGTCGCCTCCATCGGACGCACCGGGGTTGTGGAACTCGCCGAATCCACCGGACGCTGGACGTATCGCATTGAAGCCGACACCATTGCCCAGAACGCAGCGCTGACCCATCGCGACGGTTCGCCGGTGGTCATCGATGAATTCGATCGAGGGAAGGCGACCCGACGCGCCACCGCCGAATTGGTCAGTCTCGTGCCCAACCGGGCGGCCACGGTGGGCCGGCCGCAATTCGTGCTTCATGCGCCGGACGCCCAGACCGTGAGCCTCCAATCCGGTCTGAGCAACGTGGGTCGATGGGATTCGAGCCTGCTGGACCTCTCGTTGCCGACCTCAGGGCCATCGCCTCCGCGTCGGGATGCTCGCACCCTCATCGAGCTCGCCGACCGGACCTCACTTGATCAGATTCCTCTAGCCTCCAAGTGGAAGGAATGGATCGGGCAACTGACCCGGAAGATCGAGTCGGAGATTCACGAGAAATCAACCGATCTGTCGGCGCGCATCCTGCAGCGCTGGGCCATCTCGCTGACGGCTCCGCTTCTCCTCCTGACCGGAGCGGTCCTGGCCATGTGGCGCCGGCACAGTCTGCCGCTGCAGATCTACATGCTTGCCTTCATCCCCTCCATCCTCGACATTCTCCTGATCTCCGGCGGCGAGCAGATGTTTCGAGGCGACAAACTGTTCTTCGGCACGATCGTGATGTGGTCGGGCAACGCCATCCTCCTCGGCACCCTGCTGACAGCCTACTTCCGCCTCTCCCGCAACTGAGCATCTGTGTGACCCGGCTCGACCGCTACATTCTCGCCCGATTCCTTTCGAATTTTGTCGTGCTCTTTGCGCTGCTCTTTATCTTTGCCATCTCGATCGATGTCATCATCCAGCTCGATCGTTTCAGCGAGGCCGCGGCGGGAGCGGTTCATCAGCATCGTTTCCGTTCAAGCATCGTCGCGTTTGTAGTGGCCGTCATCGACTTCCAGGGTCCGAAGCTGTTTCAGTTCTACGGCTATCTGCTCGGTCTGGTCTCGGTCGGGGCAATGGCCTTCACCTTCAGTCAGATGCATCGCCATCGAGAGCTGGTTGGTGTGCTTGCCTCGGGGATCAGCCTTCATCGGGTTGGGGTGCCCCTGATTCTCGGCGCCTTCGGTCTGAACATCGTTCAACTCGTGAATCAGGAGATCATGCTACCGCGACTGGCGCCGATGCTGATTCGCGATCATGATCGAATACTCCAGCCTGCGGTCACCCGATTCAGCGTTCCACTGACTCGCGATGAGGCAGGGAACATCCTGTATGCCGCATCGCTGGATACTCTCAGCGGCGAGATTGACGGATTGCTTTTCATCGAGAGGGATCAGCGTGGCATCACCCAACGCCGAATCACCGCCTCGCACGCCACCTATGACGAATCCGAGCGACTTTGGCGCCTCGCGGATGGTCGGGCCATGACGCCGACGCCCGCCAATTCCACCCGCGCCACCAAGGATTTCACGACGCCCGTGGACAGTGTGGCCACCTCCCTCTCCCCCAAGGCACTCATGGTGCGTCGCTACGCTCAATACGCCCAGATGCTCAGCCTGCGCCAGATCAACGAAGCGGTCCGAGAAGGCGGAATCAACCGCGACGACCTGGCGCGATACCGCTATTCCCGGCTCGCCGCCGTTCTGGTCAATCTGCTGGTGCTCCTGCTCAGCATGCCGTCCTACCTGCTGCGCGAACCGGCCAATCTCCTCCGTCAAAGCGTCGAATGCGCCATCATCAGCATTCCGGCAATGCTCGGCGCCTTTGTGGGCATGACCGTGAGCCTTCCCGGCCTGTCGCCGGCCCTGTCGGTGTTCCTTCCCGTTATCGTCTTGATCCCGTTGTCGCTCGCACGCACCACGGCCGTCCGCACCTGATTTCGCGGGCAACCCGCAGAGTGCAGCACCCCCTTCTGACCAGACGATAATCTTCCAGGCACGGCAGCACTTCGCCGACCCACCGATCATTCATGCTGTTCAATCTCGTCGAAGCAATTCAGAACTGGTTGCAGGAACACGGCCTCGAAGCTGTTGTTCGGCTCATGTATCAGTTGGAGTTTCGCGGATTCGCGGCGGTCGTCCTCGGCTTCCTCGGCGTCATTCTTTTCGGCGAACGCACCATCGGCTGGCTCGTGCGTCAGAAGATCGGCGACAACCCGGAGTTCTATAACGCGAAGCTCAATGAGATGATGGCCCGCAAGGCCGCCACGCCCACCATGGGCGGCATCCTGATCTGCGGTTCGGTCGGTGGAACAGTCCTGCTGCTCGCCGACGTGATCCACAATCGATACGTTCACCTCAGCCTCATCGTTCTGCTCTGGCTCGTTGTCCTCGGTGGATTCGACGACTGGCTCAAGCTGACGGCGGCCCGCAGAGCCCCCGGCTCCCGAGAAGGCCTTCGAGCCTGGGAGAAGCTGCTGTTCCAGTTCGGCATCGGGGCCATCGCCGGGTTCTTCCTCTATCAGACCGGCATTGCCCGCGGCACAGAAGCGCTGGTCTTGAATCTACCGCTGCAGCGGACCTACGTTCCGGGCACAACCATCCTCAGTGATCACGTCATCGTCCTCTCACTTTGGACCTATGTGTCGACGACCGCGATCCTCATCGCCGCAACCTCCAATGCCGTCAATCTGACCGACGGCATGGATGGCCTTGCCGGCGGAGCCATGACAATCGCCTCCTTTGCCATGATGGCCCTCTGTTACGTCGCCGCCGATGCCGACCTGGCGTACTCGCTTATGGTGCCTCACGTTCCCGCGGCCAATGAACTCATGGTGGTGGCCGGGGCCATGGCGGGCTCGTGCCTGGGATTCCTCTGGTTCAATTGCAATCCCGCTCGAGTGTTCATGGGCGATACCGGTTCATTACCCCTGGGCGGTCTGCTGGCCTTTATTGCCGTTGCCATCCGGCAGGAGATTCTCCTGCTGGTCATCGGCGGCGTGTTCTTCATGGAAATGGCCAGCGTGATCCTGCAGGTCGGCTACTTCAAGTGGACCAAGGGCAAGCGCATCTTCCGATGCTCGCCCATTCATCACCACTTTCATCTCGGCGGCTGGAGCGAACCGCAGGTTGTCACCCGGTTCTGGGTGCTGGCGGTCATCCTGGCCATGGTGGCCATCGTTTCGATCAAGATCCGCTAGAAACGCAGTCCATCAGACCAGCAGCGATCCATTATCGCGCACCGGCTTGAACTTCCGCTGCAGAGACCGGCCGGGGCAGGCCGTCTTGGCGTCGTACCACTCCTGGTGCGTTCTGATGTTGCGCTTGTCCACCCGGTACTGCGAGGCAAGCATCGCCACGTGGCGACACAGCGACTTGAACTGCGGATCCGTCGGCGTCTGAATGTCGAAATTCCCCATGCAGAGCACACCGATGTTGTTCTCGTTGTGGTTCTTGACATGGGCGCCTTGGAACGTAAGCGGCCGACCCTCCCACACTCGACCCGACCGATCGACGATGTAGTGGTATCCGATGTCCGCGAAATCACGCCCTTGCGTATGCGAATTGCGGATGAATTCGATGCGTCCGGCGCATTGAGCCTCGCTTGTTCCCCAGAACGCCGGCATCCCGTCATGGTGCACCGTGATGTACTTGATCGGTTGGGGCATTCGATCCATGTGCGAATAGTTGGGCATTCCCTTCGCCCAGCGGCTTCGCGGAATCACCCCGGGAGCAGGACACGATTCCACCACGGCCACCTGCTTGGGCGCCGCTGGCTGCGTCGGCACATTGAGCACCGGCTTGCTTGGCGGCGGCGCGTCCGGCCATTCCATCGGCAGATTCATGACCGAGGTGTCCCTCCCGGAACCCGCGCATCCGGCTAACGCCAGCATCGACAACAGGAGAAACCCGCGCCGCGTCGCTTGACCGACGTCTGACGCCTGATCCACCATCGCCGGCACACCTTCGACTCCATGATTTTCGCTCTTCATTTCATGCTGCCTCATCGCTCGGGTGTATCGTCGATCAACCCTCCATTTCTGCATTATAGAGAACGCTTGCATGATCCAGATTCCTGATCAACCGCAAGGAAAAGATAGGACGACCGATAAGCAATGACTTCTGCTCCACCGGTCGGCCCCTGAACCAATCCTGATTCCACGTAAAATCGCAACATGACCGGTATCGGCGCCCCCCGCCGCCATCTCCGAACCTGGATTCTTGCTGGTTGTGCAGTCCTGTCAGTCGCCCTCTGGGCTTCAACGTGGAACAACTCAATGACGGGAGGCGATCCCCTCCCCGCATGGTTTCAGCTCATCGACGCCGTAATCTCGGCGCTCCCCGCGGCCGCCTGGTGGCTCGCGGCCGTCGGGTACGGAGCCTGGGTCCGCCACCCAAGCCTTGCTGTTCGGATCGGGGTCGGTGCTTCAGTTCTGCTGGTGATCGACATGGCCGCGGGGAGCCTTGGGCTGTTCGGCCTCGGTCACATCACGGCCGTGGGAATCACGCTCGTCGGAGCGCTTTTCTCGTGGTTGACATTTCGATCGAATCGGAGCGACTCTGCCGACTCATCACTCTGGATTCTCCTTGGTGCCCCTGCGATCGGTTGCGCCGTCGTCGCAGCCTCGTCGGCTCCCCAATGGTTGTGGGCAACGGAATTCGGTGGCTACGACGCCTTGAGCTACCACCTCGAACTGCCGCGGGAGTGGCTGGCGCTCGGCGGAATCCAGCCGCTCGATCACTGCGTCTACTCCTTCTTCCCAGGCGCGATGGAGTCGGCGTTCCTTCACCTCATGACGCTCTCAGCAGACGCCCATCAAGCCGCCATCCCGTGCCAATGGCTCCACCTCGGCATGCTGATCCTTGCGTCCGCGGCGTGCGCAGAATCAGTCCGAATCACCGCCGGTCGCTTCGCTGGAGCCATCGCCGCGGTCTTCCTTCTTGGCGTACCTTGGGCGGTCGTCACGGGCACGCTCGCCTACAACGACATGGCCGTCGTGGCCCTGCTGGGCTGCGCCTGCGTTCTGGCGATGAAGGATCCGGAAAAGCCCCTGAATTGGACCGACCACATCGGATTCGGCCTCCTGGTGGGCGTCGGATGTGCAGCCAAGCTCACCGCCGCGGGAATGTCAGCCGCCCCAATCATGGCGTTGATCGCCGTGGTGCGGCCGCCCCGACAGTGGCTCACAATCCTGCTCTCAATGCTTGGCGGCATCGCGTTGGCCCTTGCCCCGATGGCCGTTCGGAATGCGATTGCCTGCGGCAATCCCGTCTTCCCCTTCCTCCATCACTGGCTCGGGTCCGGCCATTGGGATGCTGAGCAGTTCTCCCGATGGTCCTCGGCACATCAATTTGCCGGCGGAATCGGCGAGCGCTTTCTCGCTCTCTGGAATGAGGGCATTCGCTTCGGAATCGGTGCTGCCCCAACCCGTGACCCCTGGATTCCCCAATGGTCGCTGGCGTGGATCGCCGGACCGATACTCGCCATCGCGGCGATTCTGAAGCGCCCCACCGCAAACGGTAAACAAATTCGTTTGTGGCTCGGGCTTTTCGCCATGCTGATCATGCAGGTCGCCTTCTGGATGACCTTCACGCACCTGAAGTCACGGTTTCTTCTGCCGTGCGTGATCCCAATCGCGGCCATGGCTGGAATGGGCACTGGTCGGCTCTTGAATGAGGCTCCAAATGTTGTCCGTGTCCTGGCCGGGCTTCTGGCGTGTGCGTGGGCCTGTGTCCCCTTGGTACTGTTCTCTCGCGAAGGGGGAGGCGCTCCGGTCGCGGCCGTAGGCCGTGTTGATGGATTTCTGGGAGTCGAGTTGCTGTCTCAGAATCCTCCGCCATGGCCGGAGCCGAAGCTGCAACAACTGCGATTCGAAGGCGGTCCGTACTTCACGATCAACCACACTCTTCCCCCCGAATCCCGAGTGCTCGCTGAAGGCCAGGCGGCGCCATTCTGGTTCTCGAAGCCGATCAACTGGCATACCACGTGGGACCGGGGCCCACTTGCGAGTTGGATACGCGCATCTCCATTCGATCCCGCTGAATGGTGGAGCGCCGCTCGGGGCGCCGGATTCACCCATGTGCTGCTCGACATGACCATGCTTCGAATCTGGCGGCGGGATGGTTGGATCGATCCCACGCTCGACCCGGATGCCATCACAAAATCACTTGAGCGCCACGCCCAACGAATCATGGCCTGGCCGGACGGCCAGATACTCTACGAACTTCGCGCGATCCAATACTGACGATCATCGCTCCGGAAAGAAATCACCCAGCTTCACCCGCTCCATTGCGGTTCTGGCCCGTTCCAGCAGGAGCTGAATATCAAGGTCCGTCGCTTCTGTTGCGGACTCCTCATGAAGGGTTTCCAACGCGGTGATGGCTCGTTGTAGAGCTGCCTCCCGCTCCGAATCCGATCGTTCCGCATCTTCGCCGATCTCAATGTCAGCTTGAATTTCAGCCAATGGATCTGCAGGCGATCCTGGCTGGGTTGAGGCGGGAGCCGTGGCAGCAACGGTGTCCGACACCGCAGGCGCATCGATCGGCGATTCAGTGTTGGCTGGTGGCACCGGATCATGCTGGCCGGCTGTTTCGTCCGTTGCCGGCGACGCGGGTTCATTCACCGACTGAATCGCATGGTCCCTGATCGCATCCGCCCTCATCCGCATCAGGCTCCATGACGAGACCGCCAGGAGAATGATCGCGAGACCCAGTGCAGCACCCATCACGCGCAACATCGTTCTCTGCCCGGCAAGTCGCCCCTGCAGCGAACGAATGGTCAATGGCAGTTCGGTCTCGCGCTCCTCTCTGACGATCGGCTCCACATTTCCCGGCGCCGAGTGTGCCGGCATTCCCGGCGCTTCCTCCGACCAACCCAATGCGTCATCCGACGCGAAGCTCGATATCGTGCCGGACCCGGTCGAACTCCACCTCGAATACGCTCCCGCCTCGCCGTCAGTTTGGGCCGATACCGGCTCCGGAAGCTCCAACCCCAGTTGATCACGATTCATTGGTGCGGCAAACGAAGCGCCGCAGTGGCGGCATCCATGCTCCGAACCATCCGCGGCAGCCCCGCAATGATGGCAATAGCCCACATGATGGGAAATTCCCTGAACGCGCCGGGCCACATTCCAGAACTGCCCCGTCGTCGGCCCGCGAAGCACCGTGTTTCGATCTACTTTCCCCCGCCGGATCAGGGCGATCAGCGTTTGAAGACTGCACCCCGGCGTGAATGGCCGATCAGCATGGCGGATGAACCACGGCCCCATCGCCTCGCGGGTCGCCTGTCGACTGAGGGGTTCAAAGAGGCCGCCGCAATGGCGGCATTTGGTGTCAATCGGCTGGGTTTCGCCGCAGTAAGGACAGATCAGCGCGCGCGGTGGACTCATGCAATCTGAAATCAGCTGGAGGTTGACAACAACGCATCGCCCCGGTCTGCTCCCGTCATGGTTCTCGTCGCAGGCGGATGCTCGTCATTGCGGGCGGTCACAATCCTCATGATATGCACACTCAGCGGCGGCTGCGGCAGTCCCCGGCCTCCTTCCGATTCCGCCATTGAATCGGGTGGTCGTCCCCAGCCGGCGGCATTTCTGGTCGACAATGCTGCCGTCTCCTGGGATGCCGTCCGACCTGCGCTCGCCGAAGCTGCGGGTGGCTCGGTGATCCGCGAATCAGCCCTGGATGTGCTGCTCCAAAGAGAGCTCGTCCGTCGGGGCCAATCCATTTCACTCGACGCTGCGCAGCGTGAAGAGGCGATCATTCTCGAATCCCTTTCTCCGGATGCAAATCAGGCCGCCCGCCTCCTCGATCAACTTCGCGCCCGCGACGGCCTCGGTCCGGTTCGCTGGCGGTCTTTGCTCGTTCGAAACGCTTCCCTCCGTGCCCTGGTCTCGCAGGATGTTGAGATCACCCCGGCGTTACGCGACATCGCCTTCGATGTGGCGCACGGGCCTCGCCGCGACGCCCATATTGTCGTCGTTCGCTCCTTGCGGGAATCAGAGTCGGTCAATCGTCGCCTCGAATCCGGCGAATCCATGTCAGATCTTGCCGCCGAGTTTTCCATCGATCCCAGTGCCGGTCAGGGAGGCCTTCTGCCGCCCATCGCCCGCAAAGATCCTTCGTACCCCGTCGCGATTCGTGAGGCCATCTGGTCAACGCCGATCCGAAGCCACAGCTCGCCCATTGTGGTCGAGAACGGCTTCGCAATCATCGAGCCGATTCGAGAGCGACCTGCCGACAACATCTCCCCGGACTCCGTCGCCGCGGAAACCGATCGCGCGGTTCGTCGCACCCAGGAGCGCGCCTTGATGGATCAACTGGCGGCTCGACTGCTCCGCGATTCGAACATCACCGTCCTTGACGACTCGCTGAACGACGCCTGGCGCAGGACCGCCACTGGCAGTGCCACCCGCTAAGCCCCCGGCGTTCCGCTCAGTTCCTTGGTCAGCACATCGAGCTCCTTGCGCCGCGCTCGAATGTCCTTGAACGCAATGTCCTTGCGCGCGATCTGTGAACAGATATCAAGTGCTTCCTTCGCCAGCGCCAGCGACTTCTCATCTCGCGCCAGCGCGATGAGACTCAGCATCATGTCGTAGCGAATCTCCAACTCGCGATCGCGCTCGGTCGCGTCGATGACCGAAAGCGCTTCGCGAAACTCGCCCACGGCCTCCTGATGCCACCCCTCGGCCGCGAAACACTTCCCCAGCAGGTGACCCGCCGCCACGCGCAATCGCGGCTCGTCCTTGCACGCCTGAAATGCCGCCATGGCGTCTTCATATCGGCCCAGGTCGAACTCCACGCGGCCAAGGTCGAACTTGATCCGTCGATCCGTCGGATATCGCTCAGCGCGCTCCCTGAATTCCGCGCTTTCCGCCTTCAGCACCTCTTCCCGAAGTCGCTTGGCCTCCGCCAGCTTCGCAGCATCGCCCGGTTCGCCCGCTGCAGCCTCCGCCGCTTTGGCCGACCGACGGAGCCGATTGAGCTTGATCTCGCCGGCCTCCATGCGGAAGCGATATTCCTTGGTCGTTTCAAACGCCTTCTCGTAGATCGCGATCGCCTTGTCTTCGGACTCCCGCGTTCCCTGTCTGCGCAGCAACGTGGCGTACTTGTTCACCACATCCGGCACCGCCGGATTCGCCTCATAATCCTGCCGCGCGCGTTCCAGGTTCCGCTCTTCCAAACCGGCACCGCCGGCAATCGACTCCGCCTCCTCCAACTCGCGCTGCTTGTCCGAATCCTTGACGAACTGTCGGAATCCGCCCTCCTGGTTTGCGTTCTGCTCGTAGCCGCCGTGGTGAATCGCCCGCTGCGCAATCAGTTGCCGAAGCTCGTCGGCAAGCTTCGAATCCGTCGGATCAAGGTTCACCGCCGCCTGGCCGCACGCAAACGCCGCATCCCACTCTCCCAGCGCTGCAAAGAGTTCCTTCCCCTGCAGATAGGCCGCCTTCGACGGCTTCTTCTGCAATCGAAGCATGTTCATCAGCTTCGGCCCGAACCACTTGCCGAAGGCCACCTGGTTCGCGTCCACCGCCGCCTGGAGCAGCTTCAGCGCCAATGAAAGATTGTTTAGGTCCTTCATCCAGACGAATTCGCTGGCCACAAACTTGTCGATCGGTCCCGATTTCGCCCCTTCGATGCTCTTCTGTTCTTTCCCGGTCGCTGGCTTCTCGCCGCTGGTGACATAGCGCACCCCAGCCAGGTACATCGCCTCGTGCGCGTCCATCGCCCCGGGGTTGAGCTTCAGCCCGTTGGCAAAACAGGTGAGCGCGTAATTGAAGTTCTGCGTTTCAAACGCGGTCTTCGCGTAGTTGAACCAAACCTTGGCCTTCTCCGGCTCAGGCTGGAAGGCAACGTCAGCGCCCGGTTCACCGGTTTCGCTGCTGCCGTTTCCACCTTTGCCCCATTTGAAGAGCGCCAACGAGAACTCCAGTCTGACGGCGGTTTGGCACGGACGCCGGGCCATTCGCCGAGCATCACAAGGTATGGTCCGTGGCCCCCAAGGTCAACGTGAGCCGTCTCCAACGCTACCATTGCACAATGCCTGTTGACCCGTCAACTCTACGCCTCGTTCTGTATCCGGCGGAGGTTCTCCGCCGCAAAGCCCAGCCACTTGCGGCTGTCACTGACGAAGTTCGCGCGGTTGCCGCCCGCATGCTCGCCATCATGCACGAGGAGGAAGGGGTCGGCCTCGCCGCGCCCCAGGTCGGCTTGTCCTGGCGCCTGTTTGTCACCTCCGGCCATGCCGACGACACCGTCGACCGGGTCTACATCAACCCCACAATCCTCCGGACCTCAGGCGACCTCGAACCGCACGAAGAAGGCTGCCTTTCCCTCCCCGGAATCCGAGCCGATATCCGCCGCCCTCCGATTGTCGTGATCACCGCCACCGACCTCGACGGCAACGAGTTCACCCTCGAGTCTCAGGGCCTCCTTGCCCGCGCCTGGCAGCACGAGAATGATCACCTCGACGGCATCCTCATCCTCAACCGCATGAACCCGCTCGACCGGCTCGCCACCCGCAAGGCGGTGCGCAATCTCGAATCCGCCGCCAGCCTCTGACATGCCTGCATCGATCATTTTTTTTGGCTCCGGCGACTTCGGACTCCCCACCCTCAAACGACTGAACGATTTGGGCCGCGTCCGCATGGTGGTCTCCCAGCCCGATCGAAACGCCGGTCGAGGCCGCCACCTCACACCCACGCCTGTCTCCGCCTTCGCCCTCGACCAGGGAATTCCGCTGCTGAGGCCGGAGAACGTCAACACCGATGACCACGTCACCCGCATTCGCTCCATCGACGCTGCAATCTTCGTGGTCATCGCCTTCGGACAAAAGCTCCGACCGCCCCTCCTCGCCGATCGTTTCGCCATCAACCTTCATGGCTCCCTGCTCCCCCGCCATCGTGGCGCTGCACCGGTGCAGTGGTCCATTCTTTCCGGCGATGCGAACGCAGGCCTCTCCGTCATCACCCTCGCCCAAAAGATGGACGCCGGAGACATACTCGCCGATTGGCCCACACCCATCGGCGACACCGAAACCGCCGCCGAACTCCACCAGCGCCTCGCCGCCGCCGGCCCCGATCTGATTGAATCCGTCCTCGCCCGCTTTGAGACCAACACGCTCAATCCCCGCCGCCAGGATGAATCGCTGGCCACCCATGCCGCCAAGATCTCGCGCCACGACACCTCCCTGGACTTCCACCAGCCCGCCTTCCGAATCCAGCGGCGCATCCACGCCCTGTCACCCCGCCCCGGCTGTACGGTTCTGATCGACGGCCATCAGGTCAAACTCCTCCGTGTCCGCATCCTTTCCGGCGACAGCACCCCTCCCGGATCGTTTCGACCCGATCACGCCATCGCCTGCGCTGACGACGCCATCCTCCCCATCGACGTTCAGCCTGCCGGAAGATCGTCAATGCCGTGGGATTCATACCTCCGCGGCCATCCCGTCATCCCCGGCACCCTCTGCACGCCATGCCACGCCGAAGCCTCCTCCTGAAGCTCTGGGACCTCCTGTCGCAGGGAAAGGACGATTCCCGCGCCAAGGCTCCATCGGCCGGTTGCCGAACATCAAAGGCCGGCGTCACACGCATGGCCCGCAAGCCTGCTTCGCGCAAGTCATCCTCCGTTCAGAAAACCTACGACGCCCTCGTCGAAGAAATGCTCGCTACTCATCGCATCAACGTTCGCAAGTGGCGCACGACTTCCTCCGGCCTCGCGTGGACCATGAAGTCGCGAAACACTACAACTCGCTGGCTTGAATCGCCATACCCTCGCGGCCCCATGAGCGTCGCCATCTTCCTCCACGAGGTCGGCCACCACGCGATCGGCCTCGGCGTCATCAAGCCGCGCTGCCTCGAGGAATATCACGCCTGGAAATGGTCCATCGACACCATGAACGCGCGGGGCCTCAATGTCACCGACGCCGTCCTTCTTCGCATGCACCGCTCCCTGCACTACGCCATCGCCAAGGCTCAGCGCCGGGGTATCCGCGAGATCCCCCGCGAGCTCGTTCCCTACGCCGCAAAACCTCCGGCCCGCCAGCGCAGAGTACAGCGCGCAGACTGATCTGCCACACTGAACGATGCCCCTTCGTACCGCCGATCTCGACTACGAGCTTCCTCCCGATCTGATCGCCACCGCCCCGGCCGATCCGCGCGATAGCGCCCGCCTGCTCGTCGTCCATTCCTCGACCGATCAACTCACTCACTCCCACGTAAGCGACCTCCCAAACTTCCTCAACCCCGGCGACTCACTCGTCGTCAACTCCACCCGCGTCATCCCCGCCCGCCTCGACCTTCGCCGCGAAAAGACCGGTCGCCGATCCGAAGGCCTCTTCCTCGACAGCCCCGCACAAAGCCGATGGCGCTGCCTCCTTCGCGGCAAGCTCCATCCCGGCGAAACTTTGCGTTTGCTGAACCCCGAAGGCGCAGATTCTCCCTTCACCCTTCATCTGCTCGATCGCGATGCCGAGGCATGGCTCGTCGAACCGAAATCCGACGACGCTCATTCCACAGACCCCGACGCCATTCTCAACCTCGTCGGCCGAACCCCGTTGCCGCCCTACATCCTCAAGTCCCGCCTCCACACCTCCCAGACCACTCCCGACGCCCTCGATCGCGACCGCTACCAGACCATTTACGCCGATCCGCAACACAACCACTCCGTCGCCGCCCCCACCGCCGGCCTGCACTTCACCGATTCGCTCCTGCGCGCCCTAACCTCCCGCGGCATCAGTTGCCATGAACTCATTCTGGATGTCGGCATGGGCACCTTCAAACCCGTCGAGACCGAAACGCTCGAATCCCACCCCATGCACGAGGAACGCTTCCTCGTACCGCCCACAACCCTCGACTTCCTCCGAGCCCGCGCTGCCTCCCCCGGCCGCCTCGTCGCCGTCGGCACCACCACGGTCCGCGCCCTCGAATCCCTTCCTGACCCGCTCCCTCCGGCCGGCCCCTACTCCGCCGCCACACGCCTGCTCATCTCCCCCGGGTTCCGTTTTCGCTTCGTTCAGGGCCTGATGACCAACTTCCACCTGCCCCGCTCCACGCTCCTCGCCCTCGTCGCCGCGATGATCGGCCTCGACCGCCTCAAGGCGATCTACGCCGAAGCCATCGCCCATCGCTACCGCTTCTATAGCTATGGCGATGCGATGCTGATCCTGCCCTGACCGATCTTTCTCCATACGCTTGTTCGAGACGGTCGATCTTCTTCCCATGCGCCTTCGCGAACTTCTCTACCCCGAGATTCAACTCCATCGAGGTGATCTCGCGCTCGAAATCAACGCTCTCGCCGACGATTCCCGCAAGGCCTCTCCCGGCAGCCTCTTCATCGCCCGGCCCGGACATCAGGCCGACGGCCGCCAATTCATCACCGATGCCATCCAGCGCGGATCCATCGCCATCCTCAGCGACACCACCGATTCCATCCCACCCGCCGTCGCCGCTCTCACCGCCACCGACCTCAATCGCGCTACCGCGTTCCTCGCCGAGCGCTTCCACGGCCAACCCACCGCTCACCTCACGCTCATCGGCGTCACCGGAACCAACGGCAAGACCACCATCGCCTACCTCATCCGCCAACTCCTCGAGCATGCCGGCCGTCGCTGCGCCCTCCTCGGCACCGTCGAAACCTTCGACGGCCAAACCACTCAACCCGCCAACCTCACCACCCCCGGCGCCATCGACCTCAGCGCCCTCTTCGCCCGTGCCGTCGCCAACCGCTGCACCCACGCCGTCATGGAAACCTCCAGCCATGCCCTTCATCAGGGCCGCGTGGCCGCTCTCCATTTCCGCGCCGGCATCTTCACCAATCTGACCGGCGATCACCTCGATTATCACGGCGACATGGCCTCCTACGCCGCAGCCAAAGCCATGCTGTTCGAAATGCTCCCGGCCGACGGCATCGCCGTCGTTAACGCCGACGACCCCGCCTCTTCGCGAATGATCCAACGCTGTAAGTGCAGAGTCCTTCGCACCAGCGTCGCCGGCGCTCCCGCCGATTGCACCGCAACTGTCCACGCTCTCGCCGCCGACCACGTCCGCGCCACCTTCACCGGCCCGTGGGGCATACTCGATCTCGAACTCCCGCTGATCGGTCTTCACAACGTCTCCAACGCCCTTCAAGCCGCAGCCGTTGCCCACGCCCTCGGCCTGACCAGCGACGAACTCACTGAAGGCCTCGCCTCCTGCCACGCTCCACCCGGCAGGCTCGAACCCGTCACCACCCGCGGCGATGCCTTCACCGTGCTCGTCGACTACGCCCACACCGACGATGCCCTCGCCAACGTCCTTCGCGCTTTGCGTCCGCTCACACCGCTCCACGGTCGGCTCCGGGTCCTCTTCGGTTGCGGCGGCGACCGCGACCGCACCAAGCGCCCCCGCATGGCCCGCACTGCCTGCGACCTTGCCGACGATGTCATCATCACCTCCGACAATCCCCGCACCGAAGACCCCGACGCCATCATCGACGAAATCATGACCGGCGTTCCGCCCGCCAAACGACCTCACATCTCGCGATGCACCGATCGCCGCGACGCCATCCACAAGGCCGTCCATTCACTTCGCGATGGCGACGTCCTGCTCATCGCCGGCAAGGGTCACGAGGACTACCAGATCATCGGCGCCGTCAAGCGCCCCTTCGACGATCGCCTGATCGCCCGCGAAGCACTCGCTCTCCACCATGCTGATCACTCCACCGCCCCCCACTGACCACAGGCCCCGATTCACCGGAGACTGGATCTGCCACGCGGCCAACGCCCGCTGGGCCCACCGCTTGCCTCACCGCTTGCCCCACCCCGGGGCATCCGTCGAGGTCTCCGCCATCGCCACCGATTCCCGTATCGACCTCCGCGGCAAGGCATTCCTCGCCCTCAAGGGCCAGCAGTTCGATGGCCATCGATTCCTCGTCGGTGCGGCCAGCGCCGGCGCTGCCCTTTTCATCATCGAACTACACGCCGCCAAGGATGCGCTCCCCCTCGGCGTGAGCACGCTCATCGTTGAAGACACCCGCAAAGCCCTCGCCAGCCTCGGCGCTGCTCATCGCCGCAGACTTGATTCCCTCAGCGTCATCGCCGTCACCGGTTCATCCGGCAAGACCACCACCAAACGCCTCATCGACGCCGCGCTCTCTCCCACGCGCTGCGGCCGGGCCAGCGACAAATCCTTCAACAACGACATCGGCGTCCCCCTCACACTGCTCTCCGCCGAACCCGGTGATGACTACCTCGTCGTCGAGATCGGCATGAATCACCCCGGCGAGATCGCCCCCCTCTCCGCCATGGCCGAGCCCGACATCGCCGTGATCACCATGATCGGCCGGGCCCACCTCGGCGGAATGAAGTCGATCGACGCCATCGCCCGCGAAAAGGCCTCCATCCTGAATCACCTCCGCGCCGGCGGCCTTGGCATCATCCCGGCCGCATGCCCGGTGCTTGATCCATATCTTCCGAATTCCATCCGCCTTCTTCGTTTCGGCGAAGGCCCCAATGCCGACATCCGCCTCGCCGATCGCCGCACCACTCCCGCCGGCCAACACCTCCGCCTCGCCGACGGCGCTGAGTTCACTCTCCCCCTTCCCGGCCGCCACAACGCCCACAACGCCCTCGCGGCCATCGCCGTCGCCCGCGAATTCGGCCTCGACGACACCACCATCGCCGCCAACCTGAATCGCGCTACTTCCGCACCCATGCGCTTCCAGCCCGAGCGCCACGGCGAGATCGTCGTCGTCAACGACGCCTACAACGCCAACCCCGAATCCATGCGGGCGGCCATCGAGACCTTCTCCGAGCTGTATGCCCAGTCACCCTCCCGCGTCATCATCCTCGGCGACATGTTTGAACTTGGCGATGAATCCGAAGCCCTTCACGCCGAGGTCGGCCGCACCATCCGCGCTGCCCACGAACACGCTCCCCTGCGTCGAATCATCCTGATCGGCCGCTACGCCAAAGCCACCGCAGCCACCCTTCGCCAAACGGTTCCGTCATCAATCGTGAGTATCCATCCCCCGTTGACCGACGAGCTCGCCCGCGAGATCGCCTCCCTCCTCCACCCCGGCGACGTCGTCCTCCTCAAAGCCTCCCGAAGCGCTGCCCTCGAACGCATCCTCAAGCACCTTCCCGAACCCGCGCCGGTCAGCCCGTAGGGTCCGGATAGGAACCGCCCTGGCGCGCGATGGATGCGCAATCCCTGCCGACTCACACCCACGAGAGGACAGTGACGTAGGTCATACACTTTGCTCCCGTCCCGCGTAATGATGTAGGTCATGCACTTTAGTCCCGCCCCGCGTAGCGACTGTCTTGCCTGTCAAGCCTCGATGGGCATGTTTCGC
>CAYOWQ010000008.1:0-188228 GCA_964407695.1 uncultured Isosphaeraceae bacterium | reverse complement strand
AAGTCGTAACAAGGTAGCCGTAGGGGAACCTGCGGCTGGATCACCTCCTTTCTAATGGATTATTAGACTGGCGAACCGGAGAGATCCGGTTGGCCTGCAAATCGTCAACACAACCTCGTCCGTGCCGTTTCACGAACGGCACCGCACTACGAAATTCTCCCCAATCGGGGATTCAGCGTGCGGTACGCGGACAGCCGCCGGGCAACCGGCGGTCAATGGCGCCCCAACTGTTTTCTGTTTATCTCCCAAGGCCTCGGCAATTCTGTCGAGGCCTTGGGCGTTTTTGAACTGAATACCCCCAATTCCCCCCAAGTCGTTCTCCCGAACGACCGATAGCACTTCTGGCCGCGGCCGATCCGTCGCCCGCCCGCCGGAGCATGTGTCATGCATCGAGACCTGGAACGCCGTCGGTTTGAGCGACTCAATCTGTCTCGCCCGTGCAAGGTCTACGAGCCGCGGAGCGGCAAGTACTACCCCGCGCTGTCGGAAGACCTCTCCGTGGGCGGAGCCATGCTTCACATCGGCCGAACGCTCGAATTTGTGCCGGGCGATGTCGTTTATGTCGGAATCGCGCTCAAGAGACGACAGGCAGTCATCCTCAACGACGAAATGCAGGCCTGTCGCGTCATTCGCTGCCTCCATCTAACCGACGGCAACACGGTCATCGCGGTCGAATTCGACCGCGAAGCACCGGTGGTGCAGCTTTCCGAAGCAGCCTGAAGCGGTCATTTCGCAGGTCGGGGAGTAGCACTCATTGCGTCGAGTAGTTCTGCCAGCGCCATGATTCCCATGGCCTGGGCTGCCACCGGCTGATCGTTGTCAATCAGGGATTCCCGGATACCTCCGAGAGCCCGGTCGGGCGCTGGAAAGGCCCACGCCGACGACGGCCTGGCCGTCAGCTGTCGAGTGAATCGGGCAAAACCCTGAAGTCTCATCATCAGGTCGCCGGGGTCGACCGGTCCGATTCGCTCCTCCTTGCCGGCCATGGCCTTCGCAGCGCCGAATCGAAGCGACTGCGAATCGGGCAACGTTGGAGTTCCCCGCCGGCTCGGCACCGCATATCCACCTTCAACACCGGCATCTTCGGGGGAGTGGAGCACCTGCAGGCCGTCCAGGTCGTCAATGAGCGATTTCAGTTCATCGACATGGGCCAACTGAGAGGACTGCCCCGCGATGATCTGCTCCGCCATGATGATCCACGGCGAAAGCTCGATTGTCCGACCCTCATCACCCGACTTCCATGCGGCGTCGATCGCTTCGCGGGCGGTTGCGTGATCGACATATCGACCCTGGCGAAAGAGCGTCGCCATCGCCGCGGCCAGAAGCGCCTGCTTCGACGCCGGCAACCGAAGGGTCTCCTTGTGGTCGTCGGATCGCAAGACGAATCCGTCCTTGCCGGCAAACGACGATCGCACCACAGCCTTTGCTCCTTCGACGAATTCTGTCGTGGTGTTGTCGCGATTCGAAGGGGCCTGCGCTGCGGCCAGCACCACCGCAGCGCACGTGGCCGGATTCACCAGCGCGTCGTCCTCGGACGAAGTCTTGATTGCAAGGTCCATGATCACCTGCTCGGCAAGATCGAGGGCAATGTGCCGTGTCGTCTCCGGCAATGAATCGCACCGCGAGAGCCGGGCGAGGGCCATGGCAACCATGGCCTGATCGAATGACGGCGCGATCAGCGGCCGGTACTGATCCGTACTCGACCGATAGTCCCCGCGCAAGCCGATCGGGATCACTGTTCCATCGGCCAGCTCACGGCCGATCGACGCCTCGATGTGTTGAATCAAGCGATCCACCGCCTGAACCAGAGTCGGGACATCGAGGGGTCCCGGTGGAACAATCTCATCCCCGCGGATGACCTGAAATGGTGTTCCTGCGGGGTCGCCCTGCACGAGGCAGAACGTTTTGAATCGATACGCGCCCACCCGGTCGATTCGGGTCAACTGAGGCAGATCTTTCGCCGGCAGGCCAAGATCTGCCGCCATTCGCAGAAAGGCCTGATCGAGATTCCTTGCGGTATTCCAGCTCAACAGGTGACTTGGGAACTCGTATTGCCAGTCGTTTCCTCGTCTCAGCGCAACGCCGTCGATTCCCGGAGTCAGTCGTGAGACGACCTGGTCGAAGTTGGCGCCGAGCGTCGGAGTCGGCTTTCCGGCCAACTCCAACTGAATGGTCAGACGGCCCCCGACCACGTTTCGCATTTGCTCCGGCACGTTCGAGACACTCGCATCGCTGAGCACTTCGCCCAACGCCCGACCCATGGCCCGGCGAAGCATCAGGGCATCACCGGACCAATCCTGACCCTCTCCCAGGATCCGCGCCTGATGCCTCAGGATGATGCTGACGCCCGAGACGCACGGCATCTCAACCTTCGACGCGGGGTCCTCCAAGGCTGGAAGATCAAACTTCGTGGTCCAATCACGAGCCGTCAGAAAGGCCCCAACCGCCATTCCAACGTCCGGAAACGAACAGTCCTGCTCCTGGGCACGCGCAGAAGTGCACGCCAGAAGTCCGAGAAAAACACAAAGAATCTGCCGCAGGACATATCGCGACCCACGAGAGCGGTTCATAACGGGTGAAGTCAACATTGAATGCTTCCTGGCATGTCCTGGGCATGGACACACGCCAATCTTGAGGCAGACTTGAGTACAAATCAAGATACGAAAGGCCGGCCCCATGCTCTACTCGATCGCTGCACTGACCGAAAACCGCAAGAAGTTCCTGCTGCTCCTGTTGCTGGCCTTCGCGGCCCTCTGCTAAGCATCAGGGCAGATCACACCAGTCACCCATGTGAAAACGCCCGCGGCCGAATGGCCGCGGGCGTTGCGTTCTTTGAATCCAGGACGGTTGGGAGGACTCAGAGCTTGATCTTGTGGCTGCCCATGGCGCCGTGATCATCCATGCCGCCGCGGGTAGGCGCTGCGCGCTTCGGAGCCGGCTCGTCGCCTTCCGACTTGCCGCCGTCGTCCGCGCTGCCCCACTGGGCCCGCTTGAGCGAGAGACCGATCTTTCGTTCGTCGGTATCGACTCGGAGAATCTTGACGTCGACTTCCTGGCCGGGCTTGACCACATCCTGCGGATTCTCGACCTTCTGATCTGCGAGCTCCGAGATGTGCAGCAGACCTTCGAGGCCTTCTTCGAGCTCCACAAACACGCCGAAGTTGGTGATCTTCGTGATGTGGCCCTTGACGATCATGCCGGGGCGATAGGCCGTCGGAATCGCTTCGATCCATGGGTCTTCGTTGAGTTGCTTCATGCCGAGGCCCACGCGCTGCTTCTCCTGGTCGACCTCGAGCACCACGCACTTGACGACCTGCCCCTTCTGGAACACCTCGTTGGGATGGGCGATCTTCTTGGTCCACGACACGTCGGTGACGTGCAGCAGGCCGTCGATGCCCGGCTCGATCTCGATGAACGCGCCATAGTTGGCGAGGTTGCGGACCTTGCCCTCGATGATGGTGCCCGGCGGATACTTCTCGGCCACCAGCTCCCAGGGATTGACCTCGGTCTGCTTCATGCCCAGCGAGATCTCCTGCTTGTCCTTGTTGATCTCGAGGACGACGACATCGACTTCCTGGCCGACCGAAACCATCTCGCTCGGGTGGTTGACGCGGCGAGTCCACGACATCTCTGAGATGTGCACAAGGCCCTCGATGCCTTCCTCAAGCCGCACGAACGCGCCATACGACATGAGGTTGACCACCGAACCATTCACGCGGCAGCCGACCGGATACTTCTGTTCGATGGCTTCCCAAGGCGAAGATTCCTTCTGCTTGAGGCCGAGGGCGATCTTTTCCTTCTCGCGGTCGATGTTGAGGATCTTGACCTCGACCTCCTGACCGATGCGCACCATTTCACCGGGGTGATTGATGCGTCCCCACGACATATCGGTGATGTGCAGCAGACCGTCGATGCCGCCAAGGTCGATGAAGGCGCCGAAGTCGGCGATGTTGGTCACCGTGCCCTTGATGATCTGGCCTTCCTTGACGGTGTCGAGCAGTCTGCGCTTGGCTTCCTGGCGCTCGTCTTCAATGAGCTTGCGACGCGAGATGACGATGTTGCGCCGCTCTTCGTCGATCTTCAGGATCTGAGCGCGAATGGTCTTGCCAATGAATTCACCGATATCGCCGGGCCGACGAACATCGACCTGTGATGCCGGCAGAAACACCGGAACGCCGATGTCGACCAGCAAGCCGCCCTTGATCTTGCGGGTGCACTTGCCTTCGACCACATCGCCTTCCTTCTTGGTCTGGAGCAACCGCTCCCAGCCGCGAATGCGATCCGCCTTGCGCTTCGAGAGTTGCACCGCTCCGGTGTCATCCTCCAGCGACTCGAGCAGCACCTCGATCGTATCGCCGATGGTGAGGTCCCCCGCGCCGTCCTCGAACTCTTCCTTGGGGATCAGTCCTTCAGACTTCAGACCCACTTCGACGACGACATCGTCCCCCGCGAATCCAACAACTCTGCCTTTGAGAATCGAGTTGACGGAGAAATTCTGGATGTCGGCCTTGAGGACCTTGTCCATGTTCCCGCTTGCCACATCCCGGCCGAGCGCCTCCAGAATCATCGCTTCGGCAAGATCTTCCTCGACACCAATTTCCTGAATCAGATTGTAATCAACCATGAATGCTTTCTTTTCCACCGCCGCAAGACCGCCTTGCGGCTGAAAAAAACGATATTGATCCCGTCCCGGCACACGCCGGGAAACCTCGGGCCGCCAGCGAATTGGCGAGAGAGAGATTGTACTCCAATTCCTGACCGATTTCGCGATACCTATTTCAATCCCGGTTACCGACAATCTGAATTCCTAGCCAGGCGCTGTCTTGACCCACTACACATCGAACCCAATCCCCTCGATCTTGGTCTCAGCGTTGGGTTCTCTTCATCGAACGGACCCGCCCCAGGCCGATTTCCATGACTCGGTATCCAGACTCGACCAGTGAGAACAGTGGGTGTCTAGGTTGACTTGGGCCGGCGCCAGGCGAAGTCTTCATCTCGCTCCAGGACGCCCGCCGCCAGCTTGATGCATCGGCGACAGATGGTGGCCTCGGGAAATGCCGGGCTTGCCCACGCATCCTCCGCTCGCTGCTCCAGGCACATCGTGCACTGATACCCTTCCGCCCCGGTATTGATCCCTTCATTCACGGTTGCGGCGTAGGCGATCGACAGGCAACCGCCACAGATGATGCTCCCATGGTGGCCCTCCACCACAGGCATGGTCTCCGTCCACTCCTTGTGACAGAAGTCGCAGAGGACATCCGACATCTGCATGTTGTTCGGATCGCAGCCGGGCTTGTGCATGACCCAGTCTAGGTTCGCCGCCGAAATCGATCGTCGGAACGTGATCCCCCCGGGGCCCGTCGAACCCGCTACCCTTTTCCCATGACCTCGACCGCCTCAGCTCCCGCTTCGGGCCACGCCATCCTGTCTCATCCGCCCGGCGACTATGTCAACGGCTCCTTCATCCGAACCGATGGCCCCGCTCTCAGCTCGCACAACCCCGCCAATCCTTCCGAGACGGTCTGGAATGGACATGTCAATGCAGAGCACGTGAATCGAGCCGTCGGCGCAGCCAGAAAGGCCCTTCCGGCGTGGCATGCGCTCGGCCGCGATGGTCGCATCGAATTCCTTAGGAAGTGGAAAGAAGTCACGACGGCCCGGGCGGAAGAGGTTGCTCGACTGATCACGCTTGAGATGGGAAAGGTCTATTCAGAATCATTGGCAGAGGCCAAGGCGCTGGGCGGCAAAGTCGATCTGACGCTGGCGACTCCTTCGCTCCAGCGAGTGACTGAATTCGAAGTCACGGTAACTCCCACGCGAAAGGGCCTTTGCCGGTTTAAGCCGCACGGGGTGATGGCCGTGATCGGCCCATTCAATTTTCCAGCTCACCTCGCCAACGGCCACTTTATCCCGGCGATGTACCTCGGCAACACGATCGTCTTCAAGCCGTCGGAGAAGACCCCGGGTGTCGGCCAGCTGATCGCCGAGATGATGCACGAGGTCGGTCTGCCGCCCGGCGTGTTCAACGTTGTGCAGGGCGCTGCCGAGACCTCGCGCATGCTGGTTCGGCATCCGGAAGTTGATGGCATTCTGTTCACGGGATCGTGGGGCGTCGGCCGAAGCATCCTTGAAGCGAATCTCGATTCGCCCGGGCGAATCGTCGCGTTGGAGATGGGCGGAAACAACCCGGCGCTCGTGATGCCGTCGGCCAATCTGAAGCAGGCGGTTGTGGAATGTGCCCGGGCCGCGTTCAACACCACCGGTCAGCGCTGCACCTGCACGCGCCGAATCATCGTGCATCGCGACATCGCCGACCGTTTCATCGCTGCACTCGGCAAAGCGGCCTCCAATCTCCTGATCGGCCCCGGATTGTCGAAGTCGCCCGTGTTCATGGGGCCGATCGTGAGCGATGCCGCCCGCCGAAGTGTGTTGCAGGCCCAGGCCAAACTGGTGCACCACGGGGCCAAGGTCATCATGGAATCGACCGCGCTGGACTCGCCCGACCTGCATGGCGGCTGGTTCATCTCGCCGGGGATTCTCGAAGCTGATGCCTTCACGCTGGAACGCGATCAGGAGATCTTTGGGCCGATTCTGCAGGTCTCCGTCGTCAATTCGCTCGACGAGGCCGTCATGCAGGCGAACGCGACCCGATTCGGTCTCGCCGCCTCAATCTTTACAAGCGCCACCGATGAATGGGAGCAGTTCTTTGCTGAATGCCGGGCCGGCTGCATCAATTGGAACAACGGCACCGCCGGCGCCAGCTCTGCGCTTCCGTTTGGAGGACTTGGGCATTCCGGAAACCACCGGCCGGCAGGGGCTTTCAGTGCTGACTATTGCGCCTACCCAATTGCCAGCATGGTGGAGTCCAGCGCCGATGTGGCCATCCCCGCAGGTATGAACTGGAATGATGCGTGGGCGCAATGAAGCCGGTAACTCGCGACCTGATCTCATGCCGATGATCTCCTTTGTCATTCCCGCATGGAACGAAGAGGCGATGATCGGCGCCACCATCGACGCCGTGCGCGCTGCGGCCGATGTCTGCGAGCGCCCCTACGAAATCATCGTTGTGAACGACGATTCGTCGGACCAAACCGAGGCGATCGCAGCCGGCCACGGAGCCCGCGTCATCAATGTGAAGAAGCGGCAGATCGCGGCCGTGCGAAACGCAGGCGCTGCCCAGGCTCGCGGCGACATCCTGATTTTCGTCGATGCCGACACGATTCTGCCCGCGCCGACACTGCAGCGAGCGCTGATCGCACTCGATGAAGGCGCGGTGGGGGGAGGCAGTCTCGTTCGCATGTGTGAGCCGATCCCGCTCCTCGCGCGCATCTATCTCTGGATGTTCCTGCTGGTCTGGATTCCGATGAATCTGGCCGCGGGGTGTTTTGTATTCACCCGTCGCACTGATTTTGAAGCGGTTGGTGGATTCGACGAGCGGTACTTCGCCAGCGAGGAAGTGTGGCTCTCCAAAGCGCTGAAGGCCCGAGGGCGATTTGTCGTGCTCTCCGACCCGACCTGGACCAGCGGCCGAAAAATGCGCATGCACACTCCTGCACAGCTGTGGTCGATTGCGCTTCGCCTGCTCTGGGGCGGGCCCAAGACATGGCAACAGCGCGAAGGCCTCGAATTGTGGTACGACGGGCGTCGGGAGAATCCTTCAGGCCGCTCGTCGGCGATGGATCTACCCGACGTGAGCTGAGGGTCGAGGGCCGTGATGGGCCAGAATCCGCAGGCTGTTGGCGACAACAATGAGCGTTGATCCTTCGTGCCCAAGCACGCCGATTGACAGCGGGATTCCGAGCACGACCGTCACGGTCGCCAGGCCCACGATCACCAGCGTGGCGAACACGAGGTTGGCCATCATGATGGTGCGCACGCGGCGAGCCAGCCCGATCGACCAGGGAATGCGATTCAAGTCGTCGTGCAACAGCACGACATCGGCCGTCTCCAGCGCTGCATCGGCCCCGATGCCGCCCATCGCCAGGCCGATATCGGCCACCGCCAGCGCTGGAGCATCATTGACGCCGTCACCCACCACCGCCAAGCCGCCTCGTACGCTGGATTTCTTGAGCCGACGAACCTCGTCGACCTTCTGCTCGGGCATCAGGCCCGCCTTGACATCGGTGATGCCCACCGCGGCCGCCACCCGCTTCGCCACATCCACGTGGTCGCCGGTCAGCATGGCCACGCTCGTGACGCCGACATCGCGGAGCCCGCGAGCAAGCTCCTCCGCACCTTCCCTGGGCCGGTCCGCCAGTGCGAGCACAAGCGCTTCGCCCCCGTGTGCTACCACAACCGCCAATCCCCCGTCGGCGCGGATCTTCTGAATCAACTGCTGGGTATGGTTTCGAAAACAGACCGGAATGAGCGATTCGCAGAACTCGTAGGTGCCGATCCGCGCCGGCATTCCCTCGAATTGCCCTTCAACCCCGCGGCCCGGCACATTGGTCAGGCTGGCAATCTCCGAGGCGGCGATCTCCTGAGATTCCGCCCAGCGCACGATGGCCGCTGCGATCGGGTGCGTCGATCGCTCCTCTGCGGCCATGGCCACCGACACCAGCGAATCCACATTGCTCGCCGCAATGGGTTCCACGTGTGTCACCTCGATCTGTCCGGTCGTGAGGGTGCCCGTCTTGTCAAGCGCGATCGATCGGATCCTTCCCAGTCGCTCCAGCGCTTCGCCGCCCTTGATCAAAACGCCGCCGCGAGCAGCCCTGCTCAGGCCGCACAACGTGGCCGTCGGTGTTGCAATCACCAGCGCGCATGGGCTGGCCACCACGAGCAGAGTAATTGCGCGATAGATCGCGGCTGTCCATTCCAGTTGCGCACCGAAGGCAAACCACAGCAGGGCCAGCCCCGCCGCCACGAAGACTCCAACGGTGTAGGGCGTCGAGAAGCTGTCAATCAGCCTTTGCACCGGCTGACGGGTTTCCTGAGCTTCAAGCACCAGCTGCAGAATTCGCTTGATGCTGGACTCGTGCACGGGCCGAACCACCTCGACTTCGATCGCGCCCTGAATGTTCATGGTGCCGGCAAACACGCTGTCACCGACATGGACGCTTCGCGGCATGGACTCACCTGTCAGGCTACTCTGGTCCACCGACGTCTCGCCCTGAACCAGATCGCCATCGGCCGGGATCGTCTCGCCGGGCCGCACCAGGATGACATCTCCAGGCACCAATGCCTCGGGATCCACCGCCTCCCAATCAGATGTGCCTCCGGCCTGCGACCGCCTCATGGCGTTCTTCGGCATCAGCTTGTGCAGCCGGGAAACGGCATCCTTCGCCTTGGCCATGGCCCGGTGCTCAAGGGCGCCCGCCAGTGTGAACATGAAGAGCAGCAGTGCCCCTTCTTCGGGATGCCCGATGAATGCCGAGAGGAATGCCCCGACAACCATCAGCACGTCGATGTCTGGCCTCAACCGGCGAAGTGATTGCCAGGCAGCAGCGAGGCCGTGAACCGATCCCAGTACGAGACTGACCCACACCAATCCCTGGCCAATTGACGAGGATGCGCCCGGTGCCAGGCGCCAGAGAGCAAACCCGGCGAGAAGCGTGGCGCCCGCGGCGATGGCCAAGGGCATTTCCGTTGAATCGTCAAACAGTCGGGCCCATCCGGGCTTCGGCGGCGGAGCCATATTCGAGCGGATGATAGGGCTCGATGAGCCCAACCATCATCAGGACTCACACAGGAGAGAGGACGTTCAATAGTCGATGCTGTTCGGCGATTTTCGTGGCGGCCGAATCGCTGGATTCGGTCTCGCGCCGGTCCCGCCGCCGGAAACTCCCGTTGCGCCACCGTCTGAACCGCTGTCTTCGCTCGGCGCTTGCGTGATGATGACAGGGTCTTGTGACTGCGATGGCGGACTGGCTGTCCCTGCTCCCGGGATCATGCCCGGCGACCCCATGTCGGGTTTGTCGAACACTTCGTTGACTGCGCACGCAAACGCCCCGTTTGCGACCGCAGCTTTCTGCCACGATGGCCCACTGGAGGCATCACTATGATGAGGATCGATCAGGACGATGCTCGCACCCCCGGATCCAACCTTGGGCCATCCGCCGCCGGTTTGTCTCACTTCGCATTGCACGGCACCGCGGTCATCAAGCAATTGAAGGATTTCATTGTCCGGCCCCGGTGTGTTGGCCAGGCTTCCCCACGCCACCGGAATCACCGTGTACGTCCGCTTCGGGGCGCTCGCAGAATCCCAAGCCCCTCGAAACTGCGCCTCCGTGCACTCGTCTCCATTGATCAAGACTGCCACACCTCCGGGGTCCAGCGTCACGTTGAACGCACCGAAATTGTCCTTGTCCTCGTCGTCAAGCTTCCAGCCGCGCATCGCCACGGGGGCATCGCCCACGTTGGCGATCTCCACCCACTCCGTCTGGTTCTTTCGTTCGGCCGAGGCGGGGTTATACATGATCTCCGTAATCACGATCTTCCCATCTGCCACAGACAGGCTCGCCATTGCCGCTGCTGAAGCGCCCACGAGGATCTTTCGCATCACCTTGCTCCGGGAGGTTGAACGGGCATGATACATGGCCGCACCCCGACTGCCACAGCGCTCAGTCTCATGCCCGACCGCCTCGACCATCCCACTCCAGACCTCCTGATTCTGGCGTACTCCCAGGGAATTTTCCCTATGGCGGATACCTCCCGCCGCGGAGCCCCAATCAGCTGGTTCTGCCCCGACCCTCGAGGCATCCTCCCGCTCGATTCCTTTCACATTCCAGCCAGCCTTGGACGGGTTGTGCGAAGCCGCCGCTTCCAGATCACCGTCGACACCGCCTTCGACCGCGTCCTCGATGAATGCGCCAGCCCCCGAACTGCCCGCAACCGGCCGTGGATGAACGATCGACTCCGCGCTGCGTATCAGGGCCTCGCTCAACGCGGCCATGCTCACTCCGTCGAGGCCTGGCGCGACGGCCAACTCGTCGGCGGTCTTTATGGCGTTCACCTCGGCGCTGCGTTCTTTGGCGAAAGCATGTTCAGCCGGCCGGCACTCGGGGGGACCGATGCTTCAAAGGTCTGCCTCGTTCATCTTGTTGAGCGATTGCGCGCCGGAGGCTTCCAGCTCCTCGACACGCAGTTTGTGAATGCTCATCTCATGCGATTCGGCGTCATCGAGATTCCCGCCGAGGAATACATGGATCGGCTTGCGGATGCCCTTGATCCGTTTGAACCGCCCACCGGCCCCTTCGGCGACTGGCACGCCTTCGATCGCTCGCAGCAAACCAATCCCAGCGATTCCGCTTGACTTCCTCGAGTTACGGGCCAATATTCCCCCCGCATCAATTCAAGGATCGCTCATGCGTGTGACGCCGACCAACTTCGGTTCGACAGTTCGAGAACTCGCCTCGCGGCGATGCCTCGCGCTGCGAGGTCCGCGTCGCCGGTTCCATGGCTGAGGCTGCTCGAACCCGCGCCCGCCCCGTTTCTCATCGAATTTGTTCGTGAATCTCACGTCATCGTGATAGCGATGCCGCGTGATCTCCCGCCCTTGTCCTGACTCGGCAACGCCGAAGCGTGGTCGCCATGTGCACCTCCACACAACTCGCCAAACCTCTCGCTCCAGAAGATATCGAAACCGAAACCTACGTTGTCGTGCTGCACACCATTGAAGAAATCCTCCGAGGGTGTTGCGACGACACGTTGGCGCCGCTCGAAATCACACGGATCGCCTTCACTCCGTATCGAGCCGCCGAAGTCTTTCGTGTGGAAGCGGTCTGCCTGCCGTTCGTGCTGGTGCGCAATCCCTCGCGCCAGTCGCAGGTGATCGATATCCGCCGACATCACCTCGCGGCCGTGTCCAGCGCCTTCGGCCGCCGTGTCTTCAAATCGATGCGGCCTGAACTGGCATGATTCCTGGGTTGCGAACGCTTCCGCTCAAGCGTTCGCAACCTGCCTTTCGCTGGGGGGTCGCCCCAGAGTCCCTTCGATTCGGAACGACCAATACTCCTTGTGGCAAGGTACGATCGATCGGTAGGAGAATCCGAACACCCCGGTCATCCGGTTACAGTCGTTCGGACATGCAGGGGAAAATTTCGCTGCGGGGACAAAAACATCGAGCCTTTAAGTGTGGCAAGGACCGTCCGAGCCGGTACAAATCACGGTTTCCTGCCAATACCGTCGTGCGGGATCATGAAAATCAACTTCCGCTGCATTTTCGTCTTTCTTGCGTTGGGTGTTGTGGCGAATGTCCTTGTGGCCTGGGTCATTGCCTTGACGGTGGATTATGATCGTTGCGACGGATTCCGAACAGGGTTTCATCTTGACCCCTCCAGTCCGGACGACCACACCGGATGGAAGTTGCTTCGTCTCGAAGGCTTCGGTACGTCCTGGTACATCGCGAAGTGGCAAGATTACTTTCCCTCACAAGGACTGCCGACCGCCAAGTCACCGGACTGGAATCTCGGGATGCTTGTCGACGAGTTCTTCAGCGCTCTCCAAGTCAGCTCCAAGGGAAGCGGCCTGGCGACTCATTGCGACGGCCACGCATTTCTTCGCGGTTGGCCGTTCCGTTCGTTCATGTGTGTCGTGCGAGAGAATCCCACAGGTGTCGGTACTGTCGGCATCCTGGCGATCGACAGCCATCTGCGAGACGGCTACGACGTTCGCTACCTTCCGTTGCGCCCGATTCTTCCCGGTGTGGTCATCAACACCATCGTGTACGCGATTGTCTTGAGGATTCTGTGGATCGGACCGCAGCGGGTGCAACGCGTTCTGCGCAGGAGCCGCGGAAAGTGTGTGGCCTGCGGATACGATCTCCGTGGAAATTCGCAGAGCCCTGAATGCCCGGAATGCGGCACCTCAAGGTCCTAGAGTTTCAAACGGCCATGTTCCGCGTCGTGGGACTTCATGGGATTTGACGGAGACGCTGCGGCCCCGTCACTTTCCGGCCGGTCAGAACAGCCTCGTGTTTCGCAGTTTCGCCGGTACACTCCGCATCGTGGACAAACCCCGGACTGACTATCCCGGCCTTCTCCTCGTCATTTCCGGCCCCTCCGGGTCGGGAAAGACATCGGTGACTCACGGCGTCGAGGAACGCTGCAAAGGCATCTTCTCTGTCTCTGCGACAACACGCGCGCCGGGCCCCGGCGAGCTGCACGGCCGCGACTACTTCTTCATCAGCGAGCCGGAATTCCAGCGATGGATCGACGAGGGCCGGTTTCTGGAATATGCGCAGGTCTTCGGCCGGTCGTGGTACGGCACGCCGCGCGGCCCCGTGGAGGAATCTCTGCGGGATGGGGACCTGGTGCTCCTTGATATTGACGTCCAGGGGGCGATTCAAGTGCGAAGCGCCATGCCGCAGGCACTCATGATCTTCATCAATGCCCCATCGGAGGAACAGCTTCGTAAGCGCCTGATCGATCGCAATCGCGATGACGCCGAGTCGATCGAACGCCGCCTCGCCGAAGCGCGTCGAGAGGATGAACTGGCCCACTCGAGCGGTGTCTACGACGCGTTTCTGGTCAATGATGTGCTCGACCGCACCATCGAAGAAGTGTGCAAGGCTGTGACGCAGCGCATCGGTACGATGGCCGGCTCCGGGCGCAAGGGCGGTTGAGTCGCAGCTCCGAATTAGGTGGGTAGCTGCAGTCGGCCTCTCATCGAATACGCCGCCTGACGCTCAGATTCAATGGCCCTTCGTTGCCTGGCGAGAGTGAAGGCAAGGATGAGAACAACCAAGGCGCTTGCGGCGGATACGTGAGTGAGCGCGCGGAGCGGGCCGCTTCGCATGAGAGCTGCAGCTGCGGAAACCAGCACCAGAATTACGATGATGATGAGAGTTGTCCTTGGACGCTCGGTGGTGGTGTCGATGGCGAGTCGATCCCGTCCCTGCAGCCAGCTGGCACGTGTAATTAGGTGGCGGCGTTCGACCGCATTGGCAGCTCCAAGCAGAACAAGAACCACGGTCAGGAATCGCAATGATGGACCTGTCCAAGTCCACGGCGTCCAAACAAAGGTCTCCACTGCGGCTGAGGCAAGCATTGGAACAAGCGAGAACGCCAGAACCCACCGCAATACTGACTGTCGCGATTTCGTCGATTCATCAACCCGCGGATCAGGCGACAGCACCATGGCCATCCCAAGGGGCCCGGTGATCGCCGAAAGCGCCAATATCAGCAAAATGATCGCCTGAACGCACTGGCCGACAAGTCCCGACAGCAGTATTCCGAATCCGGTAGAGACATCAACAGCAACGATCAAGAAGGCCAACACGATGTCTGCGACGAAAGCAGTGATGGACCATCGAAGAATCGTTGTTCCCATCGCCAGCCGAGACACCCATTTCGGATCGGCGAATCGCAAAAGAAGTCGCCGGTCGTCAACGAGCAGATTCTCAACCCCGCATTCGGAACATCTCGCCACTGGCTGATCGGAATTCAGCAGGTACCCGCAATGGGTGCATGCGGCCGGCCTCGGTTCCGGCGGAGCATCCATTGCGGGAGCAAGGTCGTAGCCCATGATTCTTCAAGTGTACATCGTGACAACTCGCGTCCCGATGGCGTTCCGCCCTATCCGCCCAGAATCCGCCGCAGCCCCTCAATCAGTGCCCCAAACACCGTGTCCGCATCCTTGGATCCATCGATGATGAGATACTTCGCGGGTTCCCGCCTGGCCTGGTCCAGATACCCCTCTCGAACGCGGCGACGGTATTCCGCATCCTGAGACTCCATCCGGTCAGCGAACAGCCCCAACTCGTCTGCAGCAGGACGGCGTTTCTTCGCCGAGCCGCCCACAAGCCTCTTCGCGGCCGTCGCCTCATCCACATCGAAAATCACAGTCAGGTCAGGCCACGTCTCGCCCACCGCAATGGCCGCGACCGCCATGATGGCCTCGCGAGTCATCCCGCCGCCGGCGCCCTGATACGCCAGCGTCGAACTGACGAAGCGGTCGGCAAGCACGAATTGCCCCTTGGCCAGGGCCGGTCGAATCCGCTCCGCCAGCAACTGGGCACGGCTGGCCATATAGAGAAGCATTTCACTGAAAAGGTCCATCTCGGAATTTGCCGGACTGAGCAAGACCGTGCGTATTTGCTCGCCGATGGCTGTTCCGCCCGGCTCGCGAACTTCAACGACGTCCACGCCGCCTGTACGACACCACTCCGCAAACCGGGCAAACTGGGTGGATTTGCCCGATCCGTCCGGTCCGTCGAAAACGATGAATCGGCCGGACAGTCGCGAAACCCAGGACGAGGGTGCGGGAAGTGAAGTGGGTGGAGGCGAGGAAGATGTCACGGCGCGGGTTATCGCCTGCGGAACTCTTCCATGCAAGCGCAACCCGCCGAAATCACCGTGTATGATCAGGACATGCGGATTCAGGTCCGTGATGATGCCCGCCAGCGCATCGGCATCGCCGAGGTTGATGTCGCCCAACGGCCGACCCGGGTCACCATCGAGATCGACGGCGAGGACGCTCGCGAACTCTTTCTCGCTTGGGATGGTGCGGTGGATGATTCGGGCAGCCTCAAAGCCTGCATTGTGTGCGGATGCAACGCCCTGTTCCGCGCCCGCTCCTTTCCGCGAATCACCCTGTTCGTCGTTCCCCTCGCCT
Organism: uncultured Isosphaeraceae bacterium; assembly: GCA_964407695.1. Taxonomy (GTDB): domain Bacteria; phylum Planctomycetota; class Phycisphaerae; order Phycisphaerales; family SM1A02; genus CAYOWQ01. The sequence continues at coordinate 172,673 of CAYOWQ010000008.1, read as the reverse complement.
TCGCCGGTGCGGTGGTCGCCGCCATCGGTTACGCCCAGAATCCCTGGGTATTGGCGATGCTGGTGGCCGTGCTGGTCACCGATCTCGGCATCTTCCTGTTCTCTCACCGTCAGCTCGTGTGCTATCGCTGTCGGTCAAGATATTCCTCGGTGCCGATTGCACGCTACCACCGAGACTGGGATCGCATTACCGCGGAAAAATATCCCGCCGAGCAGCCGTCGCTGACGCAGAATTATCCGGACCGACGCGCTCAGGTCGCCCAGACGATCACGTGAGCGCCAAGCACGGCGAACACCACGACAAGCAGGCCGATGCCGATCACCAGGAGCGCTTCCGTCGGCTTCAGGCGAAACAGGCCCAGCATCACCAGGACGGCCAACGCGCCCTGTCCGACAATTTCCACAAAATGTTCGAACGCACGGTTCGACATGCTGAGCAGCATCATCAATCCGGCGACGGACACCACCGCCGCCATGGCGGCCGCGACGCCTCGAAGCGAACCCGTCGGAATGCCCCGCAGATGAGAGTGCACGTTGAGTGCGAGCAACCCGCACCCCAGGAGGACGAGTCGAAACAGGAGAAACTTCGCCACGCCCATCAATCGAGCGGCTGCGATTGGGGCGTCCGCCGTGAACGCGCCCGTCGCATCGGCGAAACGTCCCTCGTCGGTTGGAAACAGGCCGCCATATCCTGCCAGGTAGGCTGCAATCATGACGATCGCGCATGCCGCCGCCACGCCCACACACACTCTCCAGTTCGGAAACGGACGAAGCAACGGAAGCGATGACGGGTCGATGCCCAAATCCTGTCGAGACTCGGTATCTGATTTCTGCCCGGTGCCCGCAGCCCTGACCTCGGCGCTCTGAATGATGGTGGGTCGAATCTGGACAGAACGCAGGTCGTACCCGCACGACACACAGACCACGCTGTCGTCGCCTGGCAACGGCTTGCCGCAATTTGGGCAATTCAGCGGCCCGGCTGCGGCCAGAGGAATGGTTTCAGGGTGCGATTCCGCGAATGGCCTCCGGGGCAGGGGCCCCGTGGCTTCGTCGCGATTGTCGGCTGCGCCGTCGGTCATTGACTTCAAATCCAACCTCACCGGCCGCCTGCTGTCAATTCCCCAAAAAGAAAAAGTCCGCGCCGGCCCACGATGAGACCGGCACGGATGCGCAGAGTGGATTCGAACGTACCACCTCTCGGCGGCCCGTTCGGAGAATTCTTCTACCACCTTGTTGTGACCGGACGCCTCGCGGTTTCACCCGGAACCAAAATTTTCGCAAATCCGGGTTTTGAGCTGATAATCGCGGTTCCATGGTTGGCGACCTTGACGACTGGAAGTGGCTGGTTTCGCCGGAAGCCCGACCGCTATTGGCCGAGCTGGAATCGGTGACCGCCGTTTCGCCTGCCCTTATTTCTCGCCTTCGCAAGCGATTTCAGGCGTCACAGGTGGCCGTGGCTGCCGAATTTCTCCTGGCCCGACAAAAAGCACGGCTCAAATTCCCTTTCTTTCCGGAACTCGTGGCTGATGTGGAAGGCGTAGAGCAGGCCACAAGCGCCATTGTCGCCCGGCACAAAGCTCGGCGCTTCAGAGACTTAGGCTCGATTGCAGATCTCTGTTGCGGAATCGGAGGCGACTCGATGGCACTGGCTGAGGGCTGCGAGCTCTTGGCAGTCGATCTCAACCCAATAAGGGCCTGGATGGCTGGAATCAACGCCCGTTGCGCATCCGTCTGTAGAGACGTCGCACAATTTGATCACGACGTCGATGCAATTCATATCGACCCAGCTCGGCGCAGTGCTGGTCGTCGCCTCATGCGCTGGCACGACTACCAGCCCGGTCCGGAGGTGATTCGCGATCTGCTCGATCGTTATCCGGACGCGGCCGTCAAACTTGGCCCTGGTATCGATCTGGCGTCGCTTCCTGTAGCAACAGGCGATGAATTGGAGTTTATCAGCGACGATGGACAACTCGTGCAGTGTGTCTGGTGGCGCGGGCGATTGGCGCAGAACCCGTCATGTCGGACTGCCTCGCTCCTGCCACACGATGTCTCTCTCTCAGGGCCGCCGGAAGATCCTCCCCCCGGGAATGGACCCTTGGAATTTGTTCACATTGTGGATGCCGCTGCAGAACGTGGAAAACTGCTTGCTCGACTCGCGGATCAGCATGGATTGAAGGAAGTTCATCCCGGTGTGGGCTGGCTCACATCTGCGCATGATGTGCGCTCCAAGTGGTGGCGCAGCTTTCGCGTGGTGGAAAAACTTCCCTGGAGACAGTCGCGGGTTCGTCATGCACTGCGCTTACTCGGTGCGGGGCGGGTCACCATTCGTCCACGTGGAGTGGATGTGGATACTGATGCATTGCAAATCGCACTTCGTGGACAGGGCGTGGACGATTACGAGGTTCTCATCTATCGCCGTGGAAAAGTCGTGGAGTGCGCTCTTGCGATCGCCTTGCGATCGGGTGATAACGACTGATTCGTTTTTTTTCCGACGACTTTTCGCGATTGATGGAACAGTCGATTCGTGGCGCGTGTATACTCTTCGATCAAGCAGGGGGAATGCCGACCGAGACGTTCGGCATTCGTAAAAACTGACTTGTACGGGATTTCGCCGAGGCGCGAAACAGCAAACGAGTTGTGGACTGTTGGTCGAGTCCACAGCCGTTCACTATTTCTTTGCTCGCGGTGCGCATGGATGCATCGAATTGGAAAGGGAAGGCCAGCAATGAAGAGAGATTCAACGAAATCGATGAAGCGTGGGGATACGGCGGTGAGCGGCGGCAGACCCATTGATCTGGCTGTGGAACCGCAGGCTGGTCGATCTCGATCGCAGATCCTGCAGAGTTTTCGGACGCTGCGCGATCGCCGCCGCACCGCTGACGAATCTGAAATAGTCATTGAGGAGATCGTGAAGAAGCGGGGAAAGGGATCCCTTCACGAGGATGTCAGCAACCACAAAGCGGATGCCGGGTTGTGAATCCAACAAGGCAGCGCATGGAGATCACGCATCCGCACGCGTCTATCGATGGTGTGCAATCGCGCATGGTCCGGTGATGCCGGTCTGCACCACGAGAACCGGTCCCGAATCGACGCACCCGGAGGGGAGTGCGTCGATTCGGGACCCGGACCGAGTTCGTCAGCCCCAAAAGTGATTCGAACTAGTTCGACGCCATCCGCCGCAGCACCATGTGAAGGATGCCGCCGTGGCGGTAGTAGTTCACTTCCACTGGCGTATCCAGCCGGCACGTCACCGTAAATGACGTCGCCGAGCCGTCCGGCTTCTTCGCGGTGACCTTGATGTCTTGTCGCGGCCGGATATCGGCTGGAATCTCAACATCAAATGTTTCCGTGCCGTCGAGGCCCAGCGACTGTGCAGTCTGCCCATCCTTGTAGGTCAGCGGCAGCACACCCATGCCCACCAGATTTGATCTGTGAATGCGTTCGAAACTCTCTGCGATGGCCGCCTTCACGCCCAACAGAAACGTGCCTTTGGCCGCCCAGTCGCGCGATGAACCCATGCCGTAATCCTTGCCCGCCAGCACAATCAGCGGCGTTCCCGCGGCCTTGTAATTCATGGCGGCGTCGTAGATCGGCTTGGTTTTTCCATCGGTGAAGTCAAGCGTCACGCCGCCTTCGATGCCGGGCGTCAACTGATTCTTGATCCGCGTGTTGGCAAAGGTTCCCCGGGTCATGACGCGGTCATTTCCCCGCCGCGAGCCATACGAGTTGAACAGCGCGACCGAAACGCCGTGCTCGATGAGATACTTGCCCGCGGGCGAATCCTTCTTGATGTTTCCCGCCGGCGAAATGTGGTCGGTCGTCACGGAATGCCCCAGCTTGGCAAGGCATCGCGCCCCCTTGATCGATGCAATCGGGGCCGGCGTCATCGTCATTGACGTGAAGAACGGTGGCTCCTGGATATAGGTGCTCTTCGGGTTCCAGTCATACATCTCGCCGGTTGAGGTTGAGATCGCTTTCCATTCGTCCGATCCATCAAACACATTCGCATACTCGCGAGTGAACTGCTCGCGAGTCACGCAGCGGCTGATCGTGTCCTGGACCTCCTTCTCGGTTGGCCAGAGGTCGCGCAGATACACATCTCGCCCGCTCTTGTCCTTGCCAACCGGCTCCGTGGCCAGGTCAATGTCCACCGTGCCCGCCAGCGCATACGCCACCACCAGCGGCGGAGACGCAAGGAAATTCGCCTTCACATCGCTGTGAATTCGTCCCTCGAAGTTGCGATTGCCCGACAGCACGCTCGCCGTCACCAGGTCGCCCTTCTGAATCGCCCCGCTGATCGCCTCGGGAAGCGGTCCCGAGTTTCCGATGCACGTAGTGCACCCATAACCAACAAGGTTGAATCCCACCGCGTCAAGATGCTCCGTCAATCCCGCCGCATTCAGATACTCCGTCACCACCTTCGACCCCGGCGCCAGCGATGTCTTCACCCAGGGCTTGCGCGTCAGTCCGCGTTCATGCGCCTTCTTCGCCACGAGTCCCGCGCCGATCATCACGCTCGGGTTCGATGTGTTCGTGCACGACGTGATGGCTGCGATCACCACGTGACCGTGCTTCAGCCCGAACGTCTTCCCGTCCAGCGAAACCTGCACCCCGTCGAGTCCCGGATCAGCCTCCGCCACGGCCGCTCCGCCACCCGCCGGCACTGTCGCTCCACCCTCGCCAACCCAGCGAGCCGGTGTCGAATCCGCCGTCGGCGACGACTTTCCATACGTCACGCCCAGCGTCTGCCGCCACTGAGACTTCATCGCATTCAGCCCCACCCGATCCTGCGGCCGAGCCGGTCCCGCCAGCGATGGCTCAACATCGGCGAGGTCGAGACTCAACTCTGACGAATACACAACGTGGCGTGAGTCGTCCCTCCAAAGTCCCTGCGCTTTGCAGTACTGCTCCACAGTCCTGATCAACGTCTCGTCGCGTCCGGTCAGCCGCATGTAATTCAGCGTGTGATCGTCCACCGGGAAGAAGCCGATGGTTGCACCATATTCAGGCGCCATGTTGGCGATGGTTGCCCGGTTGGCGACAGGCATCTCGGCGAGTCCCGGCCCGAAGAACTCCACGAACTTGTTCACCACCCCGTGCTCGCGCAGCATCTGAGTGACCACCAGCACCAGGTCCGTGGCGGTGACACCCTCTTTCAACTTGCCGGTCAGCTTGAACCCGACCACCTCAGGGATCAGCATGTAGATCGGCTGCCCCAACATCACGGCCTCAGCCTCGATCCCGCCCACACCCCAGCCGACAACGCCCAGGCCGTTGATCATCGTGGTGTGCGAATCCGTGCCGACGAGCGAATCCGGATAGAGCGCCGGCATCCCGCCGGCCTCGGCCTTCCCTTCCCACACCACCTTCGCCAGGTATTCAAGGTTCACCTGGTGCACGATGCCCGTTGCCGGTGGCACCACGCTGAAGTTGTCAAAGGCGTTCTGGCCCCACTTCAGAAACTCGTATCGCTCCGCATTCCGCTCAAACTCATGCTGGCTGTTGATGGTCAACGCGGCGTTCGTTGCGAATGCATCCACCTGCACCGAGTGGTCGATCACCAGGTCGCACGGCACCAGTGGATTGACCTTTCCCGGATCGCCCCCCAGCCGCTTCATCGCCGCCCGCATGGCCGCAAGGTCCACCACGCACGGTACGCCCGTGAAGTCCTGCAACACCACGCGCCCCGGCATGAACGGAATCTCTTCCTCTTTGATGTTCTTCGCGTTGTAGGCGCACAGCGCGCGCACGTGCTCCTCGGTATACACGTGGCCATCCAGGTTCCGCAGGCACGACTCCAGGAGCACCTTGATCGAATACGGCAGACTTCCCACATCTCCGAGCCCCTTCAGGGCATCGAGACGCGCGATCGTGCGCTTCCCCATCGGCGTTTCAAGAGTTGTGCGGGCATTGAACGGATCGGCAGGCGTTGTGTGGCTCATTGTTCGTGGTGTGGTGCGAGTGCGAACCCGGAAAACCTCCGCATTCTAGCGGGCTTCCGCGACCCACTCCGCCCGGTGAGCCAAGGCCTGAATTGTCCTCATTCCTGCGGCATTCCCGAGGTCAGCGCTGTGCAGCATCTCCGGTGATTCCGCCCACGCACGTCATTCGTGTCGAGACGACCTCGCCATCAATCACCACCAGTCGCGGACTCGGCATTCCCATGTCAAAGCCCAGCTCACGCTCATCGCGCACATCCAGCAGTTGCACATCCGCTCGCTTCCCCGGCTCCAGGCTTGCGGTCTCAAACTCCAGCCCCAGGACGCACGCCGCGTTGTATGTCGCCGCCACGATCGCCTCCGCCGGCGTCAGACGCAGTCGTCGAACCGCCAGCGACACCGCGGGAATCATGCTCGAGACCAGCGCTGTTCCCGGATTGCAGTTGGATGCAATCGCTATCGCCGCTCCCGCGTCCACCAATTCCCTCGCCGGCGCGAATCGATCGTCGAGTTGGAAACCCGAAATCGGCAGAAGCACCCCGATCGTCTCGCTTCGCGCCAGATGACACAGGTCGTCAGGATTGATCGCCTCAAGGTGATCCACCGAAACAGCACCCATCTCGATCGCCAGCCGCGTCATGCCGTTGCTCGTGAACTGATCCGTGTGCACCCGCAGCTTGCACCCCTGCGCCTTGGCAGCCTCAAACAATCGCCGCGTATCAGCCAGCGACCACGCGCCTTCCTCACAGAACGCATCACAGGTAATCCCCGGAAACTCCCGCGCCACCGCCGGCAGGGCCTCGGTAATCATTCGCTCCACGCAGTGCGGATCCCCTTCATCAACCGCGTGGGCCCCAAGAAATGTCGCTGAGACGATCTGTCGCGTCTGCCCCGCCGCGCTTCGGATCGCTCGCAGCATCTTCAATTCGTCGTCCGGTGTCAGCCCGTATCCCGATTTCACCTCGACCACGGACGTCCCATTCGCCGCCAGCCGGTCCAGCCGCGTCAGCAGGTTCGCACAGAGCGTCTCCTCACTCGCTGCACGCACCGCCCGGACCGTTGACATGATGCCCCCGCCCGCCCGCAGCACGTCCAGGTAGCTCGCTCCTGCCAGCCGCATCTCGTATTCGCTGAATCGTGCCCCCGCCCAGCAGGCATGCGTGTGGCAGTCCACCCAGCACGGCATCACCACCCGCCCGTCGGCATCCACGATCGTCCCGTCGCGGCCGCGCGGCTCACCTTCTCCCACCCGTGCAATCCGGCCGTCCTCGATGCGAACAAAGCCGTTTTCGATCACTCCGAGGTTTCGCAGTGACGCTCCGCGGCGGACGTGCTCCGGGCCGGCCAGGGTCAGCACCCGGGCGTTGGCGATCGTCAGTGAGGTCAAGGGCATGGTCTCCCGAAGGATGCGGTTGAGATCGACAGGTGATACTATGACCCTGAAGCTCGGTAGGGCCGCGGAAACGCACAGGATGACGACCGTTCGCAACGACATTGGAGGCCTGGTTCACGAATCAACGTTCGTGAAGGTTTATGTGCGCCTCGGTGTCATGACGATCGTGCCCGCCGGGCCGCAGGTCGGTCAGCGTGAAGGGCCGATCATCACCGATGAAGTGAACAAGCAGCTCGCCGCTGCGGGGAAGTCGTTGCGATTCGTCGTGGTCGATCTCGCGCAGGTCACCTTCATGTCCAGCATGGGGCTCGGGGCCGTGATCGGCTTCCGAAATGAGGCTCATCGCCTCGGGGCCAAGTGCATCCTGGTCAATGTGAATGCCGATCTGATCGGCGTGCTCAAGATGATGAAGATCGACCGGCTCTACACCATCGCGAAGGACCAGGCTGAAGTCGTCAAGCTCACGAGCTGACGCCGCGGCTAATCCTTCACGCGCCCATCAACGAGGTGAATGCTCCGGTCGGCCTGTGCGGCGATCGATTGATCGTGCGTCACCATGACGATGGTCAATCCGCGAGCATGCTGCGCTGCCAATAGGCCCAGGATGTCCTGGCCGGTCTTGGCATCAAGATTTCCGGTCGGCTCGTCGGCCAGCAGCACTTCGGGGTCGTTCATCAGTGCCCGCGCAATAGCCACCCGCTGGCGTTCGCCGCCCGACAATTCTCTCGGCCGGTGGTTCAGCCGGTGCCCGAGTCCGAAGGATTCCAGCAGGGTCCGTGCCCGGGAGCGGATGTTTTCCCGCTCGCCGAAGTAGCGCAGTCGCGACATTCCAACCAGCGCGGGAAGCAGCGTGTTCTCCAGCACATTCAGTTCGGGCAGCAGGTGGTAGAACTGGAACACGAACCCGACGGTCTTGTGTCGATATCGATCAAGGTCGGCCGAGTTCATCGAATTCAGCGGCTTCATGTTGAAGATGATGGGTCCGCTCTCGTCGTCGGCTCGATCCAGACCGCCCATCAGGTGCAGCAGCGTGCTCTTGCCCGACCCCGACGCTCCCAGCACGGCAAGCCATTCACCCCGCTTCACGTCGAGCGAAACGTTCTTCAGAACCGGCACCAGGATGCGGCCCATCCGATACGTCTTTCGCACGTCTTTGGCCCGCAGCAGCGGAAACGCCTCGTTGAAGGCGCTGGAGTTCGCGTCAGAGATCTTGAGCGTGGGCTCACTCATATCGAAGCGCCTGCACAGGATCGGTGTCGGCGGCCTTGGCGGCGGGGAAGGCCGCACCAATCAGGCTGAACACCACCGCCCCGATCATCGTGAACATGGCCGAGAACCAGTCCACCGTGTTGGGAATGCTGTTGAAGTAGTACACCTCGGGATTCCAGATTTCGACGCCGCCCACTCGCCGCAGCCAATACACCAGGAACGCCACACCGCCCACGACCACGCTCAACATGATGCCGATGACGATGGGCAGGAATCGACCCTTGGCGAAATTCCATCCCGTCTGTCCCATCACGATGAGTGTCGCCACCACCAGCACGCTCACCAGCCACGCCGGAGGATTGGCCAGCACCGTCTGGATTCCATTGATGTTCGTGGTTACCAGCCATCCCATCCCCGCGCCGACCATCGACCCCACGATGCCCACCGCCAGCCCGTATCGCAGGAAGATCCACACGATCCCGATCCGTGAAGCGCCGACAGAGCGCAGGATGCCGATGTCGCGAGTCTTCTCGTACACGATGGCCCAGAAGATTGAAAGGATCAGGGCGGCACACACGATGTTCACGATCGAGAACAGCGCTCGCAGCAGCTCACGCTCCTTCTTCACCGGGCCGATGAGGTCGGCCAGCTGTTCCTCCCACGTCTTCACCATCACGAATGCCGGGCTGGGCGGATACGGTGCCTCGTGACCGAGAGAAGTGAGCCGGACGAAATAGTCTCTCACCTCGGGGTCGCGCTCATCCGGAAACTTCTGCCAGAATTCTTCGTACACCTGTCGCACTCTCTCCGCCAGCGCGCCCGGTGTCACGCCCTCCTTGGCCCGCACGAGAATCATGGTGGCCCGGGCTGGATCCTCGCCAAGAGTGGCCGGAAGCCCCGTGTCGGGATCAAGGAGGTTCGGGTCCACCCGGTCAGCCTTGCCCATGCGGAGCATCTGCTGGGCGTCATCCAGAGGCATCAGAACTCGTTGCTTATCCACCTGGTACACGCCGGTGAACATCTCGTTCAGCACGGGAAACGACACATCCTTCAGCATGTCTTCATCCAGCGTGTGCGTCCGATCATCGATCGAGGTCGGCGCCAGGAGCAGGCTGACGGAGTAATTCGGGAGATACCAGTTGGCGTAGTGCGGCCGGTACTGGCCTTCGTGCGTCCGTTTGTTCAGGATCGAGACGTGCATGCCCACCACGACGCCCGGTTTGCCGCTCACCGGGTCGTGCAGCGTCAGCCCGCCCTCCTTCAGTTGCTTGGGGGACCGGTTCGAGATCACGTCCATGCCATCCATCGACTGCACCTGCGCCCGCTCCGGCCCCCAGTACAGGCTCTTCTCATAGTCGATCACCTTGGCGAACGACTCCGGCTCCACCGCCCACACCTGGCACGTCACGAGGTCTTTCTGGTTCCCTTCGGGATAGGGCATGCGCATCAGGCCGACGGTGTTGATCAGGGGCGTCGCCGCTTCCGCCTCCGGCAGCGCTTCGATCTCCCGGATCAACCGGTCGTAATACGGAATGCCGCGGACCGGATAGGTCACGATGACATCCCCCATCAGGCTGCGGCCGCTGGAGAGGAGCAGATCGAGAAACCCGCTCATCACGCTCATCACCACGATCACCAGTGCGACGCACAGCGCTACAGCCCCGACCGCAATGAGCGGAATCACCCGGCTGGTCAGGTAGCGATTGGTCAGAAGCGGAGCGTACATCGAGGCAACGGAGGGTATCAGGAACCCTCGTGCAAGGATATCGACGCACGACAGGACCTCACGGCAACATCAATTCGCAAAAAAGGTGAGGACGCCCGGGCCGGGGCCGCGGGCGTCCTCTGAACCCCTCGACGTTGTGACGTTCGGGAGGGCGGGGTTGGCAAGGTTCAGGACCAGTTCGCAAACAACTCACCAAGATCAGCACCATCGACGATTCCGTCAGCGTTGAGGTCGCAGGCCGGGTCGTCCGAACCCCAGCTGCTGATCAGCAGCCCGAGGTCCATGCCGTCGACGACGCCGTCTCCGGTGATGTCGCCGGGCATCGCCTCAGCGTCATCTGAGCAATCCACGATGTCTGCCTCGTTTGCACCGACCATGTACAGGTTGGTGAACCGCACCTTGTCATTGCCGGTCAATCCGAAGCAGTACCGAACGCCGAAGCTTGAAGCACCCTGGTCAAGGACCATGGCGGGATACGGAGCGCCGAAGGAGGCGTTGGTGCTCGCAGTGCCCTTGCCGGTGCCCGACATGCAGAACGGACCGTAGAAGAGTTTCGCGGCGGCCTCCTGATCAACCCTCGCCGACCAGAGACTGTCGCCTTCCGGGCAGGTCAGCTCACCGCCGCCGTCGTCCATGGTGAGCTTCACGATGGTGGTGGCGCCGATCGAGCAGGTGTCCTTCGCGAACGGGCAGAGTGGCAGGTCAAAGGTGAACGACGCGTTCACGACGTCCGACGTCTTGTTGGTGAATTCCACGAACCCGTTGATGGACGCGTTGCCGTACAGATCGGTATCGGCGGTCAGCGCGACCTTGAGCAGCCATTCCGGCGTGTCGGAAGTCAGGCTGTAGGAATAGAGCCCGCTGCCCCAGTCACTGACCGTCGGTTCGAAGCTGAGGGGCTCCGCGCCGTTCAGTGACAGGCCGATTTCAGGCATCGGGGTCCATGGATCCGCGAAGATCACATCGGCCTGGGCGATTCCCGCAGCGCCGAGGCTCAGGGCGAGGCCCAGTGCAGGCGATGCAAGGCTCTGTTTGGAATTCACAAAGTTCCGATTGGTGTTCTTGGCCAGCATGGTGTTCTCTCCTTGGTGTTCCGTGCCGCGATGGGCTTGGAACCGTTTGAGGGGTTTGTGCTGAACTCGCTTGTTCAGCAGGACCCCTCAGAGAGAACGACCCGAACCGGATCGGCGCGCCACATTCAAGCGTTGCCGCCGCAACACCACTCCTCGGAGGTATGAAGAATGCAGGAATTGCCTGTCTTAACACGGCAAATTCGTCCCGTGGCCCATGAGTGCGGCCACACCCGACCCCGGGCGGGGTGCCAATCCCCCGCAGCGCATGATCGAACTTCACCCAGTATCCAAGCAACGAAATGGATGCGCAACGGTCGCGCTGACCTGCTGCCGAGCAGCGAGAACGAACTCTCGACTACATCCGTTTACTTCAGCGGTTCTTCCGGTTGTGTGACCGGCTTGGCGGGCACTCCACCCTTTTCAGGCTCGGATTGCCCTCCGGCAGGCAACACACCCGACGCCGGCATCGGACGGAAGAAGATCTCCACGCGCCGATTCTCCGCAGCGCCTCGCGAGCCCTGGTTCTGAACAATCGGGCGATATTCGCCGAAGCCCGCCACCATGAACCGGTTTGGCGACACGCCGCCGTTCACCAGCGCATCACGGACCGAGATGGATCGGTGCACCGAGAGGCCCACGTTATTGCGATGCAGCCGCTGGGTCTCCGGCTTGGAGACCGGCACGTTGTCCGTGTGGCCGACGACGATTGCCTCAAGACCCGACGCATCACTGGAGTTCATGATCTGGGCCAGCGTCGGAATGAGCTGGCGCGCCTGCGGCTTCAACTCCGCCGATCCCAGGTCAAACGTGAAATCATTGTTGAACCTCAACATGCCGCGGGTCGGGTCGTAGGTCAACAGTTGCGGGAATTGTTCTGCAAGCTGCCGAAGTGCGGAATCCATGCCCGACGGAAGCATGCCGACCGCCGTCGGACGGTTCAGCAGGTCGTTGTAGTCCGTGAGCAGCTTGTCGAGGCGGGCGTTAATCTCATCGCGGTCCACCAGGCCGCTCTTCAGGTCCTCCATTGCCTGCGCCAACTGCGCTCGCAACGTATCCGCGTTGGCCCTTGAGGTCTCCAGATCCGATTGGGCCGCGAGCAATTGCTGCTCCTGAGAGCGAAAGGCGTTCATGAGGTCGTCGTACTGCGACTGCGGCACGCACGCCGCAAGACCAAGGACCGAAACGCTCGCAAGAAGGGTGGTTCGAATCATGAAAGGTTCCTCTCGTTCTGCCAATTTGCGGCGTTGCAAAGCCGCTTGAGCTTCAGAATCAGGGTAGTGTACCCATCCCCGCTGATCACGATAGTTGATCGGTCGGTCCATGAACTCCTCATGAAATCTCGGGTCTTTCATTATGCCGCCGCGATTCTCGATGCCGATCGGCTCATTTCGCCCGGCGCGATCCTGACCGAAGGCGACGACATCATCGCGGTAGGAAGCCCGGCGTCGCTGGGCGCGCCCGGGCTGGACGTGCCCCGGATTCACCACCGCGCGGTCCTGATTCCCGCCCTGGCCAACGCCCATACCCATCTCGACCTCTCAGCACTGGGGCCACGTCCATACACCGGATCATTTGACTCCTGGGTCGACCTGGTGCGGTCACACCGCTCTCAAGACCCCGACCGAATTCGTGAGGCAGTGACCAGGGGGGTCAGGCTCTCCTGGGCTGGCGGCGTGGCCGCCGTCGGTGATATCGCAGGCATTCGTTCGGTTGAGGCCGTTCATGCCCTCCAGCGCTCAGGAATGGCCGGAGTTTCCTATCTCGAATTTTTCGGGATCGGCGGACGCCGGCAGGCGTCCATCGACTGGCTGGCGGAATTTCTCGTCGCTCCTCCTCGGCTCGAAGGGCCGATCCGCCTCGGGCTCCAGCCGCATGCACCGTACTCGTGCGATCCGGCCCTCTATCACGCTGCGGCCACATCCGGACTGCCCCTCGCCACCCACCTGGCGGAAACGCTGGACGAGATTCAATTCACCCGAAACGGCGATGGTCCCCTGCGCGACATGCTGCAACGAATCGGCGTCTGGGATCCTTCTGTCATCGGCGCGGGCCTCCATCCCATCGACCTCCTCGCCGAGCCACTCAGGTCAGCCCCATTCATCGCCGCCCACGTCAACTATCCCGAGCCGCAGCACCTGGATCTCATGGCCTCGTGGCCGGTGACGGTGGCCTATTGCCCCCGCGCCAGCGCCTATTTCGGCCACCCCGCGCCCGGACATCAGCCGCATCAGTATCAGGCGATGATTGATCGAGGCCTCAACGTCGTCGTCGCTACCGACAGCCTGATCTGCCTTGATACGCCTGATCGAATCAGCCCGCTTGACGACCTGCGGATGCTCTCTCGTCGCGATGGTACCGCCCCCAAGACGCTGATTCGCCTTTCCACCGTAAATGCGGCCGAAGCGCTCGGACTGGACCCACTGGCGTTCCGGTTCAGTATCGGACGCGTGGCGGGAGTTCTCGCGATTGATGTTGATAATGAGTCGGACCCCATTGCCGACGCTTTCCGAAACTCCAACCCGCCGCGATGGATTCTCGGTCCCCATGAGGGTGCTACTTGGCGGTAGCCGAACGATTCACCGACTTTCGCCGCGATCCCGTTTCGCTGGCCCGTCGGCTCCTCGGCCAACGGCTGGTCCGAAAGATCAAGGGTGTGCGGCTGAGCGGAATCATCGTGGAGACCGAGGCGTATCTGGGTGCAGAGGACCTTGCGGCCCACACCGCTCGCGGTCGGCGCACGCCGCGCAACGAGTCGATGTATCTCGCCGGGGGGCACGCCTACGTGTATTTCACCTATGGAATGCATTACTGCATGAACGTGGTGGCCGGCGAGGTGGATGAAGGGGTGGCGGTGCTGATCCGGGCGCTTGAGCCGGATGAAGGCATCGACCGGATGCAATCCAACCGAAACACGAAATCGCCGACGCGCCTTTGCTCCGGCCCGGCCCGCCTCACCCAGGCGCTGGAGATTGATCGAACGCTCGACGGTGAGAATCTGACAGCCGGCGATCGCCTCTGGATCGAACGAATTCGATATCGAACCTTGCCGACCGCCTGCATTGGCGTGTCACCCCGAATCGGTGTTGCGTATGCCGGGCCTTGGGCGGCGAAACCGCTTCGCTATTTCATTTTGGGGAACTTCCACGTCTCCGGACCGAAGAATAGGGGATGAAACTCGACTCGCGAGGTCCGATCGTCGTACCATCGTGGGTTCACCTCCAGAGGTAGCTGTTCAACCATGAGCGAGCAGACGCAGGTCATTGACTGGAAGAAACTCATCGCCCGAGCGGGTCCGTATCCGCCGGCGGCTTTCGATTTCGTGCGCGAAGGCCTGAACTTCACGGTCGGCCGCATCCATGAGGATCCGTCCTCGCTCGATGAACACGAACGGCATATCAACGGCCGCCAGCTTTCCATGGGGCTTCGTGACTACGCCATCGATCGCTACGGTTTGCTGGCTCCCACGGTCCTGTCGCACTGGCACATTCACCGAACCGAGGACTTCGGCCGCATCGTGTTTGCCATGGTGGACTGCGGCCTGCTCTCCAAGACCGACAACGACACACTCGAGGACTTTCGATCGGTCTACGACTTCGACGAAGCCTTCTCGATGGATGTGCTTGCCTCGCGCGTGGCGATTGCACCCAGCAACTGACAACATGAGATCGGGCGTCAAACCGCTGCCGGCATGAGTTGCGTGCTAGCCAGCCGGCGATAGACGTCGCATCGACCCAAGAGCTGGTCGTGAAGCCCGGAATCCACGATCCTTCCGGCATCCATGACGACGATCCGGTCTGCGCTCAGCACCGTTGAAAGGCGGTGTGCGATGATCAGGGTGGTTCGGCCGCGGCAGAATTCGTCGAGGGCGGCGTTGATCTGGTGCTCGCTTTCAGCATCGATCTGGCTCGTGGCCTCATCAAGAATCAGAATCGCCGGGTTGCGCAGAATTGCCCGCGCGATCGCGATGCGCTGTCGCTGACCGCCTGAAAGCGACGCTCCATGTTCGGCCACAGGTGCATCGAGCCCGCCCGGCAACTCCCGGATAAATGACTCCGCGCGAGCGTCCCGAATCGCCTCATCGATCATCTCGCGGGTCACACCACGGCGACCGAAGGTGATGTTCTCGCGAATCGAGCCTTTCAGGAGTACTGTTTCCTGGGTGACCACGGCGATCTGGTCGCGCAGACTGCGAAGGTTGACTTCCGCAATGTTTGTACCGTCAATTCGAATCGAGCCCGACACAGGATCGAGAAGCCTCGGAACCATCGACAAAAGGGTCGTCTTGCCGCAGCCGTTGGGTCCGACGATGGCGACCTTCTCGCCGTGCAGAACATTCAGGTTGACATTCGAGAGAGCCTCCACCTCCGCGCTGGGATACCTGAAGCTCAGGTCCACGAACTCGATTGATCGATGGTGGCGAGGCAGGCGCGGTGCGTCGATATTCGCCACTTCCTGATGCTCGGCGAGAATCTCGCCCAAGCGCTCCGCCGGGGCGGCGGCCGCCTGAATGTCGTTGACCAATGCGGTGAGAGGCTTGAAGCAGGAGCCGGCGATACCCAGGGCCGCCAGCGACAGGCTAAATCGTTCGAAGGTCAGATCGCCGGTGATGATCTGTTTCGCGGCGAATGCCGCCAGCGCGAGGATGACGAGCAGCGCCAGCGTTTCGATCAAGGGGCTGCCGAAGGCGCGGGCGACTCGGACGCGAAGTTCCTCGTGAAGGACCGTGAGATTCTCTCGGTGGAATCGCCTCAGAGCCAGCAACTCGCCGGTATTGACCTTGACGGTACGAAGGCCGGCCACGGATTCGTGGCTCACTCGCAGAAGACCTTCCTGAGCCTTGAGGGCGCCGCGGGTGCCGCGGCGAATGCGAGTGCCGATTTTTCGAAGAATAATGGCCAGCAGGGGAGCTACAACAATCGAGACGAGCACGAGTTGCCACTGCAGGATCACGGCCGCGATGAACGCAGCGGTGCCCTTGGTGACTTGCGTCACCGACTTGGAGACGAGGACATAGAAGCCGCGCTGGAGTTCGACGGTGTCGCGAACGACGCGGCTGACATACTCGCTGGAACCGCGGAGCATGACCGCGCTGAGGGATCGGCGCATAACAGCTCGAAAGACCACAAGGCGGATGCGGGAGATTGCGCGGGTGCTGACGGTCGCGGCCAGATACTCATGGAAGAACCCGGCGACGTTGCCGAAGATGGTCAGCACGGCGATGCCAACCAGAATCAGGACGACGCCCTTGAACGGATCTTCCGGCAGGCGCTCGATGACCCAGGCAGGAACCTGGACAACGGGATCTGAGTCGTTGTAGGTGTGGGCCTGCTCGACCAGCGAGTGCCCGTCGGGTTTGAGAATCGCCTTCAGCAAAGGGCCGAGGCTGAGAATCCCCGCGCCCAGTCCGCCTGCGGAGACGGTGGCGCACAACAGGGCCACGGCCAGCATGGCACGGTGGCGGAGCATCGCGCGGGCGAAAGACCAGAAGTGCTGCATCGACAGGGGAGGGTAGCAGGGCGAGGGGTTTGGTGATTGGTTCTCGCGTGATTGGAATGGATAAGGGCGTTGCCCCGAATCTTTGCGATGGTGTGCAGCGCCTGTCGCTAGCGTTTCCGGGTGAAGCAGCCGTGGATGTGGTCATTGACGATGCCGATCGACTGCATGAATGCGTACATGGTGGTGGGGCCGACGAAGGACCAGCCGCGCTTCTTGAGTTCCTTGCTGAGGGCCTTGGATTCGGTTGTTTCGGCGACGATGTGTTCGGGGGCGAAGCGTTTGGGACGGGATTCCGGATCGGGGGTGAAGCGCCAGACGAAATCGGCGAGCGTGCCGCACTCATCGCGGAGGGCGCGGGCGCGTTTGGCGTTGTTGATAGTGGATTCGATCTTGCCGCGATGGCGGACGATGCCGGAGTCGGCGAGGAGGCGATCAATGTCGCGGGCGGTAAACCAGGCGACGGCGTCGACGTCGAAATTGCGGAAAGCCTTGCGGAAGTTCTCGCGTTTTTTCAGGATCGTGAGCCAGGAAAGGCCCGCCTGGAATCCTTCGAGGCAGATCTTCTCGAAGATGTAGCGATCGTCGCGGGACGGGACACCCCATTCGGTGTCGTGATAGGAAACATAGAGAGGATCACCGACGCACCACCAGCAACGGGTGATGCCGCGATCATCGGTGATGAGTCCGGTTTCAGGTCGGGGCATGGGAGATTTGGAAAGTCCGAAACGTCGGAAGACTATGCGGCGGGAGCGAGTTGGTGGGCGGGATGATTCTCGAGGCGGCTGAGATCCGCTTCGGAGCCCTCGCCTTTGAGCAGGCGGTTGGCGAGATTCAGATAATCAGTGAGGAGGGCTGCTTCGTCCGTCGGATTGATCGGTGGGATTGAAGGCGCGGGGTGGAGCGTTGCAGCCTTGGGCGGCGAATGAGGGCGAGAGCGGGGAGACGATGCGCCGGGACGGGCCGTACGTTCGGACTGAGCGACGGCACGAGTGATGGCGACACCGGCGCGGCGGCGTTCGATGGGCGTGGCCGCGGGGGCGTCGAGGATGGTGGCCAGGGCCTCGACAGCGCGGAGCCGAGAGGCGTCGAGCCGGGCACGATTGGCAAGGGCTTGGAAGCCGAGGAAATCCTGGAGGGCGAGTTTGACTGCGGGCTTGCGGATCCAGAGGAGAAGGTCGGCGGGGGTGATTGAGCGGGTCTTGGCGAGGACGAGCAGGTCGAAGCCGGATTCGACAAAGGCGTTGAAGAGGTCGGCGTCGGCGTACTCGAGTGTGGATTCATCGGAAGGCGTCATTTGGATTAGTATGGTCTATGATCGGTATGCATGTCAAGTAAATATTCGGTCTTTTTGAGGATTTATTTTCAGAAACTTCTGAAAGTTCTGTTGACATTGATTTAATTCGAGCTAGGTTGGTTCCGGGAGGTGTTTCATGGGTGCATTCACACGAGAGCGGAATGGGGCGGCCGTGGAGGGAGAATCGAAGGGACTTCGTGCTCGAACACGCCACCCTGACGGGATGGAGTGTGGCACCACGGATTCGGTGATCAGCAACGATCGATCCGAATCCTCCCACAGGCGTGATCCGGCTTCCGGCGTCCGGGTGATGCTGGTGAATCCGCCGTATCAGACGTTGACGAGCAATCTCGGCGTGGGACATCAGGTGCCATTGGGACTTCTGATGGTGGGAGGCAGATTGATCGATGACGGGCATGTCGTGCTGCTGGTTGACGCCGAGGCGCGACACTTGTCCGTTGCTGATGTGGGGCGCGAGGTGGAGCGTTGGCGGCCTGATGTGGTGATGACGGGGCATGCAGGTTCGACGCCGGCACATCCAGTCTGCATGGAGGTTCTGCAAGAGGTGAAGCGGGTGCGGCTGCGAGTGGTGACGGTGTATGGTGGTGTGTATCCAACCTATCACGCGGAACAGGTGCTTCGTGAGGACGTGTGTGTGGATGTGGTGGTGCGGGGAGAGGGGGAAAAGGTTGCGGCGGAGTTGGTAAGGGAGATTGATCGCAGCGCGGCGTTTTGCTGCAGGACAGCGGGAGTTCGCACGCACCACCCTGACGGGATGGTGTGTGACACCCACGCAAACACCGGCGGGATGCCGGTGGAACCGGGGATTGGGACGCCGGTGACATCGTCCTCATTCCTGACGCCACTTCCATGGGGAGAGGGGAGATGTCGCGGGATTTCGTATCGAGCGGGGAAGGAGACCGTGCATGCGCCGGAGGCGGAGGTGATCCAGGATCTCAATGAATGGCGAGTGGGATGGGAGCTCATTGAGGACTGGGACCTGTATCAATGTTTCGGACTCGGACGGTCGGCGATTGTGCAGTTCTCGCGGGGATGTCCGCATCGGTGCACGTATTGCGGGCAGCATGGATTCTGGAAGAAGTGGCGGCATCGCGATCCGGAGAGGCTGGCGGAAGAGATTGCGTGGTTGCATGACCAACATGGGGTGAAGTTCATCACGCTCGCCGATGAGAATCCGACGACGTCGCCGCAACTGTGGCGGCGGTTTCTGGAGGCGATGGCCGCGAAGAAGCGGGGGGTGCAGTTTTTTGCAACGATCCGAGCGACGGACATCGTGCGTGACCGGGAGCTGCTGAGCCTCTATCGGGAAGCAGGGATTCTGTATGTGCTGCTGGGGATCGACGCGACGAATCCAGCGCTGATCGAGACGATTCGCAAGCGATCGACGGTGGCGGAAGATGTGGAGGCTTGCAAGCTGCTCAAAGTGGCTGGGATTCGCTCGATCATCGGGCACATCGTGGGCCTCGGGGATGAATCATGGAGCGGATTCCGACGGACGATGCGGGCGTTGAAGCGATACGACGGGGACCTTTTGAATGCGATGTATGCAACGCCGCATTCCTGGACATCGTTTGCCCGGCAATCGGCAATGCGAGTGGTGGTGCAGGAGGACCAGCGGCGGTGGGACTATCGGCACCAGGTGCTGGACGAGAAGCGGATGAGGCCGTGGGAGGTGTTCCTCGCGGTGAAGTGGATGGAGTTGCGGTTTCACCTGCGGCCGCGAAGGCTGTGGAGGATGGTGTTCGATCGAGATCGGGCGATGCGGCGTCAATTGCGCTGGACCGCGCTGCACACGGGGATGGTGTGGGTGGGTGAGATCGTGGAGTTCTTGTGGCGAGTGCGCCATGCTCGCAAGGGGAAGCGACTGGCATGGTGGATCGAGCGAGCGCGTGGGTTTGAAGGGGAGCGCGTGGGACTCTCGGTGCGCGGTCGGATGTTGTCGAGTGATCGGCTTCGCACGTCGCCGACGCCATGCGGGACCGAGTCGACGTGTGATTCACGTGGATTGAAGGTTGGAGCGAAGTGACCGGGTCGACGCTCCAACGTCACCGGTCCGTCAGGCCTTGACCGCTTCGCGCTGCTTGGCGAGATCGGCGAGGTGTTTCATGGTTTCGCCGACGAGGTAGAAGCTGCCGGTGACACAGATGAGATCCTCGCGGCTGACGGCGCGGGCGGCGATTTCGAGTGCCTGTGGGAGCGTGCGAGCCACCTGGCTCATCTTGCCGCTGCGTTCGGCGAACATCTTCTGAAGCTCGTCGGGGTCGGCAGCGCGCGGGGTGTTGGTGGCGCGGGTGAAGATCACCTTGTCGGCCCCCAGGGCCACGCGATCAAGCATGGAGGCCATGTCCTTGTCAGCGCAGCAGCCGAAGACGCAAACCATGCTGTCGTAGGGGACATGGGCGCCGACGCAGCGCATGAGCGCGGACACGCTGGCGGGATTGTGGGCGCCGTCGACCATAATTCTTGGGCGATCCCAGAGCACCTGCATGCGGCCGGGGATATTGGTCGCGGCGAGCCCTGCGGTGAGCTTGTCCTCCTTGAGGTCGAATCCGCAGGAGCGAAGCACATCAATGGCGGCGAGCGCCAGGCCGCAATTGGAGGCCTGATGTTCTCCGGGCAGCGGAACGGGAAGGTGCTCAAATCGGCTCGTCTTGGTGAAGAGGCAGACGCGGGTGTGGGGGCCGAGCTCGGTGGTGGCGCAGAATCGCGAGCTGAATTCGACGTCCTTGTTGACGATCTTGAGAGGGGCGCCGACTTTCTCGGCGACTTCTCTGAACACCGCCTCCACATCGGGCTGCGACTCGAAGACCATGGCCGGCACGCCCTTCTTGAAGATGCCGGCCTTTTCGCGGGCGATCTCGGGAAGGGTGGCGCCCAGGATTCGGGTGTGATCAAAGTCGATGGTGGTGACGATCGAGACTTCGGGCCGGATGACGTTGGTCGAGTCGAGCCGGCCACCGAGGCCCACTTCGACAACCGCCAGATCGACCGCCTGCTCGGCAAAGTACTTGAACGATAGGGCAGTCAGGACCTCGAAAAAGGTAAGTTCGCCCTCGACGGCCGCGGCGGCTTCACAGACCTGCTTCATCAGATCGGTGAAATCGGAGCGGCTGATATGGTGGCCATTGATCTGGATGCGTTCGCGAACATCAACCAGGTGGGGGCTGGTGTACTGGCCGACGGTGTAGCCGCAGCCCTGCATCATGGCCGCGATCATGGCGACGGTGGACCCCTTGCCGACGGTTCCGCCGACGTGGACGGTTCGGATCTGCTCGTGGGGGTTGTCGAGGGCTTCGAGGACCTTGCGCATCCGTTCGAGCTTGAAGGTCTTGTCGTCGTATCGGACGACCCGCATGCGCTCGAAATCGGCCCGATCGTGAAGGAATCGGATGGCGGCGGAGTAGGTTGAAATCTCGCTCGCCGGGGACTTTGCGGAGGCCCTGCGACGCGGAGAGGAGGGTTTGGTCATGGGACTGCCTATGGTATCAGGCAGCGGAATCAACTTCAAATAATACGTCGTAAGTCATTGTCTATAAATGGCTTGCGAAGAGTAGGCCCGGCGGGGTGAGGGGTGATCGCAGAGACGCTAGAAGGGGATTCGGATTCCCAGACCGACGAGAAAGTCGGATTCCGGCCTTGATTGCAGGTCCTGCACAATGGGAATCATCAGGGTGAGATCGATGGTGGTGCGTCGTGCCTCCCACATGATTCCGGGGGAGATGAAGAGCTCATGATCGCCGTTGGTTTCGGCGGTGCCGTTGAATTCGAGAACGGCATACCAGGCGGCGTGTGAGGTGTCGGCGGTGTAGGCATTCGGGGCGAGGCGATAGAGTGCGGAGGCGTCGTATCGGAGGGTGTGGGCGTCGTCGGCATCGTCGCCGTCGGTATTGAACTCCATGAGGGCATCGAAATTGAGACCGAATCGGTCATGGACCAGGGAGAACACGCCGCCGAAGATGGGGTTGAATCCGTCCGAGGATGAATCGAGGTACATGGACACATCTCCGGGAATCTGCAGACCGGCGATGGCGCTGAACCTCATGGTGTTGGTGGGCGAGGTGTCTGATTGCCAGATTCGGTATTTCGCGAGCAGGCGAAGATCGCCAAGGCCGAAATCATCGTCGGACGACGCGCCACCGGGGATTGACGCGTTTTCGTAGCTGTTCCAGACGAGGGGGATATCAAGCTGAAAAGAGAGTTTGCCCGTCGCGCCAAAGGAGATCTGGGTGAGCGCGGTGAGCTGGTTGAGCTCGCGGTGAAGCGACGCGGAGGCCGCGTCAAGTTGGCGCTCGTAGATCATTTCGTGCACGAGGAGAGTGCCCTTGGAGGGCTGCATGGCGGAGAGCGAATTGATGGGGGATTGAGCCTGCGCGGCGGACGCGAGCAGGAGAATGAGCAGAGGGATTTGATAGCGCATGAGAGGTGCCGATCGTCACGATGGTGGCTGATGAACATCCAGCGCGACCCGCCGGGGGGCGGGTCGCGCTGGGCCGAATTCAGTGGAATGCGATCTCGACGAGGGTGAACCCTGTTCCGTCGATCGCCTTGCGGAGCGCTTCCTCCGTGGGCGGATTGTCGGGATTCAGGGTGGCGATCACCACGCCGGTGCCAAGGTTGATGTCGACGCCGGTGACACCGGGCAGCTTCATCAGCTGTTGATCAACATTGTTGGCACAGAGCGGGCACCCCATGCCGTTGATCTTGAGCACAGCCTGCGTGGTGTTATGCACCGATCCGGGAGACGAGGTTCCGGTTACGGAATCGGCTCCTGTCGACGCACTGGGGGCGCAGCCCAAGGGCATGAGCGCGAGAACTGAGGTCAGTCCAAAAATGACAGTGAACTTCATGGGAAAACTCCTTGATGTGGAAATAGAAAATCGCAACGAGACGACAGCAGACCGTCGAGTGCGATTCACATCAGCAGGAGCGTGTGTTGGTTGAAGAGAGGTGTGCGCGGGGGATGTCGCCATGGCGGCGCCCGGCCGGTCGGCATTGCGGCCGACGTCGGTCGAGGCATCTCGACGGCGAAGATCAACGGCCAATCGAGGACCGCAACCTGCACTGGCGATGGAACATCGAACTTCACCGACTTGACGAGGCCGTCGAAGTCGCGGTTGTTGCAGCGACACGGCGGCAGCTTGGGAGACTCGGAATTCTCGGCCTTGGCGCAGAGCGGGCAGGCGGGAACTGAAGCCACTGCCGGCGCGGTCGGGATTACATGGTCGAGTGCGGAGCGAATCTCGCAGCAGCAGACCACCGGGCTCGCCGTGAGCATGACGAGGGCGGTGAAAAGGGCGAGAAATTGACCTCGCAAGGTCATGGGAAATGATAGCGCGTGGGAAGAGACCGGCCTCCTTCTATCGGAATTCGGTCGTCCTGGATGAGAAGAAAGGCCGGTCGCGTCGTTTTCGGACGCGGCCGGCCGGGGCGTTGCAGGGTGGTTGGGCTGGATGCGGCTGGAGGGAAGGGAATCAGGCGGCCTCAGTTGGTTCCGGTGGCAACCTTCGGTTCGAACTTCATGCCCTTGGCTTCGGCCTGGGCTCGAATGGCGCGGCGAAGTTCGGTGTCGAAGGACTTGCTGGCATCGACGGCCGCGGTCTTGATCTGCTCCTCGATGTAAGCCGTGCGATTGGCCTGGAGATTGAGAATTTTCTGCTGGATTTCAGCTCGCGAGGACTCCTGCTGCTTCACATAGGCGCGGCGCTCTTCGAGCGTCATGGGGCGCATGATCTCTGGAAGGTCCTCCTCCTTGACCTCTTCGAGTTTGAATTCCGTCTGCTTGCAGGCATCGACGAGATCCCAGTGACGGTTGTCGTAGATGGCACAGCCCTTGGTCGCAGCGCGTGACGCGGCCGTGGCTGAGTTCATGTTGCTGGCGTTGACATCCTGAGCGGTCTGGCAGGCAGCGCCTTCGACGCCGCGAGCGCCATAGGAAATGTAGGTGGCATTGATGGCGGTTCCGAGCGACACGAGTTCTTCATCAAAGGGTGTGGACACGACGACGGTGCCGTTGTCCTTGTCGATCGCCGCGAAGTGGCCATCGGCGAGAGTGGCGACTTCTTTCCATTCGGGGGCGAGGGAATCGGTGGGATTTCCGCAATAGATGGAGTTGACCATGATGCCTTGGGCGATGGCCTTGCGGGACATGTCGCCAAAGGGAACCTGCGTGTCCTGATTCGCGCCCTCGTTGCCGGCGACGACGATGAGCTTGAGGTTCTCGAGTCCGGGGGTCCATTCAAGCGTGAGGGCTTTCTGCATGACGCGGCCGACGAATTCGGTGCCGCCGTTGGTGGTGAGCGCGAAGAGTTTCTGGGAGATCGAATCGAGGTCTTCGGTGAAGGGTGCTTCCACGTTGACCCAGCCGTTCTCGGCATTCAATCCGTCATTGCCATAGGTGAGCAGGGCGACTCGAAGGTGGGGTGTCGGCGTGGCGAGGGCGAGATCGTTGACGATTTCCCACAGCTTCTGGCGGGCGGCGTCGATGAGGCCGCTCATGGAGCCTGAAGTGTCGAGGCAGATGGCGAGATCGACGCTGGCGGGCTCAGACACCGCCCCGAACTGAATCAGTTCAACCTGTGAGAACGCGGGCGCGTCAGACTGCGGATCAGTGGGTGGGCACGTGAGCAGGGCCATGGAAAGCAGAAACGGACACATGGAGTTCTCCTTGGTGATGCGATGAGCTGTCAGGGGTTGGTGATGAGAATGCGCTGACCGTTATGGTCGATGAGAATCTCGCCCTTGAGCGAGAGAATGCCGACACGATTTTCCTCGGTGAGTTGCCGGATCAGGTCGAGATGCTCGGGACTTCCGTAGGCGATGATCTTCTCGGGTTCGAGCGACTGCTTGGCGGCGACGAGCGAGGAATCGATCCAGCGATTGCCGCGATTGAAGAACGCGCGGTCGCAGATCTGCTGGACGGAAGTGAATTCGACCTGTTGAAGCTTGTCGTTGACCAGCCGGTTGTCATAGTTGAGCTTCGACTGGCCTTTCTGCACGTTGAAGTTCATGCCCTGGCTGACGGCGCCCGAGCCGGAGCGGGTTCGCACGGCGGCGTTGTCGAGATTGGTGGTGCAGCCGACGGAGAGCTCCCGCCAGTTGCCGAGATCAGCGCCGTCGGTGGCAAGAAAGGCGGTGTATTCGGTAAGAATCCCGAACTGCGCTGAGAGCCGCAGGACTTCGTCGGCGAGTTCCTTGAAGCGCGGATCGTTGAAGAGGCTGGCGCCGGCTTCCGCCGGTCGGAGTCCGATCTCGGCCCCGGCCTGTCGAATCTGATCAACAAGGTAGCTGATGCGGCGGCTGGCCCAGAGGCGGGGGACGAAGGCGTTCTTGGTGGTGGCCTTGCGAAGGTCGAAGGTGAAGGTGAAGGTGCGGTGACGGCCCCGATCGTTGCCTTCAATGATGAAGGTGACAGGCTGCTCGGTCTTGAACTGACCGAGGAGGACCATCTGGTCATCTTCGAACAGGTCGGGTACTGGGCTGGGAATGAGCTCGCTCACGAGGCGAGTGCTGGGATTCCCGGAGGCATCGGTGGTCTTGACGATGATGTCACTGAGGACGGGGCCGGAGAGCCGCTTGAACAGGCCGGCAACCTTGACCTCGACGTCCTCCTTCGGCATCACGTAGGTGGCGACGGCACGAGAGATGTCGGAGACGCGGTCGAGCAGCGGGACATTGACATCGGTGCCGACGCCGAACGTGAAAATCCGTCTCTTGTGAAGGTTACCCGCCTCCACCATCTTGCGGATGTCGATCTCGCTGGTGCGGCCGACGGTGGGCAGACCGTCGGTCAGGAAGAGGACGATGGGCAGTGTTCCCGGAGTGG
This sequence comes from uncultured Isosphaeraceae bacterium, assembly GCA_964407695.1. Classification (GTDB taxonomy): domain Bacteria; phylum Planctomycetota; class Phycisphaerae; order Phycisphaerales; family SM1A02; genus CAYOWQ01. The sequence goes on along the minus strand of CAYOWQ010000008.1, from coordinate 146,701 downwards.
GCTCGGGGCGAAGGGCTTCGAGGAGAGCATCGTGGATGTTGGTGCCGCCGATCGGTTTGAGGCCGTCGATGTAGTTGCGGGCGGCGATGATGGTTGTGGGTGACTTGAGTACAGGCTTGTCGGCGAAGGTTGAGACGGCGGTGGAGTAGTCGATGATGTTGAATGCTTCGCCTTCGTCGAGGGCTTCGAGCACCATGCGCGCTGCGGCACGGGCCTGTTCCATCTTCTCGCCGGCCATGCTGCCGGATTTGTCGAGCACGATCGTCACCTCGCGTTTGATCGGCGTGCGATCAGACTCGGGAGCGATGCCGGCCAGGAGCATGAAGTAGCCGCCGCCGACGGACGGATCGGGGTAAGACATGAGTGATGCCGCAAGGCCGTCGCGTTCAAGCAGCCATGAGAGGCGGAAGGGGCCGGGGTTCGTCTGGGCGGAGGGCTTGAGCGCCAGGTGAACATGCCGAGGGGACTCGTGGCTGACGATGACGTCGTGCGTCGGGGAATAGATGGTGGCAATCGGCGCTGCGGACTTGATGTCGACATCGATGATCCATGGGGCGCGCTGCTGGAGCGACTCACTTCGAGGGAGCAAGTAGTCGATTCGGGCGTTCTCGAGCGGAAGGATGTGCTCATAGGTAAGCCGGACGTGTTGTCGGCCGCGAGGAGAGAGCGGAAAGACACTCGAGCGAACCAGGTTGTATCCTGCAAATTCCAGCAAACCCGGGTCCTTGATGCGGGCAACGATCTGATCGTAGATTCGGCGTGCTTCATCGCGTGGAAGGACGCGGGCGAGCGATTCGGCGGATGCGCCGTCGATCATGAAGCTGCTGACGGCGGAACCGTCGGGGACCGGCAGGAGCAGCACCGCCTCCTGCATGGTGTTGGAATCGTTGACGAGGGCGATGTCGAGCGTGGTGGAGGCGGCCTGTTCGACGATGGTGATGTTGGCTTGAACCGTTTCGATGCGCACGCCGCGCGGGCCGCGAGTTGGAAAGCAATCGGACGGCGGCAGGATGATCTGGGTGGCTCGATCAAGCCAGTCGGTGCTCTGGGCCTGCGCTGGTGCGAGGCAGAGGAGGGCGAGGGTGAGGCTGAGAAGGTGGGCAAGGTGTGTCATGGTGGCTCCGATCAGTTCCATCGACAGACCTTACGTATTGGGGTGAGGTGGTATTGGTCACGGGTTTGTAACGGGTGCTCCTGATTGCCGGCTGCGCCGGTGCAGGTCAGCACTGCCTTTCTTTGGGCAGGGGCGTTTCATATACTGCGAGAGGAAGGGCACCAATGTCCAAAAGAGGGTTGGGATTGAGAGTTGCGATCGGCGTCCTGGCGGCGTCGGTTGGCAAGAGCGTGTCTACTCATGCCGGTGATGGCTGCGACCGGCCCGGCGAGAAATTGTGGTCGAATGCAAGCGGCGGTTCGTGCAATACAGCCTCAAATTGGGCGTGCGGGGTGCTGCCGGCCGCGGACGATGTTGCGGTATTCAGCCTGCCCGTCAGTCCGAGACCGATTGTCATTACTGATTTGAACGGCCTTGCAAGCCCGATCGCGATCTTTCGGAGCGGCTCGTATTACTCGACCGTTGTTGAATCGTCATTCAACAGCGACTCGCTGGTCATCGTGGTCGGCGATACACCCGGCGAGACCGTGGACGTCGAGATGCCGTCACTCATCACCACACCCTTTCAGACGTATTCGGTGGTGATTGGCGCTGCTCCGGGCTCCGAAGGCGTGCTTTACGCGCCTCTTCGCACTGGAATCTGGGAACTCACCGACCCGATCATCGTTGGAGCCCAGGGCGTTGGCGTGATGACAATTGACTCAGATGGCGTGGCGTTCTTTGAGAACTTTGCTCCCATCACCGTTGGGTTGAACGCCGGATCTGTCGGACTGCTTGAGATCAAGTCCGAGGTTCAGTTTGTTGCGCCCATTGTGGGCGGTGAAGGCATGGGCACCATCCTGTGCGATGCCGCTGCCTATTTTCAAGGAACTATTCTTGCGAAGAAACCAACCGTCGTGACAGGCAGGGGTACATACCAAACGTTCATCTTCAACAATGGGGGCACGATCTGTCCGGGCGATGATTGTCAGTCTTCTTCGGTGGGCGTATTCATGGTGAATGCCGCAGGACAGGGGCCAAACTTCACGCAATTTTCGGATAGTCCGCAGGGTGTGGTCTCGGGACGGCTCCTGATCGATCTCAACGGCATCGAGCCGGGATCGGGTTACGACACATTTGAGTGTCAAGGCTGTAATGCCACTCTCGGGGGCTTGCTGGAGTGCCGCAAGGCCCTCTCCTTCGCGCCGCAGGTTGGAGACAGCTTCGTGGTGATGACGGCGAAGACGCTGCTGGGGACGCGGTTTGATGTTGCGCTTCTGCCCGCCCTTCAGGACGCCGTGTTTCAGGTGCTGTACGGCCCGTCGTCGGGGGTTGCCGGCGATGTTGAGACTGTCACGCTTGAGGTGGTGGCATTCGAGTCGGCGTTGGGATTCGATGCGCCAACCAGCGTTGAACTGGATGGCACTCCTTCATCGGCCGTGGTTGGACAGCTTGATGCCGACCCCCGGCTGGATCTGGCGATCACGCTGCCGGGTGGGAGCGGGTTTGGTTCTGCGGCCGGTCAGGTTGGAATTCTCTTCAACCTCGACCTTGACAATGGGCAGCTCACCTACGAGACGCTTGTGGTCTATGAGGTTGGGAATCACCCTGTTGCGATCGACGCCGGTGATGTCAATGGCGATGGATTTGACGATCTCGCGGTTGCCAACAGCGGGAGCGACAGCGTCAGCGTGTTGTTTAACGACGGGTTGGGAGGATTCGCTACGCGGGTTGATACCCCCGTCGGAAGCCAACCGATGGACATCAAGGCGGCGTCGCTCGATGGCGAGCAAGGCGCTGAGCTGGTGGTGGCCAATTCCGGGTCCGACACGGCAACTGTTCTAACCACCGCCGGTGGATTCCTGCTGAAGTCGCTCAGCACTCTCACCTGCGGCGCCGTTCCTTGCTCTGTCGAACCGATTGACGTGGACGACGATGGGGTGGTCGATGTGCTTCTTGCGAACCATGGGTCAAACAATGTCTTCGTGTTTCTTGGCGATGGCGGCGGCGGATTTGATCTCGCGGGGACCTTTCCCGTGGACACGGGACCCGTGGATATTCAGGCGCAGTCGTTGAACGGGGACACCCTTCCCGAAATCGTCACCAGCAATTCCGAATCGGGCTCCGTTTCCGTGCTGGTCAACAAGGGGAATGCATCGTTCGCACCTTCCGTCAATCTGTCGCTGGGAAGCGAATCGGCGATGGGCGGTTCCATCGTGATCGTCGATCTCGACGAAGACAATGACGCCGACATTGGAGTCGTCGCGTCGACCGAAGAGGGGTTGATGGTCAAGGTGCTTCGCAACGACACCAATGGCGGCTCACAGCTGATCCTGTCGGACGCCGAGACGCTTGACACCAGTGGAACTCCGCTCCTGGTCTCTGCCGGCGACCTGGATGGAGACGACGATGCTGACCTCATCACCATCAATGAATTCGCCGCGTCCGAGCTTTCCGGTGGTGTCGCCGGGAACCCGTTCTCAGCCGTGACGATACTTCCGAACAGCGCGAACATCGCTCCGATACTTGTCGGCGATATCAACGGAGATGGGATGGTCAATGGCGCGGACCTCGGATTGTTGCTTAGCGCTTGGGGCTCGTCCGACCCCGCGGCCGATCTTTCCGGGGATGGTCTTGTGAATGGCGCGGACCTTGGGTTGCTGCTTGGGAACTGGACCGGTTAGACCCGGCGAGGGATCGCAGCACTTCAAGGTTTACGGCATCCCACTCGCGGCCATCGGAGTCCTTCTCCTTGGCTGTTTCGAGGACCATGGGAATCTTCTGAAGTGACTTGTGACGCAGAACGGCTTCGAAACAGGGACGGCCGCAGGTGCCGTGCAGGATGTGCTCGTGTCGATCGATTCGCGAGCCGCGGGGAGCTTTGGAGTCGTTGAGGTGGACGGCTTTGAGATGTTCAAGGCCGCAGATATCGTCGAAGTGATCGAGCACGGCCTTGGCGGCTTTGGCGGTGGAGAGGTCGTAGCCGGCGCTGGAAATGTGGCACGTGTCGAGGCAGAAACCGATGCGATCGGGATCGGAAGCGGAATTGCGGAGGAAGGCAACGTGCTCGAAATCGCCGCCGAGGTTGGTGCCCGAGCCCGTGGTGGTTTCAAGGAGCGTCCTGACGGTGAAGCCCTTCAGTTCACGGGCAAGCTGGTTGAGCGCTTTGACGATTCTCTCGAGGCCCGCCCGCTCATCCCCGGTGAACTCGGTTCCGGGCGCTCGCGACTTTGGTGGCGGGGTTCCGAGATGGGCGCCGGGATGCACGACGCAACCGGGAATTCCAAGCGCTTCGCACCGCTCGAGTTCCACCCGCATGGAAGCGACGGATTTTGCCCAGAGCTCGGGAGACGGGCTTCCGAGATTGATGAGGTAGCTCGCGTGGCTTACGACACGATGCGGCTCCTTGGCCCAGCCGGCGGCCTTGATGGCAGCCTTCCACGCGACGAGCTGCTCCTCAGTGAGCGGCTTGGATGCCCACTGGCGTTGGTTCTTGGTAAAGACCTGGACGCAATCCATGGTGAGGCGGACGGCCTCGTTGACGGCGTTTTCCATTCCGCCGGCGATCGAAAGGTGTGAACCGAGGAGAGGCATGGGTGGTCATTTTCCGATGAGCTTGCGCTTGCGGAGGAGATGGTCCAGGTGATTGTCGAGGTGGGAGATGTAGGAGCTGAGGAGATCCTCGAGCGAGAGCAATCCGCGCTCGTTATGAACGCCGGTGCGGGTGAACGCATCCGAGGGCAGGCTGCGAAGCACGGCGGCGGTGAGCTGGCGATTGAGGTGGAATACCTCCGCGGCCATCTGTGCATCCACCACCTCAGGATGCAGCTTCTCCATGAAGGCGTCCTGGTTGTAGCCGATGAGGAGTGGGCGGTTCTCGGCCGCGATGCGCTTCATGCGGTCGGAGGCGATGAGGTCGCTGTCCATCAGGTGGACCACGATTTCCTGCAGACTCCACGTGTTTGGAATGGGTCGTTGGGCAAGATCGGCGGGGCTGAGACCTTGGATGGCGGACTTCAGCTTGCGGCCGCCGTCGGCATAGGTATCGATGAGTGATGGGTTCATGACCGGAACGTTAGCAGGGGAGGGCCACCGACACCGCGGCGGGCCGATACGATGGCAACCATGGCGGACGAGCAACCGCTTGATCTTGCAGTCGGATTGACGACGTTTAACAGCATGCGCACGCTGGAGCGCGTACTGGAATCGGTGCGCGGACTGGCGTCGAAAATTGTGGCGATCGACTCCGGCTCGACCGATGGGACGATCGAGTGCCTGCGCCGATTCAATGCCGAAATTGTCCCTCTGGCGTGGAAGGGTCATGTGCCGGGCAAGCGGGCTGCAGTTGAGCACGCAGCGCCGCACGAGTGGGTCCTGATTCTGGATTCCGATGAGTCGCTGGAAGGCGATCTGCGCGATTCGATTCGTGCCACTGTGCTCTCAAACGACCCCGCCTTTGACGGCTGGGAGTTGAACCGCAAGGTCTGGTTTCTCGGCGGTTGGCTCAATCACTGCTTTCAGCCGGAGTGGCGATTGCGGCTGTTTCGTCGCGGACGGGAGCGAATTTCGGGCGTGGGCCAAGACGACCTGCTGGGTCACGACCATATTGATGTGAATGGCCGCGTGGGAAGGCTGAAGGGCGATTGCCGGCATGATTCGTGGGCCGACGTGCACGATATGTGCCGCAGGAACATCGGATATGCCCGAGATGCGGCGACCTTCGCCCGCAGCGGCGGCTCGCCTGTCGATCTGCTGGTCCGTCCACCGGCGACACTGATGAAGCAGCTCCTGCTGCGAGGCGGCGTGTTGGATGGTCCGCGCGGATTCATTGCCGCCGCAGGGGCCGCCAGCGGCACGCTGATGAAACACATGTTGATTGCGGAACGTCGACTCAGGGGATGGCGTCCGGGTGATCAGGAGTCGGTTGGTGGCTGATCGAGGGCTCGTTCGAAGATGCCGCGTCGGTGGGGAACGCCGAAGTCAGAAAAATTCCGGAGGAGGCACCAGCGGTCTTCGTCGCGTTTGATTCGATATCGCCGCGGCGACAAGTCGAAGCGAACACCATCGAGATCGATCATGCAGATACGGCCACCTGGTTCGCGGATGAAATTGCTGGCCTTCATATCGCCGTGAATGACCTTGTGGCGGCCGAGTTGGTTCCAGAGAGCGGCAAACGCGTTCGCCAGAGTTTCGAGCTCCGCATCGGTGGCCTGCTGAAGGAGAACATCGCAGGAGGTGCCTTCCACCCACTCACTTGCCAGGTAGGAGCGAAACCGAAGCGGTCCAGCGCGATCTTCGCGCAGCGCCTGCGGCGGGGCGACTCGAAAGCCCAATTCCACGAGTCTCTGAGCCGATTTCCAGCACCAGGATGCACGGCTTCGCATGGCGGTGTGAACGGCGGTATGCGCGATGCCCTTGAGATTGAATCGCTTGAGGCTGAACGCCTGACTGCCGATCTCCACCCGAACGACGGTGCAACGATCGCCGTCCTTGAGCATCCGGCCGTCAGCAAGCAGGCCGTCCGGGTCCGTTCGCATGGCGTCAACGAGGGGTGACGGGGCAGACGATCGGGAGAGAATGACACTGCGCCAATTTTGCAGGGTCAGGTCGGGTGGCATGCGGTGGCTCGGGGTGGCGGATTGGCCATGCGGGGCTGCGTGTGTTACACCTTCGCTCCCCAGCCGTGCGGCGTCAATGGCCGCGACTTCCATGAGCACTACCCTTTCTGTCGACTCGCGGCCGCACCTGGCGGTCGATCTGTTTGAGGAGGTGGCGCAACGCGATCCGATCGGCCACCGGGTGCATGTCGTCGTAGCGATGCTGTATTGCGTCTCGGTCGCGATTTCGCAGGCTCCGGAGGCGATTTCGATTGCGATGCTTGCGGGCTGTGCGGTGCTGCGGCTGCCGAAGACCTGGCGGCTCTACCCGATCCTGTTGAAGCAGCCGGTGGCGATTGCATTTTCGGCGTGGTCGGCCTGGCAACTGGCGAGCGTCGCATGGTCGCCGGACCCGAAGCAGGGTTTCGACGAGGTGCTTGATTACCGCGTGCTCTTCGTCGTTTCGACGATGTGGCCCGTCATGAGCAGGCTTCCGTGGTTTGTGGCGTGCGTCCTGGCAGGAGCAGCAGCGCAGCCATTTGGGCAGGTTGTTCAACTCTTGGAGGGAAGGAACCAGGGAGGCGGCATCCTGCGGGTCCACGGGATGCTGCATGCCATTCAGACGGGAGCGCTGTTGGCGGCGGCAATGGTGTGGCACCTCGGGCCGGCGATGCTCTCTTCCGGGTGGTGGAGACGTGTTTCGTGGGCAGGTCTGGTGTTGTCGGCGGCAGGCTTGTTTCTCACCGGAAGCCGTGGCCCGTGGCTGAGCGCCCTGGTCAGCATTCCGATGGCGATCGTGTACCTCGGTGTGCGATTTCGCGCTGCCCGTCCGGCGTTGGGAGTCTTCATCGTTTCGATCGCGGTGTTGGCCGCGGGTTGGATGGTCCTGCCACAGCGTTGGAAGGCGCCAATCGATCAGCAGATTCGCACGCGGTTGAATACGGCGATCACGGAGTACCGACAGGCGATCGAAGATCAGAAATACGACAGTGATGTGGGGCTGCGAGTGAAGAACGCGAACTGGTCTCTCCAGTTCTTCATGGAGCGTCCGTACATGGGCGCGGGGGCGGGGAGTTTCCGGTCCAAGGTGCTGGCGACCGCGGATTACCCGGAGATCGTCAAGCGATTCCCGAATACGCAGGCGGATTTCTTTTCTCAGGGCCAGCCGCACTCCACCTACTTGCACGTTGCCTCGGCGACCGGGCTGATCGGACTGATTCTCTTTGGGGCGACGGTCGTGTTTGCCTTGATCCGATGCATTCGAGATCGGCTCGACACCGCCTACGCGCCGGTGCACCTCTTTGTATTGATCGGCTGGCTGGTGGGAGCTGCCTTCGACAGCTACAACCTCAACGCCCACGAATTTGGCCTGTTCGCGCTGGTGATTACGTTTACCTGTGCGTATCGTGCGCGGGTGAAGGCGCCGGTGCCGGAGATTCAGCCAGTCACCACCCGTCCATGATCACCTGGATCTTGCTGATTGCAGCGGCGTATGTGGCCGGGTCAATTCCCTTCGGGTACATCATCGGCCGATTGAAAGGCCTCGACATTCGCGAACATGGATCCCGCAACGTCGGCGCCACCAATGTGGGTCGCGTGCTGGGGAAGAAGCTCGGGATTCTGTGTTTCGGGCTGGATGCCACCAAGGGTGCGGGACCGGTCATGGTGGCTGGGGTGGTGATGGGCGTCTGGGGGCGGTCCGCGTCAGCCATCGGCGCTGAGGCCATGGCGTGGTGGCTTGGGGTTGCATTTGCGGCATTGATTGGCCACATGGCGTCACCATGGCTTGGTTTTCGTGGGGGCAAGGGCGTGGCCACCGGATTCGGGGCGCTGGTGGCGATGTGGCCGGTGATGACCGTTCCCGCGCTGATTGCGCTGGGTCTCTGGATCATGCTGGTCCTCGTGTTCCGGTTTGTGTCGGTTGCCAGCATTGTGGCAGCGCTCAGCCTGCCAGTATCCGCATGGATTGCAAACGATGTGGGGCAACCCGGTGAACGATCCGCCGCCCTCTGGCTGTTGGTGACAGTGTCGGCTGTGCTGGCCGCCCTGGTGACATGGAAACATCGAGCAAACCTGCGGCGGCTCTGGCGCGGCGAAGAGCCACGAGTCGGTCGGAAGTCGAAGAACGCGCAGGCTTAGCGGGTATTTCGTGGCCGCAGGTGAGGATGTTCCTCAATCCGGAGTGGAATCACCACGGTTCCATCGGGACGGTTCGTCCAGACGTCGGCGGCAAGCCAGGTGGACCATTGGTTCCAGGAATCCGTCGATGGTGATTCCTTCGTGGCTGAGCCGAATTCGCCCAGCGCCGAAATCGACGCAAGAACATCGTTGCCACGATCCAACTGGGCGAGAATCTCTGCGACGCGGTCCCTCGGAAGAACCAGGGCGTGTGTGCACCGCGCTTCGGAGAGCGCCAATTGCATTTCAGGCGTTGGGGCGAGTTCCTTGCGGCCGGAAAGTTGGCGACCGAGTGCAGAGGGTTCCACCTCCTGAACGCGGCGAATAACCTCGCCTCGCTGCAAAGGAGTCAACGGCAATTCGTTCTCTCGATCAATTCCCGCAAGGAGTGGCTTCCGGGAATCGCTCCCGCCCGTGTGGCCAGCAATCCATCGGCGCTCATACTCGGCCGCAGCGGAAAAGGAGAGGTTCTCAACAAGAGCTGATCGATCATTCACCGGAGCGAGAATGGCCTGCAGCGACGCGATGGCGCCGTCAAGCGACTTGGCGCGAACGACCAGCGCCGCTTTCGGAAGCGCATCAGCCGCGGCAAGAGCCGGCGACAGGTTCGGAGCAGCGTCAACTGATCCCGGCAGTGCGACGACGAGCGGGGCGTCGTGATAGATGATCTCATCCGCGTTGGGCTTGGCCAGGGCAAGTGCCGGCGAAGGTGAATCGACGGCGGGAACGACCGGGGAGGGACCCGACGCACCGTCGGTGGGCCCGAACGCAACTTCGGTGGGCGTTTTGTCCGACCATGGCGTCGGCCCGCCGGCCACAAGCCAGGTAAACACGGCGGTCGAGAGCATCAGCATTGCGGCGGAGGCCAGCATTGCCGGTCCGCCAAACCGTCGCGACCGCTGATGCAGGACGAACGGAGCCGGCGGGTCTTCGACCAGAATTGCTCGAGCAAGTTGAGGCTCGATGGCCCGAACCAGATCGACGTCAAGACTTGGAAGATCCAGAGATCTGAGAACGTCGCGATCATGCCGCATCTGCCGAACTCGGTCCTGCAATGCGGGCTGGGCCGCGAGTCGGGCATCGATGCTCCTCGCCTGGGAAGGTTCGAGAATGCCCTCGATCCAGGAGTTGAGATCGGATTCGTTGAGGTGGGAAGACATCGGTCTAACTTGATTCAGGCGGGGCGACGGTTGGAACGACTGGAATTCTCAAGCTTCTCCAGGATTTCACGGAGGGCTTCACGGGCACGAAAGATTCGCGATTTCACGGTGCCGAGCGGAACATCAAGGACCTCGGCAACTTGCTGATAATCAAGGCCTTGCAGGTCACGAAGAACGAGAATGGCCCGAGAATCGGGGTCCATGGACGACAAGGCCCTAACAAGCATTTCACGAGCCTCAGCCTGTTCGACGTGTTGCGGCCCCGAAGGTTCCCGGCTTTGCCGCGACTCAAACCCGGTCTGGGTGGCGGCAAGTTCATCGAACGACTGGTGGCGACGCAACTTCTGTTTGCGAAGATGCGTTAGGCAGCAGTTCATGGTGACCCGAATGATCCAGGTGCTCAGACTGGAGCGGCCGTCGTAGGAAGGGAGTCCCTCAATAATCCGAACCAGACTCTCCTGTGAAAGGTCCATGGCTGCCTCGCGATCGTGAAGCATCCGAAAACAGACGGCGTAGATGCGTCGCTGGTAGCCTCGAAGAAGGGTGCCAAGGGCATTCGGGTCGCCCTGACGCCACGAATGAAACAGTTGCAATTCGGCCAATGGGGACAGGCGCTGGTCGGCGGAGGGGCCGGGAGCGGCTATTCCTTCAGGCTGTTGCGGCGACTGTGTCACTGAGCGGCAGGTCGAGTAGGATGCGAATGACGATTGAGGAGGGAGCCGGGAACTCCTGAGCATATCGTCACGCCCCGGACGCAGGACGAATCGACTTGGCGGATTCCAAGAGTTCTCACAACAGCTATCAGTCTCCCCTCGAGACACGGAACGCGTCGATCCAGATGCGGGAAATCTGGTCTGCCCGGCGAAAGCATGGGTTGTGGCGAAAAATCTGGCTGGCCCTGGCGGAGGCTGAACGGGAGCTTGGCTTGGACATCCCGGCCGAAGCGATCCAGCAGATGCGATCGGCGCTCGATGACATTGATTTCGAGGCAGCGGCGGCCCATGAGAAGCGGCTTCGGCATGACGTGATGGCGCATGTTCACGCTTTCGGCGACGCAGCGCCGGCGGCGCGGGGGATCATTCACCTCGGGGCCACGAGCCAGGACATCGTCTGCAACGGCGACCTGCTTCAACTGCACGAATCCTTGCGGTTGGTGGCCGTGAAACTTGCGAGCCTCGTGGACATCCTGGGTGACTTTGCGGTTCGCCATCGCGATCTGGCCACGCTTGGCTATACCCATTTTCAACCGGCTCAGCCGACAACGGTCGGCAAGCGAGCCGCCTTGTGGGCACAGGATTTTGCGTTGGCCCTGCAGGAGATCGAGCAGCGAATCGATGGAACATGCCTTCGAGGGATCAAGGGTGCGACCGGCACGCAGGCCTCGTTTCTCGCGCTCTTCGACGGGGATTCGGAGAAGGTGAATCGGCTGGAGCAGATCGTGTGCGAGAAGCTCGGCTGGCCCGGCGGCAAGCTGCAGACCATCAGCGGGCAGACCTATAGCCGCATGATCGATGCGCAGATTGTGAATTCGCTCGCAGTCGCCGCGGCGGCGGTGCACAAGTGTTGCAACGATCTTCGGCTGCTGGCGAACCTGAAGGAGATCGAAGAACCGTTCGAGTCCGAGCAGATCGGTTCGAGCGCCATGGCGTACAAGAGAAATCCGATGCGTTGCGAGCGAGCGACGGGACTGGCGCGATTCGTGATGTCGATGGCGCAGAATCCGCTGAACACCGCGGCCACGCAATGGTTCGAACGAACCCTCGACGATTCATCCAATCGACGACTCTCGCTTCCGGAGCCGTTCCTGGCCCTTGATGGCGCCCTCGATCTCATGATCAACGTGTGCGGTGGGCTTGTGGTCTACCCAAAGACCATCGAGGCCAATCTCATGGCGGAACTGCCGTTCATGGCGACCGAAGAGTTGCTGATGCTCGCGGTGCGGCAAGGCGCGGACCGCCAGGCCGCTCATGAACTGATCCGGCGCCACGCCATGGAGGCTGCTCGCCAGGTGAAACAGGAGGGGCGTCATAACGACCTGCTGGAGCGGCTATCCGGCGAAGCAATGTTCTCGGGACTGGATTTTCTGCTGGCGATGGACCCCTCGCGTTTCGTGGGGCGGGCGCCGGTCCAGGTCGATCAATTTGTGGCAACGGTGGTTGAGCCGATTCGGCGTCGATATGCGGGACGAATCATTCGAAATGCGGCGATGAAGGTATAGGCACTTGATTCGGCGCGGAAGTTGGGGATAATGCGTGATTCTCAATCGATCGATTTGGAATTTGTGAGGTAACTGGTGCCCAATCTGAATTCAGCCAAGAAGCGCATGCGGCAGGACGAAACGCGTCATGCTCGCAATCAATGGCGCAAGCGTCGCGTGAAGGAACAGGTGAAATCGTTCCTGAAGGCGGTTCATGATCGCGATGCGACGGCGGCAAGCGAGGAATATCGCAAGACCGCGCAGTTGCTCGACAAGGTCTCGGCGACGAGCACCATGCACAAGAACACTGCGGCACGGCGGAAGAGTCGTCTGGTGAAGCGTTTGAAGGCGATGCAATCGGCGTGATGCATCGTGGCGTCGGCGCGGCGTCGCCGGCGACGGTCAGGGGCGCTGCATGACGAATTGGCGTACCCGGCGCGGGATCGAGCCCTACAGCGAGGCTTCAAAACAACCGCTGCCCATTCTGGTCTTCCTGTTACCGCTCATTGCGGCCTATGAGGTGGGGCTCCTGTGGCTGCTTCGATCCGAGCACGGTGTGCAGACGATCATGGCGCACAAGATGCTCCTGCGGGTCTTCGATGTCTTCGGGCTTACGGCCGTGGGCGGCCTGTCGGTGCCAGGTATTGCGCTTGTAGTTATCTTGCTCGTTTGGCAGGTGCTGGTTCGCCGTCCATGGACGGTCGACGGGAAGACCATCGGAACCATGGCTCTGGAATCCATGGTCTGGGTCGTACCGCTGCTGGTTCTGGCCCAGGTGGTTGATCGCCTCCCGCTGGCGAATCCTGCTTCGGCGGAGTCGGTCCTCGGGTCGATGGGGGTCACCCAGAAGATTCTGGTGAGCATTGGCGCCGGTCTTTATGAGGAATTGGTCTTCCGGATGTTTCTCATTGCTGCAATCCACGCCATTCTCGTGGATATCGGACGGGCGACAAATAAGGTGGGGGCAATCGTCGCGATCGGAGTTTCGGCGGTGTGCTTTGCCTACTACCACTTTGCGGGGGGACTGCAGTTCGACCGGCCCCGACAGCAACTGGTTTTCTTCTCACTGGCCGGTTTGTACTTCGGTGTGCTCTACGTGATGCGAGGATTCGGGATTGCGGTCGCCGTTCACGCGTTCTATGACATCGTGACGCTTCTCTTGCTTCAATCCGATACCTAGTCCCCCGACGTCTGCGATCAAAAAACCGCCGACCGGAAGTCAGACTTCCAAATCGGCGGCGGGTGGATGGCGGATTGGGCTCCCTAGCATCGGCAAAGACGACATTCAACTATGGCCAATGGGTGGGGGTAATGCAACAGATTTTCGCCATCTGTGGCGAATTCGATGAATCGAAGTGGGGGATTTCCGGACGGTCAGGCGGCGAGGAGACGGGCGAGGATCTCGAGACCCCTCCGAAGCGAGGGCTCCGCGGTTGCAAAGCTCAGGCGGAAATGGGTGTCGCGTCGACTGAAGACCTTTCCGGGAATGACAAGAACGCTGTTTTCGATAGCCCTTTCGACCAAGGTCGTAGCGGTCTCGCCGGAGTCCAGCATCCGCTGTGGCAGCCCCACAAAGGCATAGAAGGCACCGCCCGGAGTGGCCAGTTGAGTATGCGGTCCGAGCAGGCTGAGCACCATATCTCGACGCTTTTGATACCCGGCCACAATCGAGGACATATCGACGTCAAAGGCACAGGTTACGCCGACCTGAAGCGGTGCGGGGGCGCAGACGAAGGTGTATTGCTGGAGCTTGGCCATCTCCTGAATGATTCGTTTGGGCCCTGCGGTGTATCCCAGACGCCAGCCGGTGCACCCATAGGTCTTGCCGAACCCCCGTATCAGGAGCACCCGATCGCTGAATCGTGCTGGAGACGGACAGCGGCCGCCTTCAAGGCTGTCTTCAAAGGTGAATTGGTCGTAGATTTCGTCTGAAATCAGGAGGACGCCGCGCCGATCACAGAGGTCGACAAGTTCCCGCAATTCACCTGACGAAAGCACAACGCCGCTGGGATTCCCCGGGGAATTGACCAGCACAAACTTGGTCCGAGGTGTCAGGAGCGGCTCGAGGCGCTCAGCAGTGAGGCGAAAATCGGGATACGTATCGCACGGGATCATCCGGCCTCCGGTCAGGGGGCCGAGTTGCGGATACATCACGAAATAGGGGTCCGGAATGACGGCCTCGTCGCCGGGATTCAAAAGCACCATGGCGGCAAGGAGCAGCGCTCCACTGGTTCCGCTGGTGACGAGACACCCAAGAGAATCATGGGCCGATGTGCCAACGGTCCAGCCCACGTCATCGCTCAGGTGATTCCGGACGGCTTCGTAGAGTTCGGCGGTTCCCTGGGTCAGCGTGTATCCGTTACGGTCCGAGCGAATCGCCTCGATCGCTGCCTGCTTCATCGCATCGGGCACAGGGAAATCCGGCTGCCCGATGGACAGATTAATGGGGTCCTTGAGTTTCGCGCCGAGCTCAAAAACGCGGCGGATGCCGGACACGTCAATCGAACGTGCACGATCACTGATCGAACGATCGACGTCGAATCCTGGCGAGACGGAGGTCATCTTGTTGTCGCGCTTTGAGAAAAGCGAACCGAGGAATACCTCTACTTCTTGCCGGCAGGCTTGGCTGCCGGAGCTGCGGCTGCGGCGGCGGGCTTCGCGGCACCCTTGGCGTCGGCTTCACCCTCACCCTCGGTCTTCTTCTTCTCCTTCTTGCCGGCGGAGGCCTTGATGCTGCGCACCTTGACCAGGCCGAGAGCGGAATTCTTCTCGGGATCGAACTGCTCCAGGCTGGAGAGCTTGGAGATTCGTTCGGCCCGGGTCAAGACATTTCGATGCTGGTTCAGTGCGCCGGACTTGACTTTGAGGGAAGGGTGGAGACTCATGGAGATACTTTCAGGTTTAGCGATCAGGGAAGGTACTTTTCAAAGTACGCGGTTTTGAGGTCCGGCCGGCCAGGGCCGGATTCGGCCCATTTTTTCCCAACCGAAATGGTCCGCGCCTTCAGGTCTTCGGCTGCCTTGGAGGCAAGTTCACCTGCTTTGAAGCCCGGCAGCACGATGACCTTCGGGGGACCCGCATTATTGTCGCGAACGATCCGGGCATCAAGCCCGTTCTGGATGCAGAACGCAATCAACTCCCTCATCTCCGGGCTCGAGGATTTACTGTCGATCAACAGGTAATTGAGGCCAGGTTGCCTGGGATCCTGCTGCGCACGATCGGCTGGGGGTTGCTGGTTCGTTCGATCTTTGTTTGTTACCGGACTCCGGGCACCATCCTTGTCACCCGCGTTCCCCTTCGGAGATGCCTCGGGCCCCTGGAGAAGGGGGTCGGTGCCGGTGAAACGGCGATCAATGAGGTCGCCCGCCTGATCTTCCAGCCTCGATTGGGTGGCACGCTCGCCGCGGCTATAGCCGAACATGTAGAAACCGGCCGCAACGACGATCATGACAGCAAACGCCAGTCCGACATATCCCACGGGCAATCGAATCGCCGTGCCCGGGGCAAGGATCGAGTCCTGGGTCGACGAGGGAGCCGCCGGCGGCGGTGTCGGCGGAGCTTCGGGCAACGGCCGGTCAGGCTTTGGGGCCTCTCGGGCCTTGATGACCTCGTAGAGAGCGGGATTGGAGGGTCGACGTGCCACGTTCGGGGGGATTCTAAGCATGCGATCGGCGGATCGGGACGGATTCGTCCAACGTCGGGAAAGAAATATTGATTGAGGTCACCCCGCCTACCGGCCGCAAGCGATGGCGCTGGCCATGGCATATTGCTCGGTGTGACTCAGGCTGGCTCGCCACTCAACGACCCCCAGTTCGGCTGCCAGCTCGGAACATCGACCCGAGAGGAGGATTCGTGGTTCGCCCGAAGGCAACTTGAGCACCTCGACGTCCTTCCATGAGATGCCGTCGCGCCACCCGGTGCCAATGGCCTTCAGCACCGCCTCCTTGGCGGCAAATCGGGCAGCATAGCGCTCGATTCGTCGTCGCCGACCGGATTCCGCGTAAGCCTGCTCCGCGGCCGTGAAGCATCGATCGATAAAAAGCCGTCCATGCGCCTGCAGGAGGGTAGCGATCCGCGCATTCTCGACGATATCGACGCCGTGTCCGATGATCTTCATAGGAGGGAGTTGGGAATTTGCCTGGATGGTAGGAAGTCGGTCGCTGCCCGTACACTGCGGCCATGTCGAGCGACGAGCATCAGCAGCAGGCGGAGGAGATGCGAAGAAACCGCGCGGTGCGCTGCGCGGTACTGACGATTTCGGATACGCGGACCCCGGCCACCGACCGGGGCGGCGATGCGGTCATCGATCGATTGACGAAAGGGGGTCACACCTGTGTGTCTCGCCGGCTCGTGAAGGATGAAGCGAGTGCGATTCGAGCGGCGATTGAATCCTGGATCAACCAGGCGGACGTGGATGTCGTGCTCACGACAGGCGGCACGGGAATCGCCAAGCGCGACACGACAATTGAGGTGGTGCGCGGACTCCTGACGGTCGAATTGGATGGGTTCGGGGAATTGTTCCGGATGCTGAGCTATCAGGAGGTTGGGGCCTCCGCGATGATGAGTCGTGCGGTGGGGGGCCTTGTCATCTCGAAGACGGGCGAGACGTTTCTCTTCGCGATGCCGGGTTCGGTGAACGCCGTCGAGACCGCCATGGATCGTCTGATCGTGCCGCAGTTGGCGCATCTGGTCTGGGAACGGCGAAAGTAGAGCGTTGCGGCGGCGAGAAACCCGATTCAGTGGGATGGCAGTTCCAGGGCTCGCGTCCACCGCTCGATGGTTGAGAGCACGCCGGACCACGGGCCAGACCATTGACGGGTGTCGATCACAACCGGCCTCTCGTAGCCCGCGGCCATGGCGGCGACGGCCAGCCTGAAATCATCCAGGCGCGCGTTCCCTGGCTCGGCGATCGGCCCTCGAAGTCCGGAACGAAGCAGGTCGCAGAGTCTGAGCGACGAAAGGTGAGAGGCATATGACGTGGTGGTGCTGATCGGGTCCTCGCCAAGCGCCAACGATGCGGCCGGATCAATGCCGATCCGGATGACCTCGTGTCGGCACCGGGGAAGTCCGTGGTCGGCGATTTCAACACCAAAGTGATCCGCCCAGCCCGCAACGGCACTCTGAATGGATTCCAGCTGATTCAGCGCCGAATCCGTGTCCTTGCCTTGCCGCGGAAGAGCCAACGAGACGGGCACGCGCCCGCAAACGGCGGAGAATTCGATGGCCGATTTCACCGCGGTGAGGGCTCGATCCACTCGCGCATCACTGAGGAAGTGTTCGGGAGGGATCCACAGATCGACTCCGCTGAGTTCAAGTTCGAGGCGTCGAAGTTTCTCGAGCAAACCTCGACGGGCGCCGGAATCGAGATCACGAGGTCGATAGCCGGGCTCGGCCGCGTTCCATTGAATGTGCCGAATGGGAGTGGTCGTGATTCGCTGCAGGGCCGCCTCCAAATCGAGGTCGAGCGAAAAGCAGGTCACGGAAAGCAGGGGTTGATGCTGGAAAGCGCCCATGCGTGCGAGCCACTACACCGCCGTCAGTGTCTGCGAGCGTTCGGGGCCGACGCTCACAATCTCAATCGGAGCGCCGACGCAGGTTTCGATACGATCGAGATATCGTTGGGCGTTGACGGGAAGGCGGCTCCGCTGCGTGGCATCGTCGATGTCCTCGGTCCAGCCCGGCATGGTTTCATACACCGGCTCCGCATCCCCGAGCCGCACGGCATCGGGGATGAATCGATCGGTGGTGCTCCCATCGGGAAGGCGGTAGGCCGTACAGAGTTTCAACTCCTCGATTCCGCTGAGCACATCAAGCAGCATGCAGGCAAGACCCGTGGCGCCGCAGATCATGGCCGAGTACCTGACGGCGACCAGATCGAGCCAGCCGCATCGGCGGGGACGGCCTGTGGTGGTGCCATATTCGCGGCCGCGTTCACGGATGCGCTGTCCAAGCTCGTTATCGAGTTCAGTCGGGAACGGGCCGGCTCCGACTCGAGTCGAATAGGCCTTCATGATTCCAAGGACGCGATGAATGTGAGTGCCCGGCACACCGGTGCCCGCGGGAATTCCAAGCACCGAGCAGTTTGAGCTGGTGACATACGGGTAGGTGCCGTGGTCGATATCGAGAAGGCACGCGTTGGCGCCCTCGAAGAGAATTCGCTTTCCTTCACGAAGGCAATCGTGCAGCAGATACGTGGTGTCGGTGATGTGGGGCGCGAGCCGGCGGCCGAGGGCGGCGAACCGCGTGGTCAGCGCGGCCGAGTCGAGTGGCGGGGCCTTGACGCCGAGAGCTGCAAGTTCAGCGGTGCGAATCTCGCAAATCACGCGGAGTCGTTTGCCGAGCACATCGGGATTGAGGAGGTCGCCAACCCGAATGGCGGTCGATCGATAGATCTTGTCGGCGTAGGCAGGGCCGATCCCGCGCCGGGTGGTGCCGATGGATTGATCATTGTCGTCGGGTGAGGCTCGCCGGGAGAGGACCGTTTCAAGGGCGGCGTCATGTTCCTTGTGATAGGGCATGACGACATGAGCGCGGTCCGATAACCTGAGGTTTTCGCCGACTTCGATTCCGCGAGCACGGAGCTGGTCCATTTCCTCAATCAGCTTTTCCGGGTCGACCACGACGCCGTTGGCAATGACGCAGGTCTTGCCGGGAGAAAGGATTCCAGACGGTATCAGGTGAAGGGCATACCGCTGATTTCCCACCTGAATTGTGTGACCTGCATTGGCGCCGCCGTTATATCGGACGATCACGTCGTGTCGCGCGGTCAGGATATCGACAATCTTGCCCTTGCCCTCGTCGCCCCATTGCATTCCAACCACGGCGGTATTGCGAGAGGCGGAGGTTGAACGGGGCAAATTCATGGACAAGGTTGAACTCGTATGAAGGCGGGAAGCCTGGGAGGCCAAGGAGGACGCTATGGATGGGGCGGCGGGGGTGTCAAGCAAAGGAACTCAAGTCCTGCCGAAGTTCCGACGATACTCGATGGGTATGGGTACTGAAAAGTCGAATGATCAGTCGATCCGCATCATGTGCCCGAACCTGCTTTGCCAGCGGGTGCTCGCGGTGCCCTCGACCGCACGCGGCAAGCTCGTTCGCTGCAAGGGCTGCGGCGCCAACATCCGGATTCCGTCCAACCGGCCGTCAGATGCCGGCCTGAGTCCGGATGCCGACGAGAAGAAGCCGGCCGCGAAGGATGCTCCGAAGGACAAGTCGCCCAAAGCGGCCTGAAACCGTCGGAGTTCCCAGGAGGCAAGTCTTCAAGTTCGGGGTGGATACACTGTCGTCATGACGACGATGACGGCCCAAACGGGACATCTCTTCTCTCAGAGAACCGATAAGACGCTCAGCCAGCTTGCCTCCGGCGGCCAGCTCAAAATGCTGCAGATGATCGAGGGACCGATGGATGCCACCATTCGCCTGCGCGGATATGGCGAGGTCTGCTGTTTCTGCTCCAACAACTACCTGGGTCTGGCCAATCATCCGGAGGTTACGGCGGCCGCGATTGAGGGGATTCGGAGGTTCGGCGCTGGGACAGCGAGCGTGCGCTTCATTTGCGGCACATTCGAGTGCCATGAGTCGCTGGAGCGCAAGATCGCCGAGTTCTATGGGGTTGAAAGCGCGTACACATTCACGTCGTGCTGGAACGCCAACGAGGCGATTTTTCCCACGCTCTGCGAGCCTGGCGACATCATCATCTCGGATGAACTCAATCACGCGTCAATCATCGACTCGATCCGTCTTTCCACCGTGATCAAGAAGGGGCTGCACAAGACGGTGTATCGCCACAATGATCTGGCAGCGCTTGAGTCGCGTTTGAAGGAGGCCCGGAATAATGACGACGTGACGGGCCAGATCTGGGTGGTGACCGACGGCGTCTTCAGCATGGAGGGGGATATTGCAGACCTCCCGAAGATGCGTCGATTGTGTGATGAGTACGGTGCATTGCTTGTGGTCGATGACTCTCACGGAACCGGTGTGATGGGAACGACCGGGCGGGGGACGCACGAGCATTGGGGGATGCGCGGCGACCAGATCGACTTCATTACCGGTACGCTGGGAAAGGCGCTGGGCGGGGCCGCGGGAGGGTACATCGCCGGCCCGAAGCGGGGGACGGAACTGCTCGTTCAGCGGGGACGGCCGACGCTGTTTTCCAACGCATTGCCGGCAACGGTGGCATGCTCGGCGGAGAAGGCGATCGACGTGCTGATGCGCGAGCCCCAGCGGGTCATGAAGTTGCGAGACAATGTGGCCTCCGCACGGGACGGCATCAAGAAAATTGGCTTTGACGTGCTCGATTCCCCAACGGCCATCTGTCCGATCATCGTGCACGACACGGCAAAGGCGATTGCCATGAGCAAGCGGCTGCTGGAATTGGGCTCGTTTGTCATCGGATTCGGATATCCGGTGGTGCCGGAAGGCCATGCGAGGCTGCGAGTGCAGATTTCGGCCGGGCATGACAAGGTGCACCTGGATCGGCTGCTCGACGGCCTGAAGGTTCTTCGCAAAGAGTTTGCCTGAATCGTGGATCGACGGTCGAATCCGTCGAATTCCGTTCGATCGAGCCGAGTTGAGTCGACTGAATTTCCGTGCTAGTGTTCCCGCTTCGCTTACCGGCGAAGGTTGCGGGCGTAGCTCAACTGGATAGAGCATCGGTCTACGAAACCGAAGGTTGCTGGTTCGAGCCCAGCCGCCCGCGTTGCTTTGACAGGTGGGGTCGATCAACGCCGCACTTACTGGCATGGAATCAGGCCTCCAAACTCATCAACCCATTCCCCTTCCGCTTGTCATCGAGAATCTCGAGTTTCGATATCCCTCAGCTGACGGACAGGATGGCTGGTCGATTCGAGTGCCGAGGTTCGAACTCCAGAGGGGCGAGCAGGTCCTGCTGACCGGTGGATCGGGCCGGGGCAAGAGCACGTTGCTGTATCTGATTGCCGGGCTGATGGATCCTCAGATGGGCAGCGTCATGATCGGCGGCGAGAACATTCATGCCCGACGGGCGGCAGCACGGGATCGACTGCGCGGGCGGTCGATCGGGATGATTTTTCAAACGTTCAATCTGCTCCTCGGCTTCACGGCTGCGGAGAATGTGATGGCCGCGCTGATGTTCTCCGAGTTGCCCGGGCGCGAGCACCGCGTCCGTGCGGTGGAGCTTCTGCATCGACTTGGGATTACCAAATCGGAGTCGATGGTGGACCGGATGAGCGTGGGCCAACAGCAGCGCGTGGCGGTGGCGCGAGCGGTGGCCTGTCGGCCGGCGATTGTGCTGGCGGATGAACCCACGGCGAGTCTGGATCCGGAGAATGCGACTGTGGCGATGGACCTGATCCAGTCCATCTGTCGCGAAGAGGGTGCAGCGCTCCTGTGCACCAGTCATGATCCACGAATAGTTGAACGATTCGCCAGGCGAGTCTCGCTGGAGGATCTGATGATGGAGACGGTTCGTGCTGACTGATTTCACGATCATTCGACGAAGCCTGCAGGCGCGCCTGTTCTCGACTGTCACCACAGCCATTTCGGTGGCGGTTGCGGTGGGTCTGATGCTGGTTCTCTGGACCATGCAGGATGCGGGTCGAAGAGCGTTTCAGCGAGGCAGCGGCAACATGCACCTCCTGCTAAGCCGGGATGCGAGCGGTCTCGTTGCCGTGCTGAATCAGGTCTTCTATGCCAATCCGCCGCAGAAGCCGATCGATTGGGGATCGTATCTTGCATTGAGAGATCGATTTCCACTGGCCTGGGCGATCCCGGTGCAACTGGGTGACAGCTATCGGGGATTGCCGGTGCTGGCAACGACGACGGAGTTCTTCACGAAGTTCGAGCCGGTGGAAGCCCAACCCTGGCAGCTTGATCAAGGCCGGTGGTTTGACACGACTCCATTCCTCACGCTTTTTCGCAGGCAGGCGAGCGATGTCTGGCCGCCGCAGGATGAGGGTGTTGCGGCGGCCTTGAAGGCGCTCAAGGCGGAGTATCCACTGGTCGCGGGAGCAGAGGCTGCGCGATCTCGTGGACTCCAGGTAGGCACCACGCTGTACCTCACCCATGGAGCGCCGGGTGCGGAAGGAGCGCATGAGCATCGCGAGTTCACGTTTACCGTGATCGGAGTCCTGAAGCCGACCGGGAGCGCCCACGATCGCGCCCTCTTCACCGATCTCGCGAGTTCATGGGTGATCCATGCCCATGACCGATTGTCGCGAGAGGGACCTCGCCCGGAGCCGACCTCGATTGCCGACCTTCGATCATCAGAGGCGCCGGGCGCTGCGAACGACACCCGGATCACGGGCATCTACGTCCGGCTTGCGACCCGCGAGGGGTCGAGCGTGTCGGCGATGCTGCCGCAGATGTTCGACATGCTTCGCCGCGACGGTTCGCTCGGGCTGACTCCCTCATCTCCGAGTGCAGAAATCTCGCGACTGTTCGACATCGTGTCGAACGTCAACATCATCTTCAAGGCGCTGGCCGCCGCCGTGCTGGTGTCGGGGGGGATCACCATCATGCTGGCGCTCTACAATTCAATGGAGCAGCGGCGACGTCAGATAGCGGTCTTGCGTGTGCTGGGGTGCAGCCGCATGAGGATCTTCGGGCTGGTGGTCACCGAGGCGGCGATTCTGGGGATCCTCGGGGCGATCATTGGAATTGCCCTGCATATCGTGGGTGTGGAACTGGTTGGGGTCGTGTTGAGGTCGAGGTTCGGGATTTCCGTCGGCGGGTCCTACGATCCCGCATTGATGTTGGTCATCGGACTTGTTGCCGTCGTCCTGGCTTCGCTGGCTGGAATCGTTCCCGCGATGATGGCGTACCGCACGCCTGTGGCGCGCAATCTGCGGCCGATTGGATAACGATGCGAACATTCTGGATCATCCTGCTATTGATTTCCGGCGTTGCGGTCGCGATGTACCTCATTCAGGGGCGTGGAGGGGTAGAGGAGCGGGACCCGCTGGCCCCGGTTGCGACAAGCGACTCAACGCCGGAGATTGACGCAACGGTCGATGCGGAGGATTCATCGGACACGGCGAATCGCGTCGGCGATGTCAGGAGCATGACCGATTCGGCAATGGTTCTTGAACCTGAGCTCGAACAGGCGGAACCCGATGTGGCGCCGGTAATTCCGGCAACAATGCCGTCCGCCGCAGCGGATCAACCGGCGATCGCGGCAGGCGGATCGTCGGGCGAATCGATTCGTGACGGGCTCGATACCAAGATCGCCCACGCGGAGGTTGCCCCGGGCCACATCGTCCGCAAGCCCGATGGGTCACTGGATGTCGATGGGCGATTCCAGCTTCAAGGCGATGGAACGGAGGAGCGACCGTACCGACTGACATGGGAGTATCTCGTCTCGGCGGTGGAGACGTATCAGCCGCGACTTGGCGAGTACCACATGCCGCAACGGATCGCGATGTTGCATGAGAAGTGGGTGTCGATCGAGGGCAATATCGCCTTTCCGCTGGTGGCGACCAGTCCGAAGGAAATCCTCGCCATGCTCAACATGTGGGATGGCTGCTGCATCGGCGTGCCGCCCACACCCTACGATGCGATTGAGGTGCGCCTGGCGGAGCCGGTTCCGGGCGCCAAGCGCCACTCAATCACCTTCGGAGCGGTCACCGGGAAACTGAAGGTCGAGCCATACTTGATCGAGTCGTGGCTCACCGGCATCTATGTAATGGATGATGCCTCGCTGGAGCAGGGGCTGTAGCGACTCATGTCGGTATCGTGTGATGTGGCCGTCGTTGGGGCCGGCGCAGCAGGATTGATGGCGGCGATCGCGGCCGCCCGGTCCGATGCCTCCTTGCGCGTCATCGCAATAGACGGTGCCCGAACGCTTGGCGCCAAGATTCTTGTGGCTGGCGGGGGCCGATGCAACGTCACGCATTTCGAGGTCGATGAGCGGGCTTACGCCGGATCGACGCGGCCGGCCATTCGAAAGGTGCTCCTGCAATTCCCGGTGGCGGCGACCGAGACATTCTTTCATGAACTCGGCGTCGAGTTGAAGCGTGAGGAAACGGGGAAGCTGTTTCCCACGACAGACAAAGCACGCACGGTGCTCGATGCGTTGCTGCGTGCAGCCCGCGAGGCGGGTGTTGAGCTGCGGCATCCGTGGCGAGTTCATGAAATTATCAAGGCCGGCGATGCATTTTCCATCACTGGCGACATGGGGTCGCTACGGGCGAAGCGCGTGGTGCTGGCCACCGGCGGGTGCAGCCTGCCCAAGAGTGGGTCGGACGGTGCCGGTTTGGAGATGGTGCGTGGCCTCGGTCACACGCTGACCGATCGCATCTTCCCGGCGCTCGTCCCGCTGTTGCTGGAGACATCACATCCGCTGACCACGCTTTCGGGAATCAGCGCTCCCGCGCGGCTTGAGGTCCGCGCATCGAGCGGCCGCAAGCTGATCTTGTTCACGGGTGATGTGCTCTGCACGCACTTCGGCCTCAGCGGCCCGGCCGTGCTCGACATCAGCCGCTACTACCTCGATGCTGCCGCCATTGACCCGGGAGCGATGCTGGTGATCGGCTGGTTGCCCGATTTCGACGAGACCGGCCTGAGTGATGCGCTGTTGGCCAGCGGTCACACCACGGTTGCAAGATTCCTGCGAGACCGCCTGCCGGAGCGGCTCGCTCGACTGTTGCATTCGGAGGCAGACATCGACGCAGCCCTGACCTGCGCCCAGCTCACGCGGCCGCAGCGACGGTCGCTTTCCGAGCTGGCCACCGCCTGGCGACTTCCGATTGTTGGAGAACGTGGCTTCACTCATGCCGAGGTGACTGCGGGCGGCGTACCGCTCAATCAGATTCGACTGGACACGATGGAGTCGAGGGTGTGCCCCGGGCTCTACCTCTGCGGCGAGATCTGCGATGTGGATGGACGGATCGGCGGGTTCAATTTTCAATGGGCCTGGGCGAGTGGTCATGTGGCTGGGCGGGGGGCATCACGGTCGGTCGCGGCGACGGCTCGGCAGGACGAACAATGAATCATCACGCTGCCGTCCAGCGGCTACGATGGCTTCCGCAGGGCCGGTAGCTCAGCGGTCTAGAGCCGCCGACTCATAATCGGTAAGACGTCGGTTCGAATCCGACCCGGCCCACTGGCGCTTCCTGGCGCAGCCACCGCTTTTCGGACGTCAATTCGCTTCGCGAATCGGCCTCTCGCCGATGGCGCTGAGAATCGCTGACAGATCGCCTTCATCGATGACGCCGTCTCCATTGAAATCGAGCCATCGATTTGAGGCCGGGTTTGTTGAACGCATCAGAGTGTACAGGCCGACATCGTCCGGCCCTACGACTCCGTTACCGTCAAGGTCGGGGCTCATTCGCAGGTCCCCTGGGCCGTGGTTCGGCGCGAACCACAGCTCCGCATAGCCGATGTTTGAATCCGGACAAGCGTCGTCACTATCCTGCTCATCGATCTCGATTCGGGCGATCAGCGGAGTCTCGGCGATGCAGCCCCAGAAAGCCGACCCCGGCCTTGGGTATCGGGCGCCCGAATCCGGGTTGAGCCGCTCCAGGTTCACCTGACCCTTGAATAACTGGCGGCCCTCGGCATCGAGCACGTTCACTTCAACGAACGACAATCCGTCGGCAGACGGCGTCAGAATCGTGAACCCCGCGGCCGAAACCGGCGGATCAAACACCAGTGTCAGATCGTCATCCTCGACCGCTGCATTGGGTCCGAGCGCAAGCACCGGTCCGCCCGGTGAAATGATGTGATTGCGACCGAGGCTTCCGAGTCCCGGCATCTTGATCAAACGATAGCGCCCGGAGTCTGGCATCGCGCTCGACCGCGGAATCGCCGCCTGGTCGGCCCGCACCACCAGGGGCTGAGCCGCGCTGGCCAGAATCGTCATGCCGCCGTAGTTTCGTCCATCGACGCTCTCGCCCAGCCCGAACCGATCCGGATCGACGACCAGCACCTCGCCGCCGCTCAGGGCAATGAACAGGTCAAGATCACTCAGCACCTGCAAAAGGGCCCCGTTCGGAGTCAATTCCGCCCGATCAGGATCACCAAGGCGCTTGGCGGCAAACCCCGAATCGTCGGACGTTGTCCACGTTTGGTCCATTCCACCCGTCTTGCGGGGCCACGAGTTTTCTTGCGAAGGAGCAGTCGCGTCCAAAGCGACTGGTGCGATTGCGCCGTCGTGTGCAGACCCGGCCGACCGGTCCTGAATCGCGCTGCATCCAGAAAGGACCGCCACTGCGATGCCGACGAGAACTCTGATTGCCATGCAAAGGACCTCCACAATCAGGGATGGCCGCTTGGGGGTGATTGTCTCCGGGAATCCATAGACCGTTCGCTGGCTCATGGTGGCCGCCTCCGTTGAATTTGCCCGGAAACATCAGCACGCTGTCCTGTGAGCCCCGACCCTGCACAACGGCGCCGGCCCTCACACCCTCCCCGATGGGATTGGTGTCGATGCGTCGGCCGACTCCGAAACGAAGGCCCGCCCGGTGTCTCGGAAATGTTGAATCCTCTGGGAGGTCTACGTGGGCGTTTCAGAAGGCTTGAAAGTCATCGTCCTCATCCGTACAATTTCGTCCGAATCGTGGAGGGCGCGGGCTGCGGGGGTTCGCAGTCGCCCAACTTCACACATTCCAAGTGGGAGCAGGACGAGTGAGAAAGAACACCTTCAGCGGGATTGGATTGATCGGGGCCATTGCGATCGCGGCCGCCAGCGCCACTGGTGCGGGGGCCAACTTCATCAACAACCCGGGCTTTGAAAATGGCCTGGATGGCTGGACATTCACCTCTGGCGATCCCAATGCGCTATTCGGACTCAGCGTGGAGAACTTCGCCTTTACGGGTACCAAGTCGGTCTTCATCAGCGCTGCCAACCCGACGTTTCCGATCACGCTCGAAACCACGCTGAACAGCTCGCTGGTATCGGGCCAGCAGTACGTGCTTTCATTCTGGGTCTACAACCTCTCGCTTGGCAACGATGAACTGGGAGTGCTGCTCATTGACGATCTCGGCAATGGCAACGGCCTGGTGCAGTCGCTGCTCTCCGCCGACATCGTGCCCACCGAATTGGAGAATTGGGGCCAGATTGTCATTCCATTCACTGCATCAGTCGACGGAGACACGCTCTCGCTCTCGGGGTTCGATAATGTCTTCTCCTATCACCTCGATCACTTCGAGCTGACCGCCGTTCCTGCGCCTGGCGGCGTCCTGCTGTTCGGCCTGGCGGCGATGGGCCGGCGTCGCCGCAGGGCGTAAGGAGTGTCCTGAAGCCCGAATCCTTCCATGCATCTCTGTGGTGATGGCGTTTCGGGACCGGGGAATTGAATGGTGATGCAAGGCGGGACGATTCGTATCGTTCGAATCATCGTGGTGTGGCACAGCCGTTTCTCGGCACAGGAGTTTATCCTGCGAAGCAATGCCCCTTGACCCTTCGGACCCCGGGCTACATCGATCGAGCGCCAACCGTCATGCATCGTCCGCAACCGGCCGCGTCACCCGTTCGAACTCTCAAGTGAATGGGCGCCGCAGTTGTAAACCTCGCCTACGGCGGCTTTCAGACCACGGAATACTGAAGCCGGGTCTTGGAGACCTTGGACAATCTTGAATGGATCGCCGTGCCGGCCATCGTGTGTTATCCGTGCTGCAGTCTGTTTCTGGAGGGGAGGCGGTGGCGGGCACTAGCCTTCTGGACATACCTCGTCCCCCTCATCGCGGCGGCGAAGAATGCCGTCGTCCTCGGTGAAGATGGCCCTGCCCACGTCGCGATGGAGTCTGCCGCGTGGATCTGGCCGGCGATGGCGCTGCTGTTGCTCGGGAAGTGGGTGTTGACGCGGCCGAACGCAATGAATTTGAATGAAGGGTCGCTTCTGCCTCCGTGCCGGCGCCGAGCGAGCACTTGAGTGTCACTCGTCAAGCAACTGAGTTGGCGTGTGGCGAATGACACTCCACGATCCCCATTCCTACATCTTCGCCATCGCCGCCGGCAGGCCCAGCGCCCGGCGCCACGCCGCCAGTTGACCCAGATGGGTCGCTGCGTGCACCGCAGTCATGAACAGCAGGGTTTCTCCGACCGTTGGAAAATACGCCTGAAGCATCCATGGCTCAGCGCGGTCGTTCAGGCGACCGGCGGGCAGGGTAACAAGGGCGCTGAGGATGCGGCCGTGCTGGCGATGGAGCTCTGCGAGTAGGGCCTCGCGGCTTGGATAGGCATTGAGTGAGCTTCCTATCGGGGGTAGCCGTCGATCCGCGGGGCCGCGACGGCCGAACAGTTCCGCCCATCCTTCGGGCATCTCTGATGCAAGGCCAAGATCTTGAGCAGCCATGTCGGCCGCGGTGACGAGATGGCCGAGCGTGAACGCCGGATGATTCTCATGCCCCTTCCCGCCCGACAACACCATCTGTTCTGGCGTCAGATCGGCGGTGAGTTGATGGGCGTATGCCTCAACGAACCGGAGGGAATTGCGAAGTGTCTCTGCAGGCAGAACAGGAGCTGTTGGGCTTGGATTGAGGCGCTCTGGCGAATTCTGCGTCATGTCGGTGGGCCCATAGACGAGTCAATGATCTGGAATTCCGTCGCTTTACGTGGCGTTTGCGGCCGTGTAGATCGCCACGACCATAACGCCTGCGCCAAGAATGAGCGACAGCAGCCCGTTCAGCGGCAGCATGAGTGTGAGAAACAGCACGGCGACTGAGATTCCACCCCACATCCATGGGTTCAACCCGCGCTTGTGAGCCACGTAGCCGAGGACGACCCCACCTACGGCGAGGAAAATCAGGGCGGCCGCGTTGAGGTGAATTAGCATGATTCCGTCGCCTGCCTCCAAGCTCAGCTTCAACCCATGTGCTTCACTACGGCCTCGCCGAACTCCGAACATTTCACCTTCTTCACCTGCGTATCGCCCTCAGCCTTCATGAGCCGCTCGAAGTCATAGGTCACGGTCTTGGCGCTGATGGCCCCATCCATGCCCTTGACGATCAGGTCGGCGGCTTCCGCCCAGCCCATATAGCGCAGCATCATCTCGCCCGAGAGGATCACCGAGCCGGGGTTCACCTGGTCGAGGTTGGCGTACTTGGGCGCGGTGCCGTGGGTGGCTTCGAAGATGGCGTGGCCGGTGATGTAGTTGATGTTGGCGCCCGGGGCGATGCCGATGCCGCCCACCTGCGCTGCCAGCGCATCGGAGAGGTAGTCGCCGTTCAGGTTCATCGTGGCGATGACGTCAAAATCCTTCGGCCGAGTCAGCACCTGCTGCAGCGTGATGTCGGCGATGGAGTCCTTGACGAGGAGCATTTTCTTCCACTTGCCCTCGCCATGCGTGGCCCAGATGGAGTTGAGAACGCCTTCAACCTCTTTCACGATCTTGGCCTTCTGGTCCGGCGTCATCATGTCGTAGCCGGGGTCGATCATCTTGGCGTTGGCCTCGGCCGAAAGTGATGAGTTCCCTTCCTTGTTGCCGAGGATCCACGACTCGCGTTCGGTGATGACCTGGCCGCGGAAGTGCGTGACGGCGACCTTGTAGCCCCAGTCCTTGAAGGCACCCTCGGTGAACTTCATGATGTTGCCCTTGTGCACCAATGTCACGCTGCGGCGGCCCTCCTTCAGCGCATAGCCGATGGCCGAATGCACCAGCCGCTCGGTGCCGAGGAACGAGATCGGCTTGATGCCGATGCCCACTTCGACCGGCGTAGACCGTTTCGCAGCGCCGACTTTCTCAAGCATCGTCTGCCATTCCTCGCCGCGCTTCTGGGTGCCGAAGCGCACCTTGGCGAAGTCCTTGGGGAACTCCTTGGCCATGAAGTCGAGCAGCTTTTGTGCCTCCGGAGAACCGGCGAGATACTCGATGCCCGCGTAGATGTCTTCGGTGTTCTCGCGGAAGATCACCATGTCGCAATCGCCGGGCCGCTTCACCGGGCTGGGCACACCCTTGAACCAGCGCACCGGCCGCAGGCAGACGAAGAGATCAAGCATCTGCCGAAGGGCGACGTTGAGCGAGCGAATACCTCCGCCCACAGGCGTGGTCAGCGGGCCCTTGATGCCCACGAGATACTGGTTGAAGGCGGCGAGAGTCTCATCCGGAAGCCAATTGCCGCCGGTGGCGTTGAACGCCTTCTCGCCCGCGAGCACTTCTTTCCAGTGGATCTTCTTCTTGCCGCCATAGGCCTTGGCCACGGCGGCGTCGAACACCCGCACGCTGGACCGCCAGATGTCGGGGCCGGTGCCGTCGCCTTCGATGAAGGGAATCACG
Organism: uncultured Isosphaeraceae bacterium; assembly: GCA_964407695.1. GTDB lineage: Bacteria > Planctomycetota > Phycisphaerae > Phycisphaerales > SM1A02 > CAYOWQ01. Next base: position 116,285 of record CAYOWQ010000008.1, on the reverse strand, counting down.
GGATCATCGGGCACGCTGAGGCGGCCGTTGGACATCGAAATGGCATTGGGCATGGGTGTTTCCTCTCGATACGCCGCTCTGATCGCGGGGTTTTGCAGGGGGCGGAGTATACAGGAGGGCCGGAGGGGTCGCCGGAGGCCGGATTTTCCCCGGTCTTGGAGGCAATTCACTATGGTCGCCGACGATTGGGCTGTAGGATGAAAGGGTTCGTTCCTGGAGGTGAACAATGCAGATGGCCAGTGGTGGGAAGAGCGACCGAGTGACCGTTCGACGTCAACTCGTTCGATACATGCATGTCTCAACGTGGGGGGTCATTGCATGCCTCGCCGCGCATGCCTACGGGCAGGATTGCCCACCGGCCGCCAATGACTGCTTTACTGGCACCAGTGAGCCCGGCTGCAACGACCCTGCATGCTGTGCACTGGTGTGCGCCCAGGATGAATTCTGCTGCCAGACCGCGTGGGACAACATTTGTGCTTTCGAAGCTGGTGAGCTGTGCACGGGCTGCGGCGATCCCGATACCGGCAGCTGCCTTGAAGCGCATCGCGCGCCGTACTGCGATAACGTGCATTGCTGCCAGCTGGTGTGTGCCATCGACGCGACCTGTTGCGACACGGTGTGGGATCGGTCCTGTGCGGATGTCGCAGCGGAAATCTGTATCGACGATGTCTCATGCCCCGAGAGCGACCACAACTGTTTCACGGTAGGCGGGCCGGGTTGTGGCGACCCCTCGTGCTGCGAATCGGTGTGCAACGAAGACCCGTTTTGCTGTCTTGTGGAATGGGACGACATTTGTTCGACTGAGGCATTCCTAAGTCCAGCCTGTGATGGCTGCGGCGATCCCGCGGCAGGGGATTGCTGGAACGCGCACGCCGTGCCCTATTGCAGCAACAGGGACTGCTGCAATGTCGTGTGCACGGTTGACGAGACGTGCTGCTCCAGCGGCTGGGATGAGCTTTGCGTTTCGCTGGCCGTCGAATTGTGCGGACTTTGCGGCAATCCCGAGGCGGGATCATGTTTTTCCGCGCATGCGACCGGTGGGTGCAATGATGCCGAATGCTGCGCCAAGGTTTGTGCGTTTGATAATTTCTGCTGCGATGTGGAATGGGATTTCGTCTGCAAGGGATTTGCGGCTCAGATGTGTGAGCCCTGCCCGAGCGCCGATCTCGATGGAGACTGCAAGGTCACCGGTTCGGACCTGGGACTGTTGCTGGCTGCGTGGGGCTCGGCCAATGCCGACGCCGATCTCAACAACGACGACACGGTCGACGGTGCCGATCTCGGGCTTCTGCTGGCAGGTTGGACCGGTTGACTCGCGCCACGGTCAAGAGACGGTCTTTGCCGCCGTGGGTCACTTGCGGCGGGCATGGACGATATCGCGTTGTCAGATTACATTCGTTCGTGGAGATTCGCTCCTGCCACAACGCGTGACCTCATCCGAACTCTCGGCCGTGGCGACCGCGCTTCGCGCAGCGATCCTTTCTCACAATCGAGAGCTCTATCTCACCGCGATGGTCAAGGCGGGCCTCGGACTGATTCTGATCGCGGTCATCGGCTTCTTCAGTTTTCTCATTTTCTGGTTCATTGTCAGCTTTGGGTTTCGCCTCTCCAACAGCCGGATGATCGCGTTGGGAATCGTGACGCTCTATCAGGTGGTTGCCTTTGTCAGTGCGTGGCGCCATGTCGATCCCATGGCGGGCGTCTCGCTGACCGGCTCGGAGATCGCGACCAGAAACGTCGTGAACAGCGCAACCTATTTTGCAACGGGAATCCCGGTCCTGCGTCGGGAAGGGCTTGCGGCGGCGGCGAGTGCTCTCATCGGCGGTCCGGCCAACGTACTGGAGGCAGTCGCTGATTGGCGTGGTCGGCTTCCATGCGGCGATGAGTTCATTGCCGAGGCTGCGAAAGTTATGGCCGATGCACCGACAAAGCCGACAGCCGAGAGCGTGAATCCGCGGGCGGCCGCTGTGTTGTATCGGCTGGGGCTGATCAAAGCCGAACGAGGCGAAGGCGGTCAAATGCAGATCGCCACAACCCAGAAGGGTCTTGAGTTGCTCGGCGCCATTCCCTCAATTCGAAGGGAGCCCAACAGCGGGGGAGCGATGCCATCCAAGAATCCTGCAGTTGGGGACCGGTGAACGTGCCGACTCGCGAGACCTGGACGGCATCGATCGGCATTCGGCGGCTTCTGGCCCACCTCGGAATCCAGATGGTGCCGTCCCTGGTTCTATGGCTGGCGGCACTCCTCATCGTGTCACGGATGCCTCATGGAATGCCGCCGAATACAGGACGGTTCGGCATTCTCCTTCCCTCAATCATCATCGTGATGGCCGGAGTCAGCATCGGCTGGTTGCTCTCGATGCGGGCATCCGAGGCTGCGGGTATGGCGAGCGTTCTCGTGACCACGTTGTGTTTCATCGCCGCGTCCGGGGTGTTCATGGTGGCGCAGGGGATGTATGTCGCGATGCGACAGAGCGGCGTGCTGTCGGCTATTCCGCACATGACCGGTCTTTCGGGTCACACGCTCTGGCTGTACACCGGACTTGGCGCAGTGGGATCCATGGCCGAGCTGTTGTGGAATCTGGTTGCAGATGAATGATTTGCATCCGAACCGACGACGGACGGCGAACACCGAGCCGAAGCCGTCGGCGGTGTCGGATGCAAACGGCACAGTCTGCCGTCAGGCGAACTGCGCCGACTTCAGATCGCACGCGAGCTGAAGTGAGGGTCGACATTTCGCGGTGTGAGCGCGAAGGCCTTGATCTTTCTCCGCCATCCTGAAACGACCAGGTTCGATCCCGTCGGTGTTCGATCGAACATCGGGTCGGAGTTGCCGTGCCGGGAGTGCAATGGCGGCTCGTGCAGACGAATGATGTCGCCGGGGCGTGAAAGCAGGCTGACCCACGGATGAATCCTCGCTCACAACCAGCGCTGCCGTGTCGCTGCTGACGGTGCCAGTCGCCCTGACAGACTGGCAACAGCCGGCTTTGGAAACGCCGGTTGTGGCCCTACACTGCACCCCACATGAAACCGACCCGCTCGCAGATTCCTCAGAAGTCCGGCCAACGTCCACGAATTCTCACGGGCGACACCCCGACGGGCAGGCTTCATCTGGGCCACTGGGTGGGCAGTGTGAAACGGCGGGTATCCCTGCAGGATTCGCACGATTGCTTCTTCATCATCGCCAACCTGCACGCGTTTACGACCCGGCTTGAGAAATCGGACGAGATCCGCCGCGATTGCCTCGAAATCGTCCGCGACTACATCGCGATGGGCATCGACCCCTCCCGCAGTTCGATTTTCCTGCAGAGCGAGGTGCCGGTAATTTCCGAGCTGACGTTTCTCTTTGCCATGCTGCTTCCGTTCAACCGGGTCATGCGAAATCCGACGCTGAAGGATGAGCTGCAGGTCAAAGGTCTGGGCGACACGTATTCCTTCGGTTTTCCGTTGTACGCTGTGGGGCAGACGGCCGATATTCTTGCATTTCGACCCCAGTCAGTCCCCGTCGGCGAAGACCAGGTTCCCCATCTTGAGATGACGCGGGAGGTGGCCCGCCGATTCAATCAAATTTTCTGCGATGTTTCGGATCAGGCTGAGGATCATGAGCACGAGACTCTTGGCGGCGTGTTTCCGATTCCTCGCGCGGATGTGGGACAGGTGGGCCGGCTCGTGGGGATCGACGGGAAGAACAAGATGTCGAAGTCTCTGAACAATGCCATCTTCATCTCCGACTCGCCCGGCGAGGTCGAGAAGAAGGTCAAGAAAATCTTTACCGGCCGACAGAGCGCCACGGAACCCGGCGACACTTCGAACGCCTTGTTTCAGTATGTCGAGGCGTTTATCGACGATGAATCGCGAGTTGCGGAGCTGAAGAAGCGCTACGCGGCGGGCGACAACATTGGTGATGGTCACGTGAAGGTAGAGGTGGCCGAGGCCATTAACAAGCTTCTTGACCCGATGCGCGCACGGCGGAAATCCGTGGAGGGCGACGATGGCGCGGTGCTGAGCATTCTGAGAGAGGGCACTGAACGCGCCATCGCCGCCAGTGAAGCCACGTTGAACCTGGTGAGGAAGGCCGCGAACCTTGACTTCTTTCAACGGAGCGTGGCCTACGCTTCGTCCCAGCCATCGAATCCGGGCTGATTCAGTCGACCTAGGAATTCCAAGCGGCCAGAAGCAGGCCAAGGTCGGAGCCATCCACAACGCCATCGTCGTTGAGGTCGGCTGGCGCGTTGTCCGAGCCCCACGCTGCAAGCAGAAGTCCGAGATCGGCCCCGTTCACAACTCCGGTGTCGTCGATGTCTCCAATTCGCGGCAACGTCGCGAGGAACGCCTCTTCGATGCCATCGCTGTTGAGTCCCCAGCCGACGATGATTCGTCCGTCATCGGAGATGCCTGAAGCCCATTCCGGCTGGAAACCACCGAGGTCGATGCCTTCACCTTCCAACGCCTGCGTAACGGACCGCATGCCGCGTACGGGATCCCACACGAAACCGACCGTGGGTCCGTCATAGTAGTTGTAGCCGACGATGACCTGTCCATCGGCGGAGACATCGTTGGCGTTGGAGAATCCTGCGCCGTCGAGCAATCCAATGTTGACGAATCCGGTTGTGTCTGACCAGTACATGGCTTCGTTTCCGAGGTACCCCACGATGATCTGGCTGTCCGGCGTGATTCCATTGGCCTGACTTGGAACCTTGTCGGGCTGGCCGGCAAGTGGTTGCATGCCGCCCGCGAGCGTCCAGCGGAAGGCCGTGACCTGTCCGGGCAGGTCGCCGAAGCCGACGATGACCGACCCATTCGCTGAGACCGCAGAGGCCCACGAATACGAGCCGCCCGGAAGCAGTCCCAGCTTCTGCGGATCGTGACCGAGCGACCACCGGAATGCCTGATCAGGAATCGGCCATGGGCCGGGGACTCGCGTTGCCCCAACCACCATCTTTCCGTTCGCCGTCACGTCGCTCGATGTCAGCCCATCAGGCAAGACGACCCCATCAGCCTGCCGCGAGAGATTCCATGCGGCGGCATTGCGAATTTCAAAGTAGGGTGCAATTGCGAATCCGATCGAACCCGCGATGACCTGTCCGTCGTTGGATACGCGGCCGCCCATCGAACTCGAAAGAGAATTCGGCGGGACTCCCAGGTTCTGCATTCCATCACTCTGGGTCCAGCGGAAAGCGCGAGTCTCGGTGAACTCTCCATCAAAGAACCAACTTGTTCCAACAACAATCGTTCCGTCGGCCGAGATCCCCGTGCCGAGGCTTCCGGAAGGAACTGCCTTTGAATCTAGGTATCCAAGGGTCTGAAATCCGGCTGACCCTCCGGCCTCTGTCGCGGCCAGCACTGCACTACAACTCCATCCGACGACGATTCCCCACTGCGCTGCAAGCTTCATGGCTTACTCCATTGATTGCTGGGCTGGCGATTTCTACCCAAGCCGCGAGAAAGAGTTGCACCAGTCTTGCCGCGATTGTTTTCCAGGGTCAGATTCGGGCGGGTCTCCGACTCGGTTATAACTCCCGGAATGGCACGGTGTGCAACCTGCGGGACCACCATCCTCTTCGGCGGCGTTTCCGAGGGGCCTTATCGATTCTGCAGCAAGACGTGCCACACCCGGGGACTCATCACCCAGGCTGGACAACTCTTCAGCGAGGACGAGGTTGACGAGGCAATGCTGGAGGTCCATGAGGGGCCATGCCCGAAATGCGGCGGGCCCGGCCCGGTGGATGTGCACTCGTCCTACATGGTGTGGTCGGCCATCATGTTTACGCGCCGCGAGGGTGGCGCTGAGGTGACGTGCCAGCGGTGTGCACGTCGGCGGCAGATCGGACACCTGACGGCGACTGCGGTCGTAGGTTGGTGGGGGTTTCCATGGGGGTTGATCTTCACGCCGATAACCCTTGGTCAGACGATCTACGCGATGATTCGGGGCCCGGATCCGAAGCTTCCATCACCCGCCCTTGAGCTGCATGTCCGGCTCATGCTGGCGAGGAGGCACATGGCCCTGCAAAAGGCCGCGGGTGAGCACGCAGAAACGAGCGAAGACCCGGCCCCAGAATGAAAAACCTCGACATGCGCGGGTCAACACGCAGGTCGAGGCAGGAAACAGGGGCAATGTGGTGATTCCTTGAGATCAATGGGCCCCAAACACCGCGGAGATTGATCACGACCTAGGTAATTTGGGAAACCTGGGTGAATTCCATCTGAAGTCCAAATGAATTGAAATTTAACTGGGTCGACGAGATTCCCCGATCCCGTCGACAAGGACCTCAACGATGCTGCACCAGTGGCAGGCGTATACATCGAACATCTCATTGTTCACCAGAAGTTCGCCGAAATCACCCAAAGGCCCCATCGCCATCACTCGTGGAGACGCGTGGTCCCAAGAGAGACATTGGCGACGTTGCAGTGAGGACAGAGAACGTCGCAGGAGAGGTGACCGGACACCGGATGCATCCAATCAATGCGGCCATAGCCAGCCGAAGACTCCGGCCGTGATGCAGGTATAGATAGTTCCGTCAATCAGCTTGACGAATGAGATTCGCCACGGCAGCCCGCGCCAGATGCTGTTTTCCATCCAGCACGCGGCGTGAGCGCAAAGGGCCGTTCCGCCCGCAATCTGAAACGCGCGAAGGTAGGTGACTTCGTTTTCGGCAGCGGTAGGCAGTGCCGTACCGGCAACGTATGCGACCAGAGACGCAATGAAGATCTGGCTGACAAACCAGAGGCCCAGCGACTTACCGAAGCTGGGCGGGCCCGACATGACGTACATCATCGCCCAGGGGCCTGTCTTCATCCTTTCCAGAAACGCAGGATCTTTCATGTTCGCGCCGCTGCACCACGGGATGTAGTACTGCCCGGGCTTGAACGATCTTTCGCGCAGCACCCTCACGATGCCGTCCTCGTCCGGTGGGACGGTGTAGTCGCCTTTATGAATGGGTGTCGCCATCCAGATCACGCTGGAGGCGATGAACACAAAGACTGCGGTAACCAGTATCGGCAGCCAGAGGTCAGCAATGGGTCCCACGAAGAATCTCCCTCAAACAAGTCGAAACTCAATCCCAAATGTTGCGGACTTCAGATTTCCTAACGAAATTAGAGATTCCCGCGCCGCTCCTGCTCAAGCTCCAGCGCTTCAAACAGCGCCTTGAAATTGCCCTTGCCGAACGACTGCGAACCGCGACGGCAGATGATCTCGAAGAACAGTGTCGGCCGGTCCTGCAGCGGCTTGGTAAAGAGCTGGAGCAGGTAGCCCTCGTCGTCGGCATCAACAAGAATTCCGAGATCGTGCACCTTCTGGTGGTCTTCCTTGACAGCCTGGTGCCCATGCTGGGTGAGCATGGTGTTGACGCGATCCCAGACCTTGTCGTAGTACGCATCGGGAAGCGTAAGAAAGTCCACGCCGCGGGAACGGAGGGCCGCGATTGAATGCAGCTCATCATCGGTGCGAAGCGCCAGGTGCTGCACGCCGGGAGTATTGCAGTGCCAGTCGAGATACTCCTGAATCTGGCTCTTCTTCTTGCCCTCGGCGGGTTCGTTGATCGGCATCTTGATGAGGTTGTTGCCCGAGGCCATCACCTTCGACATCAGCGCTGAATACTCGGTCGAGATGTCCTTGTCGTCGAAGTGCTTGAACATGGTGAACTCAAGCACATCTTCATAAAACTTCACCCAGAAATTCATCTTTCCGAGCTCGACATTGCCCACGAGGTGGTCGACGAATTTCAATCCGCAAGGGTGCTTGCGGTTGTAATCGTTGACCGAAATGACGTTGCCGTTGCCCTCGAGCTTGCGGAACTTGGGCATGAACACGCCGCCTTGCTTGACGGTTGGAAGGTCGTACCCGCCGGTTCGGCTCACAAACGTGTGCACACAGCGGCCATAGGTACGAATGCTGGCGGTGGTCACCGTGCCGTGCTCATCGCGAATCGTCCTGGGTTCGCCGCCCGCAGCGCATGTAGCGCCGTTTCGTATCGCCTTCTCCCACGCCTTTTCGGCATCGAACACAGTGAACGCGACGTCTTTCACACCATCCCCATACATTGCCACTTCCATGTTGGCCGGATGCTCCGCGGTCAGACCCGAGGTGAGCAGGAAGCGAATGTTTCCCTGCGTCAGCAGATAGTGAGCGGCGTCGCGGCTGCCGGTCGTCAGGTCGCAGACCTGCTCGATCTGGAAGCCGAAGCAATGGGCATAGAAGAACGCAGCCTGCTTGGCGTTGCCGACATGGAATCGAACATGGTCGACATCGATGAGCTGAAGCGGGTCGGTTGAGGACTGAAGGGTGGTTGCCGTTTGGCGGGAAATCGTGGTCATCGAAGCAGGCCTTTCTCACGGGACTCGTGCCCACGATTGTACCCACGCTCCGAACCGGAACCGACCCCCAACTTGTTGCAGGGAAGGGTTTCGTTATACTCCGAAAGACGGCCGTGGGGCCGATCGCGTCTTGTCTACCGGTCGACCGAAGAAAAGGTGGGAATCACATGACACAGTTTCAAGGAATGGGTGGATCCATGCGCCCGCATCGTGCAGGAATGATCCTCGGCTTGGGTATTGCGTCGTTCGTCTGCTGCGGCCCTGTGCTCGGCCCGATCGCCTTTTTCATGGGCCGGTCAGACTTGGCCGCCATGGATTCGGGGCTGATGGACCCATCCGGCCGAGGGATGACAAATGCCGGAAAAATCTGCGGTCTTGTGTCCACAATTCTTTCGATTTTCGGCCTCATTCTCTGGGTAGTGCTCATGGCCCTTGGCCTCATGGCGGGCAACCTTCAGCCCGGCGGCGGACCGTGATCGCCTGCCCGCAAGGCCAGGCGACGGACTAATTTCTGCCGCCAGGGTCTATCCCCTGAAGCACCAATGTCGCGATCTTCTCGAGATCGGGCGACGGCGGCCGATCCGCAACAAGCTTCGGAACTAGCGTTCGCACCGCTGCATGGGTTGCTTCGACTCCCTCGCCGGATTTCAGTGGCCGTTGGTATTCCATCGCTTCTGCCATCACCAGCAGTTCGGTCGCCACGACTCGGGCAGCTAACTGCACGCTCTGTTGAAGCAGGAGGGCCGACGTGGCACCCATTGAGTTGTAGTCTTCAATTCCCGCCGACGTCGGGATGTTGTGCACGCTCGCGGGATGAGCCAGAACCTGCATCTCATTGCAGCATGCCGCGGCCGTGTATTGGGCGATCATCAGGCCGCTGTGCAGTCCTGGATTGGTGGACAGGTAGGGGGTGACGGGATTCTGCGGGTCGGTGGCCGCGAGCACCCAGTAGACTCGTCTCTCGGCGATACCGGCGACGTGGCAGAGGGCGATCCGTGCAGTGTCCAGGGCGATCGCCAGCGGCATTCCATGGAAGTTGCCGCCCGAGAGAATGGCGTCGCCTTCGGCGAAGACGAGCGGATTGTCGGTTACAGCGCCGAGTTCGCGCTCGATGATCGAACGAGCCCATTCCAGCGAGTCAGATGCGGCACCAAGGACCTGCGGGGCGCAGCGGAGGCAGTAGGGATCCTGCACGCGCGGATCACCCTCGCGATGGGACGGTCCGATCTCGGACCCGCTGAGGAGTTCGCGCATGCGGGTCGCGACGCGTTGTTGTCCCAATTGGTTTCGTGCGATATGGAGCCGCTCATCCAGCACCCGGTCCGTTGCGCGGCAGGCATCGATCGCCATGGCCGCAGTACTGATCGCCGTTTCCAGGACGCGTTGCGCATCCGCAAGGGCCAAGGCACCGGCAGCGCACATGAGGTGCGTGCCATTGATGAGTGCCAGTCCCTCCTTGGCGTCGGGATCCAGCGGCGTGATGCCGGCGGCGCGCATGGCCAGCATGGCGGGGACGGTTTTGCCGACATGCCACGCGTGGCCTTCCCCCATCAATCCAAGAGCGACATGAGCCAGCGGCGCCAGGTCGCCCGATGCTCCAACCGAACCACGCGAGGGAACAACGGGAATGAGGCCGCGGTTGAGACACTGGAGAATAAGATCGATGGTTGAGCATCGCACTCCTGATCGCCCGCGAGCCAGGGACGCCGCCAGCACCAGCATCATGGCGCGAACTGTTTCGACGCTCAACGGCTCGCCGACCCCGGCGGCATGGGACCGGATGAGGTTGCGCTGCACCTCGCGAATCTGATCCGGGTTGATTCGAACGCGCGAGAGCGAGCCGAATCCCGTGTTGAGTCCGTAGTGCGCATCTCCACTTTTGAGACGGCGTTCAACCACGCTTCGTGCGGCGTCGACCCTCTGGCGGGCATCGCTTGAGAGTTCGACACTGGCCAAGCGGCGAGCAACCGCCTCCAACTGAGGAATCGTGATCGGAGAACCGTCGAGTGTCACCGTTGGCGGGGCTGGAGCGTGGTCAGGTTGCTTCGGCACGGCGCGACATCATACAGCTTTCACCATGACGCACGTCGCCGCCGCGTGGATGGCATGAAGAGGCTATCCTTGAACCTGTTGCACGCTTCACCCGAGTGATCTGGAGGGCTGGTCGCAAGATGGGAATCGAAATCAAAATCATGCGAGCGGCCGGCGCCGACCGGTGCGTCCTTTTCGCAGTTCACGATCCTGCCTTGTTTCTTTGTCTGTTGAAGGCCCATTTCTGACATGCGTGATGTTGCCGTCAGCCTGCTTCCGTGGCTTGTGGTGGGGCTCTATCTGCTGGTCATGGGTGCTATCTGCATCTACGGGCTGCATCGCTGGTGGCTGCTGTGGACACTTTCGCGAAGCGACACGTCGAAGGCTTTTGAGAGTCCCGCCATGGACGTGTGGCCGATGGTGACGGTGCAGTTGCCGATGTTCAATGAGTCGGCCGTCGCCGAGCGCATCATCGAGGCCGCTGCCGGACTCGACTATCCGAGTGATCGCCTTGAGATTCAGGTGCTGGATGATTCGACCGATGGGTGTGCGCAGCTGGCGGCAAGCTGTTGCGACCGATTGAGGGCGCTCGGTCACGACGTCAGGTACCTCCATCGAGAATCCCGCGAAGGGTTCAAGGCCGGTGCGCTGGAAGCAGGGCTGGGCACCGCTCGCGGCGAGTTCGTGGCAATATTTGATGCTGATTTTGTGCCGCCGGCCGACCTTCTCAAGCGGATGCTTCATCCGCTTGCCGACAAGAAGGTCGGGATGGTGCAGGCTCGATGGTCGCACCTCAATCGAGATGAATCACTTCTGACGCGGACGCAGGCGCTCTTCCTCGATGGGCACTTTGTAGTTGAGCAGGCAGCGCGGGCCAGGTCCGGCCGATGGTTCAATTTCAACGGAACCGCAGGCATCTGGCGCAAGGCCTGCATCACCGACTCGGGAGGTTGGCAGCACGATACCCTGACCGAAGACACCGACCTGTCGTATCGCGCGCAGCTTCGCGGTTGGAAGTGTGCCTTTCTGCCCGATGTTCTCTGCCCTGCGGAATTGCCGCCGACCGTAGGCGCCATGCTCTCACAGCAGCACCGCTGGAATAAGGGGCTTATTCAAACTGCCATGAAATTACTGCCCACCCTCCTCCGATCCAACGCGCCGATCGGCCACAAGATCGAGGCATGGTTTCACCTCACATCCCCGGTGGTTCACGTGCTCATGCTCTCGCTGGTGGTCCTCGCGGCGGCAGCGGCGGCGATTCCCATTCGGTTGCCGTGGATGTCGGCGTGGGAATGGATGACGGTCGGGGTTGTGTTTCTGGGTTTGGGCACGGTGGCGGCTTCGTGTTTCTACCTCGACTCCCAACGGCGGCAGGGACGGTCAGTTCTTGCCACGCTGCCGATGCTCCCCGTGCTCATGGCGATCGGGGTGGGCATGAGCGTGACCAACACCCGCGCGGTGCTGGGCGCACTGAGCGGCGTCAACAGCCCCTTCATTCGGACGCCGAAATTCAACGGCGCTAAGCGCGGTGACCTCGATCCGGCGGTACGGTTACGGCGGTGGCGGGTGCCGGTGGGTATCGCCGAAATCTCGGTTGGATTGCTTGTCCTGGCGGCCATCACGGCATTATTGGGGCGACCGAATGCGCTGGTCGGCATTCCCTTTCTGGCTCTCTTTGCGGTTGGGTATCTCGGTGTCGGATTTGGCGCCTTGGCACGTCGGTGAGGGTCTGAATCGTGGGGGACCTGGCGGAACAATTCTGGATTGCATTCCTTCGTGGAGTCAACGTCGAGACCGCGGGTGTGACTCCAATGGACAGTGCCCTCAGCACCTCGCAATGGACCGAGAGGACCTGCACGGCCGCGTGCAGGGCCTGTGAATCGCTTCGGCTTGATCCAAGGCGCGAGCTCGGCCGCTTCGACGTGATTGGCGTTCGGTGGAATCGGGAGTCCACACAGCGAATCTGGGGGGTGGCGTACGAACATGAATCAGCGATGGGGCTTTGGCGACAGGAGTTGAGGAAGCTGTGGCGGGTAGACGCCGATCTCAAGGTTCTTGTCGGGTATTGCCGGCGACGCGAGCCGATTCGGGCCCGCGTGGAGGCAGCCATTCAGCGACTCGCGGAGGGAAGTTTCGAACTGCAGGCCGACCGTTGGATCATCGCCTTTGGACTCGCCGAGCTCATGGGGCGCTGCCCGATGCCATGGCGAGTCTGGACGCTCAATGATCAGGGGCGATTGGAGGACGCGGCATTTTCCCATCCTGAAGCTGAGCGGGCTTCCGGTGGAATCAGCGTCCGGATTCGCGAGATGGATTCCTCGTCGCCGCTTCCTGCGGATCTTCCCACACAGCGCCGTTCCTGATCCAGTCTTCGAGGATCTTGATCTCCGCGGCAGAGAGTGGCTCCCTCGGCGGCATCTGAAGCTCCGGGTCGGTGCGGTGCACCGCAAGAATCAATCGGCTGTCTTCGGGTTTGCCGGGAATCACGGCCGCCAGGCCGGATTCGCCACCCGCCAGCCATCCGCGCGCTGTGGTGAGATCGAGTCCGGAGGCCGGCTTGCTGTGGCTGTGACACCCCATGCAGCGGCCGGAGAGAAGCGGGTAAACCGAGCTGCGGAAATCGGCCAATCGTGGGTCGGCCGGCGGGGAGGATGGGTCGAAGTCCGGTGTGGCCATGGCCTTGATGCCGGCGCCGTGCTTATAAACCGCCGTGCCACCGAGGTGGGCGACCGTGCTGACCCACCCAATGAGACCAAAGCACGACAGGGCGCCAAGCCATGAGGACGCGATGCGCCAGCCGCGCGGGCCAACGAAACCGGCCACGACGAGCACCATGATTCCCGCAGCCATCAGCCACACCTTCTCGCCAGCCTCTTCGTGCTCGTGAATCAAATCGCGCACTGACGCCGACAGGTTTCCTCCAAGGTGACCTTCAGCGTTTTCACCGCTGTTCATGGCCATATACGCCGCGAGGCCAATCACAGCCATGAGTGCGACCGCGAACCCGCGAATCGGTTTCGAGTCCGGGCGGATCGCGCTGAAGAGCAGAATTAGGGGCGAGAATATGGACAGGGCAATCGGAAGGTGAACGATGGCCGCATGGCGCATCGCGGGATCGTTCCACGTATCGCTGAGCGTTTGCAGGAGGTTGTTCATGGATTCGAGCGTTCCTTGGCGTGAATCGAAGGTGGAGAGTTGGAGATGCGGATCCCCGGGTCCATCGAGCGTAGTCTGTCGTCAGGTTCACCCGTTGACAAGCCGGCGCTCCAGAAACTCCATCTGCCGGTCCTTGGCGATGGACGCAAGACGACCGAATCCAGCATGTTCGAAGGGCGCACCTGTTCGCTCGAACTCGACCATTTCCACCCAATCGGGATGGATGTACCGGGATCGAATGCGGTCGATGAATTCCCGCTGCCCATTGATATTGACCCACTCGTCGAATTGAGCGTGGATCGCCTGAAAAGGAATCTCGCGCCACTGCTCGAGATGATCGATGGGATTGAGGCGGCCGACGGCGTCGGGAATGAACATCTCCCGGCCGGACTGCCAACGCCAGGAGCCGGTAGTGGCCTCCACCGTGGCACATCGGAATCGGTGGGGCCGGCACAGGCGAACAAGGGTGGCCATCCCGCCGGCCGACATCCCACCGATGGCGATCCGATCGGGATCGAAACCCTCCTCAGCGACCAGCGTGTTCACGACACTGTCAATTTCGTGCACCATCCGCTCAACCACCGTCAGGGTCATGGCCGCCGACTGCAAGGCTTGATCGAACCGTTCGCCATGGCCCGGCAAATCGACCGCACAGACGGCGATCCCAGCGCGAACGCAACGAAGGTAGCGCCCGGGGTCGAGCTCCTTGTTCACCGTGCGGCCGTGAATCCACAACAGGCCGGGCCGAGGACTGAGGGTTGGCGGCCGCTCGCCAACGACATCGGGATGGGCAAGCAGCGCGGGGACCTGAGTGGGACCGAGCTGTCTCCATCGGGCGTGCTTACGAAGCGAAGCGGGCAGGCCGCCATCAAGGTCGGGCATGGGCCGAAGAATATGCCGGCCCAGCCCATGGCGGCGGCGCAGCTATGGCGACGACTTTGCCACAATGCCTATGACGATGTCATAACACTCAAGATCGTTCATCGAGAGCGTCACATTCAGTTCGTTCAGGTCGTCTGTGGCAATCACATCCGGTGTACTGTGAAAGGCGACCTGTGGCCCACCTGGCTCAGTCAGATACATGGTCATGTGCCACGCATCTTCCTTCGGCATCAGCGAGCCGAACCCACGGAATCGCGTGAGGATGCCGGGGCTCTCATTCGAATACTTCACGGTGGTCGTAAAGCCGATGACGTTGTAGATCGTTGAATTCTTCGATTTGAGCGGCAGCAATGCAAAGGCCCCGGTCGGCTCGCCGCCAAAGAAAACAGGACAGAGGCACAGGCCGAAGCAGCCTTCGGCATAGCTGCCGCCCTTTACAAACCGAAATTGAATCAGCGCTGCCGGGTCCACGGGCTTCGCATGGATCGAAAGGACCTTGTCATAACACTTGAAGTTGTTCATGGCCAAGGCGATGTCGAACCCGGACAACGGGTCTTCAGAAGCCGCCGGCACCCAGCCCGAATCGAAGGGAATAGGGTCGCCGCCGTTGAGCGAGAGCGTGAGTTCAAGTCTTTGCAGGACGGCAAATTCGGCCAGAATGGAGTAGACACCCTCGCCCACAATGTCCAATGGGCCGTCAGGAGCCTCGGTATGAATATTGACCTGCAGGACGCTCCAGGTCTTGAATGTGCCGAAGTCGGACTTCGGAGCGAGCATCAGGGAGCCGACGGCCTCCTGGGGTTCATACAGAACGCAATCGCAAGGCTCCAGGCAACCTTCCTGGTAGGCGGATTCATCCCCAAGAGCGAGCAGCACCGGCGAGGCTGAACATACTCGCGAACACACTGAAGCGGCGAACACCAACACCAGAACCGTGAACCTCGAGGTTTCCATTTCATGCCTCCACAAGTCGATCGAATCGGATCACTCGATATCGTAGACGGCCGGATCAGCGTTCCTCGGATCTGCGGCAAAATCACCTGTCAATCAGTCGCGAGGAGCTACGGAAACGGAATACGATTTGCGCATGCTCAAGATCATTGGTGGTGAGTTCCGCTCGCGCAAGCTCTTGACGCCGGAGGATGACGAAATCACCCGTCCCTATGCCGCACGAGTCAAGGAAAGCGTTTTTAACATCCTCCGAGGTTGGTTTGAAGGGGCCCGCGTGCTTGATCTCTTTGCCGGCGTGGGGACCATGGGGCTGGAAGCAGTGAGCAGGGGTGCTTCGCAGGTGGTCATGGTCGAGCAGCAGCGGGCGGTGTTTCGGCTCCTCGAGGAAAACATCCGCATGCTCGATTGCGGCGACCGGGCCCGGGCATTGCAAGCCGATGCGCTCAGTGCCGGCATCCTGGGCGCTGCGCCGGCTCCCGTGGATATCGTTTTCATGGATCCACCCTATGCGATGATGCAGTTGGAATCATCGCAGCAGAGAATCCTCGCCCAAGCCTCGCGACTTCGGGATGTCATGGCGCCAAAGAGCTTTCTCGTCCTGCGGACGCCGATTAACCCGGCGTGTGCGACCCCCAAGGTCGATGGATTCGATGGGCCGGAGATTCATGCGTACGGTCAGGAGATGTGGGTGCTTCTCTACTGTCCGACGGCTGCCGGGGTCTCCGCCGAGGCGGTGGTCGGCGCCGGCCGCACCTGAACGACGTTGAATTCAATCTGATCAGAACCTCGAGGATTGGCGACGACGATCTCGCGGCCGTCGGAGAGCACCCGGCGGGGCATGAGCAAGCCCGTGGCCAGCTTGCGTCGTGAGCCCAGCGGTTCGCGATAGGCCAGGGTCTTTCCATCGTTGATCACGTACCCGCCATCGCCGACCGGGGCCGCGAGGATGACATTCGGACCAAGCTCTGTCACTTGCCCGTCTCGTGGATTCCACAAGACAAGACATCGCTTCTCCGGATGAATGAACATGAACTGACCATCGACAGAAACGGGGCTCGCCTCGACCGTCGCAGCGCATTGCCACGCGAGAAACTCGTTGGCTTGCGACGCCAGGGGCAAGGTTGCCCGTATCCTCATGCGGTCGTCGCCAAGTTCAAGCCAGACCGCGTCGAGCCGGCCGTCCTGAAGTCGAAAGCACATCAGGTCTCGATTGGACAGGCCGAAGGTCGGGAACATCCACGACGCACGGCCGGGACGTTCACCCACGATGACCGGAACGCCGAGTAATGGCGGGACATAGGGTTCATCAAGGTCGTCACTTTCGGGAGCCGATGTCCACTCGCCATCCGCGGTGGAAACAATCAGGTCAAACTCACGGCGATCAATCCGGCGCGATGACCAGGCGATGGCTCCGTCCGGTCCCATGGCCGCAAATGCGTTGACTCGTTCGTCGGTGACAAGCCATGCCACCTTGCCGCCTGTCCACGGATACTGCCCGATCCAACGAGAGCCGTCGGGCTGAATGTTTTCGATGAGAAATCCGTCCGCGTTTGAGGAACGGCCCAGCACCGCGGCCACGGGCACCATGCCGATGGAATGCCCTTTGTCGCTGAAGGCACTAAGCTGAAAGAGCTCGATGGCGCATTCGTCGGGAGGCCGCTGACCGGGGGAGGCGGTCAGGACCGCTCGCGAAGGGGCCCGGCCCTTGACCGTCGCGATCATTTTCGCGTCGGGGCTGACCACGGGAAGCGAAGCGCCATCCCACGGTACCCGCCCTAGTGGCACGCTCTCGATCGTGACTCGAGAAGATCGCTCCGAGAGCGGCTGCGCGAGCGGCGCGTGAAACGACGATTCCAGTGTGGTTGGCTCGGATGAACAGCCACCCAGACCGATCAGCACCATCGCCACCAATGGCCATCTGACGCTGACGCCGACCATTACATATCCGGTCCGGCGTTTTCGTCGGGTGGCGGAGTCGGCTGATCGGTCACCACTCCGTTGTCATCACGAAGCTTGGTGACGTTCTTGATCTCGGGCGGGGTGATCGCCTCAACACCCTTCTTGCGGCGCTCCTGGATGGTGCTGAGCGGTTTCGACACCTGTTCGAGCTTGCTTCGCTCATACTCGTTGAAATTGGTGTCGTTCTCCTCGGGATTATCCACCACGATGGGTGTGATGAAGATCAGCAACTCATTCACTTCCTTCGACTTGTCCGTGGAGGTAAAGAGGGCGCCGATGATGGGGATGTCGCCGAAGAACGGCACCCGTCGATCGATATTCGATTCACTCTCAATGCGGATGCCGGAGAGCACGATCGTCTGGCCGTTCTTGATGACCGCGTGCGTCTCGGTTTGACGTTTGTCGATGATCTGGCCGCCGAACAGGGTCTGGCCGGGCACTGTGTTCGAAAGCTCGAAGAACACGTCCAGCGACACATCGCGTTCGACCGTGATTCGAGGTCGGACGTTCAGGGTCACACCAACGTCGAGGTAGTCAAACGACTGGGTAATGCCGCCGACATCGGTGGTGGAGCTGTCAGTGATGAACGGAATTCGCTGCCCCTGGAAGAAGACCGCCTCCTGATTGTCGGCGGTGAAGATCTTCGGTTGTTGCAGAATCTTGACGTCGGTCTTCTGGTCAAGTGCCTGCAGCGAGGCGTTGATATTGAAGTTGGCGGTGAGCACCGACGTGTCGAACAACGAGATGAAGTCGTTCTGGGTGTTTTCGTTGCCGAAGCTGCCGGAAACGAAGTTGTCGTTCTGGGCCGGTGTAATGTCGCCGCTGGAGACTCGGATGCCCCAGGCAAAATCGTCGCTCAATTCGACCTGAGCGATGGTTGCGGCGATCAGCACCTGTCGGCCCGGTTTGTCCATGCTCTGAATCATCGACACAACCGCATCCTGATACTCGGGCGCTGCCAGAACCGAAAGCGCATTCTGGCGAACGATCGGCACGATTCGCACCTTGCCGATGATTTCGGACTGCGGGGAGATCTCGGAATCGCCGGCACGGCCCGACGCGAGCCACGGGAAATTGATGGTGCCCGCATTGCTGCGGCCGCCGGAGGTCGAACTGGAGTTGTTCCGGCTCGCGCCGGAATCGGGCGTACTTGGATCGGACGCGCTGGCGTCAGCGCTGAATCGCAGTCCGTTCTCAGGGGCGGTAATGCTGGCATCTGCCGTCGGCGGCGCGAGCAGCGCGTTGAGCTGTTCCGAGATTTCGACGGCCTGAGCGTATTTCAGTGGAACCAGAATCGGTTTGACGATCGGTGTCGGCTGGTCGATCGCTGCGACGAGCGCATCAAGCCAGTCGAGATTCTCCGGAGTCTTGCTGATCACGATCAACTGGCGCTTGTCGCCGACGGCTTCCACCCGATAGGTATTCTCAACGGCAACGGCAGCGCCTCCATCCGCACCAGGAACGCCCGTGGGGGCTCGATTACTACCTCCCGCCCGGTTGCCGCTGCGGCTGCCTCCGGATGTGCCCGCACCGATGATTGATTGCAGGGCATCCCGCACCACCAGGGGATCGGCATACTTGAGTTGATAGATCTTGGTGACCCCCTCCGGCCGTGGAACATCCCACTCCTTGATCTGCAGACGGATTCCGTCGAGGATCTGCGGCTCAGCGCTGACCGTGATGGTGTTGATCGCGGGAAGGACGGTGATTCGAAGCTGTTCAGAAACGCCGACCGTCTGTTCCGTGTTCGAGGGTTGTCCCGGGTTCGGTGTGCGGCCGCCGCGGGGATTCGCCGCCCTGGGATTTGATTGACGCGAGGTGCTGCCGGAGCCTTCGTAGATATCTCGAAGGTTGTCGGCGATGGCGGTGGCGTCGGCGTAGGTGATGCGAAATGTCTCGCGTTTCACTTCGACCCGGGGCGGCGTGTCGATGGCATTCATGATCGACTGAATCCGCTTCAGGAATCCGACATCCGCGTGGAACACGACAAACTGGTTGGAGTTCGAATCGATCTGGTACGTGGCATACTGAGCCATCGCCGAATCCAGAATATCGGTCAGGTTTTCGACCTTGGTGTTGTG
The DNA here is from genome assembly GCA_964407695.1 of uncultured Isosphaeraceae bacterium. Classification (GTDB taxonomy): domain Bacteria; phylum Planctomycetota; class Phycisphaerae; order Phycisphaerales; family SM1A02; genus CAYOWQ01. The sequence goes on along the minus strand of CAYOWQ010000008.1, from coordinate 96,909 downwards.
AACCTTGAAGACCTTCTCATAGAAGTTGCCGTCATCGACCATGGCCATCACGTCGTCGTCGGGACCGAGCGTGAGAGGGTGATAGTCCTGGAGATTGGTCGTCGAATCGAGGATGACCATGTCCTCGGTTTCAATGACACCCACGCCATTGATTCGGAAGGCTTCGTAAAGCAGGTCGAGCAACTCGTTGGCGGTCATCGTCCGGGGTGACTGCACCGAGATCTTGGTCGACGCGATGGTGATTGCCTTGGGCACCACATGCTTGCCCGTGAGTTCGACGATCAGGTCGAGAAAGTCTGTGACCAATTTTTCCTCGATCTTGACGCCGGGGAAAAGCTCGTCAGGATTGCGCGGCCTGCGCGAAGCCACGGCGACCGGCGGAACCGATGCCGACACCTTGGGAACATACTCGCGCGGATCTTCGTGGACGGTGGGGTTGTCCGGTGGGGAGAGGAGGTCATCGTCCGCCCCATCAAGGTCGTCCCCGGGAGCTTCTGCGTCGGCCTGCTCGGTGGCGTCATCGTCGGCTTCAACAACAGGCGGCGCCTGCGGCGTCGGTCGATCCGTGGTCGACGGCGGCGCTGTTGCCGATCCCGGATCATCAACCGGGGCCGGTTGGGGCGCGGGCTCTGGACGAGAGTGAGGCGCAGCGCCGACGAGCAGAAGTCCGCTCAGGATAAACAACGGCACACCCGCTCGAAGGGAGAGTCGGAAGGATGTATTTGAAACGTTCAAGGGGAAGCTCCTCTGATCCTGTGAACCTCGACCGACCATCGCGAAACGCCTCAATCGCGTTGAGATTGCGGGCGATTCAACCGAACATCCACGCATCGCCTATCGACGTCGACCGATAGGGTACTTCAATGAATCTGCACTGTCACCACGGTTCGGAGCACCGGAGGCGGTTTTCCGAACGATTGGCCAGTTCTTCCACGCTCACTCCACCGCTGCGCCCGTCGTGTGGCCTTCCCTAGCGCGAGCCGTTCTTGTTGGTCTTCTTGATCCGCTCCATCAAGAGGTCCCAGTCCGCCTGAAGCTGTGCCTTGGTCTTTTCATCAAGCGAACGGTTCATCTTGGCCTTGGTGTATTCCTGAAGCGCTTCCAACGCTTCGGGACGAGACATCTTCTCGACCTCCTGCTTGGTTAATGGCTTGGGAATCGAGGCCTGCGCGTTTCCATTGTGATCGGCCGGAGGCCGACTGCCCCCTGGTTTGGGGGCGGACGGACCCCGGCCACCTCGTGCCGGTTCATCGGGCGGATGAGCGCCTTCTGCATCCGCAGTGCGCTCCTCGACCGGCGGCGCCGAGATTCGACCTGATGAAGGCGAGGAGTCAGATATCACACTTTCGATGGAGGACCCCGGCTTCCATCCTGCCGTTCCCTCGGGAAGGCCGGTCTTGTGAAGCTTGATGTCGTACTCGCCGCCTTCGTGTTGAAGCCGAAGGTCCCAAGGAGCGTTGACGGCGAGCACCTTAACGCCATCGCGTTCTTCACCGACTTCGAGCCAGTTGTGATAGGGGCTGTCGGTGGACGGCGCCATTTCCTCAAAGAAGACCCGTGTGCCCACGATATAGGCCACAGTCGGTCCGGAGTATTCCGCAGGCGGGCCCTTTGGACCCGTGTCATCCCGAGTCTTGTCAGGTGGCGGCGGCGGCGTCGGCGGCTTCAGGCGCGGTGGCTCGGGAGGCCAGGCGTCAGGAAGATGAAACGGCGATCGCCCATCCACCCGATCGCGGAATCGATCGATCTGCTCGGTGTGCATGGCGAGCAGCTTGCCGTCGATGCCAGTCTTGCTTGGATCTTCAGCCGCAGGCCACACCAGCGCGCTCAGGAACCCCCACGACTTCACGAGAAGGACGCCCGCGACCAGGGCGATTGACACCGCGCTGATACCGAGCGGGCCGGACCAGGTGAACTTCAGGTTCCTCATGCAGCCGGTCCTCCTCGTCGAGGTCCTGCAGCGCCTGAACGCACCCAGGACTCAACGGTCAACTGAACGCTTACCTTGGGTCGCACGTCATAGCGAACTACGCGCATCGAACTGATGCCCTCAATCACCGGACTCGATTCGAGTTCATGGAGGATCTGGGCAAGGACCTTCGTGCTGGTGTCGAATTTCACTTCGGCCTTCAACAACTCAAAGCGCTGACCCGGCGCAACACTCTGCAGGACGTCCCGGGGAAGCTTGGAGCCGGCGCTGCCGGTGAACGAGTAGTTGGTCACATCCGAACCGTGCCCTTTGATGATGGCGTTGACGGTGTCAATCAATGTCGTCGAACCGGTCGACGCCTCTCCGGGCACTTCCGTCGGACCAAAGAGGATGACCTGCTGCGTCAGCTCCCTTCCGGCATCGCCCGAAAGGCGACGGGAATCGGAAATGATGGCCTGCAACCGATCGGCCTCGTCGTCCCACTCCCTTGACTGGGCCCACACGTAGTCGTTCACAATGATGAACGCAACGACTGCAACGACCGCACCAAGGCCGATCTTGACCGCATTCGGCAATCGATTGATTCGGGCGAAGACCTGTTCGGCGGCACTCATTCGGTAGCCTCCTTGGTTCGCTGCAGGAGCATCTGGAACTCTGATTTCAACCGCGATTTGACTGCATCGTCCGGTGCATACTTCATGGCGGCGGAGACCTTGGAAAGTGCCTCCTGCGCTTCCGCCTTCTTCATCGCATTGATCTGTTCCTTAGTGAGCGGGGGAGGAATCTGCTCGCGAGGGCCAGCGTTGGCCGGACGATCACTGCTGTGGGAGGCCATTCCCGGGGCGCCCTCACGCGGCAAGGCACCCCCACGAGAATCGACGCCGACCAGCTTGGCCTCGGCGTCTGACGGAGCTGTGGTTGAGGGTTCACCGGAACCAACAACGCCTTCACCATCGGCGATGGCAACGTCATCTGGCGGTGGCGTGGGAATGATGCGACCGCTGGTTGTTGAGTCTTCCGTCGCAGGGTCGACCGCAATGACATCGCCGTGGTCGTTCGACGCGGTCTTTGGTGTTCCATCCTCGTTGATCAATCCCTGCCGAATCCAGTCCTCTCGTTGCTTGGCGTCCCGGCGCTTGATGAATCCCTCTCGATCCGTGACCCATTCCGGCGGGGGCCCGAATTTCTGGACCTGGAGGGGTACCATGGCGAAGTCGACCTTCTGGTCGTAGTTGATGTTCTTGAAAGGGTTGTTGACCTGGGCGTTCATTCGAAACGCCACAGCGCCTTTCGCATCGGCCTTCTCAAGCTTCTTGGCAACACCGCCGAACAGGCCGAACCTCGTCAGATTCTTCTCAAAATCGGCCACGACCTCCTCGGCCGAACGGCCGCTGTCGGGCTTCGCCACGCCGACGAGGAGAACCGGCTCGCCATGAATGATGTTGATCGAATCGAGATCGACCCCAAGCGGTGTTGCATTGCAGACATCGGAGAAGACCTTGAGCATCGGCCAGGAGCGCTTCTGCAACTCCTGGTACATCGCAACCGTCTTCTTGCCCTGATCATTGGCCTTGATGACCGACCCTTCGTCGCCGACCTTCCATCGAAGCACCTGCAGGCGGGCGAACGACAGCACCAGCGGGCCGAACGCAACGATGGCAATGGCCGCGGCGGCCAAGGTGGCGGCCACTCGTGGGCGCGAAAGGGTCGAAACCAGCGACCCGAGAATCGACGGGGCTTCCTTCGGAGCATTCGCCGTCAGAGCAGTCAACGGAGCCAATTCGCTCATGGCGGCGATGATGGCACCGGCCGCGATGCCGAACTTGGTGCACCATGCGGTATCGCGAGGGGAGCCGTCGAGGCGGCTGGGAAGCAGATTGAGCACTGCGGCAGGCAACACCAGCTGACCGGGATCAGTCTGCCCAAAAAGCTGAGAGGCCCCAGCCTGAATCTGCTCGACGAATTCCGGAGTGTGGCCCACGCTGAACGCCGTTTCGGCAAGGACGCGATTGACCCGAGCCGCCCAGTCGCCGTCTTCGGCCGACTCCCTCGTTGCGCGGAACACCGCGCCCTGAGCGTGGCACAGTCCGATCGCCAGAGAGCCATCCTCGCGATTGAGCCAAATGAGGGGCTCGGCGGGGCGAAGGCCATTCAGGAGTGCCGCAAGGCAGGCAACATCGGGGACAAAGGTCGACGCCGCGGCGTCCATTCCCGGAGGGATCGATGCCGGCGCGGACTCGGGCCAGGCGAGGATGAGACCGCACCTGCTGGACTCTCCGGCGGCCAGCGGGAGCACCGCGAGTCCCACGCGATGCGTCGGCGTTCCTCCGAGCAAATGGGCCTCGGCCTGCAGGCGCAGCGCTGCATCCATCTGCTCCGGGCCGACATTGGGAAGGGGGCAGGTTCGGCAGATGGCGGACGACGACGGGAGGACGAGGATTGTTCGGCCGACCAGCTTCTCAGCCAGATACCCGGAGACTCGCGACGACTGGTCACTGGGAAACTCGCGGGCTTCCACCAGCGCCGGCCTCAGTCCGCTCTTGCGAGCGACCACAACTCGCCAGCCCTGACCGACGGCGTGAACCGCAGCGATCAGGCTGGGGTCAGTAGCGGAATTCGTTTGAGTGTTCTTCATTATTGCTCGCGGTACTCGAGGATCTGAACGGGCAGTGTAGAACGATCGACAACCACGAGAATTTCAACGCTTGTCGCGCCTGATGGAGACGTTCCTCTCGAACAGATCGAGAACACGTTGCTGACCGTGTCGAACATGGAAGCCAGTCCTGAAAGCACCGCGGGATCCATCCCCGGAACTTCCAGCAGGTCGACAATGCTTGTGAAACCCTCTTTGCGATCGTCGCGGGCGCCGATGATGTTGTCGGCCAGCCGGGAATCAAAGCCGAGAACATCACGGAGCACATCGACTGAAACAGTATTGATGTTCAACTTGCCCGGCCCCGTCACCGAGGGGTCATCGAATGTCAACTCTCGGAAGACCGCCTTGAGCTGTTCGGTCGAGAGGGCGACATTGCTGCTGCTGGACTTCACATTCTTGCCGGTTGAGGAGCCACTCTGCCCGGCGGCGGCATTGCCGCCGCTCGCAAGTGTGCCGAGATCGGACATCAACAGGGTCTCGAGACGAGCGTTCGGCGTCGCGGCGTACTGCTTCAGCGCGGTGGCCTGTTGCTCGGAGAGGCCAGTGCGATCTTGAATGGTGGCGGCGTCCGAATCCTGAACTCTCAGCTTCGGCTGTCCTGAACCTCCGAGCGAACCCGATCGGGAATGGGCGGTCAACATCCCTGACCAGCCCTGGTCGAGCAGGCCGTCCTGATTGTCTGGCGGCCAACTTTCGTCGCCGTCATCTTCATTGGGGTCCAACCGGCCATTCAAGTTCCAGTCCTCGCCGCGAACATACTCCGGCCAGCAACTGGCGATCAACTCGAGCTCGGCAACAGAGCGGATCGGCCCATTTCGAGGCCGATACCGGTAACCGCGATTGGCATAGAACTCAGATTCAGCGCCTTGAGTGCGCGGCTCATCATCGGCATCGACCCAGTCGAGAATGGCGTCGGCCGCGTCGTAGCTCATGTCGGGGATATTGATGAGCTGGCTGAATTGCAGGAGGTTGATGTTGGGTTTCGCGTGTTCATCCTGCGGCCCCTGCCACTCCACGCCGTTGACCGTGTGGCCGATGGTGTAGCTGCCCGTGGAGAACGAGTCGTAGGACCAGCTTTCCAGCTCGTAGGTCTCCGCAAAAGCGTCCTCCAGATTCGGGTTCTGCACGTTGTACGCCAGAACGGAGATTGTTCGTTCGATTCCCGCACGGGCTGCCCAGCGCGCCTGCACTCGACCCAACGTCTCGCGTCCGAGCGTTGCCTCGCGGTAGGCATTGAGCTGCAACGCCGCGGCGACAATCGCCGCCACTGCAAGGGCCCAGACCACAACCACAATCACCATGCCGTGATGTCGGTGCGATTGGTGTTGAAGTCGAGGAATTGTCATGCCTGGAGATTCAAGGGTCTATTTTTTCTTTCCGATTCCTGAGCCAGCGCCGCCGCCACCACCACCATGCGCGCCGCCCGGCAACCGGACAGGTTTGCCTCCGCCGCCGGCAGAGCCGCCAAGGGCTCCGCCGCCTTGGAATCCGCCGCCACCACCACCACCGTTGCCGATGCCGCCCCCGGACCCCCCTCGGCCTCCACCGCCGGCTCCACCCGGAACAACAACCGTTTCTCCGCCGCCTTCGCCACCGGCAGGATTATCTCCTTCCGCACCATCGCGTCCTCCTGCCTCAGCCTCCTCAGCCGTGGCGTCGGGGATGCCGTCGCCGTCGGTATCGACCGTCAGCTCTTCCTCAATTGGCGGGGGCACGGGAGTTCGATCGATGGCGATCACCGTCCGCACGGTGGCGAATGCCACCTGGTCGTCATATGCATCAGATCCAGGATCAGCCCCACTGGTCGTCAGAGTCACGCGAACGGCGTGCGGCAGGCCATACTCATCAGAGTCCCATTCATCCCACCACCATTCACCGTCAAACACCTCAATTTGAAGACCGACAACGCCTTCACCGACGGGGGTCACCACACCGCCGCCGCGATCGTAACGATCGGGAACGGGGTCGCGCCGTTGCTGCATGATCGGACCAAGGTCGTCGTCGATGACACGGTACTGTGTCTCGTACTCAAGACCCTCACCGCTGTAGTTCAGTGCGTGAATTGCTCGCAGCCGGTCCGAGAAGAGGAGGAGATCATCTCGCTCATAATCGGTGCCGCCATTGAACGAGGTGTCGTTGGTGAGCACAACGCGGCAATTGAACAGATCGGAATCGCGCACCGTGCTCGCAATGTCCTTTCGGATGGCGTCCAGCGCGTTCTGGGCCCGGAGGAATGCCTGGAGCCGGATGCGCGTTGAGTTTCGGGCCTTTCCGACTTGGGCCAGAGAGAGCGAGACGGCACCCAGCACGAAGGCCACGATGATCGACGCCACAACCATCTCAACCAGCGTGAACGCTGCAAGCCGATGCCGTGAGCGGTTTGAATCTGATGACGGGCGACGGAGATTAATAGCTGCCTTCCTTTTCATCATGACGACCCTCTCTATCGATGACCTCAGGCGGAATTCGAACTGGGTTTGGATCTTCGCCCTCACGAGCGGTGATCAGCGTCTCGATGCTGAACTCGTCTCCGGCATCGTTGAAGACGTACGCCGTTACACGAAACGGTTCATATTCTCCCTGATCTTCCAGAACCAGCTCGAAACTGAACTGGTCAAACGGCGGATCGAACCGGCCCGATGTGTCGTTGAATTTTGGAAACTCGTCAGGGCCTTCGGCCAGCACGCGGCCCAGCAATTCGTCAAGCAATGAAGACGCGATAATTGCCTGTTCGCCGCGTTGCCCTTGTTTCAGCGCCCGGCTCGACAGCCCCATCAATGACACGAGACCGATGGCGAGAATAACGCCTCCGATGATGGCATCGGTCAACGCGATTCCGCGGCGAAGCTGGGGCGATGATCGATTCACCAGTCCTCCTGATCGCGTCCCGCGGCATCCAGATCGAAGACCGTTCTGGCGGCATAGCGATCCCCTTCACCAACCTTCGATGCCGTAATCGAGAAGGGCTCGAGTGCGACCGTGGTCCACGAAACGGGGCCCTGAACATCGATCTCAATCGCCGGTCGGGTGGTTCCGGGAATGCTCACGATCTGCCACTCCTCGGTACCAATCGAGTCTCCGTCGAGACGGGTATCAAGCAGCGACACATTGGCGGGGATGAAGACCGGTGCGGTGAACCGATCCGGCTGCCACGACGGCGGATCCTCGGGTGCATTCTCGTCCGTCACTTTGTTATAGATTCGAATTGACCGGTCTGAGGGATTGAGCCAGAGGCAGCATTGGGTGGCGCTGGTGGAATCACGGAAGGCAAAGACGGTCAGGACATCCTGCAGTTCGCGGACGAATTTGTCTGCCCGGCGTTCATCCTGACCGGCCAGTCGAGGAACAATAATTGACGTCAGCAGCGCCAGGAGGATCAGCGCGATCATCACTTCGACCAGCGTGAAGCCGGTGGGCATGGATCTGATGCTGTTCCAGGTTCGTCGATGCACGTGCAGGTTCATCCGCGAATTCCATCAGGAATTCTGTTGTTCGCCCTGATTGTTATAGACGTCCGCATCCTCGCCGGTGCCGCCAGGCTCGCCGTCGCGGCCATACGAGATCACGTCAAAATCCGGATTGACATCGCCGGGAACAAGCACGATGTAGTCGTGACCCCAGGGGTCAACGAGGTCGCCTGCCTTATTGAGGTATTTGCCGACAAGGACCTGAAGATCAAAATCGCTCGGGAGCTGCGTGATGCTGTTGTCAACCATGTAGAGGTTGATCTGTTGGGCGATCGATGAAGTCTCCGCCACGGCGATCTTGTGTTTCGTGGTTCCGATGTTGGTGAGGAGGCGGGGGACCACCAAGGTCGCCAGCAGCGCAACAATGGTGACCGCCACAATGACTTCAAGCAGGGTGAATCCTCTGCGTCGACGATCATGATCGCGGTGTGTTCGAGAATTGCAGGAGAAGGATTGAGGCATTTCGAGCACCTTTCAATGGTTTTATCCGCCACCGATTGCGGACTGAAGTTCGAGCATGGGAAGAAGGATCGCGACGAGAACGAAGGCGACCACCGCGGCCGCCATCACAATCAACACCGGAGGGAGGGCCTTCGTAAAGATCTTGATTGAATTGGAAACCTGCCGGTCAAAGGCCGTGGCCGCGTGAAGAAGCATGGTTTCGAGGCGGCCGGAGCGCTCGCCGATATTCACGATCTGAATGAGCAGCGGAGGGAAGTATCCGGATCGTTCCAGGGGCTCGGCCAACGATTGGCCGGTGGTCACCCGGTCCTGCACTTCATCGATGGCCTGCATCAGGGCGACGTTCCCAAGGGTGTCGCGAACGATCTTCAACGCGTTGAGGATCGGCAGGCCGGCCGAGACCAGCGTGCCGAGTGTGCGGGTGAACCGGGCCACGGCCACATCGCGAAGTAGCCGGCCGAGAAGCGGTGTTTTCAACTTGAGCCGATCGAGCGCTACGCGATTCGCCGGAACCGCGATCCAGAACCGCCACCCAGCCAACATCGCAATGATCGCCGCCACCAGCCAGATCCAGTACGCCTGAAGGAAGGATGCTAGATCGAGCAGCAGTTGTGTCGGCCAAGGCATAACGAAGTTGGCCTGGGCTTGAATCGGCGCCATCAGACGGGGGATCAAAACCGTAATGAAGATCGTTACGCTGATCAGGATCATGACAAACACGATGGCCGGATACATCGTGGCGCCGACAACTTCTCGACGAAGCTCGACGGATCGCTCAAGCAAATCCGCAAGCTGATGCAAAATCTCATGCATCCGGCCGGAAGCATCCGCCGCACGGACCATACCGATCACCATCTCGTCAAACGGTGGACCATATTCCCGAGCTGCCTGATGGAGGGGAATACCAGCCTCCACCCGGTCGATGAGATGGTCGAGAATCACCGGCAAGGCATTTCCGCTGGCCTGTCTCCGCACGGTGGTCAATGCCTGCATCAGCGAAAGGCCGGCCTCGATGGCCGTGGCCAGTTCGCGCATGAAGGAGGCAAGGTCGGACCGGCTGAGAGAAGGGCGCTCTGTTCGTCGTGAGAAGAGGGATGAAAGAGACTTCGACCCCGAGGCGCCGGCGGCCCCGGCCGACGGCCGCGCCGCTGTCGCCGCCTTCGGTACGGCGGTGTTGAGCGATTCGTGTTCGGAATCGGACTCCACCTGTTCAACGACCGTCGCCATCTCCCCACGTCCGAGAATCTGGCGAACGGCAGACGAACGGTCAGGTGCGGTCACCACGCCGGCTGACGCGCGTCCACTGCTGGTCAGGCTTTCATATCTAAAGGATGGCATTTCTGGAGGTTAAACGCCCACATCATCGGTGTCTTGCGTGGCCCGCAACACTTCTTCAATGGTGGTGATGCCCGAGGCCGCCTTTTCCATTCCGTCGCCACGCATGTTGATGAAGTCGGCATCGACCATGTTTCGCAACTCCATCACCGTTCGGTTGGCAGACACCGCGGCCCGGAGTTGGCTGTTCACGCGAACGAGTTCGAAGAACCCCAGGCGGCCGTAGAACCCTGAACCCTTGCACTTCTCGCAGCCGTTCCCGCGGGTGGCCTGCCCGTTGAACAGGGCAAGCTCGGTCGGCGACAAACGGTGCGAGACATCCTCGGGCATTGGAACCTTGGATGCGCACTGGCTGCAAACCCGCCGGCCAAGGCGTTGGGCCAGGAGGCCTTCGAGAACCGATGCCACAAGATAGGGCTCGGCCCCCATGTCGATCATTCGGCCGATCGAGCTGATGGCGTCATTGGTGTGAAGCGTGCTGAAGATCAAGTGACCCGTCAGAGCCGAACGGATGGCGATGTCCACCGTTTCGCCGTCGCGAATTTCGCCAACGAAGATGACGTCGGGATCCTGACGAAGAATCGAACGCAGCCCTGTGGCAAATGTCAGGCCGCGCTTCGGATTCACCGGGATCTGGTTAATGCCGCCAAGTTCGTATTCAACCGGATCCTCGATCGTAATGATTTTCTTGCGCGGATCGTAAAGCTTCGATAGAGCTGCATACAGCGTCGTGGTCTTTCCGGATCCTGTCGGTCCGGTGACCAGGACAAGTCCGTGCGGCTTGCCGATAAGCCGATCCATCATCTGCCGATGCTGTTCCCGCATGCCCAGCGACTTAAGATCCAGCGGCAGCGAACTCTTGTCCAGAATACGCATGACCACGCTTTCGCCATACAGCGTGGGAACCGTCGAGACGCGGATATCGACCTTGCGATTCTCGAATCGAAGTGTGATGTGGCCGTCCTGCGGAACGTAACGCTCCGCAATGTTCATGCCTGCCATGATCTTCACGCGGCCGATCAATGCCGGCTGAAGGTGCTTGGCGGGTGGCGGTTGCTCAATCAGCACACCATCGATGCGGTACTTGACTTTCAGTTCCGTTTCAAACGGCTCAATGTGAACGTCAGACGTTCGTGACTGAATCGCTTCAAGTAGGGTCAGGTTCACCAGGTTGATCAGCGTGGGCTGCTCAGCCATCCGGTGAACGTCATCCGCCTCGATCGCGTCCAGGTTGTGCTCGACCTCCGACGACGCCAGGCCGCTGTCCGCAGCAAGGCTCTCGGCCATGCGGGCCGCGGTGGTGCCGTAGCACTCTTTCATGAGCTCACCGAAGGCCGCAGCTTCGAGCCCGACTCGGGTGACCGGCTTGCCGGTCAGGGCCGCGACTTCGTCGACCGTCGCAATATCGAGCGGGTCGATCATCGCAACCAGGAGACGGCCTCGATCCATGCGTACGGGGATCACACGAAGCCGAACCGCGATATCGGCGGTGAGCAGCGCCACCGCTTCGCGATCGGCCTTCGGCGCCTTCTCAAGCCATTCAATCCCCAGCAGCCGGCAACGATCGTGGATATTGGGGTCGGAGACCGGAGTCACGTTGCCCGCATTCAAGGAGGCGCCGTTCAGCTTCGCCTCCGGCGATCCGGCATGACCGGATGCGCCGTTCATTCCGGAACGCACCGCAACCGCGTCATTGGCGTTCGTTCGATTCGGATCGGTTCGGTCCATGCGCAGCCATGCCTCAACAATTCAAAGTCTAAGGAATCCTGAAAGCCGTGGCATCCACCTTCGGCCACGCTCACGGACGATTGTACGGCTGCACGAGGCATACCTGGACCCAAGGCCAGGAGAATCGACCCAAAGGGCCTAGTGAGCTGGCGTTGCCGGTGCTCCGCCGCCTGCCGGTTTGTCGGAATGGGGCTGCTTGGGTTTTGGCGCTCCAGTCTTTCCAGCGCCTCCAGGAGCGCCCGATCGGTCCGTCGGCACGCCTGACCCCAGCAACTCTCCCTTCTTGGCCTTGTTCATGTTCTTGACCCGGTTGGCCTGGCTGACGCCGCCGCCAAGGCCGCCGGAATTTCGACCGTTGGGATTGGTGGGAACACGCATCGATGCGTCGTTCTTGCTCATTGGCATATGGGCCCGCATCGCGTCAGCCTGCCCTCGAACCGCCCGTTCAACCTGGGCCGGGGAGCGCATGCGAGACCGTGACTTCGCAACCTTGTCTGCCTTGCGGAAGGTCACTTTCGGGAGCTTCTCGAACTGTTCCGGAGTCAGGAGCGCCTTCAACTGCTCGAGCGTTTTCACACCGAGGTCTTCCTTGCTCTTGATCACGTCCTTCATCGGATCGTTGTCGAGACCCGACGAATCGCGAGTCTTTCGGCGCTCAGCCAGCTCGTTCTTTCGACGCGGTGCAAGAGGATCCTCCTTCTTGATCACCTCGGCCAGCCTGTCGCTCAGAAGCATGTCTTGCGCCCGATAGCTCGACTCCAGCGCGATGACACCGGCCAACTGCTCCTCCGTAAGGTCGGTGAGCTTCTTGGCGGCGTCGAAAACAATCTGCAGAATCGGCTCGCGATACGCCTTCGGATATGCCGTCTGCTTGTAGCGGTCCATGAAGGACGTCGAAAGATTCTCAGGCAATGCGGCCGCGATGTTGGCAGCGCTATGCTCAATGGTGTCACGCACGGCGACACGCTTTGCCATGATGCGTTCAGTGATTTTCAGTGTTTCATCGAAGTCCGACTGCCGCAGGGCCTTGTCGAGATCGTCGAGGGTGTTCTGAACTTCAAGATCGCGGGCCTTGAGTGCGTTGTCCACGGCGACCTCACTCTGCGACACAGCAGGCTCGATCGATTCTTCGATGGCCGGATCAAGCTGCATCTGGCGTAGGATGGTGCTGAGATTGACGCTCTCGCCGGAAATGGCTCCGGCCGGAAGGCTCTTCTCACGCCGATACGCCATCTCGAAACGATTCCAGCGTTCCTGTTGCTCAGGGCTCAATTGTGACTTGACGTCGGAAACGAAGCGTTGACGAAGCTGCTCCTTGGAGTCCATCCACTCGCGGAGGGGATCCATGACGGCATCCATCACCTTTTCGCCACGACCTTCCTTGACCAGATCCTTCACTTTGTTCATCCGCTCGCGCACATCGGCGACACCCTTGTCGAATGAGTCGTTGTACTGCTCCAACAGAGCCTCCACGATCGGCAACTGCCAGTCGTCAAGCTTCAACACGTCGGACATCAACGTAATGTCGCGGTTGAGATAGTCCTTGATGAAGGCGGACCGAAATGCGGCCTGGGCCGCGGACTGGGCCTGAACAGGCGCTGTCAAGGTGAGTGCGAGCGCCACGGCTGCAGTCAATAGGGAAGAGGTGATCGACCTGAAAATCATGAATTGCCTCCAAACAATGTGCGAACTTGTTGACCGCAACGTCCTGTCCTGAGTGATACGTCCAACGCATCACACACCGGGTTTATGGCAAAGAATCGGCAGAAGGATGGCGCTGATCCTCTCAAAAGTCTCTATCCAAACCGAGAACCCCACGTTGAGGCATCATAGCCCAATGACAGATTTCCCTCCGTGGTCCGAGAAAGCGGCCCGGTAAATCAGCAGTCCCAAGGTCAAGGCCTGACGGTGCGCTGTTCGATTCTTTTCTCCGCCGACGTGACCACGATGCGGTCAACGAAGATTCCTGGAGTATGGATATTGTCAGGGTCGAGCGAACCAGTATCGACAATTTCCTCGACCTCGGCCACGGTAACGCGACCGGAGGTCGCCACCATGGGATTGAAATTGCGAGCCGTCTTCCGGTAGATCAGATTACCGCAACGGTCTGCCTTCCAAGCCTTTACGAGGGCAAGGTCAGATTGAATGCCAGTTTCCAGAACGTACGTCTCGCCGCCGAATTCTCGATGGTCCTTACCTTCGGCGATTACCGTTCCGACTCCGGTCTTGGTATAGAACCCGGCGATCCCAGCGCCGCCGGCCCGGAGCCGCTCAGCCAGGGTTCCCTGCGGATTGAACTCGACTTCGAGCTCTTTGGACATGAATTGCCGTTCAAACTCGGCATTTTCGCCAACGTAGCTGCTCACCATTTTTCGAATTTGGCGAGTTTGAAGCAGAAGCCCGAGTCCCCAATCGTCCACGCCTGCATTGTTGGAGACGCATGTCAGGTTCCGGACCCCCGAGTCGCGGAGCGCTATGATGAGCTGTTCGGGTATCCCGCAGAGGCCAAATCCGCCGACGGCGACGGTCATCCCGTCTTTCGTAAGGCCCTGAAGTGCGGAAGCCGGTGTGGGAAATACCTTGTTGATCACGCATCATCTCCAGATCATCGATGAGCTCTAATGTACACACGAAGCCGCAGGCGTGGATTGCTGGTATAAGTGCGTAAATGCGAATGATTCTCAATTGCAGGAGGCAAAATTGACACTCCAGACGACCCAAACTCCCATCATGGAACGCCTGAAGGCTGAAACACGTGGGGCACACGATCGAACGGAGGCCATTCCCTTTAGTGCGGCCATGGTGCAGGAGCAGCTTCCGATTGACCGATTCGTCGGCCAGCTTCGAGCGTATCTGCCGGTCCACAGGGAACTGGAGTCACTGCTCTCGTCAAGTCGCCATCCTGCGATTCAGAAAGTCTGGTCGGATGATCTTCGAAAGACGCCGTTGCTTGAGAAGGACCTCAGGTATTTCGAATCAACCGGGCAGCAAGGTGCCGTCGATGCTGATTCGGCAGCGCAATCGATGGTGGCTTGGCTGAAGGAGCTTCAGGTCTCCAACGAGGCTGCCCTGTTGGGAGTTTTGTACGTGCTCGAAGGGTCGACACTTGGCGGAATGGTTCTCAAGCCTCGAATCGCGGCTGCATACAAGCTTTGTGATGACCAGGGTCAGGCGTACTACTCGCCCTATGGACCGCGCGCCATGCCGCACTGGAAGGAATTCAAGGAACGGATGAACGCCGCGGTCGTTGATGAAAGAGACCAAGCGGCCGTTCTCGACGCCGCCGAGAAAACCTTCGATCACATCGGGATGATTCTTCGAGCCTTGTCGACGGATCTTTGAGCTCCTTGCCCAGAGTTCCGCAGGCGTGAATTCTCCACTGTCCATTGAGTCCGCCGGGCCCTCGATTGATCTGGCGAAGGCTCGTGATTCCTCTCGCGTGATGGAAAAACCGTCATACACCTTCATGCTGGCGCTTGGCGTGCTTCTGCTTTCCGCCATGCCGGACGGGATGATTGTTCCAGTCCTCAAGGAGATCGTTGCGGACCGTTACGGAGTCTCCGATGGGGCTGCCCTGAACTTCATGTGGGTGAATCTGGCAGGCGGAATTCTGTCTCTTCCACTGCTTTCAATTCTTCGGCGGCGATTCCGTCCATCACAAATCATCGCCTGTTCTCTGCTGGCTGACGCTGGACTCCTCCTGGTCATGATGCTGCCGCTGGGGTACTACCCTACGTTGTTCATTCGTGGAATTGAAGGTGGCACGGACCTGCTGGCATTCGCCGTGATCTTCGATCTCCTCGGGAAAGCGGGACAGCCGGAGCATCGCGGTCGACGGCTGGGGATTTCATCCAGCGTCCTGCTGTTTGCCCTGGGGTTTGGGATGTACCTCGGTGGTTGGGTGGGTTCCCATCGACCCAGCCAGATCTTTGTTGCGGGCGCGCTGGCGAATGGTGCGGCACTCCTGTGCGCCCTGAGTGCGTTTCGGTCGTTCGACGTTCTTGTCGCATCTTGTCCGGCTGTCGACGTCCTTGGATCGCTCGGAATGGGAACGAAGCGAATCATCTGGCCCGCGCTCCTCATGTCCTTCAGTGACAGAACCATCGCCGGGCTATCGGTGACCGCCCTCCCGATCTATCTCAATGTGGCGTGTGGATATGATCCGGCCGATCGTGGCAAGCTGCTTGCTCCCATGATCGGGTTCATGGCATTGGGCGCCTTCCCCGCCGGTTGGCTGGCAGATCGCGTGGGGGCAGCGCGCTTGCGGGCCTTTTGTGCCTTGGGCTATGCCGCCTGCTTTCTTGGATTGCCGTTAGCAGCTCAACAAAGCTCTTCGGCGGCCCTGGCGGTGGCATCGTTCATCGGCGTCTTCGGCGCAGCCCTGCTTCCCACCTCGCTCATGGTTGCGACGATGTCGGGCAGGGGGTCGATCGGCATGGCACTTCATCGCACGGCCGGCGATCTCGGATATCTCACCGGTATCCTGGCGGGAACCATCGCGTTGACCCTGACTGCCGATGGATTTGAGGAGGCCAATATTGTCATCTGGCTGATCGCCGCCTTTGCAGTCTGCCACCTATCGATGACGTTGGCGGCTTCGGCCGGCATTGCCGTCGGGCGAATTTCCGATCGCCTGGCGTCTCCCGCCTGATGCACACAGGCGGTCCCGCACGCCGGGAAAGGAACCGCAAAAACACCTAGAATACGGCATGCCTGAAACCGGTTCTCTTCCGCCAGATGATGCCAGCAGCAATCCGGGAAATCCGCCCGCATCCTTCGGTCGCGTGGTCGAGCAGGACATCGATCGGGAGCTGCACGACAGTTATTTGACGTATGCGATGTCCACCATTGTGGACCGCGCTCTCCCCGATGTGCGCGACGGCCTGAAGCCTTCGCAACGGCGCATTCTGGTCGCCATGCACGATCTGAATCTTCATCCGGGGAAGAAGCACATCAAGTGCGCCAAGATCTGCGGCGACACCAGCGGTAACTACCACCCGCATGGAGAGGCTGTCATCTATCCAACGCTGGTGAATCTGGGTCAGGATTGGAAGACTCGATACCTGCTTGTGGACAAGCAAGGCAACTTTGGTTCGATCGAGGGCGACCCGCCGGCGGCGATGCGCTATACCGAAGCGCGGATGACAGCGCCGGCTGTGGCCATGCTCGAGGACATCGACCTCGATACTGTCAACTACAAGCCGAATTACGACGATCGCCTTGAAGAACCCACGGTCCTTCCGGCGAAGCTTCCCAACCTGCTCGTCAACGGGTCAAGCGGCATTGCCGTCGGAATGACGTCGTCGATGCCGCCGCACAATCTTCGCGAGATATGCAACGCCATCGTTGCAGTGATCGACGATCCCGCCATCGGGCTCGACAAGCTCATGGAAATCGTGCCCGGTCCGGATTTTCCGACGGGCGGTGTGATCGCGGGCCGCCGGGGAATCGCCGAGGCCTACGCCACCGGTCGTGGGCGGATCTTTGTGCGCGGGCGCACGCATGTTGAGCAGATCAAGGGGCGCGACGTCATCGTCATCGACGAGATTCCCTATCAGGTGAATCAGTCGAGCTTGCTTGAAAAACTTTCGGAGATGGTCAAATCCGACCGGATTCCAGATGTTTCCGGAGTGCAGAATCACTCAGGCCGGGCAGCACGAACGCGAATTCTGGTCGAGCTTCGCCGAGGCTCCGATGCGGCGGTGGTCGAGAAGCAGCTGTTCGAATACACCCCGTTGCAATCGACCTTCAGCGTCGCCAACATCGCCCTGGTCAATGGTCAGCCGCGAACGCTCTCACTGAAGCAACTGATTCAGTGCTACATCGATCACCGGGTTGAGGTGATCCGTCGGCGCACTGAGCACCAACTGCGACTGGCCCGACAGCAGGCCCACAAGCTGGAAGGTCTGATGTTCGCGGTGTGCGACATCGATGAGGTCATCGCGATCATTCGCTCAAGCCAGACTCGCGAAGAGGCCATTGATCGCCTGATGCAGCGACGATTCAAGATCGCGGGCGACCATAGCTACGCCAGGTTTGTGCCTCGGCAGCTGATCGATCGATCTTCGCAGGGTGATGGTGTGTCGCTCACCAGGGTTCAGGCGGACGCCATTGGTGCACTGCGACTGATCCAACTGGTCGGCCTCGAAATCGAGAAGCTTGCGGCCGATTACGGCCGCTTGCTGGATGAGATTGAAGGGTTTGAACGGCTTCTCGGCAGCCACCCCCTGATTCTCGATATCATTCGCAACGACGTTCGTGAACTGGCCGAGCGCTTCAGCACGGAGAAGAGCGATCCCCGCCGCACGATCATCGAGGATGCCGACGCCGAGGAATTCGAACTTGGTGATCTGATTGCCGAGCATCCCGTTGTCGTGACGATCTCGCATCAGGGGTACGTGAAACGCCTGCCGGTGGACACCTACAGGGAACAGAATCGTGGCGGCACCGGCGTGAAGGGTTCCGATGCTCGCGACGGCGACTTCATCGAGAGGCTCTTCACGTCTTCGACTCACGATGACCTGCTCTGCTTCACCAATACCGGCCGCGTGTTCAGGATGAAGGTCTATCAGATTCCCGAGATGAGCCGAACAAGCAAGGGACGGGCCATCGTCAACATGCTCGAGTTGCGACCGGATGAATCGATCTGCGCCTTTCTGCCCATCCGGAACTTTGAGCAGAGCGAAGATTTCCTGTTGTTCGCCACCGCTCAGGGCAAGGTCAAGCGAACGGCACTTCAGGATTATCGCAATGTCAATCGCAGCGGCATCATCGCCCTCAATCTGAACGATGGGGATCGACTGATCGCCGTTGTTCATACCACCGGTGATGATCACGTTCTGCTTGCCACGGCGACCGGCATGTCGATTCGCTTCAGTGAAGACGATGCCCGAGTCATGGGTCGGGCGGCGGCGGGCGTGAAGGGAATTGAACTTGGAGACGGGGATGAAGTCGTCGGACTCATTCGCTGCGAGGAGGGTGCTGACCTCTTGACCGTCACGGAAAACGGCTACGGTAAACGCACCGATTTGGCGGAATACCTTGTTCAGTCCGACGATGGGTCCACGCGGCCTCAGAGCCGAGGCGGCAAGGGACGAATCGATATCAAGACCAATGACCGCAATGGCCGTGTGGTGGCGGTGCGCTGCGTGCGTGAGACCGATGGCGTGATGTTCATCACGTCGGGTGGAATGCTGATCCGCACAGCGTGCGGCAATATCAGCCGAATCGGGAGGAATACCCAGGGCGTCCGCGTGGTTCGACTCAAGGAAGACGACCGTCTGATCGCGGCGGCACTGGTAGCCGATAGCGATGGTGAAGATGAAGGCGGAAATGAACCGGCCTGATTCCGCTTGTCAGCAGGCGATCCTTCGCCACAATAGCGTTTTCATCGCCGCCGGCCGCGACTCGACGCGTCCACGGTCATGGCCGTCGGCGCGGGCGCAGGCATGATTCGATTTGCCGTTTTTGACGAGAATGGTCCTGCTGAGTCATGGCCGTTGATCCATGCGCATCTGCTGGAGCGCGACGACGCCGTCATCCGGGGCGACATTTCGTTCAAGCGGGGGATCATCACCTGCAAACGTCGCTCGTCGCAGGCTACCGCGTTATGCCTGCAGCACCATGCCGGGGCCATGGGCAGACTGATGCTGCAGACCTGCCTGCTTCCGGACCGTGAACAGCCCTATGTCCTGAGCCTTGAATTGGCGAGGCATCGCATCAAGACGTTCATCGCCAAGAGCGAAGAGTGGCAGATGTTTGAGCTTTCGGCGGAGCACCCGGCGACGAAACTGTGGGAGCATGCCCGCGAGCTTTTCTCACAGGCCATTGTGGAGCCGGATCCGTTCAAGGCTGACCGGCTGGCGACCGCTTCGTTGGCCGATGCCGTGGATGCGACGGAGCGCCTCGCCCTCGCTCATGCCGAGATCCTCCTTCATCGGCGATACGGCAATCGGGCGGCCTCCGGTACCACCTTGGGAATCGGCATCTGGCCGTGGGGCGGGGTTCCCTCGGCCCGAGAGATCATCGCGAAGGAGTTCGACGTACTCAATATCGCCCTCTCCTGGAAGGATCTCGAAGCATCGGAAGGGCGATTCTCCTGGGGGCCGCTGGACGAATGGCTGACCTGGGCGCAGCAGAACGGCAAGCCGGTGGTCATGGGGCCGCTCCTGGACTTCTCCAAGGACCGCTTGCCGGCGTGGATGGAGGTCTGGCGGCACGATTACGACACGTGCCGCGATCTCGCCTTCGATTTCATGCAGCGCGTCGTGGGTCGGTATCGCAACGTCGTGGGTCTGTGGAACGTGGCCTCCGGACTTGCCGCCAATGCCAACTTCGAGTTCTCGCCGTCCCAGATGATTGAATTGACCCGCATGGCGAACCTCCTGGTCAAGCAATCCCGGAAATCAGCTCGAACCATGATCGAGCTCGTGCAGCCTTTCGGAGAATATGGCGCGCTTCGTCGCGACAGTGTGCCGCCGCTGCAATACCTTGATCGCCTGATTCAGGAGGGTGTGCGGGTTGATGCGGTCGGACTGCGGCTGGCAGGTCAGGTGGACAACGGTTTGCAACCCGCGCGCGACCTGATGCAAATCAGCAATCTCCTTGATCGGTTCTTCCTGATCGAGATTCCGGTGATGATCACGGGTTTCGGGGTTCCAAGCTCACCGCAACCGGACACCGCGGGGACATGGCACGATGCATGGTCGCTCGACAACCAATCAGCGTGGGCCGGCCGGTTGGTGCCGATTGCGCTCTCCAAGCCATTCGTTGAGAGTGTGTTTTGGGGCGATCTGGTGGATTATCCCTGCGCGACGGTACCCACCGGCGGCGTGCTGACGTCAAATGGGCAGGCGAAACCAGTGCTTGCCCGACTCACCGGAATCCGCCGACGCCTGCGGAAGCCACTGGGAGCGCTGCGATACGAGACTCGCGCAGGCGTTCTTGGCGGCGCGGGAATCACCGACGAACCCTAGTCGAGCGAGGGGTCAATGTGGCTGAAGCGTCCATTCTCGTTTTCCACAATCGCAATTCTTGGGGGCGCCGTTGCGTTGACGTCTGTCGGCCTCCTGCTGATGCGCCGTCCGGCGACTGCCGAAGATTTCGATCCCATACGCCTCGACATCAATCAAGCCGACGCCGACGAATTGGCAACGTTGCCGGGGCTTGGCCCGGCGATGGCCGCGAGGATTGTCGCCAATCGTGACGAGCAGGGGCCCTTTGCTTCCATCGCCGATCTCGATCGGGTTCCAGGGATCGGGGCGGCCACGATCGAGCAGATCGAGGGGTTCATTGTCGTGGACCCTTCGGCCGGCAAGCGCTGAATCAGGTTGGCGACTACCATGCGGCTCAATCCGAGACGGTGCCAGGAAGGGCAACTGAGCGTCGCCCCGGGCAAGTCCATGCGCGTTTGGCTCCATGACTCGTAGGCAATGGTTCGACTCGATCTGTCGCGACGCCTCGCTCCAACGGCTTGCGGATTTTGCGCTGAAGCACCCCGCGATCTCGGTCCACGGGGCTGCCGGCAGTAGCAGCGTCGTCGCCGCGGCAGCGCTTCGTGTCGTGACTCAGCGTCCGGTTCTGCTCATCATGGCCCACCTCGATGACGCGGATCGAGCTCTTGACGAGATCGCAGACTTTGGCCTCCAGGCGATCGGGCTTCCGGCACTTGAAGCGGCCCCGGGCGAAACCTCGGCGGCGCTTGACCTTCAATCGGAGCGCATCGCCGTCGCCCGAACGCTGATGCAATCCGGACCATTCGACGTGTTGGTGGCGCCCATTGCGGCGATCATGCAGACTCTCCCAGATCAATCACGTCTGCCGCAGATCGTGAAATCAATCAGGACCGGTGACTCCCTTCGGCCGGTTGAATTCGCCCATTGGCTCGACGATGCGGGTTTCGTCCGTCGTCCCACGATCGAGTCTCCTGGAGAGTACGCCATTCGGGGCGGCGTGATTGACATCTTTCCTGTCGATGGGCGGCAGCCCTTGCGCCTCGACCTGTTTGGGGACGAGGTTGAGCGAATCTTCGAGATCGACCTCGACTCGATGGCGTCGGATCAGCGCCTCGATTCCATCGACATACTCAACGCCTCGGTAACCCCGGCACCGCCCGGCGAAGGCGGAGTTCTCGTCGCCGACCTTCTGCCGAAGGAGACCGTGGCCGTCCTGGCGGAGATCGGCGAAATCACCGAGCAGGGCCGTGGCTATTTCGATCGTGTGACCGACGCCAGCGGTGTTGTTGGCCCGCCGGCAGCACTTTCGGCCATTGCGCGCCGGTGTAGCTGCCTTCTTGAAATCAATCAGTACTCGGCCGCATCATCCGCCCCGTTGCATTCCGACCTTCCGGTTCGAAAGGTTCCGACATTCGCCGGTGAGGCCAAGGAGGCGATGATTGAGCTCAAGGCTCTGCTCTCATCGCACGAGGTTGCCGTCGTTGCTTCGACCGAAGGCGAACTGCAGCGATTGCGCGAACTGCTTGGCGAGGCCGGTATTGCTGATGCCGTTGCGGTCGAGCAGCATCGGCTGGCAAGGGGATTTGTCTGGGAACGAGACAATTCGCGGCCGCTGGCGGTGGTCACGCTCCATGATGTCCTACATCGCGCAAGTGCCCGCCGGCGCCGGGTCGTCTCCGGCCGGAGTGGACGGCGGGAGGCGTTCCTTCAGTTTGAACCCGGCGACTATGTGGTCCATCGCGATCACGGAATCGCGCGATTTGTCGGGCTCACGATGCTGGCTGACGAGAGCTCGGATGGCGTTTCCGAAGAATTCCTGACCCTGGAGTTCGATAAGGGCTCAACGCTGCATGTTCCCGCCGCGAGGATCGACCTGGTCCAGCGGTACATCGGCGCCGGCACGCAGCGGCCCCAGCTTTCAACCATCGGAGGCCGACGCTGGAAGAACCAGAAGGAGCAGGTGGGGGAGGCGGTGCGCGATCTCGCCGCGGAGTTGCTCCGAGTGAACGCGGCCCGCGAGACAGCGCCCGGTATTCGTTATCCCGACGATACGCCCTGGCAACGGGAGTTCGAGGCGGAGTTCCCGTACGACGAAACTGAGGATCAGCTCAGCGCCATGGTGTCGATCAAGAAAGACATGGCCGCTCCTCGGCCGATGGATCGGCTGCTTTGCGGCGATGTCGGTTTCGGGAAGACGGAACTGGCAATTCGGGCCGCGTTCAAGGCAGCGGAATATGGTCGGCAGGTCGCTGTGCTCGTGCCGACCACGGTGCTTGCCGAGCAACACGAGATCACGTTTCGCGACAGGTTCCGGGGGTATCCATTTCGAGTTGAGTCGATCAGTCGCTTCAAGAGCGAGAGCAGGCAGGCCGAAGTCCTGAAGGAGCTTGGGGCTGGACGGGTTGACATCATCATCGGCACGCATCGGCTCCTGTCAAAGGATGTCCGATTCAAGGACCTGGGACTGGTCATCGTGGATGAGGAACAGAGGTTCGGCGTTGAACACAAGCAGCGATTGCTGAGCTTTCGAATGACGGCGGACGTGCTCACGCTTTCAGCCACACCGATCCCGCGAACGCTGCACATGGCGATGCTGGGCCTGCGCGACATCTCATCATTGACGACGCCGCCGCCAGATCGGCGGGCGATCGTCACAGAGGTGTTTCCGGCGAACGCCCATCGCGTTCGGCAGGCGATCAATCGCGAACTGGCGAGGGAGGGGCAGATTTTCTATGTGCACAATCGGGTGCACAATATTCAATCGGTCGCCGACGATGTGCAGGCGCTGGCGCCGGATGCTCGTGTGATTGTCGGGCACGGCCAGATGGCGCCGGGCGATCTGGAAGAGGTGATGTTGCGATTCATGCGGCGACAGGCCGACATCCTGGTGTGCACCACCATTATTGAGTCCGGCATCGATATTCCCACCGCCAACACGATGATCATCAACAATGCGCACATGTTCGGGCTTGCCGAGCTTCATCAATTGCGAGGGCGAGTCGGCCGGTCCAGCCATCGGGCGTATTGCTACCTCATGACACCGGCGGACCGACCGATTACGGAGGATGCCATGAAGCGTCTTCGCGCGATCGAAGACTATTCGATGCTCGGCGCGGGCTTCCGCATCGCCATGCGCGATCTTGAGATTCGCGGCGCCGGCAACATCCTCGGTCCCGAGCAGTCTGGTCATATCTCCACCGTGGGTTACGACCTCTATTGCCAACTGCTTGAGGAGGCGGTGGCTGAACTGACCAACTCGGACCGCCCTGCCATCAGCGAAACCACCGTGGATCTAGGAGTTTCCGGTTCCATTCCGAAGGGATACATTCCCTCCGATGCCCGTCGCATGGATGCGTACCGGCGCATGAGCCGAGCGTCGTCGCGAGATGAGTTGCGGGCGGTCGTGACGGACCTGGAGAGTGCCTATGGCAAGCTGCCCGGTTCGACGGAAACACTCGTTGCATTAAATGAAGTTCGCATTGGGGCAGCCCTTCGGGGAGTCCGACAGATCATTCGGCGCGACGATGATCTGGTCTTCCGCACGACGGATCCTCCGGCGATGGAGCGCGTGATGACGGGAGCCCAGGGTTCCCTGCGCATGGTTGGCTCACCCGACGAATCCGGCATTGCCGAGGTCTACTACCGGCCGCCCAAGGCATTTCTTGAGCCTTCCACGCTCCTGGCAGTGTTGCGAAAACGATTGGCGTAGCGTGACAAACCTACACCCGGCTTAGGAGCTCGAGCATCTTTCGTGGCGTCTCGCTCTGCCCTGTCCGACAACTGAGGCGAGCGGTTTCGCAGAGCGCGAGCAGCCGGCCGTGCTCGAGAGGAAGCTCTCCGGGATCACGACGTTGCAGGAGTCTTACCAGCTGGTCGGCCACAAGATCCGCGTAGGTGAGGGGCTGAGAGGCCAGCGATGAGTCCACGCGCGCCCCATCCTCATCGATCCATTCAAATCCATCGTCATGAATTCGCAGGCACCCGCGCTCGCCCAGAACCGTGACGCCACGGAACCATGCACCCGCTTGATCGCTCACGGCAATACACGCGCATCGATTCTGCGAAAAACGCATGTTGACCGTGATGCTTCCATGGAGCCCGCGCAACGATTCGGGAACGCCCGGCAGCCCGGGCACCGGACCCGCCAGCGCTGCATCGATCTGTTCCGGTTCGCCGCAGAGTGACCTGATGATGTCCATGGCGTCGTACAGTCGGGCAAACATGCTGCCTTGGCCCTTCCCGCAGCGAAAGAAGACGTTGACGCATCGAGGCTCGCCGAATGTTGAGATGACCTCGGCTGCGGAGCGGTACCCCGGCGTCCGACGCATCAGCGGGGCCAGCTGCACGGTATTTCCCTCGTCGGATACCGCGCTGGCCGATGCAAGCGAATCCGGAAAGGGTTCGATGGAAATTGCCTGAACGTCCGCCGTCAGCAGCAGGCCGGTTTCGGCAGGAAGCGAATCCGCCGAAATGGCCAGGAGGACGGCTCCATTCCCCTCACGCCGTGCTGCGACGCGGAAGTCAGCGATCCGCTCGGCATTGAATCGTTCACAGAAGTCCTTTGAGATCACCGGGTCTGCCGATCCGATCGCGGAGACCCGAGCCCCGGACGTCTTCACGACGTCAATGACAAGATCGCGATGCGCCTTGTCGAGCCAGACCATGATGTTTCCGGCGGCGTCGTCCATCCGGTAAGTCTATCGGCAACTCCAAGGCTATCATCCTCATGTGAAGACGCGGCCGCTCCGGCATCTTGGTGCCGGGGAGGAAAGTCCGAACACGACAGGACACGGTGATGGGTAACACCCACCGGCTTTCGGTCGAGAGCCAGGGAAAGTGCCACAGAAAACACACCGCCGATCGCGAAAGCGAGGTAAGGGTGAAATGGTGCGGTAAGAGCGCACCGCTGATCTGGCGACAGGTCGGGCCCGGCAAACCCCACCGCGTGCAAGCGCAAGCAGTCCCCGGCGAAAGCCGTTCGTGGTCCGCGAATGCCTTCGAGCCTCGGCTCGAAGCGGAGGACGGGTAGCGTGCTGGAGGTCGTCGGCAACGGCGACCCAAGAGAAATGGCCGCGACGACGTTCCGTCGCACTGAATTCGGCTTACCTTCACGTTCGACCGCCACGTCGTTGAAACGATGTGGCTGCGCTTTCAGCGCTCAGCGAAGACCCTTGAGCGCAAACGCTCAATCTCCCGTGCATCGCCGCCGCGACGCGTGTAGGTCAGTGCAGCTTGGTCGAACAGCCCGCGACTGAGCAAGAGAGCTGCCGGTTGCTTAACGCCGCCCGCTCGGGCGACTCGTCGCAATCTTCTTCGATCCTGCCATCCGACCTTGATGGTCCTCCCTAGGGCGTCGAGTGCCGCATCCGGCGAATGCCGGCGGGATTCAGCCCGCCATCGGCTCAAAAGGTAAACGATGACACCGCTACCGACGATGATGGCAAGCAGTGACGGGAGGATCTCGGTCATGCCGCCCATGATGCTTGCCTCCAATTTGATCTGCCCACCTGAAGCCACGATCGCGAAATGGCGGCAGCTCGTCGCAACCGGTCCGTCGATTCGTTCCGTTCGCATTCGCCAAGGACATCAACGAGTCGACCGTCACCCAATCGCCTGGCCGCCCAATACCCGCTCAATCGCATCGGTGCAGAGGGTGACGCAAGCATTCGTTCCAGCGATCGTCGAACGACGTCCCGATCAACGTCCTTCAGGCAGATCGTCGCATTGGCTCGAGCGCGGGGAGCGCTGGATTCCAGCCAGGGGCGAATGACAGCGTCGATATCGGGATCGTGCAGGCGCCCGATCGCCTCAACCGCATTGGCCTGAACTCGGGAGTCGCTGTGATGCAGGCCATCGCGCAATGCCGTTCGTGCCGGGGTGCTTCGACACTCGCCAAGAAGCAGAATCGCCGAAGCCATTGCCCGGAGGTCATCCCGCCGGGTCACCTGAACCAGTTCGGCATCGAATTCTGAGGCAAGGTTCAGTCTTCGAATCAACCAGAGCGCCCGATCCACACTCTTCTGCTGCGTCAGAATCCTGCTGATGGTGCTGAGCAGAAGCGAGCGATCCGCCGCCAGCAATCGATGCGCAAAGCCGATCACGTCATGTGGCCTGAACTGGTCAAAATGCTCCACGAACAGATCGTGGTCAATGGTCGCACTTCGCCTTGCCGCCAGCACCCGAGCGTCCGTCTCAGCATTTCGAAGAAGACGGTTTCGTCCAGCTTCCGGTGAGTCGGCTTGAGAAAGCCAGGCGTGGACGGCAAACACCGATACCGCGGCGGAAGAATCAAAGCTGAATTGATATGTTTCGGGCCTGCCACCGATGCGTTCTCGCGATACCAGATGCCGGAGAGCGAGCAGCCTCGCCAAATCGTCAGTCAGCGCAATGCAGTCCGCAAGCCGGCGCACCTTCAGGCTTGACGACAACGGAAGGGCCTCGATCGCGGCCACGAGGCCGCGTTGAGCTTCGGCGGCCCAGGTGATCGCAGTGGTCACCTCAGGGAGACACCGGTTCGATTGATCGACGCTCTTGAGGAGTATGCGCCGACGGGGAGTTCGGAGCCAATGCCAGTTCTGATAAACCTCCGCACAGGCGTCCGACTTCCGTAGATCAGGCAGCCGGCGGACAAGGGCGTGGGAGAGGTCCGGCTGGCCCAACCTTTGCAAGAGGTACAACCGAGATGATCGAGCTGAAACGTCGCTGCACGCTGCCCTGACCCTCCGAAGTCCCGCATGATCGTCCTCCTCGAAGGCGGCTTCGAGTCGGCCCCAGCCGCGACCCAAGGCAAGTGCGGCCGCATCCAGGACCTCGCGACGCCGATGGAGGGGGTAGGTTGAAAGACCTTCCCCGATGGCTTGGTCGAGAAAGATGGAAGTCAGGACTGAAGTTCTGGCCTGGCCATTGGTTCCAAGCGCCAATCGGGCTGAGGCACTAAGTCCCGCGGCTGCCTTCTCATGAGTGGATTCGTCGGCCGGCAGCCTGAGAATGGCCGCACAGACCAAGGCGACGGTGGCCGGGCCGCCTCGGGCCAGAACAGTGGCCAATCGGTCGAGCTCCTCCGCGGACAGTTTGCCAATCGATGCAAGAACCCCTACCAGGGCAACGTCGTTCCCGCGCAGCACTCTCTTCCACAGTGAATCCACATCGATCGAGGCCTGCATCACCGCCGGAATCGAGTCGGGGTGTCCGATCCGGAGGATGGCGCACGCCAGCGGGGTGACTTCATCGGGTGACGCCGCGCGGAGGGCCTCCGCTAACACATTGAAGGTCATGGACTTGTCAAGTCCCACTTTGCGGAGGGAATCGACCCGGTCCCGGGTGGTTCCGGTCTCCGGAAGCGGTTTGGGGTGGTGCGTCTGGAACATCCGATAACGCCATCGGTTGCGGCCAAGCTGCCGGATGACACAAAATCGTGGTGTCTGAGGAAAATTTTCAGTTTCTGCTTGTCTTTGGGACCATCCTCGCGAGAATACGCCGGTTGAAGAAAAAGGAGGTGAGTAAGACTCACCTCTTCTTTTTTTGGCTTCTAATAGGGTGGCCCATGAGCATTCAGTCAAAGTCAAGTAGCCTTCAAGCTTACAATCTGCTGTTGTTTCGAAAGGCACTTCACCCCGAGTTTTTCTCGATTCAGGCTCGAAAGCGCCTCGATTTTGGTGAATATGGCGTCGAAATTTGGCTTTTCCCGGGTGGTCACGCGGTTCGATATCACCAGCAGGACATCTGCGTGACCGAAGTGGTCGCCGATCAGTTTGAGCACCTTCCGGAAAAGGGACGCGTCACAATCCTGCCCTGTGCCGGAGAACGTGATCACGAGGAGCGGATCGCGGACAACTTCGTCTACATGACCAGCATTCAGACCGAGACTCTGTCTGACCATCTCTACCTCGGAACGTATCGGGAGATGATGGAGCACTCCAAATCGCCTGACACTGTGTGCCTGACTTGGAAGGACGATGCGGGAAAGCCAAATCTGGTCCTTGTGGATACCCAGCGGTATCGTCAGGAAATCCATGTCCAGTCGTATCACATTCGAAGCGATTGCGGGCTGATCTTGAGGACCCAGTCACTGCTTCAGGCCGCCGAGGCTGGAGATGCCGCCCCCAAGCCGGTCTAGTTCGGGGTGAACGGAGACCGGCTTGGTCCTCCTGAAAAATTGTTGGTGCCGCAGGGTGGTCGCCGCCCCGGATCTCAGTTCGAGATAAAGATCGGGCCGTCCGGCTTCTCCTGGTTTCGTTTGGTTTCATCCATCGCCGGGACCCGTTGAGCCTGCTCAGGAGTCAGTACGGCCTTGAGACGCCTGAGACTTGAAGCGCTCAACTCAGAACGGTCGAACTTCAGCTTCTTAAGGCTGTTCTGCATCTCCTGCATGGCCCGAAAGCCTCCGCCGTCAAAGGGACCCGAGGCGAGATTACCCGACAGATTGTCACGGGCCTGCCGGACCATCTCGTCGCAGATGCGATCGTATTCGAGGCGATGATCCTTCAGGATCTCGTCGATAGAGGCCAACTGCTCCGGCGTGAGGTCATCCAGATCCAGGGCGGCCATCAAGGCCGGTTCAGCGTTTCCTTGGTCGCGATAGAGTGAAGGAAATGCTGCTCGCTGATAGGCACGTCGATAGACCAGTTGGTCCTCTCCCGAGAGTTGGCTGATCAGAGTATCGGCGGTCGCACGATTCAGAGATCCGACGGCTTCGGTTGCGGCTTCGATCTTCCGTTGGGCTTCCTGCATCTGCTTGAAGCCCTCATCCTGATCGTCGATCTGAACGCTCACATCGCCATCCTCTCCAACCTTCATCAATCCGGCGTGGAATTTGTCGATCTCCTTCTGCTGTGACATCACAATGTCGCGACGTTTCCTGAGGGTCTCAATGAAGGCCAGTTCGTAGGCGCTGAGTGCCGGATCGAGCGCATGTTTCGAAGCTTCGGAGATCTTTGACGATCCAGTCAATTCCACGAGGTCAACACCCGATTCGCGGCTGGGGCTCATCCGACCAAGACTGAAGCTGAAGGCTCCTCCACCACGTCCCGACCGGTTGAGCACATCGCGAAGCCGTGCGGATCGCACCCGCGACATTGCATCCTTCGGGGCCGCGGGGCCCGCAATCGACTCAATTGAGTCCAAGAACTCCTGATCGAGTCGCTGAAGTCGATCCCAGGCGCTCTTTCGGGCAGAGTAGAGTTTGTCAATCTCCTGCGGCGTCGGAGGAGCAGGGGGCCTCCCTTCGCCATGGACCATGACTGGTCCGCCGCCTGCGAACTCGTTGAGTCCGCTCATCTCATCCTCACGAGCTGCTTTGAATGAAGCGCGATAATCATCGAGCAATGCATTGACAACCGGTTGGAGCTCGGATTCGAGTTGCAGGAGCTCAGCGTAATGATCGAGATCGGCCGTGCTGATGGGACCCGGAAGGAACTGGTCTCCATCATCCAGCCGCGACGCGGAGCCGTCCATAGTGACGACGACCTGGGCTCCCATGTCTCCAAGGTCAGTGCTGTCGAGGATGATTGCGCCTTCCCCGCCCATTTCGGCGGCCTCAAACTGGATGCCCGCCGGAAATCGTTGCTTCGGCTTATCTGCCGTCACGGAGATTCGGTCGCCCACGACCTGCTGGATCTGGCCACGAGCGAGATCGTTCACGCTTTCTCTCGCGCGCTGAAGGGCGCCCATCTTCTCGCTCTGTGACTTCCAGTCAGTGTCACCAAAGAAGAACATCGAGGAGTTGTTGCCTCGTCGAAAGTCATCGATGGCGTCAAGCATCGTTTCGGTCGCGGCGTCATGTGCGGTCTGCCAGGCCTCCCTTGCGTTTCGTATGGCAGCACGGTCCTCCTCGGAAAGATTCGCCACACTCTCAGCCTGTTCAAACGCGGGCTCCGCCGACTGGCGATCGGGCCACGCTTCGTTGTAGCTGCGCTTGAGGAATTGACTGCGCACTTCGCGCCAGACAATGTCGGGAAGAATGCCCTTCAACGTCATGAGGAATGTCCGATTTGACTTGGCAATCTGGGATCGCAACTCAGTTGCCTCCTTGAGGGCCTCGTTGCGTGCCGTTTGCCGCGCTTCAAACCACGCGCGAAAGGCTTCATCAGACGGTGGATTGGCTGGGTCCAAGTTCGGCTGCTGAACCCCGTTGCGCTCGAGGGCATCGAGTGTGGCCACCGGCGATTTGACGAAGACCTTACTGATGGCCTCCAAGCGTCCGGTCAAGGTTCGTTCGTAATCCCTGAGTGCCTGGACCAACTGTGCGTGGAGGGCGTCGGGCATCTCGGCGATGGCATTCGAAAGGTTGCCATTGTCATCTTCAACCTTGCGATAGAACTCAGCCAGGTCCGCATCGGCCGTGGAGAGGTACATCCCCCCAATGACTCCCTTTGCACGATGCCGTCTGGCCGCCAGGTCAATGGTCTCAAAGACCCCGGAATCGCCCTTCGCGGCGAGACCCTTCAATTTCTGAATGAACTCAGTGTCCAGTCGCTCGATATCCCGGAGAATCTCAGTTCTGGCCTTGACGCGATCCTCAACTACCTTTCGATCGGGAGGGGACATCAGGGTCATCGCACCGGCATTGGCCGGGCTCGACTTCAGATAATCCTCTATTTTTCCGTCGCGAAGTTGGCGGAACCGCTCGCGATACTCTTCATGAAACGGGTCGATCGACAGGCGATCAAGCGGGCTGAAATCAAGCCACTGCGCCCAGTTGTCGATCTCCCGGCTTGAGATCGGGTCGGGAAAGGCGTTCGACGTTCCCTGGGCGTGCCCCACGGCGGCCGACAGCAATGCCGCGAACACCGAGAAGACGAAGGCCAGCATGCGCATCCTGTTCATCATTGCTCTCCACCACATGAGGGTACGAAAATCGAGTCGTCGTCGCCAACCACGCCATTCAGCTTGGATGCGCCAGTCCAACCCCTCCGGCAATGGGTCTGATTGACATTTTCGGCCTGCGGCGTTCCTCTCATGTCATGCGTGGCCGGTCCGGAGTCAAATTGGCGGTTCTCGCGGCGGTCGCCCTCGCGGCCGTTGCCTGCCGTCTGCTCATCAGCCGGTCGCTCGGCGGCGAGGTCAATTTCGGTTGGCCGGACCAGCAGATTGCCGCGTTTCGGTGGGGGGCCATCGGATCCGGAGCCGTCATCGGGGCGAGTCTGGCCGCTTCGGGGACGATGCTTCAGTGCCTGTTGAGGAATCCGCTTGCCTCACCGTTCACCTTGGGGATCTCAACGGGATCAGGTGTTGGGATCATGGTGGCGCTGTACGCCGGCTGGGTGACCGCAGGCACAACGTCCGGGTACGGCGGCGTGGCGCCGGCGGCGATCGGAAGCCTCGCCACCCTGGCGATTGTCTGGGGGCTGGGATATCGACGAGGAGCGCTCGATCCGCTGTCTCTTGTCCTTGCAGGCGTCATTCTTTCGGCCCTGGGTGGAGCAGCCATCCTCTTTTTGCAATTCCTCATTCCCCACGGTCTCAGGGGCGACCTTGTTGTCTGGATGATGGGTCGGGTTCCGGAACAGGCCGAACGGACCACGCTCCTGGTCTCGGCGGGGGTTGCGATCACTGGAATAGGTCTCGGATGGTGGCTTGGGAAGGCCATGGATGTGGCATCGATGGGAGACGACGAGGCGTGGAGCGTCGGCGTCAGTCTTCCGCGTCTCAGGACGATGCTGCTCCTGACGGCTGGGTGCCTTACCGCCGCAGCCGTGGCGCTAGCCGGCCCCATCGCATTCGTCGGACTGATCGCACCGCATGCATCTCGAATGATTCTGGGATCGAGGCACCGAATGGCGTTGATGGGTTCGGTATTGATCGGCATGGCGATGATCATTGGAGCTGATGCACTTCGACAGGTCATCAACCTTGGTGGGGGCCGAATTCCCGTCGGTGTCTTTACGGCGGCTGTCGGCGGACCAACGTTTCTCTGGCTGCTCGGGCGGACATCAACGGGGTTCATCCGAGCATGATCAAGGCAGCGTCCATTCACCATCGATTTGGACCTGTTTGCGCGCTTCGTGACATTTCCGTCGAACCCCGGGCAGGAGCGATTACGGCCCTTATTGGCCCGAACGCTGCGGGCAAATCCACCCTTCTCCGATGCCTCTCCGGAGCGCTCAGCCCAACGTCAGGAACCGTACTGCTCGACGGCAAATTGATTCGTCGCCACTCGGCCCAAGGCCGTGCGTCGAAGTTGTCCATCGTGCCCCAGAAGCCGACACTTGCCGCAGACTTTTCTGTTCGCGAGGCTGTTGAATTGGGGCGACACGCGTTGGCGCCATCGCCCGCTCGGGTGAATGCCGCCATGGAGCTCATGGAGCTCGATCTGCTCGGCGATCGTCCTTTCCACGCGCTGTCCGCAGGCCAGCAACAGAGGGTCGTCATGGCCCGCGCCATAGCGCAGATTGAGCCTGGAGGGGTTCTTTTGCTGGACGAACCCACGGCGGCCATGGACGTGCAGCATGTCCTCTCGACGATGGCCGTATTGCGGCGGCTCGCCGACCGCGGTTGCACTGTCGTTGTGTCCATTCATGATCTGGCGATGGCCGGGACCCATGCCGACGATGCCTGGCTGCTCGACGGGGGGCAACTTGTTGCCGCCGGATCGGCCGCGATGGTCCTTTCAGAAGCAAATCTGTCCAAATCGTTTGGCGCTGAGTTTGAGTGGGTGATGGAGGACGGTCGGCGGCGCGGCCTGCTCATCGGGAAGAAGCGAATCGCAATGAGCGATACGATGAAGACATGAAGTACACCGGCATTGTTGTCGCGCTGCTGTTCGTGGTCGTGAACATCATCGGAAAGTTGCTTCAGGAGAAGGCGAAACGGGAGCAGCAGGAGCGCGAAGCGCGCATGAGGGCCCAGCGAACGGCCGGGTCTGGGGCTGCGGGTCAGGGGCCTGTCGATCCAGCGCGAGGGGCTGCGCAGGAGGTCGCGGCTGCCCGTCGCCAAGCGCAGCTTGACGAGCTTCGTCGTCGGCGTGAAGCAACTGCGGGCCGCGCCAAGTCGCCCAAGGTGGTCGTGAGGTCTGAACCCTTGCCGGCGCCGACCCGCGAGGTGCCACGGTCAGCGCCGACGCAAACCAAGCCGATCCCGCCGCAGCCGGCTCCGATTCCCGCCCCCCGTCGGGTGCTCGTTCCGAAGACTCCACCAGCACGCGTGCCTGATCGTGTGAGTGTGCCACAGGCGGCATCGGCACCGACTACAGTGAAACCGTCAACGAAGCGGCAGGTGACGCGGGCCCGATCATCGCGTCAACAGGGGGCGTCTCGCGGGCCGGTCGTTGCACTGGACCGATCAGCGCCAGTTGCTGCACGGATGAACGCGACGTCGGTCGACGCCACTCCGATGATCGCGTTGCTGCGGGCACGAGGCAGGTCCTCGTTGCGTGAGGCGGTGGTCTTCAGCGAGATTCTTGGTCCACCGGTTGCACTTCGAGATTGAATCGGGGAGAGGACCGGTTGGATTCAGTCGTCATTTGTCGTGCCATGGGGGCCGGTTTTGCCGAATGTCAAGGCATGGCATGCAAACTGGATTTTCGTGGACACGATGGGGTGTCCGGCCATTGGACATGTGGCGATCATGGATGTGTATCGATGTCTTTGAGTCAATTGAGGTTCCCTATGAGTTACGCTGCACGGTTGTCGGCATCACTTCTTTCCCTTGCGATGGCTGGATCGACTCTGGCGGGTATCAAGCTCATCACGTTGCCGCCGCGAGAACGGCTGGAGATCCAACTCGACCATCCGGGCGCAACGCTGGTCGAAGAGGAACGCATTGTGCCGCTGGCCAAGGGCGTCAACGACGTCGTGTTTGCCTGGGCCAACACGAATGTGGACAAGGATTCGATTCAACTGAGAGTGCTGACCGAACCGGAGACCGTGAAGGTGCTGTCGGTGTCATATCCCCCGAATGAGAACGCCCTGACGTGGCAAGTCGCATCTCCGGATGCGACATCGGCCAAGGTGCGAATCTCGTACATCATCGGGCAACTTTCAAAGACCTTCTCGTATCGTGCGGTGGCAGGGAAGGATGAAAAGACACTGACGCTGTGGCAGTACATTCTTCTGCACAATCAATCCAACGAGTCTTTCGGCGAATCGGGAATGTGGGCAGGATTTGGTGAGCGGCTTGAGCGGCCGATCGGCGTGAACGAGACCAAGCAGCTGCTCTCAGCCAAGTTCGAGAACGTGCCGGTCAAGAAGATTTACACGGCGGACCTCGCAGCCAACGGATACCTCGATGCCGGGAAGCGGCAGATCAAGGTGCCGATGCATTATGTGCTTCTCAACGATGCGAAGAACGGACTGGGGCGTTTCGCCCTGCCGTATGGCAAGGCCCGCATTTTTCAGGAGGACAGCCGGGGCACCGAAGCGTTTCTGGGCGAGGACTGGGCGGCGTTTACGCCCAAGGATGACGAACTGAAGCTCTTTCTCGGTGTGGCGAAGGACATCGTGGTGATTCGCACCATCGACAAGAACGAGAAGAAGCCGCAGATCGGAAAGGTCTCGAATTACGACGTGACCGTGAAGTATGAGGTCGAGAATTTCAAGGATCAGCCGGTGACTCTGGACCTTGCGGAAAACCTCCAGGCACTTCGCAATGAGTTGATCGGCAACACGGGTCGGGCGGTTGAGTGGGAAATCGTGGGCGATGGCACTCTGAAGACGCCTGATCCTGAGGAGTCGACGGCGAACCGCGTGCTCTTCCATGTTGACCTGCCCGCTCGTGGCGGGGACCAGAAGGCGATCAAGCAGGTTCATACGTTGCACATTGTGATCAAGAACGAGTGGTGAGGAGACTGAATTGAAACGCACAACGTACTTGAAATTCCTGGTTCCGCTCATGATGGTTGCGGGCTTCGTTGCTGAAGCCGGCAATATCGATGTGTCGACCATTCCGCCGCGGGCATCGGTGCAGCTGACCGTCTACAACTCAGAGGACCTCACCCTGGTGCGCGAGACGCGCTCGATCACGTTCAAGAAGGGGATAAATCCGCTGCAGTTCTCGTGGGCGAACACGCTGATCGATCCTTCGAGCGTGGATCTCCAGTTCGTCGACCACAAGGGCGATCTGGAACTGATCGACACGACCTATCCGCACGATCGTGCGCAGCTGCTGGAGTGGAACATCCGCAGCGGCTTCGATGGCGAGGGAACGGTTCAGATCAGTTACTTCACCAGCGGCATCAGCTGGGCGGCCGACTATCTCTGCATTGCCGATCAGGGTGAAACCGGCATGTCGTTTGAAGGCTTCGTCCGGATCCAGAACAATTCCGGCGAGGACTATTCCAATGCCCAGGTGCGACTCGTCGTAGGAACGATCAACCTGGTGGAGAAGGTTGCGCAGTTGGCGCAGCGTGGAATCATCAGCAAGCAGGAACATGAGGAATTCGCACGCCGGTCGGGTGCTCCCCCGGCGGCAGCGCCGATGCCAAGCGGCGGCCGCATGGCCCTTTCCGAGGCCATGGATGCCGCCGAGAAGGCGCCCAAGGAGATCATCAAGGAGGGAATGTCCGAGTATTTCATCTACACCATCGAGGGTACGGAGACGGTTCCGAACGGATGGTCGAAGCGGCTGCGCTTGTTTGAGGGTTCTTCGGTTCCGTTCCAGGTGAGGTATCGCTGGCGGCCCATGGAGTATGGCGAGCAGCTTGTTCGAATCCTTCTGCTGCGAAATGACGACGCGAGCAAACTTGGAACCACGCCGCTGCCGGACGGCATCGTTCGACTTTTCCGCGACAACGGCCACGACGGCCTGAGTTTCCTCTCAGCCCAATGGACGAAGTATGTTCCGATCGGGCAGGAGATCGAAATCAATCTTGGTGTTGATCCCAATGTCGTCCACGAGCGGGTTCAACTTCGCACCTGGCGCGACAATTTCTGGTTCCGCCGCAACAATGACAATCGTTATTTCAGCCCGACGCAAGGCGACCGCGTCGATCCCAGCTACGACGTTGTCGGCTGGAACGATCATGCGCAGTATGCGGAGCGCATCCGCAACTATCGCGACAAGCCGATCAATGTCGAGTTCCGGCTCACGCTTCCCGGCGATGTCGAGTTTGAGAGCGGTCTGGGCGCCAAACCGCACGATTTCCAGACAGTTCAATTTACAACCGAGATTGCCCCAGGTCAGAATCGCGATCTGACCTACGGTGTCACGCTTCGAATGGGCTACAACTCCAAGCAGAATGCCGTTGTGATCAGGGAGCAGTAGGACCCATGGTGCGAAACTTGCATTCAGCCACGCTGCGCTGCGGCCTGATGTTCATGCTCCTGGTTCAGGCCGTTGGCCCCACCCTGTGCTTCGGCGGCAACGTTGATGTCTCCACCATTCCGTCACGCGACGGCGTGCAACTGACGATCTACAACGCCGAGGACCTCACGCTGGTTCGCGAGATGCGGACGATCACAGTGAAGCGAGGGCTGAATCCGCTGCAGTTTTCTTGGGAAAATACGCTGATTGATCCGTCAAGCGTGGATCTGAAGTTTGCGGATCCCCAGGATGGACTTGATCTGATCGAAACCAGCTATCCGCACGACCGGCCCCAACTCCTGCAATGGCAGGTGCAGAGCGAGTTCGACGGCGCGGCGACAGTTGAGATCAGCTATTTCACCAGTGGGATTTCATGGGCCGCGGATTATGTCTGCGTGAGTGATGAGGCTGAAGAGTCCATGTCATTCGACGGCTTTGTCCGCATCATCAACGACTCGGGTGAAGACTATGCTGATGCCGAGGTGCGTCTGGTCGTCGGCACGATCAATCTGGTCGAGTTGATTGCGGACCTCGCCGATCAAGGGATTGTTCTGCAGGTGCAATCGGATCAATGGCGCCTTTCCGATGTCAACGGAGGGGTCGACAAGCTCTATCTCGGCGCTGAGCTGAAGTCAGTGATGGAGCGGGGAGGGGGTTTTGGCGGCGGTGGTGGCGGCGGAGTGTTCCGCGACGATGAGAAGGCTATCCAGAAGGAAGGCCTCTCGGAGTATTTCATTTACTCTATCGAGGGTACCGAAACCGTCCCAAGCGGTTGGTCCAAGCGAATGAGGCTGTTCGACGGAAAGGAGTCGCCGTTCAAGGTTCAGTATCGATACCGGCCCATGGAATACGGCGATCAACTCGTCCGAATGTTCCTGCTCCGCAACGACCAGGCGAGCAAGCTGGGAACGACACCGTTGCCTGACGGGATGGTCCGTGTGTTTCGAGAGAACGGCCGCGACGGCCTGTCGCTTCTCACGCAGCAACTGATCGACTACGTGCCAATCGGGCAAGAGATTGAGATCAACCTGGGGCCCGATCCGAGTATTGAGGACCGCA
The DNA here is from genome assembly GCA_964407695.1 of uncultured Isosphaeraceae bacterium. GTDB lineage: Bacteria > Planctomycetota > Phycisphaerae > Phycisphaerales > SM1A02 > CAYOWQ01. Next base: position 59,082 of record CAYOWQ010000008.1, on the reverse strand, counting down.
CCATCCTCCGCTCGACCCGGCGGGTCGGATTCTGGTTTCAACGAGATGCAGACCAGCAATTCTTCAACCCGGCCCAAGGCGATCGGATCGAGGCGGGGTATTCAATCGCCGGCTGGGATGATGTGCAGGAGTTCACCCGCCGGATCGTCAATCATCGAGACAAGCCGGTTGTGGCTGAATTCCGACTGTCCTACACGGGCGACGTCGAGTTTTCAAGCGATCTCGGCGCGGCACTGCACGATGTGCATACCGCTCAGTTCACTGCGACGATTGCCCCATCTTCGACCAGCGACCTCACCTACTCGCTGACGACACATCAGGGATACAACAGTCATCAGGACCGGCTGGTCATTGTGAATGGGGCGCCAGGCCAGAACCGTTGATCTGGAAGTCAATTGCCGGGGGCTGCCGCATCGCCGCAGGGTTCCTGCTCTTCAAAAAGCGTGCCGGCCGCATGCGGGTCATCAAAGTGCATGAGGCCGTCATCGGGGTCTGAATTGAGTTCGATCCGGATCGGGGCCATCAGATCATCCTGGTGGACGATCACCCGTCGTTGCCGCGCCAATTCCAAGGTGGCCAGAAAGAGGCCGACCTGTTCGCCGTGATTGCGGCCCTCGAAGACCTCCTGCAAGGTCAATCGATGCTCCGATGCCCTGTCGAGCCGATCGAGCAGGTCATCCTGATGAAGGGCGATGGGGGTGTCGTCGTACTCGACTCGATGTTCGCCGAGCCGCGTCAGGTCAATGGCGGCGATGATGCGGTCGTATGCGGAGTAAAGCTCCATGGCGTCCGCATCGTCAAGCTCGAACGCGGGTTCTTCAGGTCCCAATTCGAAATCAGTCAAGCCCATGCGCACCGGACTGCGACGTTGAAACTCCTGGCGTCGAGATTCGAGGGTCTCGGCGGCCGAACGATACCGCTGGTACTTCAGGAGCTGTTGAACAAGCTCATACCGGGGATCGGCGATTTCGCTATCGGATGCTGCCTCAATCCCCTCACGCGATTCTGCAGGAGCCAGCGTGCGCGACTTGATTTCAATCAGCGTCGCCGCCATCACCAGAAATTCGCCCGCAGTGTCGATATCGATCCGGTCAATTTGCTTCAGAAACCCGAAATACTGATCGGTGATTTCGTGGATCGGAATGTCGGAGATATCGACCTCCGCCCGGCGAATGAGATACAGCAGCAGGTCCAGCGGCCCTTGAAACGCTTCCAGCCTGACCTCATAGTCCATTGTGAACGGCATGACGTTTTCCGCGAATGGCCATACCATACCGGTTTCTCATGCAGAATTCCCGACATCTTGACGTCGATTCGACCTTTTTCGCCGAAGCGATGCAGGCTGAGGCTGCGGCTATTCATCGGGTCGCCGACCGGTTGCGAGAGCGCCCGGAAGGCCTCCAGAAGGCATTGGATATCTTCGATCGTGTCAACGGGCACGTGGTCGTTTGCGGCGTTGGAAAATCAGGCCTCATCGGGGCCAAGATTTCGGCCACGCTCTCAAGCCTGGGGGTTCCCTCCCACGTCATCCATCCCGCCGATGCGCTGCACGGCGACCTGGGACGAATCCGAAGGGGCGATGTGGTCATGCTCCTCAGCTACTCCGGCGAGACCGAGGAAGTGGTGAATCTGGCCGCGATCCTGAAGGCTGACGGCGTCACCCGGGTGGGCATGTCGAAATCGGATGGATCGACGCTGGCACGGCTGTGTGATGCACATGTTTCCATTGGCGATATCGCCGAGGCATGTCCACATAATCTCGCACCGACCGCATCCACGACCGTGATGTTGGCCGTGGGCGACGCTTTGGCGCTGGAGCTTGCCCGTCGCCGCGATTTCAAGGCGGATGATTTTCACCGCCATCATCCCGGTGGGATGCTTGGCGTCGGGCTGCGGCCGGTTACTGAGGCCCTGCGGTTCCGAGTGGGGGAGAATCTGGCGGTGGCGCCCGAGGGTGCAACAGTTCGCTCGGCGTGTGAGTTGGCCAATCAGAAGGGCGGGCGTCGCGCGGGGGCCATCATGGTCGTCGACGATGCGGGGCGACTTTCGGGGATCTTTACAGACGGCGATCTCCGCCGCCTTGTTCTTACCGATCCGTGCGGCCTTGATCGAAACATCGCGTCCGTCATGACTCCCCGGCCTCAGCATCTGCTTGCCGACGACCTCGTGCGCGACGCGGTCAGGCTGGTGCGAGATCGCCGTGTGGACGAAATCCCCGTGGTCGACAAGCAGGGATTCCCGATCGGGCTTATCGATGTTCAGGACCTGATTGCGATGAAGGTCGTCACCGACTAGGGCAAGCCGGGCAGGTCACAAGAAAAAACGCCCGGTGGAGCGGGCGCTTCAAAGGCAAGGGGACAGGCCGACGATCAATCCTCGTCGTCATCTATTTCCTCGTCGTCATCCTCGAAGAAATCTTCGTCGTCCTCTTCTTCTTCCTCTTCTTCCTCAACTTCATCTTCTTCTTCCTCTTCCTCGTCTTCTTCCTCTTCCTCCTCCTCGTCGAGCTCCTCCTCGTCCTCTTCGAACTCGTCGTCCTCTTCGTCCTCGTCTTCTTCCTCTTCTTCCTCGTCTTCGTCTTCGAGGTCGTCGCCGTCAAACTCACCTTCCTCATCGTCGAAGAATTCCACGTCCTCATCCTCGTCGTCATCCCATGCGACGACGGTAACCCCCGTGCGTTGTGCCGGCGAAGCGGCGGCAAGGGTCAGGCACGATGAGTCATCGAGTTCGATCAGGTCGGTGGTTCTATCCATCGGCAGTCTCCAGGATGCTTCCCGCAATCGGACTGGTTTCGCGGGACACGGGAAGGGCGAACTATACACGACGATTCCGGAAAGAAAAGCCCCTGGCCCGACACGGGAAAATATCGTCTGGACGGGGCACTACGAGCCCGGCGGCATGGGAAGCGCCGTGATGGTATCTCCGGCAGAAACCAGCAGCCACCCATCAACCGCCTGCACGCCATCCATGGGCTGGTACGGCGGCGCCTCCGGGGTATACAACTCGTCATCTCCGACGATTTTGCATCCCTGGCTTCGATCAAGCTGAAAGATGAGATAAGGATTGGTCGTTCGATTAATCCCGCCAACGCTGGGTGACTGTCGCTGCATCAGCAGATTCGCCACGACTAATCGATCGTCCTCCACAGGGATGACTTCGAAATAATCGCGTTGCTCCGAAGCAAATTCGTCTCGGCCCAGGAGTGTTCCATCCGGTCGAAACGCGGCCACCTTCTGGTCGAAATGAACGACCACCCCTTCGTCGTCGCTGAATACGTTTCGTACGCGCATCGACGTGTAATCCCCCCGGATCTGAGGGTCAAATGCCTGAGCCTTGAATTCTCCGCTTTGCGCACTCATCGCGTGAAGGTTGCCCAAGGCGTCAATAATGAGGAGTTGATCGCCGAGAGGCCACGCCGCAACGGTGTTATTGGATTCTGCCGCGATGCTCAGGAATCGCCGTGTCGAGCCGTTCAGCACATCAATCATCTCGATGGCGCGATCCGCTCCATAGGCAATAAGTCGTCCTTCAACCGTGCACAACCAACGCGCCGCCGTCGTATCAACTCCCGGAATGGTCTCCGATGCATCAGTCGTTCGCAGAATTGAACCGGTGCGCGGATCCAAGGTCATCACCGTCGGCACAATTTCGGCGTCTCCCGTTTCCGGGTCGGCCCGAAGGACGGTTCCGGCCAGGGCCATTCCGAGGTCCATTGCGGCCGCCTGCTGCACCCGGTCGAGTAGCCCGGATCGTTGCCAGAGTGTGTGGCCGTCGATTCTCGAAAGCGAGATTCCCGCCCCATCTCGCCTGATCAGCAGCACCGCAAAGGAGTTCACCAACGGGAGGATCTCAGAGCGGCTCACGGCGACGAATTCATCAAGGGGGTCCACTCGACCGGAATCGCGATGGATCGGCGCCAACGGCGGCAGGAGTCGGACGGAGGAATCAAACTGCCAGCGTACAACCCCTGATTCAACATCGATGGCCGCAACTCCCGGATCAACCGGGCTGTCGTTGTAGACCAAGATTGCTTCGGTCCCGTTCAATGCCAGAACTTCCACCTCTTCGTGGCCGATCGGCGTGGTCCAGACGGGCGTCAACGAGGTATTGATTCGATGCAATCCCTTCTCATCGACCGTCAGAAACCAGTCCGGAGGACGAACAACGTCGGGCCGCCACGACACCAGTCGGCCACCCAGCGTGCGACCTGCGCCATTGACCGCAACACCCAGGCGCGGCCAGCGGGGCCGCTGAACCGCGGGCGATCCGGCGAGTGGAATCATCCCGCCGGGTGCCGAAACCTGAAGATTCGGATGCACCCGAGCGACCTTCCGATACATGGCTTGAATCAGATCGAGGCCCCCTGAAGAATCGGCATGGTCCTGCATCAAGGTCAGGAGCCTGGCGCAGCGATCCGGCAGGTCGAGTTGGGTTTCGATCAACTGCGCCATGACACCCAGGGTTGCCCGACGTTCGTCGCCGTCGGAGGGACTGCGTACCGCCAGGGCCGCAGCGTCGATGGCCGCCTCAGAGAACGGATACATCTGAGCCAGGGCGCAGAGTCGTTTCGGGTCGGCGTGCTGATCGACCATTCTCGACAACTCCCGGGCTGCAAAGTCGGACTGAGTGGCATAGATCTCGACTCCCATTCGGTGTACGGCCTTGGCCAGCCGCTCCGTCGCTATCGCCGCTCCAGGTCGGGTGATCGATTCCTCGGTCAACATTGCATCGGCAAGGGCGGGGGTGGTCAGGATCGACTGCCAGGTCTCCACAGCCCCGGCTCGACGATTTCTGGTCATGAGCCAGTCGCCCAGCGTCAGGAGATGGATGAGTCGCTGCTCGGGTGTGGCGGCCATGGCCCCGATCAGACCATGGAGACGATCGCCATCGGAGGTTTCGGCGATCAGTCCTGAGTGGTGAATGTCAAGCAGGGCGTCAAACAAATCAGCCCGGTCTTTTGCGGCCGATTCGTCTGCTCCCGGATCGATGGCAGCCTGCCCGAGACCCGCGGCGTCCATGCACAGCTTTGGATTTCTGGCCTGGAGGCCAAGGTGCAGAAGGGCCAGAATTCGTTCCGCATCATGCGGTGATTCCTCAGCGCGGGCGCGGAGAAGCGACTCGGCCTCAGAGAATGGCATGTACGACTCAATTCGATCCGACATCACCATGATGATCTGCGGGCCGACGGCAATCGGATTCGCCGGCGATTCCGGTTCTGCCAGAGCAATTCGTTGCAAAACCCTTCCTGTGTCGGCGGCGACGACGACCAGATCCTGCGACCGTGGAACCAGAAGAGTGTCGGTTGCGAGATGGACCCGTCCGCGGATTCCCAGGTTCGGCCGATCTGAGGTCACGCCTGATCCAAGGCCGGTGGATAATCGCCATCGAGGTGCGGAGAGTTCGTCGGCATCAAAGGCGCAAACATCCGCCCCGACGGCGAAGATCGTCTCTCCGGCGGAGAAGATATATCGCACATCTCCCCAGACTTCAGATGGTCCCGTCGAATAGGATGCGCGGTCAGCGCCGGTTGATCGATCAAAGACAAAAACGCGGCTTTCATCCGGAGACAGGGCCAGGACCGAATCGTTCGTCACGGCCGCCGCACCGATCTCCCACGGCCTGAGATCTTCGCGAGACTCTCGAATTGGGGCTGGAAGCCGACGAAGCCAGGCAATCTCTCCGTTGGTCCCGTGAAGGCGGGCAACGGAACCCAAGGAACTGGAGACATAGAGATCGCCGTCCCGTTCGGTCAGCGTTGAATACCAACGATGGCTGCCGCTGACCCGGCCGCTTGCTGAGGAAATGAAACGAGCCCAACGCAAGTTGCCGGTGCTGAGGTCGATGGCCACTACGTACGCCAGAGCCTCCATCTGCGCTGTGACCCTTCGGGCCATCACGTAGACCGTATTGTCGGTGATGATGGGCTGTCCATGCGGGAACAGGTCTGAGAGGTCGGCCCGCCCGGGCAGGTGTGCGAGATTGACTCTCCAGATGGCGTCGCCTGTCTCGACATCCAGCCGAGCGAGAAGTCCGCCTGCACTTCGCTCCTCTGAAAATGCAAAACCCATCACCACTACAAGCGCATCACCCCGCAGGGTGATGAGATTCAGATCGCCGACACTGCCGGACTCGCGGTCGGGAGTGAGGGGAGCAACTTTCGCGGACCATCGCTCCCGATGACTGAAGCGGTCCATCGCCCGAACAACCGACCCCTCGTTGACATACAACATTGACCCTCGAACCGCGCCGGTGGCCGTGAGAAGTTCACCATCGCGCCGACGTCGTTCGCGGTCCTGAGGAGTGGTGTACATCATGTCCTCGATGGATCGCATCCGTCGATCAAAGAGCATTCCGATGGATGCTTCACTCCAGATACGGTGCCAGTCGTTGGCGCTCTCGATGACTCCAGTAGTGTCGAAAAGCGAATTGGCGTCCTCCCGGGCTGTTGGAAATCCGCCTCGCATCCGTTGAAGAAGGCTCAATCCAGACTTTGAGGCCTCATCGTCGCCGGCCTGGAGTGATTGGACGGCAACGTCCGCATCGGCTGTCCGGTCGAGCCCGATCGCCGTGATCCCTCGCAGTGTCCAATAGGTGGCCCGAAGTCGTTTGTCGGAAAGATCCGGATGATTGGCCACCTCGGCAAGTCGTGTGGACGCCAGGTTGAATTGACCTGCCTCGGCGTCGCGCTGGGCGAGTTCGAGTTGGGCGCGAAGTCCAGCCAGCGTCAAAAGCATCGATTGGGCAGCACCTTCAAGGTCTCCCTTGGCCAGTCGCTCCTCTGCGACCGGTCCTTCCATCTGGCGATAGCGATCGAGCAGGCTGTCATGGGACTGAAGCAGCGTGTGGATCCGACGACGGGCGCTGACGAACTGATCGGGCCGATCCGCAGAAATCGGTACAAGTTTCAGGGGCGCCTGATCAAGGACTGACTGCAGTAGACGTGAGGCTTCGCCCGGGTTGGGCACAATCATGTCTTCCGCCATCCGGAGTGTCTGAAAGGCCCATGGAGAATCATCAACTGTGACGGGGCTCTCGAGCTGCCCCCACGCCGACCCCTTGAGGGCCAGAGAAGCAAGGACAACCACTACCCAGCGTGTTATCGGCATCACCATTTATCCCAAGCCTTCCTGAACGGTTCGGATACCGCTCGCCAACGGATCCTATCGGCCGGCGAATCAACCGGGGAGAACATCTCGACGATATCCCGCGAGGTCTCAGGAGCCGCCATGCTGCGTTCGGTTACCAGGCAGTTCGGCTTTCGCCATCGCGGAACACGTGTTCTGGCCATCCTCATGGCCGTCATTCTCCTTTCGACCGGTGACATGGTCCTGACGGCCCATCAACTCAGAACCATCGGCATGGCGGAAGCGAATCCACTCGCAGCCATGTTGATTACGTCGACGTCCTCAATCTGGCCCTTGATCATCTATAAGCTGGCGACCGTAGCCTTGTCGGTCGGCATGCTGTACCGCATCCGGAGGCGCCTGCAGGCCGAGATTGGCGCTTGGATCTGCTTCGTAGTCATGCTGGCGCTCACCGCCCATTGGCTGCGCTACACCGACGCCGTAATCCAGCCTGAAATCACCGGGGCTCTGGTCGATGGCAACGTGGATGACTCCTGGCTCTCGGTGGCTAAGGAGTAGGGAGTCCGCCCGGCTGGGTGATTCGCAGGAAGAATGCCAGCCATCCGTATTCCTCCGCCTTGACGCGGAGGGGTACCCAGGTCGTTGACTGCTCCTGATAGTGGCCGATTCGGCGTCGATCGTCCGGAGTTCGAAACCATCCCGTGCCCCATGATGTGGTTGAAACCGGCTCATGTTCGATGCGGTCGGCCTTTCCCAGATGGCGGTTGCTCCAGATCACTCGATTGGCCCCGATCGACGCGGCAAACTCAGCCAACTGTCCATCGCCGGGCCTAATGGAGTCGGTTGTACGAAACTCGCTTCTTCCCAGAACCTCGACGTCATCCGGGGGTTCAGAGACCTGCAGCCCGGTCAGCAACTTCGCCTTGGCGACGGCTTTCTTGGATGGAGCCCACTCATCCGGGTGAAGGTCGCTGGCGGCGATTTCCGCCCGAAGCTCGCCGAGCACTACCTCAAGCCGTTCCCATGGCACATCTCGCACCACGACGTCATTCGGTGCCAAGATCTCGTCCCTGTCGGCGATCACGCCGTCATAGGTCGACTGCCAATGGCTCGAGCCGCAACTCGTCAAGACGCCAACGACGAAGGCGCTCGCGAGAAATTTGTACATGCTGCGCTTCACCTTCCTCGATTATTGCCAGGCCAGCCGCGCGCCATCCACCGGCAGATTGACGCCGCTCACATAGGATGCGGCCGGGGAGGCGAGAAAACCAACTGCGGCAGCGATTTCTTCAGCTGATCCCAGTCGCTTCATCGGTATCGAGCGGATCGCCTCCTGCTCAACCTCCTCGACGCTTGTGCCGCCGCGGGTGGCCCGGCCGCGAAACAGGGCGTCGAGTCGCGCGGTCTTGGTGAACCCCGGAAGGATGTTGTTCACAGTGATTCCGTAGGGTCCGAGCTCGTGAGCCAGGGTTCTTGCCCAGTTTGCCACCGCGGCTCGAATGGTGTTGCTGACACCCAGGCCTCGAATAGGCGTCACCACACTGGTCGAGATGATGTTAATGATCCTTCCATAGCCCGCCTGCCGCATTCCAATGGCACACGCCTGCGTCAGGGCGTGATTGCAGAGCACATGCTGTTGAAACGCTGCGAGGAAATCCTCCGGCTTCGCTTCGATGGCCGGTCCGGCCGGGGGACCACCCGTGTTGTTGATGAGAATGTGGAAGATTGAGCCCGACCGAACGCGTTGTTCCGCGCATTGCCGCACTGCTTGCCAATCGGCGAAGTCGACACACATGGTTTCGTGGGTCTGGCCGATCGAAGTGTTCAAGTCCAATCTGGCCTGTTCGAGACCCTCGCTATGTCGGCCGACGAGGGTCACGCTGGCCCCTCGACCGGCCAGTTCGATCGCGCAGGCTCGACCGATTCCCTGCGTGCTCCCGCACACCATTGCGTTCCGATTTTGAAGGTCTTGCGTCATGCTGCCTCGCATCATATGGATATACGATAAGCCATGAGCGCGCACGGCCGAGTTGAGTCGATTCAGATTTCCCGGGGTGGAATTCCAAAATGGCCGGTGGGGGAGATCGAGGTCGCTGTTGATGGCCTTATCGGTGATGCCCATGAGCATGAATGTCACCGAACTCCACGGCAGGCCGTCAGCCTGATCCATCAAGACCGGATACACGAATTATGTCAGGAGGGATTCGACATCCACCCGGGTGCCATGGGCGAAAACCTCACCACATCCGGAATTTCACTTGAGGAATTGCCCCTTGGTTCGCGATTGACATTCTGCGGCGGGCTCATCCTCGAAGTCACCAAGATCAGAAGGCCATGCTTCGTGCTTGACGCCATACACCCACGGCTCAAGGAGGCCGCGATTGGTCGAGTCGGGGTGTACGCGCGGGTGGTGGTGCCCGGGTTTCTGGTGACTGGTGAATTGATGACGCTTCAACGTTCGGTGCCCGTGGCTCGCTGATCATCGAGCCCCTCTGAGGTCGAAGAGGCCGCCGAAGTCTGGAGTCGAGGATGTAGAATGGCTTCGCCACGTCAATATTCTTCTGGCATGCAAAGAGTTGGGGCCCTAGGCTTATGGTGATTGTTCGTCCGCGCATCATGGATTGGGAGACTGAGATGTCTATACACCGCCACAAGAAGTGTCATCCGTCGGTCGTTTGGGAGGGGATCGTCGCTCAGCTTGTTCTGGCCTCTTCAGCGTCCGTGTGCGCCGAAACCGTTGTCATCAGCCACGTTGACGCCGCCAATCCGGTAACCGAGGGATGGGATTCGTATGTCGGGTCGACAACCAGGGTGATGCCCCTTCGTGGAGATGGATCGGAATCCTGGCAGATACTCGATCCATCCGGGATTGACGATTCTGTCGCGGTCTACTTCACGAGTCTCTCACCCTGCACCATTGAACGAGCCAACACCTGGGGTTGGACGCTTCGCACGTGCCTGAGAGTCACCGAATTCAGCGGCCTCGGGAAGCAGTCTGTCTTTGCCAATTTCAACAATGGCGAGCGTCGCTTCGACATGTGGTTCGACGATGTGGGATTCGCCGATGTCGATATCGTGACGCTCATGCTCTCCCTCGGGGATTGCATCATCTCTGGAAACGTGGCTTTCGCGGCCGGGATTGGCTTCTGCGGAGCCAGCGGCTTCCGGCAGTTTGAGCTGATCTACGACCCAGCACTCAATCTGGCCGACCTGTATGTCGACGGCGTCCTGGCGGTGGAGGGCTATCCCGGCCATACGATCGGGGTGGAGCAGGGTCAACAGGGCCTTGCCTGGGGTGCTGGATCCACCTGTGGCGACGGCGTCGGGGATTTCAAGCTTGTGGAGTTTGTAATCAATTGCCCGTTTGTGGCCGCAGACCTGAATCAGGATTTCAAGGTCGACGGAGCAGACCTTGGCGTCCTGCTCAGCGCGTGGGGTTCGCGAGACTGCGTCGCCGATCTCGATGACGATGGCTCCGTTTCGGGCAGCGATCTCGGACTCCTGCTTGCCGCCTGGACCGGCTAATGCAACGCACCGGACAGGAACTGGTTCGACTACACTTGAGGGGTGCAGGCCGATATCGAAAAGGTGCTCATTGACACCGATCGAATTGCGGAACGCGTTCGGTCGCTGGGAGCTGAAATCGCGCGCGACCTTGCTGAGGCCGGTGCTCCGAATGACGGGATCGTGCTTGTCCCGATCCTGACAGGCAGCATCATTTTCTTCGCCGATCTCGTCCGCTGGCTTCCGTACAAGATCAGGATCGAGGTTCTGACCATTTCGAGCTATCCCGGACGGTCCACGGTGAGTCTGGGACCCCGGCTTGCATCTGCACTTCCAGACGACCTGACTGGTCGACACGTCGTAATCGTGGACGACATTCTGGATTCGGGGCGGACGCTCGCGTTCGTCCGCGAGGCGGTGTTGTCGCGCCATCCGGCAACGCTTCGGGCCTGCGTGCTGCTTCGAAAAACCACGAGTACCGCCCATGCGGTGCCGTGCGAGTACGTCGGCTTTGAGATTCCAGACGAATTCGTTGTCGGATACGGGCTCGACTACGACAACTACTACCGCAACCTCCCACAGATATGCACCCTGCGGCGGGAGGTGCTATGACCCGTCCGGCTCGTCCGAGTGAGTCGGGTGTTCGAGCCGCAAGTGCCGCCGAAGGCGCCGTGGTCGATCCGATCCCAGTCATTGCGGTGGGCTTGGTTCAGGACGACGAGATCGTTCTACTGGTCCTCAAGCCCAGCCTCTGGTTTGTCGTCCTCTCCAGCACGGGATCGCTCATGGCCATCGCCATCCTGGTCCTGATCCTGGCGTGGGCTTCCAGGCTACCGTTCATTCATTGGACTGACATCCAAGCCTTCGGGCTGGGTGCGGTGTTTGTGTCCATTCGCCTATTGTGGGGCGTCGCGGAATGGGTGAATCGCCTCTACGTTCTGACCGACCGTCGGCTGATCGTCCGGTCCGGAGTGATTCGCCTGTTTGTCTTCCAGACCTCACTCAGAAACATCCAGCATACGAGCATCTTCATCAGCCTTCGGGAACGACTCCTCGGACTGGGAACCATCGGGTTCGCCACCAGTGGCAGCGACTCGTTCGATGCCTGGTGGGATTACATCCGGCGGCCGGTCGAAACGCACCGAGTGATCATCGACACAATCCACCGGCATGGCGGGCGCCCGGATTAGCCGAACCGGACCGCGGGGTGGCGACTAATCAATCGACTTGTCGGCGATTCCGACCGTCGTGTCGCCCATCATGAAGGCCCGGATGTGTGCACCCTTGGTGACCGCGAAATAGAGGTACAGCTCATGCGTGCCGGCCGACGGCTGTGATGGAATCATTCCCTTCTCGGGAATTCCGTTAATTCGGTCAAGCTTGATGATGACATCCTCAGGTCGAACCCAGATGTATCCGATCGGCGTGTATTGACCGTTCTGGTCATCAAGCAGGTACGGTCGAGCCTTGTCTGAGAGCGACTTCATGGCGTCATTGCTGTCGCCATAGATATCGATGCTGCTGCGCTTACGACTGACATTGACCTTGACGATCTTGGTGCCCTCGGGTTGAAAAACGCCCCTGATGCGGAGCTTGCGCGACGTGCTCACGCCGCCCTTACCGAACTTACCCTCGCCTTCGGTGAGTTCAAAATCCTGATGCTTCATCGGCGCAATCTCGTTCGAGTTCACCGAAACCGGTTCAATGCCATTGCTGATGTCGATGTCGCGTGCTGCAATCTTCGGAGCGGCGGGATCGACGTAGACCGGAGTCGCCTTGGGATCTCGGAGGTCGGCGAGAAGTGCGTTCCATTGAGCGAGACTGAGCTCGTTCAACTGGGGCAGGCGGTAGCGGGTTCCCTTGATCCGGACATACTTCGGAAGGCGGTCGCGCAGTTCGCTTCCGTCAAAGACAAACAGGATCAAGGCCTGTTCGTTGCCAGGAACATTCTGAGCATAGTGAGTGTTGTCGTCATACAGATACTGAATCGTTCCGCCGCTGGCGGTCTTCTGCGCCCATTTGAACGGGTAGGCCACGCTTGGTTTGCGCCAGCCTGAGGTATCACTCAGAAGCTGCACCTGCGCCTTCGAAACCGTCAGGACCGAATCCGGCATGTCGAATGCCGGACGGGAGAAGTCGACCAGGACCCCGAATTGATTCGGAGTCATGCCCTTGCAGACAAAAGCGCCGGAGATGCTGGCGGCGTCGGGCGCCAGGGTCGTCTTGCCCCGCCCTTCGTTATAGCTGTCGCGCTGAAGGGATGCCGCCTGCCGATCGAGGTCCGGGTACAACGTCCACATCGATCGGGAACCGATCGGGGCGAACGCCCCATTCGAGAGCATGGCGTAGAAGTTGGCTGTCAGTGAGTGAACCGGCACGATCAGTGAGTTCACCTTTTCGATCTTGGCGTTCTCGGTGCGCGCGGTGCCGTAGAAGTCCAGAATTGATGTCGACGACTGCAGAAATCCTGCGCCCAAGATGAAGATGCCCATCGTGAGCACGCCGGAACACAGTCCGAAGGCGCCGCCAAAGATGTAGTTGGCCCATGACGGGAAGTTCACGTTGGCGGGCGCCAACTTGTCGCACGCGACCCGCAGCAGGAGAAGCGAGAGAACAAAGACACCGACGAGGGCGACGCCCCACATGTAATCATCTGCTTGACCGCCTCGAAGCAACAGGCCCACGGTCAACGGTTCCCAGACCGCCAAGGCAATCGCGCCGGCGGCAATCACGCAGATCAGGTGCATCAAGGCGCTGAACACACCCTGGTTGGCCCACCAGTATGCAATGAGGCCCACCAGACCGAGAACAAGGATGTTGAAGACAATAAGCATGTCGAATTCCTGGCGGGCAGGCGGGGAGCCGCCTTGGAGAGGATCAGGAGACGCCCGCGCTTGCAGGCGCTGGAGGCGGCGAGTTGGGTGCCGGCGACGATGTGATTCTCGCGACTTCCTCGAGGGTTGTCTCGCCGGAGCGCACCTTGAGCAGCGCTGCCTCCTGCAAGTAAATCATCTTGTTGCGGCGGGCATGGGCATACGCAGCCTTAAGGTCACCTCCGGAGAGCAGCTTCTTTGCCTCCTCGTCCACGATCATCACCTCGAAGACTCCGGTCTGGCCCAGGTATCCGGTGCCAAGGCATACGGGGCAGTTCTCGATCTTGTTCTTGACCTGCACTTTTCCGCCGGCGCGGAAGAGTTGATGGGCTTTGCCGGACGGCAGGTTCAACGTCTTGGCTTGTTCGGCGGTTGCCTGGAACGGCTGGCGGCAAGCCTGACACAGCTTTCGCAGGAGCCGCTGGTTCACGACGGCGCGCAGCGGCTTCGCCGCCTGCTTCAGGTCGCCGACGGCTTTGAACCAGTCGCGAATCTGCTCGCCGACAGTGTCCTGATGCTGCAGGACATAGATCAGTGGACCCTGCATGCCCGGTCCGGAGGCGATTCTGCCCGTGTTGGCGTCTCGGACGTCCGAAACGAGCACGATGTCGGGATCTCGCCGCAGAATCGATTGGAGATTCGTGGCGTAATCCACGGCCGGATTATTGGGGTCGAACTGAACATGGTCGACGCCGTCGAGCCGGAGTTCAATCTGACGCTCAAGCGTCTTGATATTGCTCGTGAACGCGTCGTGGCGCCCAATGAACGAATACCCCATGGCCGTCAGCCCATGGCCCACCGGCGCACCCAGGAGGATCACGCCATGGCGCTCGTGCATCTCGGCATAGACCTTGAGCGAGTCGACCTGGGCCGGCAGCAGACCGAGTCCATCGAAGGGGATGGACATCCGACTGGTTCGATCCACGTCGATGCGAATTGATTGCCCTGCGCTGCTGCCGCTGGTCGTCAGCGTGAGCACATGCTCAGCGCCCGCAAATTTGGCCTTCAGATCGCCAGACTGTTTGCGTCGCCGATCCTCGACGTCCATGCCCGCTGCCTGCTTGAGGAAGTCGATGACCTGATTGGCCGCCTCGTTGGGAATGGGCTCCCGCTTGTAGCGAACGCCGTCGATCGTCTGGCTCACAACCGCGCCACTCTGCGTTGACTGGATCTCCACCTTGCCGGCCCGCGATTCAAGAGCCGGCCCCAGAATCTGCTCCGCCAGGAGATAAACGTTGTATCTCGGATCCTCCTTCAGGGGAACGGGGATGTCCTTGCGATCCTTCCCGACGAAGAAAAGCGAAATTCCCTTCGCGGCGGCTCGGGCCTGACGGCTCTCCATCGCCCCGCGAATGCCGGCGCCGGAAAGGTGAAACTGTGCGTTTTCAGGTACCGCCTTGTTGCGCAGATTCCAATACACCAGCAGCGGGGCCAGGAGGAGGAGAATACCGACCGGCCAGCCGATCCAGAAGATCGGGATGAAGACCATGGCCAGCAGCGCCGCGGCCGCCGCACCAAGATGAGTCGAATTCCAAGCCTGCCAGTTGAAGTGGTAGTACTTCGCATCCTTCTCGAGGTGCGTCGACACAAGCCACGCCCACGGGATGAATGTAAGAACCATCAGGATCGGCTGGATAAATCCGACAAGGATTGCCGAATCGGCTTTGGCAAGAATCAGCAGGTTCTGCGTCAATATCACTCGGGTCTCCGGCTGGGGCGATTCGCGTCAGGAAATGCCCTTCAGGCGCATCTTCAATTCTTCGGGCTTGGGCGTTGCCTCCATCGCCACCCGGTGGTGAATGTATTCCTTCTCCACGAGGTTCACAAGCGAGGAAGTGAAGTCGATCATGCCTTCTTCCTGGCTGGTCCGGATGATGTCCAGAAGTTCACCCTCGCGCCCTTCGAGAATGTATTTCTGCACGCCTGGGGTATTGATCAGGATCTCGAGCGCTGGAATACGCGGAATCTCCTCGTGAAGTGTCGGCAGAAGCTTCTGGTACACGATCGACCGAAGGTTGTACGCCAGGAGCTTGCGGATCTGCTCGCGCTCGCCTTCGGGAAACAGATCGTAGATACGGCCGAACGTCTGCCAGGCTGAGCTGGCGTGAATCGTTCCGAACACGAGGTGGCCGGTTTCGGCGGCCCGGATGGCCGCTTCGAACGTCTCGTAGTCGCGCATTTCGCCGACCAGCACGACGTCGGGATTCTCTCGCACCAGCGCCCGCAGCGCTTCATTGAAGTTCACGCAGTCGATGCCGACTTCGCGCTGATTGATCGTGGCCTTGTCGTCCTTGAAGATGTATTCGATCGGATCTTCAATCGTCACGATGTGCACGCGCTTGCGCTCGTTGACATACTGCAACATCGACGCGATCGACGTTGACTTGCCCGAGCCGGTCACGCCGGAAAACAGAATCAGCCCCTGGGCGCTCATCGAGATGTCGCCGAGGATCTGCGGCAGATGCAGGTCCTCGAACCGCTTGATGTTCGAGGTGATCAATCGCGCCGCCATCGACGGCTTGCCCCGGGCCATGAACAGGTTCACGCGGAAGCGATTGTTGTCGTCGTAGTCGTAGGCGAAGTCCATCGATCCGTGGCGGCGGAAGTGGTCGTACTGTCGCTCGTCCAGCACATCCTTGGCCATCTGAAACATCAGGTCGGGCGTGCAGATATCCGTCTGAAGGTTCTTCAGGGTGCCGCGCACTCGCACCCGCGGCGGCAGATCAACCTTGATGATGAGGTCGCTGGCTCCGAAGCGAATGGTCGCCTCGAGGTATTTCATGAGTGATTTGCGCCCTTCACCAGGCGCGGTTCCGGCGTCGTGATGTACCGGGTCAGCCATCAGTTCCGTTAAGGGCACGTGCAAACCTCCTGCCTGGGCCGGGGTTGGGAAAACGGGCCTCAGGTCGACCAAATTCCAGACCGCTTAGCGTATCACACGCCCGCAGGAGATGAAACCCTCTGGAAACAACCCCGTTCACACCGCTGCGCATCGGTCTGTGCCCACGTTGTCCGTAAACCGCGCACAAACGGTTCCAAACGGCCGCTGTTCGGCGGTGTCGGCGGACCCCATTGACATCGGATTCACCCTCCCGCACAATTGTTCAATGGAAGACAAGATCATTCACGACGGGATCACCTTTGACGACGTCCTTCTTCTCCCGGCGTTCAGCGCGGTCACTCCGGATCAGACCGACACTTCCACCCGCCTCACCCGCAATATCCGGGTCAATATCCCCCTTGTCTCGGCCCCCATGGACACTGTGACCGAAGCGGCCCTCGCCATCGCCCTGGCCCAGGAAGGCGGAATCGGCATCGTCCACAAGAATCTGAAGCCCGCCGACCAGGCCCGCGAAGTGGCCAAGGTCAAACGCTCCGAAAACGGCGTCATCGCCGACCCCGTTACCCTCAGCCCAGCCGACACCGTCGGCAGGGCCGTCAGCCTCATGGCCGAGCAGAATGTTTCCGGCTTCCCCGTCACCGACGACGGGACCAGCCGCGGCCGCGTGGTCGGCATCCTCACCCGCCGCGACATGAAGTTCCTGGGCAAGGAAGGCTCCGCCTGTCCCAACCCCGGGAAATCCTGCCCAGTGCCCAATGCCCTGGTCGGCGACGTCATGACCAAGGCCAACCTCGTGACCGCGCCGCCCGACACCAACCCGTCAAAGGCCGAGGAGATCCTCACCCGCGCCCGCGTGGAGAAACTGCTCCTTGTCGATCGCGACGGCAGACTCGCCGGCCTCATCACCATGCGCGATATCGACAACTTCCATCGCCATCCCGCCGCCTGTCGCGATGCCCGCGGCCGACTCCGCGTCGGCGCCGCCGTCGGCGTGCTGCAGTTCGACCGCGTAGATGCCCTGATCGAGGCCGAGGTCGACGTCATCGTGGTCGACACCGCCCACGGCCATTCCGAGAACGTCATCAAGACCGTGCAGGCCATCCGCAGGAAGTACGACATCGACATCATCGCCGGCAACATCGCCACCGAGGCAGGGGCCAAGGCCCTGATCGACGCCGGAGCCGATGCGGTGAAGGTGGGCATCGGCCCCGGGTCGATCTGCACCACACGCGTGGTCACCGGCGTGGGCGTGCCCCAGATCACCGCGGTGTTCAACGCGTGCCGCGCCGCCGACGACGCCGGGGTGCCCATCATCGCCGACGGCGGCATCCGCCAGTCCGGCGATATCGCCAAAGCGCTGGCGGCGGGGGCCTCGTCGGTCATGCTGGGCGGCCTCTTCGCCGGGCTTGATGAAAGCCCGGGCGAGCTGGTGCTGCATCGCGGCCGACGCTTCAAGACCTACCGCGGCATGGGCAGCCAGGGGGCGATGTCGGCGGGCTCTGCCGACCGATACGCCCAGGGCAACATCTCCGAAACCCGCAAGTTCGTGCCCGAAGGCGTCGAGGGCCGGGTGCCGTATCGCGGAGCGCTGGCGGACTTCGTCTACCAGATGGTGGGCGGGGTCAGAAGCGCCATGGGCTACTGCGGCTGCAAGACGCTCGCGGAGTTCCGCGCCAACACCCGCTTCGTCCGCGTCTCCGGGGCGGGCCTGATCGAATCCCACCCTCACGACATCCAGATCACCCGCGAATCGCCCAACTATTCACTGGCCAACGCGGATGCGGAGTAGGAACAATTGTCGCTGAGGTGACACCTCCCGCGCAGGATGCCGCCGGGGTCGGCGTATCTCAAGCGTATGAACCCCTGCGCCCCGATCGGCCGGTCGCCCGCCGCCCTTGTCGCGGCCATTCTTGGCCTCTCTGCCTGCTTCCCGGCCTGTCGCCGGGCCGACGCGGGAATCATCTACAGCTCCACCAGCAAGGATGACTGGTCGGCGGCGGTGGGGGAGCCGATCACCACCATCGGTTTCACCGAGGTGTTCGGTCAGGTGGTGACCGAGCAGTACGCCGACCTCGGCGTGCACTTCACCGACGGTAATGACGTCGGGACTGCACAGCTGAATTTCCTTGACGGCTTCGGCATCAAGGGAGCGCCGTTCAACTTCGGAAACATCACAGTGGAGTTCGACACCCCGCAGTCGTGGATCGCCGTGAACTATCTGGGCGACATCGGGTTCGACCTGTCTATGGACGACACCTGGGTCGGGAAAAAGAGTTTTGGAAGTCTTGGCTCCGGCAACAAATTCTTCGGCGTCGTTTCCGACACTCCATTTTACAAGGCAATCATCTTCGACTTCGTCGACTCCTACCCGTTCGTCGACGACCTGCATTTCTTCAGCCCCATCCCCGCGCCGGGGGTTCTGGCGGTGCCGGGGGTGCTGGCGGTGATGGCCGGGGTCTTCTTTCTGCGGGGAAGGCAGCGCTGGGCATGAACCTGCCTTTCCTCAGGGCGGCGGCGGTGGGCAGCGCATCCGGACCGGCGTTGCCCATCGCCCGCCCGCTTTCCTGACGCCCACACGTCTGAGAATCCACTCGCCCGAATGAACCCCCAGCCCGCGGGGACGAGCAACCTTCGAAGGAAGTTGGCCAACCTTCGATGGACGGCGAGCAACCTTCGAAGGAAGTTGTCCAACCGTCGAGAGAAGTCGTCCAACCGTCGAGAGAAGTTCTCCAATCGTCGAGGAAAGTTGAGCAACCGTCGAGAGAAGTTGTCCAACCGTCGAGGAAAGTTGAGCAACCGTCGAGGAAAGTTGTTCCCCTCGAACAGGTTCTGGGACGTGATGCACGCGGGAATCAGCGGTTCCAGCGCGATAATCGCGATGGACGTCAATTCGCGTCCGAGAAGTCGGCGCCAGGGCGCGGAGTCGATGGCGCAGGCAGAGTTCTTCTCGGCGAGCGTGGAACGGTCGGTCGCTCACCGCCCGTCGGGAAGGGTGGCGGGGCGCGGTGTCTCACTCTGAATCTTCGCCAGCTTGTCCTGCTGCGATTTCAGCACCGAGCCGATCAGGTCGATCCATTCCACGAACCGGCCCTCGAGCTTGCCCGCTTCCTTCAGCGCCTTGAGGATGTCCACCGCCTCGACCGACAGCCTGATCGCTTCCTCTTCGGCCGTGGCCCGCTGGCTGGGGGGCAGGGCGGTGTCGCCACCCATGGCGTCGTAGGCGGACGAGAGCTTGTGCAGCGACACCACCAGCACGGTCTTGGCCGTGACGTCGTCTCGGTCCGACTCGGCGATCTTCCGCGAGATCAGCACGCATTCCTGAAGCGTGGGCATGGCGTCGGCGACTCGTCCCATGCGCACGAGGATGTCGCCCACCTTCTGGCACGAGATGGCGATGTCCGAGAGCGTTTCCCAGTTTCCCGGCTGCTCTTCGGCGAGGAGGCGCCGAATTCGCAGGCTCTCCTCGTATCTCGGCAGCGCCTGGACGTAGAAGCGATTGACCTCTCCCGTGGGAAGTGTTTCCTGCAGCTCGTGACCGAGATCGCGGTTGACATCGCCGATTTTTTCCAGCGCCACCGAGTAATCCCGCCGGGACTGGAAGTCGCCGAGAGTTTCGGAGAGTTCCTTCTGGATCCTGAGAAACTCCTCGTAGGAAGCCAGTGCTTCGTCGGTCTGTTTCAACGTCATCCTGGCGTTGCCGATCCATTGGTGCGCAGTGGCGACGTCGCGATGGGCCTTCGCGTCGCCGGGATTCTCGGCAAGCAGCGACTCCCTCATGTTCAACGCATTGGTAAAGTGCTCCAGCGCCTTCTCGCCGTCGTCTTTTCCGAAGTAAAGGTTTCCAATCGCCGCTTCGCTGATCGAGATCGATCGCCGCACCCGCGGGTTCTCGGGCTCCTTGACCAGGAGGGCCTTGCGGATGTCGAACGCCTTGGTCTGGCTGGCCATGGCCCCGTCGAAGTCGCCAAGGTTCGACCGCGAGCCGTAGCCCTGCACTTCGCCGATCCGCGTGTACGCCTCGGCGATATCCAGCAACAGGTTGGTGTCGTCCTCGCCCTCAGACGCCAGGCGATCCAGGTATTTGAGCGCGGTCGTGACAATGTGCTTGCGAACCTTCGTCGAGCCCGGCAGGGGGGTCACCTGGTCGTAGGTGTCGAAGATGAACGCATTGGCCAGCGTGCGCACATCCTCGAACCGACGCGTCGCCTTGGCCTCGGCCGCCCGGGCCTCCTCGGCAGCGGTCCTGGCATCAGCCTCGGCCAGCTCCGCCAGCTTCTTCTCCTGCAGCGCCTTCGACCACAAGACCGAGGTTCCGATCAGTCCCACGATCAGGAACGCGAACGCCAGCGCCAACCCGGCCACGAGGCCCTTGTTGCGCTTGGCGAACTTCGACCACTGGTAGATCGTGCTTGCGGGCCGGGCGACGATCGGCTCATCGTTGAGGAATCGACGTATGTCCGCCGCCAGCTCGGCAGCGCTCTGGTAGCGCCGGGCTTTGTCCTTTTCCAGCGCCTTGCGGACGATGGTGTCGAGGTCGCCGCGGAAGACCCGGTTGTACGAGCTCAGCGGGGTCGGGTCGGTGTCGATGATGATCCGCGCAGCCTCCGGGATGCTTCGGCCCGTGACATCATGCGGCATCTGTCCCGTCAACAACTGGTACATGACGACGCCCAGCGCATAGATGTCGCTTCGCGTATCGATCTGGCTCGGGTCGCCCGCAACCTGCTCGGGGCTCATGTATGGAAGCGTGCCGACGAGCTGACCGATGTCGGTATGCAGGGTGGTGGCCTGAATGTCGCTTCCCGTGCAGCGAGCCACGCCGAAGTCAAGAATCTTGGGCTGACCCATGGCGTCGACGAGAATGTTTCCCGGCTTCAAATCACGATGAATCACACCTCGCTGGTGAGCGTGGTTCACCGCGTCGGCGATTCGTGCCATGATTTCGAGCCTCGCCCGATCGCCCAGCGACATCGTGCGGCAATAGTCGTTGAGCGGAAGCCCCTCGACGAATTCCATCGCGAAATAGGGCTGCCACCGCCTGCGATCTTCGGTGCCGTCGGGCTTGTGGACACCCGCCTCGAAGATCTGCGCGATTCCCGAATGCTGAAGCCGCCCCAGCGCCTCTTGCTCCACGTCAAAACGTTTCAGAAGCCCGGACGAGGTCATTCCCGGTTTGATTACCTTCAGGGCAATGGTGCGCCGAGGCCGGTCCTGCTCGGCGAGATAGACCACACCCATGCCGCCAACACCCAGCACCCGGATGACGCGATAGCCGCCGATGACGATGGTCTCGCCGCCGTCGGTCGGTGAGGGGTTCTCGGCCATGACCGCATCCTGCATCGTGCGCGACAGAATCGGCACATCCAACGGGCTCGCGGTCGTGTGGTCGTGCCCCAGCATGGCCACGACTTCTTCATAGAGCGACTGGTCTGAGCC
Organism: uncultured Isosphaeraceae bacterium; assembly: GCA_964407695.1. Lineage (GTDB taxonomy): Bacteria > Planctomycetota > Phycisphaerae > Phycisphaerales > SM1A02 > CAYOWQ01. Next base: position 37,342 of record CAYOWQ010000008.1, on the reverse strand, counting down.
GCATTCAGCTCGAAGAAAGGGTTCCCGCTCCGCCGGCGTCCGCTTCGACGCTTCAAGGAAGAGTTGTCCCACCCGATCATGCCACTCGCTCATGCGGCCGTTCCGCCCAGTTCCTTCAGCAGCCACGCTCGGGCAATCGCCCATTCATCGGCGACGGTGGTGCGCGAAACACCCAGCACGTGCGCGACCTCTTCGCCAGTGAGCCCCCCGAAATATCGCATTTCGACGATCTGCGCTTGTCGCGAGGAACGCTCAGCCAGACGCTCGAGCGCGTCGTCCAGCGCCACGAGGTCCAGGGTCCGTCCTCGATTCTCGGGAGCCGCATCCTCTAAGGGAACCCGGGCAAAATCACCGCCGCGTTTCTGCGCATTGTGCTTCCGTGCGTGATCAATCAGGATTCGGCGAATGGCCTGTGCGGCCACCGCGAAAAAGTGGGCCCGGTTTTTCCAGTCAACATTTGTCTGCTCAATGAGTCGAAGGAAGGCTTCGTGCACCAGTGCGGTCGGTTGCAGCGTGTGATCCGGCCGCTCGCGGCGCATCTGGGCCGCGGCCAGTGCCCGAAGCTCGTCATAAACCAGTGGAAAGAGCCTGCTGGCAGCCGACGAGTCACCTCGCTCGAGTTCCTGCAGAACTTTCGTAGTCGCTTGGACGGTATCGACATTCACCTGAGCAGTTCCTCGCGCAACCCCGGATTTTGGAGGCACTTCCATTCTAGCTCCAGCATTGGAAAAGGCTTGAAAATTCCGTCCGAACCTCCGTTCAGGACCCCTTCCATTTGATGTTGCATCCCATGCTGGGCCGCTGGTCTGAATCGATTGGAGACCCGTTGACCAACGCCGTCGCTGCCCGACGAAGGTCGCCGCCGGTTACCGGAACTCCGTTGCCCGGACGGCTGTCATCGAGTTGACCCCGATATACAAGCCGGAGGTCGCCATCGAAGAGAAAAAAGTCGGGTGTGCACTCGGCTCCATAGGCACGGGCCACCTCTTGAGATTCATCGTAGAGATACGGGAACGTGTACCCCGCCTCCTTTGATTCAATCGCCATTTTCTCAGGTGAATCGTCGGGATAATTGGCAACATCATTGGCGCTGATCGCCACCACGCCGATGCCCTTGGCCGCGAGGGCTGAACCCAGCCTTGCCAACTCACTTCGGACATGCTTGACGAACGGGCAGTGGTTGCAGATGAACATCACCAGCAGCCCCTTTTCTCCCGCAACGTCCGAGAGCTTGACGTGACGGCCGGTGGGATCGGGGAGTGAGAATGACGGCGCTTTGATGCCGAGTTCAACCATTGAAGAAAGCGTTCGAGCCATGAGTTGGTTTTCCTGGTGGAGGTTCGGGAGAGGTCTGGTTGAGCCGGACTTGCCAATCTGCCGACAAATCGGGCAAAATTGAAGAGTCTTGATTGACTTTAGGCCCTTCGCCCGGCATTGTGGACCCTGTAGCCGCCCCCGTAGGGGGCATCGCAGGGCGCGGGACGGCTTTTCGTCAGATCGATCGACACCCACGACCCCCTCTGAAATCGCGCATGCCCGCGCCCTGCATCCGCTTACACTCCCGGCATGGCACGCCGCTCTCAAATGATCAATGAAGGCCCGAGCCCGGAAGACCTTGAACGGTTTTCCGACGAATCAGGTCATTGCCCTGAATGCGGCGCCAGCATCTGGGACCAGGCTGACATCTGCCCCAAGTGTTTCTCCTACCTGGCAGGCCACACGTCGAGCTACCACCCCGTGACCAGGGTCTTCGCACAGAAATGGCGAGTGATTATCGTTCTTCTGGTCGTTGTCGCCTTCCTGATGATGCTCCTGCCGGGCGGAAGCCAGTTACTTCGGGTCTTCTTCCCCGCGTCCCCGTGACACCAGGCTCAACGTAATGATTTGAGTGCATCCTGCAGGCATGGTGGGTCTTGGATCCCATCCCCAGAGTGCCGGGGCCTCAGGGCACACAACATCGACCGTGGGATGGAAGTGATAGGCCAGCGGAATCCGGTTGTTCAGGCCTTTCATCGTTCCGAATTCCGGCCAGGCCTGCTTCACGTTGAGGGTTCGAATGCCCTTGCCTCGCATCTCGTCCGGATCAAAGGGAATCCAGCCCGCGCCCTCCAGGTAGAACTCGGCCCACGAGATGAGCTTGTTCGTGCCATTGGATCTCTCCTGCATTCCAATCACCGGACGCGCTGGGATGCCCGCCGCACGAAGGACTGCCACGCACACGCACACCAGATCGTGGGGCCCGCCCTTGCCCGATTGCGCCGTCGCAAGCGCGCCCTGTAACTCAAGGCCGTGCAACGTCTCATGCCAGCGACGCACATCCCCGTCACCGGAGACTCGAATCTCATTGATGCAAGCACGCACCAGATCCTTCGCCGCCAGATACGGCGGGACCTGCCGAAGCTGCCCCTGGCTGATTCGCTGAACGAATTCACCGAAGATCGCATGGTCACTCTCGATCCAGCGCTGCGGCTTTAGTCCGTCCTGAACCTCATCCGGCCATGAGACCGGCCACGTGAGCGTCTGTGCAGCGCCATCGTTGATTCGACTCGACCATGACTGCGCCCGGAACTCCATGCGCCATCTTAAGAGCTCACCTCGGAACCTCACGATCGGAAGAACAGCCAATTGCGTGTCGAATGCCTTACCCGTGTCCAGACGTGTCCGCTGCGACAGCGTGTTGTCCTCCGTGGCACCGGCCCACAGGCGCCCCCGAAGTGAATCCGGCGCTACCTTGCTGAAAGGGCCCCGAAACAGGATCGGGAACACGATTGGAGAATCGGCGATGTCGAAGATCCGGCGTTCAAACACCTCCTCATGCGTTGTATATCCCGGCGTACGGTCTGGCGACTCACTGGTCAGTTGAACCTCAAACCCCACGTCGTATACCTTGGGTTCATACCGCTCGAGAGGCCCCATGGGCATCTGCGTTGCCTGATTTGAACCGAGGGCCGTCAGGCCCGCCGCGGCAAGGATTCTGATCATCGAATCACCTTTCGATGCGGCGGGCGCCGGCCGCAGTTCCATAGCATAGAGCGATCAGGCGTGGATGGCATTCCCTCAAATTCCTCTTTGTTCTACACACCTCGGGGCCCTTCGTTGCCGGCCCACTGAAACGAGCCTGCCCGGAACTTCGCGGAATCGACCTCAGCCGAGCGCCGACACGACCCCCGCGGAGATGAACAGATCGTTGATCGTATTCAAGAGCTTGGCCAGCACGAGATTGATAGCGATGATCGCCAGAAAACTGGCCACGAATGACTCGGTTGCCGCTCGCCCCACGCCCGCAGCGCCCGACCCGCAGTTGAAGCCCTTGTAACATGCGATCAGGCCGATTGAGCCGCCGAAGAACAGGCATTTGACCAGACCTGTAGTCGGCTCCCACCATGTAACAAAGTACTTCGTGAAATCCCAGTATTCAAAAGAGGACACACCATAGAACTTGACGGTCACCAGCCAACCGCCCCACACGCCGAGCAGATCGGAATACACCGTCAGGAGCGGCGTCATGAGCATGCAGGCAAGAAACCTGGGGACCACGAGATAGGGGATCGGATCGGCCGCCATTGAACGCATGGCATCCAGCTGCTCGGTGACCCGCATGGTGCCGAGCTCGGCCGCCAATGCCCCGCCGACGCGCCCCGCCACCATCACTGCGGCCAACACCGGCCCGATCTGCTTGACGACGGAAACGTTGATTACTCCGCCAAGGCGTCCCTCTTGTCCGAATGCATAGAACTGAGCGTATCCCTCCAAGGCAAGAATCATTCCGATGAACGCGCCCGTGATGCCCACCACCGGGATCGACGCGACGCCGACCGAGAAGAGTTGGGCGCCGATCAAACGCCACCGTGCCCATTTTCGGGGATGAAACAGCAACCACCGGAACGTTGAAATCGCGAAATCCGTAAATCGCCCGAATTCAACGACAAAGAGCTGAACACTCAGGCCAATCTGCGAGATGATTCGAACCGCGGCGGTCAAGATGTGGCGAGCATATCCGGAATCAATTCCTTGAGAAGTGATTGGCAGTAAATCACAGTCGGCCTTTCGCCGCAGACAGCGAAAGGCCGACGTGGAACAGGGGGCGGGATTCAGACAGGCGGGCCCTGCCGGAAACGAGTGCGCTGATTCGGCGGGTCACCAACGGACTAATGTCATCACACTGAAGGAACCTTTCGCCGGGCGTCATGACCACGCCAGCCGACTGGAGCCCCGCCTACCGACGGGACCCCATCGTGTGGCCGAAGGATCGTGGGAAAGCGCGGGGTTGCGGCGATACCCTGTCTTCCCCGGTTCACTCAACGCTCCGGTTCTGATGCGAGAGACCCACAGGACGACCCCATGCCGAAGATCACGACCTTTCTGACCTTCAATGACCGTGCAGAGGAGGCAGCCCGCTTTTACACCTCCGTCTTCCCCAATTCGAAGATCACTCGAATCACGCGGTTTCCTGATCTCGGCCCTCAGGCTCCGTTCAAGGCCGGCGGCGTGATGACCGTGGACTTCACGCTGGACGGATGCGAATTCACCGCGCTTAACGGCGGTCCGCAGTTCTCATTCTCTCAGGGTATCTCTATTGCAGTCATCTGCGACACGCAGCAGCAGGTGGACGAATATTGGGGGAAGTTCCTGGCCGCGGGCGGAAAGCCCTCGGCGTGCGGCTGGATCACCGATCACTTCGGGGTGGAGTGGCAGATCGACCCGAAGGTACTGATCGACCTCATTGGCGATTCCGACCCGAAGAAGGTGGCGAAGGCAATGCAGGCGATGATGACGATGGTCAAACTTGACGGCGAAAAGTTGCTTCGGGCAACCGCCCAGTGAACTGGCAGAACCGACCCGCATCGCCTCCCCGAAACCACGGTCCTGTTGATCAATCGGGGTGACAGGATTCGAACCTGCGACTTCGTGCTCCCAAAGCACGCGCTCTACCAAGCTGAGCTACACCCCGCCGAAATTCTCGTCGCCGAGCTCCAATGAACCCGTGCGACGTTCATTGGGGGCCATTATACGGCCGCGGCCCCGCCTGCGGTCGGTGGGCGTATGGAGAGTCTCTTCGCTGCAGAAGGGAGATGAGTCGGCGAAGCAACCGAAAGAAACGTCACCGGTTGAGACATAGGTCAAGGGAGATTCCCAGAGAAAGGTTAAACGACATGAATCGCGGTATGAATCGGGTCTTTGCTGTGGTCGTCGTCGGTGCGGGATTGGGCGTGGCTGTTTCTCCTTCGCTCGCTGGTGACTCGGGGGCCATCTTCATCGGCCTCGGCACGTTGGATCCCGACGGTTTCGGGCCGACGATCGCCTACGGCATCTCCGCCGACGGAAACGTCGTCGTCGGCGAAACCGTCTCACCCACCGGATTCGAAGCCTTCCGCTGGACGCTTGAGGGCGGCATCGTCGGTCTCGGTACCTTTCCGAATCCCGGCGGCTTTCCCGCATCGCTTGCGCGGGGCTGCTCTGATGATGGATCGGTGATCGTCGGCGGCAGCGCGTTGCCAAATTCGCTTAACGAAGACGGCTCGCCGTTCCGCTGGACGCAGGAGACCGGACTCGTCTTCCTCGGCTCGCTCGGCGGAACCGACGGCGGTGTGGCTCGCGGCGTCTCAAGCGATGGATCGGTGGTGGTCGGCTATGGGTCGAACGCCAACTTCAATCCGGAGGCGTTCCGCTGGACCTCCAACGGCCTGATGCCGCTGGGCGATATTCCCGGCGGCGTGTTCAACAGTCAGGCGGCCGCCGTCTCCGGTGATGGTTCCATCATCGTCGGCCTCGCCTCGAAGGGCGGTGGCGCCTACGACCGTTCCTTCAAGTGGACGCAGCGCAGCGGCCTTGTTGAACTGGCGCCATCGACGTTTCGCGCCGTCGGCCTCTCGCGTGATGGCCACTACGCGGTCGGCGGCAACCTCGGCCTGGCGGCGCGGCTCGATCTCAACACCAACACGCTGTTCTCCATTCCGCATCTGCCCTTCGGCGTCAACGACACCGATCTTGCCTGGGATGCCAGCGCCGACGGCTCGGTCGTCGTGGGATGGATGAATCTGAAACAGTTCGACGGCTTCTTTGGTCGGGCCTTCATGTGGGATGCCGAGCACGGCACGCGCATCATCCGCGATGTCCTCATTCAGGATTTCGGCATGGCTGCGCAACTGGCAGGATGGGAACTCAACGCCGCCACCTCGGTTTCCGACGACGGCCTGTCAATCGCCGGCTACGGCTTCGCCCCCAGCGGCGAACAGATGAGCTGGTTCGTTCGCTTCCCGGCCCCGAAGAACCCCTGCGCATCCCTCGGCGATCTCAACGGCGACAACCTCATCACCGGCGCGGACCTCGGCCTCCTGCTCTCGGCATGGAACTCCGCCGATGCCGCGGCTGATCTCGACGGCAGCGGCCTGGTCGACGGTGCTGACCTCGGCCTCCTGCTCTCCTCCTGGGGAACCTGCCCGTAACCAGTCGCTGCACCATCGCGCTGCGAAATCGCGCCAGAGACTGAGAGACGAAGAGACCAAGAGACCGAGTGGGGTCGGCGGCGACGCCGCCTTGCGTGTCGAGTTACTCTTCATCCTCCGCCCGCGCGGGAAGCGCAGCGCTTTCATCCCTCGCGTTGCGGCTTGGTCCACAGCCGCAGCCCCTCCGCCCCCTCGCCGAGGAAAAAAGCCCGGCGTGTGCCGGGCTTCCTGTTCCTGATCCTTTGCTGGCTTGGACGTTTCGACGTGTGGACGTTTCAGCGTTTCCCCTTGCGGGGCTTACGCCGCGAGGCTCAGGCCGTCGCTCACGCGGATGCTCTCCGGCGTGGCAGCGGGGCCGGCGTCCTTCTTGTTGTTGAACCAGAACGCCGTGAGCCACACCTTGTCGCCCGCGGAAACCGCTGCGGGAATCTCGAAATCAAAGAGGTTCTTCGAGGTGTTCATGGCGAAGAGCCACGATGAGGGATCGGCCGGGGCGTTCTCGCCCACGAAATAGAGCACCGTGGCCCCCTGCACACCCTCGGGCTTGCCGCGTCGATCCGGGTTCTCCTGATCGCGCAATCTGACCTTCACCGTTCTGCCCAGCAAGGACAGGATGGAAAGATCGGGCGCTGCGGTGGGTGCGGGAATGGGCGAAGGGGCATCGGGAATGCGCAACCCCAGCTCGCCGCGAATCTCGTCGGTGGTGCCGGGAAAAGCCTGCACGATATCGACAAGCTCCCACGCGCCGCCGGGGCCGTTCAGGAGATTCTCCTTGGCGTTGTTCTTGGCGATGATCGCCGCCTTGGAGTTGGTGTTGGGGTTGGTGGCGCGGTTGTAGGCGCTGTTCAGCGCGGAATAGAGCGCTGCAAAGGCGGTGGCCTGGGCGGCATTAAGCCCGAAGGTGGTGGGTGTGGCGGTGATTTGTGTGCTGAAGTTGCTGGCCCACGCGACAAGTTCGCTGTCCTTGCGCGGGGGAAACACGGCGATGGGCATAACGAGTTCCTTTTTGTACGAGTGATCCGGAAACGTATCCCCCGGTCAATTGGGGGGTCCGGCGCTGAGCGAAGTTGCCCGGCAATTCACTTGTCGGTTGTTTGTGGAGTGAACTTTCGTTGAAGCGCTACAAAAACAATTCCAGGTCATTCCGTGAGTTGCCGGCAATTAGAGCTCTTTGAAGAAAATCCAAAGCGGATGGTCAATGTCCGGCTAGGCAGAGTCTCCCCAGAAAAACTGGGGGATGTCATCGTTCCAGACGAAAAAGCTCGCGGCAACTGTGGCAAACGAGTCATCGCTTACAGTTCCATCAACTCGAAAGATTTTCACGCGCTTTCCGACTTTTCCAAGATTCTTCAGGTGCATCTCGTTCCGAGCATGCCATTCGGATTCGGACAGGATTCGGACAGCCCCATCGAGGTGGACGATCGACTGAATCTCGCTGTCAAAAATCGCATGGAGGTACCGTGTGCCGCGTACCTCGTTTCGTTCCAGCGTGTGCAGCTCCTCAACCTCCAAGTGGCATTCCGAACCGCGCGCGGACCATGCGAGCTGCGTCCGCTGCACACCTCGGTCAGGTGAATCCGGTTGCCATTCCAAGGCCTCCGAACCCGACGAATCACGCAGCGCCGACCAGCTGCGCGACTTGCCCCACAACAACATCCTGTATTCCAACGCGTGAAACGCTCCCGCCTCGCCAAAGAGAAAGGGATCGATTCGGACGCGGGTGCGCTCGACTAATCCTGAGCGCACAATGGCCCTGACAAGCCAATAGCTTGAATCGCCTTGTTCCACGACCGGCGCAACCATGAATACGAATCCGTTGCGGATCAACTGCCGGTACGGATTGAGCAATTCGCCGAGGCAAATCAAGCCTTCAGCGTCGAACGAAATGCCCTCCAGGGCCGGATGGGAGGCAATTGCAGGGGGGTGTATCTGCAGTTCCGCGATTCGGCGCCGGCCGATCTCCTCATTGATGTGATCGATCAGAACAAACGCCCTTGCTGCACGGTCGCGGGTTTTCTCGTCGGAGATGAAGAATACATGCTCTAGCGCCGGTTGGGCACACGCCCACGCCACGGCATGTTCGGGCACCAGCGCAAGTTGCTCTTCCAGCGCATCGTAAAGGTCGGCGGGTGGCGCGTTGAGGAGACCTGGTAGGTTCAACGCCGGACCGATCGGGTCCCGCGCAAACCAGTCCACGACGGCGTCAACTAAAGGAACTCTCGGTGGATCCATCCGGGAAAGACTAATTCATGACTTCTTGCGCTGGGTCGAGAGCTTGGATCGCTGATTGCGGTCTCGTACTCTTTCCGGCAAGCCACTCTATCCGCCATTGTGATCGTGGGGGCACCCGCGTTTTTTCGCAGATAACGGCGGTCGGACTCTCTGGGGCGCAGAATTAGAGCGCGGGAGTGCGCCCCCCAGCGCGGGACGCGGAATAATGGCGCGGGGGTGCGCCCCCCGACGCGGGGCGCAGAATAACGGCGCGGGAGTGCGCCCCCCAGCGCGGGACGCAGAATAACGGCGCGGGAGTGCGTCCCCCAGCGCGGGACGCAGAATCCCCGCGCGGGACGCCGTTTGTGCTGGATGCGCCTTCCGCCGCCCCTTCGGGGTGGTCCGCGGGAAACCGGAATCCTTCTCTCCACGGGTTGCGCTGCGCTCCGCCCGTGGCTCCAACCCAGCGCCCCTTCGGGGCGAGGCTCTCAAAGAAAGTTCCCTCATCATCCTCCACGTCAGACCGGGCCGGAGCGTTGATGCGGCGGTTGAAGGCGTGGCGGGCGGTCTGGCGATGGCGTGCGCTCACCCTCACCCCGACCCTCTCCGAAAGAGAGAGCGGGTTGTCGTCCACTCAGTCTCTCAGTCTCTCAGTCTCTTTGTCTCTCAAGGAGTCTCTTTGTCTCTTAAGGAGTCTCTCAATCTCTCCCCGCGTCCCTGCACGCCTCCCCCTCGGCACCTCGACACCTCCACACCTCTCGCGAAGCGAGGCTCACGCCCCATCCGGAATCTGGGGCTCGACCAGCGCTGCCAGCTGGGTCAGCGATTCGTGCCAGCCGAGGTAGCACATCTCCGGCGGGATGACCGCGGGCACACCTTCCTGAGTGATGTGAAGATCGGTGCCGCAGAGGACCGGTCGGAGGGTGACGGTGACGGTCATCTTCCCGGGCAGGTTGGGGTCGTCGAACGAATCGGTGTATCGAATCTTGGAGTGCGGGGTCAGCTCGACGTAGGCGCCGCCGAAGGAGTGGCTGGAGCCGGTGCCGAAGTTGGTGAACGACATGCGGTAGCCGCCGCCGACCCTGGCGTCGATGGAGTGCACGGTGCCGGTGAAGCCGTGGGGCGGCAGCCACTTGCACATCGCTGCGGGATCAAGGAAGGCTTTGTAGACCCGCTCGGCGGGGGCGCGCAGGACGCGATGCAGGGTGATGGTGTGGGTGTGCGGGGTTGCGGGGGCGGTGGACGACATGCGTGGCTCCGTGAATGGCTGGGAGTCTAGGCGTGGGATGGGGAGGGATGAAAGGGCAGGGCGTGGTTCGGCTGCGCTGGGCAATGCAGCGCGGGTTGAGGAAGGATCTCGGCTTTGTCTTCCTCCGGGGGTTGCGGTAGCATTCGCGCGTGATGCTGAACCTTGCGGTGAACCTCAACGACTACGTGCCCATCGGCGTGCTGGTGCTGATGGCGATCATCTTTGTCGTGGCCAACCTGGTGATCACCCACATCCTGGGTCCGCGCAAGGAGGGACCAACCAAGGGGATCGCGTATGAGTCGGGCATGAACCCGTTCTCGAGCGCCCGCAAGCGCTTCAACGTTCGCTTCTACATTCTCGCCATGACGTTTCTGGTCTTCGATGTGGAGATCATCTTTCTCTATCCCTGGGCGGTGACGTTCACCCAGCTCGAGCCCGGCAGCCCCGAAGCCCAGATGTACATGGGCCGAATCCTCTTCTTCATCCTGACGTCGATCATCGCCTACGTCTATGCGTGGAAGAAGGGCGTGTTCCGCTGGGATTGAGCCGGGAAAGAGACTGAGAGACCCCTCGAGAGACTGAGAGAACAAGAGACTGAGAGACTGAGTGGGGGAAGCGGGGGCCGGGCGCTGCACCAGCGCTAGTCGCCGAGGAGTTGCCGCAGGGCGAGGCCGGGGTCTTCGCTGCGCAGCAGATGCTCGCCCACGAGGACGATGTGGATATTCTCGCGCACCAGCCGGGCGAGATCCTCGCGGCTGGTGATGCCGCTTTCCGAGACGATCACTCTTCGTTCCCGCGGCTCGATCAGGTCGAGCATGCGGAAGGTATGCGAGAGCGAGGTTTCCATCGTGTGCAGGTTTCGGTTGTTGATGCCGAGCAGGCTGTAGCGCGCGTGGGGAAAGCCGATGTGGTTTTTGACCTTGAGAAGATTCTCCACGTCGTGGGTTTCCACCAGCGTGGTCATGCCCAATTCAGTGGCGAGGATCTGGAAATCGATGATCTCTCCCTCGGCCAGCACCTCGGCGATCAACAGGATGGCGTCGGCCCCGGCGGCGCGGCTCTCCCAGATCTGCCATTCATCCACCAGGAAATCTTTCCGCAGGACCGGCAGGCCCACCGCCTCGCGCACGCGGCGGAGGTCGTCCAGCGAACCGCCGAAATCGGCTTCATCGGTCAGAACGGAAATGGCGGCTGCGCCCGCGTCGGCATACATTCGTGCGATGACCGCAGGATCCAGATTGGCGCGGATGTCGCCGCCCGAAGGGCTTTTGCGCTTGATCTCGGCGATGATGCGGACGGCGTCGCGATTGCGCTCGTCAACCACCGCGCTGAAGAAGTTTCTCGGCCGCGGGCTGGCGAGCGCCTGTTCCTTCACCACATCCAGCGGCGTCTTCGCCATGGCGCGGGCCACCTCGACGCGCTTGCGATTGACGATGCGTTCCAGGGCGGTGGTCATGCTGGCGGGTGCGATGGCGGCGGGGTGGTCTGGAATGGCGGCAACAGCGGCTGTAGCAGCCGCTCGGGAGGGCGAAGTTATAGCCGCTCCGCCGACGGGAATCGAATCGCCGAATTCAATCGCAGGGATGCTCGGGTGGGGAGCGATGGCGCTGATCAGCGTCGGGCTGATCCGGCTGGTTCGGCCGTGGCGGACGCGGCGACAGCGTGGATCGGAGTTGACCTCGCAGACGCTGCTTGCGATGTTTGGGGCGATGGTGCTGGCCGGGCCGATCATGCTCATCGCCGGGCAGCGCCTGGGCTGGGTGTCGGCAGCGCCCCCCAACGACGCCGATCGTCAGCTCTGGACCGCTGTCATCTCGCTGGCGCTGGTGAGTGCGGGAAGCGCTCTGGTGGCGATCGTCTGGTTGGTGGCCCTGCGCAAGGTGCAGCGCCCCGCGGAAGAAGGCTGCCCGCGGCATCGCTTCGCCCTGCGCATCGGGACAGGGGTGCTGGGATTCCTGATGATTACGCCGTGGGTGTTCGGAGCCACTCAGGCGGCGGCGTGGCTCGATGAATGGATCTCGGGCCGGGCGACGCCGGTCCTGGCGCATGAATCATTGGCGATGATGGCGTCGGCGCGAGACCCCGCCGCGTGGTGGGTCTTTGCCGGGCTGGTCGTGACGGCGGTGCCGATCTTCGAAGAGATCATGTATCGTGGGCTCCTGCAGTCGCTGATGCGCTCGTTCGGACTTGGCGCCTGGCCGGCGATTCTTCTGGCCAGCGCGATCTTCGTGGCCATGCACATCGGAACGGTTCAGCCGGCGGGTCTCGCGGGACTCTTCGTCCTGTCGATCGGGCTCGGGTTGGCGTATGAACGCACCGGCAGCATCGTGACGCCCGCCGTGATCCACGGACTGTTCAATGCCGTCAACGTCACGGCACTCTGGCTGATGAGCTGAATCAGGGCCGGCGGTTGAACGCATGCTCCGCGAGGTCAATCGCCCGGCCCAGCGCAGCAGCCTTGTTCAGTGTTTCCTCGTTCTCCGCGTCGGGATTGGAGTCGGCCACGATTCCCGCGCCGGCCTGAAGGTGAACCGTCCAGGGCGCACCGGAGCCGGCCGCAGTTCGGCCCGCCGTCGGGATCACCATCGTTCGCAGTGCCAGGGCCATCTCCATATCGCCGTCGAACGTCACCAGTCCGATGCCGCCGCCATACGGTCCGCGGCGAAGCGGCTCCAGCTCATCGATGATCTGCATGGCGCGAATCTTCGGCGCGCCCGACACCGTGCCCGCCGGAAGCGTGGCTCGCAGCGCATCCCAGGCATCGAGATCGTCGCGAAGCGAACCGGAGACCGTGGACGAAAGATGCATGACGTGGCTGTAGCGCTCGACATCCATGATCCGATCCAGCGAAATCGAGCCCACATCGCAGACACGCCCGAGATCGTTCCTTCCAAGATCCACGAGCATGATGTGTTCCGCGCGTTCCTTTTCATCGCGAAGGAGTTCGGCTTCGAGCGAACGATCAAGCTCGGCGGTGCTTCCTCGCGGCCGCGTCCCCGCGAGCGGCCGATTCACGACCGTACGGTTTCTCACACGGCAGAGAATTTCCGGACTGGCGGCAACCAGAATGCACCCGCCCGCCTGCAAGTAGATCTGGTAGGGGCTGGGGTTGACCACTCGCAGGGCGCGATAGATATCAAATGGATCGGCCGTGGTGGTCCGTTCAAAGCGCTGGCTCAGCACCACCTGAAAGATGTCGCCCGCCGCGATGTAATTCTTCGCCCGAGCAACAGAAATCTGAAACGGCGTTTGCCCGGATGATGCGGATCGCGACGGGGGAGAGGGCTTCTGTGAGAGGTCGAGCGAGATGTCGCCCGCGGGAAGTGGCGGCGAAGCGGCCTGAAGACGATCGACCAGTTGATCAAGGTGTGCACTGGCCGAATCCATGCGATCCGACTCCACCCAGGCCACCACATGAATGGTCTTGTCAACGTGGTCGAAGATCACGACGTGGCGATAAAGAGCCAGATGCAGGTCGGGCAGGTTTCGATCGTCGACCGGAGCCGATGTGAACGGCAGCTTGACCGGTTCGAGCCACCGGGCGGTGTCGTACCCGGCATAACCGACCCATCCGCCGCAGAAGACACCCGAGAGCTGCCTCGGTAAGGCGCTCGAATCGGTTTCGATCGAACGCGCCAGGCGCTGGATGGCAGCAAGAGGATCATGCTCTTCGCTGGTAGATGAGTATCCTCGGGCATGATCGGTGACGGCAACCGTTGAATTCTTCGCGGTAATCTCCAGTGAGGGTTGTGCTCCAAGAAAGGAATGCCGGCCGACATTCCCGGCCGTATCCACGGATTCAAAGAGAAACGATGGAGCGGTACGCTGATCGGGAGCCACGAGACGCCGATAGGCCAGAACGGGCGTGAGGTGGTCGCCGAAGATTCGGCGGGAAATGGGAATCAGGCGAGACATGTCGAATCGGCGAGCCGCAACGACTCCAGGAGAAGGGGGAGGATACGAACCAATGGCGAATCTCGCTCGTTCGTGTCAGATCGAGCGTCGAGCCGCCTAATCGAAGGCCGGAGCCAGTCTGCGTTCGTCAGAGGAACAGGTCGGATCGCCTCACCATCGTCCTCGGAATCTGTTGCAATGACGGCGCAGACTGGCTTGGAGGTCGCTGAACCCGGTTACGAGCGGTTGAGTTTGATGTTCGGATGTGTTGAGATGTGGTTATGGAGCAACGACGTGATTGATGAGCCCGCATCCGACGACGACTTCCGGCGACGGAATACGTCGCGCGAGGGACACGCCGTCGTGAGCGCCCCCGGCGCAGATCCATCGCGTGTGGGTCCCTATCGCATCGTTCGTCGACTCGGCCGCGGCGGCATGGGCGAAGTCTTCCTCGCGATGCGGGATGACGGCCCCATTCAGCGGGCGGTAGCGCTGAAGGTGGTGCGAGTAGGTTTCGATGTCGGGGATGTGCTGACCCGTTTCGAGCGCGAACGACAGATCCTTTCAGCGCTGGATCATCCAAATATTGCCCGCCTGATCGATGCCGGGCAGACCGAGGACGGCGTTCCATACTTCATCATGGAGTTTGTTGACGGCCTTCCACTCCATGAGCATTGCGATGCTCGCCGGCTGACGATCCCCGAGCGGCTGGATCTGTTTACCCAGGTTTGCAGCGCGGTCCATCATGCTCATCGCAACCTGGTCGTGCACCGCGATATCAAGCCGCGAAACATCCTCGTCACAAGGGATGGCGTACCCAAGCTGCTCGACTTCGGCATCGCCAAAATTCTCAATCCCGGGATGTCGCCTCTTGTGGAATTGCCCACCGGCGCCGGCTTGCAGCTGATGACGCCGGAATATGCCTCGCCCGAACAGGTCCGCGGCGAGGCGGTCACCACCGCCGCGGATGTGTATTCGCTTGGGGTCGTCCTCTTCGAGCTTCTGACCGGACATCGACCCTTCCGCCTCAAGACGCGCGTCCCGGCAGAGGTGGAGCGTGTGGTCTGCCTCGAAGATCCCCAGCGGCCGAGCGAAGCAATCAGCCGGATCGAAGAGGAGCTTGTCGAGATCACGGGACCCGATGGCAAGACCACCTCGGCCAGCACCGCCACCATCACCCCCGAATCCGTCAGCAAGGCACGCGGCGGCGGGCTGCAAAAGCTGAGGCGGGTTCTTGAAGGTGATCTCGACACCATTGTGCTGAAAGCTCTGCGAAAGGAGCCCCAGCGCCGTTATACCTCGGCACAGGAACTGGCCGACGACATTCGTCGACATCTTCGCGGCGATCCGGTGATTGCCCGCCCCGATACCTTCGCCTATCGAGCGAGCAAGTTCATGAGGCGGCATCGTGGCGCGGTTTCCGCGGCAGCACTTTCAGCCTTGGCACTCGTCTCAGGATCCGCGGGCGTTGCGTGGCAGGCGAGCGTCGCTCGAGCGGAGCGGAACAAGGCGTTCGAAGCTCAGCACAAGGCGGATCGGCGGGCGGATGAAATTCGAAAGATTGCCAATGATGTGTTGGTGGCGTTTCCGGATACGCTTGCACGCATCGATGGTTCGACTGAAGCTCGAGAGTTACTGGTCAACTGGGGACTCAGCTATCTGAAGCGACTTCAGGATGAGATGGGCGACAATCCTGAACTGATCGACGATCTGGCACTGGGATATCAAAAGGTGGGGGAGGTGCGGTCCTCCATTCGAAATCCAAGCAGGAGCGGCGTCGGCACAGCGTTGGAATATTTCGAAACCGCCTTGCGGCTCCGTCGGCAGCAGGTGGCGGCGGAGCCCGGCAATGTCGAGAGCGAACGAAAGCTCGCAGGGGTGCTTCTGCTGCTTGGCGACGAACACCGGCAGGCCGGCGAGTTCTCGGCGGCGAAGGCCCACTACCACGAATCGCTGAATATCTGGGAACAGCTCAACGCACTTCCGACCTTTGATGCAGGAGATCAGCGAGGTCTTGCCGTCGCTCTGGCGGCTGATGGCGACATGCGGTTCAAGGATCGCGATCTTGATGGGGCTGCTCTCGCGTTCGAGCGATCGGTATCCCTTCGGCGGCAGTTGCTTGCCAACGCGCCAGAGCAGGAACAGGCAAATCGCGACCTGAGTGTCGGACTGTACAAACTCGGATGGGTCGCGGAGAACCAGGGACGCCTTGATGTGGCAGAGCGCCTCTATTCCGAGGCGGTGAGTATCAGAGCCCAGCTCGCGGCAGCACAGCCTGATCGGCGCACGCGCCGAGATCTGATGACGGCTCAGGCCATGCTGGCCGGATTGATGCTGCGACAGGAGCAGTTTGGACCGGCGATTCAAGCCTATGAATCAAGGCTGCAGGTCGCCGCATCTCTCGCCGCTGCCGATCCGCTCGATGCACGGGCAGCGCTGGATGAGGCGATGGCCCAGAACGACCTTGGCCACGCGCGGCTCCAGTCAGGCGATCCCGAAGCTGCCCTTGAGTCGTTTGAATCGGCCATCGATGGGTTTGCGCGGCTTCTCGAAGGCTCGCCAAGGAACCGCTCTGCGGCCGAAGGACTGGCTACGGCCCACGAGCTCCTGGCATTGGCCGTGGATGAATTGGGAGCCGATCCGACGCGGGCTGTCGATCACGCGATGGGCGCCTTGGTGCTGCGACAAAGGGAACCGCTTTCACTACAGCCGGATCCGCTATCGGTGGCTCGCCTGCAGACTCTGACGGCAGTTCTCCAGATGCGGGCAGACTATCAGCAGGAGCCGCGAGGATTGCTGGCCGCGGCGTTGGCGTGGTTTGAAGGCCTTGACCCGAATCTCGCCGAGGCCGGCGACCTTCAGGCCAATTGGGCCAAGGCTGAGTTCGGAATGGGCCAGTGGCTCGCCCTCATGGGTGATCCCACAGGTGCTGCCTTGCGATATGAACGGGCGCTGAGCCATCTCATCGCACCAGATGCGGAGATTCTCGTGGGCCTGGCTGAGACTCGCTGGTCAGCAGGCGATCTCGAACAGGTAGAGACAGCAGTCAACGAGGCACGGCATGCTGTTTCTTCGATGCCTGATCGACCCTTGAAGAATCGCCTGCTTTCCCGGCTTGCGGCACTCGAAACCGAGATGAGCTCCGACACGCATGTTCCGTAGATTGTGAACTCGTCTTGTGAATGGGAATCGATCGCCGCGCAGACCACCTCAACGCGGGTACGATTGGCACCATGGTGGATTCGAAGAAGCAATCAGGCGGTCCCGCCGCAACGATTGACGCGATCAAGTTGACCGTGGCGTCATTCGCTGTGGCGATGGCGTTCCGCAGCTTCGTGGTCGAGCCGTTCGTGATTCCCTCGCCGTCGATGGCGCCGACATTGCTCGGTGAACACGTGCGTTGGAAGTCGGACGTGACCGGGTATGAATACCCGATCGACGCCAAGATTCTCTCCGAGGCCATTAAGGCATTCGTCGTTCCCCCCAAGGTCTGCGACCCGATGCTGGGGAGCAAGGTTGCCCCATGGAGCATTCCGCCGAACGAGTTTCTCCAACAGGCCCGCTGGGGCGACCGCATCGTCGTGCTGAAATGGCTCTACAACTGGACCTGGCTCGGCGATATGTTCGCCCCAAAACGTTGGGATGTGGTCGTCTTCAAGTACCCCGTCGATCCGTTCAGCATCAAGCAGAACTTCGTGAAACGGATGGTCGGCTTACCCGACGAGTCACTGCTGATGACTGACGGCGATGTGTTCACCTCGAATGTCCCCAACGCCGGCCTCGCCGACCTCCGTGTTCAGCGCAAGCCCGATCATGTGCAGCGAACGGTTTGGCAACCGGTGTACGACAGCGACTATGTGCCGATTGACATGGATCGGATTCGATCCATCGATCGGCGTGGCGACCTGGCCCAGCCTTGGTCCGGTGAAGGTTGGGCGACCCAATCCGAGAATGGCCAATGGCTTCGTGAATATCGATGCAACGAGACGCGGCCGTGCTCGCTGCGCTGGAACACCGAAGCTCGGCCGATCGACGATTGGAACGTCCAGAATGTCATGGTTGAAGACACCGTCATTCGACCAAGGCGATACCCCGTTTCGGACGTCCGTGTAGCGGCGACCGTTGCAGCGACTGATCCGGCAGCGCTCACCACGAAACTCAGAATCGGCGCCCGGTCGCATTGGTTCGACTTCGAACTCGGTAACCGCCATGCATCCCTCCGGTTGATTCGCGCCGAAGACGGGTTGGAAGAGGATCAGGTGAGCGTTGCCTTTGAGGCCCCCGACAAGCCGTTCGAGGTGGATTTCTGGCACGTTGATCAGCGCATGGCGATCTACGTCAACGGCGAGTTGGTTACGGAACTGACCTACGATTGGAGCGCGGCCGATCGATTGAAATACGCGATGGTGGGCCGTCAACCCCAGGAACTCACGATCAACAACGCCAAGGCGCCGCCCACGACCCTTGAATGGACCTTTGACGGCTCTCCGGTAACACTTCGTCGCGTTCGCGTCGACCGAGATCTGTACTATCAGCCCGCCGAGTATCACCGCGAGGGACTACCGGAAGGGTTCAAGCCGACGTCGCGTGGAATGGGATTCGGAACCGATCCGCTCAATCCCGCCGTTCTGGGGCCCGATGAATTCATGATGTGTGGCGATAACAGCCCCATCTCCGATGACGCCCGAACATGGAGAGCCCCCCATGCCCTGGTCCGGATGACCATCGACCCATCACCGTTTGTGGTCAATCGCAAGATGCTGCTTGGAAAAGCCTGGGGCGTCCTGCTTCCGTCGCCTGTCCCGTTCTCGCGGGGTGGTCGGAACATCATTCCAGATTTCGGACGCTGGCGGTTCATCCGCTAGGATTGGCTGGATGAAGGATTCATTTCATCGCGAGTCGACGGACACGGATGTCGTCGAATTGCTGCGGTCGTTGATCGTGGCGTTCGTGCTCGCGATGGCGTTTCGCGGGTTCATCCTGGAGCCGTTCGTGATTCCATCCGGATCGATGGCCCCCACGTTGATGGGCCAGCATTGTCGATGGACATCGGACCTGACCGGATACCAGTTCCCGTTTGATTCTCGCGAAGTGGCCGACAGGTTTCCCGCAAACGATGACAGGCTGCTCGAGATTCCCGACCCCATGCTCGGCCCCGATTCACCCCCGCTCGTGGTGGATCAGGGAACGCTCCGGCGGCGGGTCCGCATGGGCGACCGCATCGTGGTGCTCAAGGCGCTGTACCGATTCGGCTTCCTCTCAGGCCTGTTCGAGCCGCATCGGTGGGATGTCACGGTGTTCAAGTGCCCCATGCAACCGTTCGGCGACAAGCAGAACTTCATCAAACGAACCGTCGGGCTTCCGAACGAGACCTTGCTCCTGGCTGACGGCGATGTGTTCACGTCACCGAATATGAATGCATCGTTGAACGATCTCCACATCCAGCGGAAGCCGGACTACCTGCAGCGAGCGCTCTGGCAGCCTGTCTCCAATACGGACTACATTCCCGTTGCGATCGACCGCCCCTCGGCCACGCTCATGGCTGACTATGTCGGTCCCTGGCGTGGCGACGGCTGGATATTGCGGGGCGAATCATCTCTGTCGAGAAGCCTTCGATACGACAGCGCAGATCGGACAATCTTGCACTGGGAAAATTCCATTCGCCCTGTCGACGATTGGACAGCCTACAACCTGCTCTCGCGGCAGATTCCAACCATCCTTCGATATCCGGTCAGTGATATTCGTGTCGGCGCCAGCATCGAGGCGGACGCTCCGACGGCGCTCTCGACTGAATT
This sequence comes from uncultured Isosphaeraceae bacterium, assembly GCA_964407695.1. GTDB lineage: Bacteria > Planctomycetota > Phycisphaerae > Phycisphaerales > SM1A02 > CAYOWQ01. The sequence continues at coordinate 17,747 of CAYOWQ010000008.1, read as the reverse complement.
CCAACTCCACGCCCGACGTCATTGGTTTCGATTCAAACTTGGCCCCGGTCTCGCAGCGGTCTCGATCGGCTCCGCGGCCGATGATCATCCGCTTCAGGAGTCACACGTCTCGTGGCAGCCGCCATCTCATGGCGCGATTGAGGTCGAATTCTGGCATGTGGATCAACGCCTCGCCATTTATGTCGATGGCAAACTGATTGTTGAACTTCCATACGAATGGGATGCCGGAACTCGCCTTGCCAATGCACTGGAGAATCCCGATCTTGACCATTTTGATCCCATGCGGGCGACCGAAGAGCAGCCGACGCTTGAATGGGCGTTCGAAGGGTCGCCGCTTGTCATGCGGCGGCTTCGGCTCGATCGTGACATTCATTACCGGCCGGAGAACTTCTCGCGTCGAAACCGTGAGGCCCTGAGCGATTCCATTTCAAGGGGAATCGCCTTCGCAACCGACCCGCTGTACCCCGCCCGGCTGGGGCCGGACGAGTTTCTCATGTGCGGCGACAACTCTCCAAGCTCCGACGACGGCCGGCTCTGGGGCTCAGCGCACGCTCTGGTCGAAATGCAGTTCGATCGCTCGCCCTTCGTCGTGCACCGGTCTCTGTTGCTTGGGAAGGCATGGGCGGTCTATTTTCCAAGCCCCATGCCCATCCGCGAATCAGGGCGAACGCTCATCCCCGACCTCGGCCGCATCCGGTTCATCCGTTAGCGGTGGCTCCGAAGGCGCGATTCCCACGAGAATCGATTCCAGCCGCTTCTCAAACCCTCGCTCCGCCTCGAGAAGCACCCGAGGTGCTTCTTCCTCCTGATGGTTCACATCGGCAATCCCTCCCGCAGGTACCGGCAGAACCGGCTTGGTCCGATCAAGCATCCAATCATGGAGCGACTTCGGGTATTCAGCATCGCGCCCAGCCAGCGCGAGGAGATTCTCGACGTTGATCACCCCATCGAGGCGCTCCGCCAGGCGGCCGACATCCGCAATCGCACTGGGATAGTACGTCAGAAGAAACTGGGCATCCCGCACGGCTGTGAGGTCCAGAGCTGCGCTTGGTCCGGCCGGTTCGAGTCGCCGGGCGAGGGTATCGCGGACCAACGAGTCAGGCAGCGACTCTACCCATTGGTCGGCTTGCAAGCGGGCCAGCTTGCCCGCGTGGATGAACCCGAACGGATCCGATCGATGAATTCGCGCGATTCCGAAAACAATCTCATCGCGCTGCGAATCATTCAACGCGTCTGCGGCGATCAGAGGAGCAATTACCGTTCGGGCCTCACGGCAAAGCTGCGAGGCCACAAGCGACGTGAACAAGGAGTCATCATCGGAGGCATGTCGAATCATGCGATACAGTGTGCCGAGTCGGTGTGACGCGATGTCAAGGTCACCATTGCGAACCGCAAGTCGCGCATCAGCAAAAAGAAATCGTCCGGCCTCAAGAAATCCCGCAGGCTGGGGCAGGTTGATCGCGGTCGACGATTCTGGAAACACACACTTCTCGATCCTTGCTGCACGACCCAGCGGCTCCAAGATCGAGTCATACGATGCAACGAGCGTTGCCGCAGCCAGATCAACGTCGCCCTCATCGGTCCCACGCCCCAGCGCCAGCACCGCCTCGCGGCGGTCGTCGTCCAGCGACTCGATCGCCTCGTAGACCCGCAAATACAGCCTCGCGGCGTTCACAAACGTCCCCGGACCAACGCGGCCGTCAATGATTCCCTGAAGCAATTCCAGCCGATTAGCAATCTGCTGTTCAGCGAGGAGCCTCCGCTTCAGGAGATGGCCAGCCGACGGCAGAATCAATCCGGCCAACTTGCCATACTTTCCTGCTTCAAGGTCATCCTCCAGATTCTTCAATGCCGTTTGTGCGGTGTCGGGGTCGGCGATATCGAGGACATCCGCCGCACGATTCATCGCTTCCTCATAGAGCGGCAGGTCTTGAATGACATCCTCTTCGCTCAATTTGCCGACCGAGCCTCCATCGATTTCCGTTATCGCCTCTAGCAATTCATCGCCGGCATCAGTTTCCAATTGCTTCTCAATCCATGACGAAATCCCAGCGCCTTCGTCGCGCAAACGCTGAGCGTAGTTGAATGGATCATGACCGGAGAAGTCTTGGAAGAGGTCCATGCAATCCCGGGCGATCTCAGGACTCATCTGACCTGATTCGAGTATCGCGCCAACGTCGCTATCGGCAAGGCTGCAGATGGCCTGTCCAACGAGGGAGCTGATGATGAACCCATCCTCTCGGACATACTTCGCGAGTTCGATGTTAGATCTCGACGCCGCCACCGCAGCCTTTGCATCGCCTCTGCGCAGGGCGAGTTCGGTTTGCGCGGAGAATGCCCGCGCTGTCGTGCGCAGGATGCCCAGGTGTGGCAGAAGGACGCCAAAACCTTCATCCCATCCGATGTGCTGACGGGGCAGCGAATTCGCCCGTTGCGCCAGATCCATCAGCGGTCTGAAGTGATCAAATGCTTCCTGAAGTCGCGCCGGTGAGACGTACACGCCGCCGCGAAAGTCCGAGAGCACATTCTGATCGTCGTTCGAAAGCAATTCATTGGCTTCAACGATCTGCTGATAAAAGTTCGAATCGTTTGAGTTCTGTTTGGAACCAGCAGCGACCGAAGCGGCAGCAACCATCGCGGGAATCAAGGCAATCCATCGATTCAGGAGCGAGTACACGGCCGCTCGAACGGCAGCGAAATTCGCCAGAGGTCCGAGAATCGACGGGTAATCCATGGTCTCTAGGGTAATCGATGCTCGGCGAATCCTTCCGGAAACGGAAAAATCCGTTGTCCGCCAGAGAGTTCTGATGGTATGTTCTAGGCAGTAGGAACGGCCTCCCAACGCCAGTTGGAGCGGGCTGTGGTGCTGTCCAGTTGTCCAAACACTCCCAGAAGGAGGAAAGAAACGGTGTCTCAACCCCACATGTTTAGGATCGCGATTGTTGCCCTTGCGCCGGCCGTCTGCGCAGGACTTGCGTCGGCTCAGCAGTACGTGAATCAGACTGCCACCAAGTTCGCCGGGCTTCCGAATAACGACTACACGAATCAGGCGTCGGTCGTCGACATTGATGGCGACCTCGACCTTGATCTGGTCTGGGCCAACGGTCAAGGATTCAGTTCACAGGGCGCGGCGTTGAAGGCCCGCGTCTGGATCAATAACGGTTCCGGAACCTTTACCGACGAGACCGATGCCCGCACTGGCGGGCTGACCGGCTGGTTTCGCGGTGTCGAATTCGGCGACATTGATCGCGACGGCGACTGGGACATGATCCTCGCCAACGACTTCAATAAGCAACCCCAACTTCTGGTCAACGACGGCAACGGCTTCTTCTCCAATGAGACCGCCAGCCGCCTCCCTGCGCAGACGCTCTCCAGCGCCCGTGGCCAGTTCGGTGATGTCGATAATGACGGCGACCTTGACCTCTTCCTCTGCAACAGCGGGGCATCGAATCGGTTCGGCAGCGGTCCGCCGAAGCTCTATCTGAATGACGGCAGCGGCTTCTTCTCCGACGTCAGCGCCAGCCAGATCCCGGCCGGAAACATCTCGGATCAGCAGGACGCCATCTTTGGCGATGTGGACGGCGATCTGGACCTCGATCTGGTGGTCGTGAGCCGAAATGCAGCGACCAAGCTCTGGAAAAACAACGGGGCCGGTGTCTTCACGAACGTTGCATTCCCGGCCGACGGCAGCAGCTATTCATTCGACATGGGCGATATCGACGGCGACGGCGACCTCGACCTCCTCTCGGCTGAAGGCGGCGTCGACAAACTCTTCGAGAACAACGGCAACGGCGCCTTCACGAACATCTCTGCGAAGGTCAACGGCAACCCCTCTGCCGACGACAACGACAGTAAATTCTTCGACATGGATAATGACGGCGACCTCGATTTCATCGTTGGATCGCTGGCATCCAGCGGCGAGCGCGTCTTCCGCAACAACGGTGCGAAAACCAACCCACAGTTCAATCTCGTCGCCGGTGCTTTGACCGCGGGTGTTGACTCCTCGCTCGACGTCGTGATCGCGGACTTCACCGGTGATGGTCGCCTTGATATCGTCACCGCCCAGGGCGAATCGGGGTCGTTCCAGAACAAGATCTACGTCGGAACTGACGCCGGCGCAACCCCCGCCCCCATCGACACGATTCCTCCGGTCATCGTGAACATGGACCTGATTCACCCCGCAACGGCCGGCGACGGTCCGTTCCCGGTACGTGTCGTGATCTATGACAGCCACACCAGCGACCGTGGTTTCCACGACAAGGGTGTCTTCCTGCATTGGTCACTCAACGGCGGGGATGAGCAGGTCGTTGAGATGGATTGGGACGGCAATAGCATGTGGCGTGGCTCAATCCCCGTGATCAATGAAGGTGGAACGGTTTCCTATTACGTCACGGCCGTCGATTGGAACGGCAATCTCGGCACCGGGCGTCCCAAGATGTTTGAGGTCGAAGGCCTTGACGTCTTCGGCGATCTCAACGGCGATGGAATCGTCGACGGAGCCGATCTCGGCCTGCTCCTGGCTGCCTGGGGTTCCGGTGATCCCGTGGCCGACCTGAGTGGCGACGGCACCGTAGATGGTGCCGACCTCGGCCTGCTCCTCTCGGCCTGGTCCTGATTACAGAACTCTGAAGGAGATGGTTGTAACCCACAAGCCCGCGGAAACGCGGGCTTGTGGTCAATTTGAATCGCCGCAGCTCCGAATCTTCGCGATGATGTTGCCGTGAACACCCCGTCCGAGAATCCTGAATTCACCGGAGACACTCCGCCTCCGCCGGCCATTCCTACTGCAGTGAGCGACGAAGCGGCTGACTCGCTCGACGTCGCAGCATGGCGCTGCGGCGACCACGCGGCCGCGGGGCGGTTGTATGACCGCCACGCAGCGGTGGTGCTGTCAATCTGCCGTCGAAGTGTCTCGGGCCGAGGGCTCGAGGAGGCAGAAGATGCGACACAGGAAACGTTCATCCGCGCCTTCCGCACGCTGGATCGGCTCGAACGCCCCGAAGGATTCCGGCCTTGGCTCTACACCATCGCCCGCTTTGTCTGCTCTGAGCGGCGTAGATCACACGCCCGCCGAAGGCACCACGAGGAGAACGCCATGATTTCCGGCATGCTCGATCGGCCTGACGCGGCCGTCGCCCTCGACAAAGTGGTTCAAGACGAGCGCATGCGTCGGCTCGATGACGCCCTGGAAAAGCTTCCAGAGGATGAACGACTGGCGATCCATCTCTACTACCTCGAGACCGATCCGGTCAAAGCGGCCGCCACGGCTCTTGGTATCTCTCGCAGCGGCTTCTACAAGCTGCTCAATCGAGCAAAGGAACGGCTCAGCGTCCTCATGAAGGAGGTCACGTTGTCATGATGCCTCAAGACGAAAACCTCAAGCACGGTGCCGACGACCTCGATCACCTGCTCAAGGCCTGGCACACCGAAAACCGCGAACGAGCCATGGCCGGCCGCGATCGGCTTCTCTCCACGCTTGCGTCCACTGACTTCGCCCGTCCTCGGCCGCAATCCGTATCGCCCACCCCGTCGGCGCGCCGCCGTTCCCTCGCCCCCGGGCTTCGACGGATCCGCAGCTTCGCATCCGGTGTGTGGATGCGAGTTGGAGCCTGCACCGCGGTCTTCGCCATTCTCGTGGCATTCTTGCTTCCCAATGGCAGTTCCTCCGCCTCGGCCTGTGATGTGATTCAGGCCGCCGAAGGCGGTCGGCTCGACGCGATGAATGCGCGAGGCGAGCTTGTCGGGCCGTGCCCCCTCAAGCACACCGCCGTCGATGTCCATGTGGCCGGGCCCTTCACGCGGGTGAATGTGCGGCAGGTTTTCGAAAATACCTACGCCGCGAAGGTCGAAGCCGTCTACACGTTTCCGCTCAGTCATCGTGCGGCCGTGGATCGCATGACCATGACCGTCCACGGTCCCGATGGCGATCGCGTGATCGTGGGTGAGATGAAGGAACGCAACGAAGCCCGGCGGATCTATGAATCCGCCCGCGAATCGGGCTATGTCGCCAGCCTGCTCGAGCAGGAACGACCCAACATCTTCACCCAGTCCGTGGCCAACATCGAACCCGGCGCCACCGTCACCGTCGATATCGGCTACGTCGAGACGCTTCAAGCCGTCGACGGTGAATACCGCTTCGACTTCCCCATGGTCGTCGAACCTCGCTACATCCCGGGCTCGACTTCCTCCTCTTTGGCTTCACTGCCGCCGGGCCTCACCGTACGTTATGGCGTTGTCCTACTCGGTCCGGCGACGTACCAGATCGCCGGAGCCAACGACAACACTGTCCCAATCGGTGTCGGTCAGCTCGCCTCCGCTCTCTCCCGCGCGACGGCGATCGAACCCCCGCGCAACGAATATTGGGCCTCGCGCGATCTGCAGGGGCCAAGTGTCCTCGCCACCTTCGCCGCCAGATACGGCAGCGGCGCTGTCGAAAACGGTCAGCTCTATCAGGATGGCTCAGGCCAGATCAATGGCCGGTGGTTCTATGTCGATCTCGGCCGCTCTGGCGGCCTTGATCGCTCCGGCGGGGGCTCTGCGGCCGATACGGATCAGGTCCCCGACGCCAGTCGAATCACGCCGACGCCTGTCAAGCCGCCGATGCGGGCCGGCCACGACATCAGTCTCAATATTTCAATCGACACCGGGAGCCCCGATGTCCTCGTGACCGGAATCAACTCGGTCAATCACCAGATCGCGACAGACGGCCGTCCCGGCGTCGATCAGTCCGAGGTGCGCTATCGGCTCGCCAATGCTGCGGAAATCCCAAACCGGGACTTCGTTCTCACATGGCGAACTAAGGGTGATGGAATTCAGGAAGGCGTCTTCGCGTACCCGCGTGCCAATCAGGAGATTCAACGGAACATCACCGGCACGCTGGAAGACTCAACCACTGGCACTGACGGATTCTTCACGCTCTTCCTCAAGCCGCCCGACCGGGTCGAAGACGACCAGGTCCGGCCGCGAGAGTTGATCTTCGTGGTCGACACCTCCGGCTCCATGTCCGGCTTCCCCATCGAAAAGTCGAAGGATGTGATGGCCCGCGCCTTGGGCGCGGTGCGCCCGGGTGATACGTTCAACGTCATTACCTTTGCCGGCGCCACCCACATTCTCTGGTCCGATCCCCGGCCTGCCACTCCCGAAAACCTCAACGCCGCTCGGGCCTTCGTTGCCAACCAATCCGGCAACGGCGGTACCGAAATGATGGAAGCCATTCGCGCTGCCCTCGTCCAGCGTGCCGGCTCCATCCCCGTGCTCACCCCTAAGGCGCTCGCCGACCTCCCCGCCGACGGCCGGAACATCGAACTCCGCGTCACCTCCGACTCCATCGAGCCGGTGCCCGGTGCTGCCTACTCGCTCATCCGGATCGCTCCGAATCTCGCCATCAAGGCCGACATATCCGTCGCCCTGCCTCAGGCGAACCCGGGCACTGCCTTCCGCTTCAGCGGCACCTGGCAGACCCGCCAGGGCGATCGCGTGCTGATGGTCTCGAAGGCGACCTTCGAGCCGAAGGAGCAGTTCGCGCCCACCCGCATCTGCATGTTTCTCACCGATGGAATGGTCGGCAACGATCAGGAGATCATTCAGGCCGTGCGCGACAACGCCTTGACCACCCGTGTCTTCTCCTTCGGTATCGGCAACAGCGTCAATCGTTTCCTCCTCGAACAGATGGCCCTTGCCGGCCGCGGCGCGGTCGAATTCGTACAGCTCGAGTCCGATGCCGATGCCGCCGTCGAGCGATTCTCTCGCCGCATCAAGTCCCCGGTCCTCACCGACATCGATGTGAAGTTCTCGGAAAATCTACACGTCAGCGAACTGGTCTCTGGCAACGGGCCCACGCCCGCCGGCCTGCTCCCCGACCTCTTTGATGAATCCCCCCTCGTCCTGCACGGCCGTTATACCAGCACTGGTCGTGGCACGGTCACCGTGTCCGGCCGCACCGGCGCGGGTCCATGGGCCAGAACGCTCGACATCGATCTCTCCGCTCCCACGCCCAACGACATGCTCCCAGCGCTCTGGGCCCGGGCTGAGGTCGATCGCGTGCTCGCACCCCACATGGCCGAAGTGGAACAGCAATCGCTGGCGCCGGATGTCCGCGCTGAAATCATCAATCTCGGCGTGAACTACAGCATCATGACGCCATACACCAGCTTTGTCGCCGTCGAACGCGGTCGCGTCACCGTCGGCGGTCGACCGGTGCTCGTCCAGGTGCCGATCGAGCTTCCCGAAGGCACCCGCTGGGAAGGCTTCTTCGGCGGTGAGTGCTGGCAGAGCATTCAGCAGCGCCTGGCCGACAAGGCTATTGAACTCAAGTCCATCGTCTCCGGTGGTGCCTATTCGATTGAACCGAGTGATCATTCCGTCAATACGTTCCAGCTCGGCGAGACCCTCATTCGAACAGCAGGGGTCAATGGCGTTTCTGAAAATTCTGCGTGGTATTTCGATCCGCAAACCTCATCGCGGTTCGTCGATGCAGGGCTGAATGTAAACCTCGCACGATCGAGAGATTCTCTGTCCGATAGACTGTCCGCGACTGTACCGGTCCTCAGCGCGATTCCCGTTACGGGAGGGTTCATTGAGCATGCGCCCGAGTCTGACCGCGATCAGGCCTTGAATCTACGAGCTGCGGGTGAGAAGCTTCCTCCCGCTGGCGCTCCCGCGGAGCCGTCCCCCGTTGCCGATCCAACTCGCATGCCCGCTGGCGACGAACGGAAGGTCCTTCCCGCCGAGAACCGAAAGGAAGAGCACTCGGACGCTGTGAGCGCGCAACCGCAACCATCATTGCCCGCTCCTGCAAGCGATGTCGACGAAGGCGAGCCTTGCGGCGAAGACACAAATGGGGGCTCGAACGAGGTAGCGGCCAATCCAGCCCCCGCGACAACAAGCCGAGGCCGTATCGAGTTCGCGCCAAGATCCGCCGGTCGAGAATTGACGCCCGCAGATTCGGGTGAGATGTCGAAGTCCGTCAATGGCCGAGGCGCCAACACCCCGGTCCAGGCTGCTCCATCGTCTCCGCCGCCACCAAAACCGGCCTCACCAGCCGGCGAGTCATTCAGAGTGACGAATTCCTCCATGGCTTTTGGGCTTGTCGAACCTGCTGCCGCCGAGTCGAGAGACGACAAGAAGACCAAAGCGGGCAGCACCGGCGACGGCACGATCAGTTTCCCATGGCTCGCATCGGGGCGCGCAGATGCCTCGGGACCGGCAGGAGGAATCGGCGCGCCGAGTGCCGAGAGTGTCAAGAAGGCTACGCTTGGCGGATCCGGCGGTGGGGGAGGCGGTGGACTCGGCGGCGGAGAAATCCACTTCGTCACGACAAACTCGTCAACGCTTTCGCTTCGCGGGGCGGCCGACAAGCCAGGGGCTGTTTCCGGAAGAGTTGAAGAGGTCGATGGGAATCGCCAACTGCAGGACGATCGGGAAACCGTTGATCGAGAACGCATTGTCGATCGGTATGAAGCACCGGGCGCCGACGCCTCTCATCTCCTCTTCGACGCAGGATTTGGCGTCCTTTCCGACCCGCTCGTTCGCAGCCTTCTTGGAATCTCACCTGAGTCCGAAGGCGAGATTCAACTCCTGCCCGAAAACGTCGTCCTTGCCGTCATCGCCCTTGACGATCTCGGTCCGCCACGACTCGCCATCGCCCTCGCGCAGCAGCTTTGCGCGTGGCAGCCTGCCGATGCCCTCGCGGCCAAACTCGCCAATGTCATCGCTGACCCTGGAAAGGATTCCGTGCACCGGGGCGTACAGCTCAGCCAGCTGCGGGCAGAGGCCGAGGCTCGGCTTGCCTTCAGATTTGAGATTGCCGAACAGCAAGCAGCGCTGAAGCAGTCCCGGCAGTCAACGCTTGATACCCTTCGCCGCCGCCTCGATGACCGCCTCCTCTCGATCCTCATTGTGAGCGACGTCGGCATCGCTGTGGACCCGACGAACGTCTTCGACGGTGTCGACACGAATTCCGCCGGTGTCCTCGTCTCAATAGGTCTCGATTCATTGAGCCCGCAGATCATCGACCGGATTCAAAGCGAAGGCGCCACAGTCATCGACCAGTCCCCGGTCGTCAAAGTTGTGGTGGCCCGAATCCCGGTCCACAAACTCGCCACCGTGGCGTTGGTTGAAGGTGTTCGCCGCATCGAACCCGCTCAACTCTTGGCCGCACGCTGATTGGTCACTGCCGGATGGCGCGAACTGATCGCGCCATCCGCCCGCTTCGGTGATCACCGAGATCGCCTAATCAGACTGTATCTTTAAGCGCTGGGCTCGGTCGGAACCCAACCGTTTTGCTGGCCTTGATTTCAATGGGCAGGCCCGTCGCCGGATTTCGGCCCATCCTCGGAGCGCGGTCTTTCCGCGTAAAGGTGCCGAATCCCGCGATGCTCACGTTGGCGTCCTCCTTAATGCCCCCCGCAATCGAGGCAATCACCGCCTCCACCGCTTTGGCGGCATCTGTTTTTGAGGCTCCCAGTTCCGCGGCGACGGCGTCAATCAGATCGCCCTTGTTCATGGCCAGAACTCCCACAATGTGTCGCATACGGTTCGGCGGCGATGTTCCCGTATCCTGAAACCGCCGCCCGACCATACACGTGATTCATTGAATCTAGCGAATCGCCGCGACGTGTCAACGAGAATATCTCCAGGAGTGCACACGCAGTTGACGGACTGGGGAACTGCGGTAGAACGGTAGGGCCTTGGCATCAACCCAGCCGCTGATCGTTCAGACTGAACCGCTCGATCCCGAGGCGGTTCGCTGGTTGTCCGCCCGCGCAGAAGTTCGATTCTGTTCCGCCGACGACCCTCGTTTCCCCCAGCTTCTCGCCGGCGCAGAAGCGCTCATCGTTCGAACCTACACCATTGTGACTGACGAAATGTTGGCGCAAGGGCCCAGACTTCGAGTCGTCGGTCGGGCCGGCGTCGGGCTCGACAACATCGACGTCGACGCCTGCCAACGTCGCGGCATCACCGTCATTAACACGCCGGATGCCAACACCCAGGCCGTCGTCGAGTATGTCGTGTGCCTGCTCGCCGATGCTCTGCGGCCGCGCGCTGTCCTTGCCCAACCCGTTGATGACGATGTCTGGAACCGCCTCCGCGCAGAGGTCAAGGCTGCACGGCAGATGAATGAGCTCACGCTCGGCATCCTTGGTCTCGGCCGCATCGGTAAGCGCGTCGCCGAAGTTGCCCGCGCCATCGGCTTCCGTGTGATTTATCACGACCTACTTGAAGTGCCTGATGATCTGCGATTCAGCGCCAGGCCCGTCACCATGGAGCAACTCCTCGATCAGTCCGACGTCCTCACCATCCACGTCGACGGCCGAGCCGGCAATCACCGCCTCATTGATGGCGCTGCCCTCGCTCGCATGAAGCCCGATGTCATCCTGATCAACACCTCTCGCGGCATGGTCGTCGATGCGGCCGCTCTGGCAGTGTTCCTTCGTGCCCATCCGCCCGCCATGGCCCTGCTCGATGTTCATGATCCTGAGCCTTTTGGCGATGACTATCCCCTTGTCGGCGTTGAGAATGCTCACCTCTTTCCACATCTGGCCAGCCGCACCGATACGGCCATGAAAGCCATGAGCTGGGTCGTGAAGGATGTTGCTCGAGCCCTTAAGCTTCCGGATCCCGCCTAGGCAGCGCTGTACACGCGCTGCCCGCCCACCCATGTTGCGGCAATCTCCGCATCGCCCGCGCCAAAGACCAGCCGCTCGCCAAGCGACGTCGCCTGCCACCCATCCATCGCCCGAGTGGAAAGATCAATCTCCACGAAGTCCGCGTGCATGCCCGGCGCGATGGCGCCGGCGGAGAGACCTAGCGACCGCGCTCCGTTCTGATGCGCAAACGCCAGAAGCGCAGGCGCCACCCGACCCTGTTCATCGCGCAGTACCCCGCGTGATTGTGAGTTCAGACGCTGCACATACTCAATCCACCGCAGTTCCTCGAACACATCGTGGCGGCTGTTCAGGTCCGTTCCGATCGCCACGCGGCCGTCTCGTGCGGTAAACGCCGGCAGCTTGGGAATCCCATCGCCAAGGTTGCCCTCCGTCAGCGGACACAGGCACATCGTTCCCCCGCGCAGGGCGAATTCCTGCAGGTCTTCGCTCGTGGTGTGCGTGCAATGCACCGCCGTAAACCGCTGGTCGATCTCCAGCCGCTCCAGATAGAGCCGCATCGGTCGCCGCGAATACGCCGCCACGCAGTCTGCGATCTCTCCCAATACCTCCTCGACGTGAATGTGAAACACCAGCCCGCGCTGCCGACTCTCCGCATGCAGCTCTTCGATCTCCTCGATGGACGCAGCTCGAATCGAATGGGCCACAACGCCCATCGATTGAGTCTTTCCATCCATACCCGAAGCCAGACGGTCGAACTGCTTCCAATAGTCCGTTGTGGTGTGTACGGCGAACCGCTTCTGACCGCCGCTCAGCGGCTTGCCGATCCCGCCCGTTCGATAGTACGTCTGAAGCAGAGCCAACCGAATCCCCGCATCCTTGGCCGCGTTCACGACCGCGCTGTCCAGCGCAAAACCTGTCCCCGTGGCGTCATGATGCACATAGTGAAACTCGCCCACGGTCGTCATCCCCGCGGCCAGCATTTCGCGAAAGCATTTCAACGAGATGTCATAGATCGACTCCGCATCCAGCCGTTCGACCAAGGCATACATCGCCTCGCGCCAGGTCCAGAAATCTCCGCCGGGCCCGATCCGGTTCGCTGGAAAAGTATCGCCCTCGCCGCGAAGGTTGCGCTGAAACGCGTGCGAGTGCACGTTGATGAATCCCGGCATGATCGCCCGGTTCCTCAATCGCTCCGTCGTCTTCGGCCCCGGCTCATTGCCGGAGTGCACGGTCTCAATCTTTCCATCGGAGTTCACCGCGATCCGTACACCCTGCTCGAAGGTTGTTCCCATCCACGTCTGGTCCGCCTCGATCACCGTGCTGGTCATGGGTGCAGTGTACCTCCCATCGTCCGAGCGCTGACTTCGTGAAACCAACGCCACGTCCAGCCGGTACACTCCCGTCATGAAGCGCCACACCCGCTCCCGACTCATTACGCCCGAAGATCTCCTTTGCTTTCAGTGGGTCTTCGATCCGCAGATCGCACCGGACGCCTCCCGGGTCGTGTTCGTCCGCAAGACCGTGGACGACAAGAACGCCTACCACTCCCAGCTCTGGTCTGTCCCGGCTGACGGAAAGGGCCAGCCCTCATCCTTCACCCATGGCCCGCGGGACAGCCATCCGCGTTTCTCACCGGATGGTCACCACGTCGCCTTCATTCGCAGCACCGAGAAACACCAGCCGCAGATTCACGTCATCAACGCCTCCATCGCTGCCCCCGGCGGCGAAGCCCGCGCCCTCTCCAGGTTTCCCGAAGGCGTGATCGCTTCCTTTCGCTGGTCGCCCACGGGCACATCCCTCGCCGTCGCCTTTCGTCCCACCGATCCGGAATGGACCGAGGCCGCGAAGAAGGAGCGCGAGGCCAAGGGCCTTTCCACTCCGGCCCGGGTGATCAACGATCCCTGGTATCGCCTCGACGGCGATGGCTATTTCAACGCCCAGCGCTTCGCGATCTACATCGTTGATGTGAAGACCGGCGATCATCGCCTGCTCTTCGATCGCGATACGCTCGGCTCCGTCGACTACGACTTCTCACCGGATGGCAAGCAGCTCATCGTCAGCGCCAACACCGACAAGCGTGCCTTCTTCAAGTACTGGACCTCCGCGCTCTATCGCGTCAATGTCGCCACCGGCAAGACGGTTAAAATTCCCAACGTTCCCGACAGCGCCAAGGTCGGCGTGCGCTGGTCGCCGGATGGAAAGTACATCGCCTTCGCCGGCCACGACGCCGACGACGGCTCCTACAGCACCGAGAATCTCGAGCTGCGAATCGTCGACGCCGTGAAGGGTGGTGTGCGCTCGCTCACCGCGAAGTCAGACTACTGCCTGCTCGCGGCCACCCTCTCAGATTCCGCCGAGGCTGCCTTCTCGCCCCAGATCCTCTGGTCGTGCGATTCGAAGCGAATCTATTTCCGACTCGGCTGGCACGGCCAGGCCCATGTCGCAAGCGTGTCCGTGAAGGGGGATGACGTGACGCTGCACACCTCGGGCGAATTCGAGTTCGGCCTCGGCTCGCTCAGCAAGGATGGCTCCCACCTCGCGGTGGTGCGCTCCGATGCCCTCCATCTGCCCGAGATCTTCAGCTCGCGTATCACTCGCTCCACCTTCACCCCCAGGGCCCTCACGAACTTCAACGGGCCGCTCCTGAAGAACCTCACTCTCGCCACCATTACCGAACACTGGATTCCCACGCCCGACAAGACCCGCGTGCACACCTGGGTCATGCGCCCGCCCAACGCCCCCAAATCCCGCAAAACCCCCGGTATCCTTCTCGTTCACGGCGGCCCGCATGCCCAGTACGGCGTCACCTTCTTCCACGAAATGCAGTGCCTCGCCGCCGCGGGCTACACCGTCGTCTTCTCCAACCCGCGCGGCTCCAAGGGGTACGGGCGCGATCACTGCGCTGCGATTCGCGGCCGATGGGGCAGCGCTGACTGGGTCGATGTCAAGGCAGTGCTCGACTGGATGCGCTCCGGCGATCTCGCTCTCAATCCGAAGAAGGTCGGCATCGGCGGCGGGTCCTACGGCGGCTATATGACCAACTGGGCGATCGGCCACCTCAAGGGCAGGCAGGCGCTGCAGGCCGCCATCACCGATCGTTGCGTGAGCAATCTCGTCAGCATGGCCGGTTCGAGCGACTTCATGGAGCTTCCCGACAACTACTGGCCCGGCGCAGCCTACGACCGGCCCGACCAACTCTGGGAATCAAGCCCCATCAAGCACATGAAGGGTGTCGCCACGCCCACCCTCATTGTCCATTCCGAGGGCGACCTCCGCTGCAATATCGAACAGGGCGAGCAGGTCTACGCCGCCCTCTCTGTCCAGAAGGTGCCGTGCCGGTTCGTGCGCTATCCCTCCAGCACCAGTCACGGCCTCAGCCGCGGCGGTCCGCCCGACCTGCGCATCCACCGGCTGCGACAGAACCTGGAGTGGTGGGGGAAGTGGCTGTAGAGGGACTCAGAGACAAAGAGACAGAGAGACGAGGGAACAATGAGCCTGAGCAGGGCCTCGTTCGGAGGGAATCCCTACGCGGGAACGCGTCACCATGTCAACAGCGAGACAGAACAGGCTTCGTCACTGCCGCGCATGAGGATGATGCAGCACTGGGCTGTTGAGGGTCCCGTCGGAGCGCCCCCGGACCCCCGTGAAGGGCAACGGAACTTCCGTGAAGGGCAACGGAGCATCCGTAGAGCGCAACGGAACCTCCGTGAAGGGCAACGGAGCGTTCGTGGAGGGCAACGGAGCATCCGTTAAGGGCAACGGAACGTTCGTGATGGGCAACGGAGCGTTCGTGGAGGGCAACGGAGCATCCGTTAAGGGCAACGGAGCATCCGTGAAGGGCAACGGAGCATCCGTTGAGGGCAACGGAGCATCCGTAAGGGGCAACGGAGCATCCGTGAAGGGCAACGGAGCATCCGTGAAGGGCAACGGAACATCCGTTGTGCGAGATGATCGGACCTTGACCCCCCGGCATTCATCCAACACGGTTTTTTCCGGACCGGGGGGAAATCCCCCCTCCGGGGAATCTGCAGATTCGCGATCCGGGAGGAAGGCTGCTGCCCTCCTCTCAATAATCGCCGATTGCAGCGCACAGGCGCAGCCGTAGCGGCAGAATTGAGCGCAATCCTCATCCGTAGCCCGCCTCCTCGATAACACTCACGGCGTATGTTTGGCAACAGAGCGGCCGGATGGCTGGTCGGAGTTGGCGATCACTGCAGTTGTCGAGGCGGACAAAGCGGGGCGTGAATGACTCGACTCCGCTCGACCTCAACGTATCTTGTATCCTTCGCCAGTTCCCTTCGTCGGAGGTGGATAGCAGTTTGATGATCTCGAACCATCGGAGGTACGGAAATGTCGACTTCGGCTCTTGAACAGTCTCGCAGACATCACCTTGGACTCCTTAGTGTCCTGGCAACGACGTTTCTCATGCCGTCAGTCAGCGTCGGCGGCTACGTCGGCGATGATTTCCAGTGGGCCACCATTACCGCGCTGAACAATCCCGCCTATGCGGGCGGGCCGCAAGGTCAGCTCGCCGGTCGAGGCAGTGTGGGGTATGCCTATCGCATCAGCAAGCTGGAAATCACCTCGGCGCAATGGTTGGAGTTCATCAATACCTTTGCGCCGCAATCCGATGATCCGCTCTTCTTCCTGCGGCCATCATTCTCCGGAATCATCGATGTTCCCAATGGTCCCGCAGGTGTTTATCAACTCGATCCTTCAGTCAAGCAAGCAGGCCAGCTCCCGGTGATGGGTATCACGTGGCGCGAAGCGGCCATGTATTGCAACTGGCTTCACAACGGAAAGTCCAAGGACTGGTCGGCGATCCAGAACGGCGCCTACGACGTCTCCACCTTCGGGCAAAAGTATCCGTTCTTCTTTGATCAGCCCACGCATTCGCCGGACGCGAAGTTCTGGATACCAACGCTCGATGAGTGGATGAAGGCAGCGCATTACGATCCCAACATGTCGGGGCAGGGCAAGGGCGGCTGGTGGGATTATCCCAACGGTACGAACACACCGCTCATTCCCGGGCCGCCTGGATCCGGGCAGACCAGCGCCGGTCCGTTTGAGTCAACGCTTGACCCAAAGAGCATTCCCCTGGGCTCGTATCTCGATGTCACTTCGCCTTGGGGTCTATGGGATGTGTCCGGGGGCGCGAGCGAGTGGACCGAGGAAATCGTCGGCGAATTCGGGCAGGAAGCCCGCATCCACATGGGTTCCTGGGCCGGCGCCAACGAGTTCGGTCTTGAATTCGATAAAGTCTGGAGTTCGTTATTCACTCCGCCCTATGTCGAGGGCGCCTATGAAGGACTTCGAATCGTTTCACCCATTCCCGCGCCGTCAGCGCTTCCGTTGTTAGGAACAATTCTTTTCACGACTTTTGCAAGGAGCCGAAAGAGACCATGAACACACCTCGAATATCCAGCTTGTGGCTCAGCGTACTTGGCGGAACGATGCTTTGCGGCCAAGCATCCGCCGCCATTCACGTTCAGTATCTAAAGACCAACTTTGTCCTTGATTTCGAAACTACATTCTCCAGCGGTGCAGATTTTACAATTGCCCCGACTTCGGTCCATGATTACGTCAAGATCTTCGCCGACAATACCTCAACTGAGAACATCGGGAAGATCACCGTGCGAGGATCAGGGACAAACACCGTCTGGGTACTCGTCTCAAAGAGTTCCGAGATTGGCAACCTGTTCTCGCCTCTCTCGGGATGCAAAGACTGGGCGGGCCTGAGCGATCAAAGAGGCAATATCATCTTGAAGGGACGGACGACGGGAAATCTCACCGGATACATCTCCGTAAGCACACTCTGGAGCTTCAAAGCAGGAAATCAGATTCAGAGCAGTATCAATGCTGAGGCCGGAGCCTTCTTCATTGAAGCTGCTTCTATCTCAAGCGCGGGTGATTTGACGCTCGAGAGCGGTAGTATGAGTCTTGTTCGAGTACTCTCCGGCGACATGCTTGGCGGAATTGTTGTCAACGATGGCGACATTGATGAGATATCCGTCGTTGGGAATATCGGGACCTCAGCAGATCCAGTGATGATTTACGCGACTTCCGCCGCAGCGAATGGCAATTGACCTGCCCCCGTTTTCTGTACCGGGGTCTATGAGAGTCTGGGTTCAAGTATAG
>CAYOWQ010000007.1:160208-192335 GCA_964407695.1 uncultured Isosphaeraceae bacterium | reverse complement strand
CCGGCGGCCGACGGGACTCTCATAGCACCTGGATCAGATTTCGGGGGGCAGGTCAGTCATTCTGGCCCGCAACAGCGGCCGAATGTGAGGGCACTATGCAGAGGGAGGGGCGGCGAGCCCCTCTCTTTGCGGTGTGATGTGGCCTGATCGCGGTGGATCGGCCCGGCACCGCTCTCTCTATCCCGGTGCGGCAACGCCAACCGTCATAACCCCACCCCCTCCAAATAATTCTGACTGAAGCGCTTCAGTCTCCCGGGGAATGGATCGATCTGATCCTCACGCCCGCGACGTCGCTGGGCGATTTCGAGGTTTCGATTCGGAGATTCTGACCACGGCCGTTCAATCTGACTAAACCCAGCTTCATTCAGCGGCACGCGCCCCAGCCGCCCAGCAGCAGGCCCAGGTCAGCGCCGTCAACCACGCCGCTGCCGTCGAGATCGGCTGCGGCATCGTCGCTGCCCCATGCCGAGAGCAGCAGGCCCAGGTCAGCGCCATCCACCGCGCCGCTCTCATCAAGATCGCCCAGGCACATCGCCAACGTCTGGAACTCGTACGCGCCGATGTCGATGATCGGGGCAGCGCCGTTGCCGGTGTCGGCGGTGTTGGGGTCGTCGATGAAGCGGGGGTTGCCGTCGAGATCCGTGGTCACAGCGGAAAGCACCGCCAGATTGTTGCCGGCATCGATCAGCGGCGATCCCGCCCCCAGTCGCAGGATTCCCTGCGAGAGATCGACGAATACCGGGTCTACGTTCTTGTTGGTTGCTCCCGCGAAACCGCCCATGACATCGGAATAGCTCACCGTCAATGTGCCGCCCTGCTGGGTGACCTGCTGGCCGGCGGTCATGGAACCACCCGGGCCGGAATTGGCCCACACGATGCAGTTGGCGATCGAGGTGGTGCTGCCGTTGCTGAGAATGCCGCCCACGGTCACATTCGCCTTGTTGCCCACGAAGGTGGAGCTGCGGATGATCGGTCCTGATGAGTTGGCGATGAACATCGCCCCGCCGCCGCCGCTGCCCGTGGAGGTGTTGTTGAAGAAGATGCACTCGGAGATGGTGGGGTCGCTGTTGCCGAACACTTCCACCGCGCCGGCGCGCGCTGCCGAGTTGCCGGTGAAGCTGCAGCGGCGAAAGGAGGGGTTGCAGTTGGTGGCCATGTCGAAGGCGCCGCCGAAGGAGCCGCCAAGGTTGTTCTCAAACGATGTGTCGGCAAACGACGGGCTGGAGCTGTTGATATAGCCCGCGCCGCCGCCGAAGGTGCAGCGGTTGCCGACGACTCGGCAGTTTCGAATTGTCGCGTTGCTGGAGGTGATCATGAGCAGGCCGCCGCCGCGATCATTGTTCTGGGCGCTTGAGCCGTTGGCGTTGCCCGCGGTGATGGTGAAGCCGTCGAGGATGGCGGTGCTGTTGGCGCTGGCCCCGCGGACAACGTGGTAACTGTTGTCGGTGATCGTCGGATCATTGCCGGAAAGGTCGGCGGTGAGGATGGTGATATTGGCGGTCCAATCCCGCTCCTCAACCGAAGTCTCCCCGCCGGCAAACCCGCCGTAGATCGCGACGCCGGTTTTCAGATTGAACGACGTCGCTCGCGTGCCGTTGGAGCTTGGCCGATACGAACCCGCCGCCACCCAGATCTCATCGCCGTTCACCGAAGCCAGCAGCGCGGACTGCAGTCCATCCTGCCCCTGGTGGGCATTCGCCCAGCTCGTGCCGTCGTTGGCGCCGGTGTTCAGGTTGGCGTTGACGAAACGCGTGGCCGCATCGGCGGAAAAACTCCAGAACAAGCCGGCGACTGCGGCCGCCACAAAGCAGGAACGTACGGACATCGAACTTTCTCCTTGAATACGTCAGCGGGCGACGGGCCAGAGTGTAGCCGCGCGATCGCCACTGGAGCTCGCGGCAGTCTCAAAATCAGCCAGATCCGAGCCCCAGCGGTCCGATAGCATGTTGTCATGTGCCTACTTCCTTGCATTCTGATCATCAGCGGCAACCCCACCACCCCTGCGATACCCCTCACAACCATCGCCGGGGACAATGTTGAGCTCACCTCGAGCGACCATTTTCACATCGCTCCCAAGCCCATTGCCGACACCGACGCCAATGGCGTTATTCACATCCGCGAGGGAGGTCTGGTGCTCGACTTCGGCGGCCAGACCCTGACGGGCGCAGATCTCACCAAACCGCCCGACCAGCGCAGCGGCATCGGGATCGATGTGGCCGCGGCGAACGTGACCATTCGCAACCTCACCATCAAGGGGTTCAAGCACGGGATTCGCGCCCTCCACGCCCCAGGGCTCACGCTCGAAAACGTCACCATCATCGACGGATTCGCCCAGCACCTGAAGTCCACGCCTCATGCCGAAGATGGTTCCGACTGGCTCTGGCCGCATCAGAATGATCAGGATGAGTGGGCGGGCAACTACGGCGCTGCGGTGTGGCTGAAGGATGCTTCGGGCATCACCCTCAATGGTGTCATTGTCCGCCGCTGCCAGAATGGCATCATTCTCGACCGCGTGACCGACTCGCGTATCTTCGACTGCGACTGTTCGTTCCTCTCCGGCTGGGGGCTCGCGATGTGGCGCAGCTCAAACAACGTCATCACCCGCAACGCCTTCGATTTCTGCATCCGCGGCTATTCACACGGAGTCTACAACCGCGGCCAGGACTCTGCGGGCGTGCTCCTTTTCGAGCAATGCTGCAACAACGTCTTCGCCGAGAACTCCATCACCCACGGCGGCGACGGCATTTTCGGCTTCGCCGGCAAGGAAGCGCTCGGCGAGCAGCCGCCGCCGCCCGCCGCCGAGCCCAAGCCCGCTGCCACCCCATCATCCAAAGCCGCCGACATCATTTGTGTCTCTCCGCCCAATCGCAAACCCATTGCAGACACGAACCCCAACTCGTCACATTACCGCCGCGGCTGCAACGACAACCTTTTTCTGGGCAACGACCTCTCAAGCGCTGCCGCCCACGGCCTCGAACTCACCTTCTCCTTTGGAAACCGCATCCTCGGCAACACCTTCTCCGACAACGCCATCTGCGGCATCTGGGGCGGTTACTCACAGGACACCATCATTGCGGGAAACACCTTTGCCTCCAACGGCGCCATGGCATACGGCCTCGAACGCGGCGGTATCAACATGGAACACGCGGTCAACAACCGAATCATTGACAACTCCTTCTCCGACAACGCCTGCGGCGTTCACCTGTGGTGGCGGATGAACCGCGACCTCGAGGATTCGCGGTGGGGCCAGGCCAACAGCACCGCCTGCGAAAGGAATGTCATCGCCCGCAACAGCTTCAGTCGCGACCAACTGGCCATTCAGTTGCGCGATGCCGGTGAGAACTACATTCTCCAGAACGCATACTCACGGGTGCCGACACCCATGGAGCCGGCCAGCGCGGGCCTCTTCAATCGTTCCCACTTCGAAGCCCTCGGCCCCGACGTCCTCGAATCCACTGAAGCACCGGAGTTGGCCGTGCCGGGAGTCACCCAACCCGTTGGCGCCCGCGCCAAGCAGGCCGGACGCGAGCACATCGTCATGACCGACTGGTTCCCTTACGACTGGGAATCTCCGTTGCTTCGCCCTGCGTCCATGACAAGCGCTGGGCATGAATATGAATTGCTCGGCACCGCCGTGGCCGAGGGAATGCATATCAAGTCCGAGCTCCCGATCACCCTCGAAGCCGCTGATCAGCGCATCCGCCTCATTCCCGCTGGTGACCGCGGGGGCCCCAATGCTGGGTCCTACACCCTGACCGTCGACACCGCGGCCGGACCGACCTCCATCTCTGGCTTCATGCTTCCAATCGATTGGACGATTCGGGTATTCCCAACGTCCTTCGACCCACGAATCGACGACGAAGCATTTCGTTCCGCCGCGGCCGCTGCGCCCGCCATCCACCGTGATTCCCTCAGGCTCACCTTTGGCATGCAGGGGCCCGCAGAAGCTCTTCGCCGAGGGGCTGACTCACCCGGCGATTCCGGCCAGCCGCTGCCAGGCGCTGATCACTTTGGTCTCACCGCTTCGGCGCCTCTTCGCCTTCCCCGCGGTCGATACGCCCTGCACATCCGATCCGATGATGGCGTTCGCGCCCGGCTCGACGACCAGCCTCTCCTGACGAACTGGACCTGGCACGCGCCAACGACCGACACTGCGGAATTCGAAATCACCGACGCAGCAGAACACACGTTGAGCGTCGACTACTTCGAGCTCGATGGATTCGCCGTGCTCGAAGTTGAAATCGAACCGGTCGTCGATCGGTCATCTGCTCAGCATTGAGTCGTCCATCATTGTTCGCTTGGTACGGTGGTGGTTTGCCGAGGGAAACTCGGCGCTGCACGCCGGTGGATGAGTGTTTTTTCATGGATTGGCGGTGGGGGGACTCTTGGCGAAAAACAATCTGACGCTATAATTTTGGCGGTAATCAACCCAGATTGCCGGCCGCAGGGCCGGAGAGGACACCTTCGAGAACACAACCCGGAACACCCGCCAGATAGCGGCTCGATCATGGTTTCCGACACTGTGGAACTGCAACGCCGCGCGAATACGAAGCTCGCGATTTTGGAAGCCACGAGGCATGCCGGCAACTGCCTGGATGTTCGATGATGCCTTCCCACATGCCGCAAGGAAACTCATCTTCGAAGTCATCCACGTCGTCGCCGTTGACGGCAGGTGAAACGTCCGACGGGAGAGGTCTCGCACCGGTTGCAGATGTGCACCGCCCGCACGAATCCGACCTGGCCAAGCCGTGGGATCCCATCGACGACGACCGGCTGTTGAATCGGTCCACTCCGATCGACCACTGGCCCCTCTGGGCACAGTATGTGTTTGCCATCGGCGTCATGGTCGTTGCCGTCGCGGTGCGATTTCCGCTCATGCCCCTGCTCGGCGACCGCGTGCCCTTCATCACGCTGTTCATGGCCATGCTGCTCCTGCTCGTGCTGGTGCGCCCCGGGCCGTTCCTTGCTGCTGCTGCGGCGGGTCTCCTGGGCCTCGTCTTGGTCTTGCCGCTCCATTTCTTTGGTGGGACTGAGTTTCAGGTTGCGGAGATCGCCATGTTCGTCCTTGCCGCCGGTGGTGCCACCGGTGCTGCTTTCCTCGCATTGCAGCTTCATCACCGCAAGGATGCCAAGCGCCGATTGCTGAGCCGGGACGCCCGCGCCATGAGATTGCTCGTCGACGTCGGCCATTATTGTGCCCGCACGGTCAGAGACCGTCGGCAGTATTGTGAGGCGTTCCTCGCCACTGCCATTGAACTCTCCAACGCGGACATGGGCTGTTTCCAGGTACTCAATGACGCGGGCCAGCTCGAGATTGAATCCAGCCGTGGGTTCGAGCGACCGTTCCTCGAGTACTTCCGCAAGGTGGATGCCGCGGATGCCACCGCCTGCGGCGAAGCGATGAGGAGTCGTCGGCCCATCGTCGTCACCGATATTACACAAAGCGAAATCTATGCCGGCCATCGTTCGCTCACGATGCTGCTCGAGGCCGGTGTGCGCTCGGTGATCTCGGTGCCGCTGTTGGGAAGCAACGGCGTCTTGCTTGGTGTCATGTCGATGCACTTCGACCGCCCGCACGATGTCGATCCGCGTACGCTCCAATTCCTCGAACTGCTCGCCCGCGCCGCGGGCGATTCGCTCCAGCGATTGCGGACCGAGGCTCTCCTCCAGGCCCACGGCGAACGTCTTGAACTTGCACTCGATGAGCGAACGGAAGAACTGACGTCAGTGTACGAGCAGCTTCGTGGCGCTGAATCGCGGTTGCTGTTGAGCTCGCTCGCCGAAGGCATCGCTCACGACCTTGGCAATCTGCTGATGCCCATGCAGATTCATTTGAGGAGTCTTCAACGCGATCTTCCGGAGGTCAAACCCGCTGACGCACAATCCGCCTCGCGGCCGGTTCCCGCCAATTGCAACGAACCGGCGGCCCTCGTCGAAACGCATCGTGAGGATATCGAAGCCATCGCCGACGGTGTGCGCTACATCGGCGATCTCGCCGCGCGTCTTCGCCAGACCATGGTCCAGATTGATAGCGGCAAGGCCGCTTCCGGAGCAGCCTCGCCCGTCTTGCTGGCTGGGTGGGTCCGCCTGGTGCAGCGATTCCTGCGCAGTTTCGTGCCCTCGCCGTTGAAGTTCTCCTGCGATCGCGCCGACAACCTGCCCACCCTCTGCGTGAACGAGATTGCCCTCACCCAGGCCGTCTACAACCTGGTGCAGAACGCTGTAAAGGCCATCCGCGTCAGCGGTGTCGGCGGCGCCATCACCCTCTCCATCGCACGAATCGATGGCGCCATCGAGGTCAAGGTGACCGACGACGGCCCGGGCATGCCCGCCGATCTCATCCGCCAGTGCACCGAGCGAGGCTATACCACCCGCCCGGGTGAATCCTCTGGCCTCGGCCTCTGCATGGTCAAGGAGTTCGTCGAATCCGCCGGCGGCAAGTTGATCATTCAGTCTCCGCTCAATCAGGCCGGTGACCACGGTACTTCAATCTGCATGAAGTTCCCCATCAAAGCCGGTTCAACCTGCGAACCCCGCAATGACGTGGCGGCTCCCATCTCCGCAACAACGACGTGAACTAACTTATCACGGGCCAGACTGTGCATGAGACTTCGACCAGAGTTTCGGTCAGACCTTCGCATCCGGCCGCTCAACACACTCTGGGATCGCCGTTTCCTTGATTGTGACCAGCGTGGCATCGCCGGCCCCGCTGGATGCCGCCGGTGCGAGTGGTTGGTCGATCGCTTGGCCGCACTCGGGGCACTCGCTTGCGGTCAGCAGGCGGAGTTCGTAGCCGCATCCCAGGCATCGTCCCCTCTTCCATCTCCAGAGCCGCCTGATCAGCAGTGGATTGAAGTTCAGTACCAGCCACACGCAGAGGTAGAACAACGTGTTGATCATGAACCCCGGCCACACCGGCACAAATCCGATGGTGCGAATGTTGTCGCTCCACTCTTGGGTCATGGGTATGCAACCCCACCGGTCCGGCGACATCACCACGCCGCTCTTCGTTGATACGAGCTCAAGTTCGGAGGTCTGTGAATCCTGGCGAAGCACTACCTCGTAATCGCACCGTACCGCGAGCGCTGGCCAACCCGCCGCCTGATGCTCGATACAGGAAATCTTCAGCCGTCCATCCGGCTCGACCGACCACGCGCTCTCTCGTCGCATACTCGGCGCCCATTCCGGAGTCGGCTCTTCGGGACGACGTTGCCCGCCGGGGTGAAGCACCGCCTGAAAGGACTCCTTGCTGTCGCGTTGGACTCCAGTCCTCCGTGAGACGTCGGGCGGCCGTGGGGTCACGACAATGCGGCTGCCCCACTGCGGATACACCCCTGAGCGTGGCTGCGGACTCACGCGCAAGGCTGAGGACCTTGGAGTCGTGGATCTTGCACTCCCCGTTCCCCAAGTGAACGTTCCGACGGGCCAAGCGGAAAACACCCACGCCGTCAGATACGTCGTGCAGATCGCGAGTCCTATCGCGAGCGCCACTCGTCGTACGACGATCCGTTTCATGGCATCCATTTCATGAGCCCCGCGTTCAGTTCATCGTAGCTCGTTTGCAGCGAGGGACGCTCGCAGAGACCTCTGCCTACTCCCCACTCAACTCACCCCGCTTCGATGAAATCCAGGAGGTCGGCATTCAGTCGATCCTTCTCAGTATCGCCCAGCGCATGGGCGCCGCCGGCATAGATCTTCAACACCGCGCCCTTCACCAGCTTCGACGACAGCAGCGCGCTTGCACCGATGGGAACGATCTGGTCATCATCGCCGTGAATGATCAGTGTCGGCACATCGATTTTCTTCAGATCTTCGGTGAAGTCGGTCTCCGAAAATGCCTTGATGCAGTCATAGGAACTCTTGGCGCTTGCCATCATGCCTTGCATCCAGAACGAATCGACCAATCCCTGTGACCGTTGCGCCCCCGGTCGGTTGAACCCGAAAAAGGGACCCGACGCCAAATCCTTGTACAACTGCGATCGGTTCGCCAGATGCGCTTGCCGCATGCCGTTGAACACCTCAATCGGCAACCCGGCGGGATTTGCGGCCGTCCTGACCATGATCGGCGGAACCGCGCCCACCAGCACCGCCTTGGCCGCCCGACCGCCGGAATTCCTCGTCCCATGCCGACCGATGTATCGCGCGACCTCGCCCCCGCCGGTCGAATGTCCCACGTGAATTGCCTCGCGCAGGTCCAGCGCTTCCACAAGCGCGGCAAGGTCATCCGCATAGGTGTTCATCTCGTTGCCCGTCCACGTCTGGCTTGATCGCCCGTGCCCGCGGCGGTCGTGCCCGATACACCGATACCCCTTTTCAGCAAGGAACAGCATTTGAGATTCCCACGCATCAGCAGTCAGGGGCCAGCCGTGACTGAACACCACCGGCGTTCCCCTCGGATCGCCCCAGTCCTTGAAATAAATCGTCGCATTGTCCTTGGTACGAATCGTGCCCGACCCTCCGCCTGTCTGCGTGGGGGCAGATGGCCCTTGTGCACGCGCTTCGATCGACGCCACAGACAGCGCTGCCACAGCCCCTGCGCCTGCAGCTACCATCAGCTCGCGCCGCGAGGGATTCCAAACGCCATCTCCTCCTCGATTCATGACAGACTCCTCTTCTCATTCAACTTCAGCCAATCACACAGATCGAAACGAAACGCAATTCCTTCGCCGGGTTCAAAACGCCCAGCATGAGCATGGGCCAAAACCGGCATCCGCCCCAAGCGGCGCTGCCACTCCGCAGCATCCAGCTGCAGATGCAACCCGCTGCGCCCTTTCTCCCTTCGCGCGAAATGCCCCTCCGAATTGCGCAACCGGCGACCAGTCCGGCAACACGGGAATTGGCGGCGGCCCGTATTCAGCAAATTCCTCCGCCGCGTGCACAATCCTCCCGCCAACCACGGTCAAGACCGACTCGATCGAGCGAATGCGTTCCGCCTCGACCGAAAAGTAGTCTTCCGACAGCACCGCAACGTCAGCCAGTGCTCCGGCCCGGATCATTCCTTTCCGCTCCTCCTCTCGTGAGAACCAGGCGCTTCCCACTGTGTACAGGTGCAACGCCTCCTCTCGGCTCAGCAGGTTCTCTGATGGATACAGCTCCATGCCTCCAACGGTTCGTCCGGTCACCAGCCACGAGAGACCGACCCAGGGGTTGTAACTGGCCACACGCGTCGCATCGGTGCCGCCGCCCACCGGCACGCCCGTTTCCAGCATCCGTCGAACTGGCGGTGTTCGCCCGGCAGCCCCCGGTCCATATCGCTGAACAAAGTATTCGCCCTGGTACGCCATCCGGTGCTGGATCGCGATTCCACCGCCCAGCGCCCTGATCCGATCAATGTTTTGATCGCTGATCGTCTCGCAATGGTCGAAGAACCATCGCAGCCCCGAGATCGGCGCTTCCCGATTCACCTTCTCAAACACATCCAGTGCCCGCGAAATCGTCTCGTCATACGTCGCATGCAGACGGAACGCCCAGTGATTCCTCGCCAGCATTCCCACAACAGACTCCAACTCCGCCTCCATGTTGGGCGGCATGTCCGGCCGGGCCACGCGAAAATCCTCGAAGTCCGCCGCCGAATACACCAGCATCTCTCCCGCACCATTGAGTCGCAGGAATTCATCGCCCTGGTACATGCGATTCGCTGCCGTCCACGCCGCAAAGTCCTCTCGCTCCTGCCTGGGCCGTTGGGTAAAGAGGTTGTAGGCGATGCGCAGCGTCATCTCACCGCGCTGATGCAACTCGTTGATGACCGCATAGTCCTCGGGATAATTCTGGAAACCCCCACCCGCATCGCCACAACTCGTCACCCCCAACCGATTCAGCTCGCGCATGAAATGTCGCGTCGAGTTCATCTGGTGTTCGATCGAAAGCTTCGGTGCCAGCGAGAGCGTCTTGTACAGAATGAACGCATTCGGATTGGCCAGCAGCAGTCCCGTCGGGTTCCCCTCCCGATCGCGCTCGATCACCCCGCCCGCCGGCTCCGGAGTCTCCTTGGTGTATCCGACCGCGCGCAGCGCTGCCCGGTTCAACATCGCCCGGTCGTAGAGATGCAGGATGAACACTGGCGTATCGGGAGCCGCCGCGTTCAACTCGTCCAGCGTGGGCAGCCGACGTTCCGCAAACTGCAACTCCGCAAACCCGCCGATGACTCGCACCCATTGTCCCGACGGCGTGCGAGTCGCTTGTTCTCGAAGCATGCGCATCGCGTCCGCAAGGCTCGGAACCCCGTCCCAGCGCAGTTCCATGTTGTAGTTCAGCCCACCGCGAATGATGTGCAGGTGAGAATCATTGATTCCCGGAACCACCCGCCGCCCATGGAGATCGATCCGCTGCGTCCCCGTCGCTGCCAATCTCAGAATGTCAGCATCCATTCCAACCGCCATCACGCGGCCGTTGCCCATCGCGACCGCAGTCGCCTCACGATGCAACGGGCTCATCGTGCTGATGCGTCCGTGATACAGAATCAGGTCCGGGGTTGCTGCGGTGCCATCGGCTTCCGCACTGGGTTGACCGGCCCGGCAGCCGGCCAGCGTTACCCCCAGTCCTGCGGCAAGCGATGTCGAGAGGAACTGTCGTCGAGAGGTCGCCATGATCGCGCTCCAGCACTCCGTGCGAATGAATCCGTTGCCGGAACACGTGGCTCCGGCAACGGTTCACCGATGGCATCATCAATGCCCGCTTGCGCCCGAACTCGAACTCGCCGCCTTGTGGCTGTTGTACACCTCCGCATACGACGGCATGTGCTCAATGAACAGCTGCGCTGTCGCAGGGCCGGCGGGGTTCCGCCAGTCGGTGAGCAACTCACACGAAATCGCAAACCACGTGCCGATCGTTGCGCCTGCTTCCGACATCCGCGTCAACGCCGCGGTCTGCACGTCGGCATTCTGGCAACCAGAGGCATCCGTAACAACATAAACCTCATAGCCCGCGTCAATGGCCGACAGTGCCGCAAACGTCACGCACACATCCGTCGTGATTCCGGACATCACGATCTTCTTGCGGCCGGTCTTCTTGATCGCATTCACGAAGTCCTCGTTATCCCACGCGTTGATCTGCCCCGGCCGCGGGATCACCGGCGCCTGAGGATGAAGCGCCAGAACCTCTGGCAGAAACGGTCCGTTCGGTCCCGATTCCGCGCTGGTCGTGATGACCACCGGCACCTGATGGATCTTCGCCGTCTTGGCCAGCCCGATCACGATGTTCTTGAACTCGACCGGGCGGGCATTGTCGACCAGATTCATGAGACCTGTCTGATGATCGATGAACGCAAACACGCAGTTCTCTGGTGTTAACCGCTCCCGCGTGCCGTGGGCCGCCCATGTCGGTGACGACTTTCCCTCTCCGCCGCTTTGGGCGCTGGCGATGCCTCCGAGGTTGAAGACGCCGCTAAGCATGGTCCCCGCCACAAACGCGCCCGCCACGACGGCCAGTCCTGAAAATGACTTCATGGGTACTCCTCTGCAATGAGTTTCACGATGGCGTTCGGCGACTCGCAGCACACACGCGCCATCGCCCCGGGACTCTACCACGAGAACCGCTTTGCAGAATCACCCCGCCGATCCTTATCTCCAGGCCCCCGCGCGGGATTAAGCCTGCCAAATGGCACACCAGTATCCTGACCGGCCCAACCCCTCCTGTGGAACGACAGAGAATCCCATCCCGCGGCAATATCATGAATCCATGAGTTGGCGACGATTGTCCCCACTGGCCTCCGCAGAGCTCCGCGAAATACTGCCCACCCTGACCGACGTCGAATGGCAGGAGCTTGAAACGATCTCTGCAGAGTACGGTACGACCATGGGTCAATACTTCGTAGCGCCTATGTCCGTCGCCGTCACTGTTGTCGGCGCTGCTCTATTCAGTGCAGGGGTGAGCCCTTGGGTCATCGTGCCGGCTGCCCTCGGCGTCGTGCTATTGGCCACGGTCATCTTCAAACAATGGCCCGACGGGCCGGCTCGAAGATTTCAGAATCGCCAGGCCGAGATCTACTGTAACTCCGCTCGCGGCCGTGAACTTGGACTCACGCCCGAGACCATCCGGTTCTGGCGATTCTCCTTTCGCCCTTCGCCCACCGAGCAGAATCCATATCGACGCAACACGGACGACGGCGTGTGATTCCTTCCCTTCGCATCCGATCCCGCGTGAACCGCCTCGCACGATTGGTGGCCGTCATCCTCCTCGCGTTTCTCGCCCTCCCTGCGCGAGGGGCCCTGGCCCACCCCGATTCCCTCGCCACCATCCGCATCACCGTCGTTGACAAGCGTGCCCACGTGGTCGCGCGATTCCAAATCCTCTCACTCCTTGAAGTCTTTCCCGACATCGACAGCGATTCCAACAGCCTCATCACCGCGGCCGAAGTCGAATCCCACCACCGCGACATTCTCAACTACATCATCGCCCACTTGACCATCATGACGCACACCGATCGATCCCAATCCGGTGGCGTCAGCCTCACCCCGGATGTCGAGTCCTCAAGTGCTGCGTACATCGCCCCCGGTTCGAATGCTGCCCTTCCTGACAAGTCCGGTAGCGTTGAAGTCGCCATCCACTATTCCGCCGAGTGTCCCATCCAGGATCTCGTCGTGGAATCCTCGCTCTTTCACACCACCAGCCCCGACCATGTTGACATGGTTGCCATCGAGTGGGCCGGAACCACGCACCACTTCAGCCTGCGCGCCAGGCACCCGCGCGAACACTCCGATCCATCATCGCGCGGCGTCCTCATCCCGTTCATGTGGCTCGGCATTCATCACATTCTCGACGGGTGGGATCATCTCGCCTTCATCGCCGTCCTTGTTCTCGCTGCCCGAGGCCTGCGAAGCGTCATCGCCGTCCTCACCGCATTCACGATTGCCCACTCCATGACGCTCGCGCTCTCCTCGCTGCAGATCGTTGACGTCAGCGGCAGCCAGAAGGTCGTCGAGGCTGCCATCGCTCTCTCCGTGGTCTGGGTGGCGATTGAGAACCTCATCCGCCGCCACACCCCTCAGGCTCGTTTCCTCGAAGCCTTCGTCTTCGGACTTGTGCACGGTCTCGGCTTTGCCGCAGTGATTCACGGTTCACTGATTCGTGAGCAATCGTGGACGCTCGCCCTCCTCGGCTTCAACGTCGGCGTTGAACTGGGCCAGATCGCCGTGGTGACGCTGATCGTCATCGTTCTGCGGCTTATCGTCCGCCGGCCCTCACCGCCGAATCTTCATTCACCCGACGTCGCCGCCGACACGACCGCAACATCGCCGGCATTCCTGGCTCCGAGCGCCATTCGACTTGTCGGCTCCGCCGTCATCGCTGCCGTCGGTCTCTACTGGTTGATCCAGCGGCTCTTCCTGTAGGCAGACTGTAACTCTCTCCACGGCATCTTCGTCTAGTGGCCGACTCGCGTTCAACTCACCGGCTTGCCATGAGCCTGCAGCACGACCTTGATGTTGCCGCGGGTTGCCTTCGAATATGGACAGATGGTGTGCGCTTTGGCCACCAGCTTCTCCGCCAGCGCCTGCTCCACACCGGCCAACTCCGCATTCAACACGGCGTCGATGAAAAACCCCGAATCATCCTTGTTCAGATGCACCGTCGCGGTCACCTTGATGTCCTTCGCGCTCAGGCGCACCTTCTCAATCCCCGCCGCAGCACCAATCGCCCCGCCGAAGCACGCCGAGTATCCCGCGGCGAAGAGTTGCTCGGGATTGGTGCCGGGACCACCCGATCCCGGCGGAGAAATTTGAAGATTGATCTTGCCGTCGGGGCTCGTGCTTCGGCCATCGCGGCCGGCAACGGTGCTCGCCGTCTCCGTGGCCAGCACGGTGAGGTTGGATGGCCCAGTGGCGGTTTCGGGGGGTGTCATGGTGATCTCCTTCATGTTGATCGAGCGCAATTGGTACGCACGCCGGCCTGTTCATTCCCGCCGCCAACTGATTTCATCGCTGAATGAAGTGTTACCCGCGCTTTTGGAGACCAGTCGGTGATTCTGAAGGCCCTGCAATCGCCCCAAGACGCATCACGAGCACGAGGGACGCTCACCCGACGCGGCGGGCGCTGAATCAAATCCTCGTATCAAAGCGCAGGGTGTGAGGCACAACTCGACAATTCGACAAAGATGGCCTGACGCGAATGATGAATAGTTGAAATGTCGACTGGTCGACCTGTAACCATGTCGGCCACGGCCAGTCCGCCCAGCGGCCCAACCCTCCGCTCTCCTGCGCTCTCCCCCATGTCTTGACGTACAAGCGGGCGGCGATGTCACCTCCATCGCCTTGTCTAGGTGAAACCAGCCTCACGCCGGTGCGGCCTTTGACCCGGCTCCATCGGCCCTGATACACTCACGTTCGCATGGCCCGCAACGCCGAGATGAGCTCGCCCCTTCGAGATTCGCCGAATCTCCGGTAGCGCTGCGCCCACCCCGAATCACCATCGAACTGATTTCTGACCCGGCCTCGCAGCGTGAGGCCTGGTGCGTGCCCCGTTTTGTCTTCTGTCTGATTGCCCTCATTTTCTCGACGACCGATTCCCATGACCGCTACTCCATCTTCAACTCCTTCGTCATCTCCTTCGTCGGGCAAGGCTGCGCCATCCGCTGATGTCGGCGCCAACGAGTTCCCGCATCGATACACGGCCGCGATGGCCAACGACATCGAGCCGAAGTGGCAGCAGACCTGGGCGCACAAGCAGACCTTCCGCGTGGCCAATCCCGGAGAGGCGGGGTTCGACGCCCAGAAGCCGAAGTTCTATTGCCTCGACATGTTCCCCTATCCCAGCGGTGCAGGGCTGCACGTGGGCCACCCCGAGGGATACACCGCGACCGACATCCTGTGTCGATTCAAGCGGATGAAGGGTTTCAACGTGCTGCACCCCATGGGGTGGGATGCGTTCGGCCTCCCGGCCGAACAATACGCCGTCCAGACCAACGTGCACCCCGCCGTCACTACGCGGAAGGCCATCGACACCTTTCGCCGCCAGTTGCAGCGATTCGGTTTTTCCTATGACTGGTCCAGAGAGATCGCCACGATCGACCCCGAGTACTACCGCTGGACGCAGTGGATCTGGCTGAAGGCCTACAACGCCTGGTATGACCCGCGAGTGAACGCCGCCCGGCCCATTGACGAACTGGTCGGCCTGCTCGAATCGGGAAAGATGGGCATTAACCTCGCGGGCGAAATCGTCTTCATCGGCCCGGCGCCCGCGGCAATCACCGGCACACCCATCGGTTTGAGGCGGTGGCATGAAGTTTCTCCGCAGGAGAAGCGGGAACTGATCGACGGCCTGCGACTGGCGTACCTGGCGGAGCAGACCGTGAACTGGTGCCCCAAGTTGGGCACGGTCTTGGCCAACGAGGAAGTAATCGACGGGCGGTCGGAACGCGGCGGTTTCCCCGTGCTCCGAATGCCGCTGCGGCAATGGATGTTTCGCATTACCGCCTACGCCGAGCGGCTGCTCGACGATCTCGCGCTGGTGAAATGGCCCGAGAGCACACGCACCCAGCAGACGGAATGGATCGGCCGCAGTGAGGGGGCCGAAATCGATTTCGAGATCGTGTCCGATGCCGATCCAGATGGAATGGAGCGGCGCACCGTGCGGGTCTTCACCACGCGTCCGGACACCGTCTTCGGAGCCACCTACATGGTGCTGGCCCCCGAGCATCCTCTGGTGGATGAGGCGATGACCGACCCCAACCTGGCATTTGCCGGGCGAGACCAGTTACGGGCCTACGTCGATGCCGCCCGCAATCGGGCCGATGTGGACCGCATGGCCGACACCAAGGAGAAGACCGGCGTCTTCACCGGATTGCACGCCATGAACCCGGCGACGGGCAAGCGAATCCCGGTTTGGACGGCCGACTACGTGCTGATGGGCTACGGCCACGGCGCAATCATGGCGGTGCCGGCGCATGACCAGCGCGACTTCGAGTTCGCCATCAAGTTCAAACTGCCGATCCGGGACGTCGTGTATTCGCGGCCGGTGTTCGCGATGCACTATTTCGTGATGCATGCACCGGTCGAGGCGCGAGGTGATGAGGTCTGGGCGGGTGTCCTGGCGGATTTTCTGGGCCTGGTCATGTCGGAGAATATCGCTCCCTCCTCGTTTGACCATGCACTGGAGACCGTTCTGAAACGGGCTCGCAATGAGCACACGGCGATCGAATTCGACCTTTCCAGTTGCGCAACGGATCTGCCGGGAGCGGTGGGGCGCCGCCGTGGGCTGACGCGAATTACCTGGCTTGACACCATCGAGGCATTGGGGCTGACGTCATTCGGCATGCTGCAGCAGCGGATGGAGCAGGGCACGTGGTGCGCGGAATCCGAGGATGCTTACACCGGGTCAGGCACGAACGTGAATTCCGCCAACGACGAGGTCTCGCTGAACGGCCTGTCGACGTCGGACGCGAAGGCGCGCATGGTGGAGTGGCTGGAGTCGACGGGAATCGGTCGCCGCAAGGTGAACTACAAGCTCCGTGACTGGCTGTTCTCGCGGCAGCGATACTGGGGCGAGCCGTTTCCGGTAGTCTTTGACCGCGAGGGAAATCACTACCCGGTAGACGAGTCGCATTTGCCGGTTCGATTACCGGAGTTGGAGGATTTTAAGCCGATCGAGTCGCAATCGCCGACGCCCCCGCTGGGTAAGGCGACGGATTGGGTGAAGACGACGGCGGGAGAGGCGGGGGTCTCTCCGAAGGTGCTGGATCCCGCGACTCCGGTTCAGCGCGAGACCAACACGATGCCCAATTGGGCCGGATCGTGCTGGTACTACCTGCGCTTCTGCGACCCAAGGAATGAGATCCGACTCATCTCACGCGAAGCGGAGCAGTACTGGATGGTGTCATCCCGTGATGACGGCACGATGCACGCGGGCGGCATTGACCTGTATGTGGGCGGCGCTGAGCATGCGGTGCTGCACCTTCTCTACGCCAGGTTCTGGCACAAGGTGTTGTTTGATCTGGGATATGTGTCAACGCCGGAACCGTTCGGCCGCCTGTTTCACCAGGGAATCATCACGTCCTTTGCCTATCAGCGAGCTGACAGGTCGCTGGTCCCCACCGATGAGGTGGAAGAGAAGGGCGACGGCGTGTTCGTCGAAAAGGCGACCGGATCAACCGTGACACAGATCGCTGCCAAGATGTCGAAGAGCCTGAAAAACGTGGTGAACCCGGATGAAGTGATCACGGAATTCGGCGCGGATACGTTTAGACTCTACGAAATGTACATGGGGCCATTGGAGGCGACCAAGCCCTGGAATCCGAGGGATATCGCCGGTCTGTTCCGATTCCTGCAGCGGGCGTGGCGCCTGGCGGTGGATGAATCGACGGGAGAGATTCGGAGGGCGGCCGCCGCCGACGAGAACATCGAGAAGCAACTGCACCGGACGATCGCCAAGGTGGAAGCTGATATCGAACGACTGGCTCTCAACACCGCCATCGCAGCGATGATTGAATTCGTCAATGCCGCTTCGTCGTCGGGTCTGTCCACGGATCAGTTGGACAGGTTCACTCGCATCCTCTCGCCGTTTGCGCCTCACCTCGCCGAGGAGATCTGGGCGAGAATGGGCCGTTCGACATGTGTGAGCACAGAACCTTGGCCGGTTGTTAACGAGGCACTGCTCAAGGATGAATCAGTGGAGGTCCCGGTTCAGATCATGGGCAAGGTCAAGGCGCGGATCATGGTGCCCGCCGAGGCCGATACAGCCACTCATGAGTCGATTGCCTTGGCCGATGAGCGGGTGAAAGCGCTCATTGAGGGCAAAAATGTCAAGAAGATCATTGTGGTTCCCGGCAAGATGGTGAATATTGTGGCCAACTGATGTCAACCTCCGATCCACAAGATGACTCCGCTGGCCAGGTGTTTCGGATTCAATATCCCGCCAGGTGCGAGTCCTGCCGCTACGACCTGCGCGGTACCAGTGTCGAATACTGTCCGGAGTGCGGGGCCACGCTGTATATCGTGGTAAAGCATGATGAGTCGATGGGGCCCCTGGAAGCGCTCGATGATCGACTTCAGGATCTCGGCGTGCCGACGAGGCTCTACAGCGTTCCGCCTCAGGTGGGATCGCTCCCGTTGCTTCTTGGATTGCCCGAATCCGGCCCGCGGAACCTTCTCTTTGTGCCGGTGGCGCACGACCGACTGGTACGCGACCTCGCGGCCAAGATGGGCGAGGAGGTGGCACGGCCCTTGGTGGCCCGGGCGGAACCGATATGTCCGCGATGTCGTACGTCGCTTGATCCGTTGCGCGATCCACAATGCCCGAACTGCGAGCTGGAATTTCATTGGATCGCAGATGATGAACTGGGTGTGACGGAGGCAAGTCTCTCGCCGCGCACGCGGGGAAATTCTCGATCCTTCTGGGGCGGATTGATGGTGACCGGAGGCATCGTGTTCAGCGTTGTGGCGCTGAGCCGGGCACGGCCGGATTCCATTGCGATCGACAACGGCAACATCGTGTTCATCGTGATAGGTGTGTTCCTGATCCTTGGCGGAGCGGGGTTGTTGCGCCCGAAAAGACCGGCAGACAACGCGACATCCGCCTAAATCAGTTCGCTCAGGACGTCATTGGCGAGTAATCGGCCGCGGTGGGTGAGGCGCAGCGATTCTTCGGTGCGTTCAATGAGTCCCTCGTTGACAAATCGATCAATCGCGAGTCGCCGATCGGCAGTCGATGAGCCGGCAAGCATGGCCTCAACCTGTCTCAACGGGATTCCGCAATTCAATCGAAGGCCGAGCATGAAGCGCTCACCGACCACGCCGTTGGCATCAAGGCGTTCGACGTCGGTGACCGGCGGTAATGGCCGTTGGTCGAGATAGGAACCGATTCGTGGCACGTTCTTCCATCGCAGTCCGTCCACATGCCCAGAGGCGGAAGGTCCCAGCGCCCACCAGTTGCCGTTGGTCCAGTAAGTGAGATTGTGGCGGCAGGGCAAATTCGGCCGCGACCAGTTGCTGATCTCATACTGCACAAACCCCGCAGCGGCGAGATTCTCCATCGTCGCTTCATACATGTCCGCCTCCGCCGCATCATCCACGGGCTGGATGGAACCCGCCCTCATTCGCACGTGCAGCGGGGTATTCGTTTCATAGGTAAGGCCATAGCAACTGAGATGAGTCGGCTGCAGGGCGATGGCCTGATGCAGGTCTTCAATCCAGTCCTCCACCGTCTGCCCGGGAATGGCGAAAATCAGGTCGAGGTTGAGGTTGTCGATTCCGTTGCGGCGAAGAATGCTCACCGATCGTGCGACATTCTCCGGATCATGCCAGCGCTCGAGGGTCTTGAGGTGCGCGAGGTTGAATGACTGGCAGCCGATGCTCACCCGGCTAACACCGCCTTGGCAGAGCGTCGCGGCCAGCTCATCGGTCACCGTCTCAGGATTGGCTTCCACAGTGAATTCCCCCGGCCCGTCGTTCCAGCCGGGAATGGCATGAAGCGCAGCGAGCAGACGCTTCCAGAGCGGGGGAGAAAGCAGCGTGGGCGTCCCGCCACCAACAAAAACAGTGTCGATGTTCGGAGCAAAGAAGCTCTTCGACGCTTCGATCTCCTCCACGAGTCGATCGACGAACACTTCATGCCGCGAGTCGTCATCCACCAGGCTGTAGAAGTCGCAGTAGTGGCACTTGTGAAAACAGAACGGGATGTGCAGGTAGAGCGATGCCGCCCGCCCCGGCGCGGGCCGGGCATCAAGAATCGATCGACAGGGTTCGGCGATGGGAAGCTGCACGGCGGGTATACGCTCAGAGAATAGGCCGACTCGGGGGTTCGGCGCGTTCGTATACTCCCGATGTGAACCCGATTGACCTCCGATCCGACACCGTCACGCGGCCGACACCCGCCATGCTGCAGGCCATGATGGCCGCCCCGCTGGGCGACGATGTGCTCGGCGATGACCCCACGGTCAAGTCCCTGGAGGAGCGCTGTGCGGCCATGTTCGGCATGGAGGCGGCGTGCTTTACACCCAGCGGCACCATGGCCAATCAACTGGCCATCCGATCATGGTGCGACCACGGCGACGAGATCATCGCCCATGAAGACAGCCACATCATTCACTATGAAACCGGCGCGCCCGCGGCCATTTCCGGCTGCATGATCAAGACCCTGCATGGCCCGCGGGGCCAATTCACGCCGGAGGATGTCCGTCGCGCCATTCGCCTCCACGACGAACACGAGCCGATCAGCCGCCTCCTGATCCTCGAAAACACCCACAATCGAGGCGGCGGCAGCGTCTGGCCGCTGGAGAAGTTCCGTGCCACGGCCGCAATGGGGCGCCACTGCAATCTCAAGGTTCACCTCGACGGCGCCCGGCTGATGAACGCGTGCACGGCCCTCTCGGTTGAGCCCACGGTCTTTACTCAGCACGTCGACAGCGTCTCCATGTGTTTCTCAAAGGGGCTTGGAACTCCCGCAGGCTCAATCCTGTCGGGCTCGGAATCGTTCGTGAAGCGAGCCCGCCGCTTCCGCAAGATGTTTGGCGGAACCATGCGGCAGACGGGCCTGCTCGCCGGGGCGGCGATCTATGCCTTGGATCACCACGTCGCCCGGCTCGCCGACGACCATCGCAACGCCAAACGGCTCGCCGAAGGCATCGCCCGCATTCCGCTGCTAACAATCAAAACAGAAGAAGTCGAAACCAACATGGTGTTCTTCCATGTCGATCCCTCGCTTGGCACCGCGGACGATTTCTGTCAGCGACTCGGCGAACAAGGTGTCCTTGCGTTCTCGATGGGTCCCGGCCGCGTTCGAATGGTGACGCATCTCGATGTGTCAGCCACCATGATCGACGATGCGATTCGAATCATCGGCGATGTTGTGGGTCGCATTCGAGGGAGCGTTCTTGAGGGCATCATCGGGTGATCAGCCCGAATCGCGGTTCACTGCACTTCGCCACTCCTCCCGCAGCAGACCGAACACCAGTGCATCCTGAATCTCGCCGCTCAGCTCATAGTGGGCCCGAAAACATCCCTCCCGCTGAAAGCCGAGACGTTGAACCAGGCGGATGCTCGCCTGATTCCGTGGATCGATGTCGGCCATCAGTCGCCGAAGATTCAACTGTTCCGCCGAGCTCCCGAAGGCATAGTCAATCAGCACCGGCAACGCTTCCAGCATGTGGCCTCGTCCCCAATGATCGCGTCGCAACGCAAATCCCAGCTCGGCCCGGTGGTGGTCCCAGTCGATGGCCGCGAGTGTGCAGGTACCAATGATCTCCCCCGAAGCGCGGTGTTCGAGGCCCCATTCAAAAAGCTTTCGCTCCTGATGGAGGTCGTGAATGTCCTGAACCAGCCGTTGCGCGTCGGCCAGCCCTGCAAAGGGTCCGTGGATCCAGTACCGCGTTACCGCAGGGTCACCGAAAATTCGCAACAGCGACGGGGCGTCGTTCTCGGTCAGCCACCGGATCGAAAGGTTCGGCGTAAGCAGCGTTGGCAGGTGCCCGAGCGGCGAGTCAGTTTTCAGGGTCATCGTGGCAACAGGCACCGCGAAGGCGCTGACGCGGTTGAGTCATTCCTGCGTCATCGAGGCGTCTTCGGAGGTCTCGAAGATTGTTCCCGCCTTCGCTTCCTGCTCCTCCATCGCTTTCATGCGCTGCCAGTCTTCCATGGTGATGATCACTTCGCGGGCCACCGATCCCTTGTGCTCGCCGAGGATTCCCGCCAGACCCATCTGGTCCACCAGCCGCGAAGCCCGGCTGTAGCCGATCGCCAGCCGCCGCTGCAGCAATGACACGCTTCCGCGGCCGGTCTCGATCATGATCTCCACCGCGGAATCAAAGAGCGGATCGCGTTCCGATGCATCAAGGCCGGAGCCATCATCCCCCTGTTCATCGCTCGCCGAGCGAATGGCCAGCAGGCTGCGCTCAAACGTCGGCCCGGCCACGCCCTTCATGAACTTCACCACCCTGCGAATCTCGCCGTCGGTCACCAGCGTGCCCTGCGCCCGCCTCAGCTCCGAGGTATGCGGCGTCAGGAACAGCATGTCCCCCTGACCCAGCAACAGCTCCGCGCCCTTCGAGTCCAGCACGATCCGGCTGTCCATCCCGCTCGCCACCTTGAACGACACCCGGCACGGCATGTTGCTCTTGATCAATCCCGTCACCACGTTCGCCTGCGGCCGCTGCGTCGCCAGGATCAGGTGAATGCCGACCGCGCGGGCCTTCTGCGCGATGCGCACGATCGACTGCTCCACTTCCTTGTGCGTCATGATGAGGTCGGCCAACTCATCGATGATGAACACCATGTAGGGCAGCTTCTTGGGAATCTTCGCCCGTTCCACATCGTTTTCCGGCTCGAAGCGCTCATACAGCTCGTCCTCAGAAAGCGCGTTGTAGGAACCGATGTCCCGCACCGACGCTTCCTTCAGCAGCTCGTACCGCTCCTCCATCTTGTTCACCGCCCACTCCAGAATCGCCGCCGCCTTGCCCATCTCCGTCACCACCGGACACATCAGGTGCGGCACCTCGGCAAACTGGCTCATCTCCACCATCTTCGGGTCCACCAGCACCAGCTTCAGCTCATCCGGACGCTTGGTGTAGAGCCACGACATGATGATCGTGTTCATGCACACGCTCTTGCCCGACCCCGTCGTGCCCGCGATCAGCATGTGCGGCATCCGCGCCAGGTCCGAAACCAGCGGCTCGCCCGACGCATCCTTGCCGAGGAACATC
Organism: uncultured Isosphaeraceae bacterium; assembly: GCA_964407695.1. Lineage (GTDB taxonomy): Bacteria > Planctomycetota > Phycisphaerae > Phycisphaerales > SM1A02 > CAYOWQ01. The sequence continues at coordinate 169,711 of CAYOWQ010000007.1, read as the reverse complement.
GGCAGCACCATGCCCTGGCTCTGCCCGCCCGACATCAACTCCTTCAGCCTGACCTTTTCCTTCTGAAGGTTGGGCACCTCGATCCCGATCGATGTCTTCCCCGGCACGTTGGGAATGATGCGAATGTTCTGCGCCTGCAGGCTCCGCGCCAGGTCGCTCGACACCGCCTGCACCTTCGCCACCCGCGTGCCCGGCGCCAACTGCACCGAAAACAACGTCACCACCGGACCCGACTCAATCCCCGTCACCTCCCCGTCAATTCCATAGGTATGCAGGCTCTCCTCAAGGATCTTCGCCTGCTCACGAACAAACGCCTCCATCTTGCTCGAGAAGTTCGACTCCGGGTCCTCCAGCAATTCCAGCGTCGGGAACTGATAGCCCTCGAAGTTCTCCGTGTGCTCACGGGGAATATCTTCATCGCGCGCCACCGCCTGGCTCTGTCCCGTCATTCGCAGCGGAAGCCGTGCGATCTTCGCCCGCAACTGTTCCTCGGTCATCTGCGGCCGATCATCCTCGTCGGGCTTCGTCTCTACCTCCGCCTCGACGGCATGCTCTTCCGGGTCAAACGCCTCGGTCGCCCCCAGCCCGCCCGCATCGGGGTCAATCGATTCCATCGCGCTTCGCTTGGACCGCATCTTTCGCCGCGGGCTGGCCTCTTCAATTTCTCCAACCCCCGGGCCCCCCGCGGCCACCGGCACCCGCCGCCACGGCAATTTCACATGCCGCAGGGCTGCCAATAGCCGCACCGGCGCCAGCCAGTCGATCCGCGCCAGCGCAGCGATCCACCCGAACCCGCTGCCGATCGCTCTCGGCGCAGCCGTCACCATCGAGTCCACCGCCACCACCGCGCCGAGCAGAATCGCGACCAGCATCAACAGCGTCACGCCGGCTGCACTGAACCGAATCGTCAGTTCCTGCACCACAAACGCCGAAAGCAATCCCGGCTCCGCCCCCGTGATCGGCCCATGCGTCGGCAGCCACAGCGCATGCAGCCCCGTCACACCCAGCGCAGCGATCACCACACCCATCGTTCTCACCACCGGGTGCCCAACCGCGCCGCCGCGAAGCACCACCACCAGATACCCGCCCACCGCAGCCAGCAACACCCACACCGCCAGTCCCAGCACCTTGTAGCCATGCCACGCGATGAGCGCTCCCACCGGCCCGCACCAGTTGGAAACCGGCGAATGCTGAACCGCCACCATGTGCGACGGCGGATCGGCAACGTTGAACGTCAGAAATGACAGCAGCAGAAACAGCCAGGCTCCCGCACCCATCACCCACACCACCCGCTTCACCATGCTGGGAGCGGGCAGCGAATCGGAACCGGCCTTGGCGCGCGACGACCGCGACGATCCTTTCGACATGCATCCGTTATCGGCCATTTCCCCATTCGGCGGACAATCTGCCTCCAATTCCAGTCGCCCGTCTCCCAGCCCCGGTTGCGGCGGCCGACCCCCCGGACTTCCAAAAAAAGACCCGGCGGCCTGTATCGGGCCGCCGGGCACGCTATCGACTGATGGCTGCACACGGGTGCAGTCGTGTCCGGTCGAATCCGGACGCAGCAATTACGTGTGCATACCTTTCAGAAGGTCACTCGAAATCACTGGACCACCTCCTTTCGAATCGAGACTTCCCAGCCGACGCGGGGGGTGACTCCCGCCGCCGGGTTCTTGACGCCCCGTCGTTAATCGGGGCCCTTCGGACGCTCGAGCATCCGGAGAGAATTATCGGCACAGATTGGGGGAAGTCAAAGGGAAAGGCTGCTTTTTTCAGAAGGTGATCGGGGATGGAGAGACTGAGAGACTGAGAGACTAAGGTGTCAAGGTGTCAAGGTGTCAAGGTGTCAAGGTGTCAAGGGGAGAGACTGAGAGACTGAGAAACAAAGTGGGGGGGAGACTGAGTGGATGCCGTCATTCCCGCGCACGCGGGAATCCAGAGGGCAACCTCGCGAGACCGAGCAGCGCAGTGGGTGGCGCGCGCGTCCGGTGGCAGGGCTAGCGGGTGGCAGGGGTGGCCCGCCCCTGATCCTTCCTCTTCTCCTGCTCTCCTCGCCTGCTGCACTGGTTCCATCGGCACCGACCCTCCCGGACTTTCCGTGCACCGTCCCGGGTGAATTTGTGAACCGCGATGTGACACGAAACTCACCACGAGTGCACGGCCGAAACATGACTCCGCATCCTTAGAACCTCAGCGGCAGGCAGCCCAACAGGATCTCAAGAACGACGATGAGAAGGATCATTCCCATCAGATTGCTCATGGAATACCCCCAGGTGCGGCTGTAGCGCCACCGGGGAATGGTGGCGATGATCAGAAGCACAATCAAGCTGATGAGGAGAAATCCCACTCTGGTGTCCTTGGTGTGATCTGTCGAGCCCTTGAATACAGTGTGCCGGTCGCCCCTCCGACGACCGGCACACCGGGTGTCCAGGTCACAGTCCGGGCTTCCGATGACTGCGCGGTGCAGGCAGGGCGGAATTCCGGTTGACCGGATCATTGGCAACACGATTGAAACCGCTGTTGCCCGCGGGAATTTTCGCTTCATTCATTCGGGAATCCCGAACCAAGCCGGTCAGGCCGCCGAGCGGTTCCTGGGAATCGACGATTGGCCATTCGCTGTTCGTTCGTTCATCAAGATCCGGCGTACTCGTATTCATGACCGCTCGAATCAGCCGAGCATCCCCCTTGTGCGATTTGCCGTTGAGGATTTCAGTCAGGTCTTCGGGATCGTGGTCCGGCATCGGTCGCGATTCCCGGCCAACGTCCCGTGCAGGCGCCCGCGTAGACGCCGACGGAGGCTTGGGAGTAGCCGTGGTGGAAGGGGGATCGCCGGGCATCTTCTTCGGCGAAGAATCGGGAATGGAACCGGGATTTGAACCGGGATGTGTACCGGGGGGATTCTCAGGCTTGGTCTCCGGCGTTGCCGTTGGCGTTGTCGTGGGAGTCTGTTCTGAAACCGATCGTTTCTGTGATCTGAACATGGCGGAGCGCCTTTCTTGCGCGGCGAAGCCGACGCGCTGTCTGCGAGGTCGTCGAGTTCGAAGGCCAGCCGAGGGCCGGACCGGCATCTCACGATCCGGCCCTCGGGGTCGACCCGACAGAGACCCGGTCTGAGTCTTGCGCAGAGCTTCAGGCCGGGCGGGAACAGGGGATTCACGTTCCGTTCAATCCGGACCCGTCCTCCTTCGAGGGCGGTTCGGCGAGTTGATACACCTGCACGACGGTTCCGCTGGTGAAGGCATGGATGACTGTTCCAGTGGTGGGCTCCACCTCCGCGGCCGACTCGCGGACCTCCACCCCGGCGATTCGCTTGATCTCCTGCCGCATCTGGTCCATCGAGTTGGCGAACAACCTGCGGTGATACTCCTGCACCTTGGACGCCCCCTGCGGGCTCGACGCCATCACGTGCTCCGCCGGTGTCAAGGCGCCCAGCAGCGTGATCACCAGCGTGCCTTCGCTCAGCACAACGGTCACCGCCTTCGGTGTGTGGCCGGTGACCCGTTGCTGAAAGGCCATGGCGGCCGCCGCGAGCTGCTGGGCGATGATGCTGGGGTTCTCGGTCACAATCTCCTTTCAAGGCCGGTTGGCGGCAATCACGCAGGCCGGCCCTGGGGCACGGTCCATTCCCACCAGCCGGCCAACGATCGAAACGAAACTCCTCGTTCATGCAGGGACCCAAAACGAAACAAGCCGACCTGCATCAACACCTCAAGGGTGAAGATTCAAGTCGGCTTACTCTTTGACGGGCCGGCCGCAGGGGCGGCGTGCTCTTCTCTAAGTCATCCGATCGAAACGTTGCGGCGTCTCAAGTTCGGCCACGGGCGTTCCACGTGCACCGTACTGTATCGGAGCGTCTGGGGAAGTCAACACAATAATCAATTACCTCCCGCATGAACGTCAACGGTGAAGTTCTTCATGTTCATGCCGCAGGGGGCCGCCGTCCGCGGTGCGCTACAATCAAGCCGACCGATGGCGATCCCTTCGCCACGATGTGAGCTCGATGTGAATCGATGCACCGCCCTCCGGCGATGAAATGTACGGGCCGAAGGCGATGGCGCGGATGGGTTCAATTCGGTCGATTCGTGCGGCCCCTGGGCCACGACCCTGGGCCACGAGCCTGGACCACGACCCTGGACCACGACCCTGGGCCACGAGCCGGCGTTGCATCGGGCCGGGTTGTGGCAGCGATGGATCGGGTGAGTCCGCAGGATGGAGACGACCATGACCGAGGCTGAACATCGTGACCTCTCCGCTCCAACGTCGTCGCGCCCGTCTTCCCGACTCACCGTGTGCGATCCCGCCTCGACAGCGCGAACGCTCGGCGAGATCGAAGACCTGATCTGCAAGGGCATGATCCGCTTCGAGCAGGAATACATGGGCCGGGGCCCCAACCGGCTGCGCGCCCACCTGATCGACGACCTGATCGTGGTGCGGCTGGAAGGCGTGCTCACCGTGGCCGAGCAGCAGCTGGTGCGCACGCTCCCGCCCGACAAGGGCCGAGACCTGCTCAAGCAGGTGCGCACCCACCTGATCGAAACCGCCCGGCTGCACCTCGAGCGCATGATCCTCGAGATCACCGCCATCGCCGTGGTCAGCCTGCACCACGACATCAGCACCGCCACCGGCGAGGAAGTGGTGCTGTTCACCCTCGCCGAAGCCCCGCTGATGCGCGAGCAGAAGGGAACGGGAGGCAAGCGGCAGCGGGAGTGAGAGACGGAGAGACGGAGAGACCAAGGTGGCAAGGTGTCGAGGTGTCGAGGTGTCAAGGGGAGAGACTGAGAGACTAAGAGACTGAGAGACTAAGAGACTAAGAGACTGAGTGCGGGGGGAGACTGAGTGCGGGGGGAGACTGAGTGGCAACATCGTCATTCCCGCGCATGCGGGAATCCAGGGGGCAACCAATTGAACCACAGAGGCCACAGAGAGCACAGAGGATGCATCGGGTAGGGTCCCGCTGTGCGGACCGATTCTCCGGATGGGTAGGGTCCCGCTGTGCGGACCGCGGGTCCGGATGGGTAGGGTCCCGCTGTGCGGACCGCGTGTCCGGATGTGGAGGGTCCCGCTGTGCGGACCGTGCTGTCGCCCGCTCTCCCGCTCTTCATCCCCGCCCCCTCGCCTGCTACACTGGTTCCTTCGGCACTGACCTTCCCGGGCTCGTGCGCGGGATGGGAAAACCCTGAAAGGTGTGCGGCGCTCCGCCGACTCTGGATGGGGCAGGTGTCCATGGCCTGCGTCACTGTGGACCAAAAATCGATCGGCTCTCGAACCCCGCATGACCATCGACCCGCTAACGACCTATTTCCCCTCGGCTGGCTGGAAACAAATACATCAGCGCCGCGGGGCGATGCTTGCTCAATATGAGAAGGCCAAAGTGGATGAGGAAGTCCATGGGATTGAGACTCACCACGGAGTGGTTGCTGAGGGATGCGTTCGGGAATGGCTGAACGATTTTCTGCCAGCCGCATTCGGAGTTACCTCGGGGCGTATTGTCTCCCCCGGACTTGGCCCTGACGAACCGCTGCCGCATTTTGACGTGATCATCTATGACCGCTTGAAATCACCTGTACTATGGACCGACGACATCCCTGAGCGGTCGGAGCTAGGCATCGTCCGAGCGATCCCCGTCGAACATGCGATGTGCGTCTTAGAAGTCAAGTCGAGATTCAACAGGGAATCGCTGGATCGCGCGATTGACCAGATGACCAGGCTCAGGAGGTTGATGGCTGAAGCTGAGGCACCAGAAGCGAGATACCGACGTTACTTGTCGCCCGACTTCTTCTTTGGCTTCGTCTTCTTCGAAATTAGGGCAAAGGATGCAAAACCCTCGCTCTTAGATCGCTTGAAAAGACTCGCGGCATTTGAACGTGTCAGCATGGGGGCGCTTATTCTTACCTCGGAAGGGGCGATTGATTCGCAGGCCGCCTTGGCACGCTGCTCAACGACCAATGAGGAATGGCCGCCGTTGTCCCCAGATCGAAATCTTCTGGATCGGATGTACCATGTCGGAGAATCGACCACAGTGGGTCAACATACGTTCGCTGGATGCCTGAATTGGGGCGCTTCAACATTCGCCGAGTTCGCGTTCGAGCTTCTTGCACGGCTTCAAGGCACCTACGAGCATGGGCTAATATCGAGTCTCTACGGGGTCGGCGACCCGGATAATCCTGTCTCTGGTTAGTCGGGTAGGGTCCGCAAGGCTCGCTGTACTTGCAGGCTCTGCAACGTCACTGTCTGACACATAGTCCACGGTGCGTGCCCCATTCGACCGGCTTAGGGCAATTCCGCGCGAAACGCGCGAAACGCGTCCACCACCCTCTCGTAGTAGTCGCTAGTGGCCTCCCCCTCTTGCGGCTCTGGGAGTCGGCCGAAGGGCCTTAGATGGTTCTTCATTCGCCGAATCAGAATGGCATCCTGGAGATCCGTTTGAGTGGGCGGCCAGCCGTAACGATCAAGTAGAATGTCGGTGGCCTTCAGCGAACTGCAATCCATGCACGTCTGGATGTCCCGTACCGCCTCCTCAGTCGCCTCGACCGCCGACGTAACGCGTTCAAGCTGAAACGAGGTAGCGGCCGACCACGACTCAAGCTCACTCATCCTGCGATTCATTCCTTCCATCGACGTTTGAATATCGATCAGGTGCTGGTCAACTGGAAGGGATTCGCCGCCGGGTGGCTGCTGAAAGGCAACTGCGAGCGTGATCGATGAACCTAGAACTAGCCCAACGAGGAAGTGCTTCATTTTTGGATTCTCCACCACGATTCGGTGATTCAAGATTTGGGACTTTGCCAAACACGCCCGCCCCTTTACGGTAGGCTACATCACCTTGCCCCCACCCCTTTCACGGGCTAGAGATTACCGGTCCTGATCCCCCTGACCCCCGGAAGCGCTGGGCGTGTGGCTTGCCACCGCCCGGCGTTTTTTCTTTGGGTGGTGGTCGTCCGTCGCCTTCAACGAAAAACGCCCGGCGAGATGCCGGGCGCTTGTCGTGAAGTGTCGTGAAGTGATGTGCTGTCGCGTGCTGTGACGTGTTGTGACGCGAAATGAAGTCGCGAAGCCGCGGACCTCACGGGATGGTACGCCGCTGAATCGGCACCGTCCATCGCCGGTGTCGGCAACGCCGACGCAATGTCGGGTGGTACCGACCTATTCTGCGCCGGTCGTGACCAGCCTTCCCGCCCTGCTGACCGACCGTCGGGCGGTGTGGGCGAACTGTCCCGCGGTGCGGGAGAATCGTCCCGCGGTGTGGGAGAAACGGTGGGAAGTCGGGGAGAGGATTCCGGCGGTCGTTGAGCGACGGAGGGAAGTCGGGGCGACCGAGCGGGCGGTCGGGGCGGGCGACCAAGAGGGCGGGGAGAGCGGGAAGCAGGGCGGGGCGACCGACCGGGAGGGCAGGGAGAGCGACCAGGCGGTCGGGGCGACCGACCGGGAGGGTGGGGAGAGCGACCAAGCGGTTGGGGAGCGCAGAAAGGCGGTCGGGGAGAGCGGGTTCCGCTCACCTTGATGCGCGGATGTCGAACGCTGATCCGGACCGGTCCGTCAGAAACAGCCGGGTGGTGTCAGCGCTGCGGATCGCGCCTTCGGATGCTGCACCATCACCGACCTCCAGCATGGTCCGCGGGGCGGACCGTCCTGAACCGAACGACTGAACTGCCCCTTATCGATCGAGATGAGACGCGATGGCGAGGGGTCCGATTGACGCTGTCGGGCAAGCTCTTCCGATCGGTCCGGTCCGGGAACGGGAAACTTCCCTGGCGGGCGAATCACGCGATGAAGTGGCGCGCCGTCGATTCCGATCCTCGGATTGCCCCCCGGAGGGTCCGGGCGGCGAACGACTTCCCTGAGAACATCAGACGGAGATCAGACATGGCAGACACGTTCATACCGAGTCGCGACGCTGAAGCGCTCGCCTTCTTCCAGACGTTTTCCAACGGCCTCAGCGCCAGCCCGGGAACCTATGACATCTCGGCGGCCGACGCAGCCATGCTCGCCGGTCTGGTGACGACGTTTCAGACCAAGCTCGCCGTGACCACCAACCCCGCCACCAAGACCGAAGTCGCCGTCACCATCAAGGATGAAGCGCGGGCTGCGTGCGAGGAAGTGGTCCGACTGTTCGCAGCCCAAATTAAGCCCAACGAAGGCATCTCCGCCGCCGATAAGCAGGCGATCGGTGTCAGACCGCCCAACGTGATCCGCACCCCGATCCCGCCGCCGGAAACCATGCCGCTGCTTTCGTTCCTCGGCACCACGCCGGACGGCACGATGACCTTGCGCTATTCGGATTCATCAACGCCGGATTCGCGGGCTCGCCCCTACGGCTATCAGAGCCTGCAGTTGTTTCGGGTGATTTCCGACGACCCCGCCGAGAGCCCCGCCGGCGCGATGTTCTACGGCGCGTTCACCCGCAACCCGATGACCGTGGCCTTCACCACCGCCGACAACGGCAAGTGGTGCACCTTCTTTGCCCGCTGGGCCAACACCAAGGGTGAAGTCGGCCCGTGGAGCTCAGCGCTGGCCATTCCCATCGCCACCACCGTCGCCGAAGCGGCGTGATGAACACAGGTGTCAAGGTGTCGCCCCCGGAAGCGTGACAGCTTCAGGTTCCAGCGCCCTTGACACCTCGACACCTTGACACCTTTCGAGGGACACCTCGACACCTCTTTTTAGGGAGAATCCATGCCCAGCAGCACCCCCACCGGACCGATCGGCAAGAGAACGTATAAGTCGCGCGAGCGCAACACGAAGAGCTCCGCCAACCGCCCCCAGCCCACCACGCCCATCGTGATCACCAACGCGGTGGCTGTGGGCAGCACGCTCACCATCACCTTCAACCAGGCGGTGATCCTGAAGGGCACGCCGCTCTACACCACCGATGTGGCGGGAGCAACGGCGGTCAGCGCTTCGCTCACCATGCCCAACACCGTGGCGATCAACTTCTCCGCGGCGATCGCCGCCGCCACCGTGGTCAACATTCCTTACGAGGAGGCGAACGTTCGCAACGCTTCCGGAGGTTTTGTTTCGACCAGCACCTTTCCCGTGTGAGCATCCACCGCTGCCGTTGTCGGCGTTCTTTGATGTGTCTGACAACGCCGCCACGATCATCTTCGACTCGGATGTGAATGCGCCGATTCTTGGTAATTGGAACAGCGGCACGTTCACGATTCACCAGAACTCGCGCTGGTACGAGACCGGCGCTGCGGTGAGTCGGCCGTCGCCGAATCGGATCGTGATCACCGCGGGAGTCTCGCACGTCGTGGCGGGCAACGCGGTGATCGACTACGACGCAGCGATGCTCACGATCGTGGGCCAGAACGGGATTCCGGTCGCAAGCTTCACTGGTTTTCCGTGCCCGCCCGTGCCGTAAGACACGTCAACACGTCAACACGTCAACAAGTCAACAAGTCAACAGGGACCGACCCCGCGAGAGATCGCGGGGTTTTTTTCTGGGGAGAGCAGGAGAAGAGGATCAGGGGCGAGACGCCCCTGCCACCACCCTGCCCCCACTC